>NZ_AZAC01000014.1 GCF_000931935.2 Dethiosulfatarculus sandiegensis
TATTTAGCAACTACACCTAGCGGCCCGCATGCCGAAGAAGCCCTTTCCAAGGGATGGGCTCCCGAGCCTTTTATCAAAGGGAGATTTTATATGAACAGGTTTTTTATCTTCTTGGTTTTATTGCTCTTTGCTTTTGCAGCCGGATGCGTTGCGGTGGATAACGGTTTCGGTCCGGAACAAGCGCCTTCGGTCAAACTGGGTTTGGTAAAGCAAAACCCCGAGGCCTATAAAGGTATGGATGTGCTTTGGGGCGGCAAGATCCTCAAGGTTGTGAACAAGGAGAAAGGCACTTTGCTGGAGGTGCTGGAGCAACCTTTGGGGTATGACAACCGCCCCCTTGACTCGGATTCTTCTGAAGGCCGCTTCATTGTTTCTGTTAAGGATTTCATTGATCCGGCCATATACCAGGAAGGCCGGGAGTTGACAGCCAAGGGGGCTGTGGCCGGGGTGAAGGATCTTCCCCTGGGGGAAATTACCTATAAATACGTTCTGGTAAAGGGCGCGGAACTAAAACTTTGGAAAAAAAGACCTCAGGTGATAAGGGTTTACCATACCGGAGATGCTTTCTACGGCCCCCGCCCGGCCGGTCCCGGAGCTTACTGGTATTGGGGACCCTATTATTGGTGGTAGGGTCTAACGTATGTTTCAATATGAAATTTTACGTTTCTTAATGAAATGAGTTCTGCCTGTCCGCTTTAGGCCTTTTTTCATATTGTGCTTTGTTTGCAAGGAGTTGTCAGGCCGGACAAAGTGGCACATTATTTGAAAGCCTGTAAAACGGTGCAAAAGGCAGGTAAAGTGAAAACTGTTGCCTTTTGCTTAAACGGACAATGAGTTACTTGAGCCTGTTTTACGGGCCATGCAATTTGCCCGGCTTGAGTTGAAACACAATATTTGCTTCAGGAGTAAAAAATGCCCCAAAATGGAGCCTCTTACAAAATTATGATAGTCAGCAACCGGAAGCAGGCTTTGGCGGAGTTTGCCGATACCTTGAGCCAGGAGGGGCGGCATGAGATCGCCTGGGCTCAAACCGGAGAAGCGGCCTTGAACTTGGCCAAGGAAAAGATCTTTCAGATGGTGGTGGTTGATCACGAACTGGCAGACACCACAACCGGGAAGCTTTGCAAGGATTTGTTGGATGTAAACGCCCTGATCAACACCGTTGCTGTAAGTGAACTTTCGCCCGAGGACTTCCATGAAGAGTATGAGGGATTGGGTATTCTGTCCCATTTGCCCCTTGAGCCCGGGGCCGAAGACGCCAATGCCGTCCTGGAAAAACTTTCCGGCCTGGCCTTTATTCTGACCGACTGAAAAAAAGGGGGGGTCGTGAGTATCCAAACCGATTTGAAAAACGCCCTTATGCCCCTGGCCAAAGGGGTTATGGTTACGGAAGTCGCCATAGGACTGGGATATACTGCCGTGGCTTTGGATAACCAGGGCGCCGGTGTGGCCTACACCTTCAGGGACCTGGCTACCGGCGGGTGCAATGTATTTCACGGCACCCGCCCCTTGGCCGGGGCCAACGCTTTGGAACTGCTTTCTTATCTGGAGAGTGACGACGCTGTGGAGTTGGCGGTTGGCATGGCCACTGCCAATGCGCTTACTCCTTTTGATCATGATAAAGTCCTGCAAGGCGATGTGCTTGAACATCTGGGAGTTAAACCGGGTGATAAGGTAGGTATGGTCGGTAATTTCGCGCCGGTTATACCCGGCCTTAAAAAGGCCGGGGCAGAGGTGCTGGTTTTTGAACGGCTGCAAAAACCAGTGGTGGGTCTTTTGCCCGAAGAAGATGCCCCCCGGATTTTACCCCAGTGTGATCTGGCCCTTATCAGCTCCACCACCCTGTTAAACCGCACCATTGAGCCCCTGCTTGAGGCCGCGGCGACCTGCAGGCAGGTGGTTCTTTTAGGAGCAACCACCCCTCTTATGCCCAAGGTTTTTGCCAAGACGCCGGTGACGATGCTCTCCGGTGTACGGGTTGCGGATACGGCAGGCGTAATGCAGGTGGTAAAAGAGGCCGGGGGAATGCGCCAGTTTATGGGAATGGTGGAAAAGGTGGGGCTTAAGGCAGACGCATAAATAAAAGCCCACCCCTTTTCAGGTTGGGAGCAGACAAGTTGGGGGCGTTATTTGTCTGTAATTAAAAGACCCGGTTTTTTTGAGAAAAGACCGGGTCTTGATTTTTAGTTTGATCAGAAAAGCCTGTGTAAATGCGCCATTGTTTTTAGGCTGTCCACGGTAAAAAACTGAAGAACAATTTTAAGGACATAACGACATGTTGGTGACATGCCCGAATCTCGCGCTAAGTTTCACGGCATTTCTTCGGGGGAGAGAATGTCCTCTTTGGTGATTTTACGGCCCACTATCTCCACTCCGTCGCCGGGGACCACCACCCCGCCGCGCATGACCCTGAGATATATGCCTCCTTCTGCGAGCAAGGCCCTTCCTTTAAAATTATAATCACCTGGCTTCCATTCAGGTTTTCCTATGCCCACCACCTCTAAAAGGCAAGGTCCGACCCTGAGACGCACTCCAGGGGATAGAAGCTTATGATCCAGGCTGCGTACGATTATGTTCTCTGCAAAGTCACCTGGTTCAGGGGAAAATCCGGCTTCTTCGGCCTTCTCCCAAAGCAGTATGCTCACCTGACGCGGGCCCTTGTTAAAGTGGGCGTCGCCTTCAACCCCCATGTCCTGAATCAGGCTGATCCAGTCTTTTTTGTCTTTACGCCCCCGTGTGGGTGAAAGGGCCACGCTTTGGACTATGCCCGTGGGCAATTCGTCCGCCGGTTGGTTCATTGGTTTCCTCCAGGGTAAACCCCGTTTGCCCAAGTCTTCTGATTTGTAGCTAAAAATCAGGGATGTAGGGCTTGTTATGGGGTTTAATCACTTAAAAACCTGGGTGTATGGTAAATTTGATTGCCCACAGGTTTATCTCAGATTTAAAATATGTGCAAATCAGGTTAACTTTTCGCTCAAGACCTTTATTCCGGTCCGGAGCTTGCCGATAAACAGTTTGTACATTTTAGAACAAAGTAATCCCAAAAAACAATCGGTCAAGCCGTTTCACTTCAAAAAGGCCGTTATTTTATTTTTTGCGATGAAAAATAAGAAATCAGGTGGCTGTTCCGAGGGCTGAAAATGGGGTTGCCCTCCTCTCTTAAGAAGCAGTCGTTTTCTTTTAAAATAGCAGCATTTCTCAACTATTTTTTGGCTCTGACTTGTGTGTTTTTTTTAGCTTGACCTTGTCAGGTTACTATGTCAAGTAAGACATAGTCGTAAAATTCCTAAGGTTTTTGGGGTTATATCTATTATCGGCTTGAGCTTTAAAGGCTTAGCCCGTAAGGAGAGAGCAAAATGAAACGGAAGCTCGGGTTTTTAGGGGTATTCCTTCTTATCTGCGGATTGACTCTGGGAATGGCCCCTGCCCAGGCCGGGGCTGAAATCTCCGGCAATGTGATTATTTTTCACGCCGGTTCTTTGACCGTACCTTTTGCGGCTATGGAAAAGGCCTTTGAGGCCAAGCATCCCAAGGTGGATATCCTGCGCGAGGCGGGCGGCAGCACCAAAATGGCCCGTATGATCTCCGAATTGGGGAAACCTGCGGATATCATGGCTTCTGCCGATTATATGGTGATAAAGAAAAGCCTTATGCCGAAATTCACGGATTTCAATATCCGTTTCGCCACCAACCAGCTGGTGCTTTGCTACACAGATAAAAGCAAATTCGCCAAAGAGATCAATAAAGACAACTGGTATGAGATCCTTACTAAAAAAGGCGTGGTCTGGGGGCACAGCGACCCCAACCTGGATCCTTGCGGCTATCGCAGCCTCATGGTTCTGCAGTTGGCGGAGAAGTACTACAAAAAAGAGGGCCTTTACGATAAACTCATCGCCAATAGGCCCAAGGCCAACATAAGGCCCAAGTCGGTTGAGCTGGTAAGCCTTTTAAAGACCGGCAACATGGATTACGCCTGGGAATACCTTTCCGTGGCAGTGCAGCACAAACTGAAATACCTGACCCTGCCTGCGGATATCAACCTTGGTGACTATAAAAAGGATTCTTTCTATAAAAACGCCAAGGTCAAGGTAACCGGTAAAAAACCCGGCACCTTCATGACCAGGACAGGCAAGTCATGCACCTATGGCATCACCCTTATCAAAAACAGCCCCAACCCCGAGGCGGCCAAGGCCTTTTTGGCCTATCTGCTGGACCCCCAGGGTGGGCTCAAGATTTTGAAGAGCATGGGGCAGCCTCCTCTGGACCCGGTGCGGGTGCCGACTGCCGAGATGAAGGCCGCATTGCCCAAGTGCCTGGACAAACTGGTTGAGGTTAAGAATTAATGCCAAATCAGGCCGCGCGGGCCGATACCGGCC
Organism: Dethiosulfatarculus sandiegensis; assembly: GCF_000931935.2. Classification (GTDB taxonomy): domain Bacteria; phylum Desulfobacterota; class Desulfarculia; order Desulfarculales; family Desulfarculaceae; genus Dethiosulfatarculus; species Dethiosulfatarculus sandiegensis. The sequence continues at coordinate 4,377 of NZ_AZAC01000014.1, forward strand.
CGCGCAACCCTTCACATATCAGAAAAAAAAGGCCGGATATCTTTTCGGTGGCGGTTTGGTTCTGCGCCCTCACCATTCTGGCCTTTATCGGCCTTCCCCTGGTTCAGATGATCACTGAGCCGTCCTTGGGCGACCTGGCTGAATCCATCAGCGACCGGGATGTGCAAAACGCCATCTGGATGAGTATAAAAACCTCGGGCCTTGCCGCCTTGATCTCGCTTTTCTTTGGCACTCCACTGGCATATCTTCTGGCCCGTAAGGAATTTTGGGGCAAAAAACTTCTGGAGAGCGCGGTGGACCTGCCGATCATGATACCCCATCCCGTGATTGGCATCGCTGTTTTGAGTCTGGCCGGAGCCAACCACCCCATAGGCCGTTTCCTGGCTGATTTGGGGGTTCGGCTCATGGGCACGGAGGCCGGTCTGGTTGTGGTTCTCACCTTTGTGGGGCTCCCCTTTCATATAAATTCCGTGCGCAATTCATTTCAGGCCGTGCCTCCCCGGCTGGAAAAGGTGGCCAGAAGCCTGGGCGCAGGTCCGGCCGGAGCCTTTTTCAGGGTGACCCTGCCCCTGGCCTGGCGCGGAGTGCTGGCGGGAATGATCATGTGCCTGGCCAGAGCCATAAGCGAGTTCGGAGCGGTTGTGATTGTGGCCTATCACCCCATGACCGCGCCTGTGATGATCTATGAAAGATTCACCGCCTATGGGCTCAAGTATTCCCAGCCGGTGGCGGTGTGGCTTATATTTGTCTCCCTGGTTTTGTTCCTGGGGCTGCGTTTGCTTTCGGGAAACAGAAAAGCCCGCACATGATTAAGATAGAAAACCTGACTATAAAACTGCCCGGTTTTTCCCTTGAAAATTTCAATCTAAGGGTGGAGCCTGGTGGGTTCTCGGCCCTTTTGGGCCCCACCGGAGCCGGCAAGACTCTGGTTCTTGAGGCTGTGGCCGGGCTTTGTTCCATCTCAAAAGGCAAGATAATCATAAACGGCAGGGATGTTGCCGGGTTGGGTCCCGAAAAAAGAGGAGTGGGGATCGTTTATCAGGACTGCGCGCTTTTTCCCAATCTGGATGTAAGGGAAAATATCACCTTTGGGCTGCGCTATCAGCCAAAGGGCGGCCAGGGGGGGACAGACCGTTTTGACTGGCTGGTTGAGAATCTGGGTATCGGCCATCTTCTGGGCAGGGACGTTGTCAGTTTGAGCGGCGGGGAAAGGCAGAGGGTTGCCCTGGCCCGGGCGCTCTTGGTGGAGCCAAGCCTTTTACTTCTGGATGAACCCATTTCAGCCCTGGACCCCAATTTCAGGCAGGAGATAAGGGAGCTTTTAAAGAGGCTGCACCAAAAGACCAAGGTGACCTGCCTGATGGTCACCCATGATTTTAGTGACGTGCTTTTTCTGGCCGACCGGGCTGCGGTGATGAGCCGGGGTAAACTGGAGCAAAAGGGTAGTGTTGACGAGGTGTTCAATAATCCCAGCTCGCCTTTTGTGGCCAGGTTTGTGGGCATGAAAAATGTCTTTGAGGCAGAGTTTTCCGAAGGCTGCGCCCTGGTGAACGGATGGAGACTGAATTTGAATCCTGCTCCAAAAGGCCTGTGCGGCCATGTGGCCATAAGGCCGGAGAACATTTTTTTAAGCCTGGATAAACCAGACTCCTGCCGGGAAAATGTCATAACCGGTCGGTTGGCTGATTTGGTGGATTTGGGGCCCTATTGGGAGGCAAGGGTCTCGGCCGGATCAGAGATGATGACCACCATCCTTTCTAAATCCGAGCCGTTACGGCTGGGATTAAAGCCGGGCAGGGAAGTGCATTTATTAGTGCCGTATGATGCGGTACATTGTTTTTAAAGGCGGTTGACCGGCAATTGGGAAACTGTTATCTTGCCTTATGATTATTCCTCATACTACGGGGTAAAAGAGGATGTTCCATTTCTTTGGCTTTACTTGACAAGAGGGCGCGGGATCTGCCCGGGTTCGGTAGTCGAGTTATGGCCAAAGCCATTCTTTTTTGAATTTTAAAACAATTTAAATAATTCTCGGTTATCGACTCCTTTTTGGGCAGATGGTTGCATCGCGTTCCGCGCCGTTTGTGCGGCATGTTTATTGTTAACCCAGAAGGGAGTTTTAGATCCAATGTCTGGTAAGAATTTATTTTCAACCACCGGCGGCATAGTGGGGGTGGGGGCTTTTATTGGTGTTTTCGCCGCTCTTTTGCAGTACTGGGGCAACCCGGGCAACATGGGCATCTGCGTTGCCTGCTTTGAGCGGGATATAGCCGGTAGTGTGGGATTACACAGGGCCGGGGTGGTGCAGTACATGCGGCCCGAGATAATCGGCTTTGTATTGGGTTCCTTGATCGCCGCCTTTGCGTTTAAGGAGTTCAAGCCCAGAGTCGGTTCGGCCCCTATTGTGCGTTTTGTACTGGGAGCCTTCGCCATGATAGGCGCTTTGGTATTTTTAGGGTGCCCCTGGAGGGCGATCCTGCGCCTGGCGGGCGGAGATTTAAACTCCCTGTTCGGCCTGGCCGGGTTGGCCGTGGGGGTTTGGATCGGGGTTATGTTCCTTAAAAACGGATATAACCTTGGCCGTTCCCAAAAGACTTACGCCTCGGTGGGCCTTCTGATGCCGATCCTTATGGTATGCGCACTTGTTTTGATGCTCATCTATCCCCAGATTACCGGCCAGCCCAAAAGCGGGGTGCTTTTCTACAGCTTAAAAGGCCCCGGAGCCATGCACGCACCTTTGATTATTTCATTGTTGGTGGGTCTTGGTGTGGGAGTGCTGGCCCAGCGCAGCCGTTTTTGCACCATGGGCGCTCTGCGCGACTTGATTCTTTTCCGCCAGGCCCATCTTTTCTATGGTGTGGCCTCTCTTTTGGTTTTCGCCTTTATCGCCAATTTGATTTTGGGACAGTTCAATGCCGGATTCAGCGGTCAGCCGGTGGCTCACACCATGGGCCTGTGGAATTTCATGGGCATGGTCCTGGCCGGATTGGCTTTTGCCCTGGCCGGTGGTTGCCCGGGCAGGCAGTTGTTCCTGGCTGGTGAAGGAGACGGCGACGCAGCGGTCTTTGTGTTGGGCATGGTGGTTGGAGCCGGTTTTGCCCATAACTTCGGCTTGGCCAGTTCGCCCAAGGGTGTGGGCCCTCACGGCATAGCCGCTGTGATAGTGGGGCTTTTGTTCTGCCTGTTTATTGGTTTCACCATGCGGAAAAAGGCCTGAGTCCGACTGCCCACGGTTAGGAGCTGCTGATTTACCCCGTTAAGCCTTCCCGGCCTGGGTTTGTCAGACTGAGGTTTTTAGCTTGAAAGGAAAAGGAAACAAAAATGAGCGATATAATCGATGCCAGAGGGCTTTCCTGCCCCCAGCCCGTGATATTGGCAATGGACAAGATGAAGCAAATGAAAAAAGGTGTTTTTGAGGTGCAGGTGGATACTGAAACCTCAAGCGAAAATGTATCCCGGGCCGCTAAAAGCAAAGGCTGGGAGGTGAAAGAGGTCAGGGAAGAGAATGATGCTTTCTGCCTGACCATTGCAAAGGACTGATCTTGGGCTTGCTTAAGTTCTTGAAACGCAGGCAGCCTTCTGAAGGGGAGGCTGCCTTGGGGCAGGGGTGGGGGATACTGGTATTTGAAAATACCAGTGAGGTCATCCGGGCCGAGGCGGGCTTAAGGGCCGCCGGCTGGGAAGTCAAGGTCATGGGGCCGCCTCCCGAACTGCGCACCGGTTGTGACCTGGTGATCCGTTTTCCCTTGATTGAACAGCTCAATATCATTCGTTCCCTGGAAAACCTAGGCATACCGCCCCTTGAGGCTGTACCGGTAACCGATCCCCTGCTTAAACCTGTGGATCTTTTTCTGGTGAAGGATCTGGGGGCATGGCTCATGATCAGGGCCGCCAATATGAAGTTGACTGTAGAGAAAGAGTCTCGAAAGATAGTCAATATTTCAGGCGGCGGATGTCCGGATGTTCCATATCTGGCAGCACTGATGGTGGGCAGGGATCTTGAATCCGCTCCCCAGCCCCGGGAATTGGGACACACCCTTTGCGGTTATGCGCTTCAGTTGGCTTATGAGGAGATGCTTAGAAAATGCTTTCAGTCATAGGCACCATACCTGATCCGGATATGCCCGTTTTTGAGGGAGAAGCCCGTCTGGAAGGCGACCACATCAGGGTGGCCGGTCGCAGCGTTTCCGTAAACCGGGGTACGGCAGCCCTTTTGGCCGCCGCCTGCCAAACCGTGCAAGTTTGGGGCGGGCATCAGGTTTTTGCCCATTTGGTTGGTGATACAGGCCTGGGCCAGGGCAGCCGGGAGCTTTACGCCCACCTGGCAGCGGGGATCTCAGATTGCGGCAATAAAAAAGCCCTGGTTTTTCATTACCTGCAACCCGATGCCGATTGGTGCGCTAAACTGATGCTCCGCTTTGAGGCAAAGGCTGATAGGCCCCTTCTCATAGCCGACGCAGGATTCATGTATGCCGCAAAAATGGCAGGACTTGCGGGAATATTTGATCTTTTTACCCCTGATATGGGTGAGCTGGCCTTTTTGGCTGATGAAAAGGCGCCTCATCCCTTTTATACCCGTGGATTTATATTGCATGAGGGTATTCAGGCCGATGAACTTATAAAAAAGGCCTATGCCGCTTCCAATGCTCCGCCTTACCTTTTAGTTAAAGGCAATCCGGACCAGATTGTGCATCAGGGCCGGATTATGGGCACGGTTGACTCTCCCAGTGTTCCTTCCATGGAGGCCATGGGTGGCACCGGAGATACTGTCACCGGTGTGGTTTCGGCCTTGCTTGCCCTGGGGGTTGAGCCACTGAGAGCTTGCCTGGTGGCGGCCAGAACCAATCGCCTGGCCGGGGAAATGGCGGATGTGAATCCTGCTTCCCAGATTATGGAGATGGTGGGTAAAATTCCCCAGGCATTGGAGCTGGCCCTTGAGGAGTATTCCGGCAATGAGTAAAGAAAATTCTATAAACCAAGGCATGACCGTATTGGATGTGGTGCACCGTTTTCCGAGTACCGAAGAGGTTTTCAGGTCTTATGACCAAAAAGCCGGTGTATGCGTGCTCTGCGAGGCGCTTTTTGAAACACTGGAGGGTTTTGCGGGCAGGTTTGGTATTGATTTGGACGAGCTGTTAAACCGCTTGGAAAAAAGCCCGCCTGGAAAGTCAACATAATTGAACAAACGGGCAGGAGGCGGCTGGCCTCCTGTCTGTTAACTTGCTGACAATGTCCTCCTGGACTTTGCCTGAGGCCGCTTGACAAAAACTTGGGTTTTGTCAAGCGGCTCGAATTATTCATCTTAAGAAAGCCTCGCAATTCGGCGGGCCGTCATTCGGGGTCCCCGAAAAATCGCAGATTTTTCAAAGGTGTGTCCTTGCCCCGGTTTCAGGCTGTTTTCTTTTTTCTGCGCGATCTGTAGACCAGACCGGCCAGGCCGGAACCCAAAAGCAGCAAGGTCCCCGGCTCGGGAGTGGCAGCGGCTCCGCCACCGTTATATCCGGCAAAGGGATTAAGATTCTGCTGCAAAGACCCCTTCATGGATTTGGCAATAAGGTTTCCCTGAATCACACCTTCTGCAAAAACAATATCCGCAAAAGGAGCCAGGATACTGCCTTCCACGCTGATCCCTGAGATCCTTAAGGTTTCAGCCTCAAAGAAGTTAAATAAAACCCTTGAGGAAAGTTGGGAAAACACGGATTGATTGCCCTGCAGGGAAACATTTTTACCGCTGATATTGAGCAGGATGGTGGCGTCATCCGGGATGCTGCTCAGGGCATTCCAATAGGTGGCCTGGCTTAAAAGGCTGCCGTCCACATCTATCACCTGTAAATCACTTTTGCCGTCACCGAGCATATTCATTCCGCCCCAGAGCGTGGAACTGGAACCTGTGGCGTCCAGCCCGGCCAGCTCACCGGAAAGACTGGAAAGCCTTTTTTGCTCAGTTGCGAAATTCACAGACAGGTTATCCTTGCCCTGTTTGTCTGTGAGGGTGGCTCCGGGAGCCAGACCATAAACCACAGACTGATCCACCTTGGCCTTACCGCCGACACTGATGTTGCCCCAATAGACTCGGCCGTTGTTAAAATTAAGATTGCCGCCAACCACCAAGGAATCGCCGGAAAAACCAGGTTTGAGCCGGTCTCCCACGGAATAACCGCCTATCATTTTGGCGTTGCCACCCACAGCCAGTCGTCCCTGGGTGTCTGAAGATATTTGTAAATTTTCAAAAATAAAGGTGTTGAACTGGCCTGCTGTCATAAGGTCTATGTTCAGTGCCCAGGCCTGAGTTCCCGTGCTAAGGAGAAACAAGGCCCCCAGTAAAAATATTGGGAAGCACAATGAGCGCTTGATCATTAATTTTATCTCCCTGGAGCTCTTTGGTTCCGGTTCTTTTGCTCGCCGTTGCCAAGGATAAGTCCTTGTATATACTATATTTGGAATCTTAGCAGTTATTAAGCCGATTGCCATAATGGAAAAACAAGATCCAATAATAGTTTTGTCGTGAATCAGAAGGTACGCAAAAAGCGGGCCAATATGTATTTAGAATGAGCCTGGATTTCAGATAAAGAGTTATGGCTATAAAAATAATTATTTTAGATAGTTATCAACGACGGACGAAATCAGATTTTTTTTGATGTCTTTGGGCTGCGCCCTGAAACTGGACAAGTCTTGCCCAGCAAGACAATACTTTTCCATTATTAGAGGACAAGGAGTCGGCAGCCGGCCCAAGCCGGGGGCCCTGGCGAAGCAAGGCCCCCGAAGGGATGCTAATCTGTTATGGCCTGGTGATACTCCTGCAGGCTTCTCACCTGACCTGCTCCCCTTAAGCGGGCTGCAATTCCCCTGGCAGCCGCCCTGGCCGCAGCCACTGTGGTGATATAGGGGATCTTATAGCGAACCGCAGCCTTCCTGATGTAGGAATCGTCGGTTTTGCCCATTTTTCCGGCCGGGGTATTGACCACAAGCTGAATCTGACCGGATTTGATGGCGTCTGTGATATTGGGCCTTCCCTCATAGAGCTTCAGAATGGATTTGCTCTCCACCCCGTTTTTGCCCAGGAAGTCACAGGTGCCCTGGGTGGCCATGATCTCAAAGCCCAGCGCCTTGAATTTACGTGCGACTTCAAGGGCTTCTTCCTTGTCAGGGTCCACCACGGTGAGCAGTACGCAACCCTTGCTGGGAAGGATCTGGGAGGCAGATTCCTGGGCCTTGTGGAAGGCCAGGCCATAGGTGTCGGCCAGACCCAGAACCTCGCCGGTGGAGCGCATTTCAGGTCCCAACACCGGGTCCACTTCCGGGAACATGTTAAAGGGGAAGACCGCTTCCTTGACTCCGTAGTGGGGAATGTGACGTTTCTTAAGGTTCAGGTCCTTGATGCTCTTGCCCAGGATCACCTGGGTGGCCAGGTTGGCCATGGAGATGTTGCAGACCTTGCTGACCAAAGGCACCGTACGGCTGGCCCTGGGGTTGGCCTCCAGTACGTAAACCTTGCCGTCACTGATGGCATACTGAATGTTCATCAGGCCCACCACCCTAAGGGCAATGGCGATTTTTCTGGTGTATTCCTCTATGGTGGCCAGATCTTCGGGTGAGATGCTCACCGAGGGGATGGTGCAGGCAGAGTCGCCGGAGTGAATACCGGCCAGCTCAATGTGCTCCATAACCGCCGGCACAAAGGCATCTTTGCCGTCGCAGATGGCGTCGGCCTCGGCCTCTATGGCGTTTTCCAGGAATTTATCGATCAGGATGGGCCTTTTATGGGAGATGCCCACTGCCGCGGCCACATATTCCCTAAGCATATCCTCGTCGTGCACCACTTCCATGCCCCTGCCGCCGAGTACATAAGAGGGGCGCACCATCAATGGATAGCCTATCTTGTCTGCAATGCCAAGGGCTTCGTCTATATTGATGGCCATGCCTGATTCAGGCTCGGGTATGCCGAGTTTTTCCATGACCACCCGGAAGCGGTCCCTGTCCTCGGCCAGGTCAATGGTGTCAGGCGTGGTTCCCAGGATATTGACCCCGGCTTCGGCCAGTTCGGTGGCGATATTCAGCGGAGTCTGTCCGCCGAACTGGATAATCACCCCCTTGGGCTTTTCTTTTTCATAGATGCTGAGCACATCTTCCACAGTCAGCGGCTCAAAATAGAGTTTGTCGCTGGTGTCATAGTCCGTGGAAACGGTTTCGGGGTTGCAGTTGACCATAATTGAGCCAAGGCCGGCTTCGCGCAGGGCAAGGGCGGCATGAACGCAGCAGTAGTCGAACTCGATGCCCTGGCCAATGCGGTTGGGGCCGCCGCCTAAGACCATGATTTTTTCACCCTCGGCCGCTTCCACTTTATCAGGGGCGTTATAGGTGGAATAGTAATAGGCAGCGTCTTTTACACCGCTTACAGGCACAGGCTCCCAGGCCTCGGCCAGGCCCAGCTCGAGCCTTTTGACCCTTATATCTTTTTCCGGCAAGTCCAGTATCTGGGCCAGGTAGATATCGGCAAAACCGTCTTTTTTGGCCTGGATTAGAAGTTCGTCCGGAGGCAGTTGGCCCTTATAGGCAAGTATGTTTTCTTCGAGCTCAACCAGTTCCTTCATCTGTTCTATGAACCAGGGCTTGATCGAGGTGCGCTGGTTCAGGGCTTCTACTGTGGCACCCTTGCGCAGGGCCTCATACATGATGAACTGGCGCTCGCTGGTGGGCGCCCAGAGAAGGCCCATCAGCTCATCCAAGGTTTTTTCATGGAAACCATTGGCAAACCCCAGACCGTAGCGACCCGTCTCCAGGGAGCGGATGGCTTTTAACAAAGCCTCTTTGTAGTTTTTGCCGATACTCATCACTTCGCCCACGGCCCGCATCTGGGTGCCGAGCTTGTCTTCCACGCCTTTGAATTTCTCAAAAGCCCAGCGGGCGAATTTCACTACGACATAGTCTCCGTAAGGGGTGTACTTCTCCAGGGTTCCGTCCCGCCAATAGGGGATTTCGTCCAGGGTCAATCCTGCGGCCAGCAAAGAGGAGACCATGGCGATGGGGAAGCCCGTCGCCTTGGAGGCCAGGGCGGAGGAGCGGGAGGTGCGGGGGTTGATCTCAATTACAACCACCCTGCCGGTCTTGGGATCATGGGCAAACTGCACGTTGGTGCCGCCTATGACCTCAATGGCCTCTACAATTTCATAGGAGTATTTCTGGAGCCTTTCCTGGAGCTCCTGTGAGATGGTGAGCATGGGCGCTGTGCAGTAGGAATCGCCTGTGTGCACGCCCATGGGGTCCACGTTCTCAATAAAGCAGACCGTGATTTTCTGGTTTATGGCGTCCCGGACCACTTCCAGTTCCAGCTCTTCCCATCCGATCACTGATTCCTCGACCAGAACCTGGCCCACCAGGCTTGCGGCCAGGCCCCTGCTCACAATGGTGCGCAGCTCGTCTGTGTTGTAGACAATGCCGCCGCCGGTCCCGCCCATGGTGTAGGCCGGGCGGATGACCACCGGATATCCCAGATCCCGGGCTATGGCCTCTGCTTCTTCCAGGGAATAGGCCACCTGGCTCTTGCACATCTCTATGCCCAGGCGGTCCATGGTCTTCTTAAAGGCGATGCGGTCTTCGCCTCTTTCAATGGCGTCAACCTCAACCCCGATAATACGTACGCCATATTCTTCCAATACTCCGGCCCTGGCCAGTTCGGAAGAGAGGTTCAAACCGGATTGGCCACCCAGGTTGGGCAACAGCGCGTCCGGTCTTTCTTTTTCTATGATGCGCGTAACGGATTCGACCGTAAGGGGTTCAATATAGGTGGCGTCTGCCATTTGGGGGTCAGTCATGATGGTGGCGGGGTTTGAGTTGACCAGGACAACTTTGAACCCCAGGCCCTTAAGAGCCTTGCAGGCCTGAGTGCCGGAATAGTCAAACTCACAGGCCTGGCCAATCACAATGGGGCCTGACCCTATGATGAGAACCTTGTTGATGTCGCTCAGCTTGGGCATGCGGACTGACCTCCTTTATGGGAAAAAGCTGTAAACTTTTTGGCTACTTAAAAAACAGCATCCCTTGGCTGCGTAAGAAATGCGCCTTAAGGCGCACTAATACCACCAGCATTTTCCAGGATGCCGCAGATTAACATACCTCATTTTGCGCCAAGATAAACCCAAATAATGACTAATGTTAGCCTGCAGCCGGGAAAAAGTGGCTCAAGCTGTAGCGAATGAACGATTAAGTTTAGCTAATCAATAGGATTAAGCAGTCGGCTGAGACAGACGCCATACTATATGGGAAGGCATATCTGTGAGCCTTCTTTGGCACATTTGGGGACGGGTTTCAAGAACTTGAATAATGATTAGTTTTTTTGGGGAGAAGTGGGATGAGGAGGCGGGCCAGACTTGTTTGTTCACCTCAAACCGAGCCGGGAGGAGATGCTTTTTCGCATACTCCGTTGCCATTGGTAGAATTAAAAGTAAGAATTCGGATAAAAACCGGCAACAAACAAGTGCTTTTTCAAGTGGACCTGAAACAATTTTTGGCTTCCCGGACAATGCCGGTTTTTTCGGCCCTGGAGAAAAGCATCTGAAAAAATTTTTGTGGCTTTGCTTTATTAGAGTTTGGGAAAGGTCCTCACTTAGGTGCTTAGGCAACTACTCTGACGAAATGATGAAAGATAGGTATAGTTACTTGGTTTTGGTTATAAAATAGTGTAAGAGACAGTTTACCTAATCAAAGGCCGGAAAGATTGCCGTGAAGGCCAATGCCTGGTGATCCCGGCTTTTTACATGTTAAAGCCGAGGGAGGGTGATTTGCCCTCGTGGATATGGTACAGGACTTTCCAAAATTTATGCCTGCCTTGGTCGTTTAATACTCTGAATTTTCGGGATGCGGTAGACTAATTTAAAATGGCCTGAATTATTGGAGGGCTTCGCCTGAAGGATTATTTGGGTAAATCCTGGTAGGGTGCGTTTCTGCATGGATTTTAAGATTCTAATTGTTCTGTTATTGGTCTCGGCCTGTTTCACCACAGGGCTGATTTTCTATGTCTGGCGGCACAGGACGGCCCTTTGCGCCGGACCCTATATGGGGCTGCTTGCCGCGGCAAGTATTTATTCCGCGGGCTATGCCCTGGAATTGGCCAGTCCAAACCTTGAGGACATGCTTTTATGGAGCAAGGTGCAGTATTTTGGGATCAGTTTTATTCCGGCTTTTTATATCCTTGTCGCACTTCGTTATATTGGCTGGGACAGCAGACTTTCCACCAGCATGACAGTCACTGTTTTTTTCTTTTCGTTTCTGACTTTGGCCTTTAGGCTGACCAATCAGCACCATGGCTTGATCTATCAGTCCTCTTGGGTTGAATATTCTTACGGGCACCGGATTCTGGCCTTTGAAGAGGGCCTTTGGTATTACGTGCACATGGTGTATATAAATTTTTCCTGCGCCCTGGGAGCCTTTGTATATATACGTTTTTACTTGAAGGCCGCTCCGTTTTACCGCAGACAGATAATGGCCATGGTGGTGGCATCCACCATTCCCTGGAGCGCTTACATAGTTTATATTTTGTGGCGCGACATGCCCAAGATTGATTTAATCCCCTTTGCCATAACACTATCAGCACCGGTTTGGGCCATAGGTATTTTTCGCTATCAACTAATGAATCTGGCGCCCATTGCCAGGGATTCCATATTTGAAAATATGGCCGATGGAGTAATGGTGCTGGATTGGGAAGACAGGCTGACCGATTACAATCCGGCGGCACAGCGAATTTTGCCTGAATTGAATGATCACCTGATTGGTTACAGACCGACATTTGTTTTCCAGAATTATCCGGAAGTGGCAGGGCTTTTGAAAAACAGGCAAGAGGCTCATCTGGATATTGAAACCACCAATAACGGCGAAACAGCCTTCTACCGCACCAGCCTGATTCAGTTAAACAGCAAAAAGGGGCGTGCTCTGGGATATATGCTTTCCTTCAGTAACATTACAGAGCAGGTAAAGCTCATGCAGAAGCTGGAAATCATGGCCTCCACAGATGAGTTGACCGGCATATACAACCGCCGTTATCTGCTGTCACTTTCCAAGGTGGAGATAAGCCGGGCCAAGCGTCACGGCCTGCCTCTTTCTCTGATCATTATGGATCTGGATCACTTTAAAAATGTAAATGACCAATATGGTCATGCCCTGGGGGATCAGGTTCTGAAGGAAGTGGCACAGGTGATTTCGAATAATATCAGGGATATTGATGTGTTTGGCCGCTATGGTGGGGAGGAGTTCGCAGTTCTTTTGCCGGACACCCTGCCTGCCAAGGCCCGGCAGGTTGCAGAAAGGCTCTGTTCTGCCCTTCACCATCATCTAGTTCCATATGAGGAAGGCTTCATCAAAGTAACAGCCAGTTTCGGAGTTGCGGGCAGCCTGACTATGCATCAGGACAGCCTGCGCGGACTGCTAAACAATGCAGATCAAGCCCTTTATAAGGCCAAGGCCGGAGGCCGCAACCAAGTTGTGCTGTATACCGGCAGCCGGTGAATACTCTTTTGGCTCTATCCTGTTAAATTAATTTGAACTTTCCAGTGTTTAAGGCTTTCTTCCCCAGTTTGTCCAACCACATTAGCGGGCTGTAAATTGCTGTATTAAAACCGCGACAATGCGGTTTTTTTTATTTCTTTGGACCCACCCCGGAAAAACCTTTTCCCGTTATCCGCTAAAAAAGAGCAAAGCTGCTGCTGAAAGCCTCAAGGAGTTAATTTAAGTTGTTTGGCAGCTGCGCAAGGGTTGATATTGAAGGTTATGCGCTCCATGAAGAGGAGTTGGGTGATTTTTGATAACCGGTTTTACTTTTCAAGTAGGCGCGAGACCTAAGGCTAAGAAAAAATGTTTTCTTTACAACTTAAGACGGGAAACGCCCCGGGTGGACAAGTTGGTTTGCCCGGGGCGTTTTGGGGAGGGAAGCTGGTAGGGACAGCGCAGGGAGTAAAGCTGTAATTAAGGGGGGTCATCTCATAACCCGGTATGTGTATTGCGGTCCCCGGCGATAAGGGCGACCCTTGTAAACCGGTCCTCGGGCGACGCAGGGAGGGGGGCAGGGTCTGGGCCGCCTTACCAAAGGCCTGGGGCAAGGTCTTGGGCGGGGCTTATAACAGGGAGGCGCACAGGGAGCCGGGTTTAAATACCGCCCCGTGTTTCTGATGTGATTGACTACCAGATTGAACCCACGGTGGGGGTGATAACCCCTGGCCAGCTCCACGCGGGTGAAAAGCCGGGAAGACGGGGCGTATACGACCTTTATGATCAGCCTGCCTCTGGGGGCGAGATTCAGGCGTCCTTGCGGATTGATCACCAGGACTGCAGGCCCGTGGCCGGGTCTTAAAAAGGGTGCATTGACTGTGACCACAGCCTGACGATGTGAAACGTGATGGACAATGGGATAGGCCACGATTTCATTAACCCGGTGGTTGCGCGGGCCGCCCGCCTGTACCAAAGTTACGCTTGCCGCCATGATCAAGATGCTCATCAAGCCAGGTAAACAATATCTTAAATATCTATTTTTCATTTTTAACTCCTTTTGAATTTTGTTTTTATTTTTGGAGACGTATTGCCTGGTTATTTTGTTTACAAGAAAAATAGTTTTTTATTTTTAATGTTATAAAAATGGTTATAGTGGTGAAAATTAAGCTGTAACTATTTGTTTTTTATATAAATTTTAAAAAAATGTAAAAAAATTATTTTATTGTAAACAAAAATATGCACTTAAACGTCTTAATTGAGAAAGAAGCAGTTTAGCTTTTTTGCGGGGAAATAAAATGGGAGTCTTGCTTAAGCTGGAAGGCCTTTTCACAGGGCCGCAGTGTAAGGATTTGCGTCCTTACAGTCAGGAGAAAGTTACCATGGTCAAGGTGCTCACATTCATATTGGTTTTATCCATGACAGCTTTGGCAGGATGTGTGGTTGTCCCGGCTAAACATTACCGCGGCCCCGGTGTTGCGTGGCCTGTGGTTATCTCACCGTTTTATTACCCTGGCCCCAGGGTGGTGCGGCCCTATAGAAGGCCGCCCGCAGTGGTGATTAAGCCCGGCCCCGGACGCGGATACTGGTATGGGCGAGGTCCAGGACGCGGATACGGACGCGGCGGGTACGGACACAGATAACCGATTATTCTTTGTGAAGATATGGTTTGAAACCTTGCGGCCAGGGGCTTGAACAGGGGAAAAACGAAAAAGGCTGCGATTTATTGTCAAAACAAACCCGCCATGCAAATCTACGCTGGCGGGTTTGTTTTGTCTTTTAAGATCAGGAATTGGGTTTTAGTTTGTCCCAGATTTGGCTGGCCACCGGCGGACAACCGGAGATCGGGATTCCGTTTTCCGCTTCCGGCATATAGCAGCAGCAGTTGCCTAAGTAAATGGTGCCTTTGGGCAGGTTGGCCACACCTTTTCCCAGAGCCAGATGCAGGGTCGGGTCTGTATCCAGGTTGAGCCCCAATTTGTGGTGATAGCGCTCCAGAAAAAGATAAAGGGTGTTCTGGCAGGCGCTGCAAGAGTCCTTGTCGTGCACCTTGACCCCGGGATAGCGGAAAGAAATTTTCTCCGGGGGCTTGGCAAAGGGGGTTTTGAACTTAAGGTAATCGTCGGGAAGGCACTTGATTTCCCCGCAATCAATCCCGCGGTCCTTGGCCGAAAAACTGAGGTGAGGCACTTCGCTCGGCTCAATATCCATAAGCCGGCAGGCAATCCAATCCGCTGCCAGGGCTTCATGACCTGCTACAACAAGGCCGGCGCCTTTGGGTTCGCCTGCACCTGGGCCAAGACCCTGCATGCCGATGGTGCCGTCAATTACAGCCATGTCCGGATACAAGATAGTGGACATGTCGCTGATTGCCATATCCAGTTCCTTAGCGCCTCCGGTGATTGTCTTTGGCGCATGTATCTGGTGAAAAGCCACCTTTTGCCTGCGCCAGAGCATGCCTTTCATGTTTTTCACCGAAAGGGTCACCTTGGTGTGCATATGGGTCTTCATCACCGGAATAGAGATGATAAAGTCGAAATCCGCCCAATGCCAGGTGACTTTTATTCGGTTTACCACCTTGCCCCGGGGAATATTGATTATCTGATAGGGCTCCGCATCAAAGTCCAAAAGTGGTACGCCTTTTTTTGCGGCCATGGAGGCGATTCCGGTCTTTTCATAGACTTCAGTGACCTTGACTCCGGTAATGGGGCTTTCACCGATGGCCACCTCCCTGGCCCCCAGATCCCGGCAATAGTCTATCACCGCCTCCACCACCCGGGGGTTGGTATTGGCGCCGGAAGTGTAGGGCAAAAGCCTGGAGGCGTTGGGCTTTAAGAGCACCCTTTTGCCTTTCAAGTCCGGTGGATCAAGCAGCTCGAGCGCTTTTTGGGTCGTGTTGTAGGGGTCTTTGCCCTGGGTTACTGTTACATGGTGTTTAAGCATTAGGGTTAGTCTCCGAGAGCGGAAGAGGGGATGACTCCCTTTTTCCGGTGGAAAACCACAACCAACCTCCGATAACGGCGCCTAAAAGGTTTACCCACCAGAAGGCGGGGATGAACAGGCAGCCTGCGGTGATGATCAGGATTCTTTCCAAGATCTTCAGCTCTCCCCGGAAATAGCCCATGAAACCCGCTGAGAGCAGGGTCAGGCAAAGGAGGCTTTTAAGCCCGGAAAAGAGAATCTCAACCGGGGTTCCGACAAGAACCAGGCTGGGGTTGTAGGCAAAAAGAAAGGGTAGCAGAAATGCCGCATAGGCCAGTTTCAGGCCCAGTTTGGCGGTTTCTGTCCAATTGGCGTCGGCCATGCCGGCGGCAATGAATATGGCACCGCAGATGGGCGGGGTGATTGCCGACAAAATGGCCAGATAAAAAACAAACAAATGAGCGGCCACCAGGGGAACCCCCAGATCGGCCAAAACCGGACCGCCGACCACCACAGCTACGATATAGGCGGCAGTGGTGGGAACCTCCATGCCCAGAATAATACTGGTAAGTCCAACCAGTAAAAGGGCCAGGAAGAGGCTGTCCCCTGTTACTGAGAGTATGGAGGTGGTGAACTTGACGCCTACGCCGGTCATGGCGATGACCGAGACAATGATCTGGGCACAGGCGCAGATGGCTGCGATCACCGAGGCCTGGCGGGCGCCGGTAAGAATGGCCTGATGATATTTTTCCCAGAGGTGGGACAGGTCCAGATGCCAGTCCGTATCAAAAAAGGCCAGGAAAAAGGTGGTGAGAACCGCCCAAAACGCAGCGTACTGGGGGGTGTAGCGTTGAAGCAGCCAGTAGGCCAGCATGCCAAAGGGGATAAGGAAAAAGGTGCTGGCCTTTAATGTCTCGCCCCACCCCGGAATGCTGTCGTCACCCATTCCCAAGTATCCGGACTTGCCCGCGTAAAAGTGTATGCCCAAGGTAACGGCCACAAAGTATAAAATGGCCGGCAAGGAGGCTGCGGCGGCGATCTCCAGATAAGGGGTCTGCACCAGCTCGGCCATGACAAAGGCGCCCGCACCCATAATGGGGGGCATGATTTGACCGCCGGTCGACGCCACCGCTTCCACTGCTCCGGCCAGGGCCGGATTGTATCCCAGGCGCTTCATCATGGGGATGGTGAAGGAGCCGGTGGAAGCCACATTGGCACTGGCGGAACCCGAGATGGAGCCAAACAGGGCCGACGACACGGTGGCGACCTTGGCCGGGCCTCCCTTAAATTTTCCGGCCAGGCGAATGGCTATCTTCATAAAGCCGGTGCCGCCGCCGGAATGGACAATAAAGGCGCCTAGAAATACAAAGATGGCTATGATATTGGCGCTTACTCCCAAAAGTTGGCCCCAAAGCCCGCCGGTGGTCAGGAAAAGTGAGGAGCTTAAGGTTTCCAGACTGTATTCCGGATGGCCAAAGGTGCCGGGAATATGGTGCCCGAAAATTGCGTATAAAAGAAATAAAGAGGCGATTATGGGAAGGGCCGGGCGTACTGCGCGGCGGGCCATTTCCAGGATAACCACCACCAGGGTGAGTCCCATCACCACTTGCATCTGGTTCTCGGCAATGCCGTACTGGTCCATGATCTGGTAGTAGTTGGACACCATATAGACGCAGATGCCCACGCCTGTGAGGGCAAAAGCCGAGTCAATCACCCAGTCAAGAGCGGTTCGATCTTTCTTTTTGAGTCCCCAAAACACCAGGATAACGGCCAGGGCAAGGTGAATCGCCCTTTCCTGGATGTTCGGTAAAAAGGCGTACACCGGTAACATTAAGTGAAAGAAAACGAAAATTATCGATACGGCCAGGAGAAAAAGGCCGTGCATTCCAGCTCGCATGTAAGTATCCTCCGGGCCTGGAACTGCCTGTCCCGGGCGGATTAAAGATAGGGAAATGAGGGCCTTGGATTACTACCCGCTTTATTAGTATGGAATTAAGCAAGGCCGCTTCGGCCTTTTGATTTCAGGTTTGCCCGGCAGGCTGTTTACGATCGGCCTGCCGGGCAAACAACGGGCAGCTTTTGTCTTACTTCACTGCGTCATCCAGCTTAAAACCGATCTCCTTATAATATTTCAAAGCACCGGGATGCAGTTTGGCTCCCAGGGAATTAACCCCCTCCATCTTCAGAAGGGCCATGGCGGGGTGAGCCTTTTCCCATACCGGTCGATTTTCCCAGAAGGACTTGGTGATGTTGTAGACTACGTCTTCGGGCATGTCGGCCTTGGTGTACACACCAACCAGAAGGCTGATGGTCTTGGTGTCTTTGTCCACACCCTTGTAGGTGCCTGCCGGGATGACATAGCGGGCAAACTTTTTGGAGACCTTGGCATAGGTCTCATCAGAGAGTTCCAAAAGCCTGATCGGCAAGGTGGCGCTGATCTCGGTCACCAGGGCGGCCGGAGGCGAGCTGGAGGTGGAGAAGCCCACGGCCCTTCTGTTTTTCACAGCCTGTACGCCTTCGCCCAGGTCCACGGTGATAAGGTCAACCTTATCCAAAATACCTTCGGCTTTTAAAATACCCTTGGTGAAACGGGCTCCGGCTGTTCCCGCGCCACCGGGGATAAATTTTTTGCCGGCCAGATCTTGCAAGGTTTTCACGCCGCTTTGTTCTGTGACCACCCAATGCATGACCAGACCGGGCAGGGGCCACAGGGAGCGGATCTGATCGTAGCCGCCTTCTTTGAATTTACCTTTACCGGCGAGGGCTGACTTAATAAGAATAGGAGGGGAGGTGAAGATATAGTTGCTGCGCTTTCTGCTTTCCTTCACATTGACCATGGAGCCGGGGCTGCTTTCCACGGTCACCTTTACGTCCGGCGCACCCTTCATGATGCCGTTGGCCACGCCCACGGAAAAGGCGTAATAAGTAGATGCCTGACGCGCACTCTTTAAGGCGATCCTGGTCTCGGCCAGGCCCTGGGTCGCCATGGCGGCGACTATCAGAGCCGCTGCTGTCAAGACAATTAGCTTTTTCATGATATCTCCCTGCTCTGTTGAAGTGGTGTCTGCGGTAACGCTTGCCTGCGCCCCGTATTTTGCAAAAGGCGCCTGGCTGAAAAGGGCCTCTCAAATCAGCCGGGAGCCTCTCTATCTTATTTGTTTTCAGAAACTGTTTTCACCTGGCCGCCCATGCACCGGCTGCGATTTTGCGGTGATTGCCTTCCCAAGGCAAATAGAATCTACTATTTAATGACACATAATTTAAAAACTCTTTTGACATAAACAGCTTTTGACCAATTGGTAGTTGTGAACACTCTCCCGCGAATTCGTGTGTCGGGAGCCTCTGTGCGCAACAGGCACAAGCAACGGTCCTTTTTGCTGATAATTAAACCGTTTGAAACGATTTTTCAAACCGCCAAAGACTTTACAACAAAAAGGCTTTACGATGTTGGGGTTTTATTGGGTAAATAATGCGTAGTAAATCTACGCATTATTTTAAGGAGGATAAGTATGACCGCAGATTCTGGTTTTTACCAGTCAGCCCCAGTTTTTTTCGTATGGCCCGGCGATGAGTCTCCACACTGCGCACACTCAGCCTGAGCAATTCCGCTATGCCCTTGTTGGTTTTTCCCTGACGGACCAGTGAGGCAACCTGGATTTCACGGGGAGTGAAGTTATAGGTCTTGGCTGCCATGGTGCTGCTGAAGCTGCTGAATATGTCGGTTAAGTTGGCCAGGGCCACCTTGAGGAACATTCTTTGCTCTCCAACCATGGGACTGTCGCTGAGTTTGGCAAGATACGGCAACACCAAACTGTGTAGATTGGAGATGATTTTGGCTTCAAATTCTTCTTTGTCCTGCTCCCTTTGTGCTAAAAGAACCCTGAGCGCACTGTTCAGTTCTTCCATTTGCCGGGACTGTTCGGTGCGTTCTTTAACCATTTGTTCCCGGTCTTCATCTGCAAATTTACGCTCGGTAATGTCTTCCAAAGTAGCGGTCATGGCCCAAGGGTTTTGACCGTTTTCGAGTATCGGGCTTGCGTTTATGGAGAGAATAAGGCGGCGGCCATCCTGTCCTTCCAGGTGTTTTTCAACTCCAAAAACAGGTTGACCCGTCTTTTTCACCACCCTTACCGGGAGTTGAAAGGGATCGAAAACCTGCTTTAAAAGATGTGACTGATCCTGGTGAGGAGCGTGTTCCGGTGCGAAAAGCATCCTGGCATGGGTATTGGCAAAAAGGATCTCTCCCTGGAAAGAGACAACCACGATGCCCATGGGACAGTGTTCCATGGCCAGTTCGTTAAGATTGTACATCTCTTGGTCGCCGATAAAAAAACGATTATTTGCGGGCTTTAGCATGGTTCCCATGACCAGTCTCCCATGGGCATGAAAGGGGCAAGAACCAAAAAAGACGAGCTGAATTTTATCTCTGCTTGGGCCTGAATACAAGCTAAAGCAGGTGGCCTTAACCCGAATAGAGCAAAAAAAGAAACCCGGCGGTGACAGAAATTATTCTTTTGCCTTCGGAAATGTTTCACTTGGTTGGGGGGTGACAGCTTTTTGCGGGAGGACTTTTTCCAAGTATTAGGTGGTTTTTTCATTTGCGCCGCTGTTTGGCCTTCTGTCAGCCGATGATACTTAGGAACATTTCAAAAATATTTCAGGGTTCCGGGTGCGCGTCCTTTGTTAAATTGTTGTTTCATCTCAGAGGGAAATTGCTTAAAATCTCTATTTTATTATTCATATCGGTTTTTGGGATATGTTTGTTCCCTTGCGCCCGGCAAATCATTGGGGGAGAATATGAGGTTAGAAGAAATTTTGAGCCAGGCCGTACGGTCAGGCAGGCCGCTTTTTTGATTGTTTACATCTGATTTTTGATCAAGGTTTAGAGCGATTTTTCGGGCCGTTTTTTGAGCTGATCAAAGGGGAGTTTTGATAATGAAAACAGCCATCATAGGCGGAGGTAACCTGTGCCGGATCATTCTGGAGCTTTGGGCGCATAAGCGCCTGCATTGCTTTACAGTGGATATTGTCTGTATCGCCGAATCCGCTCCAAACGCCTCTGGAGTGTTATTGGCGCGGGAATTGGGGGTGCCCACCTATACTGATATGGATGCGGCCCTGGATCAACCTGATCTGGATATGGTTATTGTCCTGGACAAGACCCGCCTGCCTGAAGTCAAAGAACGCCTTTCTCCTGAAGTTCGCATAATGGATCGTAAAATGGCCCAGGTCTTCAGGGATATGAGTGATATCGCCTGTGAACTGCAGGAGGAGCTTGCCCTGAGGGATGAACTGGACGACCAGATGCAGGCCGAGCACGATAAGTTGCAGAAGTGTTTTGACTCCCTGCCCGATGCCATAATCGTCCTGGACCAGGATCTGCAGGTGCGCTGGGCAAATGCCAGGTTGCGGGAATACACGGGCCTCACACCTGAGGATCTGGTTGGTGAGGGCGGGTACAGAGATCCGTTTTGCCGGAGGGATGCTGAAGGACGAAGGCTCGATATCAGGTGTTCCCTGGAAGAAGTCTGCGTTACTGCGAGCCCGGTGCAGCTTATTTTCATGGACTTGGACGGTAAGACCAATCACACCTATTATCGGGTTATCATCACGCCTATCTTTGATGATGACGGCGAGATAGTACATATTGTGGAGACTGCCCGCCCCATTGACGAAATGGTGGTGCAGGCCAGAGAGGTTAAGGAAAGTGAGCAGCTTTTCCGTCACTTTGTGGAAAATGCCCACGACATGATCACCATGAAGGATAACGAAGGTCGTTATCTGGTGATCAATGATCAGGCTGCGGCCCTTTTCGGCATGAACCCCATGGACCTGATCGGCCGCACGGACGAGGAAATTTTCGACCCCCACCTGGCAGGAGTGCTTACCAAGCAGGATCAGCAAGTCCTGACCAAAAACGAGTTCGTGCGGCGTCAGGAAGCGCTTAACATAGGCGGCAAGAGCAGGCACCTGGATACGGCCCGTTTCCCTCTTTTCAATTATCGGGGGGATGTTACAGGCATCTGTTCCATCAGCCGCGATATGTCTGAGGAAAAGTGGCTGCAAAAGGCGCTGATAAGGTCCGAGCGCATGGCGGCGATTGGCAAGCTGGCCGCCTCGGTGGCCCATGAGATCAATAACCCCCTCACCGGGGTGTTGAGTTTCGCAGAGGAACTTAAGCAGGATGCCTTGGAGCAAGACCCCAATGACCCTGTTATTGCGGACTATGATTTTTTGATTCACGAGGCTATGCGTTGTCGGGAGATTGTTTCTCATCTTTTGGATTTCGCCCGTTTGGGGGTGGGTAGGTATGTCACTTCCAGCCTGAACACAGTAGTGAAAAGATGCCTTTCTCTTTTGCAAAAACAGGCCGCTTTTCAGGATATTGATTTTATTTTAGAGCTGAATGGGGATCATGCCCTGGGTAATTTTGACCCCAATCAGATGGAACAGGTGCTCTTAAATCTTATAATAAATGCGGCCGAAGCCATGGAAAACCAGGGTGCCATTACACTCGGAACCGGTGTTTCAGAAGACGGCGTCCAGGTGGAAGTGTGGGTGCAAGACCAGGGTCCGGGCGTGGATCCCGCCTTGATAGATACGATTTTTGAGCCTTTTGTTACTTCCAAAGGTCACAAAGGGAATGGTTTCGGCTTGAGCGTGGTGCAGAATATTGTCTCTCAGCATGGCGGAACTGTGAGCCTGGAAAATGCTCCGGGGAGTGGCGCGCGTTTTATTGTCAGGCTTCCCCTGGAAAAACGCCGTGCTCGGGATGAGCAAAAATGTTAAGACCGGGCGGCACTATTCTTGTCTTGGATGACGAAAAGGTGGTTCATGTGGCCATACGTCGTATCTTGAGGCGTTATGGGCACGAAATTATTGATGTTTTTTATGGCGTAGATGCCCTCGGGATACTCGCCCAAAAGCAGATGGACCTGATTCTGAGCGATCTCATGATGCCTGAAATGGATGGGTTGTCGTTTTTAAGGGCCATGCATGAAAAGGGTCTTAAAATTCCGACGATCATGATAACCGGATATCCCACCATCTCCTCGGCTTTACGGTCGCTGCATCAGGGCGCCTGGGATTATCTGCCCAAGCCCTTTACCCGAAATGAACTTCTGGATTCCGTTAACCGGGTCTTTAGGCGTAGTCAAAAGGGGCATGTGCCTGTTTTTCGAGAATTGGTTAATTCAAGCCCTAAAGGCCTTAAGACCGGCGAACGCCTGGTTTTACCCGGGCACTCCTGGAGTCGACTGAACCAGGACGGTCAGGTCGAAATTGGGGTGCGCAACAGTTTTCTGACCAGCATTTCCAAAGTGGGCGAGATCAAGGCTCCTGGACCGGGTAATTCGATTGAACAGGGATTGCCCGGGTTTAAGCTGATATGCGCTGACGGTGAACACCGGGTTTTCATGCCTTTGGGGGGGCGGGTTCTGGAGCTCAATGAAGAGCTTGTTTCCCATCCGGAGGGGATAAGAGAAGAGGACTGGGTAGTCAGAATACTGCCCTATCGTCCGGAGGAAGAGGCAAAAAACCTGATCCAAAGGTAATAAACCCGGTTCGTGACGGCATCGCCTGTCCCGAACCGGGCATCTCAGGTGGTTTTCGCGCCTGATCAGATCACACCGGCTGCCTTGACCGCTTTTTCCAGAGAAATGATCTGGTCTTCCAATTTACCGGTGTGACCGACCGAGATGCGCACCAATCCTGGTTACAGACCCATATCGGCCTGGTCCTCAGGCGGTATTTCAGACGAGGTTGAACTGCCCGAGCAGGATATAAGGGTGTCGCAATACCCCAGTGAAACCACGATCAAGCCGAATTTCTCCTGATTTTGTAAAATGGCCAAAAGTCTTTCGGCTCGTAAAGTGGTTCTGCAATCCAGGGCCAGTATACCGCCAAAGCCAAACTCAGGGTTGGCTATTTTTTTTAATAGGTCATGTTGAGGGTGGTCCGCCAGGCCGGGGTAGTACACCGGTGCGAAAAGGCTTTTCAAGTGCTTTGCCATTGCCAGGGCCCTTAGGCAGTGCTCCTTGATTCTGATCCCCAGAGGAGGCAGGCGCTGGATCACGTCAAAGGCCGCCCTGGGGTCCATGGTTGGCCCTAAAAGCATAGCCCCCCCCCGATGCAGGTCCATTAGCTCGAGGATGAATTCTTTGCTGGCGCAGATTGCCCCTCCGATAATGTCGCTGGCTCCGTTGATGAATTTGGTCAGGGAATGGACCACCACATCCGCGCGCTGATTTATGGGAGATATCATAAGTGGAGTAAAGGCGTTGTCCACCACCAGTTTGATTCCGTTTTTATGGGCCAGATCAGCCAGGGCTGGAAGGTCGGCAACCGTCAGGGTGGGGTTGGCCATGGCCTCAACGTAAAAAATTTTGGTCTTTTGCGTGATGGCCTTTTCAAATGCGCTTACATCTGTTGGATTTACAAAGGTGGTGGTGATGCCCAAGATGGTGTGGCTGGCAATGCTTTCATCTCCTTGATGGCATATCTGCAATAAAGCGCTTGAAATAGCCGACATGCCGCTGGCTGTGCATACCGCGGCCTCTGTACCTTCCATATGGCCGCAAGATAGCGTGAAGGCACATCAACTGTGGGGTTGAAGTGGCGGCTGTATAGGAAGCACCCTCCTTTGTCAGGTCCGCCAGGTCCTCAAATATTTCAGGCATAATACCCGGGTCAAGGACTGTGAAGGTGGAGGAACGGGCAATCGAGGGGTGACACCGCCGTGCTCGCCAAACTCCCGCCTTACCTCGTACATGGCCTTAATAGGATCATAGGCGGACATTTCTTCTCCTTGATTTTTTAAAGTAAAACAGCTTGGCGGGATTTTTCATCCCTGCCGGGAAAAAACAGCAAGTTTACGGCCGGTTGGCCCATGGATGATCCGGTCTCGGTATTTGGCCCCATGATGCCAAAACCCTTCATTTAAAGTAAGGATTTAGCTTGGTCCGTTTTTTTGACTAACACGCTTAATTTATAGGATTTTTATATTTACACTGACATCATTCCCTGCCTAGGCCCGGTTTGGGGAGATTTGTGGAACCCGCTGGACGGGCTCTTGACTTGAGCCTCAGGGTATATATAGTGAGACCATAAATATAAGGGTCTCAAAACGGTTATTTTTATTGAAAAGCCAACCGGCCCTTTATTTTTGAATTTGCCTGGGAAAATGGTGGGCATTCACCTGGTTGAGCCTAAGAGGTGCTTGCTTTTAAAATTCCTTTAATTCAAGAGGCTTTCATGAAGATCTACTCAAAGAGCCGGGTTGGCTTGCTGCTTTTATTCTTTCTTATGGCCTTTTCCGGCTGTGGCAAGGGAACAGCTCCGGCCCCGCTAAACACTAATCCGGCTTTGAATGTAGATCAGAAAAAATGTCTGCGTGTGTTTTGGGTGGCTGATCCGGCAGAGGCCCAGGCAGTACAGCAAAGCCTGGACAGCGGCGAGGACTTTGTAGAGCTTGCCCGCACCAGGTCCAGGGCTAATCCGGATAAGGTTATGGATCACACCTATTGCCTCAAGCCGGTTGATATGGAGCCCGGTTTGCGTAAAGCGGCCTTGGAGTTGAATCCGGGAGAGATGAAAGGTCCCTTATCCCTTAACCAGGGACGGGCCTGGATAAGGGCCACCACTGACAAATATTTTCGTCAGGCAGGGGCGCTTTTTCGGCAGAACCGTTTTAAGGAAGCCCAAGAAGCCTTGGCCGGCGATCTTGAGTTGAACCCTGATCACATAGCCGGGTGGCGTCTCTTAAGTGTGATCAAGGTTGGCGAAAGGGACTGGCCGGGAGCCTTGGAGGCAGTGGACAAGGCCCTTTATTGGACCCCGCTGGACCCGGTTTTGATCAGCAACCGGGCCTCCTTTTTATGGAAAATGGGGAAAAAAAAAGAGGCTGTCAGGTCCTATGAAAAAGCTTTGGGCCTGGACCCCACCAACCCCAAAATGTTGAATAATCTGGCCTGGGCCCTGGCGGCCCAACAGTCCGACCTTAAGCGGGCCGAGAGTTTGGCCCATAGGGCGACCGTGTTGTCGCCCTATGAATCAAATCTGTGGAACACCCTGGGATTGATTCAGAAATTAAGGGGGAGCCATGCCGAGGCTGTGGTGAGTCTGCAAAAAGCCTTGCAACTCGGCGGTAAAAATCCGGAAACCAGAAAGTGGCTTTTAGAGAGTTTTTTATCTCTGAAAAGGGAAGATTTGGTTGCTTTGGAAGAGTATCTTTTGGTTAGAGAACCGGCCTTGGTTGGGAGTAAAACCACTCTCAAACCAGAAAAGGTTTCAGCTTCTAGAAAAAAAGACCCGTCTTTATTTCAAAAACCTGATAAAAGGCAAGAGATCCCCATAAGTGAACAGGATATTTCCGCCCCGCCTCCCTGGATTTTGGCCAAGGGGACAAATGAAGGTGGGGGCCTTGCCGCCCCTAGAGTCAATAAACCTGTCAAAAAAGCTGAGCCCAAAACCAAGTCCGATTTCCCTGGGACTAAGCCGGTAGTATTTAAAGACGCTTCAAAGCCTTCGGAAAATGCCAAGAAGAAGGCGTCCCAAAAGGCTGCTCTGCATAACAGAACAGCCCCCAAAACCAGCGAAGATACGCCCAAGATATCTGGATTCCGGGTTGCTTCCTTGCCGGGAAAGCCTTCTCAAAAGGCATCTCCCGATAAAGAACCTGTGCAGCCGTCGCTTGCACCTGATACAAAAAAAGCGCCGCAACCCAATCAAAATGTGGTTGCCGCCTCAAAGGATCAGCCGAGAGACCTGTCTCCCAAGAAGCAGGAAAAAACTCCCAGCATACGGGTCGCTTTTCCCACAGACTCTTCAAAATCAGGGCAAACAAAAGTGTTCAGGGCTCCTCTGGATCAGGACCGGTTACCTGAGAAACCCACCAGCGAATCAGTAAGGTCTCGTGAAGAACAGCAAAAGGTTCACGCCCCTTATTTGCAGATAGCCTCGTTCAGGAGTTTGACCGATGCCCTCTCGGCCAGAAGGGTTTGGCAGAGAAAAGGCGCTGATTGCTTTTTGGAACATTTGGATCTTGGTTCAAGGGGAAAATGGTACCGGATTCTTTTGGGCCCCTTTACATCTTATGAAAAGGCCAGGGACCAGGGGCGAAAATTGCAGAAAAGAGGTGAGATAAAGACCTTCATGGTGGTGGAAAAGTAGCTTGAGCCAACCTTGCGGGCCAATGGTCGGACCAGCGTTCTAAAACCATTTCAGGGCTGGTTTTACACTTATGCCTTTAAAGTGAAACAGACAGTTACAAGGGGCTTTAGTCGCAGACCAGGCCTGGGAAATCAGAGGCAACTAACCGGTAAAAGGTCCTTAAGGGCCTGCCTGGTGGAAAGATATCCCAATTCGTCCCAGGGAATCAGGTCAAAAGGGAATACCTTTATCTCCAAAGCCTCCGGGCTCATGATCAGTTCTCCAGAGGTTGCCGTGGCCGCATAGGCAATAAGCACTGTGGGGTTGCTTTCATAGGAATAAACCCTGAGCGGCCCGTCCAGGCGAACGCTTAACCCGGTTTCTTCCTTAACTTCCCTTAAGGCCGCTTTGGTCACCTCTTCGCCGCGGTCCACATGTCCGCCCGGCAGTATCCATTTACCATAGGCCTTGTCTCTTTGGGCTCGGCGCAACAGGACCACTCCCTGGTTTTCAGTGGTGACTACCGCGGCCACCGCCAGTTTGGGATCAAGGTAAACAGCCCGGCCGCATGATGTGCATATAAAAGGAGGGCCTTCCCCGGCTTGGCTCAAGGTTTCCCTTAGGGCGCCGCCGCAGGTCTGGCAAAAACTGGGGATTACTGGTGTAGCCATTTTTTTTACAAATTGCGCCTTTGGAATTCAGATATAGAGTCTTAAACAGCTTTTTTGCGCAGGATTAACTGATTGCCTGGAGGAACGTGGAAGACTTCATCCATTATACCGTTCATTAGGAAAATTCCCCTGCCTCTTTCAGATAAAAGATTGGATTCCAAAGTGGGGTCTGGAAGTTGTTTGGGGTCAAAGCCCTCGCCTTGGTCTGTAATGGAAATTTCCAAAAGTTCCGGAGCGCACACAACCTCCACGTCCACCCTTTTATCGTGATCCCATTTGTTGCCGTGTTCCATGGCGTTGGTAAGCCCTTCCACCAAAGCCAGTTTCAGGTTATTGTCCAGTTCATGGTCGGAAAACCCGGATGTGACAGTGGACTGGCTTATTATGTGTATTACTTCCCAGATAAGTTCGGCATGGCTTGGGACCGTAATATTGGTGGTTTGCTGTACGGATATATAAGCGGCGTGGCCCTTTATGGAGGTGGCTTTCAGAGTTAATGCCTGTTCCACCACCTTGGCCAGGACTTTCATGTTGAGAGGCTTGGCCAGGAAGTTTTCAGCCCCTTCCTTAAGAGCTTCGACTACAGTTTCAATTTCCCCGTAACCACTTATCAAAACCACAGGCACCTTGGGGTTGGTCTCCTTGACCGCCTTCAGTAACTGGATGCCCGAAAGATTCGGCATTTTAAGGTCGGTCAGGATCATATCCGGGGAAATTTTTAGAAATTGGTCGAGACCTTCCTGCCCGTCAAGGGCCGTTATAACCTCATGCCCTTTGGATTCGAGGAATTCTTTCAGTAGTTCCAGAATCAACGGCTCGTCATCGACTATCAATATACGCCCATGTACGTGCTGGGGAGATAGAGTCCGATAGTCCAGTGGCGGTAGATTTTTCATAGTTTAAAATCCAAAAGGATGAAAGCCACATCATCCGGGAACTCTCCGGAGACCCAGGCCTTGAGGTCTTCTTGTAAGGCCTGACGGAAGCTTTGGATATCATATTGACCATGAGCCAGCATCATGGTTTCCAGACGGTCCAGTCCGTATTGTTCACCTTCCAGGGTGGGGGCTTCGGTCAACCCGTCTGTAAACAAGGCCAGGCGATCACCGGTTTTGATCTCCTGGATATGGTCCTCATAGCTCACCAGGGGACTTTCATTGTCAAATGCCCCCAGAAAAATCGAACTCTCGCTTAACCTTGATATGTCTGTTCTGTTGGTCATGAAAAGCGGAGAAGGGTGCCCTGCCAAGGCCCAGGTGAGTTTTTTTTGGGCGGGTGAAAAAAGCGCCGCAAAGGCGGTTACGAACATATCGTCTTGCGTAAGGTTGTAAATGTCCTGGTTTAAGGCCAAAAGA
This sequence comes from Dethiosulfatarculus sandiegensis, assembly GCF_000931935.2. Classification (GTDB taxonomy): domain Bacteria; phylum Desulfobacterota; class Desulfarculia; order Desulfarculales; family Desulfarculaceae; genus Dethiosulfatarculus; species Dethiosulfatarculus sandiegensis. Next base: position 32,947 of record NZ_AZAC01000014.1, read on the forward strand.
GCTTTGGCCGGGCTGCGAAGGGTGGCCAGGTAGTTGGGTAAAAGCGCCTTAATGATGGATGCGGTCATGGCTGAGGCCAGGCCGTGGCCCGAGACATCGGCCACGATCAGGGCCACGTCGCCTTGAGGCTGCCTTATGATGTCAAAGTAATCTCCGCCCACCCCGGAACAGGGTTGGAAAAGATATGTCACCTTGGCTCCCGGCACATCAGCTTCCTCGGGTAATAAAAACCTTTGGTAGCGGGCCGCCATGTCCAGTTCCTTGTGCATGATGTCGTTTTGCCTGCTGATCTGGGACATCAGCTTTCGGTTATTCACCGCGTTTTTGATTTTAAGTGGCAAAACAACCCTTAAGTCATCCATGGAAAGCGGTTTGGTGAAATAGTCGTAAGACCCCATGGTAAGGGCCTTGCTGATGGATTCAAAGTCGTCTAAGGAGCTGTTTACTATAGTCGGGATATTTTTTATCTCAGGTTGGTCCGAGCGCCATTTGAGAAAATCAAACCCATCCATTTCGGGCATGACTAAATCAAGGATTATAAGATCTATTTCAGGGTGTTCGGTTACCTGTTCGATGGCTTCCTTGCCGTGGCAGGCCATGAGGATGTCATAGCCGAACTTGCCCAGATGCATGCGCAAAAGTTCGCGGTTGACCCTGGCATCGTCAACGATCAGTATGGTTGATTTAGTGTTTGTTTTAGGATTTAAATCCAAGTTATTGTCACTTTCGCCCTTTGGGAGCGTCTTTCCAAAGCCCGATTATAAGAGGGGCTATGTTGCCCAGGGGGACAACCCTGCTGGCGGCGCCGATCTCCACGGCGCTTTTGGGCATGCCGTAGACCGTGCAGGTTTCCTCGTTTTGAGCCACGGTAAACGCCCCGGCTTCATGCAGGTTTTTAAGGCCTTGGGCGCCGTCGTCACCCATGCCGGTCATAATTACGGCTACTGCATTTGCACCCGCGTTGTTGACTCCGGACCTGAAAAGTACGTCCACTGAAGGTTTGTGTCGGTTGACAGGCGGACCGTCTTTAACTCTTACCTTGTAGCCGGTCTTTCCCCGTTCCAAAAGCATGTGCCGCCCACCGGGAGCTATCAGGGCCTGCCCAGGGGACAGAGGCTGGTTGTCTTTGGCTTCCTGAACATTTATCTCAACCAAGCTGTCCAGGCGGTCGGCAAAGGCCTTGGTAAAGTGAACCGGCATATGCTGCACAATGGCAATAGGCGGGCTGTCCTTGGGAAGGCGCTTCAAGACCTGCTCCAAAGCCACGGTGCCCCCGGTTGATGCGCCTATCAACACAATCATGGGGCCGCCCGACCTGGGTGGAGCCTTGGTCAGGGCCACAACCTCGTCCACTTCGACCTTTTGGGGAACCTTGAGCTGTTCCACGGCAACAGGGATCCGACGGACCTTGGCCTTGACCGCTCCCCTTATCTTATCCGCCAGTTCCTCGATGAGTGCTTCTTGATATGCCGACACATTGCGGGAGGGCTTGGCCACAAAGTCAACAGCCCCGTAGGCCAGGGCCTGCAAGGTTGCCTCGGCTCCCTCCAGGGTGAGGCTGGAGAACATGACCACCGGGGTGGGATAGGCCTTCATTAGTTTTTTAAGGAAGGTCAGCCCGTCCATGCGCGGCATTTCAATGTCAAGGGTGATGACATCCGGTTTGAGCTTAAGGAATTTGTCCCGGGCAAAATAAGGATCTGCCGCCGCGCCTACAACTTCTATATCAGGTTCTTTATTAAGGGATGAACGTAAAAATTCTCTGACCATGGCAGAGTCGTCCACGATCAACACCCTTATTGGTTGTCTTCTGTTGAATGTCAAAAAAGTCCCCCGACTGACTTTAGGAAAGGGCCTGTTTTGCAGGTCTTTTTAATATGATCTTTTTAAATTATTATAACGCCGTTTATGGAAGTTGCGCTCTAAAGCATTTACGTTTTTTGAAAATGCTTGTACTACTTTTTAATTGAACCTTGACGGAATTTTTGTTTTCGTCAGGTTTTTTTAAAACGCATAGCTCTTGATGCTTAGTTGTCAAACGCCTTATCAATGGCGTCTTCGGTAGGTTGTTTTTAAACCGTTAGAAGTAGGTAAGGCTTTCCTTGCCCACCTGATGCTCCAGGCGCTGCTGATATTTTTGATCACGTTCAGCAACCTTGCGCTCAGCTTCCGGCACCAGTCGTTTTACAAAAACTTTGCCCGAATAGGGAAGGTAGAGCACTTTTCTTCCCAAAGATCCCCCCACATCGGTCTTCAGGACCTTTATCCCCTCCATGGAGAGAAAGGATTTTACAAACTGAATATTTGAGGTCGGGACGCTGGCAGCATTTTGAGCCACGGTTTTCAGTACATGACCGCCGCCAAATACCTTGGCGGTCAAATGTTCTCTATCCCCTCCCAGTTTTATAAGATCACCAAGAACCATTTCCATGGCATACATGCCGTAACGGGCGCTTTGGCTGGTGAAGACATCTTCCTGCCTGAAATCTCCGGGCAGCATAAAATGGTTCATCCCGCCTATTTTATTTTTTTCATCTTTCAAGCACACGCTGATGCAGGAGCCAAGAACTGTGGCTATAACTTCGTCCTGGTCGGTTACATAATATTCACCAGGCTTGATAAGCACCATTGGCCGCTTAAGCTGGGAGTGAAATCGCTTAAGCATAGTCGTCAAACCTTCACATAGGTGGTGGTTGCCACGTATTTAAATAGATGCTTAACCATCATGAGCGACTCTGAGTGACCTACAAACACATGACCTCCCGGGCGAAGAAGTTTGTGGAATTTTTCCATCATGCTGGTTTTGTCGGCAGTGTCGAAGTAGATCATAACGTTTCGGCAGAATATGAAATCCAGTGTCACCTTTAGAGAATAGCTTGGAGACATCAGGTTGAATTTTCTAAACATTATTAAATTACGCAACTCGGGTTTCGCTTTATAAATAATTCCATCCGGGGTGCGCCTGCGTGCGAAATAGCGTGCCTTAAAGGCCTTGGGCACCGGATTCAACAGGGCTTCGTCATATTCTCCCTGGCTGGCTTTGGTCAAAATGGTGGTGTCTAAGTCTGTGGCCAGGATCTTGAAACGCCAATTGGGGTGGTCTTTAAAAAAGTCAGACATGGTCATGGCCAGGGTGTAGGGCTCCTCGCCGGAGGAACAGCCCGCGGACCAGACCCTCAGTTCCCTTTTCCCGGTTTTTTCACCCTCTTGATAAAGCTGGGGTAAAAGAATGTTGGTCAGGTATTCAAAATGATGCTTTTCTCTGAAAAAATCCGTCTTGTTGGTGGTAATCCGGTTGATCATCTGAACCAGTTCATCACCGTCGTCTTTATTTTTCAGATGATTTATATAGTCTTTGAAACTGCTTAATCCCAGGGCGCGCAGCCTGCGCGAAAGCCTGCTCACCACCAGGTCTCTTTTATGTAAACCAAGGCTGATGCCGGTTTTTTCCTTCACCAGCACCCTGATAATTTCAAATTCTTTGTCAGACAAAGTGAAGGTTGTGAAAAGAGCCTTATTGCCTGGCGCCCTTTTTTTGGCTTTTTCAAGCGTTGCCAATATTAGCCATCCATACCTAAAAGAAGTTCCAGGTCAAGGAGAATGACCATCACACCTTCATGCCTGCTCAATCCCTTGATGTGTTCCTTTTGAATGGGGCCGGTGAAGTTGGGGGTCTCCTGCACGCTTTCCTCGTTGAATTCAACGACGTCTTCCACTCCATCCACAACCACGCCCAATGTGCGCGCCCCCACCTTCACAACCATGACTACAGGCTCGTTGTCCTCATTGGCTTCCAGGGCCAGTTTGAGCCTGAGGTCCAAAACCGGCGCCACCATCCCACGCAGGTTCATCACCCCAAGTACATATTGCGGGGAATTGGGCAGGCGAGAGACGTTAGGCATACCTATGATTTCCTGAACCGTAAGAATGTCCACTCCATAGGTCTCTTTACCTAAGGTGAAAGTCAGGTATTCGCCGCCCTTGACTTGGGCCTCTGACGCGGGTTCGGCCTCCTCGGCAAGAACCAGGGCTGAGTTCTGCTCTGGCTGTCGACCGACTCCTGCACCGGATTGGGGGCTTAGGATTTCCGGCTCCACAAAAACCTCCTGCATAGGGGCGGCCGCTTGGGTGACAGGGGCAGGCTCTTGCAAGATCGGTTCAGGCTCAGGCTTGGCGACCGCAGGTTCGGGTGTTTCTTCCATACCGAAATCCGCCATGTTAATGGCTCGGATGTCGGAGGCATCTATCATTAAAGCCGCTTCGAGCAGATCAGTCTCAAGCACGGTAAAATAAAGGATGTCAAAGCGCGGTTGTATTTCTTTTTCCCCCTCGGGCAAATCCAGATGAGAGTCGAGAATTTCACCCATGGAGAGCATCTCGTTGACCAGTTGCAGAGGGGTGAGCCCCCGGTCTTCTATCTGGCTCATATTCAGGCGGACATTGTATACGTTGCCCTGGGATAATTTTTTCTCAAGGGTGTAAGCCGATATGTCAAAAGGCGGCAGTCCGGCTTCGGCCGAGGGGGTGCCTTTTTTCCCCATGCTTTCCTTGACATCCTGGCTCACCCCGGAATTCAGGGCCGCGTCCAGCGCCCTGATGGGCGCCTGGACGTCAACATCCTCTTCTCCCTCAACGTGCTCGAATAAATAGTTGAGCACATCCAGGGCTTGTAAAAGGGAATCAGTGATGGGCTGGTCGGCGACCAGATCACCATTACGTATAAGGTTCAGGATGTCTTCCATTTTGTGGGCCAGGTTCTCTATTTTGGACAGGCCCACAAAACCGGCGCCACCTTTAATGGAATGAATGGCCCTGAATATGGTATGGATCGTGTCTTCAGTGATTTCACCGGACTCAAGGTTCAAAAGACCGCTTTCCACTGTCTCAAGAAGTTCGGTGGATTCCGCCACGAATTCCGGTATCATGTCATCGAAATCGCCCATCTGGTCTCCATTTTGGATTAAGGGGCATTTTAATCATCAAGAGGGATTCGTCTCCCCCATGGCTGAAAAATCAGTCGGCGAACGCCAACTTTTCCAGACCATGGATATCAAGGATCAGGCTAACCCTGCCGTCACCTAGGATGGTCGCCCCGGCAACACCCGGCACCTTCTTATAATTTTGTTCCAGGCTTTTTATCACCGCCTGCTGCTCACCCAGAATATCATCCACCAGGATTCCGAAGCGCTTGCTCACGCTTTCTATAATCACGACAAGGGCATTGGTGGGGTCTGTTCTGTCTGTGGGAAGGTTGAAAATCTTATACAGCCTGATTAAAGGCAGATATTCGCCGCGGACGCTTATCAGCTCCCCCCCGCCTTCCACAGTGGAAATCTCTTCGTTTTTGGGGCGCATGGATTCCAAAATCGAAAGCATAGGCAGGGTGAGTATGTCCTCTCCCACCCGCACGGTCATGCCATCGATTATGGCCAGGGTGAGAGGCAGCTTTATACGGAAGGTGCTTCCCTTGCCCGGGGCGGATTCCACATCAACCGATCCGCGCAGCTCCTCGATGTTTTGGCGCACCACGTCGAGTCCCACACCTCGGCCCGAAACCTCGGTGACCTTCTCCGCCGTGGAAAATCCGGGTTGAAACATAAAGGCAAAGGCTTCTGAGTCGCCAAGTTGCGCGCCAGGCGAGCAGAGGCCTCTTTCGATAGCCTTGTTGACCACCTTGTTTTTATCGATTCCCCTGCCGTCGTCAGCCACCTCTATGATGATCTTGCCTTCCTGCTGGTAGGCCCTTAACCATATGGTGCCTGTCTCCGGTTTCCCCAAAGCCGCTCTTTCCTGAGGGGTTTCCAGACCGTGGTCGGCGCTGTTTCGGATCAGGTGTTTTAAGGGGTCGGCTATCTGCTCGATTACGTTTTTATCGAGTTCTGTTTCCGTGCCGCTCATCTCCAGGTGGATCTTTTTGCCCATTTCAGAGGCAAGATCGCGCACCACCCTTTGAAAACGGTTGAAGGTGCCTTCCACGGGGATCATGCGCACCCGCATGACCTGTTCCTGTAGATCCCGGCTGATATGATCCAGGGCTTCCACCGCGCTGGCCATTTCGCTGTTGGAATCACCTTCTGAGATCTGGTTCACCCTGGCCACTCCAATGACCAGCTCACCCACCAGGTTTACCAGCTTGTCCAGTTTGTCTGTCTCAACCCTGATGGTGGCTGCGTGGGTAACTGTCTTACCTGCGGGAACCAGGGCCTTGGAAGCCTTTGGAACCTTTTGGGGTTTTGGCTTTGGTTCAGGAGCCTTGGGTTGAGGAGGTTTTGTCGTAACCGACTTTTGAGCCTCGGCCCTGGGTTGAGGCTTGGGAGGTGGAGTCGGTGCTGCCTGTTTGGGGGGCGGCTCGAATATCTCCGTCATTTCGATCTCATTTCCGTCTTTCACAAAAATAAAGACGTTTTCCAGGATGCCGGGTTCATGATCGGAGACCATCCAGATCTCCCACCATAGATAGAGGTCATCAATATTGAGTTCATCAAAAGGCGGTAAGCCATCAGTGTGACAGACCACCTTTTCCAGTTCTCCCAGTTCGGCCAACTCCAAAATAAGCTGTAAAGGATCAGTGCCCGTGACAAAGATGGTGGGATCGAACCGCATCTTTATGTGGTAATGTCTCTGACCCGCATAAGCTTCTTGGATTGCTTCCTCTTGCTGTGCGTCTTGAGGCTCTTGCTGCGTTTGGTCCGGACCCAACAACCCTGACAGGGCGTCTTTGATTTCCCGCGGAGCCAGCGGGCTTTCTCCGGCCAAATAGCCGCTTATCATCACTTTTAATGCGTCCAGAGCCGACAAAAGGATGCCGACCGCTTCCGCATCAGGTTCCATGCGGCCTTTACGCATTTCATCCAGAATACTCTCCATGAGGTGAGTGAGATCCACCACCTGGTCAAAGCCGACTATGCCGGCGTTGCCCTTCATGGTATGAGCCGCCCGGAAAACCGCGTTTATCTCATCAGGGTCCTGACTGCCCTCAAGGTCAAGCAGGCCGGACTCAAGAGATTCCAGGATTTCCTGGGATTCTTCAAAGAATATTTCAAGAAGCTTGTCGTCCATGAAAGGGCCTCGCTAAAGCGAACGGGTGAATTTGCGCACCACCTGCAAGAGTGTTTCGGGCTTGAACGGCTTAACCAACCACCCTGAAGCGCCCGCTTTTTTCCCTTTAATTTTCATACTGTCTTCCCTTTCGGTGGTAAGCACCAATATGGGAAGAAAGCGAAACGATGTCTGCTTGACCTTGGTTATGAATTCGATTCCGTCCATGATAGGCATATTGACATCGCTTATGATCATATCCGGGCTTTGATCCTTTTGGGTCATTTCATCCAGGCGGTCCAGACCTTCCTGTCCATTGGTGGCGTGGATTACGGTAAATCCGGCAGGCTTCAGGGTCATCTCCACCGACATTCTTAAGGTGGTGGAGTCGTCAACAACAAGAATGGTTTTATTCATACCTGCTCCAACACTTTGAGAGTAGGGGGGCGTTTATGCAATGAATTCAGCATAATGTTCCTCTAGGCCGGTCAACTTCAAGGCGCGGTCGAATGCCTTGGATAAACCGGTGATAAAGGCGCCTCCCACCTCCTTACGGCTTCTTAGGAACGCCAATAAAAGTTGTAAGCCTGCCAAATCAACTTCCTTGATCTGGGAAACATCCACCGTAACAGGCGAATTTGAAGAAAGGGGTTCCCACAGGCTTTCTTTGAAGCTGTCCAGGTGCCGGATTAAGAGTTGCCCGGCGATGGCCAGATTTCCATCTTGGTTCTGTAATTCAAGCACTGCCCTGCCTGCCTAGCTGCCTTGGGATATGTTGAATATTTTGTCTAATTTAACCACTTTGAACATGGTGAAAATGTCTTTACCCATGTTTTTAATGGTTATTTTCCCGCCATGTGCGGCCAGACTCTTGTAAAAGAGGAGTAATTTGCCGATTCCGGCGCTGCCGATAAAGGTGACGCCCTTGAAGTCCAGGACCACTTCACTTATGGATGAGACGTCCATCTCCAGAAAACGACGCTTGAGCTCTTCCGCCCCTCTTTCGTCTATGCTTCCGGTGATCTCCATTAAAAAACCGTCACCCTGCGGAGTGGTGTTAATCTCCATTTTGTTTGCCTCCCTGAGAAGATGTCCCGCTTGCAGCAGGTTTTTATCGGGATTGTCCTACTTTAAGCCTGAGGTTTAATCTGGTATCAGGCATTAATTTAATCGTATCATTTAAAAGTATGCCATATCATTTGAAACGGCCAATACTTTGTTGCTACTTTTATCAAAAACTTCGCACCTTTAAAAATAGCTTCCTGCCGGGATTGAAGATGTTGTTAATTCTTTTTCGGTTCCCTTTTCTGGGCTTCCAGAACCTTTTTTTCCTCTAACTCTTCCTTTTGCCTGGCCAGAACGTATTGATGAAGGGATTCGCGGCCGCTTTCTTTTATCCTGACGTACTCCATAGCCGCCACGGTCTTTCCGGCGATAAGCGTTCTCACCTCGGCCACCACCGGCACATCCGGATAATCTGCGGGCAATTTGATCACACCGGCAACCTGTTCACCTACTTTGAGGTTAAGGTCGTTTTTAACCGCAATGCCGCCGGCGCTTAAATCTACCAGGGGTATCTGTTGCTTTTGGCAGTAAAAAAAAACCGGCGCCCCTGGTTTAGGGGTTACTCTGAAATACCGGCGCTGGTCCAGGTCATAAGAGAGCCCGAACAGCTTTTCGGCGTCTTTTTCTTTTTTCTTTTTCCAAAACAAGCTCTGCCACTCCCCACTATCAACGCGTTCCGTTAGGTAAATATTCTGAACTGCGGATTAGCGCCTGACAACTCGTTTTTTTAATAAATGCCTTAATTCCCCACCTTTGGCTGTAAATGACGCCATAAAGTTAAAGGGCCGATACTTTAGTGGTTACGCGGTCCCGGGATTGTGACCAGGCTTTACACCAAATTTTTATTTGTGAGCAATCTTTTGAAGTATCCCCGGCTCGGTTGCTCATTTTACTAAAGGCCCTTTGCTCTCTCCTTTTTATGGAAAATAAGTAACGCTATATCAGTATAGCAGAATACCCCCCAAACCAATGAATCCAACCCGTAAGTATTTGATCCATCTTCAACTTAAGCTTCCAAATTTTGCAGGACATATGAAAATTTGGTGCGCCGGTTTTTCCGGATAGTTTTCAGCGATACATTTTTTCCAGAACGAATTCCACCCTGCGATTCAAGGCCATGTTCTTGGCGGTGGTGTTGGGAGCCAGCGGATCTGTATCCGCATACCCGGTTGCCGTGAGCCTGCGGGGGTTTACTCCTTGCCCCACCATATACCGCAGCACCGCAGTTGCCCTAAGCGCGCTGAGCTCCCAGTTGCTGGCGTATTTGCTGGATTTTATGGGGCGGGAATCAGTATGGCCCCCAACATCCAGTCTATAATCAGGGTTATCCCTGACAATAGTGGCTATCTGGTTCAGCACCTTTCTTGCCTCAGGCTGGAAAAGGGAAGACGCAGAGTCAAAAAGGATTCGTCCTTTTACCCTTAAGACCACTTTTCCGTCTTGGGAGACCACGCTCACCGCGTCATCCAGGTTCTTCTTTTTAATCATTTGGCGTATGTCTTTGAGCAGCGGTTCGTTTTCATCTCCCGTGACCTGGGAAAGGCTCTGCTGGCGCACAGCGTGCATGTCGATGCGCCCGGTGTGCCCGCCTTTGGACACGTTGGCCCCCAGGGTGAACTGTATGGAAGTTATGATGTTTTCAAACCGCTCTGTATCCAGGCTGGAGATGGCCAGGAGCATAACGAAAAAAGTAAGGAGAAGGGTTACCATGTCGGCATAGGTGGTAAGCCAGTTTTTGGCCTCCGACTCTTCTGCAATATCTTTGTATTCTTCTTCGCTCATTTTGCCTGCTCGGGTTTTTTAGATTTTTCAGGCTGGTATTTATCCCTGACTTTAGGAGGAATAAAGGAGCTGAGCTTTTCATAGATAAGAAGAGGGTTGTTGTTTTCCAAAATGGAGAGCGCCCCTTCGAAGATGATTTCCAGGTTTATGACTTCAACAGAGGTGCGGCTTTTCAGCTTTCCCGCCAAAGGCAGGAAGAAAAGCGATGAAAGCAAGGACCCGTAAAAAGTGGTTATAAGGGCCAGCGCCATGGCCGGGCCTATAGTTTTGGGATCATCCAAGGTCCCCAGCATCTGAACCAGTCCAATGAGGGTTCCCAGCATGCCAAAGGCAGGGGCATAGGCGCCCATTTTGCGGAATACGTCCTGAGCCACTGAGTGACGCTGGCGCATGGCTTCAATTTCAATACGCAGGGTTTCCCGTATCAGTACCTCTGGCGCGCCGTCTGCGATCAGCATAAGGGCTTTTTTCAGAACCGCGTTATCTGTGCGAACCTTGCTCAGCGCCACCAGGCCTTGGCGGCGGGACAGGTTGGCCACAGTCAGGATGACCCTCACCACATCATTGGGGTTTACTTTTTTTTGGCTGAAGGCGTGCTTCACCGCCTGAAAGGCATGGATCACATCAATCAAGGGAAAAGTGATTAAGGTGGCGGCCAGGGTGCCGCCGAGAACAATCATGACGCTGGGCAAACTTACAAAGGCTGATAAATCGCCTTTACTTACAATAGCGCCAAAGATGAGCGCCATGCCGGAAAAGATGCCTATGATGGTTGCTATATCCATCTATTTCAGCTCCAGACAAAACACGAAACAAAAGAGAAAGGTTATTTAGTTATCTTACCTTGAAAGGGAAATGTTAGTGTTAAATTGCGACCCTTGCCTTAATAAATTGTATTCACGCTGCTTTTCTGGGTTATCCCTTATCAGGCGATGTATGTCCATTACCTGCCGCACCGGTTGGCCGTCTATGTTGACAAGTATATCGCCCGCCTTGATCCCCGCTGTTTCCGCCCGGCTTTTGGGCATGACCCGTTCGACCAGAAGGCCCTGGTCCACAGGTTTCAAAAAAAGGCCGAGTCTTGGCCTGTGACTGGGGGTGGGCTCTGAAATCACCACCAGGTCGGCCAGTTTTGTCAACTGGCCTCCCATAGCGGCCATTGCTTTTTCACTCACCGGAATAACCGTGAGTAAACGGGCCCCGGGCAGCCTGCGTAAAATCCGTGGCTTAAGGCCAAGCCCGCCGGTCATATGGCCGCTTCCGGCCAGAAGCACCGCTTTGGCCTCGGCCTGGGGCCAGGGCAAAAGGTGCTTGGCCAGGTTGTGAGCCATGGTTTCGTCGCGGGCGATCTGGGCGTTGATAAAATAATCGGCAGCCTTGGGTTCCATTATGCCGTGTTCCGTGAACCGGGGCTTGAGTTGGGTGCGATACAGGGTGTCGTCTAAATCCAGGGAAGGGGCAATGGCATCCCTTTGCTCAGGGGAAAGGGAGTTGAGCCCATTTTGGGCGATCTGCTTGATTATCCGGGTGGGGGCGCTTAATGGGACCAAGGTCAAACCCTCTTTGCGGACATATTCCAGGATGGGCTTGTAAAGTTCCAGGGGGAATCCCCAGGTGTGGGGCCAATCAACCTCTTGGGCAAATTCAGAGACCGTTATCTTTCCGGCGCTGAGCCTGGCACAGGCCGGTTGGGCCGAGGCATCGAGCCATTCAATCCCCACTATGATGCGGGCCTGGTTCACCCGGTTAAAGTCCTTTAACATTTTAAGCTGGATAAGGTGGTGATGGGGATTGGTATGGGTCTCACCCAAAAGGATAATTTGGGCTTGAGATAGTGTCTGGTCCAGGTCTTTTGCTCCCAGGCTTTTCTCCGCCTGGGGGTAAAAAACTTCACCAACCTGAACAGAAGGCATTGGTGCGCATCCCAGCGTTATTGTCAAAAGGCATAGCACCAGGGAACGGAAAAACATTATTCCCCCAAGGTGTTAAAAAATAGCTTTTGGGAAATGATAGTACCACATCTATCCAGAATTGTTAATCAAAAGGCCTTGGCGCGCCGCCACCGGCCATTGGGCGGAAGGTTTCCGGAGTGCTAACTATGGGTGATTTAAGTGTAATATCAGTTTGTTGCCTGTATGTTGCGGGTGTTTTACTTTCTTTTGCCTGCCGGTAAGAATTTTGAAAAGATGTAAATCAAACAGCCCGTTACCTTTAAATTAAAAAAAACGGGCTGTTTGATTTTTCGTCTGGCGCATAGTGGAGGCTTTTCAAAGAAAGGCTTGCCGTCAAGACCGCCAACATTAAAAAATAGTTTTTCGCTTATGTGGTTTTTCTAAAAGTTATCAAAATATAAATTCAATAACTTTATTGGAAAAAAACAAAAGAACACTTTTCTATGACACCCTCTCAGGATTTGGCGGGTTTTTCAGCCTTTTTGGCGCCGGGAAAGGGTAGTCCCGCTTCTTCGTAGCGCTGAATTATATTGTCCTTGATCCAGTGAGAGTCCCACCACTCAACCGGATTCACGTAAACCCCGTTTATAAGGACCGAGTAGTGGAGATGATCTCCCAGGGCAAGACCCGTGGCCCCTGAAAGCCCCAGTTTTTGTCCTTTTTCCACCTGGTCGCCGGCTGATACGTTTGTGCTGCTCAAATGGCCGTACAGGCTGGCCACTCCCTGACCATGGTCCACAATAACACAACCGCCGTAAATCCCCATGGGCCCTGCATGTCGCACGATTCCGTCGGCTGCCGCCAATATGGGGCTTTGTGCGACATCGGCCAGGTCCACGCCCAGGTGCACCGCCCGGGTTATGCTTTGGCCGTTATGGAAATAGGTTCTACGGTCCCCAAAACCGGCCATTGGCTGGCCCCTGGGACGGTCAAAAGGCCCTTTCCAGAGCATTTGGTCTTCGGTTTTTTGGGCCAGGCTTTTGATCTTTTGGTTAATTTCCTTGCGGAACGTTGTGTTTATCCAGGTGAAAATCTCCACCGGCGCACCGTTTGGCGTAGGTGATATGGCGGCAAACCTGGAGGAAAGGATATTTATGGTGCGGTCACTCAGTTTCAGTTCTGCCCGGCGGTATTTTTTCCAGCGCACCCTGACATTGACCGGCACTTTTATCTTGTTTCCGGCTTGGTCCAGGGCAAACGCCGCGATCTCCGCTCCTTTCACTTCATCCTGGCTATAGGCAAACGGGCAGACTCCTATGCGTTGGTCGTCTTTATAAGGCCTGTAGCCGGGGAAGGTCCTTGCCCCAACTGTTACACCGTGGGTTTTGGCGTCTTCGCTCATTTCATAGATGGCCAGGGCTGATCCGCCCCTGCGCATATGAATGATGGCGTTTCTGATCTGGATTTTGGGCGGAGTGAAATCCACTGTGGCCGCAAAGCGCCGGCTTGAGAATTTCCCCGGGAAAAAGGTGCCGAGGCGTTTGCCCCAGGCGCGCACCTCAAGGTAGGCCTGTCCTTGGGCAAGCCCCATTTTTTTCACGTTTATCTTTAGATCCGCCTTTACACCATCGGGATCTTTTGCTGTGAGGTCTGTTCTGGCCAGGAGAATTTTTTCCGTACTGCCTTGCTGCAAGGCCACTTCCAGTTTGGAAACCCCCTTGCCGTTGTCTTTTATGAGCAGGGAGAACGGGGTTTCCTCCCCCAGATATTGGGGTGGTTTATCTGCTAAAATTTCAGGGGCCGGGCCCAGGTAGATCTTCCAGCCCAGAAAAGCGGCCAATCCGCCCAGGATTATACAAATAAAAAGGGCGATAATGACCAGGGACGCACTCCTTTTAGTGCCCATGATAAGGAAACTCCGAAGGTTTAGGTGAAGGTTTTTAAAGACCCGTTCTTACGGGATTTTGATTTTTCAGACCCAAGACCCGGGGTGTTTTTATACTTGCCGTTTGCCCGGGATTGCGATCGGCGGTTAAGTTGCTATTGCGAAATTTGTCAAGATTCCGCCTGCTTTCACAAAAGGTTAGGCTAGGGGGCAAAGGCTGTCAAGTACAGCTGTGTCAAAGTTAAGCACGGAAAATAAAATTTTAATTAAATCAGCATGTTTGCGTGAGATGCTAATTTTCGTGAAAGGGTTCTTTGCTGATTATTCATTTCTGTTTTCCGGGAAAGGGCCCCATGGACACAATTACCCGGTTTTTTATCTATAAGACAGGTTTAGAGTGCATTTCAGTATTAAACTGCTAAAGTGCACTTGAAGAAGTTAACGGGTTTTAAAGCACCTTGTTTTTGAACTTACAATCGTCGGGTTTGGTGAGATGATTCAAGAAGTGAACGGAAGAACACCCAAATTGGGGAAGAACGCATTTGTGGCTGAAGGTGCCTTTGTGCTGGGCGACGTCACCTTGGGTGAAGACGCCAGCGTGTGGTACGGGGCTGTTATTCGGGGGGATATTAACTGGATCAGAATAGGCGACCGCAGCAACATCCAGGACGGAGTGGTGATCCATGTCAACCACAAGGGCCAGGGCGTGAGGGTTGGCAATGAGGTTCTGGTGGGGCACAGGGTGGTTCTGCACGCCTGCACAGTGGAAGACGGCGCCTTGATCGGTAATGGGGCTGTTGTGCTGGATGGGGCCCATATTGGAGCCCGGGCCATGGTGGCCGCCGGATCGGTGGTGCCGCCGGGGGCCAAGGTGCCGCCCGAGACCCTGGTTATGGGGTCGCCGGCCCGCCCCAAGCGCGCCCTGACCCCGGAGGAGATGGAGTCCAACCGAAAGGGCTCTTTGCGGTATGTTAGAATTAAAGAGGCCCATCGTACACCTGGAGTTCTTGTGGAGTACGGCCCGGAGGAATAATGCGGCAAAAGGCCCGTCAGATCTTGGAGGAACTTGCCCCGCAGGTGCAAAGAAACTGCACCAGGGCAGACGCCTCCCTTGCGGGCCGCTTTTCCCTTTGCGGGCTTTTGATGCGGCTGAACAGCCTTTATAAATGGGAAAAGAACCTGCCTCCCTGGCAGGTGGAAGAACCGCCGGTGCTTCTGGACTGGGTGGGCAGACGGGAAGAGCTATGGCTTTCCTGCCAGGATCAGTCCTACGAAGACCTGGTGATTGAAAACAGGGTCTATGACCCTTATGACTCTCAGGCTGTGAATCAACTGCTGAGGCCTTTGGGGCTGGTCTACAGCGCCGGCCTGGCCGGGGGATTGACCCCGGTGTTTTTTTTAGGGGGTATAAAAAAAGAACAAAGGCAAAACGGGCTTGAATGCCTTTGGATTGAAAGGGAGCAGGCCCGCAGCCTTTTACTCCTGCCCGGCCTGAAACAGGGTGATGTGGTTTACCTCAGGGAAGAGCCCTTGGCCCATCTTTTGTGGGACAGAATATCCGATCCCAGGAAAAGCGCCCGCGCTTTTGCCTGGATGGGGCTAAAGGGGTATGGGGTGAACCTGGAAGAGGTCTTGGCAAAACCCTCCTGGCCGATGCTTGAACCGGTGCTGCAAGGAGAAATGGAGACCGTGCTTTGGCACGAGTTGGGAGAGGCGGAGGTGGACGATGACGCCAACCGTATTTTCCACCTGGTGCTGCAAAGCTGCCCGGCCAGTGATCTGGAACTCTTTGTAAGAGCCCTGAAAGACCTTCTGGCCGACACCCTCCCTCAAGGCCGCCTCAGCAGAATTATTGCCGCTGAAAAAGAGGGCGCCCTGGGGTTTTATCCGGCCTGGCTCGACGGATACACCAGGTTTCTTTTTCCGGAGATCAGCCGGGCGGTGTTGGATTTCGTCAAGTCAGCCGACTGGCAGGCAGTGGAGGTTGCCAGGGATGTTGGCCTGGAACGGGCTGCAGACGCAATCTCCAGCCTGTCCTTCCTTTTGGTTGAAGGAGTGAATGAAAAAAGCCTGGCCAGAGCCCGCTCCGAGGTCATGGAACCCCTGACAGGACAGTTGTAGTCCCGTTAAAAGTACGCCATGAGAACCCGGAGCCCGCTGAATTTCAAAAGGTGTGTAAGCCGGATTTATTTGAGCCGGTAAGTGATAAGTCCGTGGCTGAGGTCATAAGGGGACACACTGACGCGCACCCGGTCTCCCACCAGAACTTTAATTTTAAAACGCTTCATACGACCGGACAAAACGGCCCTTAAGGTGTGCCCCTGCTCAGTTACCACCTCCATCTGGCCTCCGCCCAAGGTTCTGGTAACTTCGCCTTCCAAATGGATCAGATCATCGCGACTCAAACTTAACCCCTTTTGTTTCAGTTAAACAAAACCGCCAACTCTGGACGGATCAACGACTAACTATGGCACGGGGTCTACTTGCAGTCAAGTCTTGACGGGCTTTTGATGCCCTGGCAAAGCCGATATTATTCTAAAAAAAACCGGGAAAGGAAAAAGGCTCCTCATTGGGGCATTGCCAGTCTTTTTGTTGTACGATTTATTTTGTATTGACAGCGGGTTGGCCTGGACAATGAAAGGCGGGGCCTTGGGCGCCGCCAAAGGGCCGGACCAGGGTGAGGGCGGTTGATCCGGGCGAGTTTGGGCAGGGCTGATAAAAATTATGAAAAAATGCCCGATCTGCTTGATAAATTCGGCTTCATAGGGCATATTTACGCGCAGGCTTGAACCGGCTGGGCGAAACGGGCCGGGGATAAAGGCTCTGGTGTAAAAACGCTTGCAGCCTTAGCTATTAGTGTGTATAAAGCCTATTCTATTTAAAAATCGCCCGGCACGTGGAGTAACCAGGAGGGACAGCATGAGTCAAGTATGCGAGATTTGCGGTAAAAAGCCCCAGGTGGGCTGCAACGTGAGTCATGCTCATAACAAAAGCAAAAGGCGTTTCAATCCCAATCTGCAGCGCGTCCGCACTGTGGTGGACGGCCAGACCAAGCGTATCAAGGTCTGCACCCGCTGCATCCGTTCGGGCAAGGTTGTTAAACCCGCCTGACCTTTGCTTTTGCATGCATTTGGAAACAGGGCCCTTTAGCAAAAGGGGCCCTTTTCTTGTTGGTGAATCAGGGGAAAATCCCTGGATATGAACAGCCACCATGTTCTTGGCGAACCAGGGCTAAAGCCGAATGGTTCCCATCCTCTTTATTTGAACCACGCCTTTTACCCTTTTGATATCCTTGAAAACCTTCTGCAGTTGGGTGGTGTCGTGGACCTGTAGTCTGAAGTTGGTCACCCCTCTTTTGTTGGCTTCGCTCACCTGCACTTGGGCCTCTGCGATGTTTACCGAATGTTTTTTCAACACAGCGGTTACATCCGCCAGGATTCCCGCCCGGTCGTTGCTTTCAACCTGAACCCAGACCGGGTGCACCTGGTCCTGATCCACGTTCCATTGCACGTCAACCACCCTTTCGGGATCGGCGTTTGCAAGGTGAGGGCAGTTTTTATTGTGCACGGTAACGCCTTTCCCCCTGGTGATGAACCCGGCTATGGGATCCCCGGGCAGGGGGTTGCAGCATTTGGCAAAACGCACCAGTATGTCGTCCAGCCCCTTGACTTTGATCCCACCTGCCGGACGTTTCCGCAGCTTGGTAAAGGACCTTTCCAGTAAACCCGGCTTACGCTCATGCTCGGGCGGCGGCTGGATGCGGTTGGCCACCATGCGGGGTGAGACCTTGCCGTAGGCGATCGCGGCCAAAAGCAGGTCAGGGTCGGGGAAGGAAAGGTCTTTGGCCACCTTTTGCAAGTCTCCGCCCTTGGTTACCTTGTGCAGGGTCAGGTGGACCTTGCGCAATTGGCGGTCCAAAAGGTCCTTGCCCAGGTTGATGGCCCCGGCCCGCTCGGATTCCCTTATGTAGGATCTTATTTTGGACTTGGCCCGACCTGAGACAACATATTTGAGCCAGTCCTTGCTGGGGTGATGATTGACTTGGGTGTCAATTGAGACCTGGTCCCCTGTCTGTAGTTCGGTGCGCAAAGGAACCATGCGCCCGTTCACCTTGGCGCCCACGCACTGATGTCCCACCTCGGTGTGGATGGAATAGGCAAAGTCAACCGGGGTGGCCCCTCTCGGCAGTTCCTTTACTTCTCCGTTGGGGGTGAAGACAAAAATGGCTTCCGGGTAGAGGTCCATGCGCAGGGAGTTTATTATCTCAGACGGGTCCTCGGTCTCCCTTACACCTTCCATGAGGCGTCTCAGCCAGGAAAAGCGGTCCTGCTCCGCCATTTCACCGGAGCCCTGCTCTTTGTAGCGCCAGTGGGCGGCGATGCCTTCCTCGGCCACCCTGTGCATGGCTTCGGTGCGGATCTGCACCTCCATGCGCTGCCCCAGAGGCCCAACCACCGAGGTGTGCAGGGATTGGTACATATTGGATTTGGGCATGCCTATGTAGTCCCGGAAACGGCCGGGTATGGGCTTCCACAGGTTATGCACCACCATAAGGGCCTCATAGCAGTCCTTGAGCTGGGTTACTATGACCCTGAAGGCAATGAGGTCATAGAGTTCGTCTATGTCCACATTACGCCGCTTCATTTTAAGGTAGATGCTGGAGAAGTGCTTGGGCCTGCCCGAGACATTGCATTCTATACCGTGCTTGGCCATGGCCTTGCGAATGCGGTCTTTTACATCTGTGGTAAAGGCCTGGCGGTCGCTTTGCTTGGTGGCCACCCCCTGTTTGATGTACTGATAGGCGTCCGGTTCAAGATAATAAAGGGAAAGGTCTTCCAGTTCCGCCTGCCAGCGTCTTATTCCCAAGCGGTGGGCCATGGGGGCATAGATGTCCCTGGTCTCGGTGGCTATTGATTTTTGCTTGGCCGGCGGCATGAACCCCAGAGTGCGCATGTTGTGCAGCCGGTCGGCCAACTTGATCAGAAGCACCCTTATGTCGTCGGCCATGGCCAGGACCATCTTGCGTAAGGTGGCGGCCTGGCGCGAAGTCTGGGTGGCCCCGCGGAGCATGGTGATCTTGGTGACCCCATCGACCAGGTACGCCACTTCCTCGCCGAGGAGCTGCTTTATGTCTTCTCTGGTGGCGCTGGTGTCTTCCACTGTATCGTGTAAAAGGCCCGCGCAGATGCTGGCCACATCAAGCCGCATCTCGGCCAGCAGTCCGGCCACGGCCAGGGGGTGGCTCAAGTAGGGCTCACCCGAGCGCCTGGTCTGTCCTGCATGCAATTTGGCTGAATAGACATAGGCCTTCATTATGGCCTTGTCATCGGCTCCCGGATGGTAGGTTTTGACCCTGTCTATTATTTCATTTATGCGCATGCGGGGCTTTTACTGCACCTGACAGGGGCGGAAAATCATCTCCGGCCCTGGTTTGTTCCCAAAAAGCAGGGAAGGGTTTTTAAAGAAAAAGAGGAGACCCTTTTAAAAAGGACTCCTCTTTTGTTTTAATGCCTATGCTGTCTGACCGCCTGCCTGGCGCACCATTTGACTGATAGTCAGAACCGCCTTGTCCAGGTCGATCATCTCAATGTCTCCGCCGGAGCGGCGTTTCAATTCCACCTGGCCGTTGGCCAGGCCTTTTTTACCTACAACCAGTCTCAAGGGGATGCCGCTTAAATCGTTATCCTTGAATTTGAAGCCCGGCCTTACGTCGCGGTCGTCGATAACCGTATCCACGCCTGCGGCCCAAAGCTCGTCATGCAGTTTTTGGGCGGCTTCGAGCACCTCACCCTTGGCCTGCATGGCCAGCACCGCCACAGAGACAGGGGCCATGGACATGGGGAAGATGATGCCGTTCTCATCGTAGCTCTGTTCAATGGCCGCGGCCACGATGCGGCTGACGCCAATGCCGTAGCAGCCCATGATAATGGGTTTGGATTCACCGTCCGCATCCAGGAAGGTGGCTCCCATGGACTGGCTGTATTTGGTGCCGAGGCGGAAGATGTGCCCCACCTCGATGCCCCTGGCAAAGGTCAGGGTTGCGCCGCAGCGGGGGCAGGGGTCTGTCTCGGTTATATCCCTCAAATCCGCCCGGACGGCCTTGGGTGCGTCTCTTTTGATATTGAGGCCCTTTAAGTGAGCGTCTTTTTGATTGGCTCCCACCACCAGGGCGGGGATGCCGAAGAGCTCCTGGTCGGCATAGACCGGGATCTCAAGGTTCTGGGGGCCTGAGAAGCCCATGGGGCCGCCGGTGACTTCTGCGATAACCGAAGCCGGGGCCAGCTCCAGCTCGGCCGCGCCGAGCCTGTTCTTGAGCTTGATCTCGTTTACTTCCCTGTCTCCGCGCACCACTGCGGCCACGGGCTTGCCGTCGGCCAGGTAGATCATGGTTTTTGCGGTTTCATGAGGCTTTACCGAGAGGAATTTTGCCACCTCTTCGATGGTGTGGGCGTCCGGGGTGGCCACCTGCTCGGTTTCCATGATCGGCTCGGCCGCGGATTCGTCGGCCAGCTTGACTTCTGCCTTTTCCACGTTGGCCGAATAGCCGCAGGCCGGGCAACTTACAATGGCGTCTTCGCCAGCCCCGGCCAGGACCATGAATTCATGGGAAAAGGAGCCGCCGATGGAGCCGCTGTCCGCCTCCACCACGCTGTACTTAAGGCCCAGGCGGTCGAAGATCTCCTCATAGGCCTTGCGCATGATGCGGTAGCTTTCAGCTGAGGATTCTTCATCCGGGTCAAAGGAATAGGCGTCTTTCATCAGAAATTCCCTGGCCCGCATAATGCCGAACCTGGGGCGCACTTCATCCCTGAATTTGGTCTGTATCTGGTAGAGGTTAAGCGGCATGTCCCGATAAGAGCGGATCTCCTTGCGCACCAGGTCGGTTATGACTTCTTCGTGGGTGGGGGCCAGGCAGTATTCATGGTCATGCCTGTCTTTGAAGCGCAAAAGCTCCCTGCCATAGTGCTCCCAGCGGCCGGATTCCTTCCAAAGGTCGCCCGGTTGCACACCGGGCATCAGTATTTCCTGGGCGCCGGCCGCGTCCATTGCCTGGCGGATGATGTTTTCCACCTTATGCAGAACGCGTAGGCCCAGGGGGAGCCAGGTGTATATGCCTGAAGCCAGCTTTCTGATCATGCCCGCCCTGAGCAGAAGCTGGTGGCTTATGATTTCGGCCTCTGCCGGAGTTTCCTTGAGAGTGGGTGCTAAAAGTCGGCTAAGCTTCATTCTGGTTCCTTGTCTTTCTGTTGTTAAGATATTCGTCCTGGGCCTTCAGAACCTGGTCCATAAAGGCTTCGACCAGATCGCTTTCAGGCACTTTTTTTATTACTTTTCCCTTGGCAAAGATAATTCCCTGGCCCCTGCCCCCGGCCAGGCCCACGTCCGCGTGAGACGCCTCGCCCGGACCGTTCACCACGCAACCCATCACCGCAACGGTGAGCGGCGCGGTGATCACGGCCAGTTCCTTTTTCACCTTGGCCAAAAGCCCCATGAGGTCAATCTCGGTGCGTCCGCAGGTGGGGCAGGATACAATCTCCACCCCCCGCTTGCGCAGGCCCGCTGCCCTTAGGATGTGCCAGGCCACCTCCACCTCGCGCACCGGATCGGCGGTGAGGCTCACCCGGAAGGTGTCGCCGATCCCCTCCATGAGAAGCGCGCCAATGCCCATGGCGGATTTGACTGTGCCGCTTGTGATGCCCCCGGCCTCGGTGACACCTATGTGCTGGGGACAGTCCGAGATTTCGGCCAGGGCTCGACAGGCGGCTATGGTATTCAATACAGAGGAAGATTTCAAGCTCACCTTGATATCGTAAAAACCCCGCTCCTCCAAAAGGCGCACATGGCTCAAGGCCGCTTCCACAATGGCTTCGGTGGTGGGACCGCCGTGCTTTTTCAGCAGCTCTTTGGGAAGGGAGCCGGAGTTGGCTCCCACCCGGATGGGTGTGTGATGGGCCTTGGCCGCATCCACCACCCGGTCAACCGCCTTGGTTGAACCTATGTTACCCGGATTTATACGCAGGCCCTTGGCCCCGTTTTCCACTGCGGCCACTGCCAGGCGGGCGTCAAAATGAATATCCGCCACCACAGGCAAAGGGCTTTGATCCGTTATGGGGCGAAAGGCCAGGGCTGCTTCCTGATCAGGCACGGCCAGACGCACTATTTCGCATCCAGCTTGATTCAGTTCTTTGATCTGGTTCAGGGTGGCTTTAACATCCCTTGTGTCTGTGCAGGTCATGGATTGAACAGCAACCGGGGCGCCCTTGCCCAGTTCAACTTCTCCCAGTTTGATCCGCCGGGTTTTGTCTCTTGTATATAACATATTGATTTTAGATCTTTTTTGTCGTTTGTAATCAACCCCCCCCGGGCAGGGGCAGTTTAGTAACGGCCTTTGGCAAGTTTTGAAAACAGCTTGCACTTGGGCTTTTTCATGATAACTGTCACAACCCTTCATTTTTTGTACTCCCCTGGCAAGGCCCTGTCAACGAGGCCAGGCAGGAGCCCTGATTTCAGTTATTTCTAGGCCGTGTTCCTCAAGAAGGGCGGTCAATACACCTTGCCTGGGGCCTTTTCCCGGATTTTTACCAAAAGGGTCAAATCCGCAGGAGGGGGAGCGGTCTTTCAGATAGCAATGGGTCACCCCGGCCCGCAAGGCCGCAGCCACTACCAGCTCGGCCCCTTTGATAAAGGCCCGGGAAACGTCTTGTCCATCAGGGGTGACCAGCCTGGCCTTGCCCGCCAAGAGGTCTTTGCCCTCTTGACCTTCCCCGGCTCCTTCAAAACGGGCCGGAGGCCTGGGAACGGCAAGGCCGCCCAAGAGTTCAGGGCACAGGGCCAGAAAGGGTTTATCCTTTAATATCTCCCACAGCTGAGGCGCGTGGGACTTTCTACCGTCGTAGCGCACGCTTTGCCCGGCCAGACAGGCTGACACCAGTATCACTCTGCACCTGCTTTTTCAAAGGAAAGGGGGGTTAAAGCGGGGTTCTTAAAACCCACCCGATCTTGCCGACAAAGTCCTCCCGGAGTTTGTCAGAGGCCGCTTGGCAAAACTTGTTTTTTGTCAAGCGGTTCGAATTCCTTGCCTTAGGAAGGCCTCGCAATTCGGCGGACCGTCTTCATGCAGGGCCCCATTCGTTAAATAATCTCCACCTGCTCCGTACCCTGGGGATTATCGACCAATTCACCGATCAGATAGGCCTTTTGCCCCATCTCGGCAAGCAGGTCGATCGCTTTTTGGGCCTGGTCCCGGGGCAGCACGGCCACCATGCCCACTCCGGAGTTAAAGGTGCGGAACATTTCTCTTTCGGTCAGCTTGCCCGCCTTTTGCAGGAACTCGAACACAGGTTGCCTGGGCCAGGAATCCTTTTTAATCACCGCCTTCGTGGAAGGGGGCAGGACCCTGGGCAGGTTTTCCAAAAGCCCGCCGCCGGTTATGTGGGCCAGGGCGTGGAGATCAAGGTTCTGCAAAAGGGCGAGGGCCGCCTTTACATAAATCTGGGTGGGCTCGATAAGCTCTTCACCCACCAGGCGGGGCAGGTCGTCCACCTTGCTGTCCACCTTGAGCCCCAGCTGGTTGAATACAATATCCCTGACCAGGGAATAGCCGTTGCTGTGCAGGCCGGTTGAGGCCATGCCGACCAGGGCCGCTTTTGAGGGCACTTTGGCCGGGTCCAGGATTTTGGGCTTGTCCACAATGCCCACTGCAAAACCGGCCAGGTCGTATTCCCCGTCCGGGTAGGAGTCCGGCATTTCCGCGGTTTCACCGCCAATCAGGGCGCTGTCGGCCTGGCGGCAGCCTTCCACTATGCCCTCTAGCACTTCCTGGGCCACTCCGAGTTTCAGCTTGCCGGTGGCAAAATAATCCAGCATGAAAAGAGGTTTTGCCCCGCAGACCACCAGATCGTTGACGCTCATGGCCACCATGTCTATGCCGATGGTGTCATGTTTATCCATGAGAAAGGCAATCCTCAGCTTGGTGCCGACTCCGTCGGTGGCGCTCACCAGAACCGGTTCCTCCATGCCCTTGGCCGAATCAAGGGAGAAGAGCCCGGAGAAACCGCCCAGGCCGGTAAGAACCGAGGGATTATGGGTGGATTGCACTAACGGGCCGATGTTTTTAACGAATTGATTGCCTTTTTCTATGTCAACCCCCGCCTTGCGATAGCGGTCTTCTTGGGTCATGAGCTTCTCCAAAAAAATAAAACCTGTTGCTGAAACCATGAGTTCAGCTACTTTAACAGTTCAGGGAAAAAGGCGTCCATGGCTTTTTCCCGGGTGGTTATAGTATATGAAAGGTTTAATTTTATCTCAGAATCCGCCAAAAGGCCCGCATTGCCGCAAAAGCTTTTGCCTGACCCTGAAATCCGGCAAACACGCCCCCTGGGCTCGGGCGGGTAAGGAGAAATAATTGCTCACATCCCCCGCACCTTTTCCCGTGCCTGAACTGGCCCGCTCCTTAAGCTCCCTGCCCGGAGTGGGGCCTGCCACTGCCAAAGCCCTGGCCATGCGTGAATTGCGCACCCTGGGTGACGCGCTTTTGTTTTTGCCCAGGCGTTATGAGGACAGAAGGCACCCTCAGTCCATAGATCAATGCTCATTGGGCCGGACAACGGTGCTCAAGGGGGTTGTGAGGGCGAGTTCAACTCAGGGGAGATGGGGCAAGGTCTATCGCCTGGTGCTGGAGGATGACACTGGCGTTATTGACTGCCTTTGGTTTCGTTTTAAAAAGGCCTATCTCGCCGGTTTTAAACCTGGCGATCCTGTCTATGTGGTGGGTGAAGTATCCCGCAGTAAAAAAGGTGCATTTCAACTGGTTCATCCGGATATTTTTCAGGCCTCGGATGTGGGGCCTGATCATGCCTCCATTGGCCGGGTGATACCGGTTTATCCCCAGTTGGAAGGGGTGAGGCCGGGAAGCCTGCGCCGCATTATGAAGGCCCTTTTGGCCCAGGTGGCGGACAAGGTGGTTGATCCCCTGTTCGGGTTTTTACCTGCCGAACTTTATCCCCTGCCCGCGGGCCGGGCCCTGGAAATAGCCCATGAGCCGCCTTTTGAAGCCTGCGAACGGGATCTTGACCCGGATGAGGCTGATTGGCGCTTGAGCCTGGCGGTTAATGAACTGTTTTATTATGAAATGGGCCTGGCCCTCAACCGCCGCAAAAGGGCGGAAGTAGAGGCCAGGGCGCTTAGGGCCACCGGTGAATTGGGGAACAGGTTCCTTGACGGTCTGGGGTTTGAACTGACTCCGGGACAGAAAAAAGCCGTCTCCGAGATAAAGGCCGATATGGCCCGGACTGTGCCCATGGCAAGGCTTTTGGCAGGGGATGTGGGCACCGGCAAGACCGCAGTCGCCTGCGCCGCCGCCTGCGCGGCCATAGAGGCCGGGGCTCAGGTGGCCTTTATGGCGCCCACCGAGGTCTTGGCCAGGCAGCATCTTGCCACCATGAAAAAGCTGCTTGAACCGCATGGGGTGAACCTGGTTCTGGCCACCGGCTCCCTGGACGCCAAGGAGCGCAGGCAGGCCAGAGAAGCGGCCGAGTTGGGCGCTCAGATGGTGGTCGGCACCCATGCCCTGATTTCAGAGGGTTTTGAATTCAAGGACCTGGGCCTGGTTATCATTGACGAACAGCACCGCTTTGGGGTGGAACAGCGCCTGGTGCTCACCGGCAAGGGGGAGAGCCCCCATCTACTGGTTCTGAGCGCCACTCCCATTCCCCGCACCCTGGCGCTGGCCATATCCGGCCATATGGATATAAGCGACCTGCCGGAAAAACCAAATAAAAGGCCGCCTGTGGCCACCTACGCCGTGGAGCACGCAGGCCGAAGGCAGGCGGTGGACGCCATCACCAGGGCCCTTCATCAAGAGGAGCAGGTGTATGTGGTCTGCCCTTTGGTTGAGCCTTCGGAACATATAGACGCCAAGGATGTTATCTCAACCCATCGTGGCCTGGATGCCTATTTCCCGGAGGTTGAGGTGGGGCTGTTGCACGGCCGCATGGAATCGGCTGAACAGCAAGAGGTGTTGGAGAGGTTCCGCCGGGGCTTGTGCCGCATACTGGTCTCCACCACGGTGGTGGAGGTGGGAGTGGATGTGGCCGGAGCCACCTTGATGGTTATCCTGGGGGCGGAGCGCTTTGGTCTGAGTCAGCTTCACCAGTTGCGGGGCCGGGTGGGCCGGGGCGATAAGCCGGGCTCATGTTATCTGGTGGCCGGGTCCAAGGCCGGTGATCTGGCCCATCGCAGAATGGAGGTGCTCTGCTCGACCAATGACGGTCTTGTTGTGGCCGAGGCGGACCTCTCCCTGCGCGGCCCGGGCGAGGCCTTGGGCGCTCGCCAGGCCGGTTTGCCTCCCTTTAAGGTGGCGGACTGGGCCAGGGACGGAGAGTTGACCATTGAACTGCGGAGTTGGATAGAACAGGAACTGGCCAAGGACCCTGAGATGCAAAAAAGCCCGCTTAAGCCCTTGGGCGAGGAATGCCTGCGCCGCTGGGGCCGCAGGTTGGGGTTGGTAAAGGCAGGATAGACAGACCACCCCTAAAAATCTGCGATTTTTGGGGACCCCGGAGACCACCCCTAAAAGTCTGCTGCTTTTGGGGGGGCGGGGAGGCACACCAAAATATAAAGATGTTTAGTCTCTGGGAAAAAGCCTTCCAAATAGCAGCTAATCCCGTTTGTCAGAACGCAGTTAGGGAAAGAATTCTATTTAAGAGAAAGTAATCCATGGAGATCTGCTGGGGAGGGCCTTTGAAGGGGGCGATGCCGCAACCGGTTCAGTTTTTTGGGAAAAGGAAAAACAGGACACCCCAGGAAAGCAACGGCTTTCCCGGGGTGGTTTTTTAGTTGGCTTTTTTGCGGCGGTTGGCTTTTTTACGTTCGTTTTTCCAGGAGATCTCTTTTTTAAGGCCTTTTTTCTTGTAAGGCTTTTCCATTTCATCCTGGGCAATGAGAAAGGAGCCGGGCATGGCGTCCGGTTCGGGCATAAGGGATTTTTCCGGTTTGGGTTTGGCCGGTTTTTTCACCGGGAGGTTTTCTTCCACCGCCGGTCCCGTGAGGCATTTGGCCGGAAGCCAATCCGCCAGGTAAAGACTTTCTCCCCACAGGGCGAAGACCACGCCCTGATCCATGGCCTGGTGGGCCTGGACCGTGATCATTACAGGCTCTGTATCCCTTCTTTTGCCGAGCAACAGGGCCTCTTCCCGGTCTGCGGCCAGAATGATCCGATCGCCTTCCCTGGGGTTTAAGCCCTTCTTTTTTATAACCGGCCAGGCCTTTCTCTTAACCCCCAGGTGAAGATGAGCCGGCGGATCCTCTCCATAGACCGGTCTCGGCGGGGTTTTTTCCAGGGCGCGCACCAGCTTGCCTGAAACCTCCAGCTTGTCAGGGGCCAGTCTGGCGGCCGCGTCCTTTATCATGGTTTCCCTGACGTGCTTGAACCCCTCCTGCTGGCCCAAAGCCTTGACCAGTTCCTTGAGGGGATACCAGCCCTCGGAGTCGGGCAGGATGCCGAACTCCGCCGGGTTTATACTAAGCGCATAGGTGAGCATGCGCACCAGGGCTTTTTCCTTGTGCTCCTGCCTTTTATTGGCCATTTAACGGTACTCTTGCGTGATCTTTTCCGCGGTTATTACAAACTGTTTTTCAGCATCTTTGTGCCACAGGTTCACCTGCCAGTCTGATGCGCGGTCCTTTTGAGCGGGGATTTTTATGAAATAGCCCTTTCCCAAGGTGAACCCGGCCTTTTCCAGGGCCTCCCGGCTGAGCCGGCCTTCCGGATTTTCCGTGAAAAAGGCCTCCACCAGGGCAGGCACCTTTTGGGCCATAATGCCCGCCTGCTGGTTAAAGTCCTCCATTTGCCGGGAATAATGAGAAAAAACAAAAATTCCGGCAATGCAGAGCACACTGACCAAAGCCAGCGCCTCCATGGTGTAAAATCCCCCCGCTCTCCGGCTCATTTTCAGCTCTCCTCGTGGGTGTAGGTGATTTCTCCACCGCAGATGGTAAGCACGGCCCGTCCCGGCAGTTTTCTGCCTGCAAAGGGTGTGTTCCTTCCCTTGGAAAGGAAAAGTTCGGGCTTGACCACCCAGGGCAGATTCAAGTCTATCACGGTGAGGTCTGCCGGTCCGTTTATTTCCAGCTTGCCGCCGGGCAGGCCAAAGGCCCGGGCCGGAGCCAGGCTCATGCGGGTTATCATCTGCTCAAGGGTGAGGACGCCTTTTTCCACCAACTCCAGCATGATGCCCAAAGAGGTCTCCAGGCCGACCACGCCAAAGGCGGCCCGGTCAAATTCCACATCCTTTTCCAGGATCGAGTGGGGGGCATGGTCGGTTGAAACCATATCAATGGTTCCATCGGCCAATCCCCGGCACATGGCTTCCCTGTCCTCGGCGGTGCGCAACGGCGGGTTCATTTTGGCGTGGGTGTCGTAGTTGCCCACGTTTTCGTCGATCAGGGTGAGGTAATGGGGAGCGGTTTCGCAGGTGATGCGGCCGCCCTTTTCCTTGGCCCGGCGCACCGCTTCCACTGAACCGGCGCAGGAAAGGTGGCAGATATGGGTCCTGGCTCCGGTGAGCACGGCCAGGGCCGCGTCCCTTTCCACGGCCAGCACCTCCGCCTCGTGGGGGATGCCGTTCAAGCCGTATTTAGTGGCAAAGGGGCCTTCATGCATCACTCCATGGGCCGAGAGCCTCTTGTCCTCACTGTGGCAAACCACGGCGATATCAAAGGTGAGGGCGTATTCCATGGCCCGGCGCAGCATGCGGCTGTCCGCCACCGGTTTGCCGTCGTCGGTCACGCCCACACAACCCGCTTCCACAAGCTCATACATTTCGGTGAGCTCTTCGCCCTTAAGGCCTTTGGTTATGGCTCCCACCGGGTAGACCCTGGCCTTGCCCAGGCGTCTGGCCTTTTCCATGATCAGGTCGGTGACTGCCCGGGTGTCGTTCACCGGGTTGGTGTTCGGCATGGCGGCCACCGCGGTGAACCCGCCTGCCGCGGCGGCTTTGGTGCCGGATTCAATGTCTTCCTTGTATTCCTCGCCTGGCTCGCGCAGATGCACGTGAGCGTCGATCAGACCCGGAGTTATCAGTTTGCCCTGACAGTCAATCTCCTTGGCGTCTCCGGCTGTTATGTGGCCTCCGAGCTCCTTGATTTTGCCTTCGCCCAAAAGAACATCGCCGGTTTCATCCAAATTGGAGGCAGGGCAGAAGAGCCTTCCGTTTTTAAGTAAAATGCGCATTATGCGGACTCCTGACCAACCAGCAGGTACAAAAGCGCCATACGGACGCTGACGCCGTTTTCAACCTGGTTCAAAATCACGGAATAAGGGCCGTCGGCTACGTCCGGAGCCAGCTCCACTCCCCGGTTGATGGGTCCGGGGTGCATCACAATGACATCCGGCTTGGCCTTTTTAAGGTGCTGGGCCGAAAGGCCGAAGCACCGGGCATATTCCCTTAAGGAGGGGAATAAAACGTCGTCCAGACGCTCCTTTTGGACCCTCAGCATCATCACCACGTCCGCGTCTTCCACGGCGTGGTCCATGGAATCGCACACCTCGGCTCCCAAGGTCTCGACATAGGGGGGCAAAAGGGTGCGCGGCCCATAGACTCTCACCTTGGCTCCCATGGTGGTGAGGCCGATAATGTCCGAGCGGGCCACCCTGGAGTGAGAGATGTCGCCGATAATGGAGACGTTCAGCCCGTTAAAATCACCCTTGTTCCTTTTGATGGTCATCATGTCCAAAAGGCCCTGGGAAGGGTGTTCGTGGGTGCCGTCGCCCGCATTGATAATGGAGCAGTTCATGTGTCTGGCCAAAAGATGGGGCGCGCCGCTCATGGAATGGCGCATGATCAGAAGATCCGGCCCCATGGCCTCCAGGTTTTTTGCGGTGTCCACCAGGGTTTCGCCCTTGGTGAGGGAACTGGTGGAAGCGCTCAAGGAGACCGAATCGGCGCTTAGGCGTTTGGCCGCCACGTCGAAAGAGGTTTTGGTTCTGGTGGAGGGCTCGTAAAAAAAGCTCACCACCAATTTGCCCCTTAAGGTGGGAACCTTTTTTATGGGGCGGGCGTTAATCTCGCTCATGGACTCGGCGGTCTCAAGGATATGGCTGATATCATCAGCGCTCAGTCCCTCCAGGCCCAGCAGATTAGTTAGTTTGAAAGCGGCCATTTAGTTTTTCCCGTCAAAGATAGTACGTATTGGAAGGCCCAAAAAAAACCTCCAATAACTATTCAAGTTATGGAGGTGTTTGACTCGGTTGCCTGTGCACAGGCCCGGTCTATGCGATTTTCCAAGCATAGGACTCTTCCTTTGTTTATTTTCATTTCAATAACAAACACATTGTGTTCTGTCAAGTGGACGGAGACAACTTGACGTGGTACAAGGCCAAACATGTTAAATGATGTGGTTCAATTTATAGATTCTTTGGGCAGGGAGCTGAACCTCGCGGGCGAGGTGGTGCATGTGGAGCGCATCAAGTCCCGAAAGGCTTCATACGCCGAGCTGAATCCACCCTTGCATCCCCTTTTGAAACGGGCGCTTAAGGCCCAGGGGGTGAGCAAATTCTATAGCCACCAGGCCAAAGCCCTCAAGTTGGCCAGACAGGGTAGGGATATTGTGGTGGCCACGCCCACGGCCAGCGGCAAGACCCTGGTCTATGCCTTGCCTGTGCTTGAGAACCTACTTGAAAATCCCAAGGCCAAGGCGCTTTTTCTTTTTCCCTTAAAGGCGCTTGAACAGGATCAGCTCACCGCCTTGAACACCATCTCAACCTTGAGCGGCCTGGGCCAGGCGGCGGCTGTGTACGACGGCGACACCCCGCCTTCGGTGCGTAGAAAATTAAGGGAAAAACCGCCCGCCATTCTTATTTCCAACCCTGATATGATCCATGCCGGTATTTTGGGCTATGCCGATGCCTGGGACGAGTTTCTGGCAGACCTCGAGTATGTGGTCATAGACGAGGTGCATACCTACCGGGGGGTGTTTGGCTCCCATGTGGCCCAGGTTTTGCGCAGGCTTTTGCGCCTGGCCGCCAAAAGGGGGGCTCGCCCCAGGTTTATCCTGAGTTCGGCCACCATTGCCAATCCGGCCCTGCACGCCCGCTCCCTGACCGGGCGCAACCTGGAAGATGAAGCTGTTGTGGACCGTTCCGGCGCGCCCTTGGCGGGCAGGCATTTTGCCCTGGTCAATCCCCAGGGCGCGGCCAGCACCACGGCGGCCCATGTCTTCACCCGGGCGGTGAAGGCGGGCTTAAGCACCATCTGCTTTACCAAAAGCCGTCTGCATACCGAGCTTATCCATTCCTGGGTGGCCAACCAGAATCCCGAGCTGAGAAACAAGGTGGCCGGTTACCGGGCCGGATTTCTCCCTGGAGAACGCCGGATAATTGAAAGGGACCTGGCCTCGGGAAAACTTTCCGGAGTTGTAACCACCAGCGCCCTTGAGATGGGTATAGACATAGGTGAGCTGGATTTGTGCATCCTGGTGGGCTATCCGGGCAGCCAGATAAACACCTGGCAGCGCGGCGGCAGGGTGGGGCGTTCAGGCAGGGACAGCGCCATTGTCATGGTGGCCGGGCCCGATGCCCTGGACCAGTACCTCATCAACCATCCCGGGATATTTTTTGCCCGCCCGGTGGAGGCAGCTGTCTTAGACCCGGATAATTCCAGTATTGTAGGCAGGCACCTCACCTGCGCCGCGGCCGAGGAACCGCTCACCCCCAAAGAAGAATTTTTCGACCTTGACCTGCACAGCCAGGTGGTCAAGGATCTGGTGGACCAGGGTGATCTGCTCTATGACGCCGAAGGGGTTAACCTTTTCAGCGCCCGCAAAAAGCCCCAGCGTTTTGTGGATCTGAGGGGAGCGGGCGACAGCTTTGCCATAGTGGGGCCGGGCGGCCGGGTGGTGGGATCGCTGGACGGCATCCGGGCCTTTAAGGAAGGCTATCCCGGAGCAGTGTATCTGCACCAGACCAAAAGTTATGTGGTCAAGGAGCTCAACCTGGTGGAGAGAAAGGTCATAGCCCTTCCAGCCCAGGCGGCCTATTACACCAGGGCCAGGAGCGATAAAGACACGGAGATCCTGGAAGAGACCGGGCGCAGGCCGGTGAATAATTTTCTTTTACGCCAGGGCAGGTTAAAGGTAACCGAGAATATCACCGGCTATGAACGCCGCAATTTAAGGGGAGGCGACCTTTTGGGGGTCTTTGATCTGGACCTGCCTCCGCTTATCTTTGAGACCCATGGCCTGTGGCTGGATATTGAGGACTCGGTCCGTCAAGTGGTGGAAAAGGCCGGTTATCATTTCATGGGTTCCATTCACGCCCTGGAACATGTGGCCATTGCCATGTTCCCCTTGTTCGCCCTGTGTGATAGGGCGGATATTGGCGGTATATCCATTCCGTTGCATCACCAGACCAAAAAGGCGGCGGTCTTTATTTACGACGGTGCGCCCGGCGGGGTTGGGCTCAGTGAAAGGGCCTTTGAGATCATAGAGGATCTTTTGGCCAAGGTGGAAGAACTTCTCGCCTCCTGCCCCTGCGAGGAAGGCTGCCCGGCCTGTGTGTATTCTCCCAAATGCGGGGCAGGCAACAAACCTCTGGATAAAAAAGGGGCCTTGCTTTTGGTGCGCACCCTTTTGGGTAAAGAAGACCTTCTGCAAAAAGAGGCCGGGCCCGCGCCGGTGATTGTCTCTTCCCCCAAGGACCGGGAGGTGAAGCCCATGGAACTTTCCTACGGTGTATTGGACCTTGAGACCCAGCGTTTGGCCAATGAAGTGGGAGGCTGGAAAAATGCCCATCTCATGCGGGTGAGTGTGGGGGTTTTGTATGACTCCGTGCAGGATGAATACTTTAACTTTCCGGAAAACAAGGTGCACCACCTGCTGAAACGCCTGGAGCCGTTGGATATGGTGGTCGGCTTCAACATCAAGGGTTTTGACTATTCCGTTTTGAGCGCCTACACCTCTTTTGACCTGCACCGCTATTTCACCCTGGATCTGTTGAAGGATATCCATGCCCAATTAGGATTCAGGCTGAGCCTGCAATCTTTGGGAGAGGCCACTTTCGGCCTGGGCAAAAGCGCAGACGGGCTGATGGCGGTTGAGTGGTTCCGGGCGGGCGAAATGGAAAAACTGACCGAATACTGCCGCCGGGATGTGGAGCTGACCAGGGATCTGTTTTTGTATGGCCAGGAAAACGGCTATCTGCTTTACCAGCGCAAAAACGGACCCAAACTAAGGGTTCCGGTGGATTGGTCCTGGGAGTCTTTGAAAAAAAGGAAAAAAGAGCACCGCGGATAAAGCCGCAGACAAGGTCTGAACAGGCCATGCCAATAAAAAAAGCCCCGGAGCTTTTAAGCTGTTCCGGGGCTTTCTTTGTTTTGGCTTAGAGGACTAGCGCACCTTGGAAAGCCGGTCATAAAGGGTGCGGGCCTCTTTGAAATCGGGTTTAATGCGGAGCGCCTCGCCAAGAGTCCTTCTGGCCAGGCTGTATTCCCCGGCCTCTGTATGGGCCACAGCCATGTTGAAGTAGATGCTTTCGTTATCCGGGGACACGTCCAGGGCCTTTAAATACTGCTGAATGGCCTGGTCGAATTTTTTCTGTTTGCGATAAGCTATGCCCAGGCGGTTGTAGTAGTGAATCTGCTTCGGGTCTTGGCCCACCGCGTTTTCAAATACCTCGGCCGCCTGTTCATACATGCCCGCTTCCAGAAGCAGCTCTCCCACTTCACTTGAAATTTCCGGGTTATGGGCCGCCATTTCACCGGCTTTTTTCAGAGCCTTGAAAGCTGCTTCCTGGTTGCCCGCCTTGAGCATATTCTTGCCGAGATCCATTTGACGGTTGGGGTTTCTGGGGCTTATCTTGGCTGCCACCGCTCCATGCTCGCAGGCTTTTTGGGTCTCGCCCCTTTTGGCGTAAAGCGCTGCCAGATGGTCGTGGGCCTTTACAAAGCGTTTGGCCTTGCTGACTGAGGTGTGGTAGTGCTCCAAGGCCTTTTCCTCATTGCCCAGGGCCTCGTGGGCCTGGCCTACGCTCAAATTGGCCCGGGGGCTTTCCGGGGCCAGGGAAAGTGCTTTTTCAAATTCGGTCAGGGCCTCTTGGGCCTTTCCCTGGGCCAGTTGGTTTGCACCCTGGTTCAGGGCCTTGTCAAGTTCCGAGGGGTTGGCCTTTCTCTCCAATATGCTTTCTATCTTACCCACCAGGGTGTCGGCCCGGAAGGGCTTGGTGATATAGTCGTCCACTCCTTCTTCAATGCACTCGGCCACCACATCTTCAGCGGTTTCCGCAGTTACCATCAAGAAAGGCAATTCCCGGTAAAATTGGTCTTCCCGGACCTTGCGCAGAAAATCCACCCCGTTCATCACCGGCATGTTCCAGTCGCATATAACAAAATCCGCGCCATGGGCGTTTAAGTATTCCCAGGCTTTATGTCCGTTTTGGGCCTCGCCGCTCTTGGTGAATCCATGGGCCCTGAGGAAGTTTATCACCATGCGGCGGACATTGAATTGATCGTCAACTACTAAAAAAAACAAGTTTTTATCTGCAGAAGAAGACACGGACCATCTCCTTGTTTAGCTTGGCCGAACCTGAAAACCCGTTTCAGGTGCAGGGTGAAATTTTAAAAAAGCCTTTTATTATAAAGCCGGTTTCAAGTTTGTGAAGCATCAATGGATTGTCAGCCCGGACCAATGGCAGCCAAAATAAAGTGCAGATTTTGTGGCAGAGTGCAATAGTCAACAGGTAGCGTTTTTTCAATGTGACAATTATATGCTTACAGTTTTTTTGTTAAGCATGGCATTAAAACCTGAATCTGACCAGACTCGGACCCGCATCTTTTTGCAATTATCCAGTTGTGAAGGGTAGGTTTCCCGGCTGGTCCTGAAAGCCGCTGGAAGCATGCCCCCGCTCATCCGGTTCTGTTTTTATTCAAGTAATATTATTTCCCCATATTTCCAGCTTAGGGTCAAGTCGTAGTTATCAGAATCCGGGAGTGCTTGCCCGTTTTGAGCATACAAATGTAGAATAGGCTAAAAAGGTGAGAAATACGCTGTTTGATCTGTCTTCAGATCAGGTGATGAGCTGAGGTGAATTGTATGAAGCCGCAGGATGTTTTCAGGGATCTCCCCCCACAAGCCCATTGGTATAGAATATTAACCGGCGGCTTTTTGGCTGCCTGGTTTTTCTCCGCGGCCTTTCTGGCTTGGGGCTGGTTTGAGGGCGGCTATTTTTCAGGCGGGTTGGTTTTATTCTTTGCCCTGGGTCTGGCCTATGGGGTGATTTGGGGCCAAACGCCCAGAAGATATGAAATAAGCCCAAAGGGAATGTTGATTGTCCTAAACGGGCCTTTTAAATTTTTCATTGGCTTTGATAATCTGCAGAGGATATCTGAAGGCGGTTGGGAAGATGCCCTGGCAGGGGCGGGCCTCAGATTCATCTCCTCCCATGAGAATGTGCTGCGGGTGGAGAGGAAAAAAGGTTGGGATGTGATTATAACTCCTGGTGATGCCGGACTTTTTAAAGCCAAGCTGGAACAGGCCAGGGAAAAATGGGGGCAAAATTGAGGTTTTTATACGCGGTTGTTTGTTTCTGGCTGTTAATTACCGCCTTGCCATACCCGGCCCGGGCCGAGATAGGCTCCACCAAACCCGAGGCTATTCAAAAGGAAATAGACCGGCTCAGGATTCATTACACAGACGAGCATCCGGATATCCAAAGGTTGTTGCGTCATCTGGAAAAGGCCAGGGCCCAGCAGGAAGCGGAAAAGGCCAGGCAGGAACAGAGGGAGAAGTTGAGAAATCAGGGAGATGAAGACAGTGAAAATTGACCGGGTTTTCCGGCCTGATCCGACCGGCAAAACAAAAGTGCCTACAATTTGGGGGCGAAAAAACGGTGGCGTTTTTTGTTGCCTTACATAAAGGTGGTTGAAAAGTCAAAATCGAGCCCCGGTTTTAATGTGGAGATGCCATGTCCAGCCATACCCCTGCCCGTCGAGTTAAGCGAATAGCCCACAAGGAGTTTCAGACCAGTTATATTGCCAACTACCTTGTGGGGGCGGTTACCGTGATGCTGGCCGCCGGTTTTTCCTTGACTATTTTGACCCTGTTTTACAATGAGTATGGCTTTTCTGATCTGTTTTGGTATCTGGCGGCCCTCGACGGGATTATCCTGTTGGGCATTTTGCTTATGCTCTATTGGGCGGCCCTGATCTCCTCTCACCGGGCCGCCGGTCCCTTGTATCGTTTTTCCAGGGCAATGGGCCAGGCGGCTCAAGGGGATTTAAGTCAGAGATTGGTGTTGAGGAAAAAAGACCAACTCAAGGATCTGGCCGAAGAGTTCAACTCCATGACCCAATGCCTGGCTTCCCGACTCAACGAAATAGACTGCCGGATTGAGGAGTTACAGGCCAAGGCCGCCAACTCCGGCGCGAGCCCCGAGTTAATGGATGAGCTGAAGGAGTTGCGAAACAATCTCCACTCTTCATTCAGGTGTTGAAAAAAGTACTGTTCTCCTAGGTTGTTATTGGGATATTTGGGGTGTTAGACTGTTTTTAACCTGAAGAAACCAATAGGCAGCCGGTTTAATCACCGGCCAAAGACAAGGAGGATGGGCATGGCCGAGAAAAAAGTGGCCCGGGTTACCGAAATTATCGCCTCTTCCACCGTAAGCTTTGACGATGCCATCAAAAACGGGTTCGAGCGCGCCACTATGACCTTGCGAGGAGTCACCGGCATCAAGATCAAGGAAATGCGGGTTTCGGTTGCGGACAATCAGCTGAAGGAATACCGGGTGCGCATGGAAGTTATCTTTGTACTTGAATCCTAGCTCTCTTGAAATGCCGACAAGGGGTTTCCTTTGTCGGCATCCTTGCCTTTAAGCTCAGAATAAATTACCAGGCCGGGTTTTTTGAGCCGGTAAGCCCCGAGATATCGGTTATCAAAATGCGGCTTACAAAGTGGTCTGTCCATTTGTAGCCCAGTTTGACCTGGCTCGGCGGTAGAAAGGGGAGCCCCTGATCAGGGGTGACCGGTCTTTTGTTCTCCTTGAGAACCAGCATGGCGTCGCTTTGACTTAAGTATTCCAGGGGAAGCGGCATGCCGCCCGTATTGCCGTCCGGTGCAAAGAAAATAATTGAATCAGCCTCTTTTTGGGGACCGGCCATGGTGACAAGCCGCCAGACCGAAATTCCCTCCAGGGCGCTTGATTGCTTTTCAGTGTCGGTTTTTTCGCGGGTGAGTGTGGGCAGGTTAGCCAGATCGCTCAGGGTGAGTTTCAAAGGGGTTTTGACCATGCCGTTTATGCGGAGGACCACACGGGCGGAGTCTTCCGCACTGGCCGGCGGAATGCACAGGAAAATCAAAAGGGCCGTCAAGGCGGTTTTCCATGGAATGTGCCCCGGACAAGGCATGGCTGCTTAGATTCCCTTCGCTTTCAAAAGTAAATCCTTTTAGACCTTCTGTGTTTTTTTTGAGGATGCACCCAGCATAGCAGTATGTGTATTTTTTCTCAAGCCCGGGGATGGAAGAATGGAAACACACTCTTAAGCGCCGGGGCCTTTGTGTTCTTAAAAAAAGCGGACTGAAAAAGCCATGCTCATAAAGCCCATTTGAGCGGCCTTATGAGCATGGCCAGGTGAATCCAATTAAAAATTTAGAAAACCCTGGGTCTATCCCTTTCCAGCATCTGCATGAGCTTTTCCGCCGGATTGGGGAACTTGGCCAAAAGAATCATGGCGGCGACCACATAGGGTTTATAGCTGGCTTCTTTGTAGAGCGGGTCCCGATAGCGGTCAAAGACCGAAGCCTGGACCTCGCCCTGTTCGCAACTGACCCCTGTGATGTCCGCGGGCAGGCAGTGCATGTAAAGGGCCCTGCCGTCTTTGCTGGACTGCATAAGCTCTTCCGTGCATTCCCAGTCCTTGAACTCCGCGTTTTGAGTCAGAAGCTCCTTTTCAAGGGCCTTAATGCCATCCATATCGCCCTGGCCGTAAAGGTCTGTGCGTTTTTCCATGGCCGCAAAAGGAGCCCAGCTTTTGGGATAGACTACATCCGCGTCCTGGAAGGCTTCTGCCATATTGTTGGTCTTGCTAAATGATCCGCCTGAATCGGCGGCGTTCTTTTGGGCCACTTCCTCCACTTCGGGCATGATTTCATAACCCTTGGGATGAGCCAGAACCACCTCCATGCCAAAGCGGGTCATGAGCCCCACAATACCCTGGGGCACGGAGAGGGGCTTGCCATAGGAAGGCGAATAGGCCCAGCTCATGGCGATCTTTTTGCCTTTGAGCCTTTCCACTCCACCGAAATGGTTGATTATGTGCATGGCGTCGGACATGGACTGGGTGGGGTGATCAATATCGCATTGCAGGTTGACCAGGGTGGGGCGCTGTTCCAGGATGCCCGCGTCATAGCCTTCCTGGACGCTCTGGGCCACCTGACGCATGTAAGTGTTGCCTTTGCCGATATACATATCATCTCTGATGCCTATGACATCGGCCATAAAGGAGACCATGTTGGCGGTCTCGCGCACGGTCTCGCCGTGGGCTATCTGGGATTTGCCCTCGTCCAGGTCCTGGATTGTGAGCCCCAGCAGGTTTGAGGCGCTGGCAAAGCTGAATCTGGTGCGGGTGGAGTTGTCTCTGAAAAGGCTTATGGCCAGCCCCGAGTCAAAGGCCCGGCTGGAGATGTTCGCCTTGCGCAGGCCCTTCAGGATTTCCGCCACGGCAAAGGTTGCCTCAATCTCATCCCGGGATTTGTCCCAGGTCAGGAGAAAGTCGTTTAAATACATGGCCTCTGTTTTTAAAAGGGCCAGTTTTTTTATGGCTTCTCGGATGCCTATTTTGTCCATTTAATGCACTCCCGTTGCCCTAGAAATCTGCTGCTTTTATTTGAAATCCCTCCTGAAAAATCCATGGAGGGATTTTCCCGGTCTACACCTGCGGGCCAAGGATACACCCCTAAAAATCTGCGATTTTTTGGGGACCCCGGTGAACCACCCCTAAAAATCTGCGATTTTTGGGGACCCCGGTGACGGCCCGCCAAGATCTATCCTTGAGATCTTGGGGATTTGCATAAAATTTAGTTTTTGCAAATCCGCTTAGGTAAATCCATGGAAGGAGTTTCCCGGTCTACAATAGCCCTACACGGTCGTTGAACTCGGTGATCAGGCGGTCGATCTCATCTGTTTTGTTGAAGGTTTCCTGCCAATAGTTGTCGTGGTCGTACCATTGGGCATTAAGCTCGGCCAAGTCCCTGCCCTGTTGCTCCACCCAGGTGAAGTATTTGAGGTTGTGGATGGCCTTTTTGTCATAATAGGTCAGCTCTTTGGTGTAATCAAAGGTGATGGAGTTGATCAGCTCCAGATCCCTTTGGGCGTCTTCGTTTTTGTAGACGCCTCTTTCCTCGGTTAGCTCCCTTAGTCTGGAGTCGTAAAGCTCCAGGGAGTCGGTGGCAATGGTGACCACGTAGTCGTTTTCCGTGAGTTCGTTGTATTTGGCAAACTTGATGGCGGCAACCAGGTTGCCCACGCCTGAGATCCCGAAAAGATCCAGGTTGTTCACCAGATTTTCGTCCACACCTTCTTTTATGAGCGCCTCTCGGCCCGCAGGTTCGTTAAAGAGCCTCAACATGCGCAAGGGAGCTTCGTCGTCGACTCCGATAATGAAATCGGTTTCCTTGCAGTCATGGACCCAGGGGATGTGCTTGTCGCCGATCCCCTCGATCCTGTGGTCGCCGAACCCGTTAAGCAAGAGGGTGGGGCACTGCACCGCCTCGCCCACGGCCACCTTTATGCCCGGGTATTTTTTGCGCAGGTAATAACCCGCTCCCAGGGTTCCGGCGGAGCCGGACGAGGCCACATAACCGGCGAAACGCTTGCCGTCGGTGAGGAGGTCTGTCATCAGTTCTTCAATGGCGCTGCCTGTGACTGTGTAGTGCCACAAGGGGTTGCCCAGCTCGTCGAACTGGTTGAAGATCTGAAGATCCTGGCCCGAGTTCCTGAGCTCCCAGCATTTGTCGAAGATTTCCTTGACATTGGATTCGCAGCCCGGAGTGGCTATCACCTCTCCGGCTATGCTTTTAAGCCAGTCGAAACGTTCCTGGCTCATGCCCTCGGGCAAGATGGCTATGGCCTGGCAGGCCAAAAGGGCCGAGATATAAGCGCCGCCCCGGCAGTAGTTGCCTGTGGAAGGCCAGACAGCCTTGGTCTTTTGGGGATCGAACTGACCCGTGACCAGCCTGGGAGCCAGGCAGCCATAGGTGGCGCCCACCTTGTGAGCGCCTGTGGGAAACCAGCGCCCGGCCAGGAAAACAATGTTGGCCCGGCAACCGGTGATTTCAGGGCCGAGCACAAAATGGTTCACCCCATTGTAAAGCCCGCCTTTGGGCCGCGGCTCGTTTTTCCAGGTGATGCGAAACAGGTTCGCCGGGTCCACATCCCACAAGCCGGTGTGGCTAAGGCGTTCTTTTATCTTTTCCGGCACCTTGGCCGGGTCTTTCATCATGGCAAAGGTGGGTAGGGCGATGCCCTTTTCCCGGCAATATTGGACGGTTTTGTCCAACACCTTTTCATTGACCTTGAGATCGATCACTTTTTCCCTCTCTTTTATATTTCGTCTAAAGTTTTGATTGTCTTTTCCGGGACATCCACATAGCCGCCCGCGGTCTGGATGTCTTTAAGGCCACTACCCGTGGCCAGTACCACAATGGCGTCCTTTGGGTTAAGGTCTTTTTGTATTTTTAAAAGGCCTGCAAAAGCGGCTGCACCTGCCGGTTCGGTGAAAAGTCCGGTTGAACTGGAGAGCCTTTTTTGGGCCTCTTTGATTTCCTGGTCAGTTACATTCACTGGGTTGCCCTGATATTTTTTAAGCTGGGTCAGGGCGTAATAGCCGTTCCTGGGAATATCAACGCTAATGGAGTCTGCTATGGTGCTGCTTGGTTTCAGGTCAAAATCACCGTTTTCAAAGGCGCGGTTAATGGCGTTTGAGTTTTCGGCCTGCACGCAGTGGATGACAGGCATTTCAGAGATGAGCCCCAGTTGCAAAAGGTCCTTGAACCCCTTGTACACGCCTCCTAGGATGCAGCCGTCGCCGGTGGGGACGAGGACATGTTGCGGAGCTTTTTTCAACTGCTGGAAGAGCTCCAGGGAAACGGTTTTTTTGCCTTCCAGGGTCATTGGGTTGTAGGCGGTGCTTCTGCTCATGCCTCCGAATTTGGCCGAGTATTCCAGGGAAAGGTCATAGGCCTGGTCATAGGTGCCTTTCACCCGATACACCGTGGCCCCGTATTGCAGGGCCTGGACCAGCTTGGCCTTGGGCGCGGTATGGGGCAGAAAAAGCACTATTTCTTGACCAGCCGCCGCTCCTACTCCGGCCATGGATGAGCCCGCATTGCCTGTGGAGGCCAGGCAGAGTTTGTTAATCTTGTGCATCCTGGCAAAGGCCGAGACCAGATAAGAGGCCCTGTCCTTAAAGGAGCTGGTCGGGTTCCTGCCGTCGTCCTTAAAGAAAAGATTTTGGAAACCCAGCTCTTTGCGCAGATTGGGGGCCTGCCACAGAGGAGTATCTCCCACCGGAAGAAGTGGGAAAAATTCTTGGGGTACAGGCAAAAGGGAGTGCACCTCAAAATCAGGCCGGGCCTTGCCTTTGAGCCTTACCTCCATAACCCCCAAAAGGGGTTTTTGGGGATCTTGCTTCAGAGAGCAGTCCGGGCAGACCATCAAATCGGGGCTGATGGGATGCTCTTTACCGCACTCGCTGCATATATAGCTGAATTCCATGAAAAAATCCTGTCATGAATCTTGCCGCCCACCCCGGTGGGGCAGGCGGCGTTCAGGTTTAGTCGGCTTGTTCCACTGCCTTCATAAAGGCCTCGAGCATTTCCTTGCCCTCGGGCCCGAATTTTTTGATGATGAGTTCCTTGACCACGGGCAGGGATTTCTGCTTGAAAGCCTCGCGTTCTTTGGGGCTCAAGGCATTAACCTTCATGGCCTTGGAAAGGGCGGGCAGGCCGCGGTCCGAAGCCTCGATGATGCGGCCGATGCCCCTGCCGGCCACAATGGCGGACTTGGCGGCATTTTGCACCACGGCCTTTTCGGTATCGGAAAGGCTGTCCCAGAATTTGGTGTTGATCACCCAGACATAGGGGGCGAAAAGATGGCCGGTCAGGGTGAGGTATTTCTGCACCTCCTGGAACTTGGCCAGGGCGATGATGGGAATGGGGTTCATCTGGCCGTCGGCCACACCGGTCTGCAGGGCGGTGTAGACCTCAGACCAGGCGATCGCCGCGGGCTGGCCGCCAAGGGAGCTGATTATGGTCTTGTGGGTGTCCAAGCCCATGGTGCGGATCTTGAGTCCGTCCATGTCCGCAGGTTTGGTAATGGGATGCTTGGAGTTGGTGATATGGAAGAATCCGCCGGAGTCGCCAAAACCCAGCACATGCATGCCGGTTTTCTTTTCAATGTCAGCAGCCAGTTTCTTGCCAAAGGGGCCGTCAAAAACGCTGTAGGTTTTGCTGATATCGGTGAAGACAAAGGGAATGTCCAGAACACCGATCATGGGATAGGCAGAGGCAAAGCCGCCCACCGAGTGAATGCCGGACTGGATAACGCCCGCCTTGACCTGCTGCAAGACGTCTTTATCCTTGCCCAACTGACCGCTGGGGAAGATTTGCACCTTTACCGAACCATTGGTTCCGGCTTCCACCAGGCTCTTGAAAACCGTGGCCATGGCGCCGGTGGGGTTGTCAAAGGGATCGTTTTTGTTTAGATGATGAAGTTTGATGGTTTTTTCAGCCATTGCGAAACCAGCCACACCTGTAATCAAAAAGGCTGTGGCCGCCAGAATTGCAAATCCTTTCAGGATTCTCTTCATACGTCCCTCCAAGTCCTGGGCGGGCTTTTTTGCCCGCCGGGTTGTTTGGCAAGAAGATTCGATTTGATCTTCTGCGTATTAAAACCTGGTTAAAATCCCCTGGGGATTAATCTGTCTGTAAAATTTTGCCTAAACTAAAAAAACTGTTCTCAACTCCCCTGCAAAAGCCTGGGGATAAACAGGGTGAGGGTGTCCCAATAGGCCACTACGATCAAAATCCCCACTTCCACGATCAAAAACGGGACCAAAGCCACACTGATTTTCTCGATGCGCTCGCCTGTGACCGAGGAGAGCACAAACAGGCAGGCCCCCACAGGGGGAGTCATAAGCGATATGTTCAGAGCCAAAACGATCATGATGCCCGCATGCACCGGGTCCATGCCTATGGAGCTGGTGAGGGGCCCCAAAACCGGCGCCAGGATGATCAGGGCGGCGTTGATATCCATGAACATGCCGATGCCGAGCAAAAGAAGCAGGATCAGGCCGATGATCACATCCGGGTTGCTGGAGAGGTAAAGGAAAAAGGCCGCTATTTTCTGGGGGATCTGCATGAAGGTCATCCACCAGCTTAAGATCGAGGCCGCTGCTATGATCAAAAACACCACCCCGGTTATACGGGCGGTGCGAATTAGCATCTCCACAATGTCCGAGAATTTAAGCGCCTTATAGATAACCGTCGAGATAAACAGAGCGTAGAAAACCGCAATGGCTGCCGCTTCCGTGGGGGTGACTATCCCGAACAGAATGCCGCCCAAGATGATGCCGGGCATCAAGATAGCCAGGAAACTGGATTTAAAGGC
Organism: Dethiosulfatarculus sandiegensis; assembly: GCF_000931935.2. Classification (GTDB taxonomy): domain Bacteria; phylum Desulfobacterota; class Desulfarculia; order Desulfarculales; family Desulfarculaceae; genus Dethiosulfatarculus; species Dethiosulfatarculus sandiegensis. The sequence continues at coordinate 76,265 of NZ_AZAC01000014.1, forward strand.
CCAGAAAATCCGCAACAGGCTGAATCTTTCCTTGCTCTTGGGCAGATTGAGTCTTTTCCCCAAAGCGGCGATGACAGCCATGCACAAAAGGCAGATTAAAATGCCGGGTAAAATGCCGGCTGCAAAAAGTCCGGCAATGGAGACGCCCATCAGGGAGCCGTAGATAACCATGAGGTTGGAGGGCGGAATGGTGGGGCCGATAATGGAGCCAGCCACTGTCACGGCGCAGGAAAAGGGCCTGGAGTAGCCTTCTTTTTCCATGGCCGGGACCAAGGTGTTGCCGAAAGCGGCGGTATCCGCCACTGCTGCGCCTGTCATGCCCGCGAAAAGCACCGAGGCTATCATATTTGAGTGGGCCAGCCCGCCCCTTAAATAACCCACCAGGGCGTCGGCAAAGGCTGCCAGGCGGTCGGTGATGCCGGATTTGTTCATGATCTCACCGGCCAGGATAAAAAAGGGCATGGCCATGAAGGTAAAGAGATCAAGCCCCTCGAAATAGCGTTTGGGGGCCATGAGCAAAAATTCGTTGCCGCCTATCTGTATAAGGCCCGCAACTCCGGCCACGCCCAGGGTTACACCCACAGGCAGCCCTATGAGGATCAGGAAGAAGAACAGAACAACAACGGTTATCATTTGGCTGCTCCTTTATTGATGCCGCCGACCAGGGCCACATCAGGGTCTCTGAAAATGGCGGCAAAGATCTGAAAGGCAGTCAGGGCCGAGGAAATGGGGACCGAGGCAAAGGGAACCACCATGGTCATGCCGAATATGGTGGCAAATTGGGTGGCTCCGTTTTGGGCCATGGTGACGCCGAAATAGGTGAGGAACAGGAAAAAGGCCAGGCTGATCAGGTCCAGGAGCAAGGTCAGCGCCCTGGCCCCCTTTTCCGGCAGCCTTTGCCGCAAAAGGGCGAGCCCGATATGCTCCCGGTAGTGGGCCCCGCAGGAAACCGCCAGAAGTGCGGCCCAGATCATGATGTAGCGGCTCAACTCTTCAGTCCAGGTGTGCCCCAGTTCCAGGAAATAGCGCTCGGCCACCTCGAACCAGATGACAACCACCATGGCGCCGACCAGCAGGGCGCAGATGCGCTCCACCACCCAGTTCACCCTGGAGGCCGCCTTCTCCAGCTTGCTAAGAAAGTTTTCCGGCATGATAGTCTTGCCTCCGCCTTTTTTTAGTAGAACAGTCCCTTGAAAAGGGGCCGGTCGGTGTTGTTTTTAATGGCCCTTTTTATTCAAGGCACAATCAGGGTCCCGGCCTGGTGGTGGCAGGCGTCCCTTAAGTGTTCGGGGTCGGTTATGATCACTTCGTCACCTCCCTGTTCCAGAAAGGTGATCGCCGCCTTGATTTTGGGCTCCATGCTGCCTTTGCCGAACTGACCTTGGATCAGGTATTCCCTGGCCCGGTCTGCGGTCATTTTTCTGATCAGCTCTTGGCCTTCCCGGCCGTAATTCAGGTAGACGCCGGGAACGGAAGTGGAAATTACCAAAAAATTGGCCTTGAGATCCCTGGCCATGAGGCTTGAGGTGAGGTCTTTATCCACCACAGCATCCACACCCATAAGCGAACCATGGTCTCCCAAAACGGCCGGTATTCCGCCCCCGCCGCCTGCAATTACCAAAAAGCCCTTTTCCACCAGTGACTTGATGGCCTTAATCTGCACGATTTTGGTTGGGGCGGGCGAGGGCACCACCCTGCGCCATCCCCGGCCCGAGTCGTTTTTGAATGCCCAGTCCGGGTTTTGAGCGGCCAACTCCCTGACCTTTTCTTCCGAAAGGAAAGATCCGATGGGCTTAAGGGGGTTCTTGAAAGAGGGATCGTTTTGCGAAACTTCAACCTGGGTGACCAGGCTTACCGCGGATTTGTCCAGGCCGTGTCTGTTAAGGGCGTTGCCCAGGCTCTCTTGGATCTGGTAACCCAAAGCGCCTTGGGTGTCGGCCACGCAGTTTTTCAAGGGAACCGGGTGCAGTTCCTTTGATTCGTGGGCGATTTCGCTCCTGCGCAAAATAAAGCCCACCTGGGGGCCGTTGCCGTGGGTGATGACCACCTGGAGTCCGTCTTTTATGAGTTCTACGATATGTTCAACAGTCTGGTGTATGGCCTCCAGTTGATCTTCAACCGTCTGCCTGTTTTTATCCGGAATTATGGAGTTTCCCCCTATGGCCAAGACAGCGAGCTTTGCCATGATTGCCTTTTCTCCGAGCAAAGGGACAAATCTTGGGGAACCCGGATGAACCGGGCCGGTCTTAATGCCTCATAAGAGGGCTTAAAGCACTACCGGCGCCGGGTTAACCCGGCGCCGGCCATAGAGAGGACTATTTGGGCCCCGCATATTTTTTAGCGTATACGGCTGGGATAACCGCATACATGGCGGCGGCCCTGACCAGCTCTTCTTTCCAGGTTTGCTCATTGGGGGCATGGGCCTGATCCTCATGACCCGGACCAAAGCCCACGCAGGGGATGCCGTAGCGCCCCATGATGGAGACGCCGTTGGTGGAGAAGGTCCATTTGTCCACCACCGGGTCCTGACTAAACAGGGACTTGTAGGATTCAACCAGGGTCTGGCAGGCGGCGTGTTCTTCTTCCAGGACCCAGGCCGGGAAATAGCATTCGGTGGGATAGACCAGGCCGGTGTAGGCCGGGCGGTCGTAATTGTAAAGAGAGACCTCTGCCCCGTATTTTTTCGCTGAAGGCAGTTCGCGGATTTCGTCCAGGGCCCCTTCCCAGGTCTCGCCCCAGGTCAGACGCCGGTCAATGCTGATGCTGCAACCGTCGGCCACTGCGCAACGGGAAGGAGAGGTGAAGAAAATTTCCGAGACAGTGAGCGAACCCTTGCCCAGGAAGGGGTCGTCGCCCAGGCGGTGGTGCAGTTCCTTTACCTCGCTTAAGATTTCGCCCATCTTGAAGATGGCGTTGTCGCCTCTTTCAGGGGCGGAGCCGTGGGAGCTTGTGCCCGAGACCGAGACCTTTATCTCCATGCGCCCCCTCTGGCCCCGGGTGATGGTGCAGCTGGTGGGCTCGGTGGAAAGCACGAACTCGGGCCGGATCTTGTCTTCTTCTATGATGTACTGCCAGCAGAGCCCGTCGCAGTCTTCTTCCTGCACGGTTCCGGCGACCAAGAGGGTGTAGTCGTCCGCCAGGTCCAGATCTTTTATGATTTTGGCCGCATATACCATGGAGGCCATGCCGCCTTCCTGGTCGCTGGCCCCTCGGCCATAGATGATTTCGTCGTCCTCGTAACCCTTGTAAGGATCTTGGTTCCAGTTTTCCAGGTTGCCGATGCCCACCGTGTCTACGTGGGCGTCCATGGCGATCAGGTGGCTGCCGTTTCCGATATAGCCCAGGATGTTGCCCATGGGATCGATCTCGACCTTGTCGAATCCCACCTGCTCCATTTCCTGCTTGATGCGCTGAATCACCTTTTCTTCTTCTGCGCTTTCGCTGGGAATGGCTATCATGTCGCGCAGGAATTTGGTCATTTGCGGTTTGTAGGCTTCGGCTTTTTCCACGACTTTATTGAAGTCTATTGGCATTTGGTTCCTCTTTCGATAGGCAAAGGACTTTCGGCTGGTCCATGGCCTGTTTACGGCAAAGGGTGGGTGCTTGAATGGGCTCAGCCGGAGCAGGTAACCTCCATGAGCCTTTTAAGGCTGCCTTTCCAGTTCAGCCTGATCATTTTCTGGGCTTGCTTAAGGTCCTGGTCTTTAATTGCCTTTATGATCTCGGTGTGTTCATTAACCGAGTTCAGGGCAAAACCGCTGCCCCCGAAATAGTGAACTTCCAGGCGGCGGTGTTTGATCTTCAAATCTTCGAGAATGCCGAACAAGTGGGAATTGTGGGAGAGATCGATGAATGTCTCGTGAAAGCGCGCATCAGCCTGATAAGCGAGAACCGGGTCGCCGTTGGTTATGGCCTGCTCCAACTCCAGGTTGGATTGCTCCATCTTATCCATGTCCGCATCTGTAATCCGCGGAAGGGCCATCTCAATGGCCAGATCTTCCAGCTGCCAGATTATAGGATAAATCAATTCCGCCTCTTTGACGGAAATTTTCGTAACCCTGGTCCAGCGGCTGGCCGAAGTCTCGACCAATCCCTTATCCGCCAGCCTGCGCAAGGCCTCGCGAACCGGGGTGCGGCTCACGCCTAAATTTTCGGCCAGGTCTGTGTCCACCAGTTTTTCTTCGGGGCGCAGTTCTCCGGCCATTATCCATTCCAAAATGGTGTGGTAGACCTCTTCGCGCATGGTTGAGTGGCTGATCTGTTTGGCTTGGACAGGTATGGGCATGAGGTTCTCCTTTTTCAGATTTAGGTGCAATCGGCGCGTATCAGCCCGGAATCAAGCGCCGGGAAAGGAGACGATAGCCTATTTGGGTAGCTGAATGCCATATGCAGAATCCAGTATATCGGTATATTGGATGCAATATAGCCATAGCGAGTTTTGCTTGTCAATGGAAAAAATATGTTTTAGTTAATTTCAAATACCGGTTTTTATAGGGTATTTAGTAGGGAAACGCAGACGGCGAGCAGAATTGATAAAGGCTTTGGCGGATTTATTTTCGGAGGGGAAACGGAAACAGCCGCCTGAGGCGTTTGAATTCAGGCGGCTGTTTTGGTTTTGAAATGCTTACCGGGTTTTTATTGGCCAGAGGCTGTGTTTTTATCCGGCAGGGGTTTTAAAAAACCCCGGGCCAAAAGTTCTTTGGCAATATCCCTGCTGAAAGCCCTGGAAGGATGAAAATGATCATCAGGCTTCATGCGGGCCCAGGCCCGGTCTTTTCCCTTGAGCAGTTTGCCCAGAAGCGGGGCCGTATCGTAGTAGGGGATCTTGAGTTCCTTTAAGATCTCCAGAATTTGCCTGTGTTGGCGCACATAGCTTTCGTCCCATTTGTCCAGATGATCCAGTTCAGGATAAACAACCACCCGGAAGGCAAAACCGTCTTCCTTTGCATAGGCCAGGAATTGGGCCAGCTTTTTCCCCACGCTCTCCACGGTTCCGGCCCGCTCGGTAAAAGAGGCCATGACCGAAAGGAAGATGCGGTAAATGGTTGAGTGCTTAAACAACCAGTAGTTGAAGTATGTTTCTCCCAAATGCAGGTTGGCGATAGTTACTTTGCCGTCTTTATCCCGCAAAAGCACCGGGGTTCCGTCCCAGTCGTTTAAACAAAAGCCCAAAATCACTACATCAGGTTTCAACTTGCGGCCATAGCGTTCAAAATAGCGCAGCTCCTGCCAGGTGGAATAGCCCCACACGCCTGTGTTCCAATATTCATAATTGGGATCCGGGTTCAGCTCGGCCAAGGCCTCTTCGGTAAAGCCATAGGCTGTGATGGAGTCGCCTGAAAAGACCACCCGCACCGTGCCCGGTTTTTTCTTGAACTCAAAATTATTGTGCAATGCCCCTAGTTCTGAATAGGCATATTGGGGGCCATAGAGAGGTTTGTAGCCCAGCTCCAGGTCCTTGCCCCACCAGATAAGCCGGGCCTCCAGGGAATCTTTGGCCTGGGGATTTTTTTCGGCGTGTTGCTTTCTTTTGTTGAAATCAATGCCGTGTATATTGGCTGAATCAAAAACCATGTTAAAGGGGGCCATGATCAGCTCGAACAAAAGCAGCCCCACGACCAGAGAACCCAGGACCAGGCCGGTGGATATCATATTCTTGGGTTTGAAGACCACCTCGCGGAAATGGCAGAGCGCCCACAAACCAAGGCTCAGCAACACCCAGAACAGGGCCAGGCCGATTTCCTGGTTGTCCCAGGCCAGGCTGCCTTCCGTATAAAGCACCATGCCCAGCTTGACCAGGAAGAAAACCACAAGCAGGGCCAGTAGGATATCAATCCATTTGAAGATACGCATTTACATCGTCCTTTGGGCGGATTAACAGGGGCTTTGCCAAGGAAAGACACGTGGTCGAAAGGGACCATAACCATTTGGCTGTTTTAAAGTCAAGGGTTATGTGGATCGATTTGTTCATTAACTTTTGGTCTTTTACCTGAAAGCCGTTATGGAATTGTTCGTATATGGCTAGAAAACAAAAAGCCGGTCAAGCCCAAAGGGCTGACCGGCCTGTTGCTTGCTTACTGGTCGGGACGACTGGATTTGAACCAGCGACCCCTTGAACCCCATTCAAGTGCGCTCCCATACTGCGCCACGTCCCGACAGCGACAATGTATGTACCATCGTCATAGGTGGCTGTCAATCGCTTGTAACGAATTACTGATTTTATTTTTCCGAATTAGCGCGAGCACCCCTTGTTCAAGGGCTTCCATGGCTTCCAAAAAAAATGAGCCCACTCTGCGTGGTCTGGGAAACCATTGGTCATGCTGGATTTTTTCGGATTTCAGGGTGTCGTGGCCAGCCAGCAGATCCGCCTGGGTCTTGAGTACGGCGGGTCCTTTTTGCAATATGGGCTCCATGGACATGGCCAGGTTACCCAAAAGTGGATCGCTCTTTTCGGCCAGGTGGCAGGCTGCCTGGACCAGTCTTAAAAGGGTGAAGAATTCCAGGCCCCTGGCCCCTCTTTTCCACAGGGGCATGGCGGGATGCCTTTTTTGCCACAACCCCAGATCCTCTCCCAGGCCCCACAACCTGAGCGTGCGGCCATAAAGGGTAAGCTCACAAGGTGTTTGGGAGTAGAGGGGATCCACTGACTGGCTGGGAGACCGGCCCAGCCAGTCTTGCCAAAGGTTTTTAAGCACCTGGCCGCCGTTTGGATCAAAAGGGGTGTCCCAGTGCAGATAGCTTAAGAGAACCTCGCCCTGGCCGTAATCGGCTGAGACAGCACCCAAAAGCCCTTTCACCCGGGTGGGGTCCAGGCGCATTCCATAGCGCTTTTCCAGGGAAGGCCACATTTCAGAGGGGATCTCATCGGCCTCAAGATCCGAGGTGCAGAAGCCCGGTGCGGGTTTCAGGTATTGAACCAGCGGGGTGATTCCGTTTTGCAAGGGCAGGGCAAACTGGCCGGGCCACCATACATTAAAAACAGCTGGCGCTGAAAATCCCTGCCAAAGGGGGTGGCTTTCCGCCCCCGGTGTGGGCAGGCAGTAAAGTGGTCCGCTCAGACTGGGAAGCCGCTCTTTGCCTGAGGTCCGGTCGGCCTTGACCAAGTCGAGGCCCTTTTCCACGGAAAGGGCCAGGCCCGCTCCGCCACAGAAACCCAGGTATATGCCGCCTTGCTTTACAAAGGATCGAATAGCCGCACTGCCTTTTGGTCCCAGGGCCTTGTATTTAAGGGCTGCCCAGCCGCCGGGAACCACCAGCAGCCGGGCTGTGTCCAACTCGCCTGCCGCTATCTCACTGGCAGTTATGGGAGTCAGTTCCAGCCCGGCCTGAAAGGCGCTTTGCCAGGTCATAAGCGACCAGAGCCCGCCTTTATCCCATAAAAGCCGGGCCAAGGTCGGTTTTTGGTTTGTTTTTGGAATGGTCGGCAAGTTCCCCCCCTTGTGTTTACCGAAACCCTGGATCATCCCCTGGCTGGTTTTTGGTTGGAAAAGGGGATTTTAAAAAAGGTCCGCAATCCCCCTTTGCGGTATTGCGGACCCTGTTTGAAAAAGGCGCGTTTCCGGTCAGCCGTTCTGCTGTCCGCCGACCACCATGGAGGGGATGCGCAAGGTGGGCTGGGCATCCGCCACAGGCGCGCCCTGGCCGTCCTTGCCGCAGGTGCCCACGCCATAGCCCAGGTCGCTTCCGAGCCGGTCTATTTCCTTGAGCACCTGGGGGCCGTTGCCGGTCAAGGTGGCCCCGCGCACCGGCTCCTTGATCCGACCGTCTTTAATGAGATAGCCTTCGGCCACCTCAAAGACAAAGTCACCGTTAACCGGGTTGACCTGACCACCGCCCATTTTGCTTACCAAAAGCCCATGGGAGGTGTCTTTGACAATGGCTTCGGGGTCATCTTTGCCGGGCAGGATCATGGTGTTTGTCATACGCGGCACAGGTGCGAACTCGTAGTTTTCCCTGCGTCCGTTTCCGGTGGGCTCTTTGCCCATCTTAAGGGCGGAGAGCCGGTCATGCATATATGACTTGAGCACACCGTTTTCAATGAGCACGTTTCTCTTGCTGGGCTCGCCTTCATCGTCAAAGCCAAGGGAACCCCTTTTGGCTAAGATGGTGCCGTCATCCACAACCGTAATAAGCGGGCTGGCTACCTCTTCGCCGACTTTTCCGGCGTATACGCTCATGTTCTCATTGATGTGGTCAGCCTCCAGGCCGTGGCCCACTGCTTCGTGTATCATGGTGCCGCCTGCGCTGGCCGCCAGGACCACAGGCATGGAGCCGCCCGGCGCGGGGCGGGCGGTGAGGGTCTGGATAGCCCTTCGGGCAGCCTCTCTGGCCACTTCCTGCGGGTCTTCCGTGTCAAACAGCTCCATGCCGCACATGCCGCCGATCAGCTCATATCCGGTCTGCATGACACCGTTTTCTTCGGCCACGCAGTGCACCAAAAAGACCAGGTAATTGCGCTCGTCATACACATCCGCACCCAGAGAATTGGCTATGCGGACCCTTTGCACCTTATCCATATAGATGACCCTGGCCTGGCGTATTCTCGGGTCAACCGACTTGGCCGCCGCCTCGGCCGCCCGCACCAAGTCTGTTTTGCGCCGGGTGTCTACATTCTGAAAGGGCTTGGCCGGGGTGCTGACAAGCCCCGGCTTCAACGGACTGGGCGGCGCGATCTTGGCCTCGCCTTTTCCGGCCATGGCCGCCAGGTTTTGGGCCAGGGGCAAAAGGCTTTTTTCCTCAACCTGATTGGTGTGGGAATAAGAGGTGGTGAACTTGTGAATCAGGCGCAGTCCGGCGCCCCGGTCCATACCCGCCAGGACCTTTTCCATGCGCCCGTTGTCCATGACAATGCTGAGGCTTTTGGATTCTTCCAGAAATATTTCAGCCAACTGGCTGTTATTAGTGGCCAGGGCCTTAAGTACGGGATCGGTTTCTATTTTGGTTATCATGTGTTCGCCTTTTTGTTCTGGCTGGGACAAGTTTGCGAAAATCAGCCGCTTTTCCGATTATAAACGGCACGATACCACAGGCTTTTCCCCTGGTCAACGCAAGCGCGGGAGCCTCTGGCGGCCATTTTTCACCTGCTTAAAAGGTACCACTAAAAGGCGCTGAATCGAAAAGACCGGCCACTGTTTGTTCCTGTTTGGCGGGAAATGGGTGAAAAGACTGGCCAACTAAAAATAAAGCGGACCATGAACACAACTTTGAAAAAGCTGTTTTGTTTTGATAAATTTCAGGGAAAAAGGCCTGTTGAACCGGGGTGCCTGTTAAAGCCGATTTACTTAAACGGCCCGGCATAACCGCTCTTTAGTTAAAACACATCCGGCACAGCCCTGTTGGATGATCTTAAGGGGCTTGGAGCACCAATGAAGCGACTTTTCTCTGTGTGTTTTGAGCGGGCTTTGATCCGGACGGGCTGAGTGGAAAAGAGTAGAGGCCGATTTGCCTTTGCTCGGGATTGAAATAGAGCCTTTGCTTGCTTTAAGGTGAATCTTGGCTTTACCGTTGACAACTGGGCAGGGTATCCTTATTATCTGCTCCACGTTGGGTGTAGGGAGATTTAATATATGCTGCAAAGATTTTTACTGACTGCCTTGGCTTTTTTAATGCTTTTTCATCCAGGTTCAGCCCTGGCTAAAGACGCTAAAAAAGCGCGTAATATAAGTGTCTTGGAAGCTATTCAAATGCTTGAGCAGGATTCTCGGGCAACCTTTTTGCTCGATGTCCGCACCAGATGGGAATACACCCTTTTGGGGCATCCGCCCAAGGCCTATAACATACCCTGGCGCTTTGCCACCACGGACTTTCAGGTCAAGGGCGGCCCTTATCAGGGAGGCAATGCTCCTTATACCGGATATCAGCTTTCCGGTGCGGTGAACCCGGATTTTGTGGGTGTGGCCAAGAGCCTTTTCAAGCCGGAAGACAAGCTTATCATCATTTCCACCAAAGGGGATCAGGGAGCCGAGGCTGCCGATGCCCTGGTAAAGGCTGATTTTAAACATGTATTCAATACGGTGCACGGCTTTTTTGGTGATGAACTGGCGCTTGAGGATCAGAAGAATCTGGCTGAAAAGTTTTCTCCCTATTGGCAGCGTCCGGGCAGGCTTAACGGATGGGTTTACTGGGGCCTGCCGGTGAGCCACCGTATTGATCCCAGGTATGTCTACCCGCCGGATTTGAAAAAGATGCAAAGCCAGAAATAGTTTTTGCCCCATCAGGCTCTGATCAAAGGGAGGCTTTTGCTGTGGATGACAAATGGAAGACCCTGGCCGGGGCTATGAGGGCCGAGATTGAGGCCATTCCCCGGGCCATGCTCCAGGACGACGCTGCTCGAGGGGCTGTATTGAGCCTTTTGTATCAGGCTGTGGCGCAGATGGGCCTTACGCCGGTGCTTTATTGGAAGCCGCCTCGCTCCACCCGGGAAAAAATAGACCTGGTGGGGGTTGATTCCGGCGGGGAAGTGCCCGAGGTCAAGATAGCCTTTGCCGTGGACCCCTTGGTGGAGCTGGCTAAGGTGAAGGCCATGGAATGGGTGGAATGCCCTGACAAGATTGTGGTGACTTACTCCCCCAGGCAGGACAAGGTTAGCCAATCCACTTTTTTTCTCACTCCGGCTTTAGAACATATCAATCTGTTTGACTGATCAGGCCCTTTAAGGCTGGTTTAGCCAAAAAAAGCGCACACCCGAATAATAGGTGAGCGCTTTTTTTATGGTTTTTTATGAAATATTTCACTTCTGCGGTCAACGGTCAGCTCCATGCCGCCTGATACTCAAAGCTGAAATCCGAAAAATTTGACCGGCTTATTTGCCTTGTAATACCATGCGCTCAAGACGGGGGACGAAACTACGGTTTTATGTTTAGTAATAGTAATAATAAGGTATGATGCAATTGCCGCCCAGGTCCGCTAAGGCGCGTATTTATAAGCTTAAAAAGACCTCATGTCAGGATGAAGAGAAGATCCCGGATTCCACTTGATACAGGTAATTTACGGATTGCGAAACTGAAACCTTGAAACCGACCGAGTCTTGATAGTGACTTTGATCCTTTGGAGGGGGGCAAGATGGCTGATTCGAAAATTGTAAAAGAGAGTTTGGCCAGGTTTTTAAAAGCCACTTCATTTAATTATCCTGCAACCGCCTGGTATTTTTCAGCAGAGGGAATAGAAGACTCCTTTGTCTTTACCAAGGATAAATGGGTCTGTATGTTCATGTATTTCAAAATGGTGATTAAAAAGGGCCGGCGGATTCGGTTTTCAGGGGACTATGCCAAGGCTTGCACCGGCCCGGCGGAATATTTCGGTTTCCGAGATATTGTTGATGACGGCGGAAGTTTTATCGCTGAAACCGAACGGTTCAAAAAAACGTGCAAACTGGCTTATGCGTATTACAAGGAGTCTTTGCAAAGCGTTCATCCCGCCAAGGAAAAATATTTGTATCTGGAGAGAATTGAGGACCTTGATCCCCAAAGGGAAGTAGAGGTGGTTAATCTTTTTCCAGATCCGGTAAGTTTGGCCGACCTTGCGGTCTTGTCGAATTACGACCGGGCGCAAAACCTGGATAATGTGATGGTGCCCTTTGCCTCAGGCTGCCAGTCTCTTTTTGCTTTTCCCTATAATGAAAAATTCCGGGAAAACCCCAAGAGCGTCATGGGTTTGATGGATCCGCTCGCCAGAAATTTTACGCCTCGGGATATGCTGGCTTTTTCAGTACCGGCAGATCGGTTTGTTGAAATGGCCCAAAACATCAAGGGTAGTTTTCTGGATAAGTAACCAACGGCATAAAACGTTTTTTGCCAGGTGGCGTTTGCCAAAGCTCGGGAGGGCTTTAGCAGTTCAGGCTGTTTACAAACAGCCTGAACGCGGGCCATGGACACACCCCAAAAAAAATTTCGATTTTTCGGGGGCCCCTAATGACGGCCCGCCGAATTACGAGCCTTTCTTAGGATGAGTAATTCGAGCCACTTGGCAAAACCCAAGTTTTTGCCAAGTGGCCTCTGAGAAATTCCAGGAGGATTTTGTCAGTAAGCTAAACAGCCTCACATATTTTTTATCAGGCTTGTTTCAGGCTGGAGTTTTCACTCTTTGCCCTTAGTGATACAGGTTTGCGGGTATAGATAAAAGCGCCTATCACAGCGGTGAAGGGGGCTACAGTAACCAGCCCAAAGCTACCCACCAGGGTTTTCAGCACTTCGGCCGCCACATATATCAGGTTGAAAAAGTTGGCCAGGGGAACGCCCTGGGCCATAAAGGCCATGAAAAGGGTTAGAAAGCCGCCTGAATAGGCCAAAAGCAGGGTGGTGGTCATGGTGCCCACCACAGCCCTGCCCACCCTGAGGCCGGAAAAGGCCAGTTGAGCGAATCCCATCTCCGGATTCTGGGCATGAACCTCGTCCAGGCTGGCCGCCACATCCATGGCCAGGTCCATAACTGCGCCCGAGGCGGCCAGAAACACCGCGGCCACATAGATGCGCATCAGGTCCAGGTGGCCAAAGCCCGAATAAAGCAGGGTCTCGGCAAAGGGCATCACCGCGCCATGCACCTTGAATGCGGCGGTAAAGTAAAGAGCCAAAAGGCAACTCACCCCCACTCCGCAAAAGGCGCCCAAAAAGGCGGTAACCCCCTTTTGATTGATACCGGCTACCAGAAACACGATTACCGCGGTTAAAAGGCTTATTACAGCCAAGGAGATCAGAACCGGGTCCAGACCCTTGAGTAAAAGCGGCACCAGAAGCTTCCAAAGCATCAGGCCCGCAAAGACAAAGGAGAGCAAGGCCTTGAGCCCGGTGAACCCGCCAAAGGCAATCAACAGCAGGGCAAACAGCCCAAGGAGGATCAGCTCCAGGTCCAGGCGGTAGTGGTCCTGTGGATTTACAAAGACAACCCTGCCCTGATCATCTAAGGAAACCACCATGAGGGCCTTGTCGCCGGGGGTGAATATCTTGTCCAGATCCATGCGCCCCTGGAGCTGATTGGACCCTTTCAGCACCTGGCCCTTCAATGGGCCGTCCAGGGCCTTGAGCACCAGATCCTGATAGCCTTTTTTGATTATTCCCATGCGCTGAAGCCCTGAGTTATCGGCCTTGAGCACCAGGCCCTGACATCGAATGGAGTCCTGATTGACCCTTTGATCAAATCCTGTGGGCAAACACAGGAGGATTGCGGATAAAACCAGCAAAAGGCCTGTGAGAAGAGCGTCTTTTTTCCAGGCGTGCTTTTTAAATTCCACGTTTGACCTTGCTGCTTTCGGCCGGGGCCTTTTAAAGGCGGGCTTGGGGAAATAACAAAGCAATTTCACCGGACAAGGCCAAAAGGCCCTGTCCGGTCGGCATATTCAGTAGGGTTGATTTACCTGGCAGCAACCTTCAGGCCGGTTTGCCCGGCAGCATGGTAGTCGGCTTTGGCTTCCGCGCCCAAAAGACTCATGATTTTTTTGGCCACGTCAGTATTGTCGTAGAATCCGTTAAAGATTTCAGCTCCCACACCCATGGCCGAAGTGGCGACAGGCAATGCGGTGTGTTTGTAGGAGGTCCAGCCCAGGCCGGCCTTGTTGTTCAGGATATGGGTGAGCTGAACCGCCAGGGGGTTGTAACCGCCATAGAGTAGGTATTCCTTGGGACTTTTGCTTTCTTGATCCTTCATGGTCCGGTCAAAGGCCTCTTCCAGCATCTTGACCTCGTAAGGATTCAGAACCAGTTGGTCTTTTTTGGCGTCACCTTTGAATTTAAGGCCGAAATATTTGGTGACCAGCGGTTTCATATCGGCAAAGGAGCAGCTCTTGCCGCAGTTTTTCCGGAAGTCTTTAAGGATTTCATCGGTGAATTTCTGGAAGGAGACCTTTTGAGCGCCAAGCACCTCAAAGTGAGAGGCGTATTTGGTGCCGGCAAAGCCCAGGGTGAGGCCGCCGCACTCATGGTCGCCGGTGACGATAATGACTGTTTCCCGGGGATGCTTTGCAGCGAAGTTGATGGCCTGTTTGACCGCATTGTCAAAGGCCAGGGTGTCTTGGATAGAGGCTGCACCGTCGTTGGCGTGACAGGCCCAGTCGATCTTGCCGCCTTCCACCATCATGAAAAAGCCCTTGGGATTGTCCAGAAGCTCAATACCCTTGGCAGTGAATTCGGCCAGGGAGATGTCCTGATCCCTTCTGTCCATGGCATAGGGCAGGGCCTTGCCGTCTTGCAACCAGGCATTGTAGGCCAGCACCTTGCCGTCGCCTTTTTTCAGCTTGTTAAAGGCCGACTTGTCTGTGACCACCTTGTAGCCGTTCTTTTGGGCCAGCTCAAGGGCATCACCCTGGGGAGCTTTGGACCTCTTGCCCCGGGGATCTTTCAGCCCGCCGCCGGCAAAATAGTCAAAATCGCTTTTGGCCAGGGCCATGTCGATTTCGTGGTACATCTTGCGGGTTTTTACATGGGCGTAAAAAGCCGCCGGGGTGGCGTGGTCAATGCTCACGCTGGAGACGATGCCTACCTTGCGCCCCTGCTCCTTGGCTATCTCGGCCACGCTTTTGAGCGGCTTGAACTGAGGGTCAACACCAATGTAGTTGATATTGGTTTTCATGCCGCAGGCCAGGGCTGTGGCCGCAGCGGCCGAACCGGTGATGAAGCGGTCCGCGGCCTGGGTGCTGGTTATGCCCTGGGCCTTGAGGCTGTCAATGGCGAGTTTTTTGCCGGTAAAGGCTCGGGCTGCGGTGCGCTGGGGAATGCCCAGGCCGTCGCCGATAAAGTAGAAGACGTATTTGGGGGATTTGCCTTGATAAAAGGCGGTTCCGGCCAGGACGGGCAGGGCGCTGGCCAGGACAAAAGCAAAAACAGCCAGGACTGTTAAGCCTTTTTTGAAACCTTTTCTGTTGAATAAAGACCTCATAACCTTAAAAGCCTCCTTAACGGGGAAGATAAGTTTCGCTACCAAAACAAGACGCTTCACTTTAACGTTTTTTGGGGTGAAGGCAAATCCCCCAACCAGGTCAATTGGGTGTCTTAAATGTTACATTTCTAAGGCCAAATCCTTGCCCTACAACATCTAAAAAGTTTTTTCGTTATTGCAATTGAATAATCAGACCATGAAGAGGAATCTAAAAATAGACACCCTTCAATTTTATAGCAGAAAAGCTAAAGATAATACCGGTCAATTTTTTGTAGCTTTTTGTAACGTATTTTATTTGTTTGGAAGAATCTAGTTTGTTTTCAATCTTGAAACAGCCTGGGAGGCTTTGGGAAAAGGTATTGTTATGTAATAAAATCGGTATAATAAAAGTAGTGTGTAACCTTTAAAGCAAGAGAAAGACCATGCCCAACTATCCGATAAACAGGCGCTTTGTCCTAAAGGTGGCGGCCTTTGCCACTCTCTTGGCGGCCTTGCCTCAGGTGGTTTACGGCTTTTTCCTGAAGCGTTTCCCGGTGCGAACCGTGGAAAATAAAGGTTTTTCCTTTGATTCGTCTTCAGGCATCTACAAAGATCGGCAAGGCAGGGAAGCACCCTTTCAACTTGTTGTGAATGGTTTGGTGGAAAAACCTTTGCGGCTATCCTGGCGGGAGCTGAATGATCTGCCCCAAGTGGAGCAGGTAAATGACTTCCATTGCGTGGAAGGCTGGTCCGTGCCCGACCTTAAGTGGGGTGGGGTTAAACCCGGCTATCTTTTGGCTATGGCGGGGATTAAAAAGCAGGCGAGTCATGTTGTTTTTCACGCCTTGGGTGAGACCAGGCATAAGCCGGGCGGCCTTAAGTACTATGTGGAGTGCAATTCCATAGACGAATTGAAAGATCCTGCCAAGCAGATGCTCCTGGCTCACAGCTTAAACGGCTCTCCCTTGCCTTTGGAGCATGGTGCGCCTTTGCGTCTTATTTCTCCCTTTGACCTGGCTTACAAGTCGATCAAGTTTGTTTGGCGGCTGGAAGTGACGGACAGTGCGGTTGAGGGCTGGTGGACCAGGGCCAACCCTATCTACCCATATGAGGCTCCGGTTCCTCCTGAGAGACTGCGCAAAAAGTCATAATTTCGCCAAAGTTTGGAAGTGTTTTTTATTGATTAAAATTTATTGTCATATCGAGCTGTTAAGGCGTCTGTTAATCAAGGGGTCTAAAGTACGCTTAACTTTGCTTTAATTTTCCGGCAAGCCTTTAAGGCAAAAAATACTTTTTTCATGCTAATATATTCCTGGCTTTACTACTAGCCTGGTCAACGGCTAATAAAGCCGGAGTCCGCCTAAACCATAACCCCATTATCATGTCAGGGGACCAGTTATGTTAAGAAAAAGTCAGCCAGCAAAACCAGCTCCGGAACCTTCCTTCAAGCCTGCGGCTCAGGCCGCACCGCGAAAGAGCCCGGTGACCGTAATCGGCCAGCATATCTCCATTCAAGGTGATATCAAGGGAAGTGAAGACCTGTTGATCGAAGGTAAGGTGAAAGGCAGTGTGGAACTCCCGCAACATCACTTGACTGTGGGGGCCAAGGGACAGGTGGAGGCCGCTATTCACGCTGATCGGGTGACCATCAGCGGCACCCTGGTGGGAAACATCGCCGCAAACGGCAAGGTGGAAATCACCAAGGAGGCGGATTTTACAGGCGAGATCAAGGCCGGGCGCATTTCTGTTGAGGACGGGGCCTATCTCAAGGCTGTTGTGGAACTCAAAAGGGATTCCGGCTCCAGACCGGTGAGCGCTCCCAAACCGGTTGACACAGAGCCCAAGTTGGGCCTGGCCACGGGTGAGTCGGCCAAGGCGAAAAAGTAGGTGGGCGCGCTTTCGGTCAATCCCACCCCGGGGCTGGAGGGGATAAGGCAAAGGGCCGAACCTGAGGAATACTTCAGTATGGCGCTTGAGCTTCTTGACCAGAATCTGGGCAAATCACCCCAAGGCAGCGTTTTGGACGTGGGGCCTGTATGCGGCGAGAATATAAGCTATTTTGCTACCAGAGTGAAAAGGCTTTATCTGTGCGACCTGTTTTTACGTCTTAAAATCGACCAGGAAAAGGAACTGCCGGTAGAGGCCCTGTGGAGACACTTGGATTATCCGGTCGAGGCCTTTGAGGGAATCCTGATATGGGATCTGGTTGATAGACTGGATGGAGAGCAGACTGAACGCTTGGTAGGGATTTTAGATCACCTTCTCAAGCCCGGCGGCATTGTGACGGTTTTTGCCTTGGGCCAGTCCGGTATAACCACGGAGGTGTATTCTTTTGCCCTTATGGGTGATTACCGGGTGCGCCCCAGACGGCAGCGTCATCTGGAGCTGCCCAGGGTTTTCCGGCAAAATAGAGAGATTCTGGACCTTTTTGATGCCTTTGTCCCGGTGAAATCTTTCCGTTACAGAAACGGCTTCAGGGAGTTTGTTTTTCGGAAAAACAAACTCTGACGCCTTGAATTACCGGTGATTTTTTTGCCGGGGATGCAAACCGAAAAGCCGGAGAAGCTGTTAATGCTTCTCCGGCTTTTTATCAGGGCATTACCCTGAATCCCGCCTTTTGACTGGCCTCGCCCCAGGGGCCTTTAACTTCAAGCAAAACCGTATGAAGACCCGGTTTCAAAGCCAGTCGGGCCTCAAGGAGGCTTCTCTCCGGGGTTAGCGGAGCCCCGTCCAAAAGCCATTTGGACTGGGTCACCTCTCTTGAGCATTTTGCCTTGCAGTTAAGAACCTGAAGCAAAAGGGGCATGTCCGGGTCCAGGGCATAGACGGCTCCGTCAAAGGGAGCCAGGAGTTTAAGGGGATTGACCGGTTTCTCCAGGTTTTCCTGGTCAGGCTGGGGTACAGTGCCCGGGGAAAAGTATTCCTGAATGGTTGCCAGGGTGTCGGGGCCGGGCAGTTTACCTGTGTGGGGGTCTATGGCCACCCGCTCCACGCCCTGGGGCCAGGGGGGGAGTTTGCCGGGTTTGTCTTTGTGCAGGTAAAGCATGGCCTGACGCCAAAGCGGGGCTGCGCCGGTTATGCCGCTCACCCCCTGCATTCCCTTGCCCTGGAAATTGCCCACCCATACACCGACCGTGTAGGAGCCGGTAAAGCCCACGCACCAGTTGTCTCTGTATTTTTGGCTGGTTCCGGTTTTTACCGCCGCTTCAAAAGGCAGCTCCAAAAGGCTGTGCCTGCCAAAACCCGGGGCCCTGGCCCAGTCATCGGCCAGGGCATCGGCCACCAGGCGGCAGGCATAGGGGTCCAATACGGGAATAAGGTTTTGCCCTGCCTGGCCCTGCCAAAGCCCGGCCCGCCCTTTTTTCCCCATATTGGCCATGGTGGCATAGGCTTGGGTCAGCTCCAAAAGAGTCACTTCACCATTGCCCAGGGCCAGCCCCAGACCATAGTGATCCGCCTGTCTGGGGAGTTTGAAGCCCAGTTGCCTTAAGGTTCGCAAAAAGGGTTCAACCCCCACTGAATCGGCCAGGCGCAGGGCGGGCAGGTTCAGGCTGCTGGCCAGCGCCACCCTGAGCCTCACCGGACCCCTGTGGCGCTGGTCATAATCAACCGGCCGAAACACTCCGCCTGAGACAATCAGGCCCAGGGGTTCGTCTTTGATGGTTTCGGCCAGGGTGTGTCCTTTGGTCAGGGCCAGGGCGTATAAAAAAGGTTTCAAGGTGCTGCCCGGTTGTCTGCGCGCCAAAACCCCGTCGACCTGGCCTGCGTCCGGGTCTGAAAAATCCGGAGACCCCACCCAGGCCTTTATCGAAAGGTCGTTATTGTCAATAACCAGAACCGCCGCCTGCCTCACCCCCCTGGCCTGGTTTTTGGTGCAGGCCTCCCTTGCCAGGTGAAGCATTTTTCTTTGCAGGACAAGGTCGATATAGGTTTTTATCACCGGCGGTCTGGTTCCCTTGAAAAAGGTGTTCAGGTGCCTGGTGAAATGGGGTGCCGGGTTGGGGTCGTAATACTTATGAAAAACAACCGGCATTTTAAGGGCTTCGGCAAGGGCGTCTGGGCTTATGGCCTTGTTTTGGGCCATCTTTTTCAAGATGTGATTTCTTCTTTTGCGCAGCCGGTTTCGGTTCTCCGGCCTGATAAGCCTGCTTGGGTCCTTGACCAGGGCCAGCAGGAGCGCCGCCTCATGGGGGGCCAGGTTGTGTTGGTTTTTACCTAAAAGTTCGCGGCTGGCCGCGGCCAGGCCCTGCAAAGGGCCTCCAAAAGGGGCCCGGTTAAGGTATTGCCGCAAGATGGCCTTTTTATCCAGGCGGGCCTCCAGCCAAAGTGCGGTTTTTATCTCCTTGAATTTCTTTTGCAAGGTTCTCGGCCCGGGGTTAAGAAGCCGGGCAAGCTGCATGGTGAGGGTCGATCCCCCGGAGACCACTTTATTTGCCAGGAGGTTTTGCACCATGGCCCTGACCAGGGCCATGGGGTCTACTCCGGGGTGCAGATAAAACCGTTTGTCCTCGGCCGCCAGGGCGGCCTGCTCCAACAAAGGCGGTATTTCACCCTTGCCCAGCCAGGGACCGGCCCTTAGTTGCCTGCTTTTCAGCCTGGTCAGGATTTGGCCGTTCTGCGCCAGCACAATGCTGTCCTTTACCCGGCCATAGCCCTCTTGAGGCAAATGGCCGGGTAAAGACACGCAAACGATCCAAAGTAAAAGGGGGCTCAAGGCCAAAAGGCCGAGCCCCGTTAAAAGGCTTTTTTTCATTTTACGGTCAGGCTGCCCGCCTTGCTCTGACCAAAGACCTCCTGGGAGTACATTTCTTCGGCCCTGGCCGCAGGCAGCATATATTCGCCCTGGGCAATTGCCCTGAGCTTGAGCTTGTAGGTGTAGACTCCAGGTTCAAGCCTTGGCGCATAGAGCATAAGCGCGGTTTGGCCAAGCTCCTTGTAGCGCCAGGGGCCGAACTCCATATCATCCTGCTGGCCCTTGGCTGCCTGATTAGGTTCCAGGCCCGCGGGATAGGGCGCCTCCACCAACAGGTGGTGTCTGGTGGCCTGGGTTATCACCGTTATCACGCACTCCAGATCCTGTCCCAGCTCCCAAGGTCCCTGACCTCCGCCCTTGGCTGCCTGGAAGAAGCGGGAAACCGATACTCCTGCGTTTACCGGAGCGCCCGAGGGCTCTCCAGGGGCAAAGGAAAGGCGGGCGCTGTATAGAAGCCTGCCTTTGCCCTCTGCGCTGATTAAGAGTTCCTGGCCCGAAGAGAGCAGGTTGCGCACCACTTCCACGGTCAAGGGCTGATCAGTGGGCTTGGTAAAGCGTCTTTCGGAAACGGTTTTTTGATCCAGACGCACCTTGGCCTCAAGATCCGTGACCTCTCCGGTCAGGCGGGTGTAGGCAGCCAGGGCCCAGAGCCCGAACACCGCCTCCTGGGTGGATATGTATTTTTTGCTGCCGAGCGTACGGGCCACAAACCAGGCCAGTTGATCCAGTTGGGGGTGGGCCGGTTTCACCCGGCTGAGAGCCCACAGGGCCATGGCATTTCCCCTGAGGCCGGAACCCAGCACAGGCTTCAGCCCGCCGGGATCAACCGTGACAAACTGCATGCTCTGGGCGCTTAAACGGGCCGAGCCTTCCAGTTGCTTTATCAAACCGGCCCTGGCTTTGGCTTTTTTGTAAATCCCGCAGGCTTCAATCAGGCAGGCCAGGCCAAATGGGTCCAGGCCCCTGGTTCTGGTAAGTGCGTTATTCAGGCGCGAGGCCACCTTGAAGCCCTCCCTGGAAAGAACCCAGATGATAAACGCTTCCTGGCTGCGTCCTGCCAGGTCCCTTTGTTTGGGGGCGCGGGTCCGCCTCAGATAGCGCATCAGGTAATCCGCCGCTGACTGCCTTGTGTCTTCACTTAAAATATGCACCCCGCTTTTTTTGATCATGGAACCGGCCAAAAGTGCATAGGCTGTGACAAAGGGATCTGCCCTTTCCCAGCCGGGCCAATAGGCGAATCCGCCGTTTCCGCTTTGGAAATCGGGTATTACGGAAGCAAGGTCCAAAAGCGCCTTTTGGTCTGAAGGGTGGGGCGTAAGTCCCATGACCGGCCCCATGTCAAGGCGCATGGCCCGGGCCGCGCCCCGGCTGAGCCTTTGTTCCAGGCAGTCCCAGGGATAGTCCAGGAGCATGGTCGCCGGTCTGGTCATGCCAGCTGTCAGGGAAGGCGAAAGGGTTATATTGAGCCCTCCCTTGCCGGCCAGAGCGTCTGCTGGAAGGGCAAGGGTCATTTTACGTTTGGTCGCGCCTTGTCCGGGCGTGAGGCTGCCAAAGTCGGCCATGGTCTCAAGCCTGGTGAGGGACTTGACCGGCAGGCTGAACTGAACCTGATCTTCAAACTTGCCTAATCCGGCCTTGAAAGTCAGGCTGACCTTGCCTGTTTGCATAGCCTTGACCATAAAGCCCACCGGTTTGGTTTGGTTGGGCATAAGCTCTATGGTCTTTTCCTTTTTACCCTGAAGCGAAAGCCCCTTGCCCTGGGCCTGGATATGAATTTTTCCCTTGGCGTCGGTCAGGTTCTGCACCAGCACCCTGGCCTGGAAAAGGTCGCCAAGCCGGGCGAACCTGGGCAGGGCGGAGAGGATCTGCAAGGGCTGGGAGGCGGTGATGCTCTCCCGGCCCAGGCCAAAGCGTCCCTGTTTGTCGCAGGCCACAGCCACGATGCGGTAAGAGGTGAGGCTGTCCGGCAAGGGGAACCGGGCTACGATGCTTCCTGATTCCCCGGTATCGGCCTGTCCCAGCCAGAAGACCGTGGGCGTAAAGCGTTTGCGCAACATGGAGCCCATGCCGCCGCCGCCCGCGGCTGATTCGCCCTTTTGCATGCCAAGCACCCTGCTCACCACTGCTGTGCGCAGGTCCGC
This sequence comes from Dethiosulfatarculus sandiegensis, assembly GCF_000931935.2. Taxonomy (GTDB): domain Bacteria; phylum Desulfobacterota; class Desulfarculia; order Desulfarculales; family Desulfarculaceae; genus Dethiosulfatarculus; species Dethiosulfatarculus sandiegensis. The sequence goes on from NZ_AZAC01000014.1 coordinate 98,003, forward strand.
GGTGAGCACGCTCAAGGGCTGCATTTTGCCAAAGGTGGGGCGGGGGTCATAGGGGTCTTTTTCTCCCGCGGCAACCAGCACCCTTTCATCCACTGCCAAAAGCGTCACCTGGCTGTGATGGGGTTTTCCCTTAAGGGTCACGTCCACGAAAATTTCGGCCTTTTGGCCGGGGCGCATTTTCTTGTCAGTCGCCCGCACCTTTACTTCAAGGTCGGTCGCTTCCCGGTTTACCTTGATTTCGGCGCAGCCTATGCGGACCTGGGGCTTGCCCAGGTCCGCCCCGTGGGGCTTGGGTTCACCAACCCGGCCCCGGACCAGAAGCACACTGAGGTAAACCCCGGGGGCGTCGCCTTTTTCCAAGGACACTTCCAGGACCGGTCCCGGTCCCTCGACCTCCTGGACCAGGGTTTTTCGCACCCCCTGCCTCTCCACCGTCAGCAGGGCGGTTGCCCGGCTGAAGGGGTTTTTCAGCATAACCTTCACCGTCTGGCCGGGCTTGGCCTCCTTTTGCGAAAGCACCAGGTCCAGGCGGTTGTCATCATAGCGCTTCCAGGCCGAAATTCCCTGGCCCGAGGCCCAGAGATAGAGCCCGGTTTTGGTCACAAGCCCCTTGGAGTCCCTGGCCGTGGCCACAACTACATAGGTTCCCGATTCAGGCGGGGTGAAATTGAATTCCGTTTTGGGCTTATCCATGGCGAGGTCCTTTTGCCACACCTGTTTGCGCCTGGCCTTGATGAGGTAGCGGTAATATCCGCCTTCACCCTTTTCCCGCACAGATTCCCAATACTGGCGATAAGCGGTGATGCTGACCTCACCCGGTGACACGGCCTGGTTGTCCTTGGTCGCGGCCGCCAGCTGGATTTGGCTGGGTTTCCCTGCCTGGGCGAGCAGGGGAGCCTTAAGCCCCAGGTAGATATTGGAAGGATGCACCAGTATGGAGCCTGTGCTTCTCAGGCCGCGGCTTGAGGCGTCTGTAACCTCTGCCGTGAGGTCCAGCCTCAAGGGAACGCCGGGGTTGGCCTTAAGGGGCGGCAGCTCAAAGGCCGCGCCACCGTTTTGATCGGTTTCACCGGTCAAAACGCCCACATGGGGATCCGAGGGCCTGTCTTCGTCCGGCAGCGGGATATCGCCCACCGCGTATTTTTCCAGTAAGGGCGGCTGAAAATGGGTTTCAGCCCGGTTCATCAGGAGTTTGACCTGGCCTTCGGTCACCGGTTTGCCAAAGAGATAATCCGCCTTGACATCCGCCTTGCCCAGGGAGCCCGGCCCCGCATGATCCTTGGGCGCGGTGAGCTTGACCTTGAAATCAGGCGGCCTGAAAGATGCAACCCGGAAAGATCCGGCCCTGAGGGAATTCTTGCCGATTTTCAGGGTCAGTTCATATTCTCCCAGCCTGCATTTCGGGGGCAGGTCGCAAAAACCGGTGAATGTTCCGAATTCGTTGGTTTTTGCCTTGAATACCTTGATTTTCTTGCCATAAGGGTTATTGATCCAGGCCTTGATTTCGGTCACTGGGGGAGGGGTGGCTCCCAGGGGGCCGGGCCTTCTGACAAAGACCGTGAAATTAACCTTTTGCCCCGGCTGGTATAGAGGAAGCTGGAAAAGGGCATAGGCCTTGTCCCCGCTTATTTGCCCGGGCTTTCTCTGCGAAATTTCATAGGGCATGCTGGAGTCCAACTCAGAGGCGAATTCACTGGGTGTGATGGCCAGCTCGCCCTTGTATTTGGCCAGCAGGTAAACAATCGGGTTGCGCCAGGGCTTTTTTTTGTCCGGAGCCGGGTTCAACTCATCCAACCCCGGGAATTTGGCCAGCCCCAATTCATCGCTGAGGCCTTGCCACAACAGGCGGTTTTTACGGTCCCTCAATTCAAGGGCCGCCCCTTTGAGGGGCTTGCCGGAAGAGAGCCTGGTCACCCAGGCCAATCCGTTTTTGTCGCCAATCTTCAGGCTGAGCCCCATGTCGGTGTATTGGAGAAGGGCCCGGCGCACCCTGGCCTTGGGCTTGCCTTTGTAATCCGGCCAGGTGGCGCGCAGGTCAATAAGGGTGACTCCGCCTCTCAGGCTGCGTCCCAGGTCTTTTTCCAGATCCAGGGGATATAGAACCAGCTGGTTGGGCGAAAGGTTCGGGTCCACCATCTTGGAGGTTGCATTTTTTTGGCCCAGGGAAGGGGCGCGGGGAGTTTTGTTCCATGGCCTGCTGCGTTCGGCCTCCATCACTAGAACCGCCTCGTCGGCCGGATAATAACGCAGCCCCAGGCGGAACTGTTCTATATTGCGTAAACGCAAGGGATAAAGCGGTTTGGCCTTGGCTTCCAGCACACCCGGCCCTTCAGGCAGGTGAAACGTGGGAGAAAGGTCCCCGGTTTTAAGGCTTATAAAGGCGTCTTTGCCCAGGGTTGTGCCGTAGATGTCCTTAAGCCCTTTGGTGACGATGACCGTGTATTGGGTTCTGGGCTTAAAGCCAAGGGCCATATGGTGCCAGCGTCCCTTGTATTCATAGGAAGAGCGCACCATTTCCGGCAATTGGGGCGTAACGCGGATGTGTTTTTCCACTTCCTTGCGGGAGACCGGGTTTGTGAATTTCAGGTTCAGCCCGGATTCAGGGGCAAGACCGCCGAAGGGGGAGGAATCCATGTTCCAGGAGGTCAGTAGCAACGGATAATAGGGTTTGTATGAGGCCCTATGGGATTTGGGGGATGATCGGTCTCCGTCAGCCGGAATCACGCCCGGCTTCACCACTATCTTGACCTTTTGGCCGGGTTTTACCTTTTGGGGGCAGGAAAAGACATATTCCCTGGCCAGAAGGTTTTCTGCCCTTTGCCAGCGGGGCAGTTCTCTTTCCGACACCTTGGCCGGAACCATTTTACCCTGAACCACAAAAAAGGATTTTTGGCTAAGGGAGGCGAGGTCCACCGGTTGGTTTATCACCGCCCTGATAACCGGTTCGGGCTCTGTGGAGCCGCCCGGTTTGGGGCGCCATTCGATCACCTCCACCTCAGGGGTGGAGACCTGCGCTTTCACCTCTTTTGTAAGGTTTGCGCCGTCTAAGGCCCTGGCGGTTTTCAAAACAGTCATATTGAGTCTGGTCGCCCCCCTTAGGGGCGTATCCAGGATATAGGCCAGGGTTCTGGTGTCGAGCCAGCGAAAAGAGCCTTTGGGAAGGGGAGAGATCAAAAGGGGCGAGGTCTCGGTTTTTTGCCCGGCCTGCCCCAAGGGGGTCATATCTTTACTAAAGCGAACCACCACCTGGGTTATCTGGTCCACTTCTCCTTGGGGCATAAGGCTCACCACCTTGAGCCCCTCGGGCTCGGCCATGGCTTGAGCCGGCTGGACCGGGCCAAGGGCCAGAAAGCATAACAACCCTATAAAGGAGATGTTTCTGAAAATTTTTGTAAAACTGAGCATGATTTTCACCCTTTTCAGCACGGGAATAGTAATTTTCAAAAAAACAGTGGATTTTTTCTTTGGCAGCGTTCAGCAGAAATGACTTGTATAACTTTTTTCCGGCAATTTGTCCGCTCTCAGACCCGGGTATTGGTAAATCAAAGCAAGTGCATGGTTATTAGATAAAAATACCATTCAACTTAAAACCGATCGCTTGATGATACGCCGCTAAAACAGTTTAAGCATGCCGGGGAAAGTTGGTCAATACCCGCCTGCCCGTAATAAAAAAAGGCTTTCCAATAAACCTCTTCAGAGGTTTTGAAAAAGGGAAAATATCCCTTTGGCTATGGATTTGGCAGTATTTTTCGGGGCGGCAAATTGAGAATTAAGATTTTTGGGCTGAAAAAGTTTCGGTTTTTTTTGAAAACAGAGTACTCCGAGCCTTTCAAATGGTGCGGAAAAGAGAAAAGGCCTGACCTTATCGGTGTATTCGTGTATTCGGTAATTATGGCGACTGCTTGGAAATTATGATATATACGCCCTCAATTCATGCCGTTTATCTCAGATGGTGCAGGTTTTTTAAGCTTCGGGTCCTTTGCAGGCCGGAGAAAAAATATGTCAAGCACTTTAAAAAACGATTTGTGAGCGCGGCTTAAACCTGTAGCGTTATACGTGATTGAAGCTGATGTATTTGTTTATGAAAAAACGCAATGGGGACGCCCTTCCGCGGTCTTATTCAAGCAGAATTCCGGCTCCGGATCAGGCGTTTTTGATGGTTCACCTATGCCCGGGGTGATTTTTAGTCTACCGAAGCCTGTCCTCCTCAGGCCGGGACCATCCAAGACCCATGGTCCTTCTTCCCTGATAAGGGCGGTATTTCTTGTTTTTTCTTATTTCTTATCCTTTATGTCGAGATTGATCCCCGCTTGTTTAGCAATTTCTCACCTGTTGAATAATTCCTTGAAACCCAAGTTACCTTGCCTCCGACTCAAGAGGAAAGCCTTGTTGTTTTCTGCGGTTTTTGTTGGCCAGGTTTTAGTTGCGCTAAAAGAGACAGTTGATGTTCCAAAATAAAATGACCGGCTTTGCCCCTTCAATTATTGATAATTCACCACCAAAGGCGATAAGGCTGGCCCTGATGGGCCTGGTCTACTCCCTGGCTTTGGGTTTGCTGGCCTGGCGTTTTTATTCCAGCCAGCTTCACTATGACAGTGCGCTCATAGGCCTGATGGCTCAGTCTTTTCTAAAGGGTGATTTTCATTATTTTTTCTTTGGCAATAACTATATGGGCACCTTAGACGCCCTTTTTGCCGCTCCCTTGCTCTATTTTTTTGGCCCCACTTCATTGGTCGTTAATATCTGGCCGCCGTTTCTATATCTGGCAAGTATGGTGGTGGTGCACCGCATCTTGGACCGTTTGTTCGGTTTTTGGGGAGTTCTGGCCGGGTTGGCCTGGATGGCCCTGCCTCCGGGATACGGGCTTTTCTTTGCCGGTGAGGCCCGCACCCATTATGGCCTGGCCCTTTTGCTCTCCGCGGTTCTGTTCCTGTTGACCCTGAATTTGTGGCAAGGCAAAAAATGGAAGTTCAGCTCCTGTTTTGCCTGGGGCCTGGTGGCCGGGCTGGCCTTTTGGACAAATTTCCTTTCCGCCCAGGTGATAGCCCCTTGCGCCTTGTTCCTGGCTTATTACGGTTGGCGAAATAAACTCCTCACCCCGGCTATGATAGCGGGTTTTGTCTCGGGCGCTCTTTTAGGCGCAGCTCCGCTTATTATCTACAATATGAATAACGGCTGGCCCCACCTGGGCTTGAGCGGGGACCTCAGGCTGGGGCCTGAGACCAAAATCAGAGAACCGCTTTCTGAAATGTTCGGCACCTATCTTCTGGCGGTTTTGCGCAGCGGCCTGCCTGTGATGTTCGGGGTGATCAGCCCCAACCAGAGGTTTGTCACCCCGGGCACCCTGGATTTCTGGGTCTATCTGGCGGTGGCCCTGCTGGCGGTTATAGGTTTTGTCGGCTTGATCATGCGTTCACGCAAAACAGAGGTGACCTTAAGTTGGCTGCCGGTGGCGGTTTTTGCCGGTTCAGTGGCAGCGGTGATCTTCACTCATTACGGCTCCCAGGTTAACCAGGCCAGGCCCCGCTATCTTTTGTGGGTTTTGTTTGCCTTGCCTTTTGTCTGGGCTTTCTGGGGCGGACTTTTGGCCAAAAAGTCACCTTGGCTGAGCCTGATTCTCATTTTGGGCCTGGCTGTTTCCAATGTCAGCGCCTATCAGGGGTTCCGGGCCCTTTGGGGAAAACCCCTTTTGGATGCCAAGGGAGGTTATTATTTCCGGCACGAAGCCAAGACTAAAGAACGTCTGGCAGGCCTGTACGAAAAGGGCATAACCCATCTTTACGCAGATGAGAAAAGGGCAAGGAATTTTTACCCCAATGACTCGGAAGGGGCCTATGAGCTGTCTTTTCTGGCAGACGAAAAGCCCTTGATTGTAGATTTCACCCAGGATAAAAGGCCTCAGGCCTCGGCTCAGGTGGATGCCTCGGAAAACCCGGCCTTCTGGTGGCGCACCCTGGCTGCCCAGGCCCGGTTTCTGGGTGTCAAACACCAGGTAATCAACAAAGAGATATTCCACTCCTTTGCCGAACCGGAGAATGTGGAAAAACTACTTTCCCCAAGGGGCTGGAAGGTGACCACCCTTAAGGGTAAACTTTTGCATGATCGGCTTTGGGATGCAAATTTCCGCACAATTTATGTGGCTGTCAATAATAAAAAGGGCGGTGAGGGGTTTGTGCTCGACATGGGCCGCGAAGAGGAGGTCGCCGGTTTTTCCTTGATACCCACTGTCTTTTGGCAGGTGCCCAAAAACGTTACCGTTGAGGTGGCAGGTGAGGACGGGCGCTTTCGCCTTTTGCGCAAGATCAGTCATTACCGCACCCCTTTTTATTTTTCCGGGCCTCATCCCTTTTTGAAGCAGCGCTACGGCAGGGTGGAATGCTACTTCCCGGTGCAGAAGATTCGCTATATGCGTTTCACCCATTTGGGTGACGATGGCCATGCCTGGAGTGTACAGGAAATGCTGGTCTATGGTCCGGGCAAGCCGCACAGCGATTTTTGCTGGCAGAAGAGTATTGAGCTGGCCCTGGAGGAGGTGCGCAAGTCCGGTATAGAGCGCCTTTATGCCGATGCCTGGCCCTCGGCCAAGGCCCGGCTTGAGTTTGGCAGGGAGATATGGACCTTGACGGCAAACCGGTTTACCAATGTTTTTGGCTCCACTCATCCCCGTACTGACCGTCCCCTTTTAGTTGACCTTCACCAGGGCAGCGGAGTGTTGGTGCTTGGCCGGGAGGCGGATTTGGCGGAAGAGGTTCTTACCAATGCCGAGGTGCGCTTTATACGTAAAGCCTGTGGCCGCTTCACCCTGTTTGTCCTTGAGGGGCGCAAAGGCGTAGAGGCGGTTCCTATAAAAGCGGTGGATTCCCATGTGGACCGCAAATCCGCCTGGAAACTGGCCCGGGGAGGTTCCTTTAAAGGGCGCTGGGGCAGCCAGGAAAGCCAACGACCAGGAATTTATCTGGATCTGGATTTTGGAAAGCCCAGGGACCTGGGGTGGTTGAAACTGGAGAACCATAATTATCACGCGGATTTTCCCCGTGGGCTCAAGGTTTTGGTTTCCAATGACCAGAAAAAGTGGGTGGAGATGCCGGTTACTCTGGCCGGACCCATTGCCTTTAGCGGTCAGGTGCTTTTCCTGGCCCAGGGACCTGTGAGCGTTTATCGCCTTGAGCGGCATGCCCAGGCCAGGTATGTGAGGCTTGAACTCGACGCCCATGATCCGGTTTGGTGGTGGAGCGTGGAAAAGGTGGCTGCCTATGGTCCTGATGATAAACACCTTGCCCACTTCAACAAGGGGATAGATTCCAAAGACGGCTGAGTTAGGTTAACCCTTGGACTTATGTTTTTAAAAATACCAGGTCCACCAAAGGTAAACCGATTGGGCCGGACGCAGGTGATAAATAGTGCCCGGCATGGTCAAACCGCCATATTCAGTACCGGGTGCGCCATATACCAGGTTTGCGCCGACAGTCAGGCGGGTGTTTTGGCTGATATCCAAAACACCCCGCGGCTGCACTGTCCCGGAAGGATCGGCCAGGTTGTTTATCATTGTGACCCAGCAGGAAAAAAGGGGATGCAGCTCCACCTGCAAAGAGGCGCTTAAGTAATTGCGGCCCAAGGCAAACAACCCGCCCCTGGCCAGCTTGTCCTGGATTTCAAAATCTGTGAAGACTTCGTTATAGTTGCAGGCGCCCAGGCCGTTAAAATAAAATTCCACCAGCCCGTAAAAGTTTTTTCCCCACCAGATCCAGGAGTAGTCCATATTGGCCACCAGGGAGAGGTAATTCGAACCCTGCCCTGCGTTTGTCCAGACCAGGTCCATGCGCCAGGCTGTGTCTCCCAGATAACCCTGGCTGCCGAGGCCTGCCACCCATTCTCCGTAGTGGCGGGCAAAAAGAAAATCAAACTCGGTTGTTTCATGAGCAGTGTGTATTTTCAAGGCGGCGGAAGATCTGGAGCTTGCCAACTCTCCGGTCTCCGGTTTTCTCCTGGGCACAAAAAGCCCTTCCAGGGAAACGGCCCCACCCAAAGGCAGTTCCGCCCAGGCCATGTCGTCACCCACTTTGTAATCCCGTTCAATATCGGTTGGGGCAAAGGGGTTGAAAAGGTCCATGGGATTGAAGATGAGCCCGTTTCCCCAGGTCACTGCCTGTCTGCCGATCTTTAGCCTGCCCCAGGTGGGGTTGAGGGCCAGCACCAGGCGGTCCAGGCGCTGGTAGGCTGTCCGGCTTTTTCCATCAAAGGCCGTCCAGGTAAGGTCAAAAAGCCTGGTTTTATCGTTCATTGCCTGGCCCAGACCCAAAAAGGCCGCGCTCTGGGGAAATTGGACCCCTGAGAGCTCAAGCTCCCTTTTTTTGCGCCTGTTGTCCCCGGCCGAAAGAACAGCCTCGTAATGGGTCTTGAACGAGGCATTGCCTGGAAAGAAAAGTTGGTTTTTGAGTCGCAGGCTCAGGGAGCCGTCTGTGTAAACACCGGTTCCCACCGGTGCGAAAACCGTGGTGTCCTCGTATTGGCTGATACTGCCCCTGAGCTTGAGATGCCCGCCCCATTGGCTGGTTGTCTGCCTCCAAAAGCCTTCCGGCTTTTCCCGGGCCAGACTTGCGGGGCAGGCCAGGGCGGCCAGGCCCAAAAGGGCCGCCAAAAAGAACAGGGCCGGGATCGATCCCTTGCCCCTGACCTTGGGGCGGAAAATGTTCATTGGCTCGTTTTGTCCATATCCTGGGCAATAAGCCCGTCTTTCAGCATCACCAGCCGTTCGGCATGGTCCATTACCATCTGGTCATGGGTCGAGAAGATAAAGGTGACCTGCTTTTCCCGGTTCATGCGGCTCATCAGCTCCAACAGGGAACGGCCGTTTTCCGAATCCAGGTTGGCGGTGGGTTCATCGGCCAGGACCAGGGAGGGGTTGGCCACAATGGCCCTGGCCACAGCTACTCTTTGTTGTTGGCCGCCGGAGAGTTCAGAGGGCCTGCGTCCGGCCTGTTCGCCGAGCCCCACCATCTCCAGGATTTCCTCTGCCCGTTTTTTGCGTTCTATTGGCGTCACCCCTTGCAGCTCCATGACAAACTCCACATTTTCCCGAGCAGTGAGCACAGGTATGAGGTTATAGGCCTGAAAAATGAATCCGACCTTTTTAAGCCGCAGTTTGGCCAGTTGGGATTGCTTGAGGTTTTCATAGTTGCGGCCGTCGACCGCAATACTGCCGGAATCCGGTGTGTCCAGGCCCCCTATCAGGTTCAACAGGGTTGTCTTGCCTGAGCCGGAAGGCCCTGCCAGGGCCACAAAACCGCCTTTTTCTATCTTCAGGTTTATTCCCGCCAAGGCGGTTACCTTGACCTGGCCCTGCCTGTAGGCCTTAACCACATCCACACATTCAACCAGATTCATTTTATAATCCTTTTACCGGGATTTTCTCAGATATGGCCCATGGCCTCCCTGGCCGTGATCCGGGCCGCCTTGGCAGCCGGATAGGTGCTGACCAAAAGCCCCAGGACCAAAACCACTGCGTTTGCGCCTATCAGGTCTCCCGGGTTTAGGGCGGGATAGATCACCTTTGTCATTTTTAAATACTGTTGGGCCTCGGCCAGGGCGGAAAGGTCTATACCGGTCCGGGCAAGGAGGGCCACGCTTAAGATTCCCAGCCCGCTGCCCAAAGCCATGCCGATGAAAAGAATTATGCCGGATTCAGCCATCACCTGGCTTACAATCCGCCAGGGCGACATGCCGAGCGCCTTGAACAGGCCGAACTCCCGAATGCGGTCCATCACCGCCATGAGGCTTGTGTTGACAATGCCAAAGGCCATGGCAATAAAGACCACCAGATACCAGATGGCTGTAAAGCTCCCCATCATCTTGAGGTATGAGGCCAAGAGGGGGAGCAGCTCCTGCCAGGTCAGCACCTGGATGCCTTTGGGAAGCAGCCCATCCAGCTTTGCTGCCACTTCTCGGCTTTGCTCCCTTTGAGGCAGCAGAATGGAGATTTCGCTGATGTTTTTTTTCAGTTTGAGCATGCTGCGGGCCGCGGCCAGGCTAATAAAGACGTATCTTTTTTCCGTGGCTTTAAGCTCCGCCCTGAAGACCCCTTTGATGCGAAAAGCCCTGGAGGCTATGCCGCCTTGTGTGTCCTGGCTCATGAGCACCAGTTTGCGGCCTGGTTTGGTGTTGAATTTTGCCAGGAGCGCCTGGCCCACAAAAATGCCGTACTTTTCACCTGGTTTAAGCTTTCTACCTTGGCTGAGCGAGTCACCGTAAAAAGAGATGCGGGCCTCTTTTCCCGGTTCGATCCCCACCAGGGTCACCCCGCTGTTGTTGTGGGCGTTTGAGGCAATGGCGTTTACCTTTATTCTTTTTACCCACAAGGATCCCCGGGGAAGGTTTTGGCACAGGGTTTTATAGATCGGGTCCGGGTCTTTAAGGCTGTTTTGGATAACCGGGTCGGACCGGTAGACAGGGTTTTGGATCTTGATATGCCCTGTAAGGGTGGCTATTCCGTTTTTCACCATGTTGGAGGCCATCCCCTGCATCAAAGCGCCCAAAAGGACCATGGACCAGACGCCGATGACAACGGCGGTCATGATTACCAGGGTTCTTTTACGATTGCGCCAGACATTGCGCCAGGCCATGCGGAGTCTCATGGTTCTCCCCCTGCCTGTCAGAAAGTTACAAATGACCGAGAGCCTCCACTATGTTGAGCCGTCGCACCTTGAAGGCCGGGTAAAGTGCTGTCACCAGGGTTACCAAAAGCACAGCCAACGGTCCCAGGGTGGCGCTTAAAAAGGAAAGCCTGGGATAGAATTTAGATGGCATCCCGAACTGGGCCAACATTTCGGCAGCCTCTTTGAATTCGAGCCCGACTTCTTGAAAATACAGGGTGATCACACACCCCAGGATTGTTCCGACTGATATGCCCAAAAAGGTCAGGAACCCGGATTCCATGATCAGAATTTTTACAAGCCTGCCTCTGGTTGCGCCCATGGCCAAAAGCACCCCGAATTCACCTGTTCGCTCAAAGATGGTCATTAAAAAGGTGTTAAGAATGCTGAAGGCCACCACAATAATCAAAATTGCGTAAAAAATGGAGCCGCTTATAAGGTCCATTTGAATGCTTTGCATCAAACCGGGCATGAGCTGGTCCCAGTTCAGGCAGACCAGTGGTTTGGGGTTTTTCAGCCGGGACAGAGGCGCGGCCAGGGCGTTTTGCACGGTTTGCACCTGATCCAAGCTTTTCACCAGAAAGACCACCTGGTGCACCGAATTTTCCATGGCATAGGTGTTTTGGAAAAAGGAAAGCGGGATCTGAATGGAAGCGCGGTCAAAGTCGTCCTGACCCGAATAATAGATGCCCTTAACCTTTACCACGGTGGCGGCTATGGACCCGTCCTTGCCCTGGCCCAGAATGGTTATTTCGCCGCCCAGGCCGAGTTTAAGGTTTTTGGCCAGAAGGCGGCCCACCAAAGCCTGGTTTTGATCTTCGGGCCCCAGGAACTCGCCTCGGCGGACCAGTTTTTTCAGGCGCGAAACCCCGGGCTCGGCCACGGGATCAACGCCCACCACCAGGGCCCCATAGGTGCGGTCTTGGGAAGAGAGCAGGGAAAAGGCCTCTGCCCGGGTGGTTACGGCCTTAACCTGTTTGAGGGGGGCCAGCAGCTTCAGCACTTCAGCGGGTTGCCTGATCACCTGCCTTATATTTCTGTCCTCATGATACCCCTTGGCCTGGACTTGCAGATGACCGGTATGGATCATCACCGCCAAGTTTATCATGGTTTGATAGGAGCCGAACTGCCAGGAGAGCATGAACACCAACAGCACACAGGCAAAGGAGATGGCCATTACAGTCAACAGGGTGCGCCTTTTGTTGCGCCATACATTGCGCCAGGCCATTTTGGCGTGAGTGGAGATCATGCAAACCTATTGACGCGGGTTTTTAAGGTTAAGGACCGTGAAGATCCGGGCGGGCAGGGTGTCTTTAAACTGAAGCTTAAGGTATTCCACCTGGGTGTAGCTTTGCTTGTTGTCTTCCCCGGCCTTTTGCATACGCATGCTTAAGGGGAAAAGCTTTTTTCCCACCATCTCAATCCTGCTGAAGTCAAGGGCCTTAACCAGCTCGTGATCTTCGTCGTAAAATTCCTCGCGTAAAAAAATAAGATCTTCCCTGATGTGCAATATCTGCATCCCCCAGATAACCGGGGCCTGAGGCTTGGGAACGGATTTGATCACATAGACTTTTTTGCCTTGCCGGTCAAGGGTCTTCAGCAAGGTGTGGTCATAATCCTTGATAAGGCTGTCTGACTTGGCCAGATCGTTGTTGGAAAAATCAGAGCCCATCCAGGCCTGGGACATCATGGAGGGAGGCAGTTTTATGACCCGGTTCACCTTTGGGTTATAGATCCACATCTCCCGCCCTTTTTTCAAGGTGCCGTTCATCTTGTCCTTGGGAGGTTCGGTTATTCTGAAAAGGCTTTCAGACTGCCCCAGGGTCCAGGCCTTGAGGGTGATGGTGCGCTCCCAGTCCGGGCGGTGGATAGTCATGCTGCATAAAGACACGCTTGCCTTGCCCCGATAATAATCAAAGGCGCTCTGCACCAGTTGATTTGTCTCCATGGCCCGGGCCTCAACGACGCAGAGAAGAAGGATAACCAGGCAGACGAACGGGCTTTTTTTGAAATTCATCTTTGCCTCCTTGATTAGTGGAACCCTCCGGGCGTTTTCAGGCGGCAAATACGGTAATTGCAATGAAAGCACTTGAAACATGTCATACTAGCATGGTTGTCAAACCATTGGCCATGCGGTTCGGGTTGATTTATAAATGATATGGCCTGGGTCGGCTGGTCTGATGGGAGTTACAGGGGAAGGGTGTGTCATGCTGGAGCTGGGTAGAAGAATATTTATACTGGTGATGTTTTTCGGGGCGATCGCCTGTTTTCTGAACCATGCGGACAGGCTGGTTTATTTTCGTGCCATGGATTTTCAGGCAGATCAGAAAAAAAGTGCGGCCTGGAAAAAATTAAGGCAGCTTGACCTTGAAGCCTATATCGCCCGCAAGACCAAAGACCGCCTGCGCTCTCCAGCCTCCCCGGAGGCCGAGGCCTTTTTAGCAAGGGTTTACAACGCCCTTCTAAAGCCCGGATCAGACCGGGAGCTTGAAAATAAGATCAACAGGGGCTACAGAGCGCGGTTGTTCATGGCGCCGGGTGACCCCGCCTTGCTGCCCTTGCAAAAGCCCTGGCCTGAATTTGGCTATATTGAGCTGAAGACCAATAAGGGGAAACTTTATCTGGGCATGGGTCATCAAAAGGCGAGCGACTATGTTTTCACTGATGCGCCCAGTGAGCTGGTATATCCCTGGCGGACTTTTTGGCCCTATCTATTGGCGCTTGGTATTCTAGCCTATTTTTTCCCGAAAAGAAAAAAGCCGCCCCAAGAAGCGCTTTATTACTCTCGCGCAGCCAGTGTGGTGCTGGTCGATATCCTGGGGCTGTTTTTAGGCGGGGTTTTCTTTGCCTTTCCTTTTTTGATTATTCCTTCTATTTCCTCCACTGCCGGTCTGCTTGATTTTGATAAAGGTTTTGCCTGGTTGACTTTGGCCTTTTGGTTTCTTACAGCCATTAGCATCAGCCTTTTATTCATAGCCGGGTGGTATGCCTCGCTTTGGATCGAGCTTAACTCTGAAGAGCTGGTCAAGGTGAATATAAAGGGGCGTCAGTCCGTAGCCCTGAAGGAGATCAAGGAGGTTTCTTATTATCAAAGAAACGCCCCCAAGTGGCTGGTCTACGGCCTCTTGATCCTGGGTTCGGGCAACCCCACCGCAACCGGCCAGGCGTTTTTGATCTCCGCCAATTCGGAACAGGGCATCCAGGTGACCCCGACCAAGGGAAAGCCCTTGAAGATCATGCTCAACAGCTTAAGAGGACACGAAAAGTTGTTGGATTACTTAAAAGAAGCCGGCTTTGAGCCCCCGGAGCCATGAAAACCCGAGGCAACTCCGGGTGAGGAGCCGGAGTTGCCTCGGGCGTTAAAAGGATCAGGCCTCAGGCTTGAAGGCCAGTTCAAGCTCAAACACACTCCAGGGAGTCTTTACTTGCCTGGTTTGAATGGGATCAAAACCAACCTCGGCCATGGCCCGGGCCAATTCCCCCTTTTGGAACATCATATCCGGCTCGCCCCTCAGCGAAGTGAGCAGCATGGAAAGCACCGCTGCAGACGGGCTGGTGCCCTGTTTCTCCATTCCTTCATGGAGGTTTATAAAAACGCCGCCAGGTTTAAGGGCCTCTAAAATGCGCTTCATCATGGCCTTAAGATCATGCCTGGCAAAATAAAGGCAGCTGCTGGCCCAGATCAGGTCGTAGTCCCGGCCCGGATCATCAGAGGTAAAGTCTCCCCCCATGGTGTTGAACCTGGCTTCCAGACCTTCACTTTTGATGTATTTACCGGCTTCCCTAACAACTCCGGGCTGGTCAAATAAAACCCCTTTGGCCTGCTTGAACTCTTTGACCAGGGCCATGCCCACCAGACCCGGCCCGCCGCCCAGGTCCAGGATTTTTTGGAAATTTTCGTGACCCGGCACCTGTCTCGCGGCCTCTATGGCCAGGGATGTGATCATCATGCGCTGGGACGCGGCCAGGCCCTGGCACATGGTTTGCCACATGGCGTCTTCGGTTACCTTGGGCTCCTGGGCTGGCAAAGGGCCTTTTTTGATCTGCTCCGCCATCTGGTCCAGTCCATCCAGCCAGTAATAGCGGGAGTTATAAAGCATGCCACCCAGAAAAACCGGGCTTTTCCGAAGCAGGTATTGGTTTACAAAGGCCAGGTTTTGATAGTTTTCGTCTTCTTTTCGCAAAAAGCCTCCCGCTGTGGCCGCATCCAGGAAAATTCGGGTGTTTAGAGGATGCAGGCCCATGCGCCCGGCCAGTTCCCGGGCTGAGCAGGGCGACTCAAGGTGTTCGAATATTTCAAGTTCCAGTCCCGTCAACAGCACCCAGGACCGGACCGGGGCCACCATCAGCTCAAAAAGCTCCGCTGCTTTGGGATCAAATCCCAGTTCGGGCAGGCCGGCTGTTTTACCTGTCATATTAAAACCTCCAGGTCAGGGTGGCGCCGATTGTCAGGGGCTCTCCATCCGCAACCACTGTGCCCATGTTGCCATAGGGGGCTGTGTAAACGCTGTACTCGGTGTCAAAGAGGTTCATGGCCCAAAGGCTGATGTCATAGTGGTCGGTTTGATAACCAAGTCTTATATTCACCAACTCATAGGCATCCTGCTCGGTCTGGTTTTTGGGGTCGCCATAGGCTTGGCCCACACCATTTAGCTCCATGCGGCCGAACAATCCACTTGTGTGATTGTACTGAGCCCCCAGGTTGTAGGTGTAGTCGGGTGCGTATTGCAGCTTCTTGCCCGAATAGTCGTACTGAAAGAGATTGCCCGCGCCGTCTTTTTCCCAGGCCTTCCAATCGTCAATCTCAGCTTGGCTCAGCCCCAGATTGGCAAAGACCTCCAGGCCCTTGGCCGGAGTTCCCTTGACTGACAATTCAAGTCCGCTCGAATGAGCTTGCGCCGCGTTTCTGATTCTGGCCACCTCGTAGAAGGGATGAACTTCCGAAACCTGCTTATCCGAAATATCAATGTAAAAAACCGAAAGGTTGACCAGGAGTTTTTTTTCAAACCACTGGGATTTGAGGCCTGCCTCATAATTCCAGGTGTATTCCGGGTCATAGGTCTTGGCTGTTTCCTGGTGGATCATATCGGCGAAATGGTTGAACCCTCCTGTGAGGTATCCCCTTGAGGCGGAGACATAGAGCATGGCTTGGTCGTTCAAGTCATAGGACAGGCTGGCCTTGGGTAAAAATTCGTTAAAGCCAAGCTCTTCCTGATAACGGCTTTGCATAAGCCTGTTATTGATCTCGCCGTCTATTTTCTGTATATCCAGGCGCGCGCCCAGTGTGGCCTTGAAGCCCTGGAAAATACTGTAGGTGGCCTGGCCGAAGAGCCCTTGGGCCTGGGTGTCCAAGTCTGTGGTTTGTTTATAGATCAATAAGTTGGTCTGATCTTTCATGTTATAGTCATAATCGGTTTTATCCGAAAAGGCGGACACGCCGGCCAGCCAGCTTGCGGGACCGTTCTCGGGCTTGGAACTGATCCGCATCTCCAGGCTGGCCTGGCGACTGTCCGCTCCAAGGAAGGAGGTTCCGTTGGGGCTGGGCATGAGCCAACGGTCGCCCAGAGAATCAAAGTTGAAGTCCAGATAACCGCCGACTAAAAGCAGGTCAAAATTGCTGCCCTCATAGTTTGCTTTCAGGTTTTGGGAATACCACTCGCGGTTGTAATACTGGTCTTTTATGTCCTGGTTGAGTTTATAGGGATCGGTTTTAAACATCCCCTCGCTGAAGCGATAGATGCCATAGCCCTCGTCAGACCTGCTGGCAAAGCTGATGAACTGGATATCCCAGGCCTCGGAAGGGGTGAAGCGCAGGTTGAGCCTGCCGTCAAGATGGTCTTTGGAAGCCGCCTTCTCATCGTCATAGGCCAGGTTTTCCATGTAACCGTCTGATTGCCGGGTCTGCAGGTTTATTCCGGCGTAGAATTTATCCTTTAAGACCGGCCCGCTCACTCCGGCCTGCAACCTGGTTGTGTTGTATGAGCCATACTCTAAAGTGGCTCTCCCTTTGAGCTGAGTATCGGGCTTTCTGGTGATTACATGGACCAGGCCCGATTCACTGTTTCGCCCGTAAAGAGTTCCCTGGGGGCCTTTTAAGATCTCCACCCTTTCCACATCCATGAAATTGATTTCCTGCATGGATTGCAAGGCAAAGGGAATGTCGTCCACGTAAAATCCTGCTGGGGAGTAAATACTGCTGGAGAATGTGGAGACGCCCCTTATAACCAGCATGTTCTGGGTGCCTCCGGCGCTGATGTACAGATTGGACGACCAGGGCGCCAGCTCCTTGAAATCCCTTATATCAGCCTGTTCCAGCTCATATCCGCTGAACGCATCCAGGGAGGTGGGCACCTTTTGAGCGTTTTCGCCTCTTTTCTGGGCAGTGACATTTATCTCGGACAATTGAAAGGCATTGCTTTCCTTGGCCTGGGCCAAGGCGGCCCCGGAGAAAACAAAAATCAAAAGGGCCGCACCGGTAAAGGACAAGGCCTTTTTTAAGATTTGGCTTTTTTCCATTAGAGACTCCTAGATATAAACAACAGGGAAAAGAAAATGTCGGCCAATCCAGTCCGGCCGAGCTAAGCAACTTGCTCGAACCCATTTTAATTACGCTTGATTTCTCCTCTACTCCCAGAGGGATAAGAGATACTCTTAAAGGGATTATTTGAATTGTCAAATAAAGTTAAAAATGGTAAATGGAAAAAGTCATACTTAATCTGACCGGGAAACAAGCCCATGCAAAGCGGTGATTTTTTTCTTAAGGGACCGGAAGAGAGCTCCGGCTGGACCCCTCTTGAAGAAGAGCGGCTTGATGATTCTTTTAAGGGATTAAAAGTAGACGGATTTCAGGACGCAGGCCCTGCCAGCCGTACGTTTGAGCTTTTTCCGGGGGCCTGGGGCGCCTTTAACCGGGGGGCCACCAGTAAGGCGGCTCTGGTGGATTATGAGATCCAAAACGGCCCGGTCTGCTTTTGGTATTGCCTTTGCGGTGAGGTGAATAACCAGTTCAGCCCCCAGAAGGGGAAGCGGGCCGGGGTGACCCTGGATCAAGGGCAGTGCGCCCTTTCCTGGCTGGGCAATGCCCGGGGCAGAATCGAGCCTGTTTCAAAAGGTGAAATCTGCTCCTTGAGCCTGCACCTCTCGCCTGGGCATTTGGCCCGTTTTTTAGGTGCGGAAGAGTTTGACCGCATACCTCGCCTGCTGACCACGCTTTTGGACCAGGCCGACCCCCGGGCCTTCACCCTGGCCATGGCCCGCACAAGGGAAATGGATATGGTTTTGAACCGTATTTTAAATTGCCCCTTTCAGGGCAGTCTGGGCAGGCGATATATGGAGAGCAAGGCCACGGAGCTTTTGTGCCTGCATCTGGCCCAATTGCAGGTCAGTCAAATCAAAAAAGTTCCCGCAGGGCTTAACAGCCGGGATCAGGAAAAGATTCGGGCCGCCAGGGAGATCTTGCTGGCCAGGATGCAAAATCCGCCCGGCCTGAAGGAACTGGCCCACCTGGTGGGGACCAACGAATTTAAGTTGAAGAAGGGCTTTAACCAGGTTTTCGGCAGCACTGTTTTTGGGCTTCTCCATGAAAAACGCATGCAAATGGCCCGGGAAATGCTACTCGATGGCAGGGTGAATGTGAGCCAGGCCGCCTGGGAAGTGGGATATACCAATGTAAGCCATTTTATAACGGCTTTTCGCAAGTGCTTCGGTGTGACACCCGGCGATTTGCTTAAATAAGGTTTTATAGGGCTCTAAATCGAGGTTTTATGCTATAACTGGGCCCTATTCCTGTAAAAGGGGCCTTTTATGCTTAGAAAAATAAATTTGACTGAAAAGTTCAGCCTTATCAATGAGACTTGGTCCCCCAAAATAGCAGGCCAAGTCAATGACTGTCATGTTAAGTTGGCCAAGATAAAGGGCGAGTTTGTTTGGCATTCCCATGAAAGTCAGGATGAGATGTTCTTGGTGGTCTCCGGTGAGATGGAGCTTCAGACCAGGGACCGGAGCCTGATCCTGACCAGTGGTGAGTTTGTCATTGTTCCCAAGGGGGTGGAACATCGTCCCGTGGCTCTTGAAGAAACCTGTATCATGTTGTTTGAGCCGCTTGAAACCGTGAATACCGGAGATGTGGAAGACTCTCACACCCAAAAGGATCTTGAGTGGATCTGAGCCTCGGTGCTGGAAAATTCAGGCAGGCCGGGCTCAATGAACAGCGACGGGTCTGATCAGTCTTTATCCTTGTTTCTTTTTTGAACGGCCCGGTCAAAATCCACCACTTTTCCGTCTGTTTTTTGGTCAGCGCGGGCAGGGTCCACCTGGGCCGCCATGCGTAGGTTTTCAAGCAGCATGGCCTCCAGATGACTGGCCAGGGAACTCCCTTTTTTTTGGCGTAAAATCCAGAGAATGCCTTCCAGCCGCTCCCGCATCAAAGGGGATATGGGGCTTGGGTCAAATGGCGGCAGGCTGAGGTAATCCCTTTTGGAGCGCCCCCTTTCCCAGATAAGCAGGTCCAGGCAGGCGCTGACGGCATGGTGAAAAACCCTGGCAAAACGTTTGCCCATGGGATGGTTGGTGCGGCTGAGCCAAAGCGCGGTCTCCAGGTAGCTGCGTTCGGAGTTGGTGAGAGCTTCAGGTGACTTGTCCGGCAGATGAATCCAGGCTATCTGGCGCTCTTGCATGACTCTTCTCCAGGTTTGAATTCGGGGTGCTGAACCTCGCTAAAATCCACTATTTTCGGATACTCCGAAGCCTTTCACCTGACTATGCATTATCTTGGAGCCTCTGCTGGCAAGTGGCAAAGACACCGTGTTTTTTCCTAAGTTTTTAAAGATGCGGCCCCTAAAATTAACTTTTTGATTGTTTCTCGACTAAATTAGGCCAAATTATTTTTCCGGGCACACCCCTAGGCGCCAAGGCCCATGATCTAAGAATAACCACCTTAGAAGGGTTTGTCGGGTCTTTTCCTGTAAGTCAAAACAATTGAATGGGGCTTTTAATGGTTTTTAAGCCGACTAAAATACTATAGAATATATAGCCTGAAATATGCATTTTGCAAAATGCTTGTAAAAAGTAACCCGCCCCTGTTGTTCATTGCTTGCCAAATCTTGTAACTTGGTGATTTTGAAAAATAAAAATAGAAGGAAGGGAAAGGGGAATTTATTCTATTTTACCCTACTAAAAACATGGAAAGACTTGCAAAATAAATAGTAATGACTACTATTAATATTATTGTCGCCACTGCGCCCCACAGGGCAACCCAAACAAAAGGAGCCGAAGCATGTCATTGGACGAATCCAAACTCAAAAAAAAGGCCAAGAAGGCCTTGAATCCCAAAGAAGTAACGGTGGATGTGGCCACCCAGCAGATGCTGGAAAAGGCCCAGCATGATGGAGTGGAAACTATTTTTGACCGGGCCGTGACCATGAAGGCCTGCAACATTGGCGCACAAGGCACCTGCTGCAAGGTCTGCTCCCAGGGGCCTTGCCGATTGCCTTTGCCCAAGGGCGGAATTGAAGGGGACGACACCAGAAAAGGGCTTTGCGGAGCAACGCCCGAAACGATCGCGGCCCGTAACTTCGCCCGTATGGTGGCGGTTGGTTCCGCTGCCCACGGCGACCACGGCCGCGGCGTGGTCGAGACCTTTATAGCCATGGCCAACCGGGAAACAGAGGACTATTCGGTTCATGACACTGAAAAACTCATGGAAGTGGCTCAGTACCTCAATGTTCCCACCACCATCATGGTTGAGGGTGAAGACGGGGTGAAGCGGCCCGAGATGCGCGAAACCTACGAACTGGCGAGGGATGTGGGCCAAAAGGCCCTGGCCCAATGGACCAGTCAGGAGGGCGAAATCCTCTCCGCCCTGCAGGCCCCTCCGGCCAGGCTGGAGGTGTGGCGGGACCTGGACGTAGTGCCCAGGGGTATTGACCGGGAGATCGTGGAACTTTTACACCGCACCCATATGGGGGTGGACCAGGACTACAGAAACCTGGTCAAGCAGTGTTCCAGAGCGGCCCTGGCCGATGGTTGGGGCGGGTCCATGCTGGCCACGGACCTGCAGGACATCATGTTCGGCACTCCCTACCCCATGCAGGGCGAGATCAACCTGGGCGTTTTGAAGGAAGACCATGTGAACATACTGGTTCACGGTCACGAGCCTCTTCTTTCCGAGATGATTGTCGTGGCCTCCCAAGAGCCGGAGATGCTTGAATACGCCAAACAAAAGGGAGCCAAAGGCATTCTTCTGGCCGGTATGTGCTGCACGGCCAATGAGATACTGGTGCGTCACGGCCTGCCGACCGCGGGCAACTACCTGCAACAGGAGCTGGCTATTGTCACCGGAGCAGTGGAAGCCATGGTGGTGGATGTACAGTGCATCATGGAAAACATCGCCAATGTGGCCGAGTGCTACCACACCAAGATCATAACCACCAATCCCAGGGCCATGATAGAAAGCGGCAATACTACTCATATTGAGTTTGACGAGCATTCCGCCCTGGAGGACGCCCGTAAAATCGTGCGTCAGGCAGTGGAAAATTTCCCCAACCGAAGGCCGGGGGTGATGATCCCCAATGCCAAGGAGCCCATGGTGGCCGGTTTTTCCAAGGAGGCCATCAAGTACCACCTGGGCGGCGCTTTCAGAGGTTCTTATACGCCTTTGAACGACAATATCATAAACGGCCGCATTCGCGGCATCGCAGGCGTGGTCGGGTGCAACAATGCCCGCACAATGCATGACAGCGGCCATCTGACAGTTATCAAGGAACTTTTAAAACAGGATGTTATCGTACTTTCCACCGGCTGCTCGGCCATGGCCTGCGGTAAGGCGGGGCTCTTGGCCCCGGAGTCGGCCAAGGTCTACTGCGGACCCGGACTGGCCGAGGTCTGCGAGACGGTGGGCATCCCGCCGGTTCTGCATATGGGAGCCTGTGTGGATAACAGCCGCATCCTCATGGCCGCCACCGAGGTGGTCAAAGCCGGAGGCCTGGGCAAGGATATAAGCGAGCTGCCCGCGGCCGGAAGCGCACCTGAGTGGATGAGCGAAAAGGCGATTGCCATTGGCCATTACTTTGTAGCCAGCGGGGTTTACACTGTCTTTGGCAACGGGCTTCCGGTGACCGGGTCACCTAAGTTCCAGAAGTTCTTGTTTGAGGAGCTCGAGAATCTCTATGGCGGCAAATGGGACCTTGAGCTTGACCCCTATGCCCACGCCCGCAAAATGATTGAGCACATCAACAAAAAGCGGGCCGCCCTGGGCCTTGACAAAGGCAAGGAAAGGGTGCTGGTGGACATGGCGGCCAGAAGGGAGCTTGACGCAGCCTGATCCGCTTTGTTTCTTTAATCTAAACCGGTTAGGATTCCGCCTGTTCCCGAGGGAGCAGGCGGTTTTCTATTGGGCTTGCTTCAGGTGTGCTATGCTGAATAAAAACAAGGGATGGATCAATGCCTTTTGTAAAAATATTAAGGGTGCTGGTGGTCCTTATATTGCTGGGCTGTGTGGGGCTTTACGGGGCTGATTACCTGGGAGCCGACCGGTTTGAGCAAAGACACCAGGATCTTCTCAAGTCCATGCACCATATGGCAGATCAAACCGCGACTGAGCAATATAAAAGGACTGATCTGGCCGACCTGCCGCCTTTAGTGAGACAGTATCTTGAAAAGGCGGCGCCTTTAGATCAACCAAAGGCCGAGCTGACAAGAGTCTGGCAAAAAGGACGTATAAAAACCACCGAGGATTCTTCCTGGAGTGATTTCGAGGCCAGAGAGCACATAACCCTTTCCACCAGACAAATGGTATGGGCCGCAAAGGCAGATCTGGCCCCCCTGACCAAACTCTATATCCTCACCAGTAAATTGACGGATTCCGCTCGGGTGGATTCCTGGCTCTGGGGCCTTTTGGAGGTCTCGGATAGAAAAGGCCAGGTGATCAGGGCTTATCTCATGCTCCGCTGGCTGGCAGAGGCGGTGTGGCATCCGCATGCCCTTTTACCCGGACCTGATCTCAAGTGGGAGCGCACGGTTAAAAAAATAGGTAGCGGCAGGGCGGCCAGGGTGAGCTTGACCCAGGATGGGATCACGGTCAGTGGAACCTTTCTTTTTGCCGCCTCTAAAGGGGCGCCTTTCTTTTTCCTGGCTGATCCGGGCCCGTTTGCCGAACTCAGGATTCGTCGCTTTTTCTGCCGCTATTCCGATTGGCGCAAAGAACAAGGCACTTACATACCCTTTCGCATGGAACAGGGCACCAGGTACATGGTGTCAGACAGATCCATGCTCGAGATAGAACTCCTCAAGCTGGAAAAACCCTGATTATTCGTGATGTTGGGTGGTAAGCAACGGAATTGTCCGCATACATCCATGATTCACCCTTCTTAGGCCGCGGGTTTTTAAAATCGGTTTCAATATCCTTATTACCTGTTAACATTATTATTAACGGTTTGTTTTGGCTGCTTTATCATTATAGGTTTTCAAGGCGTCAAACTTTCATCTGATTTCATGGATATGGATTTCATGGAAGGCCCGGCCTGTGGCAGCGGAAAAAGTGGTTTTAGTACGGCTATTTCATACAAGGTTTTTTCTCCTTTTGCAGCCATAACTGCAGGCAGGGTTGATTATCCGTTTTGTCTGGTCCCGTAAATGTGCTTTCTGGTGATGGGTTTTGGAGATTGCTAAACAAAAAGTAAAAAAACGATCAGTTAATCTGTTCCGGTTTCGAGTTGACGCGGAATTTGTCCTGCCCGCTGTTCATTGGCATTGCATGAAAAAGAACATCATCTCTTTCCTTCGGCCTTCCACGAGCAAAATCTTGGCTTAAAACCAGGAACCTTCAGATCTGTATCCGCTCCGTGGGCAGACTGACCAAGTCAGTTTCAAAGTAGAACGCCTTGGTTTTATGCAGAGGGTCGGGATTTAAAAAAACCGCCAATGGTTTCAGGTGGCCTTGTTGCTTTTGCGGTTCTGTCATCATTAGACCATGCCGACTTAAGTCTTGGATCATGAGGTACTGATTAGTCATGACACAACAAGCTTAAATAAATATTAAAATCGGAGATTGGCGCCTCAAGGCAATACTAATGCATGGGAAGACAGGGATCAGCTGATGGATGCAAAAAACGCTGTTAAGGGAGGATTGAAACCGGGGAGGGAAAGGCAACACGATTATCTTACCCAATCGCTGCCGATAAGCGTATTTGAGGCGGATTCCGAAGGTAACCTGGTATATGTCAATCCCCATGGGCTTAAGCAATTCGGATACTCGCAAAAGGATTATGCTCAAGGTCTTATGGCTTCCGACCTGATCTCTCCCCCTGATCGCAACAGGGCCGTGACGAGCATGAGCCTCGTGCTTAAAGAAAACAGACCTCATCATTCCGAATATATTTTCATTAGGAAAGACAACTCGGTTTTTCCAGGCATTTTTCATTGTACGCATGCTGTTAAAGAAGACAAGGCAACCGGCCTTGTTGGGACGATCATTGATATCACAGAGCAAAGACAGGCTGAGGAGGCGCTTAGAAAAACCGAAGAAAAGATGCGAGGTGTCATCCAGGCTGCGCCGGTGGGTTTGGGGGTGGTCTCCGATCGTTTTTTTGTGGAGGTCAATGATCACCTGTGCGATATGACCGGCTATACCAAGGAGGAGCTTATTGGGGAAGACGCAAAAATATTATACGCTTCGGATGATGAATATGAAGAAGTCGGACGGGAGATTTACGGACAGCTGCAAGAACACGGGACAGGCAGCCTCGAGGTCCGGTGTAAGAGAAAAGATGGTGAAGTCTTTAATACGGTGCTGGGAGTAACACCGATTGATCCGTCCGACCTTTCAGCAGGTATAACCTTTACCGCTTTTGACATCACCGAGCGCATACGGACCGAGGAAGCCCTGGAAAAACGTATCATGGCGCTGACTCAGCCGCTGGACAAAGCCGAGGATATCCTTTTTGAAGATCTTTTTAACTTAGACGATATTCAGCGCCTTCAGGATGAGTTCGCCAGAGCCACAGGCACGGCCTCGCTGATAACGCATCCCGACGGCACGCCCATCACAAAACCCGGCAACTTCACACACCTTTGCGAAAACATAATTAGGAAAACGGAAACAGGCCGAATCAACTGCCAAATTTCTGATGCCGCCATTGGTAAACATGATCCTCGGGGCCCAATTGTTCAACCGTGCTTAAGCGCGGGCCTTTGGAACGCAGGTGCCAGCATTACCGTCGGCGGCAAGCACATTGCCAACTGGCTTATTGGGCAGGTGCGGGATGAAACCCAGACCGAGGATAACATGCGTGAATACGCCCGGAAGATCGAAGCTGACGAGGAGAGCTTCATAAAGGCCTTCCGGGAAGTCCCTTCCATGTCACAAGAGCATTTCATGTTTATTGCCCAAACCCTTTTCAATATTGCAGGCCAACTCTCCACCACGGCTTATCATAACGTTCAGCAGGCTCGTTTCATATTTGAGCGGAAGCGGGCCGAAAAAGAGAATGAAAAATTGCAGACTCAACTGCGGCAAGCGGAAAAAATGGAAGCCGTCGGAACTCTTGCAGGTGGAATTGCTCATGATTTCAATAATTTATTACAGGCCATCATAAGCTCCACCCAGTTTATCCTTCTGGATGTTGACAAAGGTTCCTCCATGTATCCCAAGTTGCGGGATATTTTATCTGTGAGTGAAAGAGCAAGGGAGCTGATTCAGCAGCTGCTTTTTTTCAGCCGCAAGCTGGAAACGCAAACCAAAAAAGTCAACCTTAACCGGATGATTGAGCAGACAATGGTGCTTCTGGAGCGAACCATACCCAAAATGATCGAGATCCGGGCGCACCTTGACCGGGAGTTATGGCCGGTCAATGCCGATCCTGTGCAAATTGAGCAGATATTGCTGAATCTGGGCTCCAATGCGGCGGACAGTATGTCTGACGGCGGCAAGTTCATAATAGAAACCAAAAATATAATTGTGGACGAGGAATTCATAAATAGCCATTTTGAAGCAAATTCCGGCGCCCATGTCTTGCTCACTGTCTCCGATACCGGGCACGGCATGGATCAGGAGACAATAGACCATGTTTTTGAACCTTTTTTTACAACCAAAGAAGTAGGCAAGGGGACAGGGCTTGGATTGGCTTCTGCTTACGGCATTGTTAAAAATCATGGCGGGTTCATGACTTGCTATAGTGAAGTCGGCCAAGGCACCGTATTTAAAATTTACCTGCCGGCAAGCGAACAGGTGACATCCGAGGCCGAGCCAAGTGAAAAAATAAAGGATATGGGCGGTGGGGAAACCACGGGAGGAACCGAGACTCTTCTCCTGGTGGATGATGAAGAAGCGATAAGGGGAATGGTTTCGGGATTACTGGAAAGGTTTGGTTATACGGTCCTGACCGCATCCAGTGCAGAACAAGCCGTGGAAACTTATGTAAACAGGTCGCATGAAATAGACCTGGTGATCATGGATATAGGTATGCCGGGGATGGGTGGTCATCTGGGGGTAAAGGAAATCATTCAGTTCGACCCCAAGGCCAAGGTCATTATCGCCAGTGGCTATTCCATCAACAGCCAGGCCCAAAAAACCATGGAGGCAGGAGCCTTGGGATACGTCGGCAAGCCATACCGTCTGGCTGATTTATTGGATAAGATCCGAACTGTTTTTGATAGATAATTCTGAAATTGAAGATTCAAGTAATATGCCCCGGCAGGTCTCCTTTAAGGCTGTCTATGGTGGGTTTTTGGCCCGGACGCCCTTACTTGTAGTCCATAGCCCTTCTCAGTGCCGCCTTTTCAGGTAAGTATGATTATCTTTATTCTCTTCCTTTAAAATTTAAATCAATCCTTCTTAAGCTTGTCCTTGCCAAAAAGGGGCCTGCGTGGTTATGCTGACCAGATTGATGGATGAGAGGGGTTTAATGGCAGGTGAGGAAAAAATAGGGCGAGGTGTGTCCTGGACCCTGGCTTCGGTTCTGATGTATGCGATCATGAACGGGGCGGCCAAGGTCGGCAGCGGCCACCTTTCAATCTGGCAGATCGGCCTTACCCGTTACCTGTTCGGGGGGGTGATCCTTCTGGCGGCGGCAAGGCTCTTCGGGCTTTCCCTTTGGGGCAGCCATCTGATCCTGCAATTGATAAGGGCCGGAGCCAGTGTGGCCGCTTTTCTTTTGATGGTCCTGGCCTTTGGCCGCATACCCATATCTGAGGCCATGGTGCTTTTTTACACCTGGCCCGCCTTTACCTGTCTGCTCTCCGCTTCAGTGGTGGGAGAACCGGCCGGACCCAAGGAATGGTCTCTGGTGGTTGTCGCCTTTATCGGTGCGGCGGTGATCCTGTGGCCTCAGGGCGATATCTCGCCCCTTGACTGGGGGCATATGATGGCCTTGACCGCCGCCTTGCTGGCCAGTCTGGCCATGATTCTTGTGCGGCGTCTTTGCAGGGACAACAACCCCATATCAATCTATTTTTACCTTTGCCTGGTGGGCAGTCTGGTTTGCCTGGCACCCTGGTTGCAGAATGGGCTCACGAATTCGGTTTCTTTTTGGCCGGATTCCCGGCTTGGCATAACCGTATTGGCGGTAATGGTTCTGCCCTCGGTTTTGTCACATCTTTTTGTAAACAAGGGTTTTGAAGTGTTGCGCGCCTCCAGGGTGGGGGTGCTGATGATTCTGGAATTGCCTTTGTTGGCTTTTTTCGGGGTGTTTTTTTTGAAGGAGCCACTGACCCTGAAGCTGGTCTTGGGCACTTTTTTGATTCTTGCCAGCAGCATGACCTTGAATCTGGAGAAAAAAGACCGGCAGGTTGCTTGTGATAAGCAAAACTGAATGACTTCAAGCAGGTTTTCGATGTTTCAATTTTGGGGTGAGCACCTGTTAAAAAACTTTTGATCTTTTTTACATTCGTCTGATAAAGCTCATTTGAAAATAGCATAGTTTTGAAAGGTATATTTAGGGGGAGTGTAGGGATAAGATAATAAAAAGTATAAAGATAATTATAACTTTAAAGAAAAATATAAGCTTACTAATCGTGTATAAATTGGAATTTTAATACACAACTTACTAATTTTACGTGGAATGCAATAGTCAAAATAGCTGATTGCTCCATATGTTACAGCTTTTCCAACCTGATTTCTTTGAACTGATATGCCTTTTCGCTGAGTGAAAAAATAACTTGCTCAAGTCGATAGGTTTTGATAAAAGTTTCAGAGTCCGATCTTGGCGACATGAATTAGTAAAATTATGGAATGAAAAACAGAATAAAAAGACTGTTTTTTGCGAAAAATTCTGTTTTTGGAAAATATTTGAATCACTCGTCACTCGTTGTCTTGCATTTTTGAGGGGCAAAACGAGTAGCGATGGGATTTCTATTATTGTAACTCTATAAAATAACAATAAAAACATATTAATCTAAGGGTAATGACATGCCTTTTGTTTTGGTAAACGGCCGAGTCCTGACCGGCGATGGTGAAGTATTTGATTCAGCCTGTGTGGTGGTGGAAAAAGACAGGATCATGGATGTGCTGACTGACAGAGAGGCGCTTTCACCGGACTGGAAACAGTTAGATGCATCGAACCATACCATAATGCCCGGACTGATCGACAGTCATGTGCATATGTGTCTGAACGGATCGGCCGACCCCCTTAATCTGGCCAGCAAAATGAACCTGCCCGCTTTGACGCTCCTGGCCGCATCTCAGGCGGAAAAAACCCTGAAGGCCGGCATAACCACGGTTCGCGATCTCGGCGGAGTGGATGGAGTGGACCTGGCCGTCAGAGACGCCATAAACAAGGGCGAGATAAAAGGCCCCAGAATGCTGGTCAGCGGCAAGCCCCTTTGCATAACCGGCG
Source organism: Dethiosulfatarculus sandiegensis (assembly GCF_000931935.2). GTDB lineage: Bacteria > Desulfobacterota > Desulfarculia > Desulfarculales > Desulfarculaceae > Dethiosulfatarculus > Dethiosulfatarculus sandiegensis. Next base: position 126,480 of record NZ_AZAC01000014.1, read on the forward strand.
GTCATGGCTGGTTGATGGGGCGCGAGGCCGATGGTGCGGATGATTTCCGCAAGGCCGCCAGGGAGCAGCTCAAGGCGGGCGCGGATGTGGTGAAGATCATCTCCACCGGCGGAGTTTTGACCTTGGGGGTGGAGCCGGGCAGCGCCCAGGCCTGCCTGGAAGAGCAGAAAGCCGCGGTGGAAGAGGCTCACAAGGCAGGACGTAAGACCGCCAGCCATGCCCAGGGAACCCAGGGAATTCTGAACTCGCTCAAGGCGGGCATTGATTCCATTGAACACGGGTTTTTCTTGAATGACGAATCAATAGAGCTAATGAGGACAAACAAGGTGTATTTGGTCCCCACCATAGCGGCCCTTACCTTTATTGCGGATAAGGGCGTGGAGTCCGGCATACCGGCTCCTTTTGTGGAAAAGGCCAGAAATGTGCGGGAGGCTCATAAAAAGAGCATCCAAAGGGCTAAGGAGTCCGGTGTTCCAATTGCAATGGGCACCGATGCCGGGACTCCTTTCAACCTGCACGGAGAAAATGCCTTTGAGTTGAAATTAATGGTGGATTATGGGTTTACGGCCCATGAGGCGATTATCGCAGCCACCAGTCAGGCCGCCCGGCTTTTGGGTCAGGAGGGAGACTTGGGAGTCGTGGCCAAGGGTAAACAGGCTGATCTTTTGCTGGTGAAGGGCGATCCCCTTAAAGATGTGGAGCTGCTTTCCCGTTCGGAAAACATCACCACGGTTTTTAAGGCCGGGGAACCTGTCCGCTGAAGATCTTTATAATCCAGAGGACTTGAGGAGGTTATGTCATGTTGAAAGGTTTCAGACGGTTCGGATTCGCCATGGCCTTGGCGGTTTTGGCCGCCACGATGATGATTTTTACGGCTCCGGTGGAGGCCAAGGCGCAGATCAACACCCTCACCATAGGCATCGGAGTGGATGCAGACACTTTTAATCCCCAGGAGCAGACCACCACTCTGTTCCAAAATATGTGTGACCTGATCTATGACAACCTTTTCTTCCAGGAACCGGACGGAAATTTGGTGCCCAGGCTGGCCACGGGCTACGAGGTCTCCAAAGACGGTTTGACCTGGACCATCAAGCTCCGAAAGGGAGTGAAATACACCGACGGCACGCCTTTTAACGCCCAGGCCATGAAGGTCACCTTTGACCGCATCTTGAATCCCAAGCTCAGGGTGCCTTTGAGGTTCGCGGTTTCCATGGTCAAGTCCTGCGACGTGGTCGATGATTACACCATCAAGCTGAATTTGAAATACCCCTTCGCCCCCTTGGCTCCCACCCTTTCCATGGCCCTGGTGACTGCCATGAGCCCGACCGCCATTAAAAAATACGGCGAAGACGTGCGTCAGCATCCGGTTGGGGCCGGTCCCTATGTTTTGACTGAATGGGTGAAGGGCGACCGTATCGTAATGGTCCGCAATAAGGATTATTACGGGAAAAAACCCACCGTGGAAAAGATCGTCTGGAAAGTGGTGCCCGAAGTCTCAACCAGGGAAGCCATGCTCAGGTCCGGTGAGATCGATGTCTGCTATAAGCCCTCTCCGGCCAATGTGGCGGCCCTGGATGCGGATTCCAACCTCAAAGTGGACGCTCCCTTGGACACCAGGACCATCTTCATGGGGCTCAACTGCCAGAAGGGCATAACCAAGAACAAGCTGGTGCGTCAGGCCTTTAACTATGCGGTGGATAAAAGAGCCATCGTGAAAAAGATCCTCTTTGGCACTGCCCAGGCCATGGACGGTCCCTGCTCTCCCATTTTGTTCGGCTATAAGAAAATGGCCAATCAGTATGACTATGACCCTGAAAAGGCCAAGGCGCTTTTGAAAAAAGCGGGCTTTGACTTCAACCAGGTGGTCAAGATGCGCACCCCCAATGGCCGCTATCTCTTTGACAAGCAGGTCAGCGAGACGGTGCAGGCCTTTTTGCAGGCCATCGGCGTTAAGGTGGAATTGCGCACCTATGACTGGCCCACCTATGTGGCCGGCCTTTTGAAGCCCATTGAGGAAAGTGAACTGGAAGTCTTCCTCCTGGGATGGGGCCCCTTGTTCCTGGATGCGGATATGGCGCTTTACGGTCAGTTCACCTGCGCGGTGAACCCTCCCAAGGGCCTGGGTTCGGCATTTTACTGCAATGCCGAGTATGACAAGATCATGCTGGCTTCGCGCAGGGAAATGGACCCCAAAAAGCGGAAGGCTCTTTTATTCAAGGCTTCGGATATGGTCTGGGATGACTGCCCCTGGATCTGGCTTCATGTGGAAAAATTCGTGCTGGCCTACAAGAACAATATCAAGGGTATGGTGGTCACCCCTACTGAGAAGTTCTATCCCACCTATATCACTATGCAGTAATTTTTTTACCTGTTGATTTCGCCGGGGGCGATCCCTTGCCCTCGGCGAATGGCGGGAAAAACGGTTCCGGGCCGGGCTTTGCCCGGACCCGGGGCAGTTGCTTTTAAGTGGATAACTCTATCCTTTAGCAGGCCTTTTGAATAAAAAGGTGACAGTGCGATTGGTTCAGCCATGCTGCAATATATTACCAAACGTCTTTTATTTATTATTCCGGTGCTTTTAGGCATCTCTATTCTGCTTTTTTTTATGCTGCGCATGTTGCCCGGCGACCCGGCCCAGGTCTTGGCGGGGCAGATGGCCTCTCCGGAGGATATCCAGCAGATAAGGGTCCAATTGGGGCTGGATAAATCTGTTTTAGTGCAATACGGGCTCTTTCTCGGCAGGCTCGTTAAGCTTGACCTCGGCAGGTCGGCCCGCACCCAGAACCCTGTCAGTCAGGAGATATGGGCCAGGTTGCCGAACACTCTGCTGTTAAGTGTGGTGGCTATTTTTCTCGCCTGCCTCTTCGGCATACCGGCCGGGGTGATCTCCGCGGTAAAACCCTATTCCTGGCTGGATTATTGTGTCACTGCCATTGCCTTGTTCGGTATTTCCATGCCGGTTTTCTGGTTGGGCCTGATGCTTGTGGTGGTTTTTTCCATCTGGCTGCATTGGCTGCCTGCCGGTGGAGTCGGCACCTGGAAGCATGTGGTTTTGCCTGCGGTCACCTTAAGCGCCTTTGTGGTGGCCTTTATTGCCCGCATGACCAGGGCAACCATGCTGGAGGTGCTCTCTCAGGATTACACCACCACCGCCCGCTCCAAGGGCCTGAAGGAAACGGTGATAGTGGTTAAGCATGCATTGAGAAACGCCCTTATCCCCATCATCACCGTGGTGGGGCTTCAGTTTGGCCTGCTCCTGGGTGGAGCGGTGTTGACCGAGACGGTCTTTGCCTGGCCCGGCCTGGGGCGCTTGATCGTTGATTCCATTCTGGCCAGGGATTACCCCATGATTCAGGGCGCGATCCTCACTTTCGGCCTTTTATATGTAATGGTCAACCTGGTGGTGGACCTGCTTTACGCCTATGTGGACCCGAGGATTCGCTATGAGTGAGAAAAGTATTGAAATAGAACGCCAGATTGAAATAAGCGTTCCGCCGCAACAGACCGGACTGGCCCGGAGCTGGAGCAAACTCAAACGGAACAAGGCTGCCCTTTTGGGTGGAGCCATGCTGCTTCTGTTTGTTTTTACAGCTATTTTTGCCCCGTTGCTCTTCCCGGGCAATCCTTCGGCCCCCAACCTGATAAAGGCCCTGGAGCCGCCGAGCGCCCAATACTGGCTTGGAACTGATGAGTTGGGCAGGTCTATTTTAGGGCGCATTATCTACGGCACCCGGATTTCCCTTATGATCGCCGTGGGAGTGGTCATGGTGGGGCTTTTGGTGGGGATTCCCTTCGGCCTGATCTCGGGTTATTACGGAGGCAAGATAGATTTCGCCATCCAAAGGGTGACGGATATGCTTTTGGCCTTTCCCGGTTTTCTCCTGGCCCTTTCCCTGGTGGCCATCCTGGGAGTGGGCATAGAGAACACGGTGATATCCATCGGCATAAGCATGATCCCCATTTATATACGCCTGGTAAGGGGATGCGTGTTGACCGTGCGGGAGCAGACCTATGTGGAGGCGGCCAAGGCAGTGGGAACCAGGGATCACAAGATTCTTTTCAGACATATTCTGCCGAATGTAATGGTTCCCATAACCGTGCAGACTAGTCTGGGCATGGGCTCGGCCATACTCTTTGCCGCAGGGCTTGGTTTTTTGGGGATCGGCGTACAGCCGCCCACCCCGGAATGGGGGGCTATGCTGGGGTCGGGGAGAAATTACCTTTTTAACGCGCCCCATGTGGCCACTTTTCCCGGACTGGCCATTTTCATGGCTGTTTTGGGATTCAATCTTTTTGGTGATGGTCTGCGCGACGCCCTGGATCCGAGGTTCAAACTGTGATGAATGAAAATAAACCCATTTTGGAAATAAAAAATCTGCACACCTGCTTCCACACAATGGACGGAGTGGTGAATGCGGTGGACGGGGTTGATTTCAAGGTCATGCCCGGTGAGATCCTGGGGCTTGTGGGGGAGAGCGGTTGCGGAAAGAGTGTGACCGCCATGAGTATTTTACGGCTTTTGCGCTGCCCCCCGGCCGAGATAAAGGGAGAGGTGCTGTTTGAAGGCCAGAACCTTTTGAAATTGGATAAGGACAGCATAAGAAAAATCAGGGGAAATGCCATCTCCATGATTTTTCAGGAGCCCATGACTGCCTTGAATCCGGTTTTGACTGTGGGTGAGCAGATTGCCGAGTCTGTCAGGCTGCATGAAGGCCTTTCCCAGCAAAAGGCCTGGGAAAAGGCGGTGAGGATGCTCACCAGGGTGCAGATTTCCGAGCCAGAGGCCCGGGCCGCTGAATACCCCCATAAACTTTCCGGCGGCATGCGGCAAAGGGCCATGATCGCCATGGCCCTGGCCTTGAATCCCAGGCTTCTTTTTGCCGACGAGCCCACTACTGCCCTGGATGTAACGATCCAGGCCCAGATCATGGAATTGATGCTCAAGCTGCAAAAGGAGACAGGCTCCTCCATAGTGCTTATCACCCATGACCTGGGGCTTATAGCCGAGACCGTTCAAAGGGTGGTGGTTATGTATGGCGGCAAGGTGGTTGAAGAGGCCCTTGTAAAGGATCTATTCTATGAACCCTTGCATCCCTATACCCAAGGCCTTTTGGGCTCTGTACCGGTGATTGGCCGCAAGGCAACTATGGGACGCAACCTTGATGAGATACCGGGCATGGTTCCCCATCCCCTGGCCATGCCCAAGGGATGCACCTTTAACCCCCGTTGCAAAAAGGCCATGGATATCTGCCGCCGGGAAAAGCCGCCCATGGTTAAACCTGCGCCCGGGCGACGGGTGGCCTGTTGGCTGCACACCGGCAAAGAGGAGATGAACTCTGTTACATCCGGGCAGGGGGGTAAGTGAAATGTCCCTACTTGAGGTGCGTGAACTTAAAAAGTATTTTTCAGTGAAAAAAGGCCTTTTCTCCAAAGAGGTGGCCCAGGTCAAGGCTGTGGACGGGGTGAGCTTCAAGTTGGAGCAGGGGGAAACATTGGGTTTGGTGGGCGAGTCGGGCTGTGGCAAGACCACAGTGGGCCGCACTTTGATGCGGTTTGTGGAACCCACCGACGGTCGGGTGTTTTTTGAGGGGCAGGAAGTCTTTCAAATGGGGCCTTCGGCCATGCGTCAGTTAAGGTCCTCCATGCAGATAGTGTTTCAGGACCCTTACTCGTCCCTCAACCCCAGGATGTCTGTGGGCAATATCATAGCCGAACCCATCCAGAATCATCTTTCCCTTACCAAGGTTGAGGTGAGAATCAGGGTGAAAGAGCTGATGGAAAAGGTGGGGTTGCACCCCGGGCATGTCACCCGTTATCCCCATGAGTTTTCCGGCGGCCAAAGGCAGCGCATTGGTATTGCCCGGGCTTTGGCCCTGAACCCCTCCCTGATTATTTGCGACGAGCCGGTAAGCGCCCTGGATGTCTCGATCCAGGCCCAGGTGATCAATCTGCTGGTGCGCCTGCAAAGGGAGGAGAACATTTCCTTTTTGTTTATTGCCCATGACCTGAGTGTGGTTGAGCATATCAGCCACAGGGTGGCTATCATGTATTTGGGGCGTATTGTGGAGCTGGCCAGTGACAAGGAGATCTATGAAAGGCCCCTGCACCCTTATACCCAGGCTCTTTTATCTGCGGTGCCCATACCTGATCCGGGGCGCAAGACCAAGCGCATAATACTGCAAGGAGATGTGCCGAGCCCCTTGAACCCGCCCATGGGCTGCAACTTCAACACACGGTGCCCTTTTGCCAAGGATATTTGTTTTCAAGAGGACCCGCCGTTGCGTCAACAGGAAAAAGGACATTTGGCGGCCTGTCATCTTCTGAATTGAAAAAAGCCGGGAGGCCGGGATCAATAGGCGAATATGCGCGATATGTGCAGTTTTAAGTTTTTGTTCCCGTCCTCCAGGGCCGATAGGCTTATCAAAAGCGAATAGATCCGGTTAACCCGGTGTCCCAGAAAAAGGCCGGTGACAAAGGTTTGGGATACATAGGCTTCGCCTGCCCGGGAAAAGACCACTTGGGACTCCGCGATACGGGGAGGGTGATGTTTGACCCGAACTGCTATGTCCCTTTTGGCCAAGTCGCCTTCCGCCGTGTCTATGCCCGCCCTCAGGTTAAAGGTGCGCCTGGGATCCAGGTCGTAATCCACAGTAAGCCTGGCCACAGTAGTTCCCTGAGGCACCTGTGAGGCGTTTTCCAACCTGCTCACCACATACACATGGGTGAATCCCCCCAGGGAAAGGGGGGGAGTCAGGTCCAGAGATGTGTTGCTCGCATCCAGGGTAACCGGTTTTTCTATCAAGTCGAAGATTGCCTGGTTTTCGTATTCCTTTGGAGTTACCGGGTCTTGCCAGGGGGGTGTGAAAAGGAGAAGGGGCAAGGAGCTTAAAAGGGCCAGGGCGGAAAGGACGACCCCCAACACCTTTCGCTCCCTGTCTGAGCCGGTCATGGCTCCGGACCGCCCAAACAGGGGCAGGGAATATTCAGCCAGCACCCCCAGGCAGGTTACCAGAAAACCGCCGAGTAAAAGGGCTCTGACCCAGACGGCCTGGGAAAACAGGGTATCCATGTGGGGTTGCCACCAGGCTGAAGCAAGAGCCAGACAACCGCCCAATCCCCACCATACCAGGGTCATGGATCTTAATAACCAGTAAAGGGAGACAGGCTTGGTGGAGTCTTTGGGCACAGATGCACGATGGGGGCCGATATAGCGGAAAAACGCAAGAGCCACCAATATGACCAGAGCAATCGTCATGGGCGCAGGGGAGAACCAAGTCACGGCCAAAGTGGGGCCGGGGCCCAAGCCAATGGCCAGATAAAGAAGCCAGGCGGTGCGTTCTCTGCCCACATAAAGACGCCAGTTTATAAAGGCGGCTCCACTGATGCCGCCCCAAAGCAGGGCCTTGCCCAAGAGTACGGCCAGCTCTTGCGATTCAGGAGGCCAGACTGTGCTTAAGTCCGGGCGCACCCAGGGAATCAGTAAAATGGCGGCCAGGGCGGAGATGGCGGCCGCCGCCAGCGTCGGTGTGATTTCTTTTTCCGGATTGGAAAGGATATAGGCCCGTAAGCGCAAGCTTGTTCCGGCCAGACGCAGGATAATGGCCAGCAGATAAACAATACCCAGCCATAGTTTGAAATTGCCCAGGTTTTGGCTGGCCAGAAGCAGGATCACAAAGACCAAGGCCATGAAAAAGGCAGCCTGGCCGCAGGCTTCGGGGTTCATGGTCTGGGGAATTCGGGCCTTGGGCTCCTTTTTTAAGAAAAGACGCCAGATTGAGGGCAGGGCCAGTAACAACAGCCAGCCCAGGCCAAACCAGATCGCATCCGGTTGTATGGGACCCATTGCTTTTGGGTTGGGCCAGGCAATCAAAATAGTGACGGCGATAACCAGGGACATGCCTGTTTCCAGGGCCCAGCTAAGCATATGGTTGCCTGTTTTGTTTTTCACGTAAGCCCCACTTCCCGGTAGACTTGCCAAGTCTTGCGGGCAGCTTCCTCCCAGGAGAAAAGACAAGCCCTCTTGCGACCCTTTTCCCTCATTTTACAGGCCAGTTCATTGTCATTTGCCAGACGGGCCATAGCTTGCGCCAATTCACCGGGATTATTTGGCTCCACTAAAATACCGGCGTCCGCCACCACCTCCGGAACAGCCGAGGCCCGGGAGGCTATAACCGGCGCGCCCATGGTCATGGCTTCCAGCGGAGGCAGGCCAAACCCTTCATAGCATGAAGGAAAAACAAAAGCCAGACAAGCTGAAAACAGGCAGGGAAGATCCTGGTCTGAAACAAAACCAGGCAGGTGTACGCTTTTTTGCAGGCCCTTTTGTTCTAGGCTGTTAAGCAGCCCCTGGTATGATTTGTCTTCTTCTATATTGCCCACCAGCACCAGTTCATGAGGTTCATTTTTTTGTTTCAGATGGGCCAGGGCCTCGAAAAGGGTGTCAAGGCCCTTTCTTTGGTCAATACCGCCCAAGTACAGAAAAAAGGGGGGCTTTACGCCCAGCCTGCCGAGGACCTCGCCCTGGGCGCAGAGGTCGTCCACCGGCTGAAGCCCGGGATCGCAGGCCTCGGGGATTACCGTAATCTTCTCCGCAGGCAGGCCGTATATTTCCTGAATGTCTCTTTTGGTCTGTTCGCTCACACTGATAAGGTGGGCCGCCCCGAAAAGGCACCTGGATTCCAGCCAGCGTTTGAGTTTGAAAAAGCGGCTGTTTGAGCTGTGACCATAGAGGTGAGGCAGGCGTTGAAAGATAAGGTCGTGCACAGTGATCACCGTTTTGGGCCCCACCCTGGCAGGTGCGTCCAAGTGGCTCAAAAAATGCACAACCTTGCCCTTGTGCCAGCTTGGGGCCAAAGAGCGTCCCACTTGCCAGTGATAGGCGCAGAGCCTTTGACCAAAAGGCAGCCACTCCGGCGCGCATCTGGTTTTCAGGCGCTTGGCCCGGCTTATGGGGCCCGGATCGGGCAGGTTTTCCTGGACTATCAGTTCAAGGTTCTGAGGGCCGTAAAGGTCCTCCATGGCTCTAAGCAGATTGCGGGCGTAGCGGCCTATGCCGCGCTCATGGTGCGCCTTGAACCCCGGCTGCAAGGGCCGTCCGTCCAGAATCATGCTTGGTTCCATTAATCAATATCCAGACCCAGTTTATTGATCAGGGTGTTTTTCAGTTGCTCTCTCACCTGTTCCGGCCAAAAGGCTTTTTCTCTTTCCCGCCCGGCCCGGCTCAGGTCTTGTTTGAGCTTTTTATCAACAAGCACCTTGGCTATAACCTCGGCGGTAAGGATGTGATCCTTTTTCGGTAAGAGAATTCCGCCCTTGCCCAAGGTCCCGGTAACCCCGGTTGAGTCATAGGCCACCACCGGCAGTCCAAAATGCATGGCCTCCACCAATGGTACACAAAAACCTTCGTGTTCGGAAAGGCAGAGATACAGATCACTGGCCTTGTAGTAACCCATTAATCCGGCTGTGGATACATGCCCGGAAAAGTGTACGTCCGGTACGTTTAAGTCTTCCACCAGTTTGCGCAGGCCTCCGCCATAGGCGGTCTGCCAACCGCCGCCGCCGACTATCAGCAGCCTGGCCCCGCCAATGAGCTTGGTGAGCCAGTAGTGGGTTTTGATCAGGTCTTCAATGCACTTGTTGGGCACAACCCGCCCCACATGCAGGATATTGGGCCTTGTGCCCATAAAACGGGTGGTGATGAGCTGGTCCGGCGGTGTTTCCAGGTGGTCGAAGTCGAGTAAAATGGGGACCACTTCCGTGTTTTCGCACCCCGCCTGTTTCAGTTCGCCCGCATTGTAGGGGCTCACCCCTATGCCAAGCTCCACCGCTTTGGAGAGTTCCTTGAGCTGCTCTCTTCCCATACGCGCCCTTTCCGCGGATTCGGGATACAGCTCCTCCAGGAAATGGGCCGGGGTGATGTTGTGGTAGCGCAGCACCTTGCGGCCGGGATAGTGAATAAAGGCGTCGGCCAGGGGGTGCCCAATGGAAAAATGAAAAATAACCACATCTTCAGGGCCGGCCATGCGCGGGTAGTCTTCCGCGTTAAGCGCCTGTCCCGCCATTTTGGGGTGAATGTGCCGGGCAAAGATCTCCGACTCGAACCCCCATGATCGCAAGGCCTTTCTAATGGCGAGGGTGTCGTTTCCTATGGCGTCGCCAAAGGAGAAGTCCGGCAGCATCTGGTGAATGGCCGGTCCCTTTTTAACCTGGTTTTTTGCCCTCCGCGCCCGGGCATTTTGCCAGGCTCCGGGTTTTTTGGGCTCAGGTGCGGGCTCTTGATCAAGTTCCTTTATGAGTTTGATGAATTTTTCGGTTATGCCGGGCCAGGAGTAATTGGCAAGCACATACTCGCGGCCTTTTTCCCCCATGGTTCGGGCCAGGTCCGGATTTGTAAGGAGCATCTCAAGCCCTTCGGCAAAACGGGGGTAGTCCGGGAAATGGAGCCCGCCCTGGCTTGAAACTACATGCCCCTTGGTAACCGCACAGCCCGAGTGCACCATGACCGGGGTCCCGGCCAGCCAGGCCTCCATGATCACAATGGAAAAACTCTCCAAAAGAGACGGTTGCACAAACGCGTCCGCCGCGGCATAGGCGTCGTATTTATCTTGTATGTCTACAAATCCCAGATCATTTATGTGATCTTCGGCGCCCGGAGGGATAGGTGCGGGCAGATTGCCGATGAGTAACAGCTTAAGCCCGTCCGCGCCGCCGCGTTCCGTGACATAGCGATGGAAATATTGACAAAGAAGCGGGGTGTTCTTGCCTTGGTCCTTGCGTCCGGCATAGAGCACAAAGGGGCCCTTAATGCCGAATTTTTCCCGGAATCTTGCGCCGTCGCCCTGCCAGTCGGTATCCACTCCCTCGCCGAGCAGTAGTGCGTTTTTTTCTTTCATGTCGTAAAGGGAAAGGGCCAGATCCCTTTCCTCGGGCACATGAAACACAGCCGCGCGGGCAGTCTCAAAGGCCCTTTTTACTGACTGCATGCGGGCATAGCCTTCATTATGCAGACAGGGGATAAGCACGGATTTCTCCGGGTGGACCATAGGTCCCCAGACCGAGGTGGTGAAGAGATAGGGGATATAGAAAAAAGGTCCGGATTCCGGATGGGCGGCCAGGTAGTCCAGCAGCTCGGGGCTGTGGACCATGTTCTGGTAAAAGGTCTCTTCTTCGTCCAGGCTGAGCCTTTGGCCGGAGACCACCCGATCGTTTATCCGGGCAAAGGCCTCGCCATCCCTTTTGGCAGTGGGAAAACGCCTGACCTTGACCCCGTCTTCGGTGGTGAGGCCGGCGGGAAGGGCGTCTGTATCCCAGTCTGTGCCGAGCCCGGCCAGGCAGGTGGTGAGAACCTCTACATCCACTCCCGCCCGGACCAGTTCCTGGCAGGTGCGCCTGGCTTCCGCCTCGGCCCCGCCGGGGAGTTTGTTGCCGTACCAGGGGGTGACAAATGTGGCCTTTAGCTTGTCTCTCATTTTGCAATCAACCTATTTGCGCCCAACAACGGCGTAGTCTTGATAACTGTAGAGAAGCTGGTTTAAGCGATGGGTGTTTCGGTTGAAAGCCCCGGCCAGCCCCTGGTCGTCGGCCCCGAAACTCTCCAGCCTGGCCTCGGGCGGATAGGGGGAGAGGAAAAGGAGATCCACCTGACCCAGGCCCGCCTTGCTCCAAAGAAAGCGGGCGGCTTCCGGATGAATGGGTTTTTGGTGAGTCATATCCAGATAAAAGGCCCCGCTGAAGGTGGAGAGGCACTGGGGGTTGATCGTCTCGGCCACCAGGGCGCCGCCCTTGGCCAGTTTGGCAACGCAAAGGCTCACCAGCTCCATTAACTGGTTGAGGGTGAGGTGTTCTATCACCTGGGAGGCGATTATGCCGCCCAGACTGGCGTCCGGCACCTGGCGCAGATACTCGAGCGCATCCGCTTCCTTTACCTCAAGCCCCATCTCCTGGCAAAAAGCGGCCATCTCCGGGTTCATGTCCACCCCGGCGGCCTTGAGCCCGGCTTCCTTGGCCAACTCTAAAAATTCACCCCTGCCGCAGCCGATATCCAAAAGGGGATGCTCGTCTGTCACGTTTTCCCTAAAGACCGGCAGATAAATTTCCTGGCGTTTTTTTATCTCTTCCCTGGTGCCCCGGTGCAGGTCTTCAAAGGCCAGATAGTCTTGTCCCCGGCTCTTGGAACGCTGGGTTGCCACGGCCTCTACCGTCTCCTGGGAAACCGTTCCCGCTTCAGCCTGTTTTTCCACTATTTCCTGCAAACGGGCTAATAAAAGCTCTTGGCGGTTGCCGCCCTGGCTCGCCCTGCGGGTCAAATCATCTATGGCGGCCTGCATCTTGGCCAGTTCGCCTTCCAGCCTGCGGTTTTGCTCGGTCAGGGCCCTGCCCAGGTCTTCCACGGAATCGAGCCGTCTTTCATCCCGGTTGGCCCGGTGCCTTAAATCCACATGATGGGGCACCAGTACATTCAGGAGTTTTACAACCTCGTCGTTAAAGAGGACCTGCCTGGCCAGCCAGACGCCCAGGGGGAAGCCGGAGGCCTTGTGGAACATTTTTTTGAACTTAAGTAAAAGCCTGCCCAGGCCGCCCGGTCTGTGGGTCTCCACCGCACAAACCTTGGCGTCCCAAAACTCCTGCAGTTTGGAGTGGTGCAGGTTGAGCTCGGCTTCAGCCCCGCCATCGGCAGGCTGGATAAAATTGACCGCGGTCTCCTCAACCTTTTGGATCTCCACCGGGTTGTAAAAACCGCTTTGCTTTTTTTGTTCAACCTTCTCTTCGATCTCGGCCATTATCTGGTCAAGATTGAGCTCTTGAGGCTTATTCTGGTTCATTTATCCAAATCCTTGTCAATGATCAGCGGGGAAAGACTTCCCAGGTATGGGAAGGCCGAAAGACACCCACGTCGTTGATTATGCTTCTGACTGAAAAAGCCTGGCTGCGCCTTATGTAATCATAGGCCTTGCCGTCTGTGTTGTGCGCCGCCACATCCAGGAAATAGGTGCCCTGGACCAGATCCAGCCGATCCATGATAAAACGGACCACGCCCTTTGTGGGAAGGTCTTCCAAATCAAGACGCTCCAGATGGGTGTTGGTGCCGTAGCATTGCACTTCCTGGGCATTGAAAAGCCCTATGCCAAAAACCAGATCCTTGGTCGGTTTTTTTTGGCAGTACTCCAGTTCAATGGTCAGGGGTTCACCGGAAGTGACCACAGCCCTTTCCGCTCCGTCTTTATCCAAGAGCCGGATCTTTTCTATGACCACATCGCCGTCACCCCAGCGAAGGCCGGTGAGGTCGGCTTCGGCCTGCAGGGCCTCCTGCCTGCGGATGGCGTCTTCCTCCTGGGCCACTTTTTGGCGATAGGCGTCTATGACCCTTCTGGGGTTGCCGCGGGCCGCGATCTGGCCGCCGTCGAGCCAGATTACCTCGTCGGCGTATTTCTCCACAGCCCCCATGTCATGGGTCACCAGACAGATGGTCTTGCCCTTGCGGCGGAATTCATTAATTTTATCTTCGCATTTGTGGGCAAAGGCCTCGTCGCCCACAGCCAAAACCTCGTCCACCAAAAGCACGTCCGGGTCCACGTTTACGGCCACGGAAAAGCCCAGGCGCACATACATGCCCGAGCTGTAGGTCCTGACCGGGGCGTCTATATATTCACCCAAACCGGAATAAGCGGCTATATGATCAAAACGTTTGGCAATTTCAGAGTTGGAAAGCCCCAGGATGGTGCCGTTTAAAAAAACGTTTTCCCTTCCGGTGAACTCCGGGTGAAACCCTGCTCCCAGCTCGATCAGGCTCGAGACCCTACCGCGAACATTCACCTGCCCGTTGTCGGGTTTGTAGATTCCGGCCATGATCTTAAGCAGGGTGGATTTACCTGATCCGTTCTGGCCTATCAGGGCTAAGGTCTTGCCGTGATCAACCGAAAAGCTGATCTCTTCCAAGACAGTTATATAGTCTTTGGCCTTTTTGCGGGAAAAGGGGTTTAATAAAAGGGTTTTCCAGGTTATATAGTCGCGTTTCAGAATTTCGCGCCGAAACCTTTTTCCCAGGCCTTTAACTTCTATGGCTGGCATTTCGCTCATATTTTTTCCGCAAAATATTCCTTGTAGTTCTCAAAAATCGTAGCCGCGGCCCAGTAAAGCCCCAGACTGATGACCAATAGCCCGCCCAAGTGCCCCCAATGGGGCCAGTGCCCCCAGAAGAAGATATCGTGGTAGGCCATGGTGAAGAGCGCCGCCGGGTTGAAATATATCAAAAACCTGTAGTTCTCCGGCACCTGGGCCAGGGGATACAGGATGGGGGTCAAGAAAAACCAAAGGGTTAAAAGGTTTGCCATGATATGTCTGGTGTCGCGCATAAACACGTTGGCCGCGCTTAAAAGAAGCACAAAGGCCAGGGTGAATACGGTGTGAATGATCGCCACCAGGGGAAAGGCTATCAGGTGCCAGGTGATCGGCACACCGGTGATCAGCATGAATATGAGCAGGATCGGCAGGCTCAGTAAAAAGTTGACCAGGTTGGCCGTCACCTTGACTGTGGGCAGGACCTGTTGGGGAAACAGAACCTTGGTCACCAGGCTGCCGCCGTCGGTTATGGCTCCCGCACCCTCCATAAGGGAAGTGGAGAAAAAGATCCAGGGCAAGAGCCCGGTGAACATGAAAACCGAATAATTGTCCATTTTCACCCTGAAATAGACACTGAATACCAGGGCATAAACCAAAAGGAGCAAAAGGGGGTTCAGAAAGGTCCACAAAAAACCAAGCACCGAACCTCTATATCGGCCCTTGAGTTCGCGCCCGGCCAGGGCGTAGATCAAGGCGTAGTGTTTGATAAGCTCAGAGGTGTGTCTTAATACCAGCATGAAAAGTCCTTGTAAAACCCGCTGCCTCAGGCCTGTTTGCCCAGGCGGCCGTGTTATTCCAATAATAGCCTAAGGGTTTGCCAAAAGGCGTTTTCTTGTTCTTATGCCGCCTTTTAAAAGCCCCTAGGCATTGTAAGCCACAATGCCCTTGAGTGCCACAGTCCACTTTATCTGAGCGTCTTTCTTTGCCTTAAGGCGGCTTGAGAAAAACGTTTCCCTCCCCTTGGTAAAACCAGCCCGGCGCGTCCGCTCCAAAGCAGCCGCCCAAAAAAGCTGGTGAATGGGGATCCATCGGTTGATGGTCAGACAGCCGGGCCCATATAGGGCCCGGCCTGGTGTGCGCTTTGCCGCAGGTCTTTGGAAAAGTGGGCGGTTTTAAAACGGCGCAGGGTCTTTGGCTCGAGTTTCAAAGCCCCCAAACGGATTCAATCACAACCGGCCAACGGCTAATAGGCATTGGGGTCTTTCAAGCCCTTGAACACGGTCAGAAACATGATCTTGAAATCAAGGGCCAGGGACCAGTTCTCAATATAGTAGAGGTCGTGCTCTATTCTTTTTTCCAAAGAAGTGTTGCCCCGCCAGCCGTTTATTTGGGCCCAGCCGGTAATGCCAGCCTTCATTTTGTGCCTCAGCATATAACCGGGGATTTTCTTTCTAAAATCACCAATGAATTCGGGACGCTCCGGCCTGGGGCCAACCAGGCTCATCTCTCCCCGCAGGACATTCACCAGCTGGGGAAGCTCGTCTAAGCTGGTGCTGCGCATAAAGGTGCCGAGTTTGGTGCGCCTGGGATCGCCTTCCTGGGCCCAGACCGGTCCGCTTTTTTGTTCGGCATCAATGCGCATGGAGCGGAATTTGTACATGGTGAATACCCGACCGTCCAAACCCATGCGTTCCTGCCGATAAAATACAGGACCCGGCGAGGTGAACTTAACGGCCAGGGTAAGGGCTATGCATACCGGGCTCAAGAACAGAAGGCCAAGGCCCGAGCCGGTGATATCCACCATCCTTTTGGCCACCCTGGCCCAACCCACCATGGGGCTGCCCCTGAGGCCGATGATGGGAAGCCCTTCAAACTCCTCCACCGATCCGCTCAAGCTTATGTAGCGGTAAAGATCCGGTATGACTTTTATATCTACTGTCTCGTCGCCTATGCTGCCGAGCACCTCACCTATTTTTTCGTGGGCTGAAAGGGGCAGGGCGATGATGACTATATTTATGTTGTTGCGGGCGATAACCTGGCTGATATTCGAATAGTCACCCAGGACAGGCACGCCTTCAATGACCTGTCCCACCTTTTGGCTTTCACGGGCCAAAAAACCATGCACCCTGAGGCCCAACACCGGTTGTCCGCCGATTTTTCGGGCCACCAGTTTTCCAAGTTCTCCCACTCCCACAATCAAGACCGCCTCGCCCGAGCCATCAGGCAGGTGCTTGCGCCAAAGCCAGATAAGCAAGGGGCGGTAGATGACCATGGCCAAAACTATAAACACGCCAAAGTGCATGAAGACCAGGCGGCTGAAATCATAAGGCCTTAGAAAGTAGGTGAGGGCGACCGAAACCACAACCCCTATGAGTGCGGCTTGGAGAATTGGCCATATCTGGACGCCCCAGGAGGCCCAGGGCCTTCTGTAGAGACCCGAGACCTGGAGCACCACTGCGAAGACCACAACCACCAGGCCCAAAAGCGCCAGGTAAAGGGAAAGGTCCGGCACGCCTTTGGTGACCGGGACTATTGGTGCGTGGAAACGGACAAAATAGGCTGCCAGCCAAGTGATTGCCACCAGGCCCAAATCGCCGATGTAGAGAATAGAGCGAAAAAAATCCAGACGTTTCTGGAACATGAGTAGGAAGACCGCCTTGGTGAAAGATCTGGTTAAAAACCGACCCGTCCCGCGCCCCGGGCAGTGGCGCTAAAACGAATCACCACCTGCGAAGGAAAAGGCCGGCAAGTCACGAACGTCTGTATTATGCCATAAACCGGCTCAGTTTCCTCTTGCCTTTTCTTTTGCTTCCTGGCGTTTCTTGCACTCAATGCAAAGGGTGGTGACCGGCCTGGCTTCCAGGCGCTTTGGCGAGATATCGTCTCCGCAGGATTCGCAGATGCCGTACTCCCCGTCTTCGATGCGCTGCAAGGCCTCTTCTATTTTGCTGATTAGCTTTCTTTCCCTGTCCCTTATGCGCAACAGAAAGTTGCGGTCCGACTCCAGGGCGGCCCGGTCGGTGGGATCGGGATAATTTTCTTTGGGGTCAATCATGCCGGCCACGGTGCGTCCAGCCTCGTTTAGCAGAGTCTGAAGTTGTTCTTCCAGCAGGTTCTTGAAGTATGCAAGCTGCTTTTCGTCCATTGTGACCTCTCATTCGCCAGGCGCGGTTAACTAAGACTTGAAGGTTCGGGATCGTGCGCCAAGGGAACCAGACCCCATCCACCCCGCAAGGGGGAGTCTCACCTATCTGACATAGTGGCCGCTTTTACCGCCAGATTTTTCTTCGAGCAAAATTTGCTCAATAATTGCAGAGCGGTCCACGGCCTTGATCATATCATATAGCGAAAGCGCTGCCACGCTGACCGCGGTCAGCGCTTCCATCTCCACCCCGGTGGGGGCGGTGGTTGCGACTGTGGCTATAATTTTGACTGAGTTTTCCGTAGTAGCAAAATCTATTTTTACGGAACTTATCGGCAGAGGATGGCAAAGGGGGATCAAATCCGGAGTTTTCTTGGCGGCCATGATGCCGCTGACCCGCGCCACTGCCAAGGCGTCGCCCTTGGCCAGCCCGCCCTGGACAATTAAGTCGAGGGTGCTTTTTTGCATACGCACCACGCCGCTGGCCGTGGCTTTTCTTTTAGTAGGCGGTTTTTCGCCCACATCGACCATGTGGGCCTCACCTTTTTCATTGACGTGGGTTAAGGCCATAAACTCCTCAACTAAACCCCCAAAGCCTTTTCTTTTTATTCTCCAAGGCCTTTTTGGGGGATTTGCTTTCACCTTCGGGCTCCGGGGCGGCAAATTCGTCACCTAATGCAGCAAACTCGTCCAACAGCTCACGCTGTTTTTTGGAGAGTTTTTTCGGTGTGCGCACGATGATCTGCACATTTAAATCTCCGCGGCGCGTTTGCCGCAGATGAGGCATGCCCAGACCCCTCAGGCGCCTGATCTCTCCGGATTGCACACCTTGGGGCAGTTTAAGCTTTTCCTCTCCGTCTATGAGCGTATCCACACTCACGGTGCGCCCCAGGGCGGCCTGGGCCATGGAGACCTCTAAGGTGCAGTATAAGTCACTGCCCTGACGCTCAAATTTGGGATGAGGCCTGACATGAATCATGACATACAGGTCACCGGGTTCGCCACCCAATATTCCCGCCTCTCCCTCTGCGCGCATGCGCAGACGCTGGCCATGCTCAATTCCCGCGGGGATGTGGACCGAAAGCTCCTTTTCCTCGTAGACATGGCCTTGGCCCTGACATTCGGGGCAGGGGTCTGTGACCTTGCGCCCCATCCCCCGGCAGTCCGGGCAGGTGGTGGCCATCCGGAAAAAGCCCTGGCTCCTCAGAACCTGTCCCTGTCCTCCGCAGGTGGGGCAGACCGGAGGGGTCTGACCGTCTTTTTGGCCCATGCCTCCACAGGCCTGGCAAGGCACTTCCTTGCCTATATCGAGCACCTGGTCGGAGCCTTGAGCTGCCTCTTCCAGGTTGATCTCCAGGTCGTAACGCAGATCCCGGCCCTGTTGAGGGCCTCCGGGGCGTCCACCTCCGTTGAACCCTCCGAAAAAGCCTTCGAAAATGTCCGAAAAGGCGCTGAATATGTCTCCCACGCCGCCAAAGCCTTCAAACCCTTGGTTTTTAAGTCCTTCATGGCCATAAGCGTCGTAGAGGCGTCTTTTTTCCGGGTCACGCAGAACCTCGTAAGCCTCGGCACACTCCTTAAAAGACTCTTCAGCCTCGGGGTTGTCCGGGTTACGGTCGGGGTGATATTTCAGGGCCAGCTTTCGGTAGGCTTTTTTAATAGTCTCGCTATCTGCCGTGCGTTCCACGCTTAGGATTTCATAGTAGCAACGTTTCATGGCAGCCTACTCGTCTTCTTTCCCATGGTTCAACAGTTCTGAAGCGGTCCGGGCAAAGGAATCCTTGCCTTTTTCCCCGGCGTTTTTAGCCAGTTCGGCCGCTTCTTCAATTGGCGGATTATTGCCCATCATTTGATGGGCCTGTTTCCACCAGAAAAAGTCGCCTTCCAAGACGGCCTTTTGGCAAACCGCCTTGAGACCTTCGGTGTCACCGGCCGCTTTATAGCAATCCAGTGCCTCTCCCAAGCGGCCTTCTTCAAAATAGGCCTTGGCCGCTTCGGCCAGCTTGGGCGATTCGGTAGATAAAAGGTTGCGCCTTTCAGCCGCGGTCGGCGCGTTTGAAACAGCCATTTTTAAGCCTTGGGAGACGCCTTGGAGGCGTCCTCTTCCGCCTTGGCCTTGGCCTGCATCAGAATTTCCTTTTTGCGGGCTTCGGCTTCGGATTTTTCACGATTTGCTGTACCTTCGCTCACAGGGAAAATTTTACCGGCGGCAACTTCCCTTAAGGAAAGGACAATTTCCTTGTTTTTACTTTTGATGTGAGGCACCGCGCCTTCGCGAAGCTGGTGCACCCGCTGACTGGCAAGGTGAACCAAGCTGAAGCGGTTGTCGACCCTTCTCAGGCAATCTTCAATAGTGACTCGCGCCATAGTGTTTTTATCCTTGGTTTGCCCCGGATTTTTGCTCCGGGCTGGTCTTGATTTATATGCTAAAGGCTTGGACCGTCTTGGATTTGAAGTCTACATGCCGGGTCTTTTAGCAAAACCCGCTTTTTTAATTGTCCTCAGACCGCCCCTTTGCCGGGAGATTATCCCGCACAGCCTTTTTAATCTTTTTCTTCAAGGCCCAAAGGCCCTTTATCTTTTCTTTATCCACCGCCATTACCGGACCGCCGTTTAAGCGGCGGATATAGACCTGTTTTCCGCTTGGGTCAGTTCCACCAAGCAAAATTCCAATAATACCTTTTTTTTCGGCATCAGCCACAGTCAAAGTCATCTTTGCCCATGGCTTTATGAGCCCCACGGCGGTTAAGTTAATACCGCTGTCAAAGAATGCAAGGGCTCTCAGCCCATGTATTCTAAAAAGAAGGTCCAAAACGTCATCTCGAGGCGCCTTGACTTTCGCTCCTGTTTCCCAATTATAAGAGGTTCCCGTTTTTTTGCGATGTAATATCAAATCGTTAGTGTTTCGCTCTTGCCAAAAGGCCTCTTTTACATCCAAGACTACAAAATCC
Organism: Dethiosulfatarculus sandiegensis; assembly: GCF_000931935.2. Taxonomy (GTDB): domain Bacteria; phylum Desulfobacterota; class Desulfarculia; order Desulfarculales; family Desulfarculaceae; genus Dethiosulfatarculus; species Dethiosulfatarculus sandiegensis. The sequence continues at coordinate 146,631 of NZ_AZAC01000014.1, forward strand.
AAGACTTTTTTGTCACGAAGGGAAAAAAGGTTTTGGTTCAGGGCCACCCGCACCGCCCTGGATAAAAGCCAGATTTCGTTTTTTCCGGCGGCCTTTACGTAAAGGCTCTCGCCGGTGGGGCTTAAATCTCCCAAAAGGAGGTCTTGCTCTTTTTGCCATTTTGACTTGATTTGCAGCCTGACCCAGGGCGGGTCCAGGCCGAAATCCTTCAGGTTGGAGGGATCTTTGACTCTTTTTTTTATTCTGGCCATGGCCAGGGCATTTACCATTTGAGTGACATTCCCCTGGTCCGCCGGGCTTTTGATGGGCTTTGTCACCCGAAATGGGTGGCTCACTGCCTCTCTGGCCAGCTCAATGGGCCTGTTAAAGGCCTTGCCCGAGAGTTTAAGAAAAACCACCTCCTGCACCCCATCGACCAAAAGCACCTGGTCCGCCCGGTCTTGGGCTGATTTCTGTTCTTCATTTATCGTTTCAGAGAGGTAATAACCCCCTGCCGTCAGGATGAGGGCCGCGATCATGAACACAACCGCCTTTAATCTCATAGCACCCTCCGCCTGCGTATATAGACGATCAGGCCTGTGAGAAGGATAAGGCCTGGTAGAAAAACCACAGGTATCAGCCAAAAGAGTTTTTTTTCATTCTGTTTCAACAAAAGCGGCTGGGTCTTTTGGGTTTTCGGGGTTATGGAGATAAGGTTGTTTTGCCTGGCCAGGTAGCTGATCGTGTTAAGGATAAGGTCCAGGTTGCCGAGATAGAGCAGGTGGATGTTACTGATGAATGCCGCATCGCCGATCACGGTCAACCCGGCCCTTTTTCCCTTGGTCACAGGCCAGGAGAGGATCGCGCCCAAGGGCAGAGGGCCTTTTTGATCTTCATTTTGATCAAACTCGGCCTGTCCCTTTTCCAACTCCTTCATGTTTGTTTCCGCCCAGGCCTTTCGATTGCTGAGAAGCAGTTCCGCGCCTGTTGCCTTTGGGGGCAGGTTCTTTGCCAAGGCCACTGTGCGGCTCAAGGGAAAATAACTGGCGGTTTTTTTAAGCGGCGCTGTGATTTCATGCTTGCCGTATTGCATGACCGTGGGCCAGGCCAGGTTGCCGCCCTGTTTAAGGCTGGCCGGGTCCAGGATCAGGTTTCCTTTGATTATTACGCCTTTTTGCCGCAGCCATTTGGTAAGTCCGGCGTCAAAGGTCGGCTCCAGCAATATGAGCAGACCGCCGCCCCGGGCCAGAAAGGAATCCAGTTTTTTTATTTCCTGTTGCATGAGCGGTTTTTCAGGCCCGGCAATCACCACCACAGAGGCGGTTTCCGGGACCTTTTCCTCTTTGGCTAAAAACAGCTCGGCAGTGGAGAAATTCCTTTCCTTAAGCAGCTTGTCAAGGCTTGAAAGGCCGTTTTGCTTTTGGTTGGTCAGGGAAAGCTCGCCATGGCCGGTCAGGAAATAAACTTTCTTGACCTTGTCCCCGCCGAGCCTCACCAGGGCGTTGGTAAGCTCTCTTTCCTCGGGGTTTTTGACCTTTTCCCGGTTGGCCCCGTTTGTCAGCACAAACACCCCATAATCCCGCACCTTAAAGCGCCTGGCCAGACCGGGATTTTCTTCGGGGTTTACTATCTGATAATTTATTCTGTCTGAATAATAGGTATAGAGATCCAAAAGCGCTTTGGCCTGGCCTGCGTTTTTTCCGCCTTTTTTTTGAAAAACATGGATCATTACGTCATGGTCCAGGTCTTTCAGCACCTTGAGGGTTTGGGGCGCCAGGCTGTTGATTTTGTCTTCGGACAGGTCAAAACGCAGGTGATGGCGCGAGGCTATGCCAACCCCAAAAACGCTTAAGGCCAGGGCGGCAAAGACCGCCATGCCTGCGCCCAAACCCAGGCGAAAGGACCGCCGGCGGACGGTTTGGCTAAATTTGTCCCTGGCAGTGAAAAAGGCGGCCAAAAGCAGCAAAAGCCCCGATCCCAAGGTCAGCGGCCCCACTATTGGGGGAGTTGCATGGATGGCCTGCCAGATGCCGGAAACAGCCAGGAGAACCAGGCCGGTCAAAGCCAACAGGTTGGATTTGCTTTTCATGCCCACCCCTTCCAGCGTTTGGATTCCAGAATTCTTACCGCCGTGAACAGAAACAACCAGGTGAAGAACAGGAAAAAGGCCAGGTCTTTGGTGTCTATGACACCTTGTAAAAACGGCTCCAGGTGGGACCCCAGGCTGATTTCCCGGAAAAGGGGCTGCAAAAAGGGTGAGACCGCCTGGGAGGCCTGGCCCAGGGTCCAGAAAAGCAAAAGCAGGGCAAAGGAGACGCCCGAGGCTATGATCTGGTTTTCCGTAGCTGCCGAAGCCAGCACCCCCACGGCGCTGAAACCGGCGGCCAGGAGCAACAAACCCAGGTAGCCGGTTGCGATCACCGCGGGGTTGAGCTTGCCAAAGGCCCCCAGCAAAAGCAGGTAAAGCCCGGTGAGAAAAACCGCCAGGCCAAGCACTGTCCAGGCGGCCAGGAATTTGGCCCCGATAACCGAGGTGTCTGAGACCGGATAGGAGAGCAAAAGCTCCAGGGTTCCGTTTTTCTTTTCCTCGCTCAATAACCTCATGCAGACCAGGGGTGCCAGAAGGATGAGGATCATGGCGATATTGCCCAAAAGGGGCTGGACCACCCCCCTTTGCAGGTTCATGCCCGCAAGCATGGGGTCATGCATCATCTGGCGGCTGATCAGGCTGTAAATGCTGACCTGGGAATAAAAGAAGAAACCGGTGAGCAAGAGAAAACCGGCCAAAAGGACGTATACGATGGGGGAGCGAAAAAAAAACGCCATCTCCTTTAGATAGATAGCCCAAAGCCCTTTCATTAGAGCGCCTCGCCTTCCGGCTCGCCCCTGCCGGTTACAAACTGGATAAAAACCTCTTCCAGGCTGGCCGTGAAGGGGGTCATCTCCACAAGCTCCAGGCCGGATTCAACTATGGTCCGGGCCAGTTCGGCGCGGGCCTTTTCTCCGCCTTCAAGGTGAAGGTTCAGGCTGATCGTGGTTGCTTCCTGATCCGGGGCCGGGTTTCCCCTGACCCGGCTCACGCCTTTGATCTTCTTGAGCAGGTCTTCCAGGGTTTGAGGATCGCCCAGGCAGGTGATTTTTAAATTTTGCCGGGACCCGCCTGTTTTCACCAGCATATCCGGCGCGCCCTGGGCGGCCAGCCTGCCCTGATTGATGATAACCACTTTGGTGCAGGTGGCGGCCACCTCGGCCAGGATATGGCTGGAGAGGACCACCGTCTTCTCACCGGCAAAGCCCTTGATCAGCTCCCGGATTTCCACGATCTGAGAAGGGTCCAGGCCCACGGAGGGCTCGTCCAGTATCAGCACCTGGGGGTCGCCCATAAGGGCCTGGGCCAGGCCGACCCTTTGCCTGAAACCCTTGGAAAGCTGGTTTATGAGCTGACCTTTTCTGGGGGCGAGCCCGGTCTGCTCCATTACCCGACCGGCTTGGGCCTTGGCCTTTTTGGTGCAAAGCCCCTTGACCCGGCCTGCGAAGGTGAGGTATTCGGAAACTCTCATTTCCGGGTAAAGCGGCGTGTTTTCCGGCAAGTAGCCCAGCTTGGAACGGGCCTTGCGGGGTTCCTCAAGCACATCGTGACCCGCGAGCCTTATCTCGCCCGCGCTGGGCGGAAAAAAGCCGGTGAGCATGCGCATGGTTGTGGTCTTACCTGCGCCGTTGGGGCCTAAAAAGCCCAGAATCTCCCCTTTTTCCGCCTCAAAACTGAGTCCATCCACTAGAACCGTGTCGCCAAATCGCTTGCTCAACCCTTTGACCTGAATCATGGATACTCCGTCAGCTCGAATTTATAACTTGCCCAAAAGCCGCCCATAGCGGCCGGCCTTGCCTGGTCTGGAGTACAGAGGTGATTAAGTTGTTTTTTTAGACGATTCGGGTTATTTCTTCCGCCCCTTTACATGACCGGTTGCCACTACATACAGGCTGTCTCCTCCCTGGGGCAGGGCTGCCACCTGGTTGGTTTCCTGGTCATAAAAGGCTCCCACACCGCAGCAGCCCAAACCCAGGGCCTGGGCTGCGAGGTAGATTCTCTGCCCGGCCTTGCCCGCTTCTATCATGGCATGACGGTAACTGCGCAGGCCGTTTTCATTGATCAGTGTGTTTAAGTTTCCCCATAAAACAAAGGCAATTCCCGCCTGCCCCACCCAGGCTTGGCCCAGGCAGGCCCGGCCCAGGAGACGGCCAAAATCAGCCGTGGCTTCGCGGGGCTCCATCAGGTTCGGTTTGGGGTGATAAAGGTATTTGCCGCCTGGTATTTCTCCTCCCGGTGAAACCAGAAGCATGGCCCTTATGGGAGAGCGCCTTGGCAGGGAGGCCCTGATAATGGCTCCGGCCAAGTCCTGTTCAAGGGGCCTGGCCAGGAAGTTTCTGCGGGAGCGCCTTTTTTTGATTGCCTCTAAGAGAGGCCCCTCAAACCGGGCCGGTTCAGGGCAGGTCATGGCCTGTTCCGGGGAAGTCTGCTCCGGCCACAGGCGTCCGGGTTCAGGTGTTTCAAGGTTGCCTGATTTGTGGGTCTTCAAGAGCAGGGAATCCCTGCCGATTTTAGCGGACAGGGGGCTGTATTGACGGTCAAAGGGGGGAAGACCCGGGTCTTCCGGTCCGGGATCGTCCGGTTCACCGCCGGTTGTGAGGGTTGCCAGGGTTGCTTCGTCTTCCGTGGCCAGCCCCAGAAACACCCCTGCCGAGACATCGGCAAAATCAAGGCAGGTTTTCACCTCGAGCCCAGCGGCGGCCAGGCTCAGTTCAAGGTTGGCCAAAAGGTGCCCTGTATCCAAAAGACAATAGCGGTAGGCCCGGCTGGAATATTTCCACAGGCTGCGCCAGAACAGGGTGGTTATGAAAAAGGTGAGCCTTTGCGGCCTTTGCCCCAGGATTTTGGAGGCGGTCCGGGCCAGCTTGCCTTCCCAGAGAAGATGCAATCCCGGTGTTTCGGCTGTGAAGTGATACAGCCCGTCTTTAAGGCCTTGCACCTCGGTTGCCACCATATAAATTTCGCATGGATACAAGGCCCCTGCGCTGGCCCAGGACCTGAGGCCCGGTGAATTGGGCACGCCGGGGGTGTGGGCCGTGATTCCGCCCGCCATTAACAGGCAGCCTGCCAAAAGGTTTGCGTCCGGTTTGGGCTGATCCGGTTCAGGCCGGGGCGGATGGTCTTTTAAAAGGTCTTCCAAGGAGGTCTTGGGCAGGGTGGGCGAGGGCAGGGGGATAGGTTCTCTGTGCAGGTATCTCTTAAAGGGCAGGGGCTGGTTGGCCCAATCCAATCCGTGGCCGCCGAGGCTTTCCCTGAAGTAGGCGGTAAGGGAGTGGTATTCCTTCATACTCGTCCTTCCTGCCTGAAAATGGGGTTTGCTTTAAGTGAAGCTTTTGTTTTCAAAGAAAAATGCCGAGAGTTGCCACGGCCGATTGGTGTACTATAGGAATTATGGAAAAATATATATGCATACATGGGCACTTTTACCAACCCCCGCGCATGAATCCCTGGCTTGAGTCCTTGGAGACCCAGGACTCGGCCTATCCCTATGATAACTGGAACTCCCGCATAACCGCCGAGTGCTACGCACCGAATGCCGTGGCCCGCCTTTTGGGTACAACCGGCACCATAGTTGATATTGTAAACAATTACAGCCGGATTTCCTTTAATTTCGGCCCCACCCTGCTCAGCTGGCTCAAGGCCAACAACCCTTGGGTCCACGAAGCCCTGGTTTTGGCGGACCAGGCCTCCCAAAAGCGGCTGGGCAAGGGCAATGCCCTGGCGCAGGTCTATAACCATATCATCATGCCCCTGGCCACTCAAAGGGATAAGTTGACCCAAATCCGATGGGGCATCAAGGATTTTGAAAACCGCTTTGCCAGAAAACCGGAAGGCATGTGGCTAAGCGAGACAGCGGTGGACACCCCCACCCTTACGGCCCTGGCCGATGAAGGGATTTTGTTCACCATCCTGGCCCCGGAGCAGGCGGAACATGTGAGGCCGTTGGGCGGGGACGAGTGGCAGGATGTAACAGGCGGCAAAGTTGACCCAAAAAGCCCCTATCTGGTGAACCTGCCCAATGGAAAAACCATAACCGTGTTTTTCTACGACGGCCCCACCAGCCGAGGGATTGCCTTTGAAAAATTGCTTTCCAATGGGGATCTTCTGAGTTCTCGGCTTACCAAACTTTTTGATCCAAAAGGCCCCCAGGCCCAGTTGGCCCATATAGCCACAGACGGTGAGTCCTATGGTCATCATCACCAGTTCGGTGAGATGGCCCTGGCCTATAGTCTTAAGGAATTGGATGACGACCCTGAATACCGGCTCACCAATTACGCCGCCTTTCTGGCCACCCACCCGCCCCTGCATGAGGTGCGCATAAGGGAGAATTCCTCCTGGTCTTGCGCCCACGGCATAGGCCGCTGGAAAGAAGACTGCGGCTGCGCCATAGATCCGCAAAAAGGCTGGAACCAGAAATGGCGTAAACCCCTGCGTGAGGCGCTTGATTACCTTAAGTCCCGGCTGGATGAATTTTTCGAGCAAAAGGGCGGTGAACTCTTTAAAGACCCCTGGGCCGCCAGGGATGATTATGTGGAGGTCATGGGCCCCAAGGAGCCCGAGGCCTGGTCCGGTTTTTTGAAAAGGCATCTGGCCGCGGAACCGGAGGCAGACACGGCTTTGCAGGCCGCCAAACTTCTGGAGAGCCAAAGGTGGGGACTTTTCATGTTTACCTCCTGCGGCTGGTTTTTTGATGACCTGGCCGGGCTGGAGCCGGTGCAGAACCTGCGTTTTGCGGCCAGGGCCATGGAACTGGCCGGTGAGTTGGGGGCCGGGTCTTGGGAAGAGCCTTTTCTGAGGATTCTGGAACAGGGCAGCTCCAATGAGGCCTTATTCGGAACAGGCCGGGATATTTGGGAAAAAAGGGTGGTTAAAAGAAGGGTCACTCCAGCCAGGGTGGTGGCTCACGCAGCCTTGAGCTCCCTGCATCAGGACCATGGCTTGGCCGGTGGGATTTATGCCTATGATATTGAGTCGCCCTACCAGGAAAAATGGGATCAGGGCAATTTCAAGGTTTCCTGGGGCAGGGCCAAGGTGACCCACAGGCCGGTGGGCGAAGAGGCCCAATACTGCTATGCGGTCCTGCATGCGGGCGAGTTGGATTTCAGGGCCAGGGTGGCCCCTTGCTCGGACAATCATGACCTCACCGCCTTGGCCCGGGAAATTAAAAAGCCCATGGGTGAGGAAGACGCCGCCGGTGTGGAAAATGTTTTTGACCGGCATCTATCCGGGGAGCGTTTTGGCTTGGCCAACCTTTTCCTGGAGGGAAGGCGCAAGCTGGGCAGGGCGGCCCTGGACCGGGCCACCGAAGAAAATTTGAAGCAGGCCAAGGAGATGTACCGTCAAAGCGCGGATGTAATGATCGGTCTGCGCCAGATGGATGTTCCCCTGCCGGAAATTTACCTGGCCCTGGCAGAGGCCATCTTGACCAGGGATCTAATTGATCAGTTGAAGGAACCGGGGGAAAGAGACCTTTCCGACGCCATGATCCGGGTGGCGCAGCAGGTTCTGGCCCTGGAGCTCAAACTCGATTCCCCGGTGCTTAAGCTGGCCCTTGCCAAGGCAGTGGCCCGGTGCCTTACGGAGTATAAGCCGGACAAGGCCTCTGAGGAGCGCCTGGCCTGGGCCGGGAATCTGGTGATCCTGGCCCGCACCCTTGAGATTCCCTTGAACCTGTGGGAGGCTCAAAACGACTTTTTCAAGGTGCTTAAAGACAGAGGGCCCACCGGCTTGACCCCCGCCATGCAGCGTATGGGTAGTTTGTTGGATTTTGAGCTTGGTGTTTCCTGATTAAAACCTTTTTACGCTTGAGCCGCCCTTAAAATCGGGGGCGGCGGTCTGGATTGAACCATGGCCTCTGAAAAGATGACCCTTTTGTTGGTGCTCCATGCCCACCAGCCGGTGGGTAATTTTGATCATGTCATGCATTATGCCTATGAAACCTGCTATGAACCGGTGGTCAAGACCTTGGAGCAATACCCCGAGTTCAGATGCGGGTTGCATTACTCGGGCCCTTTGCTCAACTGGCTCAAGCAAAACCAACCGGGATATCTGGAACAGGTGGCAAAGCTCTCCCAAAAGGGGCAGGTGGAGATACTCACCGGCGGTTATTACGAACCCCTTTTGGCCTCGATCCCCAAAAGGGATGCCAGGGCCCAGATTGTCAAGCAAAGCGGTTTCACCCGGGAAACGTTTGGGAAAAAGCCCACCGGTCTTTGGCTGGCCGAGCGCATCTGGGAGCCGGGAATGCCCGCCAAGATAGGGGGCCTGGATCTGGCCTACACCCTGGTGGATGACACTCATCTTTATTATGCCGGGCTGGGGCCGGAGGCCATGTTCGGTTATCACCTGACTGAAAGAGAGGGTTTTGGCCTGGGGGTGTTTCCCACCCATAAAGAACTGCGCTACAGCATTCCCTTTAAAGATCCCTCCGAGACCCTGGATTTTCTCAAAAGGGTTCTTGATTCCAAAGGCCCCACCTGCGCCACCTATGGCGATGACATGGAGAAATTCGGCCTGTGGCCCGACACCTGGGACTGGGTCTTTAAAAGGGGTTGGCTTAAGCGGTTTATCGAGGCTGCCTTGGAGGCCTCTGATTGGCTGAGCCTGGGGCATTGCGGCCAGTGGGCCAGTGAAAACCCGCCGGAAGGGCGAATTTACCTGCCCACTGCGGCCTATGAGGAGATGTTGACCTGGGCCTTGCCCAGCCGCACCGCAGTGAAGATGGAGGCACTTACCAAGGAGCTTAAGCAAAAGGGTGAGTTTGAGGAGATGCGCCCCTTTTTGCGGGGCGGGATCTGGGACAATTTTTTGGTCAAATACCGGGAATCCAACCTCATGCACAAGCGCATGCTCTTTGTGAGCCAAAAGCTGGCCAATATGGATGCCCCGGAACTGGCCTTGGATCATCTTTATCAGTCTCAATGCAACTGCGCCTATTGGCACGGGCTGTTCGGCGGCCTTTACCTGGCCCACCTCAGAGCGGCGGTGCATGAACACCTGATAAAGGCGGACACCCTGGCGGATAAGGCCCTACACGGCAAGGCGGATTGGGCCGAATGCCGGGCCCTGGATTTGGATCTGGACGGGCGGGAAGAGGTTGTTCTGGCAGGGCCTCATCTGGATGCGGTTATCCATCCCTCCTATGGCGGCAGTGTAAGCGTGCTGGATTTAAGGCCCCAGGCCTTTAACCTGGGGCTGGGTCTCACCAGGCGGCACGAGGCTTATCACGAATTGCTGACCATGACAGGCGACGAAGGTGATTCAGAGGGCGAAGTTCAGTCCATTCACGACCGGGTTGTGTTCAAGGAAGAAAACCTGGAAAAACACCTGATCTATGACTGGTATGAGCGGGCCATGTTCCAGGATCATATCCTGCCCGAGGGAACCGGGCTTAGGGATATGCCCGGACTTGGTTTCAGGGAATGGGGAGACTTTGTAAACCAGCCCTATGAGATCCTGGAAAAGGGCCAGGCCAAGGAAAGGGCCTGGCTGCGCCTTTTACGCAAGGGCGGCATTTATAGCGATGGGGGCAATTGGCCCTTGAACGTGGAAAAGGGCTTCAGCCTTGGCCCCGGGGCCTTGTTCAGCGTGGACTATATAGCAACCGCCCCGGATAAAGGCAGGCCGGGGGTGATGTTTGCCGTTGAAATTAATTTTTCCCTGCTTGCGGCCAGCGACCCGGGAAAACACATTCTGTTGCCCGGTAAAGAAAAGATGGGGCTTGAAAGCCCCTGGGAAAAGGGGCTGGTCTCAAGCCTGGATCTGGTGAATGAGGCCGACGGATTTGTAGTGCGGCTTTCCTTGAATCCGCCCGCGCTTCTCTGGTGCTACCCGGTGGAGACGGTGAGCCAGTCTGAGAGCGGGCTTGAGCGCACCTACCAGGGCAGCTCCCTGAACTTGGTCTGGCCCTTTGCCGCCAATCGGGAAAAGTTATCGGCCGGTATTGATCTGGAAGTATTATGAGATATCCCTCCCCTGACCCTTGGTTGGGGCAGGGAAGGGTATGAAAATTCTTCTAGGCGGTGATCACCTTGCCCGCCAGTTGCAGGCTGGTTACCACATCCAGCATATTGGTGGTCTCGCCCACCCGTTTTTCTTCCAGAATGCCAAAGAAATCCAGGCAGGTGCCGCAGACCAGAATATGCACACCGGATTTTTCCAGTTCCTGTATGGCCTCGAGCACTTCCGAACCCTGGCAGCAGAGCTTGACCCCGCCGTTCAAGAAGATCACCCGCCACAGGTCCGGGCCCATCTCCTTTAAGGTGAGGATAAAGTTTTTCATGAGCCCGCGCCCCAGCTTGTCATCGCCTGAGCCGATGCACTCAGACCTTATGAAGACCAGTTGTTTGGTCATGTCTCCGCCAACGGCAGGGGCGCTCTGTTCCTGATCCTTTGCTTCCGGCATGGGGGCTTCGCCGTCTCTTTTGCCTGTCACCACAAAATCCCCGTCCTTTTCACTCACCTCCGCGCTGAATCCCTGGGTGCCTAAATAGCGGGATACGTTTTCACTGGCGGCTTTGTTATCCACCATTACTTCCACAGAATTCGGTGATTCTGCTTCCACCAGGTTCTTGGTCTGGATAACCGGCTGAGGGCAAGCCATTTTACGGCAATCAAGCATGTCTGCTCCTTGTTTTTTAAAATCTATTATTCAGCGGAATTGGCTCTTTTCAAAAGCTCTTCAAAAATGCGCCGGGTGTTTGGATGGTGGGAAGGGATGATAATTTGATTGCTCAAACTGAACAAGGGTTTCGGCCAGACCCCGCCTACCGCACCCGGGTAGATGCCTGAAACGGGGCTCAGGTAAAGCCGAAAACAAATTTCATGAAATTGGACCTTTGAAAAAAAGTATTTTTATTCGCTAAAAGATAGATACCCCTGAAGCGCTTGTCAATGTTTTCGAACCCGGAGCGGCGGGTTGGCGGGGTTGGTGATTTCTTGTCCAGAGAAAAACTGATACAGTTATGCGCTCAGAACCTTGGGAATATCTAAGCAGGTGAAGCATAAATGAAGCGCGAGATCACAGATGGCCTTATACACGTTATCGGCCCCATATGGCTGGTGCCTGGCCGCGGCCAGGGCAGGTTTCCCTTCAGCCACAGTGTGCTCATAAAAGACAAGACCACAGTGCTGATAGACACGGGCTGTGGGGAAAAGGCGCTTATGCCCCTGGCCGAGTCCGGCCAGGTTGATCTGGTGCTTATAAGCCACACCCACCCGGACCACATGGCCTTGAACCATCTTTTTGCCGATAAAGAGATACTGGTTCCGGAGATGGCAGCAGACTCGGGCGTATCGCTTGAGGCGTTGGGCAGGCGTTTTTTCCCTGATCTTGAGATCAGGGCCATTTGGAAGGATTTTGTGCGGCGGACCATGGGGTTTACGGATTGCCCCATAAGCGGCACTTTTTCGCCGAGCCAGGAGTTTGACCTGGGCTCAACCAGGCTTCAAGTGCTCTTCACCCCCGGCCACACCATTGATCATTGCTGCTTTTTCCTGCCTCAATATGATGTGTTGCTGAGCGCTGATATTGACCTGACCGGTTTTGGCCCCTGGTACGCCAACCCGGAAGGGAATATTGCCCAGACCCGTGAATCCATCAACCGGCTGGCCGAGCTTGATCCCGGAATTCTGGTCTCTTCCCACAAGGGGATCATCAAGAAAAAGATCAAGGAATCCCTTTTGGATTACGCCCGCATAATAGATGAGCGCTCACTGGCGATTCTGAAACTGCTCAAAGAGCCGCAGAGCTTGGAGCAGATCGTGGATGCGGCGATCATATATGGCGGATTTCCCTTTTTACCCAAGCTCCTGCGTCATTGGGAGGGCCAGATGGTTCAAAAACACCTGGCCGAGCTGGTGGACCAGGGGCGGGCGGTTAAAGAGGGGGATCTCTATAAGGCCCTTTAACAGGGGGCCGTTGACTGAATGCCCTCCGGTTTGTCATAATATCAAAGACCCATCAAAATACTAATATTTGGTATGGGTGGCGGCATGTGCGCAAACACAAGCGGGCTTCAGATCCTGGTGGCAGACCCTGAGGCTGAGATCAGAGAGGGTGTTTCCCAGATTCTGGGGCGTCAGGGCTATGGGGTGGTGGAGGCCCGCACCGGCCAAGAGACCCTGGATATCCTTTTGCAGGGCGCATGTGAACTGGCCCTGATCGAACTTTCTTTTCCGGACATGGAAGGCACCGAAGTTCTGGAGCGCCTGGTCGAGGCGGGCCAGGATGTGGACGTGATTGTGCTTACCGGCCAGGCCACCATAGAAAAGGCGGTCTATGCCGTGAGGCTTGGCGCTTTGGATGTGCTTACCAAGCCCTTTGTGCCCTGGCTCTTGAAAAAGGCGGTGGGCAGGGTCTGGGAGCTGCGCAGGCTGGCCCGGGAAAGGGACCGCCTGGCCAGGGAGCGCCAACGGGGTCTTTGGGCCATAACCACCGAAAAAAGCAGGCTGAAGGCTGTGATCAACAGCATGAGTGAGGGGGTTTTGATCACCGATCAGGACGGCGGGATTGTGCTTTGCAACCCGGCCTTCACCCGGCTGATGGAGATGGATTCCAGCTGCGTGATCGGCTCCAGGGTGCGAGAGCACCCGCACTTGGCAGCCCTGCACAGGCTCACCGACCGCATGGCCAGCCCGGAAGAACCCGCCCAGATGATCTCCCAGGAACTCAAGATAAAGGAAGACCCGCCCCGCTTTATCAGGGCCAGGGTGAACCTGGTGGCAGGCTCGGAGGGCGGCGTGCTGGGGTTGGTGACTGTGATCGAGGACATCACCTATCTGAAGGAGATGGACCAGAAAAAGTCCGAGTTCGTGGCCATGGTCTCCCATGAGCTCAAGGCCCCCCTGGCTGTGCTCGACACCCAGGCCAAGGTTATCTTAAAGACCGTGGGCCACACCCTGGATGACAAACAGCAGAAAATGCTTTACCGCATGCAGGAGCGGATCAAGGGCGCGGTTGAGATGATAAACGACCTTCTGGACTTGACCCGAATCGAGGACCAGGGCGTGGTGCGCCAGAAAAGCCCGCTTGATTTGGGCGAATATGCCACCGAAGCCCGCGAGCTTTGGGACGCCTCTGCCAAGGAAAGGGGACACAAGCTGAGCCTTGAGCTTAAAGAAGGCCTGCCCGAGATCATGGCCGACCCCGGGGCCATCAGGGAAGTCTTGATGAACCTGGTGGGCAATGCGGTGCGTTACACGCCGGACGGAGGGGAGATCCTGGTTTCTGTTTGTTTGGAAAAAGGCTATGTGTGCCTTGAGGTCTCTGATAACGGCATAGGCGTGGCCCCGGAAGACCAGAAAAGGATTTTCGACCGCTTTTTCCGGGTGAAAAGCGAACACACCCGCCATATTGTGGGCACCGGCCTGGGCCTGCCGATCGTTAAAGCCATTGCAGAAGAACACCAGGGCAGAATCAGCCTGGAAAGCCGTTTGGGCAAGGGCAGCACCTTTAAAGTCTATTTCCCGGCCCTGGTCTGACTCAAAAGGTAAAGGGGCGCGAAGTTACCCATGATCTACAAACTAAAAAACGGCCGCACCGTGGACACAGCCAGGGAATGCGACTTTGAGCAGAGAAACTTTTTGCAAAAGATGATTATCTATAAACACCTGAAAGCAGACCTGGCCGAGTTCCGCTCCAAATGGCGCACCCCAGGCAACCCGGTTTGGCAAGGCCCCCAAACCCTGACCCAACCCTCGGCAGCGGCGCAGATACTCTTGGATATGGAGAAGGATTTGGGGTAGGGGCTTAGAGGTGGGGGCTCAGAAACAGTTTTAGCCTTCAAGATAGGATTTGGATTTTTAGAATAATCCCGCGTTGGTGTATTTTCGGGCGTGGTTCGGCGAATGGCAGCGGGGTTTGTTTTTCGGGGATGTGGGGTGGCGGCGAATATTATTAATCCTTTATCGAACCTTTGTAAGATAGGGTTAGTATCCAAGAAGTGGGAGTTACTAAGGATTTGCTTGATACTTTTTCTAGATGATGTTGAGGTATAATCTGACATCCGCTGGAAGTGTGTGTAATCTCGGCTTTTAAGTTAATGCAGACCTACATAGGTCTATCGATCCAGGGCCATTGAATTTGAAATTTAGATCGGTTTAAGTTGCTTAGCATGGATTGGAATATTGAATTGAACTCCGGATTGAAACTTGTATAACCTCCCTCAAGACGCACAGAGGTTCGAAAACTTCTCATGAGATCAACCCCCATGGATAAATACACGGTTGACCATGGGTGTAAAATGAACTAATTTGTGGATGATTGTGGCGAGTATTATCTGGGGGGAAACTGTGGCAGAATTCTTAGCCCACCAGCTTCAAAATCAAACATTGCAAATAGAATTTAGAAGTCCACGACTAATGATAACTCTGTGGCCGTTTACATCTGTGTCTATACCGTTTGGGCTATAACAAAGTTACAGTTTTGTTTAGTAAGCTTAAGGGTTCAACTAATGAAGGGAAAAACAATTATCTTTGGGAGCCACGGCACTATCCAAGGATAATATTTGAATTAGTTTTTGCAAGCATGTAGTTTGGACGATTTTTTGTATTATTGCCAGTAATAAGAGCCTCAAGTTGGGTAAGAAAGGTCGTTGATCTTTACAATATGAAAATGTTCCTACTTGAGGATATACGTTCCCATTAAAATTTTAGTTCCGTGATTATTTGGCAGGAATTACTTATGACCTCTTCCAATAGCCAATTTTCAGCACCCGAGCAGGCACTTGGATACATTTACCAACTAAGATATGCATTACTTCAGACACTTCAGCTTCCAGAAGAGGTAGAATGCTTCATTGAAAAAGATGACGATATTGACTTCACAGATCCAGAAGAAGGTAGAATTCTTGCTTCCCTTAAGCATAAGGCTCCTGGGGATTCCCTGAGCGATCTCTCCCCAGACTTCTGGAAATCAGTTAGAATATGGCTAGATTACTACCTCCGAAAAGAAATTTCCACAGACACAGTATCTTTTTATCTATGCACAACTGGTCAGATTTCTACTGGGTCACTGTTAGAGGCCTTTTTACCTGGTGTTCAAAAAACTAACACTTTTTTAGATAGAATTAATGAAACACTTAACCGTTCAGAATCTAAAACAATCGCAAAAACAAAGGATCTTTTAGCTCGGCTCCCTGATAACGATTGGCTGGATTTTTTTAATAGGATTACAATTTTTGACTATCAGGAACGAATTCAAGATATTCCAAATCAGATTATCAATGAAAGGTTTAGGCCGATTCGTCCTCAGTTTCGCATTCCTGTTTATGAACGTCTTGAAGGCTGGTGGATTAACCTATGTATTAATCTTCTAACCGGACATAGGCCTCAAGCTATATGTGGATGGGAAGTATCAGAAAAGCTTGGAATAATTGCGGAGCAATTTATAGAGGATAATCTTCCTGTCGATTTTGAAAATGCTGAACCAGAAGGAAAAATCGATCCAGACTCAGATGAACGCTATTTCGTTAAGCAACTTAGGGCCATTGGTCTACGCTCAGATCGTCTCAGACGGGCAATTTTAGATTACTACAGGGCCTTTGAGCAGAGAGGGGCGTGGTTGCGAGAGGAGGTCACGCTTTCTGGTGAGTTGGAACAATATGATGATCGTCTTGTGGATGAATGGTCGAGATTGAGGGAAATCGTTTTCGAGGAACTGGATGATAGCACACCCGAAGATCTTCTGCAGATGACAGGCAGAAAATTAATCAATCAGCTTTCCACAATGGGCAATCCCAACTTACGCGTTAGAAAGGGTGTGACGGCAACTTTTGTAACCATGGGTAGCTATCACATGCTGGCAAACGAAGAAACACCTCGTGTTCATTGGCATCCAAGATTTAATGAGAGGATGGAGGAAATACTTTACGGGAGTAAATCATGAAGCCTTGGCATCAGCGGCCTCGCGAGATTAGAAATCTCTTCAATCCTGCATTTTGCGGACTTGTTCTGGCTCGTGGACTGGAAAGTTACAATCAATTAGCGAAACGACCTATGCCGTATTCATTGACGCTTTTAATCCTTCCTCTGAGTTTACACAAACGCACACGGGAACTAATAAGATCGGCCCCTCGAACCTACTTTACTAAAATTTTGCAGGGACACCCAGAAATCAGAGTTGGTTTTGCCCTTCGTGCTCGAGGCCTCTTCCTCTACACAATGGAAGCATTCGCCTACTTGATGGACTATGAAGCTATTACCGTAGATGACTCTGGCTGTATCGCACTCAATGATAAAATTGTCCGCAAGACCATTAAGGGCTCACAAGATACCAAAGACTGCCAGACAGTGGCACGGTTGCTAGGGCGAAAATTAGCTCAGGTCAATGATCGAGTTACAATCTACACCATGTTAGGAATTCGACCATGAGAATTCGTGAAATCATCATTTACAGCCACGCCGGTGATATTAGACGTATTTCTTTTCAAATCAATGGACTGAATATTATCACAGGCAGTCCGTCTACAGGCAAATCGGCTCTATCGGACATCGTTGAGTATTGTATGGGACAGAGTAATTTTAATATTCCGGAAGGTCCTATTCGAGATAAAGTTGCCTGGTATGCGGTCATATACCAGTTTCCCAGCGAACAGGTTTTGGTCGCAAAACCAGCCCCGGCGACAAATGCGGCTAGTTGCTCAAGGGCTATGATCAGACGGGGTGCCTCCATAGATCCACCCTCTTTTGAAGATCTCCTGCAAAACGCCGATGATGATACTGTAGTCGCATTGCTTTCGGAGTTACTCGGGATCCCCGCTCCTCAAACACATGTTTCTAAAGATCAAAGTCGACAATCATATCGCCCAACCATTAAGCATACCTACTACTATCTATTCCAAAAACAGAGCCTTATTGCAAATAAGGAGCAATTATTCTACAGGCAGAATGAGGATTATATGCAACAAACCATCAAGGATACCTTGCCGATACTCCTTGGTGTTGTTCCGGAAGACCGCATGGAAATCGAGTCTAAACTCCGAGCTGCAAAACGCAATTTGAAAATTGCACAGAAGCAACTTGCAGATGCGCAACAATTCAGAGAGCAGCTTGATGTTCGGGCATTGGGACTATTGTCAGAAGCTCGTCATGTAGGAATTTTCGCTAACGCTGCAACGCTCAAAACCACAGAAGAAGTATTGTTTCATTTGTCAGAGATAGCTAGGTGGAAGCCCGCCCCGGTTCCGGACGAAGACACGTGGCGTATTGCTGAGTTGGAAAATGAAATAGCAATGATTAGAAAGAAGCGGTCCACGATAAACGAAACACTAAGGGCAACACAGTTATTTGTCCAGAAAGAAGATGGGTTTACAAATGAGGCGCAGGAACAAAAAAGCCGCTTGGAATCAATAGCTGCCTTTCCTAAAAAAACAGAGTCAGGAAAATGGCAATGGCCATTTGCACCAAAGGACTTCGGCCTTAATACCCCTATCGCAAAAGTACTTCTTCAAGAGCTTCTTTCATTAGATCAAGAGTTAAAGGTCGTAGCGGGAGATCGCCCAAATCTAGAAGAATTTAAACAGAAAATCGAAAACGAATTATTCGAGATGAACGAACAATTGCGAATTAAGGGGGAGGAACTTGCATCGGCCATAGCAGCAAACGAGGCGATTGCTGAGATGGGTAGTCGAAATGCTGCTGCAGCTAGAGTAGTTGGACGAATTAGTCTTTTTCTTGAAACCTATCGACCCGACGATGATCTGAAGTCCCTTCAGGAAAGAGTAGATGATTGTGCATCACATGTGAGTCGGTTAGAAAAGGCAGTAGGTATAGATGATAGTGCTGAACGTTTAGCTTCCATTCTAAATATCATTTCGAATCGAATATCCCTGTATGTTGGCAAACTTGATGCCGAATTCGCGCAATACCCGTTTCGGCTCGATCTTGCTAACATGACTGTTTTGATTGACAGGCCAGACCGGCCGGTTCCTATGATTAATACCGGTGGGGGCGAGAATCATTTGGCTTATCATTTGGCAACTCTTTTGGCCCTTCACTATTATGCAGCTAACAACAATAAGCCCATTCCTTCATTTTTATTCCTTGACCAGCCATCTCAGGTTTATTTTCCTTCCGAACAAATCTACAAGAGTGTGTCAGGCTCTGTGGATGAAACAGAAAGGGATGCCGACCTTGAAAAGGTCCGCAACTTGTTTTTGATGTTGTATCGGTTTGCAACTCAAGAAGTATCAAATTTTCAGATTATCATAGCCGAACACGCGAATCTTCGAGATGAATGGTTTCAGAAATCTGTGGTCGAAGTCCCATGGACAAAACCCCCTGCTCTTGTTCCGGATGAGTGGGAAGTCCGGTAAATTTACTTTGCAATATCGATATCTCAACATGACTGCTCTCAATAATATATTTTATGGTAATGGATATGGTTTAGATTTGATAGGAATAATTAGTAGTTATAAAGAAATTACTTTTTCTATATTTTAGAAAACACAGCAAACACTTATTACAAGGTACTACAGCCGCTATGACAATCCGGGAAGTAAGAGCACAGATTCGATTTCATCTTGGACAACTAAAAGTTCAGAATAAGCACCACCACTTCGAGGATATGACACGAGAATTTGCACGACAAAGAATATGTAGAAATATTTTGCCTGGAACAGGGCCTGTTGGCGCAGGCGGAGACCAAGGAAGAGATTTTGAAACGTACAAAACTTATTTGGATGATCTGTTCGTCATAGACGATACAAAACTGTTTGAGGGAGTTTCTAAAGATGGAAATGTGTTTTTTGCTTGCTCCTTGCAGGAAAAAATAGCTCCTAAAATCAAATTTGATATAAAGTCTATATTTTCGCATACGCAGGAAAAACGTCCTGTTATTTATTTTTGTGTTGAAGATGTCTCCATTGCTAAACGAAACGAGCTCATTAAGTGGTGTCGATGTGAATATGGAATAGATTTACAGATTTTAGATGGGCGCGCCTTATCTGAAAACTTAAGCGATCCTGATATATTTTGGATCGCAGAACAGTATCTTCACATACCATCGGAAATGTATCCAACTCCTACTAATGATGACGAATATTATGAAAAATATAGGGAACGTTGGGTTGAAAATAATGAACAGCCTTACAACTTTTCAGATTTCCATGAAATTAAATACGGCCTTAGAAAAGCTACGTTCGAAGAAAAGCTTAAGCCCGACTTAGTGCCATGGTTAAATACTATAAATAAGTTTTTATCAGATGGCGGTGATTATATAAAAAGTAGGGTGCAATACGAGATTTGTGTAGCCGCTCTGCGAGGGCAGAATAATCTTAATGCATATAAAGATATTATCAGAGATTATTTTAAAGATATTGAAGAGATACAAGACCCTGCTAAATTAACAGATGTTGGTGTTTTGTTGATGTATTGTTCGGGTGCAAAGCATCTAGGTCAATTAGATATTGAAGCATCCTATTTACACGATTTGTCAAGAAAATATATGGATCGCACTGACTATTTCCTTGAAAACACAATAGGTATAAATACCCGATGTTCTTTATTGGAAAACAAGGCTCGTGCATTTATGTTCCCACACTTAGAAAGTGTAGAGCCAAACATAAAGATAGATAAAACTTTTGAGTGTTGGCAAGAGCTCGTTGATACAGTTGAGAAAGCGGCGTTATTTCCTCTGGAACATTTTTCTGACACTCTCGCGGTATTAACCCCTATGATAGGAAAGGATCCAAGGTTTCTAAAAATAGCACATCGCGTAGATCAACTGTTAGCAGAAAGGGCTGGCGGTTTTACGGCGGCTGCGAAATGTAGAGATCGGGCTGTGGCTTTTTATGATAATAATCAGATTTTGCTGGCCATAGATCATTTGCACCGAGCGAAAATTAATTGGTTTTCTGCAGAAACGCTTAGGGGAACTATTATTGCATCTCGCTTTATTGCAGAAGCCTATAGTGAACTTGGTCTGATGTACGCTGCGAAATTGTATTTATTATCCGCATTATTCCTTGCATTTCATTCTAGAGATGATGACGTTCAAGATTATATCAGTAAAAGTTTTTTCCAAATCGCAGAGATGTTATATAAGTCCGGTGAATGGCTAACCTTTTTCTCCGTTATGGAACTAGCCTTACTATCGCACCATCATTACGATTCTCAGCCACTAATTTTTGATGAACATGATAATCGTGTAAAGGTTTTTATTTATGGGACGATTGTGAGAACCTTATCGCAAAGGTTTTGGCCCGAAGTAAGTAAACATGTCGAAGTAAAGTTTTCAAAATGGGCATTAGATCAAAAGCTTAGAGAAGAGTTAACTCTATTAGTTGATGAACAGGATGAAAGTTCATATTGGAAAAAAACTTCCATAGAAGACATTTGGTTACAACTTGAAGAAAACCTATCAGGAAAACCGTTTAACGATGTTGGAGAAGTGAGAAAAATAGGTTGGAAAGCACTTGGTGTTGAATGGGAAGTTTGCTTTGAAAATAGTTATGAACTTACACGGGTAGTAGAAGAATTTGTTGCTATTTTGCAGGTAGTATTAGCTGATTTAGCTATGGATGATTTGCAAGTATTGCCTGTCAAAGTTAAAATAAACGCATACTTAACAAAAGAAGATAGGATGAAATTTAGTGAACAATTTGATAGTAAAAAGCTTGAATGGGATGTTGAACTGCCCCGCTTTAAAGATAAAATTCTTCAAGAGCCTGATTACCATACACAAAACACACTCGCATATGCCCTTTCAGTTTTGGGATATTGTACGACTTTAAGCCAAAAAGAGTTCCAACAAAAAATAAAGACCGCTCTTGAAAATGACCTTATCTCTAAAACATTCTTCACGCGTCCATACCCTGAATTGTATAGAGAGGTGCTTACTTCTAAGCTATTTATGGAAGAAGAAAAGAATACCTTGGATGTAATCGAACCAGATCGCATATATAACTTACATGAATATCCCGAACTTACATGGAACAATGATGATGGGAAATTTTTTAGTACAGAAGAAGCCACGAAGTATGTTCAAAACCGCTATAACAGGCTTTCTTTGTTAATGAGCGTTGTCTGGCCTAAAATACTATCCAGTGATAAGCACAGAAGCTTTTTTGAAGAACTCAAAAAGAAAGGATACAAAGATTGGCACCTTTCTTTGATTGTATGCAATGCGGTTGCTAACTATGTAGCTCGAAAAAAGGTTTGGACCGGTTTCGTAAATCATATTTACATGCAAAAGCTACAAGAAACGATAATAAATATTCTTAATGGAAAATTGAACGAAGAAATTTACCAGCTAAATATTGATGAGATAGACGCGGAAAATTTCCAGATGCATGATAAAACTAGCTTTGCATCTATGATGAAAACATGGGGCTTAGTAATTCATGCTCCTGTTCCAAATTTTCAGGCAATTAAACAGTTTATGAGGGAAAGATATAAAGTATTCGAAACGGATGTACCCCATGATGCGCTTTTTACGGAATGACAAGAGCGATTACTAACCAGCAAAAGCATTTGGGGTGCTGCGCCTGAGGAAATAGCCTCTCCGTTTGGGTGAGTTTGAAATTTTTGGGGCCTTAAAAACCAGAAGGAAATGATGGCTAAATACAAGATATATAGAGTCTTGTTTATCACCATGATCGCTTTTAGATTTATCAAAGAGGACATAGCCTTCAAGATTTGGTAACGTTAGACAGTACAACTAAGTTCGCTAAATGGCTTGATGGATTATGAGACATCCAGCCACACATTCTCATTTTGTTTCGTATAGAAAGATTGTCTTTAGGCAACCCCGGCGATGCCAGGCCGGTGGGCACAAAGGCGTCTCTGAACTTCGGATCGATTATGGCCCAGGCTACCGTGTTTACTATTAAATTCAGGGTGAAAGGGGGATCATACTTTTAGCGGGGGGAGACAAGCGCACCCAGGCTCAAGATATCAAGACCGCCCTGGCCCTGGCCGAGAACCTTTAGGAGATTGTCATGGCCAAAACCATTACAACTAAATATGACGTCACAGAACACCTGCGCACTCCAGAGGAGATGGCCGCCTATCTGGAGGCATGTTTTGAAGAGGCACAAGGCAACGCCGCCTTTATAGCCAAAGCCTTGGGCGATATTGCCCGCGCAAAAGGTATGACACAGGTCGCCCGTGACGCTGGTTTGTCCCGCGAGAGTCTATACAAAGCTCTCTCAGGTGAACGTAACCCAAATTTTGACACTATTCTCAAGGTAATAGACGCCCTGGGCCTGAAACTGCACGCTGTAGCAATGACGGCTTGAAGCTGGGTGATCACTCAATTTGTTTAGCCGTACTGCACTTGTCATGAATATAGCCCTGTTTTTGGCCAACCTACCCACGCCTAACCCTGTTTAAAATAGAATCACCAACAGTTAGAGCCTTCCGGCAAATTAGCATTTCCCAGTCTTCTCCCTCGGGGTCCCCAAAAACACCCGGTGTTTTTAGGGGTGCTCTTCCCCCGTGGTCCCCAAAAACCCGCATTGTTTATAGTGGTGCTTCTCCCCCGTGGTCCCCAAAAAACCGCAGTGTTTTTAGGGGTGCTGCTCCTCCGGGGTCCCCGAAAAATCGCAGATTTTTTGGGGTGCTCTTCCCCCGGGGTCCCCGAAAAATCGCAGATTTTTTGGGGCAATAAGAAAGCGGCCCACGTGCGGCGCTCCCTCCCTTTGTGTGCGCGCGCACGCGGCCGCTTAAGGTGCCTGGCGGATGGGCGTTTGGGGCTGGGTGGCCCTTTAGGGGGCCTAGCTCACCAGCTCCAGGATTCTGGCCACTAGGGCGCTTGGATCCACCGGCTTTTCAAAGAAGTCGTCAGCCACCAGATCCTTGCCGCTGGCGTGGGAATAGCTGGTGTCTCCCACATATTCGGTCACCGCGGTGAGCATGATCACCGGCAGCTCGCTTAGGGCGTCGTCCTTGGCCAGTTCCTTGGCCACCTGGTAGCCGTCCTTGTCCGGCATCATGATATCCAGGACAATCAGGTCCGGGTTTTCGCTCCTGGCCTTGGCCAGGCCTTCCACTCCTCCATAGGCCTGAATGGGCTCCATGCCTTCAGCCTCCAGGAGCATGCTTACAGCTTCCACCAGATCCGGATCATCATCGACAATCAAGATTCTCTTGCCCATACTCTCCTCCAGTTACACCAATAGCTCAACTTGGGTTTGCCTTATCGCCCCATCTCATTTGAAACACCCGGAACCGTGCAAAGAGCCGTTCTTGCCTCCTTTGGGTTCCGGAACTGTCTTGCCTAAATGCTCACCTCGGCGGCGGCCAGAATCTCCGGCACCAGCTCTTCCTTGCCAATGGCCATGATATGCACGCCGTGACAAAGGTTTTCCTCTTTGAGCTGTTTCACCATGCGGCCCGCGATCTTTATGCCCGTGGCCAGGGCGTGGCCCTTGGGCGCTTCGGCCATTTCCTTTATCAGGCTCTCCGGCACCAGCACGCCGGGCACGTTTTTGTTCATAAA
Source organism: Dethiosulfatarculus sandiegensis (assembly GCF_000931935.2). Lineage (GTDB taxonomy): Bacteria > Desulfobacterota > Desulfarculia > Desulfarculales > Desulfarculaceae > Dethiosulfatarculus > Dethiosulfatarculus sandiegensis. Next base: position 170,138 of record NZ_AZAC01000014.1, read on the forward strand.
CCGGGCCATGCCCGCTGAGGTCAAAAGGATAATCCCAGCCAGAATTTTAACATTAAACCCATGGGCATAGTCCATAAAAGATTTAAATTTCTCCATATCATAGATAGCCTGGGTCTGGATAAACTCCGCCCCGGATTCGATTTTCTTTTCAAACTTGATCTTCTGAGGCTCCAGAGGGTCCGCCTCCGGGGTGACTATCGCGCCCACGCAGAAATCCACCGCCCCGTCCAGGCGGTTGCCCGCCATGTCATAGCCCTTTTGCAGATTTTTCACGGTGCGCACAAGCTGGCTGGATTCCAGGTCAAAAACACCCTTGGCCTCTTTGTGGTCCCCCACCACCACGGAATCACCGGTAAGGCAAAGCACGTTGTTCACCCCCCTGGAGGCGGCAAACAAAAGATCTGCCTGCAGGGCCAGGCGGTTCCGGTCCCGGCAGGTCATCTGCAGGATAGGTTCAGCCCCCATTTCCCTGGCCAGAAGGGCTCCGCCCAAGGAGGGATAGCGCATAACAGAGCTCTGATGGTCCGTTATGTTCACTGCGTGCACCTTGTCCCGCAAAAGCTCGATATGGTGCTTCATCTTTTCCAGATTCACCCCCTTGGGCGGGGCGGCCTCGGCAGTGATTACAAACTCCCCTGATTCAAGCACTTCCTTGAATGTGCGCATGGTGGGGCTCTCCTTACCGGTTTGATAAAACAGCCGTGCTAGCCGCTGGTCAGGCGGATTTTGCCCGGCTTTGGTTCCACATTGTAGTTCTTGGGCTCTTGATAACGGCGCATGCGGTCCAGCTTGCCCAGTTCGGAAAGCCGCAGGTAAATGCCGGTCCAGGCGCAATCCTTATCCGGGTCGATCTCGCATTTACCGTGGTTGGTGCCCCCGCAAGGCCCGTTGACCAGCCCCTTGTGACAGGCGGTTACCGGGCATATGCCGCCCGTGTCGCCCAGGATGCAGTCCCCGCACTGTTCGCAGGCCTCCTGGAACTCCCCTTGGGCCGTCTCCTTGCCCACAAAAACAGTGTCCAGGGCGGGTATAACCATCTTGCCGGTCTGGGTGGCCAGGGTCTGCACCCCATAGGCGCAGCTCATCACCAAAATGGCGTCCGCCGACTTTAGGGCCTTTTCATGCTCTTCCAGAATTTCATGGCTGAGCTGGTCGCAGGCCACGGGGATCACCGTGGTGCTGGTCACGATTTTGCCGTTTTCCATGAGCCAAAGCCGCATGGATTCCACTTCCTCCACCCCGCCGGTATGGGTAAGGGTGGCGCAAGTGCCGCAGCCGGCCACAAAAAGCCGGGTAAGCCCGTTCAACAGCCGTTTAAGTTCTTCCTGATCCTTGGCCTTGGTAATAGAGCGGATCATCTGCCGCCTCCCGGCGGGCGCTTGACGCGGCTTTGGGCAAAAGGCCCGCAACCGCGTGGTTGCCCGCTTTGTTTATTCTCCCTCAAGGTCGCAGCGCAGGCAGCGCCTGGCTTCGCTCCTGGCCTGTTCTTCGGAATAGCCTGATTCAACTTCCCTGAAATCACGCACCCTTTCCCTGGCTTCCTCAATGGTTATCGGCACCCGGCCGGTGAGCGGGGTCTCGGCCTCCTGTTGGGAAAGAAGCTGGTCATCCTGGCCGAGGGAGCTTTTTTCGTCCGGAATCTCAACCCGGGTCTCATCACCTTTTAAGTATTTGGCAATGGCCAGGGCGGCCCGCCTGCCCGAGGCCACGGCCCGGATCACAAAGGTGGGGCCGGTGGTGAAATCGCCGCCCGCGAAAATCTGGGGGATATTGGTGGCAAGGGTGTTTTCATCCACCTGCAAGGTGCCCCAAACCGCCCGTTCCAGGCCTTCGTCCTCGGAAAGAAAACTCAAGTCCGGGGCCTGGCCTATGGATATCAAAAGCGTGTCACAGGCAAATTTTTGCCGAACTTGGTCCTCGTAGGCCGGGTTGAATCTCCCCTCCATGTCAAAGACCCGGGTGCAGGCCATGAACTCCACTCCGGTGACCTTTTGGCTGCTGATAACAAGCTGCCTGGGTCCCCAGGAGTTTTCCAGCATGATCCCTTCGCTCAAGGCCTCTTCCACTTCCTTTTCCCAGGCGGGCATCTCGTCCCTGGCCTCCAGGCAGATCATGCGCACTTCCGGCGCGCCTAGCCTGCGGCAGGTCCGGGCCACATCCACGGCCACATTGCCGCCGCCGATAACCAGAACCCGCTCGCCCAAAGGCGGGGGCGAACCGGCCTTGACCTGGGAAAGGAAGTCCAGGCCATAGTAGAGCCCTTGGGGATGCGCCTCTTCGCCGGGTATGCCCACCGTGCGGGCCGCCTGGGCTCCGGCGGCAATGAAGACCGCGTCAAAGCCCTGTTCAAGCAGGTGGTGAACGGAGTTATTCTTGTCTATGGGAGCATTAAAGCGAATCTCCACCCCGCGCTTTTGGATGTAGTCAATATCCTGTTCTATGATCGGCCTGGGCAAACGGAATTCGGGCACAGTTACGCTAAGCATGCCGCCCGCCCGGTCCTTGGCTTCAAATACAGTGGTTTTGTAACCCATTTTGCGTAAGAAATAGGCGCAGGTCAGCCCGGCCGGGCCTGCTCCCACCACTGCCGCCTGTTTTTTTTGAGTGATGGGATAGGGCGCGAGGTGCTCCGGCCCTTTTTTGCGCACCCGGTCTGTAGCGTGGCGTTTAAGCGCCCTTATGGCCACCGGCTCGTCCAGCTCGCCCCGCCTGCATTTCATCTCGCAAGGGTGCACGCAGATGCGGCCGCAAACCGCTGCGAATGGGTTTCTCTCCCTTATGATGGCAACCGCCCGTTCATGGTCACCCCTGGCCACGGCGGCCACATAGTTCGGCACGTCTATGCCCGCCGGGCAGGCGTGTTGACAGGCCGAGATAACCATGGCGTCGCAGGCCGCGGCCGGGCATTTGAGTTCCTTGATATGGGTTTCGTATTCCTCGCGGAAATATTTTATGGTGCTCAAAACCGGGTTTGCGCAGCCCTGGCCCAGTCCGCAGAGAGAGGAGTCGCGCACAGTCTCGCCGATCTCCAAAAGGGTCTCTATGTCGCCGGGTTTGCCCTGGCCGCTGGTTATGCGGGTGAGGATGGAGAGCATCTGCTTGGTGCCGAGCCGACAGGGGAAGCACTCGCCGCAGGATTCGCTTTGAGTGAAGGTGAGGAAAAACTTGGCCAAATCCACCATGCAGGTGTTCTCATCCAGGATGATCATACCGCCGGAGCCCATCATGGAGCCCACGCTTTTTAAAGACTCGTAATCGATCGGCAGGTCCTGGAACCGGGCCGGGATGCAGCCTCCGGCCGGGCCGCCCATCTGGGCGGCCTTGAACTTGCGCCCCTTGGGAATGCCTCCGCCTATGTCGTTGATCACCTCGCGCAGGGTGATGCCCATGGGCACTTCCACCAGGCCGGTGTTGTTTATGCGCCCGGTCAAAGAAAAAATCTTGGTTCCCTTGCTGGATTCATTGCCGATTGAGTGAAAGGTTTCCCAGCCGTTTACAATGATCTGGCGCACATTGGCCCAGGTCTCCACGTTGTTTATGTTGGTGGGCTTGCCCCAAAGCCCGGATTGGGCCGGGAAAGGGGGCCTCAGCCGGGGCATGCCCCGTTCGCCTTCAATGGAGCGCATCAGCGCGGTTTCCTCACCGCAGACAAAGGCCCCGGCCCCCACTTTAAGCGAGATATTGAAATCAAAGCCCGAGCCCAGGATGTCTTCGCCCAAAAGGCCCAGGTCCCGGCATTGGGCCAGCGCGGTTTCCAGATGCCTTATGGCCGTGGGATACTCGGCCCTTACATACACATAGCCCTCTTGGGAGCCCATGGCATAGCCGCCGATGATCATGCCTTCCAGAACCAGGTGGGGGTTGCCCTCCAAAAGGGTGCGGTCCATAAAAGCGCCGGGATCGCCTTCATCGGCATTGCAGATAAGGTATTTCTCCTCTCCCGGGCTTTGGCGGCAAAAGCGCCATTTGGTGCCCGTGGGAAAACCGGCTCCGCCCCGGCCCCTTAGGCCCGCTTTTTCCACTTCGTCGATCACTTCTTCGGGGCCCATCTTGGAAAGCACCCTGGCCAGGGCCTCATAGCCCCCCCGTTTCAGGTAATCCTCCATGCTGTTGGGGTCTATGATGCCGTTATCCGCCATGACCAGGCGTTTTTGCTTGGCGTAAAAGGGAACTTCGCTGGAATAGATATAGCGTTTGTCTGTGCGGGGGTCGGGGTAAAGCAGACGCCCCAGAATGTTGTATTGCAAAAGGGTCTGGTCGATTATGTCGTTAACATCCTCGGGCGCCACCTGCTGGTAAAAGATGTCCTGGGGATTGATCACCACCAAAGGCCCCCTTTGACAGAATCCGGGGCAGCCGGTGGGCTTGAGCTCGATTTTGTTGTTCAATTTCCTTTTGTCCAGCTCACTTTTGAACTGCTCAAAGATGCGCACCGCGCCAAGGGCCGCGCAACCGGTGTCCACGCAGACATTCACGGTTATGCCCTTTTTATCCTCAAACAGGGAAAGGGACTGCCGCAGGCGTTCAAGATCCCGAACCGAGGCGAGCCTTTCCATGGCCTACTTCTCCTCTTGGCGGTAAAGGTCTATGGTGTCTTGAATGCGCCTGGGGTTTAAGCGGCCATATACCTGGCCGTTCACCACCATCACCGGCGACAGGGCGCAGGCCCCCAGACAGGCCACGGTCTCCAGGGTGAAGCGGTAATCCTCGTCTGTTTCGCCGTCCTTGAGTTCAAGTTCGTTCTGCACCACCCGGAGCACACCCTTGCCGCCGCGCACGTGGCAGGCCGTGCCCCTGCATACAGTCACCAGGTTCTTGCCCCTGGGCTCGGTGTGGAACATGGAATAAAAGGAGAGAACGCCTTGAATCTGGCTGGGAAAAACCTTTAAGTGCTCCGCCACCTGGACCACGGCCTGGGGCGGCACATAGCCGTACTCTTTCTGCACTGCCTGCAGGGCCGGAATAAGGTCCTTCTGGCCCTTAAATCCTTTTAAAATGCCTGCCAGTTTTTTCAGGTCCGGTTCCGGCGCTTGCATGGCTTTTGCCTCCTGATTATGTGCTTTCACACCTTGCGCAGGCTCACCCTGCAATAACAGGGCAGCCTGGCCGGGCTTGAGTTTGCTTCAAATAAATGGTTGACCTGGGCCGCCGGGGCTGCTGCGGATATAAAGACCATGCCCTTGTCCAGCCTGGGGTCCGGCCTCACCGGCAGCTTGAGGCTGCCTTGGGGCGAACGGATCAGGATCTGGTCTTCGGGGGTAAGCTCCAGGCGCTCATAGTCTTTGGGGGCCATACCGGCAAAGGCTGTGGACTGGGCCTTTATCATGCGCGGGGAATGGCCTGTGCGCACGCCCTGGCCAAAGTGGGGCAGGTCAAGCCCCACAAACAGGGTGTAGGGGTATCCCTTGATCACCGGCTGGGGTTTGTGAACCTGGTGCATGGGCTGGAAAACCGCCTGACCGTCGGGCAAACCAATGCCGTGGGGCAGGGTGTCTGCCACCAGCTCGTTGCCCGGAACGGGCCAGATAGAGGAGCGGTCCTCCAGATCCCGGGTGCTCAAGTCGTGATAAAGGGGCGCTGCCCTTTGGATCTCGGCCATGATTTCATCCACGGATTTGTAACCCCAGTCATGGCCCAGGGACGCGGCCAGCCTGGTCAGCACCTGCCATAAAGGCGGGAAATCCCCTGGCGAAGGAATTGCAGGGGCAAAGGCCTTGACCCTGCGCTCCAGGCTGGTCATGGTTCCGCCTGTCTCGGCTGGCCCCCGCAAGGGCAGGACCAGGGTTGCCTGGCGGGCGCTCTTGGTGAGGAACATGTCGCAAGCCACCAGGAACTCCAGCTTGTCCAGGGCCTTGGCAACATCGTCTCCGGCGGGCAAGGTCTCCACCGGGTTTTCGGCCAGCAGGAAAAGACCCTTCAAGTCGCCTTGGTCTGCGGCTTTAATCATGGCGTCATAGTCAAGCCCGGCCTGGTTTGGCGGCTCTTTGCCCCAAAGCCTTTTCAACTGGGCCTGGGCCTGGCTGTCGTCCACCGGCCTGTGGCCGGGCAACAACTTGGGGCTGAGCCCCATATCCAAAGAGCCCTGGCTGTTTGCATCGCTTAAGACCGGCAATATGCCCGCGCCTTCCCGCCCCAGGTTGCCGGTGATCAGGGCCAGATTGACAACCGCCCCGGCCAGGGCAACGGAATCCGGCAAGCTCATCAGCCTTTTGCCAAAGACCAGGCAGGCGCTCTCCGCCCTGCTTAGGGCCTTGGCCGCCTGTTCAATCAATTCAGGCTCAACCCCGTTGCTTTCCGGCTCAGCGGGAAACTTGATTTTTTCAAGCTCCTGGATCATCTCTGTGAGCCCCTTGGTTTTGGAGTCCACAAATTCGTGATTAATCAGATCCTGATCCAGGAGAGTTTTGATAAGGGCCAAAAGCAGGTTCAGTTCCCCGCCTGGCTGGGGATTTAAGAAAAAGTCCGCCCGAGAGGTTAATTGATGACGCAACGGGTCCAGGACAATCAGCCTGGCCCCTTTTTTCACGGCCCGCTTTACCGCATATCCGGCCAGCGGAGCCTCCTGGGTGAGGTCTGTTCCGATCAGCATTATGAGGCTTGTTTTTTCCAGATCCGCCAGGGTGATGGCGCCTGCGGCAAAGCCCGTGGCCTTTAAGATGGTTTGGGCAAACGGCGTCCAGTACAAGGCGGATGAGCTGTCCAGGTTGTTGGTGCCAAAGGCAATCCGGGCCAGTTTTTGCAGGAGATAGTTTTCCTCGTTGGTGCTTTTGACCCCGCCCAAAAAACCCAGGCAATCCGGGCCGTGTTCCTTGGCCAGATCGCCGAATTTTTGCTGCATGGTCTGAATGGCCTGGTCCCAGCTGATGGGCTCGAATCCGTTTTTGTACCTCAAAAGCGGGGTTGCCAGGCGCTGGGGGCTGTTAAGGTGGTCCAGGCCGAAACGGCCCCTCACACACAAGGTGTGGCTGGCCGGTCCGTTTTTTCTGAGGCCGGCTTTTACGCTTATGACTGTTTGATGGTTGTGGCTGAGGCTCAAACCGCAGCCGCAGGCGCAAAAGGGACAGATGCTTTCCGCGGTCTCTGCCGAATGGTTTATAAGCGGCTTTCCCTTTTCATAGATCGCACCGGTGGGACAGACCTCAAGACAGGTGCCGCAAAAGGTGCAGGCCGCCGCGTCCAGGGGAAGCGAGAACAGGGTGGCCGGATGGGCGTCAAATCCGCGTTTGTTGTAATCGATCACCCCTTCGACCACCAGGTCCTGGTCAGCCCTGAGACACTTTGCGCACATGATGCATTTGCTTAGGTCGCGGGCCATGAAAGGACCCCGGTCTTCGGTGCGGGGATGATAGGGCATGCGGTCCAGGCCGTGATCGCCCAGGCCCAGCTTGGCGGCCAGGGCCCTAAGTTCGCAGGTGTTGCCCTTTTCGCAGACCAGACAGGATTCAGGGTGAGAGGCCATTAAAAGCCGCAGAATATTGAGCCGGTTTCTCTTGACCCTCTCCGAGTCGGTTTCAATCTCCATGTTGTCTGTGATCTTGGTGACACAGGCCGGGACCACCACTCCCCTTTTTTTGTCCTCCACCTGGCAGATGCGGCAGGCCCCGATGGGGCGCAGAAAATCCGCATGGCAGAGGGTGGGGATGTATATCCCGTGGATGCGGGCCACCTCTAAAATGGTGCTTCCGGCGCGGGCGCTTATGGTCTGTCCGTTTAGGGTGAGGGTGACAGCTTGCACGCGGGCTCTCCTTTCCCTGATTGAGCGCATGGGCAAGGGGCCGTTTATCTGAGCGGAAAATTCCTGAGCCGGTCTTTATCTGTGGTTCATATGGTCATGCCTTGGCTTTATGTTCCAGGCGCTTAAAGCATGTCCTTTGATGCGGAAATCTGTTTTTCGATTTTCCGGGAGGAATCCGGCGCTTTTTCACATTTTCCGAAATCTCGACTTTTTTTGTCAAGATTATTCAGGCCGAGTCAGTAATAATGGGGTGAAGGCAACAGGGTTTATAAAGGCCGCCATCTTTAAAGGGCTTTGGGGGCTTGACCAGAAGGTTTGTAATAGCCGATGCTTGGAGATGGGTTTGTTGTTTTATCTGTGGGGATGGTGGGTTTTTAAGCCGAACAAAAAAATATCGCCGCCGGCGCGGAAATTCGAACAGGCCGGGACGAATCCATAGAACAGTTTTTTTCAGAAAACTGTCGGGAGGCTGCCATGAAGACCAGAGCGGATAAAGGGCGGTTCTGGAACCAGGAGCAGGAAACCCTGGCCTGGGAACAGAGGCTTTCCGGCCTGGAAAAACGCTTTTTAGCCACTTTCAGGCATGCGGCGAAAAATTCGCCTGCCTATGCCGAGATTCTGGCCAAGGCGGGAATTGAAGCCGAAGATATAAAAGGCTTTGATGACCTGGAAAAAATTCCCATCCTGCGTATGCAGGATATTGTAGAGCGGCAAAGGAGCCGACCTCCCTTTGGCGGTTTTGAGACGGTTGACCCCTCCCGGGTCCGTCGGGTCTATATCAATCCGGGCCGCATTTTCCAGCCCGGTGAATGGGATTATGAGGATACCTCCTGGGCCGAGGCCCTGGCCGCGGCAGGCTTCGGACCCGGCGACCTGGTGATAAACACCTTTAATTATCATCTGTGGCCCTATGCCTTCATGATGGACGAGTCCGCCAAAATGGTGGGCGCCACCGTGGCTCCCACAGGAGTGGGCAACACCCTGATGCAGGTGAAGATTATAAAGGATCTCAAGGTCAATGCCTTTATGGGCACCCCCAGTTTCTTGATGACCCTCACCCAAAGGGCCGAGGGCATGGGGCTGGATGTGAAAAAAGACCTGGCCCTTGATAAGGCCATGGTCGGGGCTGAGATGCTGCCCGAGTCCTTGCGCAAAAGGTTGCAGGAAAAACTGGGAATGGAGATACGCCAGGCCTACGGCACTGTGTTTCTCGGCTGCCTGGGCTATGAGTGCAGCCTGGCCCGGGGGCTTCATGTGCCGGACAATGTGCTGGTCGAGGTGGTGGACCCGGCCACGGGCAAGGCCGCACCCAAGGGAGTGGCTGGGGAGATTGTGGCCACCACCTTTAATCCTGTCTATCCCCTGGTGCGCCTGGCCACAGGCGATCTTTCCCTTTGGGCCCAAGAGCCCTGCGCCTGCGGCCGAACCAGTGGGGTTCTGCGCAAGGTCCTGGGCAGGGTTGATCAGGCAACCAAGGTGAGGGGCACTTTTCTGCATCCCTGGCAGACCGACGAAATCGCGGCCAAGTATCCGGAGATCTTCAAGTACCAGGTGATAATCACCAGAAAAGACCACACCGACCACATGAGCATGGTGGTGGAGGTGGCAGATGATTACCCCAAAAAGGATATTTTAAAGGCCCGCCTGGAAAGGGATTTAAAGGACCTGTTAACCATAAAGGGCGAGGCCAGGGTGGTTCGGCAGGGCTCTATCCCTGATTTTCACAAGAAAATCGATGACAAAAGGACCTGGGAATAGGGTGGCGGCATGGAAAAGGTCAAGATCGGCGGCATAATGCAGAGTGACGGCAGGGCCCTGGTCAAGCTCCTTAGTGTTCCCTCGAATCCCGAGGCTGCCGGGGCTGTCTGCGCCTCCCTGGCCGAGGCCGGTATAAACCTGGAGCTTTTGGTGCAGAGTTTTGATCTGGATGACGCAGGCAATTTCGCCATGGTCATAGCCCAGAAGGACCTGGACCATGCCCTTTCGGTGCTCGAGGCCGTAAAGCCAAAGGTCCAGGCCAAGGGGGTGACCTATCATCCCGATGTGGCGGTTATCAGTGTCTTTGGCCCCCATTTAAGGGAAAAACCCAGAATCCCGGGCATGATGTTCATGGCGGTGGCCTCGGTGGGGGTGGGTCCATTGGCCATTGCCACTTCCATTTCCAGCGTATCGTGTGTGGTGGAGGGAGGGCATTTGGATGCGGCGGTCCAGGCCCTGAATGAATCCTTTGACGCGCCTTTTCAGGTTAAGAAAAGGCCCAAGGAATATTAGCAGGCCGCCCACAGACAGCCTGCCGGTTGGCCTGCGGTTCAGCCGTTGGCCGGCTTTTTCTTTTTCCATTTTCTGGCGTTGGTCAGGCGGCGGATCACGAATCTGCCCAGGGCATGTTCATCGTGCTTTCTCAAAAGGCTCATAACCTTGGCCACCGGCACCTCGGCCCGGGCCACGGTTTTGTGCCCGCCTGCCGAGCCGATCTCCCCAAAGGCTGTTTGGGCCAGTTTGCCCGCGCTGAAACGGGGTGAGGCGTTTCTGATGATTATCACCAGGTTCTCACCGTAAATTCCGCTCACCGCACAGGAATCGACATTATCCACCTTGAGGAAGAAATCCGCGTTCTGAACCAGGTTGTCCGGGGAGTTTACTTCTCCTAAATAGGCATAAAGCCAGTGCTTTTTAATGACCGCCCGGTCCAGGGCCAGGCGCAGGATGGCCAGGTCCTTGACCCTCATCTCACTGAATTCAATCTTGCGCAGAACAGACTGGTTGGCTTTGGGAAAGAGGAACCTGAAGGCCTTGACGTCCTGCTCCAGGGTGGGGCGCTGGAACCCGCCTGTGTCGTTTTTAATGCCGTACACCAGTGCTGTTGCCAGCCGGGTGGACGGAGTTATCTTGGCTCCTCTTAAATATTCAGTCATAATAGAAGAGTTAGCCCCGTAGCGGGAGCGTACATCCAGATAATCCGCTTTATGACTGTTTTCTGCCAGGGGATGGTGATCAATGATCACCTGAGCATCCAGTTTCTCAAAAAGCTCATTGTGGTTTGGCTGACTGTCCAGAAGCACTCGCTTGGTAAAATCATCCGGATTTTGCTTTTGCAGCTGCTCTAAGGGGATATTCAACAGTCGCACCATGGTCAGATTGTCCGGCCGGTCTATTTCATTGGCGCAGGCAATCACCACCTGGGCTACTTTGCGCCATAGAAGCCTTTTCATGGCCAGAGCGGAGGCCAAAGAATCCGGGTCCGCTTCAATGGCGATCAAAACACGGTCTTCGGAACTGAATTGGGCCAATAACCTGCGACTTTGTTCGGGCAGACTGCGCGGCTTGGCATTGGGCGTTTGATTCTTCATTGTCATTTTCAAAAGGCCGCTATTTATCGTGGTTAATAATTAACAAGAATACCATTAACTAAAGGGGTGTACTACTATCCAAAACCAAATGTAAAAAACCGATTTATCCCTTGACCTCCCTAAGGCCTCTGGGATAATTGCCGATTAAGGAGTCATTTTAAAGATGCCTTTTAATACAGTCCATAAAACCTTTCAACATACTTTTCCCAGGGAGTAAGGAACATGAGCAATGATCTATGGAATGGTAACACCGCTCCACTGAAGATTCAGGACCTGACGCTTCGCGATGGTCATCAGTCCTTGTTCGCGACCCGTATGCGCACAGAGGACATGGTCCCGATTGCCGAGCAATTGGACGAGGCCGGCTTCTGGGCTTTGGAGGTTTGGGGCGGTGCCACTTTTGACTCCATGAGCCGCTTTTTGGGTGAGGATCCGTGGGAGCGTCCCAGGATTCTGCGAAAATATGCCAAGAATACTCCTTTCTCCATGCTGCTGCGCGGTCAGAACCTGGTGGGCTACAGAAACTATGCCGACGATGTGGCCCGGGAATTTGTGGACAAAAGCTGTGAAGCCGGGATCAACGTCTTCAGGGTGTTCGACGCCCTTAACGACTACCGCAACTTTGAGACAGTGGTCGAGCGCATCAAGGCCAATGGCCAGCATTTTCAGGGCACTATCTGCTACTCCCTGACCGAGCGCAAATTGGGCGGCGAGGTCTTCAGCCTGGCTTACTACCTTGATAAGGCCAGGCAACTGGTCGAGATGGGCGCGGATACCATCTGCGTAAAGGATATGGCGGGCCTGATCGCGCCTTATGACGCCTACACCCTGATCAAAGCGCTTAAGGAAAAGGTCGATCTGCCCCTGCATCTGCACACCCATTACACCAGCGGCATGGCCAGTATGTCCTGTTTAAAGGCCGCCGAGGCTGGTGTTGACATCATAGACTGCTGCCTGGCTCCGTTTGCTCTGCGCACCAGCCATCCCGCTGTGGAGCCCATGATTGTGGCCATGGAGGGAACCCCCAGGGATACGGGCATGGATCTTAAGGCCATGCTGACCATGGGCGAGCATCTGGAGAAAATTGCTCCCAAATATCGCGACTATATGGCCACCAACCGCATGGCCACCATAGATACCGGCGTTTTGGTGCACCAGGTGCCCGGCGGCATGATCTCCAACCTGGTGAGCCAGTTGAAGCAGGCCGGAGCCCTGGACCGCCTACCCGAGGTATACGCAGAAGTGGCGCAGGCCAGAAAGGATCTCGGCACCCCGCCTCTGGTCACCCCCACCAGCCAGATTGTGGGCGTTCAGTCTGTTTTGAACGTACTCTTTGGCAGGTACAAGATGGTGACCAACCAGGTCAAGGACCTGGTCTACGGCCTTTACGGCAAGACCCCCACCAAACCCGACCCGGAAGTGCGGGCCAAATGCCTGCGCGGCTATTCCCGCGGCACCGAGCCTTTTGACGGGCGTCCGGCCGACGTGCTCGAGCCTGAAATGGAAGCCGCCAAGAAGAGGGTGGCGGATATCCCCGGTTCAGATGACTGGGATGTGATGACCAGCGCCATCTACGATGTCACCGGCACCCAGTTTGTCAAGATTAAACGCGGTGTGGAAGAGATGCCTGCCGAGATGAAAGGCAAGACCTTGGAAGACGTAGCCGCGGAAGACAAGGCCATGGATGATTGCATGAAAGAGTATAAAAAAGGTAAATAACCTTTTTCTTTAAATTGCCTTGTTGTTAAAGCCGTCGCTCCGGGAAGGGGCGGCGGCTTTTCATGTTTTGGAAGCGTTTTATCAAAAAGGCGGTAAGCTTGACGCCGCGAAAAAAAAGTGCTCCCGTAGTAAGCTTTCTGTCATAGTTTATTTGTCTTCTTCTTATAGTGCCTGACCGGTTTTGGATTGGCCGCTGCTTTTGCCCCTTAATTCCGCTTTTGGCTTTTTCAGGTTGTAAAATGGAAAACAAAAAGAAGATATGTGCAGCATGCAGGCCTGATTGGTTGCCTGTTTCAGCTTATTTAAGGTTATAATTTTTCAGTTTCCGGTTTTATGAGCGCCTTGTTTTCTAGATACAATATATTTGCGATTATCTTTTTGTTTCGGCGGTTTATCTGTAGTTATAATAACCGTCTTGCTATTTTAAAAAACCAAGGCTAAAACAATAAATAAGTGCCTTTAAATAAAAACAGCCGGTTGTATGTGTTTTTCCAATGACTTGCTTTGGCCGAGGGAGGGCAAAATGCTTAGCGAAAAAATGGAAAAGGCCTTTAATGAGCAGATCAAGTGGGAGATTTATTCCTCTTACCTTTATATGTCCATGGCAACCTATTGCGAGGCTCTTCCCATGCCGGGTTTTGCCCACTGGCTCAAGGTCCAGGCCCAGGAAGAGCTGAGCCATGTCTTGAAAATGAATCAGTTTGTCAGTGAAAGGGGCGGCCGGGTAAGGCTAATGCCCATAGACGGCCCGGCCACTGACTGGGAGTCTCCCCTGGCCGTGGCCGAGCAGGTGCTGGAGCATGAAAAGGTGGTGAGCAAAAGGATCAATGATCTGGTGGACCTGGCCCAGGCGGAAAAAGATCACGCCAGTTTCAGCTTTTTGCAGTGGTTTGTAAATGAGCAGGTGGAGGAAGAGGCCAACGCCCAGGACCTGGTGGGGCAGCTCAAGATGGTCGCAAATGCGGCCGGAGGCCTGTTTATGCTGGATAAAGAGCTGGCTGCCCGGGCGTTCACCATGCCCGTGGGCCTGACGATTTAATCCTGACCCCATTAAAAGGCCCTGGGCAATGACTGTTTTCTGGAAGGCCGTGCCCGGTCTTTGTCTTTTCCCTTTATTGCCCGGGGTTAATAGAAATTTTGTTGGAGCGATAATTAAATGAAGCGATGTTTGCTTTTGGGGTGCCTTTTACTTTTTGTTTTCGGTTTTTGTGTGAATTCGGCCCTTGCGGCCGAGCAATCCCCGCCCATAAGTGAGGCGACCCAGTCCTGCCTGGACTGCCACAGCGAGGCAACTCCCGGAATTGTGGCCGGCTGGGAAAAAAGCGCTCACGCCCGGACAACCGTGGCTCGGGGGCTTAAGCGGCCCGAGCTTGAACAAAGGGTCTCGGCCGGGGACAAGGCGCCCGAGGAATTCAAAAACTTTGCAGTGGGCTGCGCTGAATGCCATATCGGCACAGTGGAGCACCCGGACGCTTTTCAGCATGATGAATTCATGGTCCATACCGTGGTTTCACCTCGGGACTGCGCCCAGTGTCATCCCAAGGAGGTTTCCCAATACGCTGAAAATATCATGTCCCAGGCCCACGGCAATCTGATGAATAACCCGGTTTATCTGGACTTGGTCAAACAGGTGGCCGGCCGTTTCAAGTTCAAGCCGTCCGGTCTGGCCCATACACCTCCCCTGGATATGGACCTGGCGGATTCATGCCTTTACTGCCATGGCGCCAAGGTGGAGCAAAAGGGCGTGCGCAAGGTGGTGACCGACTTAGGAGAATTCGAGTTCCCCGTATGGTCCAACTGGCCCAACCACGGGGTGGGGCGTATAAACCCGGACAAGAGCAAGGGCTCATGTGCGGCCTGTCATTCAAGACACACCTTTTCCATTGAAATGGCCCGCAAACCGGCCACCTGCTCGGAGTGCCACAAGGGGCCGGATGTTCCGGCCTATAAGGTCTATGAGGTGAGCAAGCACGGCAACTTATATAAATCATTGGGTCATAAGTGGAATTTCAAATCCGTACCCTGGGTGGCGGGCAAAGATTACAATGCCCCCACCTGCGCGGCCTGCCATATAAGCCTGGTGACAGACCCCGCGGGCAATGTGGTGGCAAAAAGAACCCACCGCATGAACGATCGCCTGGGAAACCGGCTTTTGGGCCTGATTTACGCCCATTCCCATCCCAAGAGTCCGGACACCTCGATCATTAAAAATGCGGACAACCTGCCTCTGCCCACCACTTTGTCCGGGCAAGAGGCGGAGAAGTTTTTGATCGGTGAAAAGGAAAAACAAAAAAGGCGTGAGGCTATGAGCGGCATCTGCCTCTCCTGCCATGCCTCGGGTTGGGTGGAAGGGCATTTTGCCAGGCTGGATAACACCATTGACTATACCAACCAGATGGTAAAGGCCTCCACGCAAACGCTGGCCAAGGCCTGGGAAAAGGGGCAGGTCAAGGGCCTTGACCAGAAGGACAGCATGTTCAACGAATCCTTGGAAAGGCTCTGGGCTGGGCAGTGGCTGATCTATGCCAACAATATTCGCCTGGCCGCAGCCATGGCCGGTGCTGACTACGGCACCTTTGCCGACGGCAGGTGGCAGCTTTCCAACCGTCTTTTGGAGATGCAAAAACGTCTGGATCAAGGCTCCACGAAAAAATAGCCCCTGATCATCATTAGAACAGCCCGGCGATTTGCCTTTCGCCGGGCTGTTCTCCGTTTATTTACAGGCTTTATAGCCTGCTAATTCGGTCAGGGCGTTTTCTTGACCAGATAATCGGCCAAGGTGGTTTTTTCAAGCTCATTGCCGGGGAAGGGCGGCATGTAGGCCCTTTTCCCGCCCATGGTCTGCATGATCTTGAGCAGGTCCGCCTGGTCCATGGATTTGGTCTGAACCAGGATATCATTCCTGGGGCCGCCCATGGAGTGACAGGAAACACAGAGCAGCCGGAAAAGCTCCCTGCCTGCCTGTTCTTGGTTTTGGTCGTTAATTTGGGTTGTCTTGACCCAACGGGCAGCTGTGAGTACGCCCTGTTCCCTGCTTTGGGCAACCTGGTCTTTCAAAAGGCCGTTGGAATACATGTGATCATAGACCACATAGGGCCTGCGGCTGGTTTCCCGCACATATTCAAAAGCCCCCATACCCAGAAAGCCAAGAATGAAAAGACCGACCGCCAGGGCGCTTTGCATGCTAAGAGGCAGCCTGGCGGCCATTACCAAAGCGCCGATTATGATGATCGGGGTGAGGTAGAGAACCCAGTTGGCAAAATAGGCCGGGTCCAGAACTCCGCCGCTTATCATTTCCCGGGCGGCAGGCGGAATCACCTCCAGGTACCACCAGCCGGTGGGGATCAGAACTATAAGCGGCAGGACCACCCACCTGGAACAGTAGCGCACCATGGTCCGGCGCAGACTCTCATCTTTAAGATTTATCGAAGTGAGGTAGCCGTAAAGACCTGCCAGCATGACGGCCAGGGCTGTCCTGAAAAGAGTGGAGGGTAAAAAGGAGGGGTTGATAAGCCCGTCCCAGAAGTTTTTGGTTTTAACCCAATCCCCGGGTGTGAGCATGAAACTGATAATCGCGTTTATGATCACCAGGGAGAGCCAGGCGGCGGCAAAGTATATCCAGCCGATTTTCAGGTGGTTTTGGCGGCTCATCTTGCCAAAGGTGTAGTAATAGATCAAAAGAGTGGCTATCTCTACAGTGAAAAACACCCATTCACTGGCCCAGGCAAAGACGAAATTGTGGATCATAAGTGAGGTTACGCCCGGATGCACCGCGCTTATGGTCAGCCAGATGCCGACCCCGGTCATGGCCCCCAGAACCATGGTGAGCAAGAGAAAGAACCTGGTGTGCTTCTTTATATATTCGGTCATGGTCGGATTGTTTTCCGCGTAGGATTTTCTTTCCGTCCAGACCAGAAACAAACCGCCTCCCACTGCAAAGTGGGCTATATAAACGTGAATTGCCGATACAATGGCGATCAGAAGGCCGCCGCCCGTGGAGAGCATTTCCCATACCGGATAATTCATCAGCCCACCTCCTTTTGCCGAATTTTAAGCAGCTTAAGGCTGTAACCCAACAGGCAGATCCCCAGAAAAAGGACCAGGAGAAACACCACCAGGGCCGAGGCCTGAGTCTGAACCGGCAACTGGTCGATCTGCCAGTAAGGGGAAAGGTAGGCCTCCCTTACCGCATACCTGAAGAGCACCATGAATAAAACGGAGATCACCGAAAGCCAGACCGTGAAATGAATCTGCCTGCTGAATGCTGCCGGTATGGAACCCAAGCCGGCCACCACTCCTAACAGAAACACCAGCATGGTCAATTTGTTCGGCCCAAAGATCTGGGCCAGTACATCAGGGGGAAGCGAGCCGAGATACCAGGCTCCAATAACAAAGTTGATTATGGTGGCGACTCCATACCAGACAAGGCCCCGGCTCATCATGGCCCGGCCAGTCTCAAGGTGGCCTGTATTTTTTTTACGCCTTCCCCAAAGAGCCAGGGCGAGCCCTCCCAAGGCGGCCGAAGCTGCCACGAAATGCAGATACCTGGGTAAAGTGCTGGGGTCTTGGGTCTGCATCATGGCACCGCCGGGCGCGGCGAAATACTGCGGCCAGGCTTCAAGGTTTATCATCAGGACCATGCTTTTGGTGAAGAACCAACCAACCAGGATCATTAAAACCACAGCCAGGGCCATGAGCCAGCGGGTGTTTGGCCCGAGCTTTTCATAAACCAGGTCAGAGGCGTAAACCGCGTAATACGCGGCTATGGCCAGGATGAAGATGGATACCCAGAAAACAGCCATTAAAACCGAGCTGACATAGATGAACTGGCCATAGATGACCTGCATGAATAAAAGCGGGGCCACACCGAAGTTAACCGCCAAGGCAATACCGGCCGCAGTCCTTTTGGCCAAGCCACGGTCAAGATCAGCGGTTGGTACGGAGCCCGGCCATTTCCCCCAGTGGAAAAACCCGATCATGCCTGCGCCGAGCATGGCATTGGTTAGCAGGATGTGAATAGTGAAGGTGATGATCAAAAGGGCGTTCATGAGCCACCCCGGAGCGGGAAGAGTATCTGGGGCTGGTATCAACAGGCTAACGTCCATGAATATCCTCCCAGGAGATGTGTCGGAATACACCATCGTTTGCGCCACCCTGAAAACTTTTTAAAAAGTTCCCGGAGTTCTTCAGAGACTTGGGAGCAGGGCGGTTGCTGTTTGTCCGGCTTTAAAGGCCGGTGTAAACCAGCTCGCCCGGCAGCCCCATTGTTGCCCAGTTTGCGGTGAGGGGCGGGATAATGGTTTTGCAATATAAACCCTAATCAAATAAATCATATAAATCTAATCGAACTCATTCTAAGGATAAGTTTTTGTCTTACCCATGTCAAAGAAGATAAACACCTACCTTCAGGGGGAATAGCTCGTGGAGTGCTTTCCTTTGTGGAACCCTTAGGTAAAGATATGAATTGAAAAGACGCCGTCGGATTAGTCGAAGGCGCTTCTCGAAAAAGAACGGAAGTCATTAAAAATATGTTGGAGGGTGTGCCCCGGCTGGTTGTGAGGTCAAGGTATATTCAAGAAAAAACAGAGGAAAATAAACCGGTTTTGTAAAATGAAATACTGTTTCAAATTGCTTATCTCTGATTAAGTTTGCTGTGGTTCAAGCCTCTACTAAAACGCCATGAAGAGTCTTTATTCTGAAATCATCTTTGCCGACAGATTGTTTCCCCACCTTTGATTTTCCATGGACCGGGCCTTGGGTCGCCTATCTTTCTTTGAGAGATAAACCTATACAGGTGCGAAGGTATGCTGCTTTTCCAGATAATTCCGAATCTTTCGCCGGAGTGTTTTTGGTGTTGTCATGGAGGTTGTGTCTTTAAATTAGTCTTGTGTTTTTAATGTCTTAAATGGTTTTGTGCTGGCTTTGCCCAGTGATTGTTAAATATTAATAAAATATACCCGACAGATGGTTTCCATGAAAAGGCCCTCTATACATAAGTGGTAATAGTTCTTTTTTCTTAGACATTGTTTTTGACGTGTTAAATTGCGGAAAGCCGATAATTATAAGAAATATAAAACGGCTGTTTTCTCTACTCATAACTGTCTATCTGGAAAAATAAAAACCATGTCCTGCAGAGGCAAAAAAATGTTGACAATGACAGTGAGCTAGATATACTCAAGAGGAATCCGACCGCTTTGTCGCAACCTTCCGCTAGATCTGTCGGTGCATTCGTGCCTCCAATCTTAGCAAAAAGTTACGTCTGGTGGGGTTCTTGCACTCTCCAGGTGGGGGATGTGTGATTTTTCTGTTTTTTTTGATGGAGTCTTAAAGTTATGGGAAAGAACATTTACGTGGGCAACCTGTCCTATTCTTCCACTGATGAGGACCTGAGAGCTGCTTTTGAGCAGTACGGTGAGGTCCTTTCCGCCAGGGTGATCACCGACCGTGACACCGGCCGGTCCCGTGGTTTTGGTTTCGTGGAGATGGATGAAGGCGCCGCTGACGAAGCCATCCAGGCCATGAATGGCTCAGAACTTCAGGGTAGGGCCCTTCGCGTTAACGAAGCCCGCCCCCGTCAGCCCAGGCCACCGCGTAACTGGTAGTTGAGCACCGTCCAGAAAACTTACTAAAAAAGACCGGCGCTTCCCGCTTTAAGTTGGGAAGCGCCGGTCTTTTATATTCCGCATTTTGCGCAACCCGTTATTCGGTTCTTTCCTTTATCAGGTTTTCGGCATAAGGCTGAAAACACCTCCCCCCGGCTGTTCTGCAAGTCTGATCCCCCGGTTTTCAGATCAAAAAAATCTCCTTACGCCTGATAATTTGCTATCGTGATGCCTGAAAGATGATCCGTAACCCGGGTGAGGCAAAATGTGGCGGGCTTTTTTTAGGGATAAACAGTCGTATCAGGGCAGACCTTTTTTGCGCAATGCTTCCTTGGGATTGGCCTTGCCCGCAGCGCTCACTATTGTGCTTTTTTTTGCGGCCTTGTTCTGGGAAATCCTGCCCGCCCTGGAAAAGAACCACATGGACAGCAAAAGAGAGATGATAAACGAGCTGACTAAAGGGGCTGTCAACACCTTGACCTATTACCACGGACTGTTTGAAAAAGGTGAACTTACCCGGGACCAAGCCAAACAAAAAGCTATCTCCCATTTACGGGCCATGCGTTATGGGGATGAAAATAAAGATTATTTTTGGATTAACGACTTCACTCCCAAGATTATAATGCACCCTTACCGCCCCGAGCTTGAGGGGAAAGACGTGGCGGAATTTCAAGATCCCGAGGGAAAACGGCTTTTCAGCGAAGTTGTCAGGGTGGTGAAAGAAAAGGGTCAAGGATATGTGGATTATCTGTGGCAATGGAAAGATGATCCCGAGCGGGTTGCACCCAAACTTTCCTTTGTAAAGGGATTTGGGCCTTGGCAATGGATTGTGGGAACCGGCGTTTATGTAGAAGATGTGTCGGCCAGTATGGCGGCGATCACCAAAAGACTTTCCTATTTAAGCCTGGCGGTGCTCGGGTTGGTGGCCCTTTTGGAGTTTTATATTGTTTATCAAAGCATGCGCGTTGAAAAGAGCCGTAAACAGGCGGAAAGCCAGTATCGCAGTTCACGTTGGATGCTGAGGCTGGTTATCGACAATATTCCCCAGTTGATTTTCTGGAAAGATAAAAATGGTTCCTTTATGGGCTGCAACCGGGCCTTTGCCGAACATGTGGGGCTTACCGACCCGGAGTCAGTTAAGGGCCGGACAGATCATGAACTGGCCTGGGGCCAGGATGAGGGTGGCTGGGCAAGGGTGCGTGAACACCGGGTAATGAATGCGGGCGTGCCTGAGTTGCATATTATCGAATCCCATGCCAAGGCCAAGGGGGCGCCCCTTTGGATGGACAGTAACCGCATACCGCTTAAGGATCAGAACGACCGCATAGTCGGAATTCTATGCACTTTGGAAGATATCACCAGGCGCAAAGAAATGACCAAAGCCCTGGAAGAAAGCGAACGAAACTTCCGCACCCTGGTGGAGAACGTGCCGGTGGGGATAACCATTGTGCAACAGGGGGACATTGTTTACGCCAATCCGGAACAGGAACGCATTCTGGGACCGGTGAGACCGCCCCTTTCGCTAAAGAGGCTGCGTAAAAGGGCTTCGGCGGATATGTTGAAACTACTGGATCTGGCCGGTTCGCCCACCGCCACCACGGATCAGCTTCTGGACCTGGATTTAAGCGGGCTTGCTTATGAAAAAGATTCCGATCAAAGAAAGGCCCGCTGGGTGCATTGCCGCACCAGGAATATCACCTACCAGGGAAAAGATTCCCTTTTAGTGATCATGCTCAATATCACCAAGGCCAAGGAACTGGAACAGATGGTCAGCATCCAGGACAAAATGGCTTCTTTGGGCAGGATCGCGGCGGGGATTGCCCATGAGATCAGAAACCCCCTCTCGGGAATAAATATGTACCTCTCCGCCCTGGAGGGTATGCTGACGGATCCGCCCAACCCCGAGGTTGCTTCGGTCATAACTAAAATGCAGGCTGCCAGTGCCAAGACAGAGGGGGTCATAAAAAGGGTGCTTGATTTTTCCAGGCCCAGCGCACCCATGCTGGAATGGGTTAATCTTAATCAACTGGTGTTAAATGCCTTGGACCTTTCCCAGGTCAGCCTGCGGAAGAGCGGCATAAGCCTTGAAACTGAGCTGAACCCCGATCTGCCGCTGGTCCATGTGGACCCGGGGCGTTTGGAACAGGTTTTCATGAACCTGATCACCAATGCCATGCAGGCCCTGGAACAGCAACAAGGTTCTAAAAAAGTCAAGATCTCTTCCGAGTTCACAGACAGGGTCGTAATAATGAAGGTGGCGGATTCCGGTCCCGGGGTCTCCCTTGAGTCAAAAGCCCGCATTTTTGACCCCTTTTTTACTGGGCGTAAAGACGGATCCGGTATCGGCTTAAGTCTGTGTCACCGTATCGTGAGTGATCATGGCGGCAGAATCTCTGTGCAGACAAGCACCATGGGCGGGGCTGTCTTTGTTTTGGAGATTCCGCTTAATCGCGCCTGGGGTGGGCCGGAAAAGGGCTGAAGGTCCAAGCAGATCAGTCGTTGACCGGCAGGGAGCAGAGGGCTTTCTATGGCTGAATTCAAATACAGAATATTTGTGGTTGATGATGAGGAGTTTATTCGGGATGCCGCCCGTCTTAATCTGACTGAATATGAGGTGGAGACCTTTGCCTCTGCGGAAGAGGCCTTACAGGCCCTCAAAAAGGCCCAACCGGATCTGATCCTGATGGATATCGGCCTGCCCGGCATGGATGGCGTGGAGGCCCTGGAGATAATCTCCGCCAAGCGGCCTGAGATCCTGTTTATTATGATAACCGCCTTTGAAGATGTGCAGACTGTGGTCAGGGCCATGAAATCAGGAGCCTATGACTATGTGGTAAAGCCCCTGCACATGGACACCCTCAAGGCCTCTCTTAAGAACGCCCTGGAGAGCATCCGGCTACGCAAGGAACTCAGCCTGCTGCAGGAGCAGTGCCTTAGAGACAACCTGCCTTTTTTCATAGCTCAGAGCAACACAATACAAAACGTCATGGAGTTTGTGGGGCAGGTGGCAAAAAGCCCGGATGCACCTGTAATGATTTTGGGGGAGACCGGAACCGGAAAGGAACTCATAGCAAGCGCCATTCATTTTCAGAGCCCTCAGTACAGGGGTGAGTTGGTGACTGTAAATTGCGCGGCCATTCCCTCGGAGCTGTTGGAGAGCGAGTTGTTCGGCTATGAGCCCGGCGCTTTTTCCGGGGCCAGGCCGGGCGGCAAGGCTGGTTTGGTCGAACTGGCCGGTGGCGGCACGCTTTTTCTCGATGAAGTGGGTGATATGAGTCTCTCCGCCCAGGCAAAGTTGCTGCGTTTTTTGGATACCGGCCAATATTACAAGGTGGGGGCCACCAAGGTGAGCGAGGCCAGGGTGAGGGTGGTGTCAGCCACCAACCGGGATCTGGAAGCCATGGTGGAAGAGGGCGGTTTCCGCAGGGATCTCTACTATCGCCTGGCCATGATAAAGGTGGAGGTGCCTTCGTTGCAAAAAAGGCCCGAAGATATAATCCCCATGGCGCAGTTCTTTTTGGAGGAGATGAACAAAAAATATCAAAGGTCCTTTAGCGGCTTTACGGATGAAGCCCTGAACACCCTTAAACAGCGGCATTATGAAGGCAATGTTCGGGAGTTGAAAGGCATGGTGGAACGGGCCGCGCTCTGCGGAAAAGAGCCTGTGATTGAATCTTCGAATCTGGGCTTGGCCGGTGTGGAGAACAATCTGGGAAAAAGCGCCGGGCCGGCCGACCTGCCTGCCTTGGATGATAAGGGGATTGTTTTGAGCGAGATCCTGGAGCGGGTTGAAGGAAGTTATATTAAAAAGGCCCTGGCCTTGGCCGACAACAACGAAGCAAAGGCGGCAGAGTTGCTTGGCATTAACTATCACACCTTCCGCTACCGTAAGAAAAAGTTCATGCCTGAGTAGAAAAAATGCCATATTCATATGGTAAAATTTCCATCTTTAAAATCACTGCTAACCGATAATGTTTAGTGCGTTTATTCACCTGGCCGAAACTACAGGTAAAAAGCAAAAGATCTTTTTTTGGCATACTTGCTGCTCCAAGACAAAAGTGCAGTCACATGCAAATCCTTTTGGCAAAGGGGCGGCAAATGACAAAGATTATCAATAAAGGCCGGCGGGTGACCATGGCCGGGTTGGGGGTTAACCTGGCCCTGGGGATACTATACACCTGGAGCATCTTTAAACTTGCGGTCAAGGAATCCATAACCCGGGGAGACGGCAGGTTTGAGTGGAGCCTTTCTTCTTTAAACGACCCCTACGCGGTTTGTTGCCTGGTATTTGCCTTTAGCATGATAATCGCCGGCAGGGTTCAGGATAAAATCGGCCCCAGGCTTACCGCCATGATAGGCGGAGTGTTGACCGGCTTGGGCCTTATGCTGATCAGCCAGTCCTATGCCCTTTGGGTTTGGGTCCTGGGGTTTGGAGTGCTCACCGGGGCTGGCCTGGGCTTTGGCTATGCCTCAGCCACCCCTCCGGCAATTAAATGGTTCCCGGCAGCCAAAACGGGGCTCATCGCGGGCCTGGTGGTTTCCGGGTTCGGCCTGGCCTCGGTCTATATTGCGCCCCTTTCCACTTACCTGATTGATCTTTATGGCCTGAGCACCAGCATGATGATTTTTGGTGTGGGTTTTTTAGTGGCGGTCTGCGCCCTGGCTCAGATGCTGATCAATCCACCCAAAGGGTATAACCCGGAAGATAAACTAAACGGTGGTGCTCAAGGCCAGACGTCAAAAAATAGCGATTACGCCCCTGGTGAAATGCTTAAGACCAAGAGTTTTTACCTGTTGTGGTTTATCTATTTTGTGGGAGCAGGCGCTGGGCTGATGATCATCGGCAATGTGGCGGGCATGGCCCGGCAAAGCCTGGGGGAGCTGGCCTGGATTGTGGTTGCCCTGATGGCTGTGGGAAACGCCGGCGGCCGTATTGTGGCCGGGATTATTTCCGACAAGATCGGCCGCACCAAAACCTTGGCCATGATGCTTTCTTTCCAGGGAATCATCATGTTCGGGCTTTTGTTTTTAGATAAAGGCCAGTCCCTGGCCCTGGTGGGCGCGGCGACCATAATCGGTTTCAACTATGGCGCCAACCTTTCCTTGTTCCCTTCCGCTTGCAAGGATTTTTACGGACTTGATAATTTTGGGACTAATTATGGGCTGTTATTCACTGCCTGGGGAGTGGGTGGTTTTGCCTTGCCCAGGTTGTCGCAGATGATTGTGGCGGCCACAGGTTCTTTTCACACCGCTTATCTGACTGCTGGTGTGCTTTTGTTCCTGGGCGCAGCACTGACCTGGGTGGTGGATAGACCGGAACAGGTCAAAGTAGACTGGCGCGTAGAGCCGCACCATAAGGCGGCCCTGCGCCAGAGACTGAATTAGCTCAAAAAAGGCAGGTTGACAAACCAAAGCCTTAAAAGCGGTTCGGGAAGCGCTGGTCGGGGAAAAATGGGGATTTTTCCGGGAAAACCAAAGCTTGTGCAGCGCTCCCCGAGCCGCTTAAATCGCAGATAAGGCCGCCTTACAGTAAAGATTGTGTAATTAATGTGAGTACTCGGGCGGACTTTACTTGTTCTTTACCATGAGGCCTCAAGCGGCCAGGGAGGCCCCGTAAACTTGTGAACTTATTAATCTAGCAATTTTAATAAGTTAAGGAAATGCCTTTTCTGAAAAACCTAAAGGTGCACGGTGCTTTGACGCACCCGGTGCATTGCTTTCAGGATAGTTGCGCGGTCCAGGCCCAAGGCAGGCCATACAGGGGGCTGTTCGCATTGCCTGCCTTGAGGCTTGGGCCGCTTTTTTTGTAGGAAAAAAAGAACCGCGTCAATGTTGAGTAAAGTAATTATAATCATGGGGTTGTGCCTTAAGAAGGTGATAAACATCCTAATATTAAGTCGGAATTATGGCTGATTTGGGCTTGAAGATTCCTTGACCAGAGGGGATAATACCTCTTACTCGGGAGACTGGTTGATTAGATCTGCCTGGGAAGTTACATATCAAAGATATTCGGATTGACCTTGGGTTAATCGCCCTGTTTTATTTAGCAAAAAGGGCGGCGTTGTTTTTCCCCTTGATCAAATACGGAAACGGAACTGAAAAATGTCCCTGAGCGAGCAAGCCAGGATCAGCTTTATCAGGAACAAATTGCACCTGCCTTTGAACCAGGTGCTGGCTGTTTTCTACTATGGTTTGGAAATCAACCACCTGAGATCTTCCCTGAAATCACTTGGCAAATTATTCCCCCAATATAAAGAGCAAGATCCCATACAGGCCATGTACGCCTATCTGGCCAGCTTGGGCATTTCGCCTTTTTCCCCTGAATGCACAAGCGTTAACCTGGTAGCCGCCTTGGGCCAGTTTTGCAGCCTGGAAGTAAATGAATTCGAGCAGTTGCCAAGATGGCAGAGGGAACGCATCATCTATGAACTGGCTGATCAGATCCTTTTAAACGCAGTTTTATCAATGACAGCCAATCCTTCACAGGTAGAGCGTCTGGATGTTCCCTCATTGCCTGGAGATTCTGCAAAGGTTGTATGGCCTGTCACTGAGCGCTTAGCTTATCTCTCCTCTTGCCTTTATTTTTTTCTGCCCATGGAGCAAGCAGTCATAACTTACTGCAAAAGACTCACGGAAGGTTCCATTCCCGCATCCGCCTTAGAGGCAGCTACAATTGTGCAGAAAAAATTCAATGATGATCCTGAATTTTATTCAGAGATAATTGTGGAAAATAAAGAGCTGATGAAGCCGGAAAATCAGCTGAAAGACATTTTTTGGTATCATTCCGTTGCCTTAAGTTCATTGTCCAGTACGGAAAAGGGCCGGTCTCTAAAAGCCGGAGGTTTGAGGGATTTGGTGGTTTTGGTCGTTCTGGATTCCGTGCTTTTAAAAACCGCATTGGCTGAGCATAAAAAAAGCCGCTTACGTAAGACACCCGGTAAGTCAGGCGTAAATACATCGGGGAATGCGGAGAAAATAACTTCAGTATTTAAAAGGGTTATATCGGCAGGTAAAGAGATTCCCTTCTCCCAGGTCATAGCCCTTTTGTTGCAAAATATTCAAAGGGATGAACTGAAAACCATAGTTTTTAACCAAGTGCTGAAATTGGATATCGAAACTCAGATTCAGGTTCACGCCTTTTTAAAGAAAATGACCAGCCAGATAATAGCCAGTAATTCGGCTCGCCATAAAACAGGAAAAGTGCTGCTAAGGATCGCCGGTTATGTTCAAAAACAATTAGTATCGGCAAATAAGTTAACAGATAACGCTAAGTTAAAAGAAATAGTTTCTGCTGTTATATATATATTTGTCGCCCGCCTCTCTTTAGTCTGTATAGATCATCCGGAAACAGCCTTACAGGTAGGCTTGGAAGTTTCAAAACCGGCTAATTCCGTCAATCAGTAGAAGAAGGACAAGCCTCCTCTTAATTGTTGGTATGAGTGAGGAATGACTGACCGCCCTGGTCACTAATTGCGTTTGCCGTCAGCCTGAATTGAGATAGCCTGTTTCCCCTTAGCATAATCGGGTATCCGAGGCCTAAATTACCACGCCTATGCCCCTCTTTTTATTAAGCCATACCAAACTTGCCTATTCCTTACCGGGTGTGTGCTTTCAAGGTTGCCTTGACTCCTTGATGCGCCAAGGCCTGAATCCAGGCATCTTGTGGGCTGGATCTCAATTAACCCCTGTAATATAAGTATGTTTTTCTGTAGTGCGGAATAGGTGGATTTCCCTATCTGTGAAGTCTGGCTTAACCTGAAGCCTATTTGGTTTCTTTTGATTGTTCTCAATAAGTTGCCCTATCTATTCCCTGCCTGACATAAGGCTGTTTGTTCCCGATAACGGCCTGATTGAATATATATTTTATAATTACGTGCTGCATCTTGAAGAATTTAATCAGCTAAATTGGTTTTATAAGACCCGTCTTTTTTGTTCTTGTTCCAGCCCTTAGGCTAAGGTTTTACTAGCCTTTATTTGGTGAGGTCCAAGAGCTGCGTAAATAACCGTATGGGGCTTGGGTGCTGTGTTTGATTGATCTGGTAATGTAACTAGCTGTTTTGGAATATAAAATAAATTTATGCGCTCCCGTTTGGTTTTTATGAACAGTTGTGCTTTTTTATTTTTTATCTTTTTGCCTGATTTAGTTCTAGAATTAGTATGTCTGGATTTTGAAGTTGTAATGGATGCTTTGTTTGTTTGTAGTGTTATATGGTAAATTTAATTTTTTTGATTTACTCTTCTGATTAGATCAAACTTTTCTGCATGATTTATATTTAATTAATTGAACATAAAATTAATGATAAGTTTCATATTAACTAAAATTAGAAAATACTATTAACACTTAGTAAATTAATAAAAATGTAATGTGTATATGCACGTATTATTATCGCCGGTAACTATACGTTAATTCGTAATTTTTCTATAAAAAATTACGTTACATTCTTGTAGTGCGTTTTAGACTTGACACCAAGGTTTAGTACATAATAACGTTTTAAAAAATTTAAAAGAGTTAATAAAGAACCAATTAAGCCCTGGGGCTTGGATGCCAAAAAAATCGTGATTATGCGTTAATAATCCTTTGCAGGACGTTTCCGTTTGTAGTTTCTGCAAAAAGGTTTAAATCAGGTGCGTGTTTTTACGGCCGTTCTTTCGCCTGTTAGTAGGTGCGCCTTAAGATACCGGATATTGATGCTTCTTGGGGAATAAGCATCAAGGCCTCCGGTTTATAGGCGACTTCGCCAGGTTAAGGGCGCTTTTTTTGAGTACCCGGCTGGAACAGGGCAGGGGTGACTTACCTGGCGCCCCAAAACAAAACAACGAGGGAGGTTTTTAGTAAATGAAAAAAGCGTTCATGACATGCCTTGTTTTGCTGATGGCATTGGCGCTTTGCGCCCCGCTTGCGTCCTTTGCCTCAGACGATGGCAAGACCCTGGTTTTTGCAATTGGTGCTGAGCCTATCAAGCTTGACCCCCCCAACCAGACTGACAACCCCTCGGAGATGGTCATCCGCACCATCTATGATGGATTGGTTGATTTCGGGCCCAACATGGAGATTGTTCCCCGGGTGGCCAAGTCCTGGGATATCTCCAAAGACGGACTCACCTATACTTTTCACCTGCGCAAAGGCGTGAAGTTCCATGATGGAACTCCCTTAAACGCAGAGGCCGTGGTTTTCAGCGTTTCCAGAAACCTGGACCCCGACCACCGCACACGCAGAACCAAACTTTACCTTCCTTTTATTGAATCCATAAAGGCTGCGGATGAATACACCGTGGTCATGAAGTTGAAAAACCCCTTTGGCGCCATCCTCGCTCATTTCGCCCATGCCGCCGGAAGCATTGTCAGCCCGGCCGCAGTAAAAAAATACGGCGATAAATTGGCCGTCAACCCTGTGGGTTGTGGACCTTACAAGTTCAAGGAATGGGTGCCCGGCGACCGTATTGTGCTGGTGGCCAATAAGGATTACTGGGGACCCAAGCCCAAATTGGAAGAGGTTGTCTTCAAGCCTGTTCCCGAAGCCGGATCCAGGGTGGTTATGCTCGAGACCGGTGAGGCCGACCTGGTATACCCCGTGCCGATTATTGAGGTGGATCGCCTGAATGCGAGCAAGGTGGCCAAGGTGGAGAGCTCCCCCACAGCCAGGGCCATGTACGCGGGTATGAACATCTACAAAAAACCCTTTAACGATGTTCGGGTCCGTCAGGCGATCAACTACGCCATCAACAAAAAATCCATTGTCAAAAACATTTTAAAGGGCATGGCCTCACCCAGTAAATCCATGATGGGTAGTCTGGTCTGGGGTTACACACCGTCCGGATACTATGATTACGATCCTAAAAAGGCCAAAAAACTCTTGGCTGAGGCCGGTTACCCCAATGGCTTTGAAATCAGCTTCTGGACTCCGGAAGGCCGCTACCCCATGGACGCCCAGATCAGCGAGGCCGTGGTCGGCATGCTGAACAAGGTTGGCATCAAGGCCAAGCTGCGCAAATGGGAATGGGCTTCCTATCTTAAGAACCTGCGCAAAAAACCCGAAGAAGCCAAGTACGACATGTTCTATATTGGCTGGTCGCCTTCCACTGGTGATGCCGACTGGGCTCTGCGTCCCTTGTTTGCCACAGACATGTGGGCTCCCGAAGGCAACAACCGCCAGTATTATTCCAGTAAGAAGGTGGATGAAGGCCTGCTTAAGGGCATGAAGACCGCTGATCCCGAAAAGCGCAAGGCTGTTTACGCCGAGGTGCAAAAAGAGCTGGTCAAGGACGCCGCCTGGGGAATGCTGGTGGATATGGTCCAGTCAGTGGGCATGGTTCCCTCTTTGATGGGCGTGGAAAGCTCTCCATTGGAGTTTGTGTTGGTGCGAAACGCCTATTTCAAGAAATAAGGCCAATGGTTCCAATCTGAGCCCACAAAATCCCCCACTGGCTTTCAAGAGGGCAGTGGGGGATTTTGTCTTCCATTAAGGGCGTATTGGGAAATTTTTGTGAATCCCCTTAAAAGTGTGGTTCCATGTTAAGACTAATCAGCCGCCGTCTACTATATCTGATACCGATTATAATCGGCGTTACTTTCATATCATTCGGCATCATGCGCATGACCCCCGGCGATCCGGCCCAGATCCTGGCTGGTGAGGATGCGTCGCTGGAAGATATCGAGTCCATCAGAAAACAGTTTGGACTGGATAAGCCCTTTTTGCTGCAATACGCCATCTATCTGGGAAACCTGGTGCAGGGCGATATGGGAGTATCCATACGAACCCAGAGAACGGTTTTAAGCGAGATCATGGCCCGCTATCCGGCCACCTTGGAGCTGGCCGGTCTGGCTGTGCTGGTGGCTACTGTTTTGGGGCTGGTAACCGGCATAATAGCGGCTAAAAATCAAAACTCGTTTTTTGATTACGGCTCCATGGTGGTCTCGCTCTTCGGCATATCCATGCCGTCATTTTGGCTGGGACTCATGCTCATGTTGATCTTTGCGGTGATATTGGGCTGGTTTCCGGCGGTGGGCAGGGGCGGGTTTTCCCACCTTGTTTTGCCTGCCATATCCCTGGGCGCCAACTCGGCCGCCATTATTGCGCGCATGACCCGGTCCTCCATGCTTGAGGTCATCAGACAGGATTATATCAGGACCGCCCGGGCCAAGGGTTTGGCCGAAAGGGTGGTGCTTTATAAACACGCGGTGCGAAACGCCCTTATCCCCGTGGTCACTGTGGTGGGAATTCAGTTCGGCTACATGCTTAGCGGAGCGATCCTCACCGAGACGGTTTTCGCCTGGCCCGGGGTGGGGCGCATGATTGTCCAGGCCATATACACCAGGGATTACCCACTGGTCCAGGGAGCCATTCTCTTTGTGGCCATCAACTTTACCCTGGTCAATCTTTTCGTTGACTTACTATACGGTTACATAAATCCCAGGCTGCGGGTGGAATAAGATCATGGCAGCAATCAACAATAAAATAAAAGGACAAAGCCAATTTACCCTGGCTTATCGTCAGTTCCGTAAAAACAAAGGCGCCATGGTGGGGCTGATCATTGTATGCATTTTTGTGCTGAGCGCCATCTTTGCCCCCCTGATTGCTCCTTATGATCCCCTGGACTCTAATCTGGAGATGTCCTTAAAAGGCCACAGCGTAGAGCATCCCTTGGGCACCGACGAACAGGGCAGGGATATATTGAGCCGCATAATCTGGGGCGGCAGGGTCTCTTTGGCCATTGGGGTGGTGGCTGTTTTCATTGCCATGGTCCTGGGGGTGTTTATCGGGGTTCTGGCAGGCTATGTGGGGGGGAAAATAGACAATGCCCTGATGCGTTTCATGGATATCCTCATAGCGTTTCCCGGCATTCTGCTGGCCATGGCCATTGTCAGCGCCTTGGGCCCCAGTACGATAAACCTGATGATAGCCATAGGCATCTATTCCGTTCCCATGTTTGCCAGGGTGATCCGTTCTTCGGTTCTCTCTGTAAAGGAGATGGAGTTTATTGAAGCGGCCAGGGCTGTAGGGGTGAGTCATTTCAAGATCGTGCTGACCCATGTGTTGCCCAATTGCATCGGGCCTTTTCTGGTCTTGGCCACCTTAAGGGTGGCAACCGCCATTCTGGCCGGGGCGGGCTTGAGCTTTCTCGGCATGGGACCCCAGCCCCCGACTCCGGAATGGGGCGCCATGCTTTCTTCGGGCAGAACCTATCTCAGGGCCGCGCCTTGGGTGGCCACCTATCCGGGCTTTGCCATTATGTTTGTGGTTTTGGGCTTCAATATCTTGGGTGACGGCATACGTGACGCGCTCGACCCCAAACTTAAGACCGATTGATTCTTCAAGATGCATACCGGTTGCGGCAACTTGGTAGCATAATAGCCAAAGGAGCTTAATTAAAGGCAGTTTCATTGGGAATACAGTTAAATTGCCGATACGTCTATTTGTTTGGCTATCCGCCGAGAGTTGGTGAAAAACAGTTTTCCAATCCTTGGCCGGAATCATTTGGTTAAAAAAAAGCAATTAAGCGGGTGTATTAAGGCCCGCAGCCAGGCTGCATCAAGCGGCCTGGTTGAGAGGTGCACATGTTTACATTGATAAAAGGCGCCAAGGTCTTTGCCCCCCATGATCTGGGAGTGCAGGACATTTTAATGGCCGGCGGGAAAATCGCCGCAATACAGGAAAAAATAGATCCCCCGAAAGGGCTTTCCGTCAAAGAGGTCAAGGCCGAAGGAATGATAGCCACCCCAGGGGTTATTGATCTGCATGTTCATATCACCGGAGGAGGAGGCGAGGGCGGCCCGGCCACCAGGGTGCCCGAGATAGATATAAGTCATCTTACCCAGGCCGGTGTAACCACTGTGGTGGGAGTCTTGGGTGTGGACGATTTCTCCAGAAATCCTGATACGGTGATGATCAAGGTTTTGGGCCTCAGGCAGGAAGGCATGAGCGCCTATATGATGACCGGTTCCTATGGATTCCCCCCTTCCACCATAACCGGCTCCCTGCGCAGAGACCTGGCGCTTCTGCCTCCGGTGGTGGGGGTTGGGGAGCTGGCCATATCGGACCACCGCTCCAGCCAGCCTACTTTTGAAGACCTGGCCAAGGTGGCGGCCGAAGTGAGGGTCGGCGCCCTTTTGGGAAACAAGGCCGGATTGGTGCATCTGCATATGGGCGGGGGCCAGGCCGGTATGGATTATCTCTTCCAACTGGTGCGAAAAACCGAGATCCCCATCACCCAATATCTGCCCACCCATGTAACCAGGACGGAAGAGCTCTTTGAACAGGCCCTTACCTTTGCCTCCATGGGCGGTTTCATTGATATCACCTTGACCGGCGAGCGCCCCACCCAGGAGATAAACGTGGCAGAGGCCTTGACCAGGATGAAGAATAAGAACATTAAAACCGATTGCCTGACCTTCACCTCGGACGGTAACGGCAGCCTGCCCAAGTTCGATGAAAACGAAAATTACATAGGCATGGGCATAGGCAGCCCCTCTTCCCTCTTAAGGGAGTTTAAACGCCTTGTGGTTCAAGGCGGGTTTGAGGCCAGCGATCTCCTGCCTTGCCTTACCTTGAACCCGGCCCGCAGGATAAAGGTTGATGGGAAAAAGGGCTCCCTTGAAGTGGGCAAAGACGCGGATCTGATCCTGTTTGACGGCGATTGGAATATAGACAGTGTCTGGTGCCTGGGCAAACACATGGTCAAGGGCGGCGAGCCTTTGGTTAAGGGATTCTGCGCCCGCTGAAAAAGGTTTTCCGGGGTTCCCGCCTTAAGGGCGGGACTCCCCTTTGCCAAAGGGAGATGCCATTAATGCCTTTAATTGAGCTCAAGGAACTTAAAACCTATTTTCGTACGGATAAAGGCTTGGCCCGGGCAGTTGACGGGGTTAACTTCAGCATCAAAAGAGAAAGAACCCTGGGAGTGGTTGGTGAAAGCGGCAGCGGAAAGTCGGTGACCGCCATGTCCATCATGGGGCTGATCCCCAACCCGCCCGGTAGTATAGAAGGCGGCGAGATTCTGTTTCGCCACAAGGGCCAGACTATAGATTTAAGCAAGCTGCCGTCCAATGGCTCTAAGATGCGCAGTATCAGGGGCAATGAGATCGCAATGATTTTTCAAGAGCCCATGACTTCCCTGAATCCGGTTTTTACCATCGGTGATCAGATAAGCGAAGCCTTGATACTGCACGAGGGACTTTCCAAAAAAGATGCCAAGGATGAGGCCATAAAGATGTTGGAGGAGGTGGGGATCCCCCTGCCTGCCCAGCGTTTTGACGAATATCCCCACCAGCTCTCGGGGGGAATGCGTCAAAGGGCCATGATCGCCATGGCCCTTTCCTGCAACCCTGCCTTGCTTATTGCGGATGAGCCGACCACGGCTCTGGATGTGACGATCCAGGCCCAGGTGCTGGAGCTGATGAACCGGCTGCAGGAGGAACACAGGACAGCCATTATGTTCATCACCCATGACCTGGGGGTTATTGCCAATATGGCCGACGATGTGGTGGTGATGTACCTGGGGCGAATTGTGGAGTCCGCTTGTGTGAGGGATGTTTTTCATAACCCCAGGCATCCCTATACACAAGGGTTGATGAAGTCCATTCCTTCGCTTACAGCCAGCCGCGAGGACCGGTTAAAGCCAATCAAGGGAGTGGTGCCGGATCTGGTCAACATACCGCCTGGTTGCGGCTTTGAACCCCGCTGCCCCAATGCCATGCCCATCTGTCGAGAAAAACGCCCCGTCTTAAGGGAAATCGCGCCCGGACATCAGGTTTCCTGCTGGCTGGAACTAAAGTAGCGGAGGTGATAATGGGAAATCTGAATGACAATATATTGCTTGATGTTAAGGGATTAAAAAAACATTTTCCCATTCGCAAGGGCTATGTCAAAAGTGAAAAGGCAACAGTCAAGGCTGTGGACGGGGTCAACCTTTTCATAAAAGAAGGGGAGACTCTGGGGATCGTGGGGGAAAGCGGTTGCGGAAAAACCACGGCCGGACGCTCCATCCTGCGCCTGATTGAGCCTACTGAAGGGGAAATATCCTTTAAGAGTAAAAAATTGGCCGGTCCGGGTGAAAAATACCGTCAAGTGGATGTAATGAGATCCCCTCCTAAAGAGCTTAAATCCTTGCGCCAGGAGATGCAGATCATATTTCAAGACCCTTATTCTTCTTTGGATCCGCGCATGACTGTGGGCAGGATTGTGGGCGAGCCTTTGCGGGCCCATGCCCTGGCCAAGGGAGAGAGGGCGGACAGGGTGGCTTATCTTCTTGAGTCCGTGGGGCTCAAGCCTGACCATGCAAATCGTTATCCCCATGAGTTTTCCGGCGGCCAGAGGCAGCGCATCGGAATTGCCCGGGCCTTGGCTCCCAACCCCAGCCTGGTGGTGGCTGACGAGCCTGTCTCGGCCCTGGATGTCTCCATCCAAGCCCAGGTAACCAACCTGCTTTTAGATCTGCAGCAGGAGTTTGACCTCACCTACATGTTTATCGGTCATGACCTGTCAGTGGTGAAATATGTCAGCGACAGGGTGGCTGTCATGTACCTGGGCAAAGTGGTTGAGCTGGTGAGTGCAGGCAAGCTTTTCAGTGAGCCCAAGCATCCTTACACAGAGGCGCTGATGTCTGCCGTGCCGGTGCCAGATCCTGATTTTGAAATGAAACGAATTCTTCTGCAGGGCGACGTACCCAGCCCGGTAAATCCGCCTTCCGGGTGTCATTTTCATCCTCGTTGCCAATATGCCAGGGATATTTGCAAGGAAAAGATCCCTGAATATCGCGATTTGGGAGGGGAGCATTTTGTGGCCTGCCACAGGGCCGATGAATTGGACCTGTTGCCGGTGGTTGGTTAAAGCGTTTTCCCAAGATTGTTTGCTTAATAAAATATAATTAAATATAGGTGGGTAGAAAATCCGGTTTGCTGAAAAGTAAACCGGATTTTTTTGAAATTCTTATCGTTATTCTTAATAGGTGTGTAAGGCTGTTGTCGGACCTGTGGATTGTTGATCTAAGGCTTGATAGTTAGCTTAAATTGAAGATGCTTTCATTGCCGGATTCGAGCCCAACGCCCTGGTTGGTAAAGACGAAATTTACCGTAATAAACCTGGGTATGACCAAACCGGGCGCTATGTTCCCTATTGGAATAGGGTGAATGGAAAGCTAAGCTGGTAAAACATTCAAAATTATACTGAGCCTGGTAAGGGCGACTACTATCTCTTGCCTTTACGAACCAGCCGGGAAAAGATTTTTGACCCGATTACCTATAATATAGACGGAAGGGAAATTTGCCTGGTCAGTTTGACTGTACCGGTTTTTTCCCATGGCAGGACCATTGGAGTTATTGGTATAGATCTCTCGGTGGAACAATGCAGGGCCATAGTCAGCCGACAAAGGCCTTACGGCACGGGATATATGGCCATGATAAGCAACAACGGCGTGGTTGTGGCTCATCCCAACAAAGGCTACATTGGAAAAAATATCTTTGATCTTGATTGTAAAAATAAATACCTGGTTGAAATAAAAGAGGGAAAACCGCTCACCGTAATACATAACTCCAAATATACCGGCGATAACGTATATCTATATTTTTCTCCCATACACCTTAGCGATGATGATAAACCCTGGTCTGTAGTGGTCGCTGCGCCTGAAAAGGCTGTTTTGGCGGGCGTGACAAGGGCGCGCAATTTAGCTGTGTTAATTGGTTTGCTTGCCCTTTTGATTGTCTCTTCAGGTGTTTATTTGGTTGCCGGAAGCGTTGCCGGACCCATTCAAAAAAGCACCCAAAACATAAGCCTCAGTGCTGAGAGTGTATCCAGCGCCAGTGAACAGATAGCATCGAGCAGTCAGCAGTTGTCCAGTGGAGCTACTGAACAGGCTTCCGCCTTGGAGGAGACCTCCGCCGCTCTGGAAGAGATCGCTTCCATGACCGGGCAAAACGCGGACCACGCCGACCAGGCGGACAATTATATGAAAGATGTTTCTGTGCTGGTTAAAGAGGCGGAGTCTGATATGGAAGAGTTGGTGAAGCATGTTGCAAGGATCAACCAGACCGGCAACGAGACGGCAGGGATAATCAAGACAGTGGAAGAAATTGCTTTTCAGACTAATTTGTCGGCCTTGAATGCTGCTCGGGGAGGCTGCCCGGGCCGGGGATCACGGAGCGGGTTTTGCAGTGGTGGCCGACGAGGTGAGGAACCTGGCTCTGCGTTCTGCCGAGGCCGCTAAAAACACCTCTGTTCTTATTTTGGAAAACCAGAACAACCCGAAGGCGGGGTCTGAGGTGCTTGAAAAGACCGATAGCGCCTTTTTCCGGGTCAGCCGGGAGGCTGAAGGTTTTTGAACTGGTAAATGAAATTGCCGCCGCTTCCAAAGAACAGGCCCAAGGTATAGATAGACCAAGTCAGCCAGGCCGCGGTTAATATGGGCCAGGTGACCCAGCAGGTGGCGGCCAATGCCGAGGACTCGGCCGCTGCAGCTGAAGAACTTGCAGGACAGGCCTTGAGCATGAGACAAGAGGTCCTCAAACTGGCTCTGGTTACTGAAGGTGAGAAGGGTAAGTCCGGAGCAACCCTTATTGGGAATAACCTGGAAACTAATCACCAATAAAAAATCTGGGCCAGGGAATCATTGGGCGGTGTTTTGAAAGGATTGACGCGTAGGAAGAAGAAGGACTGCTTGATCGGTGTTTCTCCGGATAATGCCTTTCAGGCTTTTCTGCTATCAGCTATGAACAAGGCCTCTAAAGGATTTTGCGATTTTCAGGGCCTTTTTCTATGTAATCCGTTCATTCTGAGCTTCTTAGGGGAATAGGGGAGAAAGAGTCTAGTTAACCTTGATAACTTTATAACCGGCGCAGGCTTAAATTAGATGCCAGTGTATTTTGGGGGGCTAAGATGAGCAGTTATTGGGGGAGGGAATTGATGTGACGGTTGGATGAAATTTTAATTAAGGTTTTAAATGTTTTTTAATTTTAACTATTTATAATGTTAATCTTTTTGGTGAAGGGTGCAAGATCCATATATTTTGTTGACCAGGTTTTAGTGAATCTTCTGCCCTGGTAAATTATTTTCAAATTTTAGGACCAATTGTTTGAAGAATTTTATGAGTGAATGGTTGAGATCGTAGCCGTATGATATGAATATATAATATATCATTAAAAAATAGTATGTATTGTGCGTATTTTGAACCCAAAAAATAACGAACAGATTCTGTCAGTGGGGGGCTGTTCAGATGGAGAGTTCCATGCTGGAAAAGATGAATCTCAAAATCAGGCTTCTGACAATCCTGAGCCTTGTCTTCTTTTTAAGCCTTACCTCAGTGATCACCTTTCTGACCTATAATGCCCAGGAAAACGTAGGAAACGAAGCAGAGGCCCGTTGTCTGGAGTTGGCAGACAAACAGGCAGCTCAATTAAAAGGGGTGCTGCAGGTAGGACTGGATGCGGCCAGAACCTTGCGGGATTCTCTGGTGGGAATCAAGAAAAGCGGTCTTGAATTTGACCGCCGAATGCTTGATTCCCTGATTCGGGAATATGTAGTCACCAACCCGGAATTTCTAGGGGTCTGGGCCGGTTTTGAACCCAATGCCCTGGATAACAAAGACGCTCAGTTTGCCAACACCGACCGGCATGATAAGACCGGCCGGTATATCCCTTATTGGAACCGGGGCTCGGGGCAGATTACCTTTCAACCCTTGGGCAACTACACAACCGAAGGAAAGGGCGATTATTATTTGGTTCCTCTAAGGAGCGGCAAGGAAAAGATCCTGGACCCCTTGACTTATACCGTGGCGGGCAAGGAGATAACCTTGGTCAGTATTACAATTCCCATTAAATATAAAGGGAAAGCAATTGGCGTGGCCGGTGTGGACCTATCTCTGGATCAGTGTAAGGCCATGGTGACCAAAGAAAAACCCTACGGTACAGGCTATGTCACCCTTATTACTGACTCGGGAATGATCGTGGCCCATCCCCAAGAGGATCTGATGGGGAAAAATATATCAGAGTTGGGTCTGGGCAAGCAATATCAGGAGGTAATCAAACAGGGGAAGACCCGTTTATTAACTCATGAGTCGGCGGTCACGGGGGAAATTTCCTATTTGGTGATAGCTCCCATCCCTTTGGGGGATGCCAAACAGCCCTGGTCTGTGGTGGTGAGTGTGCCTCAGGATGCAGTTTTGGCGGCCACTCAAAAAACTCTTCATTTCAGTATCATGGTGGCTCTCATCGCCCTCTTGGCCGTTTCCGTGGTGGTCTTTTTAGTGGCTAGAACCGTTGCCACACCGATTCAGGCCTCGGTTGTTTCCTTGGGAAGAAGCGCGGAGAGTGTGAGCACGGCCAGCCGGGAAATCGCCTCCAGCAGCCAGGTCCTTGCCAATGGGGCTTCTGAACAGGCATCGGCTTTGGAGGAAACATCCGCGGCCCTGGAGGAGATGTCTTCCATGACCCGCCAAAATGCCGATAACGCAGATCAGGCTGATAATCTTATGAAAAACGTCTCCAGGGTGGTGAAGGAGGCGGAAACGGCCATGGAAGAATTAAAGCTTACTGTGGAGAAGATAAACAAAACCAGCGCCGAAACAGCGGGCATAATCAAAACTGTGGATGAAATAGCCTTTCAGACCAATCTGTTGGCCTTGAACGCCGCAGTGGAGGCTGCCCGGGCGGGAGAGCATGGGGCAGGCTTTGCCGTGGTGGCCGAGGAAGTCAGGAATTTGGCCATGAGGGCGGCCGAGGCAGCCAAAAACACCGCCGACTTGATTGAAGAGAATCAAGTTAACGCCCAGGAAGGTTCCCAGGTCTTGCAAAAAACAGATCAGGCGTTTTCCCAGGTAAGCGGGGAGGCTTCCAAGGTGGCGGAATTGGTGAATGAGATAGCGGCCGCATCCAAGGAACAGGCCGAAGGCATTGATCAGGTGACCCAGGCCACCTCAAATATGGACCAGGTCACCCAACAGGTGGCTGCCAATGCCGAGGAATCAGCTGCCTCGGCCGAGGAACTGGCTTCCCAAGCTGTCAACATGAACAAGCAAGTGCTTAAGTTGGCACAGGTGGCGGAAGGGAAAAAAGACCACGATGCTTCTCCATCCAAGCCAGAGGCTCCTGTTTCCGATCGGGAAAAAGGCGTTGCCCAAGGGCGGGTTTTAAGAGGACCCACCCAGCTTGATCGGACTGCCTTGCCTTTGGATGAAGATTTTTAATAAAAGACTTGTAGATAGTTATACCTCCTTTCAGAAGGCCTTTTGCCTTCTGAAAGGAGGTATAACTTATTGTTATTAGTGATAATTTTTATATTCTATCAGGCCGGACGGATCTTTTTCGACTCAACTTGTCGCCGGTTTATTCTCCGTTCATTCTTTCAAACACCTTGTACAGAGCCTGAATGCCTAGATTCTCGTAGCCTTGAGCCATTGCTGAAATATAAAACTGGTTGGCAAGGGCCAGACCTGGCAGGGAAAAGTTCATCCGTTTTGCCTCGGCCAATGCGATGCCCATATCCTTCACAAAGTATTTGATAAAAAATTTAGGATTAAAATCTCCCTCGGCAATACGACGGCCCAACCCGTTGATACAAGCAGAGGCCCCAGAGCCTGTGCCGATCACGTCGATGACCTCATTAAGATCCATGCCAGCCTTGTAGGCATAGAAGAGAGATTCAACAGCACCGACGATATTGCCGGCAACCAAAATCTGGTTGCACATCTTGGTGTGGTGTCCGGCTCCGGCAGCGCCTCTGTACTGGACATTGTTGCCCATGACATTCAAGATGTCCCTCACCTTGTCAAAAGTCTCTTTTTCGCCCCCGACCATAATCGCCAGAGTCGCTTCACGAGCTCCGACATGGCCACCGGTTACCGGGGCGTCCAGCGCTTCTACACCCTTGGCTGATGCATCTCGTGCAATACGCTCGGCCAATGCGGGCTCGGAAGTGGTCATATCCACAATGATTTTCCCTGGATCGGCATTGCCAAGGACTCCGTCCCGGCCCAGGATGATCTCTTCAACATCGGGGGGAGCGCCCAGGATGGTGAAAATTACCTCCGCATTCCCGGCTACTTCCGCAGGTGAATTGCACCAGGCTGCGCCTTCCTCCATAAGGCTGCTTGCCTTCGACTTGGTGCGGTTAAAGACAAATAATTCATTCCCTGCTTTGAGGAGGTGCATGCACATGGGGGACCCCATGACACCAGTTCCAATCCAGCCTATTTTTTTCCCCATATTTCGTTCTTTCATTTTGGGTGCTATTTCGTGGCAGGCAAGTCACAGCATGTAGACTGATCTGTCTGTCCTGGATTAAGTCCAGTTTTGTATAGCAAGTTTATTCCTAAGATATCAAATTGCTTTGAGATTGCAAAAATTTACAAAACACCAGATAGTATGGCGGTTCAGTCAATATAATCGGCGGCAGGATGATTCTTCATTTGCCGCTAACTTACCTTTTTTCAGATACTCATAACAGGCTCATAGTGGATGTCATAAAAGGCAACCATCATAAACTTCAACGAAAGCGCATTTCTGAGTAGATCATGGAGCTGTCCGGCGTGGAGAAAGATTTGCTTTGCAAGGGTGTGGAAGCGAATGAAATCTTTGGCTTGCCCCCGGTCTGCCCAATACAGGGTATGCACATAACGGATATCACCGGCGGCCCCAAATCAATTGGGTTGTCCTTGATCACCTTGAGGTGTGAAAAACACGGTGATTGGTTGAAGCGCGCACCGAATTGGATCAAACGGTTGCTGGACGAGGATATTAAACAACACTTATTGCTGATTGTTGGCTTGTAAATGGCCGAACGTCC
This sequence comes from Dethiosulfatarculus sandiegensis, assembly GCF_000931935.2. Classification (GTDB taxonomy): domain Bacteria; phylum Desulfobacterota; class Desulfarculia; order Desulfarculales; family Desulfarculaceae; genus Dethiosulfatarculus; species Dethiosulfatarculus sandiegensis. The sequence goes on from NZ_AZAC01000014.1 coordinate 211,310, forward strand.
TTTTAGAAGGCGCCTGGCCTTGTAAAAGGACGTTTTGATTAAATAAAGAAGATATCAAGCCGCTTTTGTGTATTTTTCTGCGCCCTGAAAGGCAAATCGGCTGATCTGATTGGATTTGGCAATAGGCGGAATAAATCTCAAGAGTTTTGTCCAACCCAGGCGGGGTTCGGGTTGGTCGAAATAATACCATTTGTTTAACTGAATCAGGCCAGGGAGCCATGATTCTATTTTCTTCGGATCTTTTATGCCCCAGTTGAACTTGGCCTTGGTGAGTTTTACCATGACGTGCTTGGAAGAGTTTTTTTTCACCATTGGTGTGCAGCTGTCAAAAACAATCTGGGTCGGCGCAAAGTTTTGATTAAGGTAGCCAAAAAGGTTCCTGACCTGTTGTTCGTAGAGGTACATTAGTACGCCTTCAGAAATGAAAAGGATTGGCCCCTTGCCAAATGCCTTTACTTTTTGAGCCCAGTTAAGATCCAGAAAGGAGCCTTTGATTATAAGTTTGCGGGGGTGGGGCTCAAAAAACCTTTCGTAGATTTCAAAGGTTTCCGGAAAATCCATCAGTACAAAGCGTGTTTTGCCATTATCAAGACGCTCAAAGCGGGTGTCCAGTCCGCAGCCCAACTCCACCACAGTGCCTTCCGGGTGGCTGGCTAAAAAAGCCCGGACCTGACGGTCTATTTCCCTGGCCCTGAGGATTACGCAAAAGTGGACGTAATCCTTGATTTTTTTAAGGGGTTCAAAACGCCAGTCAATCTGCTCCACCATCATCCGGGCCTTTTGGTCATGCATAATTCCGTTTTTCAGACCTGATTCCCTGGCCCGGCTGTAAAGAGGCAAAAGCAGCGTTTCTGCCACCGAATTAAGCTTGCTAACGTCAATTTTTGCCATCACAGCATCCTTTAGCGTTTAATTATTTTTATTTAATTAGATAATCCTAATTATAAATATAGTCAACAACAAAGTAAGATAATTAAAAAATTCCAAAATTATCAGTTTAAAGCCTTTTCATGACCCGGCCCCGAGAGATGCGTGTTGTGCTCCGGAATGCGCAACTCAGATTTTTGGTTTTGCCCAAAGCGGGTCAAGGGAGGCTTCTTTTAAAAAAAAATGAATAAAATAAAAAGTTTAGCTTGAAAAATACCGGATGGTATTTTCTGGAATTTTCATACCGTTTGGTGGAAAATGTGTTTTAAAAAGGGCATGGCCGGGACTGTCTCTTACAACTCTCTGGATTTTAAGCGAAAAAAAATCCGGCTTTCGGATTGGGCTATTATGATTTTAGCGCTGCTTAACTTGCACCCTTTATTTGGAAAGTTACCAAGTGGTAGGTTCCAACGACTCAACTTAAACTGAACAATCAGGCGTCTTGGCTGATAAATACTATTTTTCAATATGTTACAGGTAAGGACAGCATTTGGTACACCCCTTGCTCCTGGTGATGTCAATTGGAAATAGAAAACAAAAGAACACACTTAACTAGTAAAGAATATAAGAGTATTAAGTGTTCAGATAGTGGGGCTGCCGGGTTTTTTAGTTGCCGGTTGGCTTTATGCAAAAGGCGCCCGATGGACTTTGGGTTAATGGATTGGCTCTGTTGAGGATCGTGCGTGGGGAGCATGGCTCTCCTGGCGGGGTGTAAAAGACCAGGTCTTTGTCTTGACGCACGGGAGCGGTTGTAATACAAACATTACATACCGTGAAAAATGAAACCTCACTTAACCTGTTAACTGAATATTATTTTTCAGCTATCCAGTGTTTCCGGCCCACACTTCCAACAACCCAACCTTTGGATGAAGAGAGAACCATGACACCTGCAGAACTCAGAAAATTATCGGCAGAGGGTAAGTTTACCGATCCCACCACTGGTTATTGCGATGGCTATGTTCAGGCCAATATGGTGGTTTTACATAAAGAGTATGCTGAACATTTTGAGGAGTTCTGCCGAAAAAACCCCAAACCGTGCCCTTTACTTGAGGTGGTGGGGCCAGGCACTTCCCTCACTTCCAAACTTGCGCCCGGAGCTGATCTTTTGGACACCATTCCCCGTTACAGAATCTGGAAAGACGGTGAATGTGTGGAAGAGCCTCTGGATGTGCGTAAGTATTACAGCGAAGATTTGGTTTTCTTCCTTTTAGGTTGCTCTTTTTCCTTTGAGGAGGCCCTGATCTCTGCCGGCATTTCTCTCAGGCATGTGGATGAAAAGAAAAACGTATCCATGTACCGCACTAACCTTCCCCTGGAACCGGCCGGACCGTTCCACGGTGAAATGGTGGTGAGTATGCGCCCCATTCATCGTTCCCAGGTGGCCGAAGCTTGCGTGATCACCAGTCGTTTTCCCGAGGTTCACGGCGCTCCGGTGCATGTTGGCTACCCTGAGATGGTGGGCATCGACCACGTGGAAAAGGCTGACTATGGGGACAGCGTTGATATAAAGGAAAACGAACTGCCTGTGTTCTGGGCCTGTGGGGTGACCCCGCAGAATGTCCTGGTTAAGGCTAAACTGCCTTTCGCCATTACCCATGCACCGGGCTACATGTTTGTGAGTGACCTGAAAAACGCAGACTACGCCACCGGCGTCTAGGAGGGTGGGGCAAAAGCCTTTCCCTGCTTAACGGCTTTTAGTCATTGAATATTGGTTTTTTCTGTTTATTTAGCAAATTAAAATAGTTAATTTTTAAATCTTTCGGGCTTTTTGATGGTTCGGAGGCTTTAAAAACAAGGTTCCCAGGGGCGTTAATTTCAGAAGAGTGTTTATCCGGCAAATTGATGCCGAGGTTACTTGGTATTTTTAGCTTGCTTTAAGAAACCCGTTTCAGATATATCACGAGTATGTCACAGCAACTTTTACGCGAAAAAGCATATCGCCAGGTGAAGCAAAAGATTGTCACCATGGAATATCCCATGGGCAAGCAACTTGTGGAACAGGATATCTGCCGGGAACTGGGCATAGGACGCACTCCGGTGCGGGAGGCCTTGCAGCAACTGGCCCGGGAAAACCTCTTAGTAATCATCCCCAGAAAAGGCATGATTGTCTCTGATATCACGGCCTTTGAACTTAACAGGCTCTATGAGGCCAGGGCCATGCTGGAGCCCTATTGCGCCAGAAAGGCCGCCCAGGTGGCCAAAATCGAGCAGCTTGAATATTTGAGAAGCCTTTTTGACCGGGCCGAGGAGATGGCCAGGCAGAGGAGGATCAGCGAGCTGCTTGATCTGGACCGCAATTTCCATGAGGGGATAGTCTCTATTTTGGAAAACCCCTACATCTTCGAGATGGCGGGGCGCATTTACGACCTGCTGGCCCGCACTTGGCATCTCTCCTTTCAAAGGCGCAGTTTCGAGGAGTTGAAAAACACAATTGATGAGCACTTAAGCATTATCAGGGCCTTGGAATCCCGCGATCCGGACAGGGCCGAAGAAGCGGTGCTTGAGCATTTAAGGCAGTATCGCGCAAAGGTTTTGCAAGAACCTTTGCGTGTTGAATAAAGGGCTTTTTTGGGCCGAAACCCGGGCCTGATTAAAACGGCCCTGCCAAAGGGGGTTATATAACGCAAGCTTAGGACAGCTTAGATCAAACTCTCAAGGAGGTTAATAAATGAAAAAGAAACTTTTGGTTTCATGTCTGGTAATCGCCTTTGCCCTGACCGCGGGTGTCGGCCTGGCCCAGGCAAAAAAATTGCGTGTAGTGGGCAGCTGGAACAGCCTTACCCTTTTCAAGAATTTTGAAAAGCCGTTCTGGACCGAGGTAGTGCCCAAAGAATTGGGTTTAAAGACCAGCATGACCTCCTTGGGTCAAGTAAAGCTCAAGGGCCCGGCTGTGATGCGCCAGATGAGCATGGGCGTTTTTGACGTGGTGCATACTGTGGCCGACTATGTGGTGGCCGACTCCCCGGCCCTGGCCGGACTGGACCTGCCCGCCCTGGCCACAGACCTTAAGCTGGCCAAAAAAGTGGTGGAGGCCTATCGCCCGGTAATGGCCAAGTACCTGGAAAAAGACTTTGACGTCAAACTGCTCAGCGTGATTCCTTATCCCGCTCAGGTCCTTTTCAGTAGCGAAGGCATCAAGGGCCTCGGCGATCTCAAGGGTAAGAAAATTCGCGCCTCCGGCTGGACCACCAGCGAGTTCGTCACCGCCCTGGGCGCCACCGGCGTGACCCTTTCCTTTAGTGAGGTCCCCCAGGCCCTGCAGCGCGGCGTGGTTGACTGCGCCGTCACCGGCAGCCTTTCCGGCTACTCCGCCGGTTGGGGCGATGTCAGCAAATTCCTGTATCCCCTGCCGGTTGGTGGTTGGGACTATGTTATCGGCACCATGAGCATGACCACGTGGAAGAGCCTGGGTAAGGAAAAACAGGACAAGCTCATGAAGCTGATCAAGGAAAAACTGGAAGCCCCCGCCTGGAAGGTCACCGAGCGTGAGACCGAAGAAGGCGTGGCCTGCCTGGGCAACGGTCCCTGCCCCCATGGCCGCACCTATGGCCTGACCATTATTCCGGTTTCCGAGGCTGATAAGAAAAAAGCCTATGAGGTACTGGTGGACAGTGTTCTGCCCGCATGGTCCCAAAAGGTCAGCCCCGAGGTGGTCAAGGAATGGAACGAGACCATCGGCAAGGTAGTTGGCCTGACTGCCAAGTAAGCCAATTTTAGTGCAAAGGGCGCATTTTTATGCGCCCTTTGCACCTTTTATGCGCGCTTTTGTCTTTTAATGGCCTTGGGCGTGTCCCTTTTTCAATTCCAAAGGTCTGTGCGCTTTTTCGGAACAAGTGGCTCGGCCTAAAAAACGCCGGGTAAAGGTGAAACCGATGAATAAGCTGCTTGAATTAAGTGAAAAGGTGTCAACTTACGCCGCCTGGGTCAGCGGCGGTGTTTTGTTTGCCACCTCCATTCTGATCGCCGTGGAGGTGACCTTGCGCAAGGTCTTTGCCATCTCCATGGGCGGCGCCGATGAGATTTCCAGCTACGCTCTGGCCATGGCATGCACCTGGTCTTTTGGCTTTGCCCTTTTCCGCAAGGCCCATATCAGGATCGACGTGCTTTATATAAGGCTCCCGCAGCCGGTGAGATTTGCCCTTGATATTCTCTCACTGGTGTTTTTCGCCCTGTATATGGTGATTCTCACCTACTATGGCTATATTGTTCTCTATACCTCCATAATCAAGGATTCCACAGCCAACACACCTTTGCATACGCCCTTGTGGATTCCCCAGAGTCTGTGGTTTGTGGGCCTGGTCGCCTTTACCATTACTATCTTCCTGATTCTGACCGGCACTATTTACAATCTTTTGAAAAAGAATTTCCAGGCCGCCTCCGCCCTTTCAGGCGCCAGCACCCTGGAAGAGGATATTGAAGAAGAGGGCGGGCCCACTGAGACTGTCCTGCCTGAAAATGGAGGGCAAAAATGATAGTTGCTGTCACACTCGCCATACTGCTTTCGCTTTTGCTGTTAAGCATCCCCGTGGCGGCCACCCTCATCACCCTGGGGCTCTCTATCGGTGAAATCTTTTCTCCCTTTCCCCTGCACAGGGCCATGGGTGAGATAAGCTGGGCCGCCAGCGCGGATTTTATCCTGCTGTCCATTCCCCTGTTTGTCCTTTTGGGCGAGATTCTTTTGCGGGCCGGAATCGCAGGCCGCACCTATAAATCGTTGGATAAATGGCTTTCCTGGCTGCCCGGCGGTTTGATGCACGCCAATATCGGCACCTCGGCCATGTTCGCCGCCACCAGCGGCTCCAGTGTGGCCACTGCAGCCACCATCACCACCGTGGCCCTGCCTCAGGCGCGTAAATACGGATACGCCGAGAGCCTGTTTGCCGGTTCCATTGCGGCCGGCGGCACCTTGGGCATCCTGATCCCGCCTTCAATCAACCTGATTGTCTACGGCTTTTTGACCAACACCTCCATTCCCCGCCTGTTTTTGGCAGGAATTGTACCGGGTGTCTTACTTTCCATAATGTTCATGGGGTGTATTCTGGTCGCCTGCCTGATCAAACCTGAATTGAGCGGCGGAACGAACAAGGCCACCTGGAGTGAACGCTTTCGCAGTTTGCAGGATCTTCTGCCGGTGTTATTCATTTTTGTGGTGGTAATTGGCTCCATTTACTCCGGTATAGCCACCCCAACCGAGTCGGCGGCCCTGGGCGTGCTCGCCTCCATGCTTCTGGCTGCCAGGTATAAAGCCATAAACAGGCAGTTCTTCAAAGAGGTCTTTGAAGGCACCATGCGCACCACGGCCATGATCATGCTTATCCTGATCTCGGCCAACTATCTTAACTTCATCCTGGATTCCATTGGACTTTCCGATGCATTGACCGAGTTTGTCAACACCTTGGGCATGACCCCCTTTAACACTCTTTTGGTGATCATCGCCATGTATGTGGTTTTGGGCTTTTTTGTGGAGACCTTGTCTCTCATGGTCATCACCGTGCCTATTGTGACTCCGGTTCTGGTGGGGCTGGGCTTTGACCCCATCTGGTTTGGCGTGCTTTTAATCCTTCTGATCGAGATGGCTCTGATTACTCCGCCGGTGGGCTTAAACCTCTACGTGGTGCAGGGCGTCAGGCAGGAAGGTTCCATCTCAGACGTTATGATCGGCGCTATTCCTTTTGTTTTGATGATTGTCTTGATGATCGTGGTGCTGGTGGCCTTTCCCAATGTGGTGCTTTACTTCACCCAGTTTGTTTAAGCGCCCGGTATAAGAGATTCTTTCAAATAATTGACCGGCCTTCTGAGGCCTTTTCGGGAAAAGGCCGGTCAATCACGCAAGCCACTGACGCTTGCTGACAGGAGTAAAAAATGGTCTCAAAAAAAATGAATCTGACCTTGAACACCCAGAACGGATCCCAAGAACTTTCCTTGGAGCTTAAGCGGCTTATTGTGGCCGGATGGGTGGGCAAGGATAAAGAGGCCCTCATGGCCCATATAAAGGAGCTTGGTGAATTGGGGGTCCCGGCTCCCTCCCGCACCCCCACCTACATGAACCTTTCCCCGGAAAACCTCACCACCGCCGATCAGATGGACGTGGTGGCTCCCGAGTCTTCGGGTGAGGTGGAGTGCGTTCTTTTCAAGTCGGGCGGTAAGGTTTATATGGGTGTGGGCAGTGACCACACTGACCGTGATTTTGAGCAATACGGCATCCCGGCCTCCAAGCAGATGTGCGCCAAGCCGGTTGCCCCGACTGTTTGGGCTCTGGATGAGGTCAAGGACCATCTGGATAAGATAATCCTGCGTTCCTATATGACCGTAAAGGGCGAGCGCAAACTTTATCAGGAAGGCCCTTTGGGCGATAACCTGAGCGTGCTTGAGATTTTGGAAGAAATCCCCACCGAAGACGGCCTGGGCCTGGATGATTTTGCCCTTTACTGCGGAACCTTTGCCGCCATCGGTGGAATAGCTTATGGCGAGCTGTTCGAGTTTGAGATGGAAGATCCAATCTTAAACCGCAAAATCACCCACAGTTACGGGATTTCGGTTCTGCCCCAATACCTGTAGGCCGGTCTTTTGAATAAGCCCGCCTTTTAAAAGGGCGGCTTACCAGAGGAGGTTTTCAAATGTCTGCACAATCGGCAGAGATCACCATCACGGTTTTCGGCCTCAAAATTTCCGATGCAGAGAGGGAACTCTGGGAGAAAACCGTGGCTGACATGGCCGCGGCCGGTGACAACCTAAGCGGCCTGGATCAGATGGACGCGGAACCCATGAATATGTTCAATCCCGGGTTCGGAAAGGCAGAAGCATGACCGGTCTTGATATCAGGCAAATGGATCTGCTTTCCCTGGCCGACGGCCTGCGCAAAAAAGAAATTTCTCCGGTGGAGTTGGCCACGGCCTGTTTGGATCGCATAGAGGCTTTGAATGAAAAAACAAACGCCTTTATCACCATCACCCGGGAATTGGCTTTGGAACAGGCGGCTCGGGCCGAGCAGGAGATCTTAAAAGGCGAGTACAAAGGGCCTTTGCACGGCATGCCCTATGCCGCCAAGGACCTGTTTGAGACCAAGGGTGTGCGCACAACCTGCGGCTCAACGATTCTTTATGAGAATTTTCCCCAAAAAGACGCCGCCGTGGTGGAAAAACTGGCTCGGGCAGGGGCGGTTTTGGTAGGCAAGACCAATATGCATGAATTTGCCTTTGGGCTCACCAACCACAACACCCACTATGGACATGCCAAGAACCCCTGGGACACCGAGCGGGTGACCGGCGGTTCCAGCGGTGGTTCCGGCGCTGCCGTGGCTTCTGGTTGCGTGCCCATGGCTTTGGGTACGGATACCGGCGGCTCCATTCGCATTCCTTCTTCGCTCTGCGGCTTGACCGGGCTGAAGCCCACCTACGGCAGGGTTAGTAAATACGGAGTTTATCCCTTGTCCTGGACCCTGGACCATGTGGGTCCCCTGACCAGGACAGCGGCCGACGCAGCCGCAACCTTGAATGTGCTGGCCGGTTATGATGAGAGGGACCCGGGCTCGGCCGACCATTCGGTTGCGGACTATGTGAAGGCCCTGGAAACAGACTTGCAGGGCATGGTCATAGGCTGGGTTGATTCCCTTTTCTTTGAGATGATGGACCCCGAGGTCAAAGCCCTGGTGGAGGCGGCCAAAGAGCGTTTCCAGGAGCTGGGCGCCAAGGTGGTTCCGGTCTCTGTGCCTGACCTGGATAAAGCGGCTCAGGCCACTTTGCTTATCCTCTCCAGCGAGGCTGCCAGCGCCTTGAGCGGGCATCACCGCAACCACCCGGATAAACTCGGGGCTGATGTGAAGTCCCGCCTGGATGCCGGGGCCATGCATCTGGCCACCCATTACGTGGACGCCATGCGCTGGCGTAGAAAGACCCAGGAGGGCTTTGCCCGGGCCTTTACCGAGGTTGATCTGTTGTTGACTCCGGGTAGCAGCATTACCGCTCCCTTGATCAAAGACGCCGCCGTAAACCTGGAAGGGGTTGATGTGCCGGTGGGCGTGGCCCTGACCCGCTGCACCCGGATATTCAACCTTATGGGCCTTCCCAGCCTGGTCTTGCCCTGCGGCTTTGACCAAAAAGGCCTGCCTGCGGCCCTGCAATTGACGGGGCGTCCCTTTGACGAAGCCGGAGTCCTGGCCGCAGGCCATGCCTATCAAAAGTCCTGCTTTAAGATGGAGAACTGGCCTGAACCGTAATTAATTGGTTAATCATATAGTTGGACCTGCCTACCACGCATGTTCAATATATTTGTCTTGATGCCTTGCCGGGAACCATCCCGGTGAGGCATTTTTAGATGAGGCTTAGGTTTTATTGTGAACAGAGCTGGTTGAATAATTGATGATTTGATTGGTTGGTAAATTAATAAATTGATGAGTTATTAAATTAATAATTAATCAGTTTGATAAAAACTTACAAGACCGGGGAGTGATTGATGGGCGCATTGTTTATGGATCAGATGACTTCTTTTGAGATCAAGGAGAAGCTGGGCTCAGGAACAGATACAGTGGTCATGGGGTTTGGCTCCCACGAACAGCACGGCCCGCATTTGCCAGTGGGCACGGACAGTTTTTTGGCCGATGCTCTGGCCCTGGGGCTGGCCGAGGGATTGGGGGCTTTTTTGGCTCCCCCTTTACGCCTGGGATGTTCCGAGCATCATATGTCCTTTGCCGGAACCATAACCCTTACAACGGAGACCTTTAAGGCTGTGGTTAAAGAGGCGCTCGCCTCTTTTTGCGTACACGGATTTAAGCGCATAATTCTCTTGCCCACCCATGGCGGTAATTTTGCTCCCTTAAAAGAAGCTGTGGATGAGTTTTCCGCTCCGGACGGGGTTCTGATTCTTGCCTACACGGATCTTGAAAGCCTGGTTGGCTCCTGGAAGGAGATGGCCCTGAAAAGAGGAATAACCCCTGAGGCCTCAGGGGCTCACGCAGGGGAGAATGAGGCTTCGGCCATGCTTTATCTACACCCCCAGATGGTGCGTATGGACCTGGCCAAGCCCGGCTTTGTGGGGGATCATGACGAGGCTATTGCCAAGGTTTTTAACGGGATTGAGCATGTGCATCCCTTGGGGGTCATAGGCGATCCCAGGGCGGCCGATGCAGAAGCCGGAGAAGTGTATATAAAAAGTTTGGTGAAAATGCTGCTCAATTGGGTCCATGCCCGGACAACTTGAGGACAGGCGGCTTGAACCGGCTGTTTGGGGCGAAAGGTAGCATAGGGGGTTTTCAACTGCTACAGTTGAACCAAGGGGCTGATCGGTGCAGACCGCCCGGTCCTTTTAGGCAAGAGAATTTTCTAAATAATTCAAACCGGGAAAAGGAGCCCCAATGGCAGAAATCAAAGCCGGAGACAAGGTTCGCATTCACTACACAGTCACATTGGACGACGGAGTAGCGGTGGACAGCTCTCGCCAGCGCGAACCTCTGGAGTTTGTGGCCGGCAGCGATGAACTCATCCCCGGAGTGTCACAAGCCGTTATCGGCATGCAAACCGGTGAAACCAAAACGGTTGTGGTGTCGCCGGAAGAGGGATATGGACCCCATATTCCCGAGGCCGTGCAACAGGCTGAGCGAAAACATTTCCCCCCTGATGTAAAGGTGGGCGACACCTTTAAGGCTGTAGCCGGGGACAAGGAGATGATGGTGCGGGTGACCAAGGTGGGCGAAGAGGACGTGGAGATAGACGCCAACCATCCCCTGGCAGGCGAGACTCTGCATTTTGACCTGGAGATCATGTAGGAAATCAAAAGCTAATCTCTGGATTGCCGGCTGCTTGGCCCTTTGGTTCTGAGTTGAGCCGCGAACAGGATCCAGGGCATGGTTCTTTGAACACATTTTGTTTGTCGTGGATCAGGCCGGATGAAAATCCGGCCTGATCCGTTTTGGCGCATGGACGTGAAAAGCCCCCCGGCTATTGCCGGGGGGCTTGGCTCAACAATCAGGTTCAGGTGTAGTTTGTGCTTGAGATGCGATGAACTTGAGCTTCAACTTCTGCTTCTGATGTCGCTTGAGGTCCGCATGAGGACCTGAATTCCACCCCACTTTTGGTTCCACTCAGTTGAGCGGTTAAATGATGCTTTCTTTCTTTTATTATGTCAAGAAAAAAAGTGGAGAGAGCTCCAAAAAAGTCGTTTCTTTATGGCTACAAATAAGACGGATATAGTCTAGTTTTACGGTGATCTATAACCGGCATAAGGAGCGCTGAACCAACAAAGACCAGGAGTGTTTCAAGACAAGCAGACTCCGGGATAATTGTTATTCCCGGTTGGCTCCCTTTAAAAGTTGTGTTAATCTTTTTGATGTCAATAAAGGCTGCCGGGAAACAAGGGTGATGACAACCATTTGCCCGGCCGGGTCTGGTTTTAAAAAAGGTTACTGTATTCAGAAGGTTGGGATCACTAGATGAATTACCACACCCTGAAAGCAAATCTAACCGATCCAGAGACACGCCTATGCAACACCGAAACCCGCCAGGGGCTCTTTTGCTCAACCAGGCTATATGCTCCGCATAAAAAACAACTCTACAGCCTGGTAAAACGGGGCATGGAATAAAACATCCGCTCATTTTTGTTCTCTTTTTCGAATTCTATTCAGCTGGCTATTGTTGTGGAGAAAACCGGCTGTGCACTGGTTTTTTTTAAAGGAGCGGAATAAATGAAGACTATCATTGAGCCATTCAAGATCAAAACAGTTGAGCCTATTAATTTCACCACCCGCGAACAAAGGGAAGTGCTCCTGAAACAGGCGGGCTATAACCCCTTTTCCCTTACTTCGGAATCCGTGATTATCGATCTTATGACGGACAGCGGCACCTCTGCCATGAGTGCGGCCCAATGGGGCGGTATTATGCAGGGCGATGAATCCTATGCCGGAGCCTCGAGCTTCACCCGCTTTGAAAAGGTGATAAAGGAAATCACCGGTATGAAGCATATCATCCCCACCCACCAGGGTAGGGCCGCGGAGAGAATCCTGTTCGGCATCACAGGTGGTGCGGGCAAGGTGATTCCCAACAACACCCATTTCGACACCACCAGAGCCAATGTGGAGGTAAGCGGGGCAAAGGCCCTGGATCTTCCCTGCCCGGAAGGCGGCGACCCGGCGCTTATCGCCGATTTCAAGGGCAACATGGATATTAAGGCCCTGGAGGCGTTTCTGGAAAAAGAGGATAAAGCCAATATCCCCCTGGGCATGATGACCGTAACCAACAACTCGGGCGGCGGCCAGCCTGTTTCCATGGAAAATATCAGACAGGCCAGCGAGCTTTTCCATAAATTCGGAATCCCCTTTTTTATCGATGCCTGCCGGTTTGCTGAAAACGCCTATTTCATTAAAAAACGTGAGCCCGGCTATGAGAGCAAAACCATAAAGGAAATAGCCCAGGAGATGTTTTCCTATGCCGATGGTTGCACCATGAGCGCCAAAAAAGACGCACTGGTCAATATGGGCGGCTTCCTGGCCATAAACGACGACGCCCTGGCTCAGGAAGCCAGGAATATTCTGGTGGTGACCGAAGGCTTCCCCACCTACGGCGGATTGGCCGGGCGCGACCTGGAGGCGATCGCCATTGGCCTGGAAGAGGTGTTGGAAGAGGCTTACCTGAAATACCGCATTCGTTCCATGGAATATGTGGGTGAAAAGCTTACCGCCATGGGCATTCCCCTGGTGCTTCCCACCGGCGGGCATGCGGTCTTTATCGATGCCAAGGCCTTTGCTCCTCATATCCCGCCGCATCAGTTCCCCGGCTGGTCCCTTTCCTGCGAGATGTATCTGGAAGGCGGCATCAGGAGCTGCGAGATCGGCAGTGTGATGTTTGGCCGCACAAACAAGGAAACCGGCGAGTTTGAGCCTTCGCGCATGGAGCTGGTGCGCATGGCCGTGCCGAGAAGAGTCTACACCCAAAGCCATATGGATTATGTGGTGGAGTGCCTGGAAGAAGTTTGGAGAAACAAAGAAAAATTAAGGGGCATGAAATTGGTCTACGAGGCCCCGGTGCTTAGGCATTTCACAGCCAGGCTGGACTATGTCTAGTCTGTAACTTTATTGTTTGAAAGATAAAAAAGCCGGGCGCGGGAGAAAGACATATTCCCTCGCGCCCGGCTTTTTTCTGAAAGTGACAAAAGAGCCCGGCGCCTGTTCTTCGGTTGTCGCTTGTGGCAAAGACCCGAGCGGGATATGATCATCTGGCAATACTTGACCGGTTAAAAGGCATTTTTTCTGTTTCTTTTTGGAAGAGCGGATCAATCAAGGTGCAAAGTTTGGGGAAAAAATACTTGGCGGTTTTTTGTATTTCCTTTTGGGCTGCTGTTTTTTTGTTTATTTCAGCCTCCGCCCCGGCCCTGGCCCAAGACACCTTGCGTCTGGTTTATTCAGACGGTTTTGCCCCTTATTCCTGGCGTGAAAACCACCGGATGAGGGGCATATTAGTGGATGTGATGAACGAGGCCCTGGGGCGCAGAATGAAGGTGGCCTTAAGCCACCAGGGTTTTCCCTGGAAAAGGGCCCAGGCCCTGGTCAAAAACAACCTGGCGGACGCCTTTGTGACCGTCCCCACCCCGGCCAGGGCGGGATTCACAATCATTAGTAAAGAGGCCGTGGTATCCGCCACTTATCAGATGTATGTCAAGGCGGGCAATCCCCGTACACCCAGCCTGCTCCAGGTGAAAAAGGCAAGTGACTTAAAACCATTTTCCCTTGGAAACTACCTGGGAAACGGCTGGGCCAGGAAGAGTCTGGCCGGAATGCAGGTTCACTGGGCAGGCAAGATCGCAGAAAGTTTGCGCATGTTGGTCAAGGACCGGTTTGATGTATTTGCCGGAAATTCCCACGTGGCCAACTATCAGATAAAAAAATTGGGCCTCACCGGCCGGGTTATTGAGCTGCCGATTGTGCTGGATATAAACACCTTTAATCTTTGCGTGCGCAAGAATTCCGTTTTTGTACATCTTTTGGATGAGTTTGATCAGACCATAGCCCAGATGCGCAAAGAAGGGGTTTTGACTGAAATATACGCCCGCTATCGCTGACCAGAGGGGGAAAACGCCTTTACTGGTCAGCCCGTTGGGACATCTCCATGAATCTGGTAAGAGACTTTTGCACAGGCTCTGTAAAAGCCGAATTATTGGCGGAGATATTCAGCACAAACAGGGCGGTGGCCAGCACGTCACGCCATTTGGGATTTTTGGGCAGGGTCTTGGGCGCAAGGTATTTGTCCAGGGTGCGGGTGCGGTAGGTGCCCGAGTCTAAATAAGCCTTCCATAAACCGCTTTCCAGGGCCAGATCGATCTTGGTTTTTCCGGTTTCCTCTTCCCAAAGCGCCAGCGAGGCCGTCATGATTTCGGTTAACAGTGATCGGTTTAAGGGGCCTTTCCCCTTATTTTCCCAAAACCGGCCGGGAAGTTGGAAAGTGTGGCTGAACTGTTTAACCTTGCGGATAAATTCCGTGTCCGAATCTCCCAGGATCTCACCAACCTGATCAAGGGCGCCTTTCAGGGCCTGATCCTTGCCCGGAGATAGAGACTGGCTGTAAAAAGGCAGGAAAACAGCCAGCATATCTTCCCCGCCAGTCCTGACCAAAGAGACAGAGCCACTGTAGACAGGCCTCCGGTTTAACCCTGTTTGGGTTTCTTTTTTCAGGCTGATCTCCAGGTGAACCACCTGGCCAAAGGCGCTTTGCCTGCCAAACCAGAGCATCTGCTCCTTGATTTTCGCTGAGCTGGGCTGGTCAAAGATCATGGAAAGGTCCTGGTAAAGGACTTGGTCATGGCTCAGGGCTGTAATTTTTTCGGCTCCCTGGTTGAAGTAGCTGATTTTAAGATCCTTATCCAGGGCTATCAGGGCCGTATCCGCCACATCCAGGATATCCAAAAGCCTTTGCCGGCTTTGCTTGAGCTGTCTTTCCACTTGCTTCCGCTGTTTGATCTCCCTTTCCAGGGCCTTGACCTTTAAGAGCCTTTGGGCGGCCTTTTTGGCTTTCAGGTGCAGGTCCACCCTGGCCAGAAGTTCATCCTTTAAGAAGGGCTTCAGTACATAGTCGTTGGCCCCCATCTCAAAACCCTTCACCAGGTCGCTTACCTGGTTGCGGGCGGTGAGGATGATAATAGGTAAAAAGGTGAATTCATGGGCAGCCCTTATGCGGCGGCAGGATTCAAAGCCGTTCATCACCGGCATCATAAGATCCATGAGAATTAGGTCCGGTTTTTCCTTTTGGGTGACCATAAGCGCCTCTTCACCATTTAGGGCACTGAGAACCCGGTACCCGGCCATTACCAGATAATTGGTAACCACCTCCATGTTCAGGGCCTCGTCCTCAACCACCAGGATTGTTTCACCCTGGGCATTTTCCGGGGAGAGCGGCATGGGCCCCGTTGTTGATGGCCTTTTGGGCAAAACCTCCACAAAGCGGTTGGCCAGATTGGTTGCCGCGCCTCCACTGGGCACAGACGCTTGGGTTGCCTTTGATTTGGGCAGGCTGAAGCAGAAGCGGGAGCCAATGCCTTCCACACTTTCCACCTCTATGAGGCCGTGGTGCAGCTCCACCAGTTGTTTGCAGATGGCAAGGCCAAGGCCCGCACCTTTATTGCGAACCCCGATCAGGGGACTGTGTTGTTCAAAAGGCTCGAAGATGAGTTTTTGTTTTTCCCGGGGGATGCCGATTCCGGTGTCGCTCACCGAGATCAGGACAAATTCCCCTTCAGCTTTGGCTGAGACGATTATCTTGCCTTCAGCGGTGTATTTAAGGGCGTTGCTCAAAAGGTTGGCCAGTATCTGCTGCAATCTGCCTTCATCAGCCCGGACCAGGGGCAGATCCGAGGGGATCTGGGACTCAAGGCTGAGGCCACGTTGCCTGGCCAGGGGGGCTATGACCGTAAGGCTGGTCTCGACCACTGCCCCCAGGTTCACGTCTCCGGGCCATAAGGTCATGACCTGGTTGGAGATTTTAGAGAAATCCAAAAGGTCGTTTATCAGGTTGGAAAGGGACTTGCCACTGGTCACTATGCTGGTGAGGTTTTGGCTTTGTTTTTGGCTCAATGGCCCGCCAAGCCCGTCCAAAAGCGCCTGGCTGATACCGATAATGCCGTTTATGGGGGTGCGCAGCTCATGGGAAGTCTTGGCCAGAAAATCATCTTTCAGCTTGTCCAGCCTGGAAAGCGCCAGGTTGGAGTCCTCCAGGTCCCTGGCCTTTTTATCCAGCTCGCCCAAGGTGATCAGGTTTTTTACGGTATTTGCGATGTTGATCAAAAGGGCCTGAAAAAGCGGATGCAGGTCTTTTTCCTTTTCCTGATCCATGGAGTCCTGGATCCATATTTCGGCCCAGAGTTTATTTTTGGCCTGGTCGACAAGCTCAAGGTGAAGCCCAGTTTTTGTAATTGTCTTTTCGGAGGCCCGGGTTTGTTTCAGTCCGGTCAGGTCCTGGGGCAGGTGGAAAAAGGTGTGGACCCTTAAGGGATAACCGGCCAGCTTGCTGAAAGACAAGCTGATCTGATCCGCCAGTTCTTCAAATGAGGCGCAGGCTGATATTTGCCTGCCTTGTTCACTTAACAGCCTGAGCTGGTCCATATTGCTGACAAGCCTTTGTCTGGCCCGCAGAAATTTGTTGACCATGAGCTGAAAAGACTCTTTGAGAAACTTGAGATCCTCTCCCAGATTGGATTTGATTTTAAAATCAAAGTGCTCCAGGTTGTCCAGATCCAGGCTGCGCACCGCTCGGGTGAACTGGGAAAGCGGCCGCCCCAACAATTTATGGCTTACAAAGAGGTATACCAGCCAAAAAACAATGGATTTGATCACCGCATTGATGGCGATCAGTATAAAGCCCAGCTTTACCTCATCTATGACCACCGAGGCGTTGGAATACACCGTGCACACGCCCAGGACCAAATCCAGGCCGTCTTCCCGATAACGGATGTCAAAGGAATAGGAATAGGGCTTGTTGCGCCATGATTTGGTATGGTTGACCCGAATCTGCCTGCTGTTTTTGATCCTGAACTGTTCCCCCTTGTCGTTTGAAACCAAACCGGCTCCGTGCAGCAGGTTGAGCTGGTTTTTATCTTCGATCTTAACCCCTTTTAAGATGGGATTTTTCAGCATGCCCTTGATGGTTGATATAAGCTGCTCTTCATTGACTGTCCACAGAGCGCCAGCCAAAGCCGGATTAAAGGTGCTTTCAAGCAGTTTGAGCTGTCCGAAAACCCGGGTTCTGGTGTCGTCGTATTCCAGGTACATGTGGACCAGGGTGAGGAGCAGGGTGACCAGAACATAGACCACGAAAACCAGGCGCATGATGCGCACCGCTGTGGAGTTCTTGTCTCTTTGGGGTAGAAAAAAGGGCATTAGCCTTGGTCTGAATATTTGGTTCTTTAACTGTATCCTGGTGGGGGGAAGGCGTATTAAGGGCAGGGCGCCGTCTGGAAATTATAAAAATGCAGGGTTCCCTTTTTTGCCTTACTGCCTCACCAGGGCCGACATGGGGGTACCTGGCAGGTTTATATACTATAAACACCCTATAATGACTAATGAAAACCTCTTTCAGACTATGATCACGGTCTTTTGGTGGACGTAAAGCCGAATAACATAAGACCCTTGACCAAAAATGGATTGGAAAAAATGTCTGCAAACGGGCCGGTGAGTTGTGAGCATTTTCAGGCCGGAAAATACAAGACGGTTGGCAGCCTCAAGTTTTTGGCAACCGGTTTTTGATTAAGTTCGGCGGGGAAGCATAAAAAAAACAACCCCGGCCCAATGAAACGGACCGGGGTTGTTATTTCAGCTTCAGGTCGGAGAGCCTTTGGCCGGACTATTTAAAGGTGGTGGTCTTGGTCAGGTCTTCGAGAAGAGCAATATACTCTTCTTTGGAAAGGACCGGGACAAAGGCCTCTGTGATGCGGTCGGCCTCCTTGCCTCCGTCGGCCAGAAGATCCACCAGGGTTGCGGCCAAAAGTTTGGCCGGCATGATAAGCGCCGTGTCAAAGTCCGTAACTTCAAAATCCCTGGTATGCAACGCACCCTTCACCCCTCCGATAAAGGGGTGCAGGCTCGGCATTAAATGGGATACATCGCCAAAATCAAAGCTGCCGGTAAAGTCTCCGCCATCGGTAATGGCTTCTTCGCCCACCAGCTCCAGGGCGTTTTGGCGGGTCAGGGCATCCAAGTCCGGATTAGTCAGCAGGGGGAGGTAGCCGCAGGTGTCTTTAATTTCCACCTGAGCCCCCACGGCCAGGGCTCCGGCCTTGAGCGCCCTGTCCACCTTTTGATTGGCATCGACCATGGCCTCCACAGTCCTGGCCCTGGTGTAGGATTCCAGGCGAACATCGGCAGGCACCACATTCACAATGTCTCCGCCTTTTGTGATCATGGGATGCACCCGCACCCTGTCTTCGTCCTTGAAGGTCTCCCTTTGGGCATGGATGGCGCTTAAGCCTATCATGGCAGCGTTAAGTGCGTTGACCCCGTCCTCGGGCGCGGACCCGGCGTGGGATTCCTGGCCGATGAAACGCACTTCCTTGCCTACAAAACCATTACCCTTGGGGCCTATCAGCACCTTGCCGTTATCAGACAGGCTAAGGGCGTGCATCATCACGGCCAGGTCAACATCGTCCAAATACCCCTTGGCTATCAGCTCCTGTTTGCCGCCGAAATATCTGATGCTTCCTTCTTGTCTCAGTCCGGAGCGGAAGGAGAGCTCAATAAACTCTTCCGCCGGGACGGCCATAAAGCGAACCGAACCGGTGAGCTGATCCATGACGCCCGAGGCGGCCAGTCCCAGGGCCACACCGGCCATTACTCCCACTTGCAGGTGATGGCCGCAGGCATGGACCGCCTTGGTCTCCTTATCGCAGCATTCGTGATCAGGGCAGACAATGGCATCCAGCTCGCCCATCACTGCAACCACCTTGCCCGGCTCCTTGCCCTCAAGCTGGGCTTGGCAACCGGTGACAGCCAGGTTTTCCGTGGTTTCAAGGCCCAGGTTGCCCAAGAATTCAGCGACCTTTTTGGTGCCCTCTTTTTCCTTGTAACCCAGTTCGGGGTGGTCCCACAGATAAAGGGAAAGATCTTTGATTTCCTGTTTGCGGTCCTCAATGGCAGAAAAGATTTTTTGCTTGAGAGCGTTTTTGTCCATTTCGCCCCTCGGGAGTTTCCGGGCTCAGGCCCTTATACTGCAAAGGGCCTTTCCCTTTTGAAAACCGGGTAAAAAACCGGTTGTATTTTAAGTTAGATAATGCCCTGCATGCGCAGAATCATCTCTGAAATAATGGCGGAGCCGAAAAAGGTTCCGCAGAACACGGCCATGGCAACTATAACCAGCTTCCATCTTATTTTTTTAAGGGCATCCACTTTGTTGCCCACGCTTATACCGGCAAAGGCCAGGATCGGGGTGGTGGTCCCCAGAAAGTTGACTTTTTGGGTCCAGGCCAGAAACATGGGCGCAGTGGGCATGAAAGGCATGCTCAGAATTAAAGCTATCATAGTGGCCCAGGCAAAAGCAGGGAATTTCAACTTGGGGGTGAGGTCTTTAAGAATGAGGGAAACCATGCAAATGGCAAGGGTGGCCAGGATGCCGGGGATCGCTTCCACCACAGAGAAGCCAAAGCCCACTTTTTGGGCCAAAAGCACCATCATGGAGATTACGATCAATACCTTGAGCTGATTGAGGGTGTTTTGAATATCCAGCATGGTTATTCCCCCTTTCCGAAGAGCTTGACGAATTTGCCGTACATAAAGTTGGTGGCGGGCAGGGCCAGGAAGATCACCGAGTACATGCCGGTGACCCCGGTGAGCATGTTGCTGGTGGCGGCATAGGCCAGGATAGTGTCTTTCATGGCCGGGTCCACGGTCATGGAAAGGGCCCCGCTGGCCGCTGTCATCATGGAGGCGCTGCCCATGCCGCAGGCCATGGCCAGGGCATAGGGATGCAAGCCGGTGTAAACCGCAAAGCTGCCCAAAATGCCGAAGAAAATGGTGCCGACCACGGTGCCGACCATGTAGGTGCCCAAGGTGCCGGTGGCTTCGGGGGAGCGCATGCCGTAGCGTTCGGTCATGACGCCCAGGGTGGGTTCGCGGCAAATGGAAACAGCCGCGCCGATGGCTTCTCTTTTAAGGCCCAAAGCAACCGCCAGGGGAAGGGCGATGAAGATGGTGCCCAAGTTGCCCAGTTCCTGCAATAAAAAGGCGGGGCCCGCGTTTATGATTTTGACGATGTTGGGGCCGACCAGGGTGCCGTATTTCACACCCAGGGGTAAAAGGGCCAGCATGACCATGGGGCCGGCCAGCTCTATTTCTTCTTTGCCGATGATCTTACGCAAGAAGGCAAGGGGTTTGCCCAGAATATCCGGGGTTATCAAAAGGCCCAATATGACTGCGTAAAGCATGGGCAAAAGCACCACTGAACCGGGGCCCAGGGGGATCTTTTTTATTCCCAGAAGTTCGGAAATCACGATGATGCCAACCACCGCGGCAAAGAGCTTCAAGAAAATACCCAGCCTTCCCCCGGTCTGGATAAGCTCTCTGTCTGTCAAATGTTCCGACATACCCACCTCCGTTTGGATGATTTCGGTTTGGAAGAATGCCGCCCTTGAACCGGCCGCCCCCAAGGCCGGATCAAGGGTGACTGAATCCGCCGAAGACTTGGACCCCGGCGGGGAGGCCGTTTTGACGGGTCTCCCTTTTAGCCTCTTAACCTCAATTGTTTTAGGGACCCTCCCTTATTGCTTAAAAAGGAGGTGCTAAAACATTGAGGCCTGGAAAAGATTGCAAACAGCTAGCACTTGTTTAGGGATTGGAACAACCACCTAAACGGTAAAAACCGGTCAAAAAAGCCTTTGTCTTTGTAATATTTTGAAATCGTTTATCTTTTTTAGACTAAACTGGTCAAAAGCAAGCTTGCTTTAACCAGATTGCCCGGTTGTGAGTCGATCTTTTTTTTGAGCTTGGCGCTTGTGTCCGGGCGGTTTAAGCAAAAGCAAGCTTTGTTTCCAGGTCGCCGTCAACGGGTGATGGTTTTTTCTGATTTAGCTAAAGCAAAAATTTAAACCAGCCTCGGAAATGACTGGAACAAGGCGGAGTGGAGCGCGGAAGTTCAGGATGATCGGTTCATTGGGGGGAAGCAGGAAGTGAAATTTTCATAAGATTGTCAATACAAACGGCCATAGTTGAATTAAATAATACTATAATGGCAGAAGTGTCTGTAATGATTTTCCTAAAAAAAGGAAGCAGGTATGGCCATAGAGGCAATATCAGGCGAAAAGTCACAAGAAATGAGTCTGGAGCAATTGTTTGAGGCCCTGGATGCCAAACCCCAGGGCCTGGGTTCAGATGAGGCTCAAAAGCGGCTTGACCGGTTTGGCCCCAATGCCCTTAGCGAAGAGAGTAAAAGCGCGCTTAAGGTGCTGGCCGGGTTTTTCTGGGGGCCCATCCCATGGATGATAGAAGTGGCGGCCTTGCTTTCGTCCCTGGTGGGGCATTGGGCCGATTTTGGCGTGATCGTTGTATTACTTGTTTTTAACGCCTTGATCGGGTTTTACCAGGAGCACAAGGCAGAGAGCGCCCTTACAGCCCTGAAGGGTCAGCTTGCCCTGATGGCCAAATGCCTTCGCGACGGTTCCTGGCAGGAGATACCGGCCCGGAACCTGGTGCCCGGTGATGTGGTGCACTTGAAATTGGGTGATATCATCCCGGCTGATGTAAAGCTCATGCAGGGCGGTTTTTTGAGTGTTGATCAGGCCGCCCTGACCGGCGAATCCCTGCCTGTGGCCAAAAAAGCCGGAGATGAGGCCTATTCCGGTTCAGTGGCTAAAAAAGGCGAGGTCTCGGCCCTGGTTTACGCCACCGGTGAAAACACCTTTTTCGGCCGCACCGCCCATTTGGTGGAGACCGCTTCCGCGCCTTCGCATTTCCAAAAGGCCGTGCTCACTATCGGCAATTACCTTATCTACCTCACCCTGGCCCTGGTGGTTCTTCTGGTGTTGGTGGGGCTGGAAAGAAGCCTGCCGATAATGGATCTTCTCCAGTTCGGCTTAATCCTTACCGTGGCGGCGATTCCGGTTGCCATGCCCGCGGTTTTAAGTGTGACCATGGCCGTGGGCGCTTTGAGCCTTTCCAAAATGAAGGCCATTGTAAGCCGTCTGGAATCCATAGAGGAAATGGCCGGGATGGATGTGCTTTGTTCTGACAAGACCGGCACCCTCACCAAAAATCAACTGACCCTGGGGTCTCCCCTGGCCTTTGACAAGAACCCGGCCGAGGCTGTGATCCTGGCCGCAGCCCTGGCCTCGCAGAAAGATGACCCGGACCCCATTGACCAGGCCGTGCGTCAGGGAGCAGAGGAAAAACAAGATCTTTCTCCTTTTCGTGTTCTGGAGTTCATCCCCTTTGATCCGGTGAGCAAGCGAACCGAGGCCCTGGTCCAAGGGCCGGATCAGGAGAAATTCCGGGTCAGCAAGGGCGCGCCCCAGGTTATGGCCGAGCTGTGCCGGGACCGGGATCTGGCTCGAAAGATCTCAGACCAGGTGGAAGAGCTGGCGGCCAAGGGATACCGCACTCTGGGAGTGGCCAGACAAGAGGAAAACGCGGCCTGGAGTTTTCTTGGCATCCTGCCTTTGTTTGATCCTCCCAGGGATGATGCCAAGGAGACGATTGAGCAAGCCCTGAGCCACGGAATCAAGGTCAAGATGATAACCGGGGACCATGGGGCCATTGCCAGGGAGACAGCCAGGCAATTGGGGCTTGGTATGAATATCAAGCCTGCGGAACAGGTTTTTTCCGCTGTAACGGGTGGTCTTTCGGATATTGTTTCACAGGTGGAGGAGGCCGACGGCTTTGCCCAGGTTTTTCCGGAGCATAAATACAATATAGTCAAGACATTGCAATCAAACGGACATTTGGTGGCCATGACCGGAGACGGGGTGAACGACGCGCCTGCCCTTAAGCAGGCCGATGTGGGGATTGCGGTGAGCGGGGCCACGGACGCAGCCCGGGCGGCGGCTGACCTGGTGCTCACCGCACCGGGGCTCAAGGTGATTGTGCGGGCCGTGGAAGAGGCCAGGCGGATCTTTGAACGCATGAACTCCTATGCCATATACCGCATCACCGAGACCATACGCATCATGATCTTTGTGGTCCTGGCCATGTTGATCTATAATTTCTACCCCATCACCGCCATTATGATTATTTTGCTGGCCCTTTTAAACGATATCCCGATCATGACGATTGCCACGGACAACACCCGGCTCCCGGCCGGGCCGGTGCGCTGGGAAATGAAAAGGGTGCTCACCGTGGCCAGTGTGCTGGGCGGCATCGGGGTGGTGGAGACCTTTGGCCTTTTAATGCTGGCCAAAAACTGGCTGGGCCTGGATCTCGCCCAGATCCAGTCGTTTATTTTCCTCAAGCTGGCGGTGGCCGGTCATTTGACCCTGTTTGTGGCCCGCACCCCGGATTCAATGTGGAAAGGCCCTTATCCGGCCTCACCCATGATCTACTCCGCCCTGGTGACCAAGCTCCTGGCCACATTGGTGGTGGGCATGGGCTGGTTTGTGGCCCCCATATCCTGGGCCAATATTGCCTTGATTTGGGTTTATTGTCTGGTCTGGATGCAGATTGAGGATTGGGCCAAGCTTTCCGTGTTGCGTCATCTGGACGGGCTTCGTAAAAAGACCCACGCCTTCAGCCGCAGGCTGGGCAGGGTGCTGGTGCACAGGGGATAAATAAGAGCGGATAAAGAAATTACCCGGCCGTCAGGGCGTGAATTGCCTGACGGCCGGGTGTTCGGCGTTTATAGATTTTGTTTTCGGTCTTCTACTGCTTTACCGGGCTTTATGGTGAAAACCGGAATTTTGGCGTTTCTCACCACTTTTTCCGTGGTGCTGCCGAAAAACCTGGGGCCTGCGCTCTCATCTCCCCAGCCCTGGGTGGCCATGACAATCAAATCCACCTTAAGGGTCTCTGCCGCCTCCAATATCTCCCTGGCCGGGTCTCCGGTCACAATGTGCTTGATCTGCACCGGGCAGCCGGAGAGGTCGTTCTGGCAGATGTTGTTTATCTTTTCCTCTATGCGCGCCCTTTCCTTTTCCTGCAATTTGACCATAGCCTTGGTATTGGCGTCTCCGTAGATGTGGTCATATTCATTGAAATCCGTGGCAACATAGAGGAGGTGCACCTGGGCGTCAAAGCGGGAAGCCAGCATATCCACATAGGCCGAGGCCGCCTGGCTGCCCGGGGAAAGATCCGTGGGCCAAAGAATGGTGTTTATTTGGGGAACAAAGGGGGAATCTTTCATGACCGCCTCCATTGTCTTGGACTTATTTCTTGCCCGTTTTACTCTTCCTACTTATAAGTCTCCAAAATATTTTTAAATTTATCAAGGTCCACTTCCATCTTGGCCAAGGGCCCGTGCTTAAGCGCCTCCAGGTGCTCCCCAAAGGGCTTTCTTTCGGTCTGATAAAGCACTCCGATCGGGATTTGATCGCCAAATTTACGGCTGAGTTCAAGAGCCCTGGTCCAGTCGGTGGGGTCGTGCTCGCCTTCGATTTTATAGACCCTCTCCTGGTACCATTTATGGGTGT
The DNA here is from genome assembly GCF_000931935.2 of Dethiosulfatarculus sandiegensis. Taxonomy (GTDB): domain Bacteria; phylum Desulfobacterota; class Desulfarculia; order Desulfarculales; family Desulfarculaceae; genus Dethiosulfatarculus; species Dethiosulfatarculus sandiegensis. The sequence goes on from NZ_AZAC01000014.1 coordinate 235,811, forward strand.
TTATCTTGTTAAAGGAAACGCAAGGTTGCAGCACATCCACCAGGGACAGGCCCTGGTGGTCTATGGCTCCCTTTATAAGCCCTGCCAGGTGCTCCGTCTCCCCGGCAAATCCCCGGGCCACATATCCCACCCGCATGGCAACCGCCGCGGCCATGGGATTAAAGGGGGTGTTCTGGGAGCCGTGGGGCTGGGCTTTGGTTGTAAAGCCCCTTTGGCTGGTGGGGCTGGCCTGGCCCTTGGTCAGGCCGTAGACCTGGTTGTCGTGGGCAATGATGGTGATGTTGGGGTTCCTGCGGCAGGCGGCCATAAAATGGTTTCCACCTTCGCCATAGTGGCATCCGTCGCCGCTTTCGGCAATGACCACCAGATCCGGGTTGGCCATCTTGATGCCCGTGGCCGCAGGCACACTTCTGCCGTGCAGGCCGTTAAAGGCGTTGCAGTTCAGATAGTGGGGCATCTTGGCGGCCTGGCCGATGCCGCTTACCATGCATATTTCATGGGGCATGAGGCCCAGGTCAACCAGGGCCTGGATCAGGGCCTTTCGTATGCCGAAATTACCGCAGCCCGGGCACCAGGCGGTTTCAAAGACTCCGTAATCTTCTATTGTCGCCATGATTCTTATTCTCCTTTACCCAGGCTGTCTAAAATGTATTCCGCATCAAAGGGAAGCCCGTCGTAACGCAAAACCAGACGATGGGCCTCAAAGCCGGTTTCCCGGCGCACCAGCTTGGCAAACTGGCCGGTGGCATTGCCTTCCACAAAGACAACCTGACCCGCCTTTTTGAACGCATCCAAAAAATGGCGCTGGTCCAGGGGCCACACCTGGCTGAAATGGCAGGCTTGGGCCCTTTGGCCCCTTTGCTTCAGTTCCTGTACAGCCTCTTGGCATATGCCCTTGCTGCTCCCCCAGGAGACCAAAAGGATTTCCGGGCCGGTATCCCCTTCAAACTTGGGCGGAACAACCTTTTCCAATAAAAGGGCGTGCTTGCGCAGGCGCTTGTCGTTTATTTCAATGCGTACAGAGAGGTCTTCCGTGATGTGGCCGTCCGGGGTGTGCTCGTCACTGTCCGTAACCACCAGCCATTGGCCCAGGCCGGGGATGGCCCTGGGCGAGAGGCCGTCTTGGGTGATGACATAGCGCTGGTAATCGCTTCCAAAACCGGTTTGGTTCTTTCCGGTGACGAGCGGGGTGAATCCGGCCAGGTCAAAGGGCTCCACCGCCCGCAGGGAATCGGCCAGATACTGGTCGGTGAGGATGATCACCGGCCCCTGGGTGTCTTCGGCCAGCTTGACGGCGGACCGGGCCAGGTCAAAGCATTCTTTCACACTTCCCGGAGCCAGGATGGCCCTGGGAAACTCGCCATGCCCGGCGTGCAGGGCAAACTCCAGATCCGCCTGCTCGGTGCGGGTCGGCAGGCCGGTGGCCGGGCCGGGCCTCTGGGCAATTGCGATCACCACCGGCACCTCGGCCATACCGGCCAGGCTTAAGCCTTCGACCATAAGGGCAAAGCCGCCGCCGCTGGTGGTGACCAGGGTCGGGGCCCCGGCATAGGATGCGCCCACGGCCATATTTATGGCCGCTATTTCGTCTTCGGCCTGTTCATAGGCCACTTTCATTTTGTCGGCATGCTTGATCACGGTAAGGGCAATGGAGGTGGAAGGGGTCATGGGGTAAAAGCTCAAAAACTTTATTCCCCCGGCCAGGGCGCCGAGGCCCAGGGCTTCGTTTCCGTTCAGCATAAGCCGCTCCGGCCCGGTCAAGGGCTCGGCCAGCTGTTCAAAGCCGTTGGTTGCTTCTTCCGTGAAACCATAGGCATTGTCCATGGCCTGACGGTTTTTTTCCATAATATCCCGGCTCTTTTTGCCAAGCAGCTGCAAAAGGGCGTCTAAGACCAGCTCCTTTTTAAGGCCCAGTAAAGAAGCCGCCACCCCTAAGGCCAGGGTGTTTAAGTAGCGCTTTTCGGCCAGCTCCTTAAAGGGAACATTAAAACAGCCGGTTGTGCCGCAGGTAAGCCCCTGATCTGCCACAACCAGGGCCTTTGGGTTGAGTTCATTTTGATGGTCATCCACGGCCTGTTGATTAAGGGCCACCAAAAGATCGATATTACGGGCCGGTGCGGTTATTTTCTTTACAGAGGCCCTGATGGCAAAGGTGTTGTATCCTCCCCGAACTCTGGACATGTAATCCTGGCGAACCACAATATGATATCCGGCCCTGACCAGGGCTTTGGCCAGGCACTGGCCAATGGTGACCAGGCCCTGACCCGCCTCTCCACCTATCAGAATGCTAAGTTGGTTTTTTTTCATTTGCCTGCCTTTCCAAGGGGGCAGTTGATGGAACTCGATTTTCTTGCTTGATAAATGCCTGAGTCGGCAATTTGAATCCATTACCAAAAGCATGACTATGGATTTAGTTGAATGTCAAGAAATCAATTTAATTTCAGAGTTGTGAGTGTCTTTAACTTGAGTTGGGAAAAAAGGATCATTGTAAATTACTGATCTTTTAAATCAAAGATGGTTAAGGATTTATCCGGTTAGAAATCAGAATTTAAAATTAACTAAGAAATGGAATTATTTTCTTGGAAAAACAATAAATTATTAACTGATTTCACAAAAAAACCTCACAGGCCTTGTGTTGGGCATGCCCTGCCCATAAAATCCGCTGTTTTTTTGAATATGCTCACGGGCTTGTTCTCCCGGACAACGGCTGTTTTCTGGTCTTTCAAGCTCCGGTGGGGGCAGTCCAGCTGCTCCTTGGGGAGAGTTTGTCATATATATTGTTTTTTTAGAGGTAATATCCTGTTCTGCCTAGGAATTATGGGGGAACCCGTCCCGGTTGCCTTTGAAACTCTTGAAAATTTCGAAAATTATTTGATAAATCAATAGGTTTTATCTGAAATATTTTTTCAGTGAATTGCCTGTGTTTTTAACCTGACAATATTACTTTAAATTTGCTTGATTGGTTTGATGTTCGGACCACAAACCCGCTTGACCATAATCGGCTGATCCAGGCACTATTATAGATAGTACTTTTGTATACGGCATACAGATAATAGGAATTTTTTCAGTTCATCAGCGGCTTATTGAAGTTCCAGCGGGGGGCGTTTTTTAAAAATGCGACCATCAGAAGATGGTGTGCCTATGAAAGGCATGCCAAATGATAAACAGCCAACCATGGTCAAACCGACCATCTGCTCCATATGCAGCCCGGTCACCCATTGCGGCATAGACGCTCATGTTAGGGACAACCGGGTAGTTAAGATTGAAGGCAGCAAGGAAAATCCGCACAGCAAAGGAGCCCTTTGCTCAAAGGGTGCTGCCAGCAGGCAATACATTCATCATCCGGACCGGCTTAAAACCCCTCTTTTACGTAAGGGCCCCAGGGGTGAAGGAGATTTTGAGCCGATTTCCTGGTCTGAGGCTCTGGATTTAATGGCTGAGAGGCTTCTGCAATATAAAAAGGAATCAGGCCCTGAGTCTGTGGCCTTTTTCGCCGGCTACCCCAAATGGCTGCGGCCCTTTTTGCGCAGGCTGTGCCTGGGGTTCGGTTCGCCCAACTACATGACCGAATCCTCCACCTGCTCCGCGGCCGCCTCCTTGGCCTTTAACCTTAATTACGGGGCTGCGCCGGGTCCCGACCTCTCCAAAACTAAATGCCTGCTGGTCTGGTCGCGCAATCCCGCCTTTTCCAATAACCCCATGGCCAGGTCTTTGGACAAGCTTATAAAAAGGGGAGTTCCCATTATCGATGTGGGGCCCATCTTCACCCCTTTGTCTGCCAAGGCCGCGGTTCATCTGCGCAACAGGCCCGGCACCTCCGGCGCTTTGGCCCTGGGCATGGCCAGGGTGATTGTAAACAATGATTTGTTTGATCGTGAATTTATTCGGCAATGGAGCCATGGATTCAGCGAGTTTCGGGCATATATCCAGGAGTTCACCCCGGAAAAGACAGAAGAGATAACCGGGGTGCCCAAGGAGCTGATGGAAAAAGCGGCCCGCATGTATGCCGCTACAAAGCCCGCGGCCATGCTCACCAGCCCCAATGCGACGGTGCATCACACCAACGGAGTGCAAAACCACCGCGCCCTGACGGCCCTGATCGGACTTACCGGCAATTATGACGCTCCGGGCGGCAACAAGGTCATGCCCGGGTGCTATCTGTATGTGAAAAACGGGCACACCACCAGGCAAAAAAAGTTTGAAAGCCCTTGCTCCATAGAAGACCTGGCCCCAAGGGTGGGGCAGGCCGAACACCCCCTTTGGTGCAGGTTCACAGGCCAGGCCCAGGCCATGCATTTGCCCGGCTGGTTGAAAAGGCAAAAGCCTTATCCCATCCGCTCCCTGGTGGCCTTTGGCCTGAACCACCGCATGTGGCCTGCTCCGGACCTGCTGCGAGAGAGTTTGGCTGAGCTGGATTTCCTGGTGGATGTGGATCTGTTTTTTACTGACAGCGCCAGGATGGCGGATCTGGTTTTACCTGCCTGTTCTTCTTTCGAACGAAGCGAGTTCAAGGCATATCCTGAGAATTACGCCATATTCACCACACCCGCCCTGGAACCCCTGGGAGAATCCAGGCCGGATGTGGATATAATCTGCGATCTTGCCCAAAGGCTGACTCCGCAAGACGAGCTGTTGACCAAAGGGCATGAGGCCTGTCTGGACTGGATGCTCAAGCCCATGGGCCTGACTGTTAATGATTTCAAGGGACATGTACGGGGAAGAAAGCTTCCCCCACCCAAGCCGGTGGCCTATTACAAATACAGGGAAAAGGGTTTTGACACCCCCAGCGGCAAAATGGAGTTTTATTCCGAAAAAATGGCCCGATCCGGGCTGGACCCCTTGCCAAAATATCAGGAGCCGCGCTTAAGCCCCCTTGATTCGCCTGAAAAAGAGTCTTTCCCCCTGATTCTGACTACTGGTTTTCGGCTGCCCATGTTCATCCACAGCCGCACCTTCAGAGTGCCCTGGCTAAGGGCCCTTTATCCGGACCCTTGCGTGGATATAAACCCTGAAGACGCCCGGGCAAGGGGGCTTGGCCAGGGGGATTGGGTGAAGCTCGCCACCAAAAGAGGGGCCATAAAGGTGCGGGCCAATCTTACTGAAATGCTGCCGCCCAAGGTGGTGAGCATGTATCACGCCTGGCCCGAAGCAGATGTGAACCTATTAATTGAGCCCGATTATCAGGACCCTGTCTCGGGTTATCCCGGATTTAAGTCCCTTTTGTGTGAGGTCTCCCTCTTTGAAGAAAAGAATTCTTCTTTACAGGTGGGAGAACGGCATTTTGATTTGTCTGAAACGACGAATCAGAACCTTGGCCCGGAATGCGACGGAAATAATAGATTGGTTTTTTATCAGTGATTCATCGCAGGTAACCGGTTTTTTGAAAAACAGGTTTTGTTTATCACTGGTTTTATAAGATTGGGCTTGCCTTAGTATCTAAAATTTGGCAATTTGTCCCAATCATTGCAAAATTTGATCACTTCCCTTTATGGCGGCCGGTTTTGGATTCTTTTCACCGGCTTTGGGTCGAGCTTTTTCGCCCGGCTGTTTGGGGAAGGGGCTGTCCGGCTAACCGGACGGTTGGAGGGGTGGTTTGATATGCAGTGGGTATTCACCTTTGACACCTATCTGTGCTCCGGTTGTATGGCTTGTGTAATCGCCTGTCAGGATCAGAATGATCTTTCACCGCAAATGGGCAGTTTCAGGATTGTGACCAAACAGGAAGAGGGCTCACACCCCAAGGTGTCTCTTTCTTTTGTATCCGTGGCCTGCCAGCACTGTGTTGAGGCCCCTTGCGTATTGGCCTGCCCCGTAGACGCTCTGTATAAAAGGAGTGAGGACGGCCTGGTGCTGGTAAACAAAGATGTCTGTATCGGCTGCCGCACCTGTGAAGATGTCTGCCCTTATGGGGCGGCCCATTTTGATTATCAGGGCAGAATGGCCAAATGCCATTTCTGCGTGGACCGCCTGGCTCAAGGCCAGGAACCCGCCTGTGTGCGGGTCTGCCATACCGGGGCCTTGGGATTTGGCCCCAAAGAAGAGATGATAGACGTGGGGCTTGAGGAAACAACAGGCCTTTTGAGCCAGGCCTTGGGCTCCCAGAACCGCCTGGACCCGGCTTGAAGAACCGCTCTGCTTAACTTGTTGAAACTGACCACCGTTTAAGCCTGTGCCCGGTGGTGGCTTACTCGCAGGTTAAACCCTGACCATGAATGCAATCCGAAAGCTTTCCTCGTTTTTTCGTTCCCAGGCTGGAGCCTGGGAACGCACTGACCTGCGGCTCCGCCGCCTTTTTATCCATGGCGCAATCCCGGCCTTTAATTTTGATAAAAGAAACACCTTGTTTCCTGGCCGGAACAGTGCCCGCTTTTCTTCCAGTATTTGTCGAATCGCAGGAATTTCCTCGTTCCCAGGCTCCAGCCTGGGAACGCACTGAACCAGCGGCTCCGCCGCTTTCTTATCCATGGCGCGATCCAGGCATTCAATTTTGATAAACGAAACGCCTTGTTTCCTGGCCGAAACAGTGCCCGCTTGTCTCCCAGTATTTGTCGAATTGCAGGAATTTCTCGTTCCCAGGCTCCAGCCTGGGAACGCACTGACCTGCGGCTCCGCCGCTTTCTTATCCATGGCGCGATCAAGGCTTTTAGTTTGGATAAAAGAAACGCCTTGTTTCCTGACCGGGACAGCGGCCACTTATCTCCCAGTATTTGTCAAATTGCAGGAATTGATTCCTTCTTAACCACGACAATAAAATCCGAAATTCCGATCCAGGCAAGAGGGAACTTATCCACATGAAATCTTAGATAAAAATACGATACGCCAGGAATTGGATTATATTTCTCAAAATCCAGTCCGCCGAGGCTGTGCAGATAGAGCGGAGGATTGGAGATATTAAAGCGTCTGGATTTATATTAATAGCGCTGGTTTAATTTGCGGTGTGACGCAATGCTAGGAATGAAGATGAGGCAGAGCCTCAAATTCATTACATTCCCAGGCTGGAGCCTAGGAACGAGAAAACGCTATAACTCCAAGTGTTAGGTTTTAAAAACCATGATCAGTGTCAGTTGCCATGCGGAGTTTTTAGCCGTATTAGGGCTTTCTGACCTTGCTATTCTATTTGGCGTTAATACCGTCTGCTCAGTTGCTGGTCAACTCATAGCTTCCACGGTTCTTTTCATATTTAACCTTCCCGACGATTTGGCCCTTCCTGGGGCGGCGGCTGGATTCTACAACCTCGTACTTATTTATTTTTCCTTTGGCAGGCCTCAAGCGTACTATTGGATTTTGAAACCTTCATGGTATGGGGGGAGTAATTATTTTGACTCTGCCAGGGTGCTTATAATAAGATAAACACACTTAAAATGTAGGCCATTCGAGATTTGGGGGGCACGGAAATTGCGGTTTTTTGAGATGTAGTGGCGTGGTGTTGCCCAGTGCCAGTAATTAAATCGAAAAGGCTGAGTATTACCTCAGATTTCCAATCTGTTTTATTGGGAAGATAAAAATTGTGTGAGTCCTTTTTTAGTGCTGAATCTATGATTTTTATGATCAGGTAATTCTTAAAAAATGGATTATTATTCTAAAACTTTTTTGAGCCCATGATGATGTGATTATGCTTTAATATTGAGCCTTGGGAATTGTTTTATGTTTAAAGTTATGGTAGGAGGACTATGACCTGATACATAAAGTGATGAATTGTAATAAAGTGCTAATAGATGCTACGAATGAAAATTGAAAACTTTAATAAATTAATTAAAATATGACACGTCAAAAACTTCTACACAGATCAAGTACTCTTTTGGGACGTTTTGCACACGAGGTAAAAGTCGCGAATGCCATGGGGCTATTCGATATAAACACCGTCGCGGAAGACTTCCTCATCCCCATTTTCACGATTGCTTTCAATTGTCCTGATCTGTGCAACCAAAACCGCATCAAAATGAATTTCCCAGCCATCGATCTTGGATGCGAAACTAGCAGAACTTCAATCCAAATCACTTCTGACTCCTCTAGCAACAAAGTGCGGGAAACGTTAGAGAAATTTGATACTTACGATCTTGGTAAGGATTTTGACCGCCTCTATGTGTATGTAATAACGGAAAGACAGAGAACGTATACTTCACAAAAATTGACAGAAGTGGTTAACCGTTTGTCAATTGCCTTTGATCCCACGAAAAACATTCTCGATTTTCGAGACTTGGTGAAAAGGTTTTTTGAGCTCACTAACGAACAATTGCAAAGTATCAATAGACATCTCGAAGTGGAGTTCGCAAAAACAGACGCAAATCTTCAATTTCGTGACAATTTGGACGCTTTCCTAGAAGTTAGTCGACAAAAGATAGAGGACGAGAAGCGAACAAAGAAATATATTCCGTCGGTCTTTGTGGAGACCTCGGAAACGAAAGAGGAGATGAGGTATTTTGCAAATCCCTTGTTTTTCTATAGAAAGATCGATGACGATCTCAGGCGAATTGACTTAGATTATTTCAATGAGCTTCTTGGCATGGCCAAACTCAAACCTGTTGCAGGCAATTTACGCGAAATCACCACTCTGGAGGTTCCAAATAACCTGTTTGAACTTAGGGCACGTTTTGTTCAACAAAACACTGCGCTTGAAACCATCCAGAAGGATGTTTCTCTGTTTTCTCGGCATGGCGATCATGCTGAGCAGTTTGAACCTGACGACGACTTGAAGGGCTACTGGATGGTGTTTCGACATAGTATCGAGTCAAGCGGAAGCGGAGTGTTCAGGTCGCTTGAAAACCTCTCCAAGAAAATTGGAATTGCCCAAGCAAAGATTTTTTTAGTTACGGGCATGGCCGGGCAAGGAAAAACAAACTTTGTCTGCGATTTGATCGAAAATCAATTCAAGGCATTTGAGATTCCAACAATCTTTATCCCTGCACGTTTATTGAACGATTATCCAGGTCCCGATCGAATATTTTCGTATGTCAGAAATAATCGGTTTGCTCCCAATACGCCAACCATTAACGATCTTTTTAAATTGCTAGACAAAGTTGCCAATGAGTGCAAAAAACCGTTTGTAATAGTCATCGACGGAATAAACGAAGTTAACAATCTTGATGGGTTTGTTGCTGAACTCCGAGTCTTCTTTACAGCCTTGTGTCAGTATGACTTCGTAAAGATCATCTTAACCTGTCGGAGCGAATTTTTTGAGCATAAATTCGCAGGGGTATTTGGATCTCAATTCTACGATTATTTGTATCATGTGCAAGACCTACGCAGGGAGATGTCAGAAAGTAATAAATCTCGACTACTAGAAGCTTACCTGCACCACTTTAAGATAAAAGCACAACTTTCAGAAGTTGCGGACGAATTCCTCAAAAACGATCTTATTCTACTGCGGATTTTTTCCGAAATTTATCAAGGTAAGAATATTGGATATGTGTCAGATATTTATAAGGGGGATATATTCGAGAAATATTTGGAAATGAAGATTGAAGAGTTTCCGACTCCTTCGAGACAGAAGGTCTTACACTCCCTATACAAAATTTGCTCTAAAATGCTGGAAGAAGAAAATTTCTTGCAGATATCCGTTGAGGATTTTGATGGTTCCGAACGACAAATTATTGAACGACTGATAAGAGAGGATATCATTCTTCGAAGGGAAGTGCCATCTTTAGGGCTTGCGTCGATTGGCGTTGAAAATGTCTCATTTACGTATGATGAACTGCGTGATTTCTTGCTTGCTTATTATACAGTTATGGAGCTATCAGGATCACATATTGCACAGGTGAATGACATTTTCGCGAAAATCCCAAAATGGCCTATTTATGAAGGTTTTTTCCGGTACGCCTATATTTTGGCACGCAAGAGAAACAGCGAACCAGTCTTAGCCGCTTGCGAGGCTTCAGATGACTTCCGAAACCATTATCTTAACAACCTACCGTTCCTATCAGCAGACATTCAAACGTCCGAAGATGTGGCACGGGTTGAGAATATTTTGAAGGACTGGACAACTGAGTATGAACTCGGACAGGTTTCTTGGTTCCTATTCGATAAAAGAGATGAGTCGGAACCTTTAAATGTTAAAATTTTATTCGACCATATTAGCACCCTAGATGATAAAGAATCTGAGCGGTTTGTCAGATCAATGTTTTTCACTTCAGGCGATTTTAGAGATAAAAATTGGCGTGTTAGTGTTAATCAACTGCTCCATAGGTTTAATGAATTAAGCAACAATAAAAAAATTGGATTGGGAGTTCCGACGTTAGCACTTGTACTGCATTTTGCACCATATGCTTTTTGGGATGAAAAAGAGGCCGCGCTAGATTTCTTTGAAAGGCATCAGCTCACGCCAGAAGTTGGCGACGTTATTAGAGCCTGCGCAAATGCGGCATCTGTGAAGGTACAGAGCTGCTTGAAAGAAATCGCAAAAGAACGGGAGGAACCATGAGAAATGAAATCCAATTGGTTCTCCCAATTTCATGGGAACCTGATCGAAATGAGTTTCTCACAGCATTAGGGGTATTTCGTGGAGGTCTTGGCGAGTATTTTTTTGGAGCCGTCTACGACGCACTCTTTGTCGCATCCATTGAAGCCAAGAGTGAGTTTAAAAAATACTATTCCGTAGAGTATACTAACTTGTCTGAGTACTTGGAAATTCGCTACGGTATTACCTTAAGCGAAGAAAAACTTGAAGCAGAACGGGTGTTCTTGGTGACTTGGCTGCCACATGTCATCCACGGCATATACGAGGATAACAAGAAAGACATCGTACTGGAATGCATTAATAAGCTAGACGAGGCGCATAATGAAGATCAAATTTGACTTCGTTTCTAATAGCTCATCGACCTCGTTTGTGTACATCTCAGACGAAGAGCTGAGCGAAGAGGTTTTTCTCAAAGCTGCCGGTGTGGATGGTGATGGTCTTGTTGGGGATTTGTTTCGTCAGATGCATTCAGAGATATGCACTGCAATTCGTCACTACGGAAAACAAGTCACGACAAAGGATGACGCCGACAGCTTTGCTGGAAGACATGAGTTCACGCCGGAGGTTATCGAGAAGATGAAGGCTGCGATTAAACAGGGGAAAAACGTCGTTACAGCAACGCTAGACAGCGATGGCCCTCTTGCTGAGTCGCTTCTGTGTATGGCCATGTTTGAAATCGATTCAGAACGCTTCTACATCAACGCCTACAATAATTATTGGTAATTTCATGCTAAAAGCCATCCGCTACAAAAGCTTGGGGTATACGTCGTTTTTTAATCCAAATACTGGCTTCTTCGCCCGAGTCCCTGATAAGGGGGAAAAAGAACCTTTCTGGTCACCACACGGGCCGGAGCTGATGGATATTTCAATAACGAATTGGTGCGATAAAGGTTGCTCATTTTGCTACAAGTACTCGACTAAATATGGTGAACACATGGCGCTGGATGACTACAAGGATGTGATTGATCAGGCAGCAGATATGGGGACATTTCAAGTAGCTTTAGGGGGAGGCAACCCTAACCAACATCCAGATTTTGTTGAAATCCTTAAGTACACAGCTTCCAAAGGAGTAGTTCCGAACTACACTACGAACGGTCGTGGCCTAAGTGATGAAATCCTCGATACCACGCGAAAGCATTGTGGTGCTGTTGCTATTTCTGCATACCCACCGTACGATGAAACTTCTGATACAATCAAGAAACTTATCCACAACGGCATCAAGACAAACGTTCATTTCATATTGGACGCCATCAGCGTCGACACTGCAATAGACTGGCTAAATGAGCCTCCCGATTTCTTGAGGGGCATCAACGCCATTGTCTTTCTAAACTACAAACCATCTGGGCGAAAAGTTTTTGAGAATAAGCTCTTGCGACATACTACAAGGCTGAAAGAGTTTTTTAGATTGGCCACCTCACCTCAGAGAAAATTAAAGGTTGGTTTTGACGCATGTTGTGTAAGCGGAGTGCTTGCATACACGGATACCAATACCTCAATGGTTGACGCTTGTGACGCGGGCAGATTCTCTATGTACGTCTCTGAAGATTTGAAGGTATATCCCTGCTCCTTCCAGAGTGCTTTGTCGGAAGGAGATCAGCTTGACAGCGAGACAACACTTCTGGACATTTGGACAAAGTCTCGAAATATGGGATCGTTTCGAAGTTACTTCAGTTCAGATCGCTGTGGGGCGTGCAGACACCGTTCGTCTTGTATGAATGGTTGTCCGTTATTTGATGAGCTTGTAGTTTGCGGAAACCGGTGAAATCTTTTTCGCCTGGCTACCGGTATTTGCCTATCCACAATTTGCTGAGGTTATATTTTAATCATGCTAGTTTCTATAAATGTAACGTGGAGCCAAAATTTAGTCTTGCCAGGAAAGAAATCATCCACAGGAAATTTGAAATAAAATATGCTGTACCCGTGGATTATATTCATTAAAATTCAGTTTGCCTAGGCTATGTGGATAGACCTGAGGATTGGAGATATTCAAGCGCTAGAATTATATCAATGGCATCGAGTTAATTTGCGTCAAGACGCAGTGGTTGGAACGAAGATGAGGCAGAACCTCAAATTCATTGCGTTCCCAGGCTGGAGCCTGGGAACGAGATAAAATTGATTTTTTTTAAATCACGACACAAATAATATCCAAAATTCCGATTCAGGCAGGGGAAAATCATCAACATGAAATCTTGGATAAAAATACGATACGCCAAAAATTGAATTATATTTATCTAAATTCAGCCCATCGAGCCTATACAGATAAACCGGAGGATTGGAGATATTAAAGTGTCAGGAATTATATCAACGGAATTGATTTTGTTTGCGTTAAGACACAATGGTAAGAATGAAGATAAGGCAGAGACTCAAATCCATTACGTTCCCAGATTGGAGCCTGGGAGAGAGATAAAGCAATCAACGAAAGATCGCCTTAATATCATTCTCAAGCGTAAGAGTTAACGCTGTATTGACTGTTATGGATGTTATCAAATTAGTATATCCATGGGCTATAATAAAGCACCAAATGAGGTAGCATATAATGTCTAATGGTGGCGGAGCAGCAACAAATACTGGCATAGACTACCAGCAGAGGCTCGCAGCATATTTTTTGATCCAAATGTTGCTCGAAATGGACTCACTAATCGGTATTGGACTCGATGGAGTTCATTCGATTAATACGGTATCCTTTGAATCTTCTTCCTGTATCGATGATATAACTTTAACAACAGATATTGGCAATCTTTATTTCCAAGCAAAACGAAATATAAGTATATCTGGTAATGTCAATTCAGAATTTTATAAAACAACCAGCCAATTCGTAAACCAATTTCTGTCTGACCCAACTTCGAATGATAAATATATATTAGCAACATCGTCGACAGCCTCATCAAAAGTAAGGTATGATTTAAGGAAAATATTGGAAAGTGTGAGGTTGAATGATACAAATTTCAAAGAAAATCCTTTAAATAAGTCTGAAAAAGAGGTTTATGCCAAATTAAAGAATAATCTTTCAACTGCATATCAAAACTCAACGAATGAAGTCATTGCAGAAACTATTTTAGTTAGTCTCTTGAAGCGGATTTATGTTGTAATTGCTGATGTACAACAAGGGACGCCACTCGAAGGCGCAATCCTCACGGTTTTATCGGCCAGAAGTAAAGTAAAACCAGAACTTTTGTTTTCAATAACTATCTCACTAGCATTGTCACTTGCTTCTCAAAGACAATCGATTAACAAAAGGGGGATTGAGAGTAAACTTGCTAGATATCTTGATCCAATTAGTTTAGAAAATAAACTAACTGTTGAAAAAGATATGCTTAATGTAGAATTTGATGGAAGCAATATTCCAAGTGACCAAGATGTTCTCTTGGTTGATTCGATCTTGAATGAAGCAGACTATATGATTATTACTCTATTCAGATTTGATGATGCAGGAAACAAAAGAGCACAATTTTATGGTGACACCTGCAAAACCCCAAATGGAATTGAATGGAAAGTAATTCATAGAGCGGCGACATATGCTGGTATACACAGGTTTATAGAAGAAAAACCAGATTTATTTACTGACAAAAAAGTTGTGATTCTTGAGCCAGCTGCGGATACTGAACTCAGTAGCTCCTTTAGTTTGGCGTACCAGGAACTTTGCAAAAGTGTTTTGGAACGTAACACACAAATACTCCAGTGTCTTCACTGTGGAGACTTTATTTCAGAGAGCAGTTCACCTCTCATAGAAATTGACCAGACAGATGCTGATCATTCTCTTGGACTTGTTCATAAATCATGTTTGAAACCTATAGATCGTGTCATAGGTCTAATCAAATCTGATTTCTTTGAGGATCATAATTTTTTGAAGCATTTTGATTACAAATCTTGGATTGACTTGGCACCCAAAGGCCAAGCATTGTTTGCGTCGCTTCAAGGTAAAATAAAGCAAGTAATGTTTATGGCTTGGAATCCAGAAGGAGCAAGTGAGTTTAAGGGTAACCACTGTTTGAAGATAAACCTTAAAGACGGAAGTTCTAGATATGTCCATCATCGCGGTCAAATAGTTCGAAAAACAATGTCCTCAGCAAGTGATATGGCCAGTTTTTTTAATTCGCAGTTTGAGCAAGCAAGGTTAAATGGAGATCCTACCTGTTACTCATCTGCGAAAGAGGTCTTTGGCCCGTATTCAATTTGCATGCAAATGAAAGATGAAAGTGAAGAGTGTATTGAATGTATCAATGCCGAAGTAGTAAAATACACGCTAGCAATTGAAAATGCCTACAATCGTTTTTCAAATTATTACGCACCAGTAGTAGCTCTTTTTTCAAAGGAATCAGGACAGCCGGTAATTGTCAAAAATACATTGTTCATAATTGACAATCCTCTTAAACTAAAAGTTTTTTTAGACAACTGGTCAAAAGCGGGTATAGTTTTGCCTGAGTACAAAATTGAAATAATAAAGTCTGATGACGAATTCGATAAAATCCTATCAAAACTATTAAAAAGTGGTATTCAGGTTGTGGCAAACCCATTATTCGACATGAAGCAGAATCCGTTAAGTGGTATTGTATTCCGCCATATTGATGAACTTGAGACGATACATTAATAAAAAGGGAGAACTAACTAATTGTCCAGTTTGTACAGTATTGCTATTAACCTATCCCTCCCCTCAACCACCCAAACTCCAACAGCCCTTTACCCGCAGCTAAAAAAAGTTTGCGCCCAGGGCTCTTAAAAAAGAGCCGCTGGACGCACCCTCCCGTGTTCAAATTAATGCGCCCTTATAAAAAAGGGCAAAAGGCAGACCACCCGGTTGGTCAGTCTTTTAGAGCCAGGTCTGTGCGGTAATGCTTGGCGTGCATGTCTTCCAACAGATCCTGGTAATCGTCACTGTCTGCTTTTAGTTTGATCATAAGCTGGTTTTTGGTCAAGGCGCTGCCCACATGGGCGGCCATGGCACTCATCCAGGCATAGTCGCCTTCGTCCGGGATAAATTCAAAGAGATAATAAAAGCGCAAGGCCCCCACAACGGTGTCACCGGCAAAGACCGGCAGGCCGATTATCGATTCAATCTTTTCTTCCGCCGCCTGTTCGGGGTATTGCACCCTTTCATCATCCAATACGCAGGTCACGCAGACCGGGGCCTGGCTGCTCACCTCTCCCAGGCTTTTATCTTGGGATATGGATCCCTTGGAGATGTATTTCTCCGAAAGCCCCACACTTTTGATGAGGTCAAGGGCTTTTGTTTCCCGATTGACCAGCCACAGGGCGCAGCCTTTGGCATGGGCGCTTTGGGCCGCGGCCTTGAGCAGGCGTTCCATGGTCTTGTTAAAGGAATAGAGCGCGGGCATGCGGTGGATTTCCGTGGTTTCCTTAATTGATTCAAAATAAAAGTTTTTCCTAAGGGCCTGGCCCGCCTGGTTGGCAAAGGACTGCATGCCCTCCAGTTCCTCTCGGGAAAATTCCATGGGCTTGTCATAGTAGAGGCGCAGGGAACCGGCCATTATGCTGCCCAGAGAAAGCGGCAAACCCACAATGGAAAGAATGCCTTCCCTGGCCGCGGCCTGACGGTATTGCACCTTGGAGTCGGTGGCTACGTCTGTCACCACCACGGCAGACCCCAATATGGTTTCCTGCAGGCTTCGGTCAGGGCTTATGGGGCCTTTATCCAGATATTCACGGCTTAAGCCATAGGATTCACTGATCTTAAGGGAGCCGTCGGCCATATCAAAAAGCATGATGGCCGCGGCCTTGGCCTCAAACAGATCGCGCGCATTTTCAACAATGGTTTTTTGGGTTTTCTTCAGATCCAGAGAAGCGTGTACGGCTTCGCAGGATTTGAGAAGAGAGAGCCAAAACTGCTGTCCGGGCATTACCCAAATCTCCTCTATTGTCCGATAACCGCTTGCCTGGGCTGAGCGGAAAAAAACAAAGCCGGATTCCGGCTTCACGCGTGACCTCAGTATAGCATTGGCTGACCATGTAAAACTACTTAGGCGATAGAAAAACTAAAGAAATATTTTGCTATGCGTAAAATCGCCTTGTTTTTGCCACTTAAATGACACTGTTGCCTTGTCTTACCCAGGTTAAAATAGAACCAAAACAGCATGATGCGGCAAAGGCCTGGTTTTGGTTTTTTCTAAAAATTTTAAATAGTCCCTATTAAATAAAAAAATTTCGTTAATGATCAAGCTTAGATATCGGATTTGGATCAGGAGAAGAAATGTCTGACCACAAAAGCGGAACCAAAAACAGAGAGAAAAGGCTTTTAAGGGAGAAGCAGGACCGGACAGGTTGTGTTGTCGCGACCAAAACAAACGCCGTGCTTAGCCTTAAATGCCTGGGCGGCTTTGATGCGGAGATGATAATTGACAGCCTGCCCGAGCAGTTGGCCGGGATAAGGGGTCTAGACAGGTTTAACCTAAACATCGCCGGATGTTCGGACTTTAATAACCTTGCCCTCAGCGCTCTTTTGGTGGTTTTAAGGCAACATGCAAAAGGGCTGGAAATAGTAGAGATTAACGGGCTGGCCCCCTGGGCCGTGGCCAGGTTGGCCCGCACCCCCCGGCACAGGCTTCTGAGTTCAAATTGGCAGTTGTGCCTGGAAAACAAAAGCGCGGTTTTTTACCAGGAAACAAAAATGCAGGCCGCCTGATAAAGCCTTTTGATCTCCTCCCTTCCGCTAAGCACGTCTGCCTTGCCTTTGGCAAAAGCCGGGCGCATCTATCTGCATAATTGAAAAAAACGCGTTTATTGAGCTGTTGGCTTTCTATTGCCTTGCCCCAAAAGGTGGTGATGACCGATACTCATTATGAGGTTTCCTATTTGAAGGAGGTTTTGAATGCTGATCTGCAACTGGATGAGCACTCGACTCATCAGCGTAACTCCCGATGAAACAATGGCGGGCGCGGCAATGCTTTTAGAGGATCACCGTATAGGCCATCTGCCGGTTTTAGATGGAAATAAACTGGTGGGAATTGTCAGTGACCGCGACGTGAAAACAGCCAGTGCCTCACAAGCCAATTCCCTGAGCAAAGGCGAATTGGCTTATCTTTTGGATAAGATCAAGGTCAAGGAGATCATGACTCCGGACCCGGTGAGCGTGGGTATCTACGACACCGTGGAAGAGGCGTCTTTGATCATGCTGGAGAAAAGAATAAGCGCCTTGCCGGTTCTGGACCAGGAAGGCACACCCCTGGCCGTAATAACCAAATCCGACATTCTTCGCTCCCTGGTGAGCCTTTCCGGCGTGACCAGAGGCGGAATCCAATTCGCCATCGATCTTCCGGACGAATCGGGGAGCATTAAAAAGGCCGCTGATCTGATCAGAAAATACGGCGGCAGCCTGGTCAACATAATGACCTCATATGACCGGGTGCCCAAGGGGAGGCGCAGGGTTTACATCCGCATGAAAAATATCGACCGTTCCCGTCTGGTGGAGCTTAAAGACGAGCTTTCCGAGCTGGGGGTGTTGAATTATGTGCTGGACAGCCGTTTGGGTAAAAAAGAGCTGCTGGCCATGGGAGGCCTTGATCTGACCTGAACCAGGGGAAAAAATTGGCAAGAGCCATGATTTGATTGACCGGTAAAAGGAGCAGAAAATGAACGCTAATGCCCAAAATAAAATAATGGTGGCCATGGACCGTTCGGAAGAAGCTCAAAAAGCTGTTAAATATGTAGCTTCCATGGTTTCACCGGAAAATACCCAGGTGGTTCTGTTGCATGTGCTCAAGGCCAATCCCTGGCGGCTTTGGGGCCTTAAAAAAGACCCCGCCTTTGCCGAGGACGTGAAAAACGGCCTGGCCGATTGGGAAAAGCAAAAGAAAAAGGCGATGAATAACGCCATGGAACAGGCCCTGGCAAGCCTCACCAGTCAGGGGTTCAGCCCGGACAATGTCGAATTCATCACCCTGGAAGGCGGGGAAGGCGTGGCCAGGGATATCATCGAAGAGGCTAAAAACGGCTATGACGCGGTGGTGGTGGGGCGGACCGGCACCAGCCAGCTCAAGGACCTGGTCCTGGGCAGCACCTCCATGAAACTGGTCAATAAGCTGCACAAGATCCCGGTCTGGGTGGTCGGAGGCCAACCCAAGGGCAGCGATGTGCTGGTGGCCATGGACGATTCCGAAGGCTGCATGGATGGGGTGATTCGTTCGTCCGGGATCCTCGCCGGAACCAAGGGGCGCATCACCTTGTTTCACGCCCTGACCAACAAGGAAAGCTTCCACAAATACCTGGACGGCTATTTCCCGCCGGGTTTTGAGGAACAGTGGATCAAAAGCGCCACGAACGCCATGAATAAGGCCTTTGCCAAGGCCACGGATGAGCTTGTCTCAAGGGGAGTGGCCAAGGACAGGATAAACACCCATTTGATTCAAGATATTTATTCCGCATCGGGAACCATATACGAGCAGGCCAAAAAAGGCGGCTATGGAACAATTATCATTGGCCGGCGCGGGATCAGCGCGGTTGAGGAGTTTTTAATCGGAGGCGTGAGCAAAAAGGTGGTTCACCTGGCCAAGGAGCAGGCGGTCTGGGTGATGAGTTAAAAAATTCTTCAAAGCGGCATCTGCCAGGTCCGTAAGGGCTTGGGCAGCGGAAATAGTCATAAACCCCGCCCTTTTTGAGGGCGGGGTTGTTTTTTAAAGGGAACGCCCCAATTCATCAGCCTCGGTCTGGGAATCAAGCAGGGTGCGGGGGGATTTGGCATCGCCTATGGTAAAGACCTCGGCTCCGAGATTTTCCACCACCCGCGCTGCCTCCAACATGGGCTTCATGCCCTCTGCCAGGACCAGGTCGGTGAAATCCTCCAAAAGATGCCTTTGCCCTTGCGCCTCGAACATAAGCCCGTTATCAAAAAATTTCTTTATTACAACCCGCTTGTAAAGGCAGATTTCCGGGCGCTTAAGGTTTTCCCTGAGATAGGTGCGGTCATTGGCCGAGATTTCGGGGGCGTAATGGTCAAAGCGGTTTAACACCACCACCCTGCGGCCGTTTTGAGCCAGGTGATCAGCCAGGGTGAGGGCGGCCACGCCTCCACCCAGGATCAGGACATTGTTGCCCAAGGGAGCGCTGGGTTCAAAGGCATCCAGAACCGTGTGCATCTCCATTTCCGTGTCAAAGAGCCCCTGGATCTGGGGCATGGCGGGCAGGCTGCCTGTGGTGAGGACTATCTTGTCCGGGGCCAGCCCTTGAACCGTGGCCTGATCAACCCTTGCCCCCAGGCATAGATCCACGCCCAGCCTTTTGTTTTCGGCCAGGTAGTATTGAATCATGTCGTTTATCTCGCCCCGGCCCGGAGCCAGGGCAGCCACCCGGGCCAGGCCTCCGGCCTGGGCCTGTTCTTCCAGTATGGTGACATGGTGGCCGCGTAAGGCCGCCAGGCGGGCGCAGGCCAGACCGGCCGGACCCGCCCCTATGATCACGATTCTCCTGCTTTGGGAGGCGGGCTTAAGCTCGCCGAGCATGTACTCCCGGCTGACTTCCGGATTCATTACACAGGTGGATTCTTCCAGGGCAAGGGCCCGGTCTATGCACCCCTTGCAGCAACCTATGCAGGGCCTGATTCGGGAGAACTCCTGTTTCCTCGCCTTTTCGGTCAGGGCAGGGTCGGCGAGCTGGGCCCTTCCCATGGCCACCAGGTCTGCCTCGCCGTTGGCTATGATCGCATCCGCCTGGCGGGGGTCTTTTATGCGTCCCACACAGATCACAGGTATCTGAACGGTTTGTTTCACCGCCTTGGCCAGGTGGACAAAGCAGCCGTGCTTGGCATACATGGAAGGTATGGTGATGGGAAAGGAGCCGTATATACCGGCTGATATATGCAGCCAGTCAGCGCCCGCCTGTTCCAGGATGGGGGCCAGCATAAGGCATTGGTAAAGATCCCAGCCGTTTTCAATGTAGTCTTCGCCGTTGATCCTCACCCCCACCGGATACTCAGGCCCGGTTTCCTGTTTTATGGCCTCAAGGATCTCCAGGAGAAAGCGGGTTCGGCCCGTGAAATCCCCGCCATAGTCGTCATCCCTGAGATTGGAAAGAGGGGCCAGAAATTCGGAGATGAGGTAGCCGTGGGCTGCGTGTATCTCCACAAAATCAAACCCGGCCTGTTTACAGCGCCCGGCTGCCCGGGCATGGGCCAGGACCATGTCCTGGATTTCATTTCTCGTCAATTCCCGGGGGATTTCCCTTACCACGCCCAGGGAGGGCAGGGGGGAGGGGGCGACCTTTTCAGCCAGATAGGCCTGGCGGCCGCCGTGCAAAAGCTGCATGCCCAACCGGGATTCATAGGGGGCCAGCTCTTCCACCAGGCGGCTGAGCTTGCCGATGAACTTGTCGTGCCAGACCCTGGGCATGCGGGGCAGGTCCAGGCCGCTTTTATGCACAGCCCCTCCGCCCACCACAATCATTCCCGGCCCGTGCTTGGCTCTGGCCTTCAGGTATTCCCAATGCTGCTCAGTTACAAACCCTTCTTCATCCACCCCGAAGTTGATGCTCATGGGCGGCAGAACCAGTCGGTTATTTAGAGTCATTTCCCCCAGTTTTACTGGGCTGAACAGATGTTCCAAAGGGTGCATTGGTATTCTCCGGCCGGTTGGTTGTGAAAAAGGGAACTCACTATAGCATATATTATTCAATTTGGGACAAAAACCGCTGGATCTTGTCTTCTTTGAAAATCATGGTTTTAACGGTAAGTTTCAAGATGATTATTTGCTTGTTTTTAGATGTGGTTTTGGTGCAAAGTGAATTTTTATTTCGGCCTGGGGGGGCACTGGACCGGATGCGTTTTTTTTTACGGTCCCGGCAGTTTGACAGGATAATTTTTAATTTTAGCCTCTTAATAGAATAACAGGAAAATACTTGATCATGTCTTCCCGGAAAAAACCCCTGATAGGGGTTAGTTGTGCAACACGGATAGCCGATGGCTGGGGGACTTTTTCCTCCAGTGTGAGATTCGACGGCCTTAATTACGCCTATACCGAAAGCCTGGAAAAGGCGGGCGCATCGGTGATGATCATTCCCTGCCTCAAGGAAAAAGAGAGCCTGGGGCGGATACTGGACAGTGTTGACGGAGTGCTGTTTTCCGGAGGCGCGGATGTGGCCCCCCGCCATTATGGCGAGGAAATGCAATACGGGCTTTTGAATGTGGATCATCCCTTGGACGATATGCAGCTTGAGCTGGCCCGTCAGACCCTGGACCGCGGTTTGCCGGCTTTTGGCATCTGCCGGGGCATTCAGGTGATGGCCGTAGCCGCGGGCGGAACCCTTTATCAGGATATCAAGACCCAGGTGCCGGGCTCTACCCTGCATCGTTCCGCTGGTGACATAAGCACCCTGGTTCATGAAATAGAACTGTCCGAGGGATCTTTGCTTAAAGGCATAATAGGCGAAAAGCGCATCTGGATCAATTCCGGTCATCATCAGGCGGTAAAGGATGTCCCCCAGGGCTTTGCAGTCAGCGCCAGGGCTTCGGACCAGGTGGTGGAAGCCATGGAAAGAAAAGGACCCGGCTTTTGTCTGGGGGTGCAGTGGCACCCCGAAGGGCTCTACAAAGAGAATCAATACGCCAGGAGGTTGTTTAAGGCCTTTGTTGACGCCTGTGGAGATCAGGCGCGGGCGGATTGATCTGAAACCGGCTTGAGCGAACGAATTCCGAACCTGGGGATGCCAGGCCATGGCCGGGAAGAGCTTTTCAAACTTAATTTAAGGCCGGTTTGCGAGAAAAACGGCATCTGCCAAAGTCCGAGAGGGCTTTGGCAGCAGGTTGAAACGCTGATTTTAGAAATATACGGTTGGCTTTCGTGCCGGAAACGGCGAAGGGAAATGTTTTTGCTAACCGTTGCTGACTTTCTTGACAGCCTTCAAATCAGATCCCAGGATATGATCCAATATCCAATCGGCTATCAAAGCCACAATTTCTTTGTTAATGGTTTTGTCCGCGGTTTTCAGTTCTTCCTTAAGGCCCAGCACCTTGTCGGCCAGTTCGCGGTGTTCCTCAATATGCCTGCGCATATCGGTGTACCCGTTTTGGCGCATCCACCTTTCCTCGGCCGCAAAGTGCTCTATGGTGTAGTTGAGCAATTTATCCAGCGTCTGTTCCGCTGTTTGGGTGTTGAGACTCTGGCAGGTGGCTTCTTCCAGGCTATTTAAAAGATTCACCAGCTCCTGGTGCTGTTTGTCTATGGTTTCATCGCCGATACTTAAGTTCTCGTTCCATTTGATAATGGCCACGGTATTTCAACTCTTTCTATCAGATCAGGAAGCAACAGAAAAAAATTAGATCATAGTGTAACAGTTGGTTTTGTTTTGTCCGCTTTTTAGTAATTACGATAAGTTGATAGATATTTACTTGCTTATTTTGTTTGGGTTGGTTTATTATAACTAAAATTTTGTAAAATGTTTATTGTTAATTAGAAAGCCAGATTTCTTTGCAGGGCCACAATGGCGACTCCAACCACCATGCCTGCGAAAACATTGTTCATTTTATATGTGACCAAGGCAGTGGAACAGGCTGCGGCTATTCCCCAGGGGCCTTCGGCAAATATGGATGGGGTGACCAAAGAGATCAGTATGGTTCCGGGCAGAGCCTCCAATGCCTTGCTGACCCGTCCTTTTTGGGGCAGCTTGCCGCCCAAAAGCAGGCCTCCGGCCCTTAGCGAGTAAGTAGCCAGGGCAGCCATGAAAATGGCCAGCCAAGTTTGAGGCTCAGCTGAGTACATTTTGTTTTTCTTCCTTTTGTTCTAAGGGAATAAAGATTTTGGTCAAGGCTCCGCCAAGACCCCCGACCAGGATGTACCATTTTCCGGGAAGCAGCTTTTCCGCAACCAGGGCCAGCACCATGGCCGTGATCCAGGGCAAAATGTCGGATTTGCCTTGCCACAGGCTTACCGCCAGGGCGGTGAATACAGCGGTGAAGGCGAAATCCAGGGCATAGGTATCCGGATTCTGCACCGCAGCGCCGAAGAAAAGCCCGGAAAGGGTGCCCAGGCACCAGGCAGTCATCACACAGACCCCGCCGCCTAAAAGAAAGTTTAGGTCCGCCTTGCCTTCGCGCTGATAGGCCATGGTGAGGGCCCAGTTTTCATCCGTGACCATATGCATGTAGGAGAGCTTCACCATTAAGGGCTTGCCCCTGAACATGTCTCTTAAGGATGCGCCGATCAAAAGATAGCGCAGGTTGATAACCGCCACGGCAAGCGTCATCTCAAAAAGCGGCAAGGGCGGGTTCCACATATCCACCATTACAAATTGGGAAGACCCGGCGAATATGGCCAGGTTCATTATGAGGATTTCCAGCCAGCTAAGGCCTTTTTGAACGGACAAGACACCCAGGACACTGCCGTAGGCCGCCACACTGGCCGCCAGCGGCAGGGTGGCTTTGAAACCTGTTATGCTGCTTTTGGTCATCTAACCCTCCCTCTTTGTCATGCTTACAGAATTGAGGCGGGTTTTTCTTGAATGAAATTGCTTTGCTTAAAAAAGACGGGCAGGAGAAGAATATCAGGAGAAAAGCGATCTGCGAAAAGACCCCGGCGTGACGCCCAGGATCGCCCTGAATTGCCTGGTCATGTGGGCCTGGTCACTGAATCCGGCCTTATAGGCAGACTGGCTCAGGTCATGGCCCTTTTCTATAAATCCCTTGGCCAGCTCCACCCTTTGCTGCACCTGATAGGCATGGGGAGGCAGGCCGGTGGATTCTTTGAAAAGCCTCAAAAAATGGTATTTGGAGAGCCCGGCCTGCCGGGCCAGATCATCCAGGGAAAGGTTTTCCCGGGCCTGGTCCCTGATCTGCTCCAAGGCCTTTTTGATGAGGCCGGGGTTTTGGGGTTGTTTAAAAGATGCGGCTTCGGTAAAAACCGCGTACCGGTTTATTATCTCAGCCACAACCTCTATAAAGCAGGTTTGGGCTGCCAATTTGCTTTGAGTTTCTCTTTCCAGCAACACATGGGCCTTGAAGAATTTTTCCGCCAATTGAGGGTCTTTGGTCACCGCTTGCCTGAAAAAGGGATATGCGCCCGGTTTTTTGCCCCAGGCCTCGGCGATTTTTTTTACCAGGTCGGGATGCACATAGGCCACCCGGTAGATAAAGCCCTGTTCCGTGGCTGAGCTGCCGTCATGCACCTCTCCCGGGTTGATTACTATCAGGTGTTTGGGTGGGGCAAAGTGCTCTTTTCCCCTATGGAAAAAGCGTTCCACTCCGGTTTCTATGACCCCCATTACATATTTTTTGTGGATGTGGCGGTTATAGCGGTGGGTGGTGAAACTGGCCTTCAGGAGATCCAGATCACGAAATTGATTGGCCTTCCATAACCGGGCCTGGTTTTGGGCTGCCTTTTTCTTCATTTGCTTTCAAACGGGGCAAGTCCGGTTAAAGGGCATTGCATCAGGTATGCCCCTCCTTTATGGGGTATTAGCCTGTGCGGGTCTATGCGCACAGACCGGACAATTTCAAAGCCGGTTTTTTGATAAAGCCTTAAGGCTTTATCGTTATCCTTGAATACAATCAACGCCAGACTTTTCAGTTTTTTGTCTTGGGCCTTGCTTTTCAATGATTTTATCAGGTTTTGGCCGATACTTCTGCCCTGGTATTCGGGCTCCACGGCCAGAGTGCTTAAATAGAGGCTGTCTTCCACCCTGGCTTCATAAAAATCAGTTAAGTGCAGAAGCCTGTCAGAGGGGAAAAAATCCTTCATCTCCTGATTAATGCCATGGTGTTTGCTGTCATAGCAAAGCGCCATGGCGATCACCTTTCGGTTGTGCCTTGCCACAATGGTGTTTTCATAGGAATGGGGCTGGCCCTCGGTGGCATAGGAGATGGCCATGACCTCGGCAGGTGACTTGCCGGGCACAAGGTCCAGGAATAAAAAATCGCTCATCCCCCCACTGGCCAGCTCGGCAAGCCGGGCCAGGTGCGGGCAGTCTTTTTTTTGGGCCGGTTCAATGGTCCATTCCATGTCTCCCCCCTTGAAAACACCTGATGTTGAGTCGATTGAATTCAAGCCTTCCTCTGTTTGGAACAGTTGCTTTTCCTTGCAATAAAACCCGAGCCGTTTTTTAAGTCAACCCAAAACCGATAGCCGGGGTTTACTGTATATTGCCGTATTGATGGATTAATGAGTTAATAACTTAATAATTAATCAAGCCATCAATATTTCTCACCTTTGGGCAACCATGCCGGTTATTGCAGAAGAGCCTGTTTCAACCGGGAGAAGGATAATTGGGCGCAAAAGATTTTTACTTGCAAAGCTATCTGATTATAGGTTGTTATAACCTCAGGGAAAAGAGTCGTGAAAAGGCGAAAAACATGAAGCGCAGAGTGTTTATAAATGTTTTGGGCTCTTTGGGTTTGGGCGCCACCTTATTGCCCGGGGCCTTGGCAGCCCTGGCCAAGGAGGGCAAAAAAGTCACCCTTGAAATGATGCAAAAGGCAGAGGAAATTTCGGGGCTCTCCTTTAGCGAGCCAGAGAGGCGTGAGGTTCTTTCCCGGCTTAATCAAAACCTGAAGGCCTATTGGGAATTGCGGAACCTGCCTTTGGAGAACGAGACTCCGCTCAGCCTTTATTTTGATCCCCTTCCTCAAGGAAAGGTTTTAGAAAAACAACCAAACAGCATAAGGCTGGAGCTTAGGCCGGTTAATCCGCCTGCCCAAATCCAGGATGCGGCATTTTATCCGCTCTCTCGGCTGGCCCAGCTCATCAAGCAGGGAAATATTTCTTCGGTCCAATTGACCAAAATGTATCTGGCCAGGATGGATAAATACAATCCCCTTTTAAACTGCGCGGTTACGATTTGCCATGAGCTGGCTTTGGAACAGGCGGCCAAGGCGGATGAGGAACTGGCAAAGGGCAACTACAAAGGGCCCTTGCACGGCATTCCCTATGGGCTGAAAGATATTTTCAGTGCAAAAGGCACGCCCACCACCTGGGGATTGAAAAGGTATCAGTACAGGGTGATTGCCAAAGACGCCACTGTGGCGCAAAAGTTGGCCCAAGCCGGGGCTGTGCTTTTGGCCAAACTCGCGCCTGGGGAATTGGCAACAGGGGATCGGTATTTCAAGGGGCGGACTCTGAATCCCTGGAATCCGAGGCATGGTTCCGGAGGCTCTTCGGCAGGCCCGGCCAGCGCGGTTGCCGCGGGCCTGGTGGGGTTTGCCATGGGGACAGAGACCAATGGGTCTATAATAAGCCCCAGCCTTTTGTGTGGGGTAAGCGGCCTTAGGCCAAGTTTTGGCAGGGTTAGCCGCCATGGCTGTATGAACATTGCGCCAAGCTATGACAAGCCCGGACCTATGTGCAGGTCTGCCCAGGACTGCGCCCTGGTTTTGCATGCCGTCTGCGGGCCGGATCAAAAGGACCGGTCGGTAAAGGAGCTTGGCTTTGCCTGGGAACCCAAGATTAACCTCAAGCAGATCAGGGTTGGGTATGTGTCCCGCCTGTTTAAAAGAAAGATTAAGCATTCGTGGATATCCCAGGTGCTGGCCTGTCATGAAAAGGCCCTCTCGAGGCTTGCGGATATGGGAGCCCAAATAAAAGAGCTGAAAGGAATAGATCACGCCTACTTAAAACGCCTGGTCAAGGCCTCTTCCCTGGGTATGATGGTCGAGGCCGCTGCTTTTCATGAAAACCTGAACCAGGGACATAAATCCGACGATTTCCAGCACAGTGACTGGCCCGCCCGTTTCAGGGGGGCCAGGTATGTGCCCGGCGTGGAATATCTACAGGCCAACCGGGCCAGAAGTCTTTTGATCGAAGAGACCAGCCGGATCATGGACCAGGTCGACGTTTTGCTGGGTCGTCTCACCCTGGGAGGCTTGCTGACCAACCTGACCGGTCACCCCGAGCTGGCCATACCCCACGGCCTTTCAGACAACCATATGCCCCTGGGCATTGTTTTCACAGGCTCCCTTTACCAGGAATCCAGCCTCCTGGGGCTGGCCCACAGGTATCAGAAAGAGACCGGTTATCAGCTGAGGCATCCTTCTCTTTAGAATTATCCGGCCGGGGATATTCGTCCCATATCACCAAGCCTCCGGGTTAACCAGGTTTTTTGGTTTTATGCCTTGGGCTGCTTTGAGCAGGTTATCCACGGTTTCCCGGCACATTCTGTAAAGGGCCTCATGACTGGCCCAGGCCATATGCGGGGTCAGGATCACGTTTTCGAGTTCAAACCATGATGGGTCTTTTAAAGGCTCCACTTCATACACATCCAGGGCGGCTCCACCCATGGAATTTTGCTCAAGGGTCTTGAAAAGAGCCTGGGAGTCGATCAACCCGCCACGGGCGGTGTTTATCAAAAGTGCACTCGGCTTCATCAGGGAAAGGGCCTCTTGGTCTATCAGGTGGCTGGTCTGGGGGGTGAGGGCGCAATGCAGGCTGATGATATCCGCTTCCCTGAACAGGGTCTTTGGTTGAACCCGGGCGATATCATATTGAGCGGCAAATTCCTCGGGCCAATGAAGGGTGTGGCCCATCAGTTTAAGCCCGAAACCAGCCGCCCTTTGGGCCACAGCCCTGCCAATGGGGCCCAGTCCGATGAGCCCCAGGGTCTTGCCGCTCAGTTCCATGCCCAGGTATTTTTGCCATCCGCCTTGGCGCAGGCTTTGGTCTGCGGCCGGAATGCGCCGGGCCAGGCTCAGGATCAGCCCCAGGGTGAAGTCGGCCACGGCTGTGGTGTTGGCTCCCGGATTGTTGCAGACAAGAACCTTGTTTTTGGTGGCGGCTTTGAGGTCAATATTATCCAGGCCAACCCCCAGCTTGGAGATGAAGCGCAGCTCGGGAGCCAGCTTGAAGAATTCGTCGCCAAAAACAGGAAGATTGCCGGGAATGAAACCCCAGGCATGGGGCAGGGCCTTTTGCAGTCTGGGATCATCTATGGATAAATCGTATTCCCTTAAATCCACCAGATTGAATCCATTTGAAGCAAGAGTTTCCAAAAACTCCTCGCCCTGGCGGCCAAAGGCCGGGCTGGCCATGATAATGGTGCGTTTTTTCATGAAATGTGCTTTCCCCCCCTTTTATGAGCCCGGCATTAAAAGGGCATTCTAGTATAAAGAAAACAGCTGCCGGGTGGTTTAAAAGAGATTGTATGCCTGGCCTGCCTTTGAATGCAAGGCAAGTGATTAAAGGGGGATGCTACTTAAATGGCCTGGGCGTAAAAAGGCGTTCCCGGCCCCCTGTAGGGAGCCGGGATGGTGCTTAAGGCACTTTTATTTCCAGGTCCAAAAGGGGGGGATATTGCTGGCAGCCAAAGCAGTCGCTCTCACCGGGGCTGCCGCTGGGTTCTGCCCGGTAAATGGTGAATTTGATGGCAAAGGCAGGGTCGAACTCCACAAAATCGCTGATCCTGTCCTGGTCTATGGCAAACAGCTCGGCTACGGAGTTTCTGTTAAGCGCCCGGCTTTTTTTTACCAGCTCATATATCTCGGGGTCTGTGAAGATGATGTCAAAGGTGATTTTGTCTGTGCCCGCGTTTTTGCTGCGTATGGTTTTGGCCAGCTCGGTGAGCTTTTTGGTCTTCATTTTTTTCTCCATTCAGGCTGGTTGGGAGCCTTGGGCTATTTCCCGGCCTGGTCAAAGTGCAGTTCAAAAAGCTCCATGGGGTCTTTCACCGGCACCACATGGTTCATGGTCCAGCGATGGGCCGCCCTGGCTGTGAGCACCTCGTCCACGGTATAGGCCGCTGTGCCCGCGGTGCCCTTAACTTCGGGAAGGCGG
Source organism: Dethiosulfatarculus sandiegensis (assembly GCF_000931935.2). GTDB lineage: Bacteria > Desulfobacterota > Desulfarculia > Desulfarculales > Desulfarculaceae > Dethiosulfatarculus > Dethiosulfatarculus sandiegensis. Next base: position 264,956 of record NZ_AZAC01000014.1, read on the forward strand.
GCATAGAAGATGCCCCTGGTGCCCATGGTGGCCACCAGTTCGGCCTGTTCGGCTGTGGGGGCCACGCCTTTGATCACCACACAGAGTTCGTGGGAGGTGATCTCCTTTTGGGGCTCCATGTCCCCCATTACCCCGTTTTTACCGTAGACAATGAAATGAAGCTCATAGTCCACGCCCTTCATCTGTTCGGCAACCTGCTCCCTGGCCCAGGCAAGCACCTTGTCTATGTTTTTGATGGAGTAGGGGTCGCGCACGCCTGCAATGCCCACCCGCATTTCGCCCACCTTGCCCGAACCTTCCAGCTTGACCAGATAGGGGTCCTCCCGGGGCTTGAATACCGGGCCGGTTATGCGGCAGGTCTTTTCATCGAACTGTTCATAGGAGCAGTTGGTCATATCCAAAAGCCCGCCGGCCACATATTCGTAATAGGGGTTTGAACGTTCATACATGGCGTGCCCCGCCACAGAAGCGATTGAGCAGCGCTGGTCCGGATGCATGGCCGTCACCTTTACATCCTCTTGGGTGATGGCGCCCAGAACGCTTTCCTTGGCCCCATAGGGTTCGGCGCAGAAAGAGGCGCACTCAAGCACCTTGCCCAGGTAGTAGGAAAGGTCGGGGGGGAAGCCCTCAAAGATCGCCGGGGCGGCAAAGACCGCGCAGTCGCTGCACCTGCCGCCTATGATCACGTCCGCGCCCTGCTTGAGCGCCTCAATAAAGGGATGCACCCCGGCCACGGCCACTATGCGGCTGGTGGCGTCAAGCTCTTCCTTGGTCAGGGCCGGGCGGTTGTCCAGGCCTTTAATCTCCACCCCCGCATCCATCTTGGCCTCAAGCGCGGCCTGGGGAAGCTCTGAATAAAAATAGGCCAGCTTAAATGGTTTTAAGTTGTGTTTTTGAGCCAGGTTTTTAATTATGTCCACATACATGTCCACCCGGCTGTTGGAGCCCGTATCTCCGGCTGAACCGATGATCATGGGTGCGTTTTGTTCGCGGGCCGCCAGAAGCATCATCTCCAGGTCATGGACCTGCCAGGCATAAGGGCTGGCGCAGGCGTCTTCGCCCAAGGGAACCGGGCCTATGTCGTCGCTGCCCGAGTCACAGCAGTAATAATCCGGGTGTTGTTCCTTGCCCAGGGCAAAGCTGCCTTCCTTGGAAGGCGCAAATCCCAGGTGGCCGTTGGGGCACAGTATCTTAAGCTCGCTTTTGCTCATTGCCGACTCCTTGGTGTTCCAACCCGTTCCGGGAGTTTGGCATCCTGCCGGGCGGGAGGGAGCGCTTTGTTTTTTTTGCCTGGTTGGCTTTGAACCCCTGCCAGGCCTCTTTGCCACAAAGCAGCCAGCAATTTGCATGCCACCAATTCGGGCCGTCTAGAAGAGGCATGACAACTTCTTTAAAGCGTTTATCAAGGGATGGCTTATTTACCGTTAACCAGCCGGGAATAACGGCTTCCGGGGAGAGGTGTCTAATTTTTATACATGACTTGATCGGGTTTATAGCCTGTTTTTGTCGAATTAATAGACATTGGCCGCTGATGTGCCCCATTAGGCGGGGCTTGAGCCACGGCACGGCATTTGCTACTTACTCGCTCTGTCTGATTGACGAATGGGAGATCAAAGAGAAGCTGACAATGGTTTGTCCCGAGATACAGGAGAGTTCAGATGGGGTTGGATATTGTTTATCTCTTGGGCCTTTTGGCGGTTATTGTGCTTTGGTTCGTTTTCATGAAAAGGCCCATATACGAAGCCATGCTGGTGGGATATGTGGTGGTTTTTTTTGTGATCCTCTGGGGGGGAACCAACCTTGACAAGGGCCTTGCGGCCGCCCAGTTCTGGGACTTCCTGATCAAGCCGGCCACCAACACCCTGTTCTACGCCATTGTGGGTTTTCTGGCCCTGGCCTTTGTCTTTGGCAAGACCAATGTGGTCCTGGCCATAATCGATCTGATCCTGGCCCTGGTCGGCAGGGTGCGGGGCGGGGCGGGGTATGTCAGCCTTTTCGGCAGCACCTTCATGGCCTCTCTTTCCGGCACCGGCCCGGGCAATGTGGCGGCCACCGGAGTTTTCACCATACCCACCATGGTCAAGACCAAATTCCCCCGCGCCCTGGCAGCTACAGTTGAGATGTCGGCCAGCTCCCTGGGGCCGATCATCCCGCCTTCCGGAACCATCCTCCTGGCCTTTGGGGTCTTGAACACCCTTTATCCCGAGAAGTACAGCCTTTCCTACTTCTGGATGGCCGTATGGGGGGTGGGTGCTTATTTTATCTTGCAACGGGTCATAACCCTTTATGTTTTTTGCCGTCACTACAAGGTGGAGCCGGTCCCTAAAGAGCAGCTCCCCAAATTGGGTGAAGTATTCAAACACCAGTGGCCCGCGCTTTTGGTGCCGGTGATCATCTTTTTGCCCCTTTACCTGGACTTTGAGTTCGGCTCCACGGTTATCAAGGATATTCTGGGTGCCAAGGGAGCCAAGGCCTTTTCCAAAAGTGTAATTTTGTTTGCTCCCGGCCTGGCCACTCTGTATGCCATTTTCATCAGCAGAAAACAGATAAAAGGCGGGGCTTCCGCAACCAATCTATTTAACCTTTTCAAGGGAGGCTCGCGCCAGGTGGTGCCGGTTGCGGCCACGGTTTATTTCGCCTATTCCATATCTTATCTTTTCAAGGCCGCCGGTGTGGGGGAAGGACTGGGCCATGTGATGCAGGATATGCAGATGAACACCTGGCAACTGGCCTTGGTTATACCGGTCTTTACCTGTCTTTTGGGCATGATCCTGCCGGGCTCGGCCCAGATCGCCATTTTCGGCGGGGCCATTGTAACGATCATGGCCGCAGGCGGCATGGACCCGCTTTTGGCTGCCTGCATCCTGCCGGCCATCACCGGGGCCTTGGAAGGCATGACGCCGCCTTTGGCTCTGGCCATGTTCGCGGCCATGGGTATTGCCGATTCAGGAATTGGAGAGACTTCCAAGCTGGCCTTTATCTGGGTCTTTGCCCATCTGTTTGTGGCTGTTCTGATTATGGTCGGGTTCCTGCCCAATTTCCTGGCCTAGGGAGGTGCATAGATGATCAAATCGCTTAAGGCAGTCTTCAGTGCTTCGGTTTTGCTAAGTGTACTCGGCGGAGCGGTTATGTTTCTGCTCTTTATCATTGCCATGTTGATGGGAGGAGAAAAGGGTCAGGATCTGGCTTTGTTTGCCAGAAACAGCTTTTTACCCTGGGTGATCAGGCTGGCCACCCTGGGGGTTGGGGCCGGATTGTTGGGTTTTTATTTGGGCGAAGGGCATTCCCTCTCCCTGAAGGATCACGGCAAGGAGGGTGAGCCCTGATATACCCCTTAATCTTAAACTGTCCGGCGAAACGCGGTAAGGGATTTGGGTGCCTTGCCGCGTTTTTTCGTGATACAGGCTCAGTTAACTTTGAGTCTGTTGTAAAGGGTTTGCCGGTTTATGTCCAGGATTCTGGCCACCTTGGCCTTATTGCCCTTTTCCCTTTCCATGATCCTATCAATGTAAAGGTTTTCCAGCTCCCTCAAGGTGAGATCCCGGTTCAGGGATTCCGCCAGGGAGTCTACCGGGGCAAAGCCCCGGGGAAGGTGTTTTTTGCGCAAGGTGCGGTCCTGTGGGCCTGCCATTACCACTGCCCGCTCCACAGTGTTCTGTAGTTGCCTTACATTGCCTGGCCAGGGGTGGTTCATAAAGAGGTAGAGCACCTCAAGGTCTATTTCAGAGAGATTTTTCTCATAGCGCCCGGCATAGTCACCTAAAAAGCGCTTTGCCAACAGAGGTATATCCTCTTTTCTTTGGCTCAGGCGGGGCAGGCTTAAATGAACCACATTAAGGCGGTAGAAAAGATCTTCCCTAAACTTGCCCTGGGCCACCCTGGCTTCCAGATTACGGTTGGTGGCCGCAATAACCCTCACATCCACCGGCAGGTCGGCCGAACCGCCCACCCTTTGGATCACCTTTTCCTGTAAAACCCGCAAAAAACGCACCTGGGAGGCCAGGGGCAATTCACCGATTTCATCCAGAAAAACCGTGCCCTGATGAGCCTGCTCAAATTTGCCCGGCGTGGTGCGCAAGGCTCCGGTAAAGGCTCCTTTTTCATAGCCGAACAGCTCGCTTTCCACCAGGGTTTCCGCAATGGCGCCGCAGTTTATGGTCACCAGCGGTTTGTCCTTTCCGGTGCTCAAGCTGTGAATGGCCCGGGCCACCATTCCCTTGCCCACCCCGCTTTCACCTGAGATAAGCACCGTAGCCTTGGTTTCGGCCACCCTTTCCACCATATCGGCCAGCTCTTGCATTTCCTGGCTCTTGGCAATCATTCCCTGGAAATTGCCCCTGTTATTTAGCGCCCTTTTCAGTTTGCGGTTTTCTTGGTGCAGATGCCTGTGCTCCAGGGCCTTTTGCACGGTGAGCAAAAGTTCGTCCGGGGTGAACGATTTATGGATATAGTCAAAGGCCCCGTTCTTCACCGCCTGGACCGCGCTTTTAAGGTCCGCATAGGCGGAGATGAATATCACCTCCAGCAAAGGGTCCTTGCCCTTGGCCTTTTGAAACAGGCTGAGCCCGTCCAAGTCGGGCATGCGTAGGTCTGTGATCATGAGGTCATAGATATCCTGATCCAGGCAGTTCAAGGCCTCCATGCCTCCGGCCACAGCCCTGACCTGCCAGCCCGCTTCTTGCAATAAAAGGGAAAGGGTTTTTAAAATGGCCGCTTCGTCATCAACTAAGAGAATATTGGCTTGATGTGGAACAGGCATATCAATCTCCAGGCAGCTTCATTTGGCAGGCGGAATCTTTACTAAGGGGGAAAACCACGCAGAAACAGGTTCCCTTGGGATTTAAGTCTTCCATAGAGACTCTTCCTCCCGCTTCCATAACCAGGCGGTGCACAATATAAAGCCCTATGCCGGTTCCGTGCTCCTTGGTGGTGTAAAAGGGGTCAAACAGGTTGTTTTTCTCTTCCGGGTCCAGCCCGCAGCCCGTGTCCGATACCTTGAGGAAGAGCTCACCTGAGTTCGTGAAGGTCTCAAGGCAAAGGCGTCTGGGGCCTTTTCCCCGGGTTTCAATAGCCTCCACACTGTTTATGATCAGGTTAAGCAGGATTTGTTTCAGGTTGTCCTTGCTGAGGTTGATCAGAGCCTCTGCTTTGTCGGAAAAAAAGTCGAGAGAGATTTCCCTTTTTCTCAAGTCCGCTGCCATGAGGTTCACTGTTTCCCGAACGGTTTCCCCCACCCTGCAAACGGAATTAAAGACCATCGGGGGATTTTTGCAGAAAAGGTGCAGGATGTTCTGCAAAAAACGGTTAAGCCTTTCGCTTTCATCCTCAATGGTGGTCAAAAGGCTTAGGCAGGTGGGGTCTTCTCCCAGCCTTTCCGCCTTTAGCCTCAGCATGCTGCTGGCTGTACGGATCGGCAAAAGCGGGTTGCACATTTCATGGGCCAGCCCGGCGGTTAGCCTGCCGACTGCGGAGAGCTTTTCGGCCCGCATCACCTGCTCGGTAAGCTTGTCCTCCATGGTGGTGTCCCTGAAGATGCAGATGCAGCCCTTTACCGTTCCGTCCTGGGCCCGCAGTAAAGAGGTGCTCAGGCGTACATTCACCCATTTGCCGTCTTTTTGCCTTAGCTGGTTTTTGGCCTCAAAAAGCGGGGTTTCATTGTGGAGCGTCTCCAATATTTTCAGCTTTTTGTCTGGTTCGGTCAGGTTCAGCCGATCTATGTGCCTGCCCAGGACCTTTTCCATGGTGTGGCCGGTTATTTTTTGGGCCGCCTGGTTAAAGGCCAGCAAACGGCCTTTTTTATCCACCACCATCACCCCGCTGTTTATGCTCTCCAAAATCCGGCTGGAAAATTCCTCACTCTCCCGCACCCTTAAGTTGGTCTGCATCAGGGTGGCCAGTTCTGTCGCGATGATTGAGATAAGCTGGACCTGCTTTTCCCGGAACTGTCCCGGCCTGGTGCTTGAGATGCTCATAACCCCTTTTAAATCGTCGCCCGCCACCAGGGGTGCGGCCAGAAAACTCTTTATCGGCGGATCCTCGGGTTTGCACTGGCGGATATTGAAATCCTCCAGGTGATCCGCATCCCGCACCAAAAGGGCCTTTCGCCTGGCCGCCACCCAGCCTACGGCCCCTTGGCCGACCTGAAAGCGGTTGCGTTTTCTCAGGGCGGGTAGACTGGCCCCCTTGCAGGCGACCACTTCCAGTTCCTCTCCGGCCCGGTTCAGCTTGTAGATGACGCACATGTCGAAAGTGATCACGGTGGAGATGAAATCAAAGATGATGCCTGCCAGGCTTTTCAAGTCGCTGGCCCTGGCCATGCGCATCATGGTTTCAGAAAGGTATTTAAGATCAATAATATGTGCCTGGTCCCGACCCATTTGCCGCTCCACTTGAGGCGAGGCTTTTCCCAGATCCGCGTAAAAGGTCTGTTGCTGGAATATAGCAAGACCCGTGCCGGGATTACAAAGTGTAAAAAACTTCACGGCAAGGGGACGGATGCCGGAGGGGCGGCCGGACCGGTTACTACTGCTCGGCCACCCAGCTTTCCACCCGTGATCCTTTAAAGAATATGAACTCCTGGGCATAATCCCAGCGTTCATCACCGGCGGGGTTGTTGGTGAGGACTGTCACCTGGTCCGGTTCGCCAAGGCTGGCGGTGACCTGCTCAGCGGTCATGCCCTGGACCACCCGGCCTTGGCTGATCGCCTCGGTGATGTCTGGGGGGAGTTCGGAGCGGTTTTGCAGATAATTTTCACGTCTGTCCTGGGCGCTTTTCGGGAGGGCATTTGCCTGGTCCAGGCCGTCGGGCCGAGGGCCTGCGGCGCCTTTTCGGTGAACCAGTTTGAGCTTTACCGGCCTGCCGTTTTGATCGGAGGTGGTCACATATACCTTGACCCTGGGCAGGGCCTTGTCCACCAGCTCCAGGAAGAGTCTTTCCCTGGTGACCTTTGGCGCGTTTACATATTCCCTGAACAGCTCCCTGAATCGGCTGGATTCTCCTTCAGCCGCCGATACCTTGGCAAAGGCCTCGGCCCCGGCCTTTTCCAGCATGCCCCGGGCCCTGGCCTTGGCTCCGGGGATCACCTTGTTTTTGTAGTTGTTGGCCTGGTGAATGGCAGTGGAGCGTTCCTCCCTGGCGTTGATTACGTCCTTAAAGGCTCCTCTCACCGAATTCGGCGGCTGGATCTGTCTGGTTTCTATACTCACCAGGGAAAGCCCCAGGTCCGAGTCTTTTATTGCCCTGGTCAGGTCCTCCCTTATCTTCATTTCCAGTTGGCGTTTGCCGGTGGTTAAAAGCGAGTCCACCCCTCCTTGGGCAATGGTCGTTAAAATCACCTGGTTGGCCTGGCTTTTCAAAACATTTTCCGGCCGGTTAACCTGAAACAGGTATTTGGCCGGGTCTGAGATGCGGTATTGAATGGAGAAAGAGGCATGGATGATATTTTGGTCCCCGGTAAGGCAATAGGGGGTTATGCTCTGGTATTGGGCGGCCTGGCTCTGCAGGTTCGGCGAAAAACCCACGTTCATGGTCTTGACCTGCCTTATGCTGACCTTGTCCACCTGGTCAAAAGGCCAGGGCAGACGATAATGGATGCCCGGCCCCACTGTCTCCAAAACCGATCCGAAACGGCGCAAAACAGCCGCCTGGTTGGCCTCGACAACATAGATGCCCGAGGCTGCGTAAAGTAGAAACAGCCCGGTCATACCGGCCAAAATGATCCTGTCTAAGTTTTTGAATACATCTTTGTGCTGGCGCACAAACTCTATCATGGGGTACTCCTCACTCCTTAAGGTATTTAAAGAGCTTGGAATGCTCGGACAGAATCAGGGTGGTTTGATTGTCCAGGATCTTGCCGTAGGTCTGCATGGTGCGCCAGAATTCGTAAAATTCCGGGTCCTGTCCAAAAGCGCTGGAATAGGTGCGGGCGGCCTTGGCCTCTGCCTTGCCCATGACCTTTTGAGATTCCTCATAAGCCCTGGCCAGGATAGCCGCCTTTTCCCTGTCCGCCTCGGCCCTGATAACCGACGCTTTTTCCTGACCCTCGGCCCGGTATTTGTTGGCTATGGCCTTTCGCTCGGCCTTCATGCGGTTGTAGACACTGCTTGCGTTCTGAGACGGCAGGGCCAGCTGGCTGATGCCTGTCTTGACCACTTTGATGCCGTAAAGGGCCAGGGTGCTTTGGCCGATATCCTTTTGAATGCGTTTTTCCAGGTCCTTGATTTTGATTTTGCGGGAAAGCGACACCAGGTCCTCAAATTCAAAGTCACCGATCGCCGCACCGCCCTTGGAGATGAGGATATCCTCCAGCCGCTGCCTGGCCTCCTCAAAGTTCCCCAGGGATTCAAAATATTGCTTGGGCTTTTCAATTTGCCACTGCACATAGCATTTGAGGATCAGGTTTTTCTTGTCCCTGGTCAGGTATTCGCTGAGCCTGCTTTGAAAAAGCTGCAACCTGCGGTCGAACTTGTGGTTTTTTTGCACCCAAAGGGGATACTTAAAATAGAGCCCGGCCTGTTCTATTATCCTCACCGGTTTACCGAACTGGGTGACCACTGCGAATTCACCCTGGTTGACCACAAAGGTGGACTGGTAAAAAAGGCTTGCCCCTACCAACAGGCCTATTATCCCAAACAGTATTTTTTTCACGTCAACCTTCCAGTTCATCCAGGTTAACTCGCCTGGTCCGGTTTGTTTTGCCCTCTGTCTCGGCTCCCAGGCCGGGGATCTGCCCAGGTGCGGATTCAATTATGAAAAGTTCCACATTTCCGGCCTCCCCGGACGGCATAATGAATTTGTCCTTGCCGGAAAGACAGCCCTCCATGGTCTCCAAAAGCAGGCGCTTTTTCTCAACTTGCGGATTTTGGCGGTATTGGGCCTGGTTTTCCAGAAAGCGAAAACTTTCGCCCCGGCTTTTTCTGACCAGCTTTTCCCCGTCCGAGTGGGCCTGTTTCAGCCTGATCGCGGCCTGGCCCCTGGCCTGGGGAATGAGGTCGTTTTCATAACCCTTGGCCTGGTTTATATAGGTTTCATAGTCCACTGCCGCGCCGACCACTTCTTCAAAGGCCGAGGCTACATTGGTGGGAGGGTGAATATCCCTTAAGTTCACGGATAACAGCTTGATTCCCAGGGGATTTTTTTTCAGCAGGGCGCTGATCTCCCGGTTTAGGGCCGTCTCCAGTTCATCCCTGCCCGTGGTCACCAGGTCAAAGAACCTGGCCCGGGCCATTTTTCTGAGCAGCACGCCCTGGCTTATCTCCCGCAGGTTTTCTTCTGGCCTGCCGGATGTATATAAAAAGGCAAAGGGATCTCCAATGCGGTAGTTTAAGATTATGCCGGTGTCGGCAAATATGTTTTCACCGGTCAGCAGGTTGAATTCCCGGATGTAATGCACATTGGTCCAGAGAAATAAAGGACTTTTGTCACTTACTTCCGTGCCGACCACCATGCGTCTCACCCTCAGGGCATCGACCTTTCTGACCTGGTCAATGGGCCAGGGCAGGGCATAGTGGATTCCCGGCCCCAGGGGATCTTCCTTTTGCAAGGGCCTGCCAAAACGCTCCACAATCGCCAGCTCACCGGGCTGGACAAAGAAAATTCCACCGGCCAAGTAAATACAGATAATCACCCAGATAACCGCTAATGTGGTTATTTTTCCGGCCCTGGCCATGGCTTTTGGGCTGGGGGTGTCGGTTCCCCAAACAGCATTACAGAATCGGCTCCTCAAGACGGGCAGCCTTTCCGATAACAGTTTTTGCAGCCAGTCCGGATAGGGGTGCTCCAGGGGGGTGTGGCCGTTTTTGGTTTGCCGGTATACCAAAACCAGCACATGACAGGCCTCAAAAAAAACAAATCCCGCTATCATAAGCGCCGCCGCCCGGTCCAGGCTCAGGCCCAGACCCTCTCCCACCAGGGCGGCTGCCACCAAAAGGGAAACCAGCATATCGACTTTGCTGTGATGAGAGTCTGCCACTAAGGCCGTGGCTTTTTCCTGGCCTCCGACCTTGGCCTCCAGTCTGGAGAGCAAAAGGGAAAACAGGGCCAGCCCCAGCATGGCCAGGCCCGCGGGCACCGGATAGGTCAGATCCATTTTCACCGGTGAAAAGGCCTGCAGAAATACACTCAAGGCCACCCAGAGTAAAAACAGGCCTATGCAAAGGGCCACCACGGTCTGCAGGTTTTTTTTCAGATAAACGCGGACCGGAGATTGGGCTTCTTTATCTGCGTTTCCCTCTGGTTTTATATGTACGGCGAAAAGGACAGCCAGAGAGGTTCCCACATCTGTGAGAGAGTGCAGAGCTTCGGCTGTAAGGGCCAGGCTGCCGGTGAGCTGGGCCAGGAAAAATTTGGCCAGGGTCAAAAGGCCGTTGACTATGACCGCGGTCATGGCGGTCTTTTCCGATGGATTCAGGCCAAGGGTCTTGTTTTCGGTCATCTTCGCCGTTCTCCGGCGTCAGAGGGTGTTTTAAGGGAAAAAGTTTATCTGGTGAATAGGTCAAAGTTTTTTTTATTACGCCTAATAATGGGAATAAATGCCCTTTGCCTGGCTGTTTGTCAAGGCCGCAAAATAAAAAAGCCCCCGGCTTTGATTGGCCGGGGGCGGGGCGAAAGCCCCCGATACGTAAACCCTGGGGGCCGGGGCAGGCGGGGTTATTCCTTGGCTGTGCCTTGGAGCAGATGCCCGAAGACCTGGTTGCCGCCTTTATTGGCGCAGAATTTGCCGCACATGGTGCAGACTTCTTTGTCTTCCGGGCTGCGGTCTTTGCGAATGGCGCGCGCGTCTTCCGGGAAGAGGGCCAGATTAAACTGACCGGGCCAGTCCGAATCCCTGCGGGCATGGCTCATGGCCAGATCCCGGTTGCGGTTCTTTTCAGGGTATTTGACCGTGTCGCCGATATAGGCCGCCACCCTGGCGGTTTTCACACCTTCGATTACGTCTTGCTCATTGGGCAGGGCCAGGTGTTCGGCCGGGGTTATGTAGCAGATAAGATCAGCCCCAAAGCGGGCGCTTTGGGCCGCGCCAATCGCCGCGGTGATGTGGTCATAGCCGGCGGTGATGTCGCAGGGAATGGGCCCCAGCATGTAATAGGGCGCGTCCATGCTCATGCGCTTTTGTAAAATGATATTGGCCTCTATCTGATCCAGGGGCACATGACCCGGACCCTCCACCATCATCTGGCAGCCGTTTTTGCGCCCCAGCTCAGCCAACTCGCAGTTGATCAAAAGTTCTTGGACCATGGCCCGGTCAAAGGAGTCGGAGACGGCTCCGGCCCTTAAGCCGTTGCCCAAAGACAAGACCACATCGTATTTCTTCAATATGGCGCAGACTTCGTCAAAGTATTCGTAAAGGGGATTTTCCCTTTTATGGTGTTTCATCCAGGCCACCATGCTGGTTCCGCCCTTGCTCACCAGGCCGCCGTGGCGGTAGCCCTGCTTTTCCAAACGCTCGATTGTATAGAGGTTTATTCCGCAGTGCACCGCCATAAAGGCCATGCCGTCGGCGCATTGCCTTTCAATGAGGTCAAAGAGCATCTCTTTGTCAAGCTTGTTGGGGTCGCCGTATTTTTGATCGGCCTCGCAAAAAGCCTGGTAAAGGGGAACATTGCCCACCGGCAGATCCACTGCCTGGATCACCTCGCGCCGCACCTTGTCCAGGTCTCCCCCCACCGAGAGCTCCATAAGGGTGTCGGCCCCTGCCTTTTGGGCGGCCAGGGCCTTTTTCACCTCTGCATCTATATCAGCAATGTCGGTGGAGGTGCCGATACTGGCGTTGACCTTGGTGCGAAGCCCCTTGCCGATGCCCACATTCTTTGGCTTGCGATTGCTGTTTTGGGGGGAGACGATGGTGCCTTGGGCAAAGCCCCGGCAGACCAGTTCCGGGCTTAGGTCTTCGGCCCGGGCGATTTCACGCATGGCTTGGGTTATGACGCCCTGGGTCGCGGATTCTACTGAGCTTGCCATGATTCCTCCTAATATCCCGTCAGGATGGAAGTTTGGGTTATGGTCCGCGTTTCAGGGCATAAAAAATCCCTGAAACGCAAAGCGCTCCAAGGATTTGCCATCTCCTCAGATTAAGCCGGTTGGCGGCAGGTCTTCTGACTTCCGGATCATCCTACAACTCCCGCACCTTCCCGTTTTAAAAAAAACAGTGGTTTTTCTGCGGGTTTCGTCCCCGGTTACAGCGGCGGGTCCGTGCCGGATTTGCGCCGGCTTCCCTATTACGGCTTTTTACAGCCACCTGCCAACCGCCAGTAAATTTTCTGTCACTTATGTAATAAAACCACACCCTGGTGTCAACCCTTTTGAGGGACTTTGAAGAGAGTGGGGGAGTGCCTTAAATCTTGGGTTGCCACGGGATCTTTTTAATGATAATCCTAAAAAAGTAAGTCGGCTCGAAAGCCGATTGTGAATCTCAGCTTGTGCGCAGACTCTTTTTTGCGCAAGGCCCCAAGCAGAGCGGATTCAAGGAAAACCTGGAAAAACCAGAAGGTCGCCAGGCCCTGAGGGAGAGGTTTGTAGGAAATTTTTCTTAAGGGTTACACAATGTTAAGGTAAGCGCCCGGCAGATCTGAACAGGTTTTAGGATTTTTAATTTTCTGTATCTGACCGGGCCATGGGAAAAAGGGTTTTAGCCATGCATATTTCCGAAGGCGCTTTATCTGTGCCTGTACTTACTGCCGGAGCTGTTCTCACCGCCTTTGGTGTGGCCAAGGGCCTGAAGAAACTGGACCAGGCAAGTCTGCCCCAAACCGCTATATTGTCTGCGGTGTTTTTTGTGGGCAGCTTGGTGCATGTCCCACTTGGGCCTTCAAGCATACACCTGCTACTGGGTGGGCTGATGGGAGTCATTCTGGGTTGGATTTGCTTTCCTGCCCTCTTGGTTGCGCTTTTTCTGCAAGCAATTCTTTTTCAATTCGGCGGCCTGCTGGTTTTAGGTGTGAATACCTTTGACGTGGCCTTTCCCGCGCTTTTGTGTTACTGGGCCTTTGGTAAGATGGTTCAAAGTCCCAAGCAGAGCCTGGTTATTGTCGGTGGTTTTCTGGCCGGCGGTGTTTCCGTTTTCCTGACCGCCTTAACCACTGCCCTGGCTCTTTATCTTAGTGGGGAAGAATTTTTACTGGCCGCCCAGGGCCTTGTTTTGGGGCATTTGCCCCTGGTTCTGGTGGAAGGGGTTTTTACAGGCTTTGCCGCCGCCTTTTTGCGAAAAGTGCGTCCCGAGGTTCTCGGGGTCACCAGTATCTGACAAGGTTTTTTTACGAAAGCTGAATTTAGAAAAAACTGGGGAGTTTCTCCCTTGGGAGGCTGTTATGGCTCGTCTTACCAAAGTGGTTTTGTTTTCCATGGTTATCCTGGCGGGATCTTTTTCTGCGGCCCAGGCGCATAAACTTTTTGCCGCAGCCTATGGCGAGGGCGGCAAACTTGAGGGAGAAGCCTCTTTCAGCACCGGTGATCCCTGCAAGGAATGCCAAATAAAGGTGCTGGATGCGGCTAAGAAGGAAATCGGCCAGGCCGTTACCAATGATGAAGGCACCTTTTCCATGGCCATGCCCAAAGGGGAATTCCCCTGGGTGGTCAAGGTTGACGGGGGTGGGGGACATAAGGCGGAATGCCAGGTGACCAAAGAGGACGCTGGTGTTTTGCCTGATACGACCGGAGAGGTAAAGGAAGCCGCCTCTGCAAAACCGGAAACCGCCACCCAGGCGGCGGTCGGCGTCAGCAAGGAAGATCTGGACCGACTGCTCTCTAAACAATTGGGTCCTCTTAAGTCCCAGGTTAAAAAATTGGTGCGCAGCTCAGAGGCGGTGACCGTAAAGGATGTGGTCGGAGGCCTGGGCTGGATCATTGGTTTGTTGGGGATCGGGGCCTATTTTTACAGCCGCAGGCAGGATAAAGCTTGAAAAAGAGAATTAAAAAAGAACGCTCTGCCGTGAGCGGCCCTGGTCAAAAAATGGAAAGGGGCCTTTTGCCGGAGCTTGACCCCAGATCCAGGCTTCTGGTGAGTTTCGCCTTTACCCTGGTGATAGCCACGGCCCAAACCCTCCCCCTGCCTGTCGTGGGGTTGGGTTTGGGCTTACTCGCTTGGTTGGCCTCAGGCCTGGGGGCAAGAGTCTGGTTAAAGCGGAGTGTGGTGGTCAACACCTTTGTGGCTTTTTTATGGCTGACCCTGCCTTGGCGGATTGTTCCCTCCCAAGATGGGTTGGATTTTGTTTTTGCCCGGGCGGGGATCGACTTGGCCTGGTTGATCACTCTTAAGGTAAACGCTATCTTCATGGTCACCATGAGCCTTTTGTCCACTTGCCAGGTCCACGAGCTGGGGCATGGAATGGCCAGGTTGGGCGCACCTGAAAAACTGGTGGCCCTGTTTTTGTTGTTTTTTCGGTATGTGTATCTTATTCAAGAGGAATTATCCAGACTTAGCCAAGCTATGCGCATAAGGTGCTTTAAGCCGGGTACTAATTTTCATACCTATTCCTCCTATGCCTCGCTCTTGGGCATGCTTTTGGTCAGGGGCTTTGATCGGGGGACAAGGGTGCATCAGGCCATGCTTTGCCGGGGCTGGCAAGGCCGTTATAATTGTCTGGATTATCTTGCCTGGCAAAAAAAAGACACTTTTTTTGTGTCCTTTTCTTTGGCCGGTTTGGCCGTTGTCTGGCTTTTGGATTGGAGCTGGGTGAGTTGGAGCTTATAGGTTTAAGCAAAATAGATTTTAGTTATCAGAATGGAACTCGGGTTTTTTCTGACATGGAATTCAGCCTCAACCTGGGCGAGAGAGTGGGAATAGTAGGCCCCAACGGCGCGGGCAAGTCAACTTTGTTCAAACTGGCCATGGGGCTTAACCGGCCCGACAGGGGCGAGGTTCGGGGGCTGGGCAAAATATGCTCAAAGGAAAAGGATTTCAGAAGGCTGCGCACCAAGGTGGGGTATTTGTTTCAAGACCCTGAAGATCAGCTTTTTTGCGCTACTGTGGCCGAGGATGTGGCCTTTGGGCCTTTGAATCTTGGTAAAACCCGTTCCGAGGCCCTGGAGATAACCTCCAGGGTGCTAAAACAAGTCGGCCTGGAGGGGTTTGAGAAAAGGGTGACCTATCAGCTTTCCGGTGGGGAAAAACAATTGGTGGCCCTGGCCAGTGTGCTGGCCATGGAGCCCATGGCCCTGCTTTTGGACGAGCCTTCAACCGGTCTGGACCTGGAACATAAAAAACAACTTTTGAAAATTCTAAACGCCAGCGATTTAAGCTGGGCCATGGTCTCCCATGAACAGGATTTTCTGGAGCAGACCTGCACCAGCCTGATTTATTTGAACCACGGCCTTTTTCAGCCCTTTCCCTGCGCCGGGCATGCCGCCTGAAGCAGGCTGGTGAATCCGGCCCGACCCTTGACGGGCGGGCCGGAAAGAAGATCATTTCTCAGGTTTTTTGGCCGCCTTTCTTCTGGGAAGCCTGTAATCCCATTTCACCCAGTATCCGCCCTGACCCAGGCATTTGTAGCCCCAGCGCAACCAGGACAGCAGGGAAAAGGCCAGCCACAGCGCCCAGGCCAGCATAACACCCTGAAAAGCCAGTCCGGGCAGGGTCCACACCCTGGGCCTGGGCATGATTCCGCTGATCCGGTCCTGGGTCCAGTTTAGGTTAAAGGCGCTGCTGTTGTTACCGAGTATCTGCATGTCCGGTATACCCAAAAGCCCCTGTTCAATGGCCGAGTACATCCCGGCCAGGGCTGCGAAGGTCAAGAGGACCAATACCACCTGCACGCTGTTAAAGGTAAACCAGGTCGCCTTGGGGGGATTCTGAGCCCTTTTCCCCAAAAGAATAAGCCAGGCCACCACCACCAGGGCCATGACCGGGTGAACCTGGGTGAGCCCCAGGCCCAGGAGCATCCATTGCCAGGTCTTTAACGGGGTGAGCCTGGTTTTGCCGAGTCCCCAGCCCGCCAAAATAATCACCGCCAAATAACTCCAGAATAAAACCGCGGGTCCCATGGTGGGGCCGCTGGCCCACAGGATCCAGCGATCCGTTGGCAGCTTAAGGTTTATCCTGGCGTTTACCGCGCCTGTTCCCAGATCCACTTGAGGGCCTCTTAAAGCGGTAAAGGAGCCTCCGGGCTGACGCCATTCCAGGAAAACCTTTTGCCCGCCGGGGGTTAGGGGAATGGTCAGCTTGCCTTGCTCCGGCCGGATGGGTTGCAATTTGTTTTTGATCTTGATCTGTTCCAGGTGGGCTTTTGGCGGCAGAGTGATGGTGTGCTGACCTCCTTGGCTGCTTCTCAAATAAAGGGAGAGTTTAACCAGGTCAAAGCGGTTGCCCGGCAACCAGCTGAGGTGGGCCTGGTCAATGGTTGTGATGCGTCCCTTTACCGCCAGGGGTTTGGTTATATTGACTGTCAGCTCTTCTCCCGGCCAGGGGCGGAATTTGGGGGTGAAGCCGCCGGTTCGGTTCTGCCTGGCCACCATGGGGATCCCTTTGAAAGCGCTGTGCCATATGGGGCTTATCCTAAGGGTCCAGGTCTCTGTCCAGTTGGTTTGTTGAGCCGCCTTCAGCTTTAACTCCGGAATCGTTTCCAGGCTGGAGGTGAAATAGGCCTGCCCTTGATTGGGCGCCAAGCTTATTTCAACCTGTTTATTTTGCACCTTAATACCAGGCGTATTCACTGTTTCGTTTGCTAATATGGGCAATCTGATCAAGGCCGGCTCCCCGGTGGGGGTGAGACGTTTGATTATGGTGTTCACCTGCCAGGTGAGCCCAAGGGTAAACTCCCTTTCAACCTGGAAAAAAGCCGGCAAACGTACGGATTCAGGCCTGGAGCGGCCTGCCACCTGGTTTGTCCGCTTGAGCTGAAGGGCGGCTCCGGCCTGTCCCCGGGGCCCCAATCCGCTTATCTCCCAGCCCGGCGCCGTCACGTTGACCTTCTTGGGACGCAAGGGGAGATTAATGCTGAACCTGTCCAACCCGTTTATTTTTGCCTGCAACAGAAATCGGTTTACCCCCTTGGGAACCAGGGCCCACATGATTCCGTTTTTATCTCTGGTCAGGCCCGGAGCGGGGTTATCGTTCAGAAAAACCTTTGTGAAGCCCCAGTCCGTTTGAGCGCCCGGTAAAGGTATGGCCGTATCGATTTCTGCCTGAGCTTCAAGCAGTATGGTCAGTTCATTTGCATCTGCCTTAAGTTGCATTCTGGAGAAAACCGCACAGTTGGGGAAGCAGTCATGGGGCTTCAGCAGCCTGGCTTTCAGCTCTTTTAGAAGAGATTCCGGCGGGTAGGCAGAATCAGCGGCCTGGGCCTTTTGAAGCGGGATGAGCAAGAGGCCTGCCAAGAGACAGGCCACGCCGAAATATTTGAGTAATCCTTTGCAACTCCCCTTGGGGATGATCAGGGCGGCGAGTATGGCCGCCACCAGAATAACTCTGAGCCAGGCCAGGATAAGGTTGATTGTGGGGCAGAAAAGATAGAGCCTCAACTTGTGATCCTTATCCACCGGCCCGTTCCAGGACAGATTGACCGAGCGCCAGCGCCAGTCGGGCAGCCCGGGTCCGGTCTGAACAAGGGCGTTGGGATCGGTCATGGTGATGGGTTTTCGCTTTATATTTGCCCGTCCCATTTGTTTCTGTTGCGAGCGGTAAAGGACTTTTGCCTTGCTCGGAGCCTGCATCACCCTGGCAGGCGCCTTTTTCATTCGGGGCGCAGGCGCGGGCGCCGACTTTTCCATCATATCGGCGCTCTCGTCTTCTGAAAAGGAGAATATGGTCGGCGCCACAGATGTGAAATAATAATCAGGCCTTTCCAATTGTGGATAAAGCCCCACTCTGGCCTGGTTCACTATAAAGGGAATTGCCACCACTAAAAGAAGACCGGCCGTCACCCAGCGGGTGAAATCCATCAGGCGTTTCAAATTGCCTTGGGGCAGGAGTCTGAACAGGGCCAGGGCCGCCAGTAAATAGAGCCAGGTGAATTGCGGGGCGGCCGGTTCGTGAAAGGAAAGCCCCACCCCGAAAAAGGTGATGATCCCCCAGCCCCAGTTTAAGAGCCGCCATACCGCCAGGCTGATGATCAAAACCAAAAAGATATCCAAAAGGCTCCATCTCTTCAGCAGGCTGTTTGACACCTGGTCCACCCCTTTGGCGCAAAGGAGCTTCCACCCCGGCGGAAGCCTTAAGCTGAGTGAGGCCTTTTGAAAGTCATGATCCCAGCCCACAGCTTGAATTTCCTGTTTTTCAAGGGGCATGGTTGACTCGGCTGTGAGTTCTAAGCGTCCCTGTCTCAATTCCACTCCGGGGTTGGATTCAGGTGTCAACCTGGTAATGAGGCGGTCACGGCCCGAGACGCTCACCCTGCCGAGTTGAGCAGGGGGATTAAGCCCAAGCCGCCAGCTTTGGCTGAGCACTCCGGAGATGCGGTCCTCTACAGTGAAACCTTGGCCATTGAAATCAAGCCACCAGGTGCGATTTATGGTGAGGCGGTCCGGAGCCGGATCCGCCTCTCCCCTACGCAGGGTTTTAAAGGCAAGGGTGTCTTGGGGGTTCATCACCCTTGCCCTGTATCTGCGCCAGGCCTGGGGAAGCTCTGTCTGCCCCGGGTCAATGGGAACTCCCCCGTCTAGTTTCACCATGCGCAGTTGGTTTTCTGCGGCAAAGGCCCAGACCTCTGGACCGAACGCCGCTTTTACAGGGCCGATTTTATTCACCGGCCCGGGAAACCTGGCCAGGATTTCAATAATAAAACGCCCCGGTTTTGCCTGTAGGGTCAACTCGCCCTTACTGTTTAAGCGGGCGGGGACAGGGCTGTTCAGCCTCATGGGAATGGTATGGGGCAACAGGATGTCTTTGAGGGAGATTTCCCGTTGTTCTCCCGCCAGATTCAGGCTCAGCCGGGTTGTGACCAGCATGGGAATGGAATCCTGCAAAAGGCGGTTTATACGCAGCTTGACCGTGGATTCAGCCTTCCGGGGCTTGGTCTTGCCTGTGAGCCACAGGGCTCCGTTTTTATCAAAAACAGGTTTTTCCTGCGGCTTGCCGGAGATGGACAGTTTGACTAGGCCGCTCTGGGCCGGGATGTGGATAGTTTCCGGCATCCTGGGCCAGTTAAACCTGCCCGTAACCTGGTGACTGCCCGCCGGAGCCTTTATACAGGGTCTGTTCCCACGGGATATGACCGGTGCAAAATTACCGTTTAACTGCACGTCTTGGGGCCACTCGTCTTCCCCTCCCGGCAGGATAAGCCATGTTTGTGCGGTGAGCAGCCAATCTTGCCTGAACTCACCTTGAGTGTCATCAACCGCCAGATCAAGCCTGCTGGGCCAGGCGCAGATGTGCGCCCCTGGGTCATTAAACCGGGCCGGACAGGTCTGGCTTTCCTGGCCGTACATCACCCATTTTTGCCAGGTTTTCAGTTCCTGCGGGATATGGATTTGCTCTGAATCAGTCGTTTTTGCCGGGGAAGAGGGGGATAAACAAAAAAGTTGAACAATGAGCAGGCAAAGCCAAAGGGCGCCTGCCTTTTTGGTCAAGATCATTTTGCTTCTCCAGAGATGTCCCAATAAGGGGGAAAACAGATGATTATTCAATTCAGTTTAACACACAAAAAGACCTGATCTTAATTAATGGAAATAAAGCTTTTGATTTAACGCTTAGATTGATGTTTTTTGACTTGTTTATGTAAATTTCTTTTTATGACAAATAATCAGCCGGGACAGTCGGCGCTTTTCGCATGTATTATTTTTGCTGGAGATGAAAAATGAATCCCCCGGCCGCGGCCAGGCTTGCCATAGCCGGCTTGACAGTGCTGTGGCTGATAAGGACCTTGGGCGCCTTTCACCTCTGGGTCTTCACCCGGAATTATCCAGTGGGCGTGGCTGTGATTCTCTCCTTTTTGGCTGCATGTTGTTTAAGCCTGTTTTTTGTTACTTTTTTCTTTTTTTCCAAAAAGATTCTCCAAGACCGTCTGATGAAAGCAAGCCTTTGGGCCTGGCGGGCAGCTTAATGGGCCTTTTATACGGGTGAGAGGCATGGCTTTGGTTTTTGATTTGCCTTTCCCCCGGCTCCTGATTGATTGTGGAGGATTGAATGCGCCGATCTCCTTGGCCGCGGAAAAAGGAAATATATATCTGCTAAGGGCCAATACATGGGCTCCGACTGGTATGTCTTTGGCTTGCCTGGTTCAGGTGGGGGCCCTGGCGGCATTTTGGGCTCGAATAAATAATCCTTGGATGGTGCGGGAATTTAGCGGAACCCGGCAAGCCGTGCTGGGGGGCTGGGTCTTTGCCAGCCTGGGCCTTTTGATCTTTATGTTTTTCTTTTTTATGTTATTAAAACAATATAAGATTAGCTCCCGTCTGGTCTGATTTTTTTCAGATAAAGATATGCCTTTTATTACCCGGCCCATGAACTCGGCAAGGTGCTCAATTGTCTGCTATGCCCGAAGGAATAGACCTTTTTTTTCGTATAACCCTGGCCATTTTTCTGGAGGCCGCTCCTTTTTTGCTGTTGGGATCTTTTTTGGGGGCTGTGCTGGAATTTTTCGTGAGCCCCGAACGCATGGAGCGCCTGTTGCCCAAAAATCGGGCGGCCGAGGTTCTGGCCGGGCTTTTGGGGGGCATGGTCTTGCCGACCTGTGAATGCGGAGTTGTACCCATAGCCAAAAGGCTTTTACATAAAGGCGCAACGCCCGCCTTTGCCGTCACTTATATGCTGGCCGCGCCGGTTATCAATCCCGTGGTTATTGCCTCCACCTATGTTGCCTTTCAAGGCAACTGGACCATGGTTTGGGGCAGATGCCTTTTAGTGGCCTTGACCGCAGGCTGCATGGGGCTTTTCCTGGGCAGACACCCGGCCATTGCCCTTCTGCTGCCTGAGGCAAGGAATCCTGAGCCTGCCTGCGGGTGTTGTCATCACCACCATGAATCCTGCGGCCACGAACATGAAACAGAGCGGCCGAGGCTTGTGGGGGTGCTGTTACACGCAGGGGATGAATTTTTAGGCATGGTCAAGTTCTTATTGCTTGGTTCTTTGGCTGCCGCCGCCTTTAAAACCTGGCTCCCGCCTCATGTGGTGACCTGGTTTATGGAAAATGTCTGGCTTTCCGTGCTGGGCATGATGCTTCTGGCTGTGCTGCTTTCAGTATGTTCAGAGGCGGATGCCTTTGTGGCCGCCGGTTTCAGCCAGTTCCCCATGGCGGCCCAGCTTTCCTTTTTAGCCCTGGGACCCATGTTTGACCTTAAACTCCTGGCCATGTTCACTTCTGTTTTCAGGCGGCCCGTGGTTCTTGGACTTTCCCTTTTGCCTTTTATCATGGTTTTTTGTTTGAGCCTTGTCTGGGCTTTGGTGGAGAGCTGGCTATGAACTTAAGGGGCATTATTGTAATAAAGCCTTTTTGCTTGTTGTGCCTCGGCCTTTTCATGGTCTGTTTTCCCTTTTCCGAAGATTATTGGCTTTTATTAAATCCGAAGTTCAAGTGGCTTACCTTTAGCGCCGGTTTTGGACTGGTTGTTCTTGGAGCGACCGCCTTATGGGTTGTCGGCACAAAAAAGGCATGGCCAACCCTTTTGCTAATCGGCGTTTTGGCAACAGGGCTTTGGGGGATAAACGTTTTTTCCCCCCAGACGGACCATACGGCCGCGGCTCCCTGGAAGAAACCTGAAACTTCGGTTATCCATCAATTCAATGGAGAAAGATACACACCTATTAATTTGGCTGAGCTGAATTTCCTTACTGAACAGCGCCCGGAGTCCCTGGACCGGGAGAGGTTTGTTTTCCAGGGCAAGGCAAGCCGGGTGCAAGGGTCGGGTAAAGGTGATTGGGTGGTTTTAAGGACCACGGTCTTTTGCTGTCTGGCCGATGCCGTGGCCATGGGCTTTGTTCTTGCCGAAAGTGATTTCAAGGGGATAAACCATGGGGATTGGGTTAAGGTTTATGCAAGGTTAATTCCCTGGTCTGATAAAGAAAAAAACATACCCCAGATCAGAACCAGGGGTGCGTTTTTTACTTCAATAAATCGTAACTTCCAGGTAAGAGCCGATAAGGTGGAAAAAATAAATCAGCCAAAGCTGCCATTTATTTTCGTGATTCACACTAAACCACCTTATACTTATTAGTTATGAAGGCCAAGTTTTAGCACTGAAAGCTCTGGTAAAACCGTCTGGTTTGGTTCTGAATACACCTTTCAATTGTTCATACCCTATTATTTTGCTGTGCAGTCAACCGTCGGGTTTGTTTGTTTTTTGCTCTAAAATTTTGTATATGACCGGAGATATAATATCATTTAAAAAAGTACATTTATTACTTGAGTTAAAAGTTTGATGCCAGGGGGGGACTTTAAAAAAATTCGGGAGGAGGACTCCGATTATGAACAAAATGAAATTGGGAACCAAGCTTGTCGCTGCTTTTTTAGCGGTGGGTGTGATTCCATTTGCCGTGATCGGCCTCATATCCCTTTATAGTGCCTCCCAGGCATTGGACGAGCAGGCCTTTGAACACATGCGGAGTGTGCGTCAGCTTAAAAAAATACAGATTGAAAATTATTTTGAAGACAAGATGAATCTGATGCGCGATGTGCAGAAAAACCTCCGTTTTATTCAAAGTATTGAAGCTTTTACTCAAGTTT
Organism: Dethiosulfatarculus sandiegensis; assembly: GCF_000931935.2. Classification (GTDB taxonomy): domain Bacteria; phylum Desulfobacterota; class Desulfarculia; order Desulfarculales; family Desulfarculaceae; genus Dethiosulfatarculus; species Dethiosulfatarculus sandiegensis. The sequence goes on from NZ_AZAC01000014.1 coordinate 287,546, forward strand.
TCCCTCAAGGATTGGAAAGCCCGGCCTACCGGCAGCTGTATGCCCAAAGGGTGGGCCCTCTCAAACTTTTTATGGATGTTTTCGGATTTTATGATGTCTTTCTGATTGATCTGGATGGAAATGTTGTTTTTACCGTTTCCAGAGAATCGGATCTCGGAGCAAACCTTAAAACCGGCAAGTTAAGCGACTCCGGTCTGGCCAGGGCTTTCAGAGAGGGATCCAGTCGGCCCATTTTGGTGGATTTTTCCTGGTACACCCCTTCCAATGAGGCCGCCGCCTTTTTGGCCACTCCGGTAAATGATAATAACGGCAAATTTTTGGGAGTCGCCGCTTTTCAGGTTTCCTTGACTGCGATTAACAAAATAATGCAGGAGCGCACCGGCCTGGGGCAGACAGGCGAGACCTATCTTTTAGGGCCGGATAAACGCATGCGCTCTGATTCTTTTCTTGATTCCCAGAACCGTTCGGTCAAGGCATCCTTTGCCGGCAATATCAAGGATAACGGGGTGGATACCGAGGCCAGCCGGGCCGCCTTGGGCGGTCAGATCGGCGAGGAATTGATCATTGACTACAACGGCAACTCGGTTCTTTCAGCCTATACGCCGGTTAAAATTGGAAATCTCAAATGGGCCCTGATGGCGGAGATCAATGAATCCGAGGCCTTTGCCGCTGTTTACACTCTGGAGTGGATCATGGGTGTGGTGGCCGTGATCGGCATTATCATTATTACAATCATGGCCCTTTTGGTGGCCCGAAGCCTGCGCAGGCCCATTGCCGCGGCTGTGGATGGGCTTAAGCTGGTGGCCCAAGGCGACTTCACCTTACAGCTCGAACAGGCATACCTGAAAAGGGGTGATGAAATAGGCGATATGATGCGCGACCTCCAGGGCACGTCGGATAATTTATCCACCACCGTACAAGAAGTCATGCTCGCCACCAACGCTGTGGCAGACTCCACCAATGAGATCAGCCAGGGCAACCAGGACTTGAGCGAGCGCACCCAGCAGCAGGCCAGCGCCATTGAAGAGACGGCCAGCGCTGTGGAGCAGATGACCGGCTCGGTCAAGCACAATGCGGAAAACGCCCAAAACGCAAATGTCCTGGCTTCTCGCACTTCCACCATGGCCCAAGAGGGTGGGCAAGTGGTGGAAGAGACGGTCACCGCCATGGAGGCTGTCACTGAGAGTAGTAATAAAATCAGCGAAATCACCAATCTGGTGAATGAGATAGCATTCCAGACCAATCTGTTGGCTTTGAACGCCGCAGTCGAGGCAGCCCGGGCCGGAGAGGCGGGCAGGGGATTCGCCGTGGTGGCGGGCGAGGTGCGCAACCTGGCCGGACGCTCGGCCTCTGCGGCCAAGGAGATCCAGGGCCTTATTACAGATACCGTGGGCAAGGTGGAACAGGGCAACGAACTGGTGGCCAAAAGTGGAAGCCTGCTTCATGAAATAATCGAAAACGTGCAGAACGTGGCAGGCACCATAGGCGAAATTTCAGCCAGCAGCCAGGAACAGGCCCAGGGTATTGACGAGATCAATAAAGCTGTGGCACAGATGGATGATGCGGTGCAGCAAAACGCAGCCCTGGTGGAAGAGGCTGCCTCTTCAAGCGAGAACATGGCCGCCGCCGCCGAAGAGCTGAGAAGCCAGATGGCGCAGTTCAAGGTGCGGGGCCAGACAGGCGGCTCCCCAAAACCCAATAAGGCCAAGAGCCCTGCCGCCAAAAAGCCCAGTTTGGAACCTCCAGCCAAAAAGCAGGAGGAACCCAAGGATGATTTTTTTGACGACGGTGGGTTGGATGGATTTGAGCAGTTTTAAGGTGTCTTAAAAGAAACTCAAAGGGACGGGGAGACGCCTTGTTATAATCTGTTGCATGGAGTTCGGCATGACGCAAACAACTGAAGCTGTGGCAAAAGCCGCCACCTCCCTGGCCCGTAAAGATGTAGTCACCTTTTTGTACAATATGTACAACATGATTTCTCCGCCCCTTTGGCTCCACAGCAAGGAATTGGCCGATGCGGCCGAGGCCCTGGCCAAGGCCATGGGATGGGACGAGGAAAAGGTCAGGGTGGTTTATCTGGGTTGTCTGTTCCATGATGTTGGGCATTTGATGGTTCCCTCGCAACTGAGCTATTGGACCAAGGGAGCCATGCCCCCCAAGATGGATTTGGAGACGGAACATCCCAAGATGGGGATTAAGCTGCTTAATCGGGTGAAATGCCTGGAAGATATATTGCCTGTCATTAAGCATCACCATGAAAACTTTGACGGCTCGGGTTTTCCGGACGGCCTGGAAGGGGCCCAGATACCGGAAGAAGCCAGGCTGGTGACGGTTGTCCATTCCTATCTGACTTTGATCAGGGGCATGGGTTCAACCCCTCCCATGAGCGAGAGAGAGGCTCGTCAGGTGGTCCGGGAAGATGCGGGGATTCGTCTGGACCCTCGAATGGTGGAGGTCTTCATGGAAAACCTGCCCTCACTTGGCGCGGAAGATTACAGCCAGACCAAATAGATTCCGGAAGCCCTTTATAGAAGACTTTCATCCGGGATATCTACCTTTAAACCTGTCAAAACCAAACAGCATCTGACAAAGTCTTCCGGGACTTGGTCAGATGCTGTTTGCCAAAAACAGTTAGCTTTAATTTTAGATAAAAAAAAACGGTTTGTGGACGGTAAAATTGTGGCCAGAACCGCCCGCATTCCCTGATACGGCTTAATTCAAATCCGTAAGCACGTTTGTGGAGTGCCTGCAAAGGGATGCGGGCGGATGATTCATGGTTAATGGACTGAGACTCGAGCCAGGTTTTTAGCTATGGTGTCATAAACCACATTATCATTGCCCAGCTTGCCTTGAATCAGTTCAAGGGCGCGACGATAGTGCGAGGCTGCCTTGGAAGGGGCGTCCAGTCCTTCGGTCACCAACCCCAGGCTGTTAAGAATTTTGGCTTCAAAGCAGCTAATTTTCAGTTCACGGGCGCTGGTCAGGGCTTTATACAGCTTTTTTTCCGCCTCTCGTGCGTGGCCCTGGCTGAATTCTTCCATGGCCGTTTTGTGCATGCGGCCGATTCCCTTTAATCTGCAATTACAAGGCATGAATCTCTATCCTGCTGTATCAAATTCGGTTTCAGGCCGCTTTGGCCAGATCTGCCACTTTTTGGGCCCAGTCTTCTATCTCATCGCGCACATCGTCCGGGTCTCCGTCAATTTTGAGCGGGGACACATCAATCTTGGCTCCGCCTGCCTGGGCTTTTTCAGTGATGGCATCCACAGCTCCGCAGAAATGGGTGTAGGTGCTGTCTCCGCAGCCAAAAGTGGCGACAAGCTTGCCGTCAAAAGAGACTTTGTCCATACCCTCGTACAGGGGTTCAAAATCCTCCTGTAGTTCAATGTCATCGTCTCCCCAGGTGGAGCAACCAAAAACGAACAGGCCGAAATCTTTTTCCATAACCTCCAAAGAGGCGTCGACCGCGTTTAACAGGGTGGTCTCAACCTTGTTTTTATCCAGGACTTCCTGAACAACTTCTGCCGTATATTCTGTGTTGCCTGTGGTGGACCCGAAAAGAATCAATGCTTTCATGAATCACTCCTCTATGAATAGAGATTGGCGAAAAGGAGCCTTTAAAAAACTGAAGGACAGTATAACAAATTATTTATGTCGTGCCAACTAAAATTAGTATTACCTAAAAAATAGCTCGCAATATAGCCCTTGCCTGGTTTAAGGGCAAGGGCTGAAGAGTATTTCCAGGCCGATCAGGTCCGAGGGGGCTTTATCTGGGGCATTTATATGCCTTACCCAGGGCAACCGGGTTTCGGCCCCCTCTTTTCCCGACCCACACCACATGAGTTGCTCCCTTGGCGCCTGCCTGCTGCAGGCCTGATTGTTGGGCGCTTCTCAAGGCAATGGCGCTGGTCGCCGGGCTTCTGAGTTTGGACTTGCCGGAGATTTCCCCGACGTATTGGCATGACCTCACCTGTTCTGTGGTTGCTTCCACGGCAGGCGGCTTTTCCATGCTTAAGAATGAAGATTTGTTTGCACATCCGGCAGCAAAAAGGCAGACTCCCAGCACCAAGGCGCTGACAACTATTTTTTGCATGTGTTTTCTCCTTTTTGTCCCTTCTATTTGTAAAGGTGCTGGGGCGTTAATAGGCTTATATCTACCTACATGAATTGTAATAGCATAAATAAATTTGTCTATCCAAATATTGATTGACACCGCCCAATTTGTCTGTTAGTAGAGCCTAATAAATTTACAGTTTTCCAATTGGCCCTGCTCCCCTGTTGTGACCCCTTTCAGTTCACAAAACGAGCCATGACCCGGGAGATCAAAGGCTGTTTACTCTTTGACCCGGACATTAGCCTTTAAGGAGCTGATATCCGGTTGAGATTACCAACAAGGAGTGAAATGATGACCTTAAACGATATTAACCCTGGCGAAGGATGCAGGGTTAAGGCTCTCAAAATAGGCGGCAATTTGGGCCAGAGGCTGATGGATCTGGGCTTTTTCCCTGGCGTACAGGTTGAAGTTGTCAGAAATGCTCCACTCTTGGACCCTGTAGAGGTTAAGATGGTCGGCTATCATGTGAGTATACGTCACTCCGAGGCTGCTTTCGTGGAGGTGGAGTGATATGTCCCGTCGCTATCTGGTTGCCTTGGCCGGGCAACCCAACTCCGGAAAATCGACAGTATTCAACTTATTGACTGGGGCCCGCCAGTTTGTGGCCAATTATCCCGGTGTGACGGTGGAGAAGAAAACCGGGCTTTTCTCGCACCAGGACGTGGGCTATGAGCTGGTCGACCTGCCGGGTACCTACAGCCTTACCTCCTATTCTCTGGAGGAAAGGGTGGCCAGGGATTTCCTTTTACATGATCAGCCTCAGGCTGTGATAAACGTGGTCGATGCCTCCAATCTGAGGCGAAATCTTTACCTTACCTTTCAGCTGCTTGAGATGGGAACCAAGGTGGTGGTCGATCTCAACATGATTGACGTGGCTGAAAAGAGGGGCTTTGAAATTGATCTGGATGCCCTGGCCTCCCACCTGGGAACCAAAGTGGTGGTGACTGACGGCAAAAGAGGCAAGGGCGGGGAAGATCTCTGCCTGGCCCTGCGGGATTTGGTCCAGGATAAATCAGAACCTGATTTCAGGGTGGATTACGGGGCCCTGGAAGCCTATATCTCTCGGATTCAGGAGGGTATAGAAAAGGCGAGCGAACTTGCCGCCAAGTATAAACCGCGCTGGCTGGCGATAAAACTACTCGAGGGGGACAGCCAGGCATTGGACCTGGTCAATGAATACAGTTTGAGCGCCGACAGCCTGGTCGCCCTGGTGACTGAGTTGCGCAGGGAGTTCGAGGAAAAGGAAGGCGATCCGGCAGAACGCTATATTGCCTATCGCCGCCACAGCCTGGCCTCTCAGATCGTACAGGAGGTGCTGAAAAGTACAGGCAGCGAGGAGAAGACCTCAACCGATCGGGTCGATGCGGTGCTTTGCCATCGTTTTTTAGGGCCGGTCTGCATGGTTTTGGTTTTTTACACCCTTTATGAGCTGGCTGTGAATCAAGGCGTCAAGCTGGCGGCCGAGGTTACGCCATACTTAAGTTCACTGCAGACCTTTTTGGAAACCTTTTTACCGGCCGAAGGGTTCATTGAAATCCCCCTTTTGACCTCGCTCGGCAGCTGGTTCATGACCAGTGTGAATGCCCTTTTGGTTTACATCCCCCAGTTTTTCATTCTCTTCGCCCTGGTGGCCGTGTTGGAGGATGTGGGCTACATGCCGCGTATGGCCTTTATCCTGGACCGGCTTTTCCGGCATTTCGGCCTGCACGGCAACTCAACCTTGCCGATGATCTTGGGCGGTATATATGTGGGTGGCTGCGCCGTACCCGGGGTTATGGCCTGCAAGGCCATTCCGGACGACCGTTCCCGCATGGCAACCATTTTAACTGTGCCCTTGATGAACTGCCTGGCCAAGACGGTGTTCTACCTTATGCTGGTGGAGGCGTTTTTCCCGCAGCATAAAACCGTGGCCATGCTATTTATCTCAAGCATCACCCTTTTATTTGCCTTGCCCATTGCCAAGATTCTTTCACTCACCGTGTTGAAAGGGAGGGAGACCGCGCCTTTCATCATGGAAATGCCTCCCTATCACCTGCCGACCATAAGGGGCGTTTTGACCAGGGCGGTGGAGCGTATCTGGGTTTACCTCAAGAAGGTGGTGACGATTGTGGCCGCCGTGGCTGTGGTTATCTGGGCTCTGCTTCAGTTCCCTGGGTTTTCGCCTGAAAAACAGGCAGAGTTCCAGGCCCAGGCGGATAAGGCCTTTGCCACCTTCCAGAGGCAGGTGAAAAAAGATTCTCTGCAAAAAGACTTGGGCTCCATGGACCAGGTGCTCGCCCTTTTGTCTTTCAGAGATGCATATCGGGCTGCCAAGGCAGGCGCCGGTGGAGATCGTCAGGCCAGCAAGGCCGTTGATCAGGAATTCAAGGACAATAGCCCGGTTTTCTTCAAAGTTTTGAAGGACCGCAGATCCAAGATTCATCGAGCCTTTAAAAAATTGCGCAAAACCCGGTCCCGGATTATGCGCGAGATGCAACAGGCGAGGGTCAACTCAAGCCTCTTGGGTAAGGCCGGTAAGGCGCTGGAGCCCTTGAGCCGGTTCGCCGGTTTTGATTGGCGAACAAATGTGGCCATGCTGAGTTCTTTTGCCGCCAGGGAGAGCGCCACGGCCACTATGAAGGTGCTCTACGGGATCGGACCGGACGGCAAGTATAAAGGCGAGATGGGTGATGGTGAGCAGACAATCACGGATCTCAACGCCTTGGCCCTGATGTTGTTCATGGCCCTGTTCCCCCCCTGCCTGGCAACCACCATCATGGTGAAGGTGGCCACGGGCAAGTACAAGTGGATGCTCTTTTCCTTTGCTTACCCGGCGTTTTTGGGAATGGTGGTGGCCGCCGGGGTTTACACCATCGGAAGCGCCCTGAATATGACAGGTGGCGAAGCCATGGCCTGGGTATATGCACTGGCCATTGGATTGGCCGTTACCATGGGCTTTGTCAAAGATAAGAAAAAACCAGAAGCTGCGTTAGGAGTATGAAAATGAAAAAATTATTCTCATTGGTTGTTGTTTTTGTGTTGGGCCTGGCCCTAAGTCAGGTGGCTTTCGCCCATGCACCTTTACTTTCCTGCTGGGATAATGGTGACGGCACCATTACCTGCGAAGGTGGATTCTCTGACGGTGGTTCAGCTTCCGGCGTGCAGATGTTCGTCAAGGATCCTGCCGGCAAGGTGCTGTTAAAGGGAGCCATGAGTGGGGACAGCGAGTTCTCCTTTGATAAACCGAAGGGTGATTATGTGGTGGAGTTCAACGCCGGTGAGGGGCACACCATTCAGGTTCCCGGAAGCGAGATCGTGGAGTAGTTTAAGCAATACGTAGGATATACAGGCCGCTTTCTAAGCGGCCTGTTTCAGGGGCTTTTTATTAATCAATCCAAATAATTTTTTTTAGTTTTTATCTGTTTAGGAGGGTGCAATGAAAAAGTGGATTCTGGCCCAAGTGGCGGCTTTGGCCATTACCTTGACTGTGGGTGGTGCGGCATGGGCTCACTTCCAAATGGTCTATACTCCGGATAGCGCTCTGCCCAAGGGCGGAACTCTTGATTTCCGTGTGGTGTTCACCCATCCTTTCGAGGCCGGTCACACCATGGATATGTCAGGCATTGAGCAGCTTTTTGTGTTGCATAAAGGCAAGAAAAAAGACCTTTTGAAAAAGGCCCAGCCCATTGAGTGGACCAGCCTGACCAATAAGGGCAAGGCCTATAAGTTCACCGATAAGCTGAGAGGCATGGGTGATTGGGTTTACTGCCTGGTGCCCGGCCCCTATTATGAGAAAAATGAGGATATCTATATCCAGCAGATCACCAAGGCGGTTGTGAACGTAAACGGCTCCCCCACTGACTGGGATGCCGAGGTTGGCCTTGATGCCGAGATCGTGCCCCTTGACAAGCCCTATGGCCTTTGGGCCGGCAATGTGTTCCGGGGTGTGGTCAAGAGCGCCGGACGCCCGGTGCCCTTTGCCGAGATCGAAGTCGAGTTCATGAACCACAAACCGCTTATGGCCGAAAATGCCTTTGCCAAAAAGGCCGAGGTGGAAAATGTGCCGAACGATGCCTTTGTAACCATGATGATCAAGGCCGATGCCAATGGTCAGTTTGCCTTTGGCATTCCCAAGGCGGGCTGGTGGGGCTTCTGCGCCCTGGGCGTGGGTCCTGCCAAGGAATACAAGGGCAAGGAATTGTCCCAGGATGCAGTTATCTGGGTGCAGGCCTTTGATATGAAGTAAAGGGCTCTTGGTTTTAAAGAAAGCCCTGCGGGCAAAAGCACCCCCTTTATTTGGCGGGTGCTTTTGCCCTCAAGTTAAGGACCCTTGACAAAACCTGTACATGGGGCTTAATAAAGAGCCCCATGTACGTAAATCGAACCATAAAATCCTTTCTGTTGCTCTGGATTGCGACCTTGATAATAGTGGGGCCGGAATCCGCTCTGGCCCATCCTCATGTATTTGCAGACACCAGCCTTAATATAGTTTTTGACCAGAAAGGACTTTCCGGCATAGGGGTGAAATGGGTTTTTGACGAGTTTTTCAGCTCTATGATTCTGGAAGAGTTTGACAAGGACCATAACAACAGAATCAACCCGAATGAAAATAAGGGCTTGGAGCAAGGCGCTTTTCAGAATCTTAAGAAATATAATTACTTTAACTGGATAGCTATAGACGGCAGGAAATTCGTCATTAAGTGGGTCAAGGATTTCAGAGCGCAAGTCAAAAAGGGGCGTTTGGTGTATTATTTTTTTGTCCCCTGTCATCTAAAGGCTTCCCAAAACCGGAAGACAGTGGTTATAAGTCCCTCAGACCCCACTTATTATACGGCGCTTGAGTTTGCCGTTCTGAATCCCGTAACCATAAAAGGTGGAAATAACTTTTCGGTGAAGTATAAAATAGCCCCCAGTACTATACGGACCATATACTACGGCATGGTCCATCCCACCGAACTCACCTTATCTTTTAAGTTAAAAAAATGATAAAGCTTTTCGGATTGGCTATAACTCTGGCGCTTTTGTTTTCCCTGCCTCTTTCCGTGACGGCCAATCCCTTTTTGAGCGGCTCCGGGCCTGACAAGGAAGCCACTCGCCCGAATGAGCAGATTGCCGGGCCTGAGCAAGCCCCGGCCAGGTCCATGGGCGCTGCTTTTGGATTCAGCCCATATTTGGCCAGGATCATCAAGTTGCAGGCAGCCTTGAATTCCCGTATTTCAGGATTGATATCTCAGGTAAGCTCTGAAAAGCAAACAGGTGCGCTTTTTCTGCTGTTGGCCCTGGCATTCGCATATGGTGTTTTGCACGCGGCCGGGCCGGGACACGGCAAGGCTGTGGCTGCCTCCTTTGTTTTGGCCAGGGGGGGAGGAATCGGCCAGGGATTGTTTTTGGGCAACCTGATAGCTTTCTTTCATGCCTTGTCCGGGGTTCTGTTGGTGCTTCTGGTGCGATTTGTCTTGGATGCCGGATTTAGCGGGTCTATGGAACAGGCAACCTACTGGACTCAGGTGATCAGTTACAGTTTGATAACAGTTTTGGGTGCCTGGCTTTTGCTCACAGGCCTTTTTAAAAAAACAAATCACCCGCAAGCAACATCTGCCGCAGACAGTGTCTTCTCTAAAGGACATGAAAATAAAAATATTTTCACGCTTGCCCTGGTTACAGGCATGGTCCCCTGTCCCGGTGTGATTCTGGTTTTATTGTTTTGCCTGGCTAAAGGCGCTGTTGGCCTGGGGCTTGCTCTGACAGTCTGTCTTGCCGGCGGTATGGCCCTTACCATTTCAGTGGTCACCCTCATGACCTTGGGGGGCAAGAAAGTCTTTTTCAGGTTTTTTCAAAAAAAACCTGACACGGCACTCAAGGCGGTTAATTTTATTGAGGTTTCAGGTGCTTTTTTGATCATGATCTTGGGGCTTTTCTTCTTATTGCCTTTTTTATTTGCCTGATAAATCTGTTTTTTCTGTCCTGGCAACTCCTTATTTTTTCTCTCTTTTTAAGAAATACGGCCAAAATTTGAAATCTGTCAGAAAGTGCTTGACATGTAATAAAGTTTGGCGTATCTAATCTGCTAAAGAAAACAAAATCATCTATTGCAGGGGTAATCGCCGTCGGTGCAGAACGGATTTATGAAAACTCCCTTGAGGGTTATTATCTTAGTAGGGTGTGCATAAGATCTTTACAAGGGAGATGAGATCCATGGGAACTATTCTGGTTATCTTGATAGTTATTCTAGCTGCGGCTTATGTGGGCAGGAAGTTTATCAAGTCCGCCAAGGGCGGAGGCTGTGGTTGTGAGGATTGCACCTGCTCATGCGACCAAACTAACGGAAATTGCCTCCAAAAAGACATCGAAGACAAGCGCGATCTTTAGTCTTTTAATGCAACAAAGTGTCGAAATCCCCATGGGGGTGGGGGTAGTAAAGTCATGCCGCTTTTGAAAGAAAGCGGCATGAAACATGTTTCACTTTAAGAGGAAGAGGCGGCCGTCCCGGCCAAGGTAACTGACCGCCTCTTCAACCGAAGGCTTCTCCCTAATAAGGGAGAATTGGGTCCTTCTGCTCTCAAAAATAGCAGAGCCCAGGGCCCTTGGTCAAACATTCAGAAATAGTGAGGAGAAGGGAATGGGTTCTGAGCTGACAAGACCAAAACGTCTGCCTCTTGCAAAAAAAATTTCAATCGGCCTGTTGGGGGGCCTTTTATGCCTGCCGGGCATGGCCCAGGCCGCTGAGCTGGACCCCGCTGTCCAGGCCCTGGTGAATGAGGTCAAGGAATTGCGTATGCGCCTGAACCAGATGGAGAGCCGTCTGGAAGATGCCAAAAAGAAGGCCGAAGCAGCCACGCTTCAAGCCGACAAGGCCAGGATGGAAGCCCGCAAGTCCACCAGCACCTCGCTCAAGGCCTCCAGCATGCTTTCAAAGGCTCAAGTGAAAAAGGCTGAAGGTGTGCTTACCGAAGCTGGTAAACGCCTGACTATCGCCGGTGCGGTTGAGTTGGAAGGCTACTATGAGAAGATGGACCCCAAAAACGGCGAGGAGTCCAAAACCAGTGGGTTGGACCTGGCCACAGCCGAAGTCTTCTTCACCGCCAATATAAATGATTACACCACAGGTGTGATCCACATGCTTTGGGAAGAAGGCGATGACGGTGTGGGCCTGGATGAAGGCTTCATCGTATTGGGCGATACCGAGGATATGCCTTTCTACCTCATGGGCGGCCGCATCTATCCTGCTATTGGTATGTTTGAGAGCTACTTTATTTCCGATCCCCTTACCTTGGAGGTGTTTGAAACCCAGGCCACAGCGGCCGAGGTGGGTTGGAACGGCGAATGGCTCAGTATTGGCGCAGGCCTTTACAACTCTGACGTAGCCGAGATTGATGATGCCCCTGACGACAACATCAATACCTTCTACGCCCGTGTACAGGTGGAGACTCCCGAAGAGATGTTGAACGGTGCTGTGGTCAAGGCCGGCGTTGCCTATACCAACAACATCGCAGGCAGTGATTTCCTGCGCGAGCAGGTGCCTGGCGACGGCCTGGATGATCTGGTCGGCGGTTGGTCTGTGATGGCCGGCGTTGAGTTCGGCATGTTCGCCTTTACCGGTGAGTATGTGGCTGCCCTGGACGACTTCAAGGCTGGCGAGCTTGGCTTTGCCGGTGATGAAAAGGCCTCTCCTTCGGCTTACAACCTGGAACTGGCCTTTATGCCTTTGGATAAATGGACCTTTGCGGCCCGCTATGAAGGCACAAGCGACCTCTATGAAGAGCATCCCGAGCATCAGTACGGCCTGGCTGCCTCCTGGGAGTTCTTGCCCGACACCGCCTGGAGCGTGGAATATCTGCGCGGTGAGTTTGAGAATGACGACACTCGCGACCTCGTGACAACCCAGCTGGCGGTTGCTTTCTAGGCATTTCAATCCTAAGCCAAGGGAGCCTGACTGCGGGCTCCCTTGGTTGCCCGCCTTTAATAGTGAAGGCCGTTATCTGTGCCTTATTCTTAGCGAACTTTAGGGTGGCTTCAAAAAAGAGAAAAAAATGGTGAAGTTCAGGGCTCAGTGGGGGATACGCGCCAAACTTTGCGTGGCGCTTCTATTCATAATGGTTTTGCCCGGGCTGGTCATTCTTGTTTTGGTTGAGCCCCAAACCAAGCAGGACTATGACACTTGCCTGGCCGTGCTTCTGGCGTTGGCTGTTTCCCTTGTTTTTCCCCTGGCTCACCTGCTCGCCAGGTTTGTCATTGTGGCCGAGCTGGATAAAATTAATAAATTTTGTCTGCAAGTGAGAAAAGGTAAAAGGGGCATTTTTTTCGATCTGCCTCTTCAAGCTGATGAGGAAAATGAGATCCTCACCTTGAAACGTAATCTGAACTGGATGCTTTACGCCGTAAGCAGCAGGGAAAAAAGCCTTTATACTTATCTGGCGGAAACTAAAAAAGATAAAAATCGCTTCCAGAAGCTATCCACCCTGGATCCTTTGACTCAACTTTATAATCGGCGTTATTTTGATTCCAGGCTTCATAGGGCCATTGAGGAGTCATTGTCTGACGGCTCGGGTTTTTGCCTGGTTTTGATGGACTTAGACAGGTTTAAACAGGTAAACGACAGCTTTGGACATCAGGTTGGAGACCAGTTACTGGTTAGCCTGGCGACGAATATCAAAGATTCCACCCGCAAGGCCGGTGACGTGGCCTTTCGCTATGGCGGTGATGAATTCGGGGTGCTTGTCTTTTCCGAAGACCCGGATGGAGTTGTAAAAGCTATGAAACGCATCCTGGTGCGTCATGCGGTTTATATGGTTGGGGACTCCACCTTAAGCATGGGGATGGCCTATTTTAACCGCCAAGACAAGGCGGATGGAGATGTTAACGATTTGTGCAGGGATTTGTTTGAACAGGCCGATCAGGCGGTTTACCAGGCCAAGAAAAAAGGGGGAGGACAGATTGTTTATGAAAAAAGTATGAAAAGAAGAGGGCGCAATAATCCACCTGACTTGACCCTTTTTGTTGGAAAAGGTTAGCTGTTGTCTGAATCTTTTAGATTTAATCTTTACACCAGACTCCCGCCTTTTTTAATTGCCGGAACCATATCAAGTATCTTCTATACCTGCTTGTTTTTATTGCTAAAATATTACGATAAGCGGGTGGAGGCCTTTTGATCGATCCAATCAGGCTCTTTGTTTTATCCTGTTAGATTGCTGTTTCACTGCATGCTTTACTGTAATAGTATTTTCTTTATCCTGCCAATTTGTCATTATAATACTTAGAAAATCAAAGCATTTTCATGATCATCACGATCCTTCACCGTATTTGTCAAAGGTGACGCCTGCCTTGATGTGGATATAGCGAACAAGTCGCCTTTGAAATCTGCTTTTGAGCGGCTTGGTCTAAGCAAGGGAGTTGACCGTGAATGAGTTAAATGTTGTACGCATGCACGTCCAGTCCGTAACAGCCAGGCTGGAGCGGGACATAACCCGTTATTATGATGCGCTTTACGAAATGGAAAGGCTTTCTCTTCTGCTTTTCCGCACCCAAAAAGCAAGCCGCACAGTCATTGAAAAATGGCTTCTAAAAGAGGGGTTTCAAGAGGATGAGGATGGCTTCTGGCAAAGTCAGCCTCTGCTTGAAGCCTATCGTAAAGGCAAGGCTCCCAAAAATGCCATAAGTGTTTCCTGGGATGCGGCCATCAAGAATGATCCCCTGGCCAGGGAGCGAATGTATTGCCTGCGTGGAATCGGGCCTTTTCTTGAGGAAATTCACAACCGTCTGGCAGGGGCGGCCTGGATTTATTATCAGGATATCACCAATACTGCCCTGCAATATCCTTACATTGATCAAAGTACGGCCATTCCACATGATTTTGACTGGTCTACCTATCATACCTGGCTCTCCGTGGACCCGGAGCACAACCCCGAGCGCGAGGTCAGGTGGACACCGCCTTCGGTTGATTACGCCGGCGAAGGGGCTATTCTTTCCATTTCCATACCCGTTTACCAAAGAGATGAGTTCCAGGGGCTGTGGAGCATTGATGTGCCGATGCGGGTATTGCTCACCAACTATGAAATAGAGACTCTTTTACCGGGCCAGGAGAATTTTATCCTGGACAGAGATGGCAAGATAGTGGTCCACCCGGTGATCGTCACTGCCATTGATAAGGAAAAGGGCAGTGTTTTTCAGCAGGATAAAAGGGCTCTGGGCCCTGATTTTGCAGAGCTTGACATGATTGAGCTCATGGAAAAGGGGCAAGGGCAGCTGGAGCTTAAAAATAAAGATGGTGCGGATTGCATTGGGTATTACAACGCCATTAAGCAGATCGGCTGGTCTATTTTTGCCATATTCCCCAAGAAAAGTCTTTTTGAGATTTTTACCAGTGACATGACCGACGCCTTTGAGCGAATCAAGCGTGGTGATTTGTCTTTTCGCATTGAAAATCACACAGCTATTGATCAGGCCCAGTCTCTTATCAATGGCTACAACGAGATGGCCAGGGAGCTGGAGGCCCAGGAAGCAAAGCGCAGAAAAGCGGAAAATGATTTAAAGGACAGCGAACACCGCCTGGCCAAGGCACAGGCCCTGGCCCATGTGGGCAGTTGGGAGCTTGTCTTGCCGGAAAACCACCTGACCATGTCCCAAGAGCTGTACCGGATAGTCGGCCTGCCCGAAAATCGTGCAGTCAGGCCTGGGCATATTTTGAAAATGGTTCACCCGGAAGACAAAGAAAAGGCCCAAGACCTTTTTCAGAGGGCGATTGAAAATGAAAAATCCTTAAGCTTTGAGATGCGCATAATTCGTCCGGACAAAGAGCAGCGCTGGATAAGGAATGAGGGAGAGATCCATTACAACCGGGCAGGGGAAGTGATCCGGATTTTCGGCGCCACCCAAGACATTACCGTTCAGAAGCTCGCCGAGCAGGAACGCAATGCCCTTGAGAAACAGTTGCGACAGGCCCAGAAGATGGAGGCAATAGGAACTTTGGCCGGTGGCGTGGCCCATGATTTCAATAATATCCTGCAGGCCATAGCCGGTTATGTGGAGCTTATGATAGCCGACCGCGAATTGAGCCAGGAGCACAGGGAGCAGATGGTCAGGGTGAACGGCGCGGTTTTGCGGGCAGCTGAGCTGGTCCGTCGCCTTTTGACCTTCAGCCGTAAGGTCGAGGCCGCCTTTAAACCCTTGGACCTCAATAAGCAGATTTTGGCCACCATGCGGCTTTTGGAGCGCACTTTGCCGAAGATGATCAGCATTGAATTGGACCTGGCCGATGAGTTGCCGGTCATAAAGGCCGACCCCAGCCAGTTGGAGCAGATACTGATGAATCTGGGGACCAATGCCAGGGATGCCATGCCTGATGGCGGCAAGTTCTTCATAAGTACTGAAACTGTTTTTTTAGCTGCGGGAGATCGTTCGATTAACATGAATCTTGAAAAGGGCGAGTATGTTCAGATCACAATCACGGACAATGGCCACGGCATGGATCAAGAAACCAGTCAGCACATTTTCGAGCCTTTTTTCACCACCAAGGGAGTGGGCAGGGGCACCGGACTGGGGCTTTCCACGGTCTATGGAGTGGTGAGAAACCATGGCGGTCATATTGAGTGTTTTAGCGAGCCCGGTTTGGGAACCACCTTTAAAATACTCATCCCCGTGCCTACGGAAAAATTGCCTGAGGAGGAAGAAGTGAAGCCCGCAAGCCAGAATATCAAAGGCGGAGATGAGACCATAATGGTGGTGGATGATGACAGGGCTGTGCTTGATGTAGCCCTTAAGATGCTTGAACGCAATGGTTATGAGGTGATTACCGCGGGCAGCGGGGAAGAGGCAATCGAGATCTATGAAAAACACGGGAACGGACTGGACTTGGTGATCATGGATTTGGGCATGCCGGGAATCGGTGGCTACAAGGCTCTTAAAAAGATAGTAAAAATCAATTCAAAGGCAAAGGTTCTCATTTCCAGCGGCTATTCCCCGGACGGGGCAGAGGTCCGCGACAAGGATTCACTGGCGGCCGGTTTTGTGGGCAAGCCCTATCAATTGGCCGACATGCTGAGAACCATAAGGGATGTGTTGGATGGGTGAGGATTTTTGCGCCGCATTAATGCGAAATGCCCGGCGGCCCTAAGCCCACCGGGCATTTTTTCGGGGAAACGAGGCGCCTTAAGAAAGCAGTTTAACAACCGCCTTGGCAAATATATCAACACCTAAGGCCAGCACCCTTTCGTCAATATCAAAATAAGGTGAATGCAGGGGATATACGATGCCTTTGTCCTGGTTGCGGCTGCCCAGGCGGATTATGGTGCCCGGGATCTGCTCTGCGTAAAAAGCGAAATCCTCTCCGCCGGTTGTGGGCGGCAGCCACAATACGTTTTCTTCGCCTACCACTTGGGCCGCGGTTTCATGCATAAAGGTGGATACTTCGGCGTCGTTGATCACCGGGGGATTGCCGGTGCGCAAGGTGAGTTCGCAGTTTAGGCCGTAGGTTTCGGATATGCCCTTGGCTATTTCCTGAAGCCGTTTTAGCAATGTTTTTCTGACTTCATGGGTCAGGGCCCTTATGGTTCCCTTTATTTCCACCTCCTGGGGGATGACGTTAAAGGTTCTGCCCCCGTTTATGGCTCCAATGGTGATAACTCCGGCCTCCAGGGGGTCTATGCTGCGTGAGACCACGGTCTGCACAGCCTGGATAAAGGCGCCGGTGGCTACAACCGGATCAACGCACTGGTGGGGCCTGGCCCCATGTCCGCCCTTTCCCTTCATCAAGGCAATAAAGGTGTCTGTGGATGCATGGCTTTTGGTCTTGGCTATGCCGATTTTCCCATAGTCCACATCAGGAAAAAGATGACCGGCCAGTATCCAGTCCACCTTGGGGTTTTCGAGAACCCCGCGGTTGATGAGTTTTCGGGCGCCCTGGCCGCCTTCTTCGGCGGGTTGGAAAATAAATTTTACATTGCCGTTTAATTCTTTTGCCTTGCCGGATTCAACCAGCCATTTGGCCACACCAAGCATAATGGTGGTGTTGGCATCATGCCCGCATGCGTGCATAATTCCTTGGTTACGGGACTTGTGTTCCACATCTGTAAGCTCATCCAAAGGCAGGGCGTCCATATCCGCCCTCAGGCCAATAGTGCGTCCGCCCTCTTTATTTTTAATGAGCCCCACAACGCCTGTTACATCATCAAAGGTGCGGGTCTCTATATTGAGGTCTTCCAATATGGATTTAACCAGCTCTGTAGTGATTTTTTCCTGATAGGCTAGTTCAGGTTTCATGTGTATTTGACGCCTGGTGTTAACCAGCCATTCTGAAATATTTCTGGGCTCCATGAATTCCTTCCCGGTTTGGTTTAATGGGTGGCAAGGTTGATATCCTTACAAGGTTGATTAACTAGTTAATCTATTTTTATTAAAAACATCAAGCTTCTAAAAAAAATAATCCGGCCGCGAGGCCAGCTGTCTTAATATGCCTTTATTTTACCCCCAGATTAAGGAGGTTGACTGAAAATGTAATAAAAAACTACTATTATAATTATGTAACCTATTATTTAAAGGAGTTTTCCCAAGCACAGACTCTCCTTTGCCTGCCCCATAAGCGCCGTTTACTTGAGGTTTTTAGACCAATAAAGAGCCTTTTAAAATCTCTTATGGAGAAAGGCGGAGAAAATGGCTGTTTTCGAGGGGTATCTTTTTTCCAAGCTTCACCTGATCGGGTCCAAGTCCGAAGGTGTCTCCTATTTTTTACAGCTCTCAGACTATGAGGAGGTTTATGTAACTAAAAAAGCGGTGCTTTGGCAGCAAGACGAGGTTTTACATCCCTACCTGAATCAAAAGGTGAGCATAAAGGGGGAACTTGTCCAGGGGGCCTTGCAATATGAAGAGATAAGCCCTCTGGGTTATCTGGGCATTCGTACGGACCGCCAGGAAGGCATGGAGGTGGAACTGGCCGCAAAACCGGCGATTATCTATCTTCCCAAGGAAGGCGAAACTCCTTTTTTGCCTTTAACCATGACCCTTTCCGCCATCTGGACCAAGCGCAGTGTATGGCACGGGCTTTGCCCCACCTCGCAGATCTATGATTTCTGGGCCGAGTTCAACGGCAAGGAAATATGGCGCTGGAGCGCAGACCGTGTATTCATGCCGGTGGTGACCCAAGTGGTCATGACCGGACATGTGCCTTATCACTATAGTGAGTCCTGGCTTATCCCCCCTGAAGCCATCTCCGAACCCGGGACCTTGATGCTGAACGGGATTTATATCCCCACAGGACAGGAAGACTCCCTGGGTATTCAGGTAAAGTCCGATTAAAAGCGGTCCGGACCGGCAGGTTGTTGTTAAACAGCCTGCCGGTTTTCTTTTGGGGCCTTGTCTATGGCGTGCAGGGTCATTGCTGCTTCCACACCCTTTAGTTTCGCCTCAAAACTGCGTATAAGGCTCACCTCAAAGCCAAGGGCTTTTAAAAAATTGCTGGAGGCCACGATTTCGCCGCCTTGCGCCTGGGATTGAATGCGATGGGTTACATTGACCGGACCGCCGACTATGCCGTATTTCGCCCTGGTTTTGGAACCGATGTTTCCCACCACCACCTCGCCTGCGTGCAGGCCTATGCCGGTTTGCAACTCGGGTAATCCCTGCTCAAGGGCCGAATGGTTGAACTGGTTGGTTTTATCTCTCAGTTCCAGGGAGCAATAAAGGGCGCGGCCGGTTGACCGGCCCAGGTCTTTTTCCGGGTTGTCAAAAAACACCAGGACCGCATCCCCCAGAAAATCCACAATAATGCCCTTGTGCTTTTGGATTACATCAATAACCACCGAGAGGTAGCGGTTGATTACGGCTATGGTTTTCTCCGGGCTCAGCTCTTCGCACAAGGGGGTGAATCCCCTTATATCGGTCATCATTATGGCGACAGCCCTTTTTTCTCCGCCCAGGCTGCCCGCCCTGGGATCAGCCATCAACTCTTTAGCTATGGCCGGGTCCATGTAGCGGCCAAAGGTGTCTCTGATCATGTCCCTTTCTTCAAGTCCCTTTACCATGGCGTTGAATTCATGGGCAAGGGTTTGGAATTCATCCCTGGTCTCCGGAGAAGGGATCTCTGCGTAATTACCTTGTGCTATATCCTTGGCCGCTTGGGTGAGGGTCTGCACCTGGGCTGCGACTTTACCGGTAACCTTTAGAATAAGCACCAAAACCAGGCCAATGCAGAGAAAACCCACCAAAACATATTGCCGTAAAAAGCTGAATATGGGGCTCAAGACCTTATCGCCGGGGGCAAAAAGCACCAGGCTCCAGGGCGCTTTTTTCAGACGGTGCCAGCCGCTTACTATTTCAGCAGGGTGTCCCGGCCCCAAAAGGGTTCCATATTCTTTTTTGGCCAGTTCAGAGAGGGTTTTTTGCATAAAGGCGTGGTTTGCGATTTGGTTGAGGCCTTCTTGGTTTTTATCAGGCCGGGTCTGGGTGAGTATCTTGCCGGATTTGTCCAGAAGCAAAACAGTTTCAGTCCGCCACCAGGAAAGGGCCTGAAGTTCCTGTAATAAATACTTGAAACTTAAAACTATTTCTAGATTTCCCAACTTTTGGTTGTCCGGGTCCGTCAAGGTGAATGCAATTGTTACGGTTTTTTCTTCCGCCTGGGTGTCGTAGGTGGGGGAGGTGACTTTGGTTATGGATGCCCGGTGGGGGCTCATTCCCATGGCCTCTCTAAAACGCCCCATGCCTCGCCCCGGCCCCGGCCTGTGCCGGTCTCCGCCCGGTTGATTATTATCTGTTTCCTTAAAGGTAACTCTCACCACACCCGGGATGCGGTTTAATTCCTTTTCCCATTGTGGCAGGGAGATCCCCTGAGCGGCCCCCATGCTGCTCATAAGGGTGATGGCTTCCACAGGGCGGCTCAGGCGCATGTCTATGGTGTGGGCTGCTCTTTCCAGACTAAAAAGCGCGTTTTCGCGCCAGCCCTCCAAAAGGCTTTCCCTGGTTTGGACAAAGCCCAATATTCCCAGGCCGGTGAGCAAAGCGGCCACAGGCAGCAGCAGAAAAATAATCAGTCTTTGTCGCAAACTTTTGGGCCTCATAACGCGCCTTTGAGGTTAGCGGGAATAATCAGATAAATAAAAATACAATCAAGGTGTTTGTTTCATTCTAGCGGGTTGATTCAGGTTACAGGCCCAAAAAAAGGGTTTTTCAATCATTAATGAAAAAGCGGGTTGCTTCGGGTTTAGCAGTTTTTATTGAAATGGGTGTAAAAGGATTTGGCAGGGAGTCGGCGCCTGTCAGGTAATTGAATTATGACCCCGCCGGGCTTGTGAGGCTGCCCCATGGTCACGCCCGGCGAGATACTTGAATTTAGATCGGTATATCTTCAGCTGGTTTCAAAACCTGTACCTGAGGGTTATTCCCACCATGCGGGGATCACCTTCCACTGCCTTGAGCACTCCGCTTGACATCATTTCATCCAGCACGGTGAAGTACTCTTGGTCAAAAAGGTTTTTGCACCACAAAACCGCATCAAAAGACTCTGTTTCATAACCCAGTCTAAGGTTAACCAGCTCAAAGGCTTCTTGTTTCATGCGGTTGGCCGGATCGCCGAAGTATTCGCCCTTACCAGTGATGGCGGCGGCCAGGAAAAGTCCGCTTTCATGGCGGTATCTGGCCCCCAGATCAAAGGAATATTCAGGGGCGTAGGCCAGTTTGTTGCCTTCGTAATCCACAACTCCCTGGTTTGACGCAAAGCGCCATTGATCTATATTGGTCTTTAAAATGCCGAAGTTTCCGAATAAGACCAGGCCGGGCATTACATCGGCCTGAATGTTCAATTCGGCGCCATAGGAGTGAACCTTACCCGCGTTTTGGATATCCGGGGCCATGGGCACGCCCCTGGCGCTGGGGTTGTTAACGTCAATTTGCTTGTCGGTTATGTCCACATAAAAGAGGTTTCCGTTAATGATCAGCCGGTTATTGAAAAAGGTGTTTTTGCTGCCTAACTCATAACTCCAGGAATATTCGGGCTCATAGGTAAAGGTGTCCGGGCTCATGACCATTGAATAGTTGTAACCGCCGGTCTGGTAACCTTTGGCGGCGCTCAAATAAACGTTACTGTTTTCGGTCAGGTCAAAGGCCAGTGCGAATTTAGGCAACAATTCGTCATAAGAAAGGTCTTCTGAAAATGATAAGCGAGATGGTAAAAACGGCATCATGGCGGTGCTGTTATTCACCACCTTGCCGCTTATATCCTGATGGTCGTAGCGTAAGCCCGCTGTGAGGCGCCACCTTTTCATGATGTGCCAGGTGACCTGGGAGAAAAGTGCGTTGCCGTTTGTTTCTATATCCCCCACCGGGTTCCAGAAGCTGGAGGTGAATTTAGGCAAACGGTTTCTTATATCCAATTTAGTCCCGGTGTCTTCTTTAAAACCATAGAGCCCCACCAACCAACTCAGAACGCCCCCCTCTTCGGAGGAGATTCTGACCTCCTGGGAATAAAGCTCATCGTTAAATCCAAAACGGGCATAGGAAGGTCCGTCTGCAAAGTCCATATCAGATGTAAAATCAATGTCATAGTCCTGGCGGGAGGTGATGGAGACCAAATTCCACCCCAACCCCCGGTATTTTATTTTGAGACTCTGATTGTTGCCGTTTTCATCCTTGCCCAAGTCGGGGTCGCCGCTGTTAACAGTGTACCGATCGCTGGCTTTGGGGCCGTTAACCAAGCGGTAAACTCCAAATCCGTCGTCCTGGTTGCTGAATCCCGCGCTAAAGGAGACGTCCAACTTATCCAAAGGAGTGAAGCGAACAATTCCCCTGCCTGCCAAGTGACGTTCTTGGTCCACGCCGTCTTCCCCGGTGGCCAAGTCCTTTCTGAACCCGTCTGAGTTCAGAGCGTGTACAGCCAGGCCAAGATATAGCTTGTCTTCCAATATAGGGCCGGAAACAGATGCGCCTGCCTGAGTATTTAGCCCGTTGTTATCGCTGTCATAACTTCCCAGGCTGAATTCCATCTTGCCCCGCACTTGGTTGCCCGGCTGGCGGGTGATCACATTAATTAGACCGGCTTCGGTATTCCTGCCATACAGAGTGCCCTGTGGCCCTTTGAGCACTTCAATTCTTTGAATATCCCATAACCCCGGGTTGGTCATATAGCTTAAGGGGTAGGATACATCGTCCACATAAAAACCGGTGGGTGAAAGAAATGAACTTTTAAAGGAAGATATGCCCCTTATTATGATTGGGCTTTCAGCCGCATTGGTTTTCATGAATACATTTGGGGTGTACATGACCACTTCGGACATGTCTCCCAGGCCGAGATCCTCTATTTTTTGCTCAGAGAAAAGGTCAATGGCAATAGGCACCTTTTGAGCGTTCTCTTCTTTTTTTTGAGCTGTAACAGTGAGGTCTTCCAAGTTGCGGGACGGTTCTTCTGCCTGGGCCGGAAAAGCCAGGCACAGGACAAGGGCCGCCAAGCCCAAGCCAAGGGTAAGTTTTTTTCGTTTCATTTCAATGCACTCCGTTTTGGTTCTCCTCGTGTTGATTGAATCTTGCCAAAAGCCTCTTAGGGCAAGCCTTTCGGCAGGGCCGGACAAGGCCCTTGACCATTTACCAAGGGCGGGTGGCTGGATCAGACCTTTCTTCCGATATCCATGGCCATCTCGCCGATGCCGAAAGAGATCTGTTCCGAGACGACGGTTTTGAATCCGGCCTTGACCATGGCTTGTGCAATAAGGCCTTTTTCAAGGCTAAGCTCCTGCCACATCATGGCCACCGGCATCCAGCTCAGGGCAAATGAAGCGGGCCGGGTGCCTTCATGGGTGAGCCCGTCGTGTATGCTTACAAAGACCCCGCCGGGATTTAAACTTTGATGGATTCTTTTGATCATCTTTGTGAGGTCTTGCCGGACAAAGTTAAGGCAGGCGGAGGCCAGGATCAGGTCGTATCCCTGGCCAAAAGAGTCGGCCTGAAAGTTACCCGGTATAACAGATAGCCTGCTTCCTAGTTGATATTGTTTGATATATTTTTGGGCTACCTCAATAACCGCCGGTCGGTCAAAGAGCACTCCTTTAAGGCTTGGGTGGGCCTTGATTATTTCCAGGGCGTTTATTCCCGGGCCACCGGCCAGATCCAGCATGCGCCCAAAGGAATGAAACTCATCCAGGCCTGAGATGATGCGAGCCAGGGCAGGACCGGTGCAGGCCTTTTGGAATTGCGCGATTGCGGTTGCGCCCAGGGCCCAGAGTTCGGGATCGTCTGCCTTTGCCTCTCTGGCGGGTGGGCCGTTTTGTAGAATTGCCTTGAAATTGTCAAACAAGGGCGTATTCCACTCGGCGTGATAGAGAAGATAGTCCCCGATATAGAACTCTGAATCCTGGTCCAGATAGGTTTGGCTCAAGGGGCTGTTTTTGTAGAGGGCCTTTTTTTTCTTAAGCAGGCCGATCGCAGCCAGGCCGTTAAAAAACCGGGAGGTGTTGGCAGGATGAGTGTTTAGTTTTTGAGCCGCATCAAAGGGGCTGGCATAATTTTTGAGGTGCTTGAAAACCCCTAGCTCAAGGGCTGTATGTAAGAGATTGGAATAGAAATATCCCTGATGCATCCGGTACAGACGCTTAAAGTCATTTTTTGTTTTGGCTGTTTCCGACATATTTTGCTCCCTTGCTGGTTAAGAGGAAAATGGCTTCGTTACGGAGCCGGGCTCTGAATCCGGTTGATTCAGGGAGCGCAGGCTGTCGAGAAAAAGTCTTTTGACCGGAAAAATGAAGACCAGGGAACCCAGGGCCAGAAAAATATAAAATGGGCCATAGCCCAGGGCTTGACTGAGATAGCCGGCTGCAATCACAGCGCAGAAGGAGGTCAGGTGCTGTACGCCGCATAGGATGCCGTAGTCTGTACCTGATTGGGGCCCTACGCTGGCCCGTAGGATAAGGGTGTAGATGGCGGCCATTATGCCTCCCATCAGGATCTGCTCCAGCCCAATCATTGCGGCCAGAACCCACTTTGAACTGAAAATCGAACCTGCCACGCCCCAAGACAGAAAGCCCAGTAGCCCTGCCAGGGCGCACGCCGTCTGAAACAGCTTGTTCATGGCGGTTCTTTTCAAAAACACCCCTGTGAGAATGGTGCCGACCATGGAAAGGGGGGAGCCAGCCCACAGGGTCAGCGAGCCGATCTGGCCTGGGTTCATTCCCAGATCAGCCAACAGGGAGAGGCGCACCTGATAACCGCTTTTAAAGACAATGGCGGCTATTACCAGTAAGACAAAAAGCGCCTTGGTCTGGGGACGGGCCACAAAAGAAAGGGGATGGGGTTTTTGACTGGGATCCTTGTCTGCTTTTTTGGTTTGCCAATAATTACGGGTCAGTTCTTTGTGAAAGGCCATGGGCATGGTTAGCAACAAAATGAAGCAGGCCATCAGCCACAGGGTTATCTCCCAGCCCAGGTGATGATAAAGGATAAGAAAGACGCCGCCTCCGACCATGAACCCAGCGAAATTTCCGGTTATCTGCAGGCAGGCTCCCCAGGAGCGCTCCTTGGGCAGTAGTATGTCCGTGGCATAGCCGTCCACTGCCAGATCACTTACCGCGAAAAAGAAATTCATAGCCAGAATCAGGCAGATCGGAAGGACCAGGCCCTGTTCCGGTGAGTTCCCGGCCAAAAGGAAAAGAGTGACCAGGGCCATGACCCTGGTGATCATGATCCAGCCCTTTCTGCGGCCTGCAATAGGCAGGGGAAAGCGTTCCAAGATCGATGAATAAAGGAACTTGAGCGCCCAGGGAGAATATAAAAGGGCCATCATGCCGATGGCTCCCAGGCTGAAACCATGGGAGCGCAGGATGACCGGCATGGTGAGCCAGGTGAATCCCACCGGTGCGTATTGGCCAATGTATAAGCTAAGGAATAAAAGATACTTGGCTGTTGAGCCTAAGGTTTTTTCAGAGTGGGGGGCAGGTGGAAAAATTCTTTGGTGATAGTTGTCTACGCCCGTATTATTACAAATTTTCATGCTTATGGCTTTCAATGGCAGTAAATGCCTCATAAAAAGTAACCGCAACCATTTTTTGACATCCCACTTGTTCCGCCCGGGCCTTGGCGGTTTCAGGAGTCATTTTTGTGAAGGTATCCTAGGTGATAGGGCAGGGATGCGCTAACGGTGGAATATTTGATTTTAGCGATTCCGTATGAGCAGGCGGCTGTAATGCCGCAAATGGCTTTTGACTGGTTGAATTTGTAATGTGGCTTGTAAATTTGGCTGTGCAGGCTTCCCGATTCAGGTCAGGGAAAGACAGGAGATCTATATAAAACTATTAAATATTGCAAAGAGGTGGAATCTGTGTGTGGCTAATTTATCTAACTGGCTGGTTTTTTTTGAATAGGCAGGGGTGAATTCCGAACTGCCGGGAAAAAGACTTGCTAAAGTGGCTTAGCGAATTATATCCCACGGAAAAGGCTACCTCTGTGACGTTCATGCCGGTTTCCAAAAATAACCGTCGGGCCCGGTTGAGGCGCATCTCCCTTAAATAGGCAAACGGTGTGTGCCCGTATATTTCCTGAAAACCCTGGGAAAGCCGGTTGCCGGAAAGACCAACCCTGCGGGCCAGCTCAACCAGGTGGGGCGGCTTCTCCATTTCTTTTGCCAATATTAGCCCCGCTTCCAGTATTTTTTCCTTTTCCTGGGCTGAGAGTTCCCGGCTTGCGCGGTTTTTGGGGATCAACTGTTCCATTTGGAGGCCTATGAGTTCCAGTAGCAGGCCTTCCATTATTAGTAGCTGATTACGATTAGTGGGGGATAGTTTGCCGAGTCGGTAAAGGGCCATTTGAATGGCCGGGGTGTTTCCATTTATGGCGTAGGCTCCTTTAACGCCATTTCTATACACTGCCTCATTAAAGGACCTGGGCAGGAGATTCAGGTTTTGGCCATACAGGTTTGAGAAAAAGGAGTGGGTCATGGTTATGGTGACCACCTTGAGCGGTTCGCCCGGGTGCATTATGCCTTGCCCAAGGGGGCTGGGTTGAAAGGCAATGCGGTTCAGGCCTTTTTGCAAATCCATCTTATTTTCAAAGCTGTGATTGCTATAGCTGATTTTTCCTGAGAGAAAATAAATAAAATTAAAACCCACCGGCCAGGTGTCAGACTCCATGGAGACTGGGGCAAAGAGCCTGTAGTCAGTCAAAAAGAGATTGAGTCCGGGCTTTATTTCAATCTTTTTTATTGTCCCTTGCCCCATATCACCGGGCAATCTGCCCAGGCCGGGCTGAGTGGAGCCTTGGGGCGGGGCTGTACTGATGGGGTAGGTTTTTTCGGGAAGGCCGGACTGTTTTTTTAACCAGAGATTCATTTAAACCCAATCGCGCATTTTATTTGAATGTTGCCCAACCGTTTACGGGAGGGGTTCATTTATGAGCTTCTTTAATATATAGAAAATTTTTTAGGCAGTAAATAGAATCTTCAGATCGTCTGCATTTGGTGTCGATAGGTATATAACTGTTGAGGCGCTTTGGCTTAACGTCTTGAAGGGGCTCGGTAAATCATGATTTGGGGTTATTGACTTGTTTATGAATCAGGGAAATGATGAGTTTCCGACGACAGCGTAGTTCGTGCTTGCTGCCCATGGGCCTGCAAACAGCAGCCATAATAACTAACGTAAGCCTGATCAACCAATGCCCTGCTGAGAACTAAACCAAGACAATTCCTTGAACGACTAAGCCGTAAAGAACCGATTGTTTCATGGCTTGCCTTGGCAGGGGTTCCTTGTTTTTTTGAGCAAGTTTCTTTGACTAATGTATGATTGACCAGACAGTTCAATATGGGCTAACATGCCGAGGTTCTGTACGGGATAAAAACACGATTTTTTCCCTATAGTTAAATGATTTTTAAAATACCGCCGGTCTGGAACCTGACCGGCCTTGCGCCCTGCCGTGGATTCGGATGGAGAGAGAAAAGTTGACCTTGAAAGCGTGGGTTTGTCTGGCCTTTTGCCTTTTGGCCACAGGGCTGCAATTAAACTGGCTTTATCATCACGGCCTGGAAGGCGCCTGGCGGCTTCGCCTGGTCGTGGCCCTGGTTGGGGGCTGGGTTTTGCCCTGGCTGTTTTTCAGGCTGCGTGAGCTGATAAAGGGCTATAAACCGGGCAGGGCCTTGCCCCCTTTGGGTTGGCTCGTAAAAAGCAGAATATCCAGACTGGTTTTTTTGGGGATATTGATCTGTGCCGTGGGTCAGGGGGCGTTTTATTGCTTTTCCGGCAAAACCACCCTGCAGGACGAACGCCTTTTGGTGGGGGCGCCTTATTACCTCTGGTATCCCGCTAATTTCAGAGAGGGTTTTTTAAGGGACAAATTGTCTCCACCCCAAAAACCTGTCTTGGGGCTTTACAATTCCACAGACCGGAAAACAGCGGAACAACATATAGCCTGGTGCTCCAGCCATGGTATTGATTTTCTGGCCCTTGACTGGTGGCCTTCGCGCCAAAAACAAAACAGCGCCATAGAAAAGGCCTTTTTAAAGGCCAAAAATATCGCGGACGTAAAGTTCTGCATTTTTTACGAAACCTGGGACCTGGCCTGGGACCCCAAGGTGGGGGCCACGGTTTTTGACAACAAGACAGCAGAATTCCTTGAAAAAGATGTGTTGGGTCTGGCCGAGCGGTTCTTTGATCATCCTCAAT
Organism: Dethiosulfatarculus sandiegensis; assembly: GCF_000931935.2. Taxonomy (GTDB): domain Bacteria; phylum Desulfobacterota; class Desulfarculia; order Desulfarculales; family Desulfarculaceae; genus Dethiosulfatarculus; species Dethiosulfatarculus sandiegensis. The sequence continues at coordinate 315,257 of NZ_AZAC01000014.1, forward strand.
ACCTGACGGTAAACGGGCGACCGGTTCTGTTTTTTTATCTCACCCGCACCTTATGGGGTGATTATGCCCCGGCCTTTAAATCACTCAGGGAAAAGTTGAAACAAAAGGGTTATGACGCCTTTTTTATAGCGGATGAGGTTTATTATCAGACCTTGAGCGCCCAGGATCCCCTTCAAAAGCCCACCCCTCCGTTGCCCCTTGCCGATGACCCTCAGCTTAATAGGATTAATCTGTTCGACGCGATCTATGCCTACAACATGTATCTCTCCGGTGTGGGGCATCATATGGGCTATGGAGGCAAGAGCGCCTTTTTAGGAGATGTGAAGCGGGTTTACCGGATATATCAAAAGGCATGCTCAGAGGATAAGTATTTTGTGCCCGGGATCATCCCCGGCTACAACGAGCGGGGGCCAAGGTTAAAGGCGAATCATCACGCCATACCCAGGAGGTGGCTGCCGGACCAGGGAGAAGGCAGTTTTTTAAAAGAGATGATAAGCCGGGTCGGCCTTCCCTTTACCGACCCCAAGCTTAACATGCTGATGATCACCTCTTTTAATGAGTGGAATGAGGACACAGCCATTGAACCGGTGGCCGCAGCCCCTGCCACCACAAAAGACCAGAGCGGATCCGGCCACGCCTATACCCAGGGGTATGCCTATGCCGGTTTTGACGCAACCTACCTGGAAGTGGTCAGGGACCGGCTGCATTCAATTTGGGGAAGGGTGCTGACTAAAAACGGCGGCCCCAAGGCGGGCATTCCTGTTTACGCCACGGACTGGTGGGGTTTCAAGGTGCTGAAGACCCACACTGACAGCCAGGGGTATTACACCTTTTCCCGCTTGAACATGCCCCCTGGTGAATACCGCGTCACCCCGGCTATGGGTGAAAGCCGCTGGCTCACTCTGGAAAGTAATGCACCGGCAGCCAGGCTCGATCTGAAGGCAGACTAAGCAGCAAAGACTTAAAGGAGCAGTTTTGACAAGAACGGGATTCATAACAATTCTCGCCGGGTTGTTGGGTTTTATGAGCCAGTTGAACTGGATCGCAAGCCATGGCCCGGATTCCATCTGGTATTTACGCCTGGCTCTGGGAGGGCTGGCGGGCTGGGGCCTGGCCAAGGGTGTTTTATGGGCCTGGGTAAGGTTTACCGGCCGCGGCATCTGGCCCGGGTTTGAAGGGTTCCGGCAGGGGCTCGCCAAACCAAAGGTGCTGTACAGCTTATGTTTTTTGTTTTTGGCGACTATTTATCTGCTCTCCATGGGTGGGCATTTTTACTCATATGACGACCGTTTCCGTTTTGAAACCACCAAGGCCATTGTGGAAAGAGGAGAGCTTTTAGTGAGTTTGCCGCCGGGCAGCCCCCAGGTATACAGCAAATACGGCATTGTGCAGCCGGTTCTAAGCCTCCCTTTGTATCTAGTGGGGAAAAGCTTCCTTGGCCCGGAAGAGGGTTTTGAACATTTTGACCAGGTCATGGTCAGCACCTTTATGCAGATAACCACGGCACTTTTGATGCTGGTGATATTTTTAATCCTGCGCGAGTTGAAATACAGCAAAAGGGTGGCTTTGGGCACGGTGGTGATAATAGCCTTTACCACCATGTTTTGGCCCTATGCCAAGTTTTATTTTACCGAGCCCTTTAACGCGCTTTGCCTGATGTTTGCCTTTTGGCAGCTTATGCGGCTTAAATCCACGGGCTCCAACCAAAACCTCCTGGCCGCGGGCGTTTCTCTGGGCATTGGCGGGGTAAACGCCACCATGCTTTTTGCCACGGCCATGCCCATCCTCGGGCTATATGCCGTCTGGATTCTCTGGCCCAGACCAGGGGGGGTCTGCACCACCTGGAAACAGGCCCTGATCAAGATTGCTTGGTTTATCGGGCCGATGATAATCGGGCTCGCCTTTTTGCTGGGCTTTAATGATTTCCGTTATGGCTCACCCTTTAAAACTGGCTATGAGGGGGACCGGGGGTTCAGGACCATTATTCAGGACGGAAGGCCCGGTTTTTCCATCCCCTGGTTTGTGGGGCTGTACGGCCTTTTGTTCAGCGCGGGTAAAAGCGTTTTCCTTTATAACCCCCCCCTGGTTCTGGCTGTTGCCTGTCTGGGTCGTTTCATGAGGCGCACCAAGGCCGAAGCCTGGGTGGTTATTGCGTTTTGCCTGGTCTGGCTGGTTTTTTACTGCAAATGGTGGGCCTGGCACGGGGATATTTGCTGGGGGCCGCGTTACCTGCTGCCTGCTTTGGGTTTTGCCTTTTTACCCCTGGCCGAGGCCCTGGCCCGTTGGCGGCAGAGCTCATGGGGTTTTAAGTCCCTGTTTATAATCCTGGTGGGAGCCGGGCTGGCTGTGCAGCTTTTGGCCATAAGCGCTCCCTTTGCCGCCTATTTCCAGGCCACGGAAGGGCCCCGGCAAAGCAGATGGCACCTTTTGCATTATGTGCCTCATTTTTCACCGCTTTGGGGACAGGTCAAGACAGTGGCAAAGGGCATGAATGTGGACTTTTATCTGCAGAAAAGCGGCCTTAGCCTCTGGTTGGCCTGGCTGGCCTCCGTGCTGGGTCTTCTGCTTTGGATGGGGTCGGGGAAGATAAGTAAAAAAGGATAAAATTGATTAAAAAAAGCCTGCTGCCAAGGCCGGAAGCACCTTGGCGCAGGCTTTTTTGTTTGCAAGGAATATGATTTTTCAAACCGGCGGCATCAATCCAGGTAAACCCTTGTCAGCCGTCCGGCCATGCCGGTCACGATTTCATAGTTGATGGTCCCGACTTTGGCTGCGATCTCGTCAGCCGTGATCCTGTCGTCACCGCTTTGACCCATGAAGACGATTTCATCGTTGACCTTGGCCTGGCCCAGGGCGCTTAAATCCACCATGAACTGATCCATGCAGACCCTGCCGATAATGGGGCAGCGCACTCCCTTTACCAGGACTTCACCCTGGTTGGAGAGCGCCCTGGGGATGCCGTCGGCATAACCCATGGGCACGGTGCCGACAAGGGTGTCTTTGGTGGTGGTGAAGGTGCAGCCATAGCTTAAGGGGGATCCCTTGGGCACGGTTTTCACATGGGCCAGGCGGGCCTTGATCGTCATGGCCGGGAAAAGTTCTATGGCAGGATTTTCCGCCAGGGCGGCGTCCGGATATTGCCCGTAAAGGGCTATACCGGGCCTCACCATATCCAGGTGAGTCTGGGGAAAATAGATATTTGCCGCGCTGTTGGCAATGTGCCTTGTCTTGAATGCAACCCCCGCCTTTTTAAGCATCTCCAAAAAGCCGGAGAACCTTTTGAACTGGATTTCGGTATAGCCGTCTTCCGGCGAGTCGGCTATGGCAAAGTGGCTGAAGATGCCTTCCACCTCAAGGTTTTTGAGTTGGGTGATTTTAAGGATTTCCTTTATGGATTCTTCCTCGGGCTGATAACCCAGTCTGCCCATGCCCGAATCCACCTTGATGTGCACCTTGACTTTTTTACCCATGGCCCGGGCGCACTGGTCCAGGATTTGGGCCTGACCATAGTCATACAGGGCAAGGGTGAGGTCATAACGCACAGCCTGGTTATAATCTTCTTCAATAGTGTAGCCCAGGATAAGTATGGGTTCGGTGGCTGCGTTTTTTCGCAGTTCAAGGCCTTCTTCCACAGTGGCGACACCAAAACGGCCAACATTCTGTTCGCGTAAAACTTTAGCCACCTGCACAGAGCCGTGACCATAGCCGTCTGCCTTGATTATGCCCATCAGCATGACGCTATCTTGGGTCTTGGCTTTTAAGTTGGACACGTTTTTCTTTATCGCGGACAGGCTGATCTCAATCCACGCCGCTCGCATATTAATCCCCCTTTTTTTACGGTCCGCAAGTTGCTTATGGAGCAAAGGGTTGGTCAACCTCGCGGAGCCAGTGCTTTCTCAAATATGAAAATAGGCCTGAAACCACTTCTCCGGCTGCCCTTTTTGAACAGCCGGAGAAGCACGAGACCAAAATCCGTTTAAAGGACTCAGCCTACCTTGGTGAACCAGTCTTTGAACCTGTCGTCCTGCAGGGTCAGTATCTTATGCATCATATCGGAAATCTTTTGAGTCACAGGCCCGGGGCAGGAGGGAAGCTCCCTGTCTTCAATGCGCTTGGCCGGGGTTACTTTGATGCCGGTGTGGGCGGTGAAGATTTCATCGGCTTCTTTCAGCTCCTCCGGGGAGATGACGGTCTCGACCGCCTCGATGCCGCAGACCTTGCAGGCCTCTAAAATGGAACGGCGGCTGACGCTTCTCAGGATTTTGCCTTGGGGCGGAGTCTTGAGCACGCCGTCTTTGACCATGAATACAGACTCAATGGATCCCTCGGCCACGGTGCCGTCTAAGTTGAGCAGGATTCCCAGGTCAAAACCACGGTCCATGGCGTCTTTTCTGGCCAGCATGCCGTTTAAGTAAAAAGAGCAGGCCTTGGCCTCGGTGGGCATGGTTTCCGGATGGAGTTTGCGCCATTTGCTGATGCAGACATCAATGGGCTCCGGAGCAATGGCCGCCGGGGGGTTGTCTTCGGGAACCGCGCAGATGCAGACATCCAAGTCAACATCCAGGACCAGGTTTATCAGGGCCTGCTCGCCCATATAAACCATCATTTTGATGATGCCCTGTTCCATATTGTTGGCCTTGACCGCCTGCTCGACGCCCTCAATGAGCTCTTCTCTGGTGTAAGCCAGCCTCTGGCAGAGCAACTCGGCACTGCGGTAGAGGCGGTCCAAGTGAGTGTCCATGCGAAAGGCATAAGGGCCGTCCGGGCCTTTGTGGATGCCAAACACCTCGAACATGGCCGAGCCACGGCTGAACCCATGGGAAAGCATGGGTACCGTAGCCTCTTTCATGGGCTTTATTTCACCGTTCATCCAAACTTTGAGATCATCGAACATTTTGAAACTCCAAATGGTTTTTTATAATGCTTTAGCCCCGGCCTGGCCGGGAGTTAAGCCATTTTCAAACGGCCGCGTCGGGGGTAGCCTAAAGGCTGGCCGCTAGTTCATAATCAAGCTGGGCAGCCAAAGCGATATCTCCGGAATAAAAGTGACCAAAAGCAGAACCGGCAGGCTGCCAAAGACAAGATAGGGAATGCAGTCCCGCACAAAGGCGGTGACTGGTATGCCCGACACCCTGGCTGCGGTGAACAGGTTTGTGGCCACCGGTGGGGTCATCTGCCCGCTTCCCTGGTTGACGGCCAGGATAGCCGCCATCTGAAAAGGGCTCACCCCCAGTTTCATGAACAGGGGATAGAGCAGAGGCGCCACTATGAGCATGCTTGAGATATCGTCCATGATCATGCCCATTACGATCATGAATAAATTTATCAGAAGCAAAAGGATTATCCGGTTATTTGTAAGGTCCAACATGGCATCGGCTATGGCCTCGGGCAGGCGCTCGTAGGTGAAGAGCCTGCTCATGATCATGATAAAGGCCATGATAAAAACAATGGCCCCTTCAATGCTGGCCGTTTCTTCGGCAGCTTTGATAAAGCCTTTCATGTTCAGTTTTCTGGTGGCCAGACCGACGCAGATGGCATATACCGCCGCTACACAGCCCGCTTCGGTGGGAGTGAAAACGCCGCCATAGATTCCCCCCAATACCAGAATCGGCATCATAAGGGCCAGGCCGGAACGACGGGTGGCCAAGGCTGCCTGTTTGACGCTTTCTTTGGGGCCGTGGCTTGGCTCCACCTTAATTTCCGGGTGCCTTCTGCAGTGGATGTAATTAATTATGGCATAGGCGATTATAATCAGGATTCCCGGACCGGCCGCAGCCAGAAAGCATCCGGCCACAGATGTGTTGGTGAGCATGCCGAAGAGAATCATGGGGATGCTGGGCGGAATCAGCTGACCCAACAGCCCTGAGCAGGCCACCAGCGCGGTGGCGTATTCCCTTTTGTATCCGTATTTTTCCATTTGCGGCATGATGGTCATGCCGATGGTGGCGACCGCCGAGGCGCTGGAGCCGCTGATAGCCCCGAAAAGGGCGCTGGATAAAATTGTCACCACTCCCAGGCCGCCCTTGAACCTCCCCACCATGGCGTTTGCAAATTCCACAATGCGGCTGGAAAGTCCGGAAGCGGTCATAATGCCGCCGGCAAAGATGAAAAAGGGGATGGCCATGAGCACGAATGAGTTTAAGTTGGTGAAGATCGCCGGTATGGCAAAGCCGGAATTCATTTCCATGGCGAGCATCATGGCCAGCCCGCCCACGCCAAAGGAGACATAAAGCGGGAAGCCTACCAGGATCATCAGGATGGTCATGCCAATCAGCAAGATAAGTTCGGTCATGACCTTGCTCCTTTATAGTAACGGGCCACTTGGCCAATGCTGTCAAAGAGATGATAGAGCGTGTGGATGGCCATAAGGACTCCGGTAACTAAAAAGGTGCTGTGCACTACCGCGAGGGGCACCCCCAGCACAATGGAACTCATGTTCCTTCTCAAGGAATGGGCCACAAATTCATAGGACCAGTAGACAAAGACGCACAGAAAACCAAAACAGACCAGCTTGGAAAGCAGCTCGAACCAGAGCACGCCAGGTTCTCTTTTAAAGATTCCCCCCATCTTGATGTGGCTGTCTTCCCTGGTGGAAACTACAGCCCCTATGAATATGGACCAGATCATGATAAAGCGGGCCGCTTCCTCCATGGCGGGGGAAGACCACTTGAAAAAAATACGGGCCACCACCTGGATAAAGACCAGGGCGGTCATGGTCACAATGGTGAATATGCGGCCCGCGTCTTCGGCGATATGCAGATATTTAATGGTTTTGGTGATGAATTCCTTCATCCGCTCCTCCTGGCTTGGCCTGAAGCCGGTCGCTCTTGGTTAGGGGCGTCTCCGGCCAAGACTCATTGGGGCGGCCCGGCCTTTTGGGGCCGGGCCGCGCCGGTATTAACCGGCCTTGAAAAGTCTTACTTGGTTACATTTTTGCGGATGATGTCCATGGTCTCCTTGCCGATGACCTCTTCGAACTTTTTCCAGCTTTTCTTGCCGTACTCAAACCACTTGGCCCTTTGCTCCGGGGTAAGCCTGGTGACCTTGATCCCCATGTCGGCCATTTTTTTCATGTACTCGTCGGCTGTGGCCTCTGCCTTGGCATTGGCCCAGGCCAGAGATTCGTCGGCCGCCGCCTGAAGGGCCTTTTTCTGGTCTTCGGGCAGGTTTTCCCACAGCTCCAAGTTCACCATGAGAACCAGGGGCTCAAAAAGGTGGTTGGTGTCTGTATAGTACTTAGTCACGTCGCGCAAAAAGGTGTAGGTGATCAAAGGAGCGTTGTCCTGGGCATCGGCCACACCGGTCTGCAGGGAGGTGAAGAGTTCGCTGAAGGCTATATCCACGGTCTGAGCGCCCATTTCCTGGAAGAAAAGTCGGTCGGCCGGGTTCCAGGTGCGGACCTTGATTCCCAGTTTGGCCACGTCTTCGGGCAAGACCACCGGGCCCTTGGTGGTGCCGAAACCGTCCATGCCCATGAAGTAGAATCCCAGGGGCTTTACACCCAGCTCCAGGAAAATGGGCTCCAAAAGTTTGAACATCCAGCCGCCGGGGGCGTAAATCTTACGGCCTTCTGCCCAGGTCTGGGCCAGGTAGATGGTGTAGCCGGCCTGGAGGCGCTTGTCAAACTCGGGGCTCAAGGGAAGAAGCCCTGATTCCTGCACTCCCCTGACCACGTTGTCGAACTGGTCGCGGTAAGGGCCGAGCTGCTCGGCGGGGTACGAGTCGATCTTGATCTTACCGCCGGTTTTCTCCGCCACCAGGGAGCACCACTTTTTAAGGCAGTCGTCATCAAGGGTGTCCGCCGGGGCCACACCGCCAGCCCTCCATTTTCTGGCTAAAGCCGAGCCGGGAACCGCGAGCGCAATGGTCAGGGTCAGGGCCAGGGTGAGCATACCCAGTTTTTTGAAGGTCGTCATGGATTTCCTCCCATTTCGTGTGAATCGATCAGCTTTACAAAAGATTTTCAAACCCTTTTTATGATTTCCATCCCCCTTGGTATTTCATAAAAAGGCATATTATTCCAAACAGTTCCGATTTTGGTTTCCCCTCTTCCCGAAAGGAGCCTCCTCCCCCCGGGTCTCCTTCAGAGTCCTGATCCCTGGTGAAAGATCATGCCTCGAGGCGACATTTTGAGCGGGTCTGTCTGGGATTACAGCTTAACTTTACCGCACTTCAGCTCAAACGCATCGGCCACGGCCTGATAACAGACTTCGCCTTTGAGAAGGTTGAGTCCCTTCAGCAGGGCGGGGTCTTCCTCAAGGGCTTTTTTAAGTCCCTTGTTGGCAATGGCCAGGCCATAGGCCAAGGTTACATTGGTCAGTGCGATAGTCGAGGTGCGCGGCACTGCGCCCGGCATATTGGCCACGCAATAGTGCACCACGTTTTCTTCTATGAACGTGGGGTCCTCGTGGGTGGTGGGACGGGTGGTCTCGCAACAACCTCCCTGATCCACGCTGATGTCCACCATGGCCGAGCCGGACATCATGTTCTTGAGGATATCCCTTGTAATCAGCTTGGGGGCCTTGGCCCCGGGTATCAAAACCGATCCTATCACCAGGTGGCTGTTTATGCACTCGGCTTCCACATTGGCCGGGTTGGACATGACTGTCACCAGGCGTGAGCCCATAATGTCTTCCAGGTAGCGCAACCGGGAAGAGTTGTTGTCCAGTATGGTCACCTGGGCTCCCATGCCTACGGCCACCGTGGCTGCGGAGAGCCCGGCCACCCCGCCACCGATAACCGTGACCCTGGCGGGCCTCACCCCGGAAACTCCCGAAAGCAGAATACCCATGCCGCCGTTCTTGGCCTCCAGGCAATAGGCGCCCATCTGAACCGAAAGCCTGCCGGCCACCTCGCTCATGGGGGCCAAAAGGGGCAGGGTTCCGTCGGCCAGTTGCACGGTTTCATAGGCCACGCCCACAATACCCTTGTCCAAAAGCTTATCCGTAAGCCCCCTGTCCGCAGCCAGGTGCAGATAGGTGTAAAGGATCTGGCCCGAGCGCATGCGGTCGAATTCAGGCCCAATGGGCTCTTTGACCTTGATCACCATCTCGGCCTGGTCCCAGACCTCTTCCGGGCTGTTCAGGATGGTCGCCCCTGCCTCAACGTATTCCTGGTCAGTGAAACTGGAGCCCTGACCAGCACTTTTTTCCACGAAAACCTTGTGGCCGTGGCTGGTAAAGGCCCTGACCCCGGCCGGGGTGGCGGCAACCCGGTTTTCTGCCGGTTTTATTTCCCTGGGCACTCCTATTTTCATTTGAACCTCCCAAGAAAGGCTTGTGAGTTGGTTTTCCCTTAAACGGGGCTTTTATCTTCGGCTTAAGATTTATTGGCTCATTTTTTTTGGGGACCCTTTTTACGGGCCGCGTCAACCAGATCCTTTTCCTGCTGGGCATGGAAATGGAGAGCGTCATCAATAGCCTTGGGATCCTTGCTTTTAATGGCCCCTAAAAGCACCCGGTTCGACTCGAGCAGCTTTCCTGGTCCTTCGGGGAAATATTCTTCCAGGACAGGCATATATGCCTTTTTCAAAATGTCTTGGAAAAGGTTCCATATAATATAGAAAATTTGATTTTTGGTGGAAAGGGCCAGCTCTTGGTGAAAGGATGTGGCCAAGGGGAAATAGGCGTTTATGTCTTCACCGGTGGCTTTCATGTCGCTGATTATTCTCTCCAGCCTTTTTATTTCTTCAGGGCTGGCCTTTTCAGCGGCCAGATGGGCAATGCCGATCTCCACGTATTTGCGCACTTCCCACAGGCGGTCAATGGTTTCATCTTCAATGCGAATAAGAAAAGCCAGTTGCTCGCGCACCGCCTCCAGGTACTGCGTTATATCCAAATCCTTTACTGTGGACCCGTTGGCCCCGGTTTTTATCTCCACCAACCCCATGATGGAAAGAATTCTCAGCGCTTCTCTTATGGTTGGCCGGCCAACGCCAAAGGTTTCGCATAGATCCCTTTCCGAGGGCAGGCGGTCCCCCGGCTTTAATATGCCGTCAAAAATGGCCTGCTTGATCTGCTCGGCCACCTCTTCATAAAGCCGCGATCTTTTCACCTGTTTGAAAGGAAGGGGTCTTTTCATAGTTTTGTTCCCAAATAAATATGAATGAATGGTAATACCATTATTTAGTTTTTGTAAAGAAATTTTCTGGGTTACGATTAAAAAAACAACAAAGGGGTGTATTTAGTATGTTTTTAGGTAATATGTGGTTTTAATTAATAAATTAAAAAGATTGGCAAATAGGTAAATGTGTTGTCTTCCCTGCCCGGCTTGCTCTTTAATGCCCATTTATGCTACAGAATATTAGGTGTATCGGCTGGTTCCCTCCCTTTATTCCTGAAATTGTTTTTTCCTCTGCTTGACCTGTTTGGGGTGAGCCCCGAAAAAACGATCAACTAACTCAGACCTGGGATGCTCCATGACAAAAAACCCCGGATTCAGGGAGGAGAACACCTGCCTGCCTTTTTGCGAGGTCAAGGGGGCAAAAGACCCCAGGGCCAAAAGCTTTTACAAATGGCTGCGCGGGTATCAAGAAGAGATTACAACTGAATGGGTTAACCGTTTAAGCCGGCTTTCCCCTCAGTATCAAAAGCGCTCCATAGAAGAGCTAGAATTCACGGTGGGGGAAGCCTTTAGCGCTAATCTCGAGTTGATAGGACAAGGCAGGTTTGAGCGTATTGACCGGTTTATCGACTTTATAACTCAAAAGCGGCTTGAGGCTGGTTTTCTCTTATCCGATGTGCAAAAGGCTTTTGAACTCTTTCGTTTCATCGTCACCGTGCGCCTCACCCGGACCGGGCCCGCGGACCTGGCAGCCTATTGCAGCCTTCCCTTGAACAGCTGCCTTTCCTACACCATTCATCGTTTTTCCGATCATTTTCAGAAAATGCACCAAAGCGCCATCACCCGCCATGCCAGGGAGCTTGAAAAACAGGTGGCCGAACGGACCAGGGAACTGGCCGAGAGCAGGAGGCGCTACAAAACCCTGGTCGAGGAAATCCACGACGGATTTTTTGTTATTCAGGATCAGAAGATCACCTTTGCCAACCAGGCTTTTTGCCGCATGCACGGACTGGAGCTGGATCAGGTGCTGGGGCGCAGTTTCGTAAGCTTTGTGGCGCCGCCCTCCAGGTCAGAGGTGAGGCTGGCCTATGAAAAGGCCCAGAGCAAGGGGCCGCCTGCGGGGTATCTGGAATATGACCGCCTTGGTGTGGAGCCGGGCCGGGCCGCCACCGAGGTGCGTTCGCGCATGGTTGATATGGGCCAGGGTATGGTCACCCTGGGCATTTGCCGTGATATTTCCCAAAGGCGGGCCATGGAGGCCAAAGTCAGGGAACATGAGCGCATGGCCTATGTGGGGCACCTTACCGCCAGTCTTTCCCATGAAATCAGAAACCCGCTCTCCTCACTTAAGATGAACCTGCAGATTTTGAGGAGAAAACTTGAACTGGAGGGGTTTGATCAGCGCAGGCTGGAGATATCGGTTCACGAAGTCACCAGGCTGGAGGGGATACTGCGTCAGCTCTTGGATTACGCCCGGCCTGTGGCCCTGGATCCGGGGCCGGTTAACCTGGCCCTTTTGGCCAAGGGATGCCTGGATCTTTTGGAACCCAAGCTGAATGAAAAACAGATCCAGGTCAGACAAAGCCATCCCAAAAAGCTGCCCCTGGTGAATCTGGATGCCGGAAAAATGGAACAGGCCCTGATCAATCTCTTGAAGAATGCAGTGGAAGCTGCGCCCGCTCAAGGCGAGATACAGCTTTGGACCAAGGCCCTGCGCAATCAGGACGCTTTGGAATTGGGGGTGAGGGATAACGGCTCAGGCATAACGGCCAAGGAGAAGAACCAGGTTTTTACTCCATTTTTCACTACCAAAACCAAGGGCACCGGTCTGGGCTTAAGTAATGTAAAGCGTATTGTCCAGGCCCATGGGGGCAGTGTGTCGGTGAAAAGCCGCAAGGGTCATGGGGCCAGCTTTATCATGAGGTTGCCATGTCAGCCCTGAACCGGGTTCTGGTCATAGATGACGAAGCCTCCATAAGAGAATCACTTGAGATGTTCTTGAGTGAAAAGGGGCTCAGCGTGCGCAGCGCAGGCCTGGCCGAAGAAGGCTTCAGGCTGTGGCGCACTTTTCATCCCCAGGTGATTATCCTGGATATCCGCCTGCCAGACTGTTCCGGCCTGGACCTTTTGAAAAGACTAACCAGTCGTGACCCGGATGTAAAGGTGATCATGATCACCGCGCATCATGACATGGCCACCACCATAGAAGCCATGCGCCAGGGAGCCTATGATTATATCCACAAACCTCTGGATGTGGACGAGTTTGACCAGGCCGTGGATAAGGCCCTGCACAGCGCCGAGGCAACGGTTCGCACCAGGCCGATTTTAAAAAGCAAGGATGAAGAAGACCCCAAAACCAGAATTGTCGGCAGCACGCCTGAGTTGCTGGCCATATTCAAGACCATTGGCCGCCTTTCCCGCAACCAGGCCACAGTGCTGATTCAGGGCGAGACCGGTACAGGCAAGGAACTCATCGCCCGGGTGATCCACGAAAATTCCGATTTCAAGGATGAGCCCTTTGTAACTGTGGATTGCACCACTTTGGTGGAATCGCTTTTGGAATCCGAGCTGTTCGGCCATGAAAAAGGGGCTTTCACCTCAGCGTCCGAGGCCAAGACCGGGTGGCTGGAGCTGGCTGGGGAGGGCACCATCTTTTTTGATGAGATAGGCGATCTGCCCCTTTCCCTGCAGGCCAAGCTCTTGCGTTTTTTAGAGGAGCGCCGTTTTACCAGGGTGGGGGGCACCAGGGTGTTGCATTCCCTGGCCAGAATCATTGCCGCCACCAACCAGGACCTGACTGAACTGGTAAGACAGGGCAGGTTTCGCTCCGACCTTTTATTCAGACTCAAGGTGATAGGCATCAAGGCCCCGCCCCTGAGACAGAGGATCGAGGATTTACCCGCCCTGCTGGAGTTCTTTTTAAACCGCATAAATCAGGAGCTTAACACCCGGGTGACAAGGGTGGAGGCCCAGGTCTTATCCATGTTGAAGGCATATACCTGGCCCGGTAATGTGCGGGAGCTGAAAAATCTGCTTATCAAGGCAGTGCTGAAGACCCATGGTAGTGTATTGCTGGCCGATACGATTCAACAGTGTTTGGGCGGTCTCACCATAAGGTTGGGTAATGAGTGCCTCTCCACTTTGGAAGAGGTTGAAAAGGCCCATATTCAAAAAACCCTGCGTCAGATGGGCTGGAATATATCCGCAACGGCCAAGGCCTTGGGGGTTTCCCGGCCCACCTTACGCAAGAGGCTCAAGTCTTATCGGCTTTCGCCGCCTACGGAATTGACCGGTTAAGGCCTTGGATGCCTGGAAAGCCTGTTGCCACCCGCTGGAAAGGTATTTTCCAGAATCTGTTTCCATCAGGACCCGCCATAATAATTAAATTTTAAAAATCATAACAGTAAAAGCCTGTTAAAGCCCAAGGTTCAAGGTGGCACGGCCCTTGCTCTAAGGAGTGGTGCTTTAAAAGTGCTCTACTACGCGGCCGGACAGGTGTCAGTTGCCCATGGCCAACAAGGAGGGCAATGGAGAATATCAAGCCACTTTGGCAGGTTCGCAGGGAACACATCATGCGGGTTTTAAGCAAAACCAATGGTGATCTGGACCGGGCGGGCCGGATTCTGGGGATCAGCCGGGGACATCTAAGGCGCATCATGAACGAGCACCGGATATCCTGGCCTTCTGATCAGAATAACCATGCAAAACCCCATAATAAAACCCCATAAAGGAGAAAATTCATGGCCTCCAGATTAAAAGGTTTATTGGGCATCTTGGTGGCGATTGCCTTTATCGGACTCTCCCCTGGTCCAGCCATGGCGGCCGATCCCATTGTCCTGGGATGTCCTTTGTCCACGGCCTTTCTTTACGGCTGGGACGCTGAAAGGGCCATCAAGCTGGCGGTGGAAGAGATCAATAAAGCCGGCGGGGTCCAGGTGGGCAAGGAAAAACGCCCCTTCAAAGTGGAGGTTATCGACACCAGGGACTTGGAACCCGGGGTGCCGGTAAGCGAAGCGCTTTTGGGGGTGAAAAAGCTGATTCTGCAAAAAAACGCCGACTTTATCCTTGGCGGCCCCATAAGGAGCGAGGCTGCCCTGGCCGCCATGCCCCTTCTGGCCAAGGAGAAAAAGGTTTCCATTCTTTCTTCCGGCACCTTGACGCCCAAGTATCACAAGACCGTGGCCAAATCCCCGGAAAAATACAAATACCTGTTCCGCATCTCCGGAGAGGCTGTCTGGATGGTCACCGGCGAGATCATTCCCTGCCTGATGGATTTGGGCAAGCGTTTTAACCTTAACCGTCTTTTCATCATGATCCAGGATGTGGGCCACGCCAGGGCGGGCGGCGGCATTATCGCCAAGATCATGAAGAAAAAGGGATGGACCGTTCTGGGCGACCCGGTGGTCTACCCCACCGGAGCCACGGATTTTTCCATGGGGTTGCTTAAGGCCAAAAGGGAAAAGGCCCAGGTGATCTTGATCTGGATGGATATGCCCGAGACTTCGATTCTGCTTAAGCAATGGAACGATATGAAGATTCCGGCCCTGCCCTTTGGCTCGATCATAGCCGCGGCCGAGCAGCCCGGTTTCTGGAAGGCCACCGAAGGCAAGGGCGAGTACTGCCTGGCCAACGTGGTGAACGCGGGCAACGCGCCGTGTGAAGCTACGCCCTGGACCATGAAGTTTGTCAAAGCCTATGAAAAGAAGTGGGGCGTGGAGCCGGAAGGCTATGGATCCTCTTCCAGCTATATGGCTGTCTATGCCTTAAAGGACGCCATTGAGCGGGCCGGGTCCTTGGACAGCGACAAGGTGGCCGACGCCTTAAAGAAAATAGACCTGATGGGTGTTTACGGGCGGGTTCGTTTTGACCCCAAGAGCAACCAGGTCATCCCCAGCCTGGACCCCAAAGAGGGCGCAGTGGGAACCATCTTCCAGTGGCAGGGCGGCAAAAGGGTGGTGGTTTTCCCGCCCAAGATCGCAACTGGCGAGATCAAGCTGCCGCCCTGGATGAAAAAATAAATATTTTTACCGGTTTGCCAAGGTCCTTATGTCAAGCCTCGGGTCCTGGTTAAAAAAGGACTCGAGGCCCGAAACCCGGAGCAAGCATGGATATTATCATCTACGGAATCATAAACAGCGTAACCCTGGCCCTGATGGCATTGGGCTTCACCCTGGTTTATGGGGTGAGCCGTTTGCCGAACTTCGCCCATGGGGCGCTTTATGTGCTCACCGGTTTTCTGGCCTGGTTTTTTATTAACCAATTCACTGTGAACTATTTTCTGGCGGGTTTGGGGGCGCTTTTGATCACAGGTGTGGTCGGGGCCTTGATGTACCACCTTATCCTGGTGCGGGTGAGGGGGATGGCCATAAGCGAGATTATCGCCTCATACGCCATTGGCCTGGCCATTTTGGAAGGGCTCCGCTATGGCGGGCTCAAGGGCGGCACCTATGTCTTGCGTCCCTTTGTGGATGGAAGCACCAGCATTCTGGGGGTTCCCGTGGATTACCAGCGCATTCTGGTGGTGGTACTGGGCGCTCTGTTGGTGGGCATGCTCTGGTTTTTTGTGAACAAGACCAGGTTGGGCCTGGCCCTGAAAGGCATGGCCCAGGATGAAAGAGCGGCGCTTACCCTGGGTATAGATTCGGATCGCATGGCAGTTGTGTCCATGGCTTTGGGCTCTGTATTCGCCGGTCTGGCGGCATTGGTTTTGATGCCTTTGGGCAATATAGCGGTTGAGGCAGGGTATCACGTTTTGATCATGGCTGTTGCGGTCTGCATTGTGGGCGGCCTGGGCAGTTGGACCGGGGCTGTGTTCGCGGCCTTTATCATCGGCTTTGCCCAGATCCTGACCGATGTGATTCTGGGGGCCCATTTCCAGGTGGTGGTGGCCTTGATCGCCATAATCATCACCCTGATTCTGCGCCCCAGCGGTTTGTTCGGCAGGCAAAAGGAACTGGAGGAAAGGGTCTGACATGGCAAAAAGAGCCAACCAGAGAAAAGAGCGCATTGACAGGGGTATCAAGGTCCGGGCCGACGGTGTCTACGCCATCTCATCCTGGCAGGAAATCGGTTTTTTAGTCGGCCCCAGGCTTACCCTAATCCTGGGACTTCTGCTCTTGCCCTTGGTGCTTACCACAGCTCCCTATTGGCAGAGCGTTTTGGGAATTGTCTGCATTTATTCGCTTTTGGCTGTCAGCTTTGACTTTCTGGCCCATTACGTGGGACTGGTCTCCTTGGGTGGGGCCTTTTTCGTTGGCGTGGGGGCGTATATCTCTTCACTTTTGAATGTCGAGCTGGGGCTGCCTCTCTTTGTGACCATTCCCCTGGCCACGGTTTTTGGGGGAGCCTTTTGCACCCTTTGCTTTTGGCCCTGTCTGCCTTTACGCGGGGTTTATTTTGCCATTGTGAGCCTTATGTTTCCCCTGCTGGCGGCCAGGGTGATCGAGGCGCTGGATATCTTTGGCGGAACCGACGGAGTGTTGGGGGTGGAAGGGTTCAGCAGTTCCTTTGCGGAACACTACCTGCCGATTGCCAGTGTTTTGGTTTTACTTTTCTTTTTACGGCGTCTGGTGAACGAGGACCTGGGGCTTGTCCTGCGGGGGGTGAAGGACAATGACCAGGCTGTAAAGGCCTCGGGGATCAATATAAACCACTTGAAGGCCCTGGCTGTGTTTATCTCCTCCAGCCTTGGCTGCCTGGCCGGGGCGCTTTTGTGCCACGTAAACATGTGGGCCGGGCTTTCCCAGTTTGCCCTGGATTTCTCCATCCTGCCGATCGCGGCCACTGTGGTGGGCGGAAGTGGCACCTTGGTGGGGCCGGTGCTTGGCTGCCTGATTCTGGTGCCTGTTTCAGAGCTTTTAAGGGATTTCGGGACCTTGCGGATCGTGGCCTATGCCGTGATCCTGACCGGTTTCATTGTGTTTAAAAGCGAAGGCCTCATGACCTATGCCGCGCGCAAATACAACCAGTTTGAAAGGTGGGTGGATATCTAGATGAATTTTAAAAAGCCCAAGCCAAATAACGGCCCGCTTTTAAAGGTTAGCGATGTGAGCAAGACCTTCGGCGGGGTGCAGGCCCTTTCCAATGTGAGCTTTAACCTTGAAAAAGGGCAGATCATGGGGGTGATCGGTCCCAACGGTTCCGGCAAAACCACTTTGGTTAACGCCATAACCGGTTTTATAAGGGCCGATTCAGGGGCTATTGAGTATCAGGGCAGGAACATACTCGGCATGGCTCCCCACAAAATAGCGGATCTGGGCCTTACCCGCACGTTTCAGGTGATGCGCCCCTACTACAGTCTGCCTGCCTATAAAAACCTGATTATCCCTTTGTTCTCCCCCAGGGCCAGGCGCACCGGCGGCTGGAGAGGGGGCGGAAAACTGGGAGACAGGGACACCGTGGCCGTGGATATCCTGGAGGAGATCGGCTTTGAAAGGGATTCCTATGTGCCCTATAAGTCGGCATCTTCCTTGCCCACAGGTTATTTGAAACGCCTTGAGCTGGCCCGCTGCCTGGCGCTCAGGCCCGAGGTGGTTATCTGCGACGAGGTCTTCAGCGGGCTCAGCATGAGCGAGATGGCCTCCATGCTGCCCTTGATGGAGCGGCTGCAGATGGAGGGGATCACCCTTATCATGGTGGAACACAGGCTGAGGGAGCTGTTTCGCCTGGCTACTCGGGTGATCGTGCTTAATTTCGGGCGCAAGATCGCGGAGGGTGTTCCGGACGAGGTCATGGAGGAGCCGGAGGTCAAGGAGGCTTATTTCGGGTCCGAGGAGGTCTTCAGTTATGTTTGAGGCAAATGGGTTGATGGTCTTTTATGAGAACATGCTGGCCTTGAACAATGTGAGCCTGGCTTGTGGAAACGAGCAGATTATTGGTGTCTTCGGGGCCAACAGCGCAGGTAAATCCACCCTCATGTACACCCTGGCCGGAATTATGCTCGATATTCGCAAAAAGGAGCAGATGGCCGGTGGGGAGCGCATAACCTTGAGGGGGGAGATCAGCTTTCAGGGTGAACGGGTTGAGGATGCCAAGCCATCTGTCAGGGCCAAGGCGGGGATTATCCTCTGCCCGGAAAGAAGGCGCATTTTTCCGGAGAGCTCGGTTCTGGAAAACCTGGAGATCGGTTCTTACCTGGCCACCAGGGAGCAGGCGGAAGAAACCCTGGAATATGTCTTTGAGATTTTTCCGGCCTTAAAGGCCATAACCCGCAGGCTGGGCGGTTTTTTAAGCGGTGGCGAACAGCAGATGCTGGCCATTGGCCGGGCCCTGATGGCCCAGCCCAAGCTGTTATTGCTGGATGAACCGCTTTTGGGGTTGAGCCCCGCCATTCAGTATCTCCTGGCCAAATCCATCAAGGAAATTAAGGAACAGAGAAAAACCTCCGTGATCGTGGCCGAGCAGTATGCCCGGCCCATTATGCCTATTATTGATCACGGCTATATCCTGGAGAACGGCTCTGCCGTGGTGGAGGGGGGCCGCCGGGAATTAATGGATAATCCGGATGTGAAAAATGCCTATTTCGGTACATGAGGGAGCCTTGTCCTTGAATTACGAACAGGGAAACACCTCTGATGAGGACGTTTGGGGAGGCGATGCCTTGGAACAGGAATTCACCTTTACCCGTTTTGAAATGGCTCAAGCCAAATACCCGAACAATATCGCCCTGATATTCTTGGGAGAGAAATTCACCTATATCAAGCTGAAGGATATGGTGGACCGCTTTGCCCTGGGGTTGCACAGGCTGGGCCTTAAAAAGGGCGACCGCCTGGTGCTTTACATGGCCAATTGTGTGCAGTATGTGGTGGCTTTTTTGGCTGCCCAGAAACTGGGCCTGGTGGTGGTCCTGGTCTCGCCGATCTATACGTCTTCTGAAATCGAGTACATGATAAACGACTCCAAGGCCAGGGCGGTGATCTGTCACGACACCAACTATGGCTATGTTAAGGAGATTTTGGAAGCGACCATTCTGGAAAAGGTTATTGTAACCAATCTGTTGGATCTGGTCTCCCGGCCCAAAAGGCTGGTGGCGGCCCTTTTCGACAAGGCTCCCAGGGGCAAGGTCAAGGGCGGGGATGAGACTATCTGGTTCAATAGCCTGCTTAATAACCCGCCCGAGCCGCCAAAGGTGGAGCTGGACCCGGTAGAGGACCTTTCATATATTCTCTATACCGGCGGCACCACCGGGTTTCCCAAGGGAGTTCCGGGCAACCATTGGGGACACACCTCTTATGTAAACGATATAACCGATGATGTGTTCAAAGATTATGCCCTGCCGGGCAAGGATGTGTATGTGGCGGTGAACCCCTTGTTCCACATCATGGCCCTGGGGTTTTTCCTGGCCCTGGGCCTTAACCAGGGCAACACCACCGTACTCATGCCCATCCCCCAGGTGGATTCCATTTTAAAGGCCATAGAGCGCTACAAGGTGCGCTGGATGCTGGGAGTACCCACCCTTTACCGCATGATTCTGGAGAATGACCGTCTAAAGCATTACGACCTTGGCTCCCTGCGTTATTGTTATTGCGGCGGAGATGTGCTGCCCAGGGAGGTGCAGGCCCGCTGGAAACGCCACGTTGGCGAGCCCATTTACCAGGTCTATGGCTCCACCGAGGCGGGGCATGTCACCTATTCCAGGCTGGATCAGGGCGAACCTCCGATCATGTGCATCGGCACCCCCTTGAAATCCCGCCAGGTCAAGGTGCTGGACCCGGAGACGGAAGAGATTGCCAAGATCGGCGAATCCGGTGAGCTTTTAGTTACTTCCCAATACAGCATCAAGGAATATTTAAACAAACCGGCTGAAACCAGCGCCTCGTTCATACAGCTCAATGGCCAGGTCTATTACCGCACGGGCGACTTTGTGAAGATGGGTGAAGACGGTCAGATCTACTATGTGGAGCGCTCGGCGGACATCTTAAAGCATAAGGGCTACCGTGTGAGCGCCTCTGAGGTGGAGGCGGTCTTGCAGGATCACCATGTGGTGGTGGGGGCCTGCGTGGTTGGGGTGCCGGATCCCAAGGTGGGAGAACGCATCAAAGCCATTGTGGTGCTTAAAGAAGACGCCAAGGGAGTGGGGGCAACCGAGTTGATCCGTTTCTGCAGGGAGTGCCTGGCCCCTTACAAGGTGCCATCCTATATTGAGTTCCGGGACATGTTGCCCAAATCCAAGGTGGGCAAGCTCCTGCGCCGCGAGATCCGGGACGAGGAAAAGCGTAAGAGCGAAAAAGATAAAAAGGCCGGAGCCTGACGGGAATCCGGCCAGGGAGAGGGGGAATGGATTTTTCGGAAGTTTTGCAGGGCAGGAGGAGTTGCAGGAGTTTTTCAGGGGAGTCGGTGGAAAGGGATCTGGTCTCCTCGCTTCTGAATAAGGCTTGCTGGGCTCCCAGCCCGCTGAATATGCAGGGCTGGCGTTTTCTGGTCATAGAAGACGCGGAAAACAAGAAAAAAGTCCGGCTGCTTGGAGAAGAGGCGCAAAAGGCGGTCATGGCTCAAGACGGCCCGGGCTGGGCCGGGAAGTATGGCTTTTCCTTTTTGGAAGAGGCCCCTTTGCTGGTTGCCGTTGCCTATAATCCAACCAAAAACGGGCTGGGTTTTTTCTTTAATCAACCCCACGGCGCCTTGATGGCGGCATCGGCCCTTATTCAGAACTTCATGCTGGCGGCCTGGGAAAAAGGCCTGGCCAGCTTGTGGTTCACTTTTTTTGATCCCGGAGAAATGAAAAAGGCCCTGGATCTGCCGGAGAAATGGGAGCTGGCCGGGGTGATTCCCCTGGGCAGACCGGAGGGTGAGCTAAAAGCGCCGCCCAGAAAAGAGGCTTGGATCAGCTGGGGAGAATGGTAAGGCAAGATCGACGTAAGATTTGTTTGGCGGGGTTAGTTTACGGGCTTCCTGTTTTTGGCCAAGCAGGAGTGAAAAGCCCTTTTAGGTTGCCGGGTGAAAAATATTAAGGCGAAATATGGCCGGTGCTTTAGATGCTTCGGCCATATTTTTGCCTAAGTTTATTTCATGGCATCCAGGTGATAATGCCGTCATCGGGGTGTTTTTTTTGCCATTGCCAAAAGGAGTCAAGGTCGCGGATTCCGCCTTCAATGACTGCCTGGTAAATCTTGATCGACATTACCTTCTGATCCGCAGGGATCGAGTCTTTGATCGTCAGGATGGCCAGGCGGGTCTCAGGGGTCAGGGCCTTGGCAATACGATCCGCCACCTTTTCAAAATAACCTGCAAAAGGGGAATCCGGCAGAATGTGGATCAGGTCAATCTGCCAGGCGTCTCCTTGCTTGTCTTCGTAAAAAGCATGCCACTCCAGGCATTTGTCTTCCGCCTCAAGCAGGTTGGTGTAGAAGATTTGCTTGATCCGTTTGTTTTCAGCCAGGCGCGCCATAGCCGAAAAACTGTCTCTCAGGGAAAACGGATCGGTATATATGTGAAAATCAATATCCCGGTTGTTTATCAAAAGCCCTGTCTTTAGTGAGCCCACCTGGTTGATCGTAGCGCCGATCGCTTCCCACAGGTTGATCACATCCGTATCTTTGATTATTTCCCATGCCTGCCTTTGCCTGTTTTCTGCTATGGTGAGAATTCGGTTCATTTAGGAAACGTCCTTTTGGAGTTGAAGTGCTTGGTCGGTTTATTGAAAGGAAAATTCCAATGATATATCAACGTTAGAGAAAATGTTAGTTCGGGGCGTTTTTTTGTTGAAAAAAGGGTTTTTGTAAACAATCTGATTTTTTTTAGTTTGCTTGTCTGTGGGGGGAGCATGCCGGATAATTTTGCCCAAGGTGTAAGGAGTAATTCACTTTCAGGTGTTAAAGGTCCCAATATTTATATTAAATTAATTAAAGAAGCCTATACCTCTCCTGTAAAGTATTTTAAATTTTTCCAAAAACTTAATCTGTCTGTGTCCTTAAAATATTTTTTAATCTTGATGTGGATTAGTTTGTTTGCTGTGTTGGTGGAGCTATTGGTATTTGGGGCTCCCTTTGAGGCTAACCTGAATAGTAATGCGGGATGGCGGATATATGCCCTTGGATATTTTGCCAGCACCATAGTTCAATTTTTTATAGCTACGGTGCTTAATTGGATCTTATGGGTAATTCCTTATTTGATTGCCGTGTTTCTAATCTTCAAGTTAATTTTATTTCTTGAAATTGACCTGAAAAAAATAAGTTTGATGTTTGTCGCGGCGCAGGTGTATAATTTTTATTTCTTTCTACCCTTGAGTGAACTTTTTGGATGGTTAGCAGTTGGTCTGGTTCTAAGGTTTCAGATGTTTTTAGCACTATATTCCACATTTTTGACACAGGTGGAAAGAAAGGGTAAGAGAATCGGAGGTGTGATTGTAATAGTGGTGTGCTTTGAGCTTGCCGATAAAATAAAATTAATTTTAGAAAGTAATTTTTTCTCAAATCTATGAATATAGTGCGCACCCCAATGGCTGGTTTTAGTCGGATTCCATGGCCTTGGTGGAATGCAAAGGCTCCTTCACACCCATGACCAAGCTGTATGGGCAAAAAGGGGGGCTTTGTTTTGTCCTATTGCTTTGTAATCAGGATCTCAGCATGGCTCCGCCGGGCAGCATGTCATCAGGTGGAGGCTGGCCGTGCTTCTTTCGGTACTCTTTGCGTTTACACTCATTCTGTTTGGGGCCTTTGCAGTATAGGGTTACCAGCCCCTGGCAAGCGGCTTGGTGAGACTTGGCGTGTTTTTGGAAAAATCCGCACTTATCCAGCAAATCACAGTTCGACATGGGCTCTCTCCTAAGCAAGCTGGCAGATAGATGACCCTTTGCCTCTTGAGTCCTTTGAAAATTCAGTGCTGGAAGTTTCAGTTAGGGGAACCTTATGCCTGGTAATTCAAGTTCAGAAAGAAATGTCCGGCTACGGTAAGACCCAAGACCCTCCTCTAAAATCATGATAATTTATGGTTCAGGAAAATGCAATATTATAAGCTATCTGGAATTGTTTTTTAATTTTTAACGCATCCTTTGATGAAAATATTTTCAGGTTGAGGTTATTTTTTTGTCCTTGAATCACTCTTGATTATTAAAGAATTTCTAATGAGAAAAAAGGACTTTAGTGCGTTTAGTTTTTATGCTTGACTGCCCTGTTGGCTAGCCTGTAAGAATTGTGTTAAGTGAAAAAAGTAAGTTAGTTTTCTGGGATCTGTATTTATTTTAAATTTGATGTTATATCTTAAGCAGCTTAGTGATGATTCATTTTTTAAGTAATGTGAAATTTAAGTTCATTTTTAGTAGTAATATCTCTAAACTTTATGCAAAAGCTTTTGCTTCCCCTGTAAGTTATTTCAGACTATTACAAAGAGTAAAAGGGGAAGATGCTTTCTTGTTTTTTATACTTGTCAGCTTGATAAATTTTATAGTTTTGTTCTACGGATTACTGTTCTTTCGCATGGCTTTTGGAATTACTTTAGGCGCTGGCGGCTATGATGCTACTAGTGTGTTAAGTTATGGAGTTAAAGCAATTGTTCCTGTGCTTGAAAAATACTTTTGGTGTTTTTTGATTGATATTATTTGTTTGGTTTCGTTTGCTCAAATATATAAACGTAAAAATACCTTTGGGTGCACCTTTAAGAAGGTGCTTTTAATTTTTCTCGCTTCTCAGGTTTTTAATATTTTTTTATTTTTTGAGCCCTTTTTTTGTTCAACTTTACTTCCCTCTGGTTTGCTTTCTTTTTGCTTGACGATGATTTTCGGTATTGCTGTGATTTTTAAGGTTACTACTGCCTGGGTTGTTCATATTGTTGTTGGGAGTGTTCTAATAATTTCCAACTTGATATCCAAGATTCATTTTTTTCTATGTGAGATTTAGTGTTAGAAGAGGCGACTGTATGGATAGTAAGACAATATCTATTGAATATAATGCTATTTTTTCTGCCTGTAATGTTTTTAAGAGGCTGTTATGTGTAGCTTTTAAACGGCCTGTTGATTATTTTATTTTGTTTGTTGGTCTTAAATTACAACAGAAACTTTTTTTCTTAGTCTTGTTTTTATCTATCAATTTTATTCTTTATATAATCTGGGCTAATATTTACGTTTTTTGTTTGCCAGACTACCTATTTTATACTGATCACATTGCCGGTAATGGTGTTTCGAAAGATTACCTTTTATCTGTAGGGGAATTTGGCAGATTTCACATTCTACTTTATCTGCTGGTTTACCTCCCCGGTTATTTAGTGGCATATATAGGGCTGAATCTTACAAATTCTGCTGATATTTCTTTTAAAGGTATTATGGATATTTTTATTGCCTCGCAAATCTATTATCCGTCATACTATCCCATTTTGGCTATAGGCCATTATTCTAAATGGCTAGAATTTGTATTCTTGTTGGTAATAACTACATGGGGTCTGAAAGGGGTTTTCAAAGTTAAGGGGATCTTCCCTGTTTTTTTATTGCTTCTCGGATTTTTGCCTGGCATTTGTCTTATTGAATACTGGAAAATTTGGAAAATATATGGTCTATTCCAATATTTGGGTGAGGCTTTAGCCAGCCCTTTATTGCAATAGCTACTATTTGAATGGCTAACGAAAGCCCGGCGGCCAACCTGGCCGCTCAGCTTCTGGTGGAATCGGCCCTGGTGACTCAGGGCAAGCTGGTGGTGGCCGTCCGCGCCAACCGGAGTGCTTCGACCGTGACCAGGCCCGGAGAAGCCAATCCGCTTTTCTATCATATCCCCACCTCCCGGGGCGTGAAGAAGTTCCGCATGGGCGACCGCTGGCCCGATCCCGAGGTCTATGTGAATTATCCCAGCAGCCAGATGTTGGCTTACATGGATATCGGAAACCTGAAATGCACCTGGCCGGGCAAGGAAGACGGCGCCATCACGGAAAAGACCTGTTATGCCTTTTACAAAGTGATTGAAGAAAAAAAGGTGGATGTCTTTATTGATTATCACGAGCCTGAACCGGAGTCCCCGGTTATCAGCACAATCTTGACTCATCAAAAGATGACCGAGGCCGCGGTCATGGGCCGGCATTATGCTTACCGGTGAGGAGTTCAAACGGCCGATCGGCATGGAATATTCCCCGCCGACCCTGCACGCCCTTTCCCATCGGGAAGTCGCTGACCACACCCGGGCGGCCTCGCTTTTGTTTGAAACGCCGGAACCGTTTTCGGACCGGGTGCGGTGCGTGACCGATGAAAAACTGGTTTTTGGAAGGCAAGGATCCCTTTGTAATGAAGGCCGGAGAGCACAAATTACTTTATGAGCAGATTACTGAAGAGGGCTGGCCCATTGACGTGCGAGTGGGCAGACACAGTTCCGCCACCTTAAAGGTCGCTGAACTGTGCTCGGAGCTGAATCCGGAGAAGGCTATTGTCATAAGGGGCGTGCCTCGCTATGCATAGGTAATTGAAAAAGGGGAGGGGCATTGGTTCTGGAACCCCTCCAAGGCGGACTCTGCCCGAGTTTATTATGAATAAAACTTGAAAAGGATCTGGAGTACACCCCAAAATGCTGATGAATTATCGGGGTGTTAACTGACGGCTCGCAGAATAGTGACTCCTTCAAAAGGTAATTGATTTTGCCAAGTGGCATCTCACAAAGGACAGGGAGCCCGGCCCTTTTGGGTAAGACTTGTCTTACTCCTTGATTCTCGGCCTTGGATTTCCCATTGGGTTGGCAATCGGTTTTTCGGCTTTACTCTCCGTTTTTTTCCCGCCAGGCCTGTGATAAGGTTTTGTCTGAATTGTTTCCAAGCAGCCTCCAATACGGAGTCCCTTTTTATAAGACTACTCTAAAGTGGGAGTTTTCTTTTGAGCCATATAAGCAAGTGGAAGATAACCGAATCCGAATATGTTGTGAATGACAGATGGATAAAGGTCAGGGCCGATAGATGCGAGTTGGATAATGGTGTGATTATTGAGCCTTATTATGTCCTTCAGTATCCGACCTGGGTGAATACCTTTGCCTTGACCCCGGATGAGGAAGTGGTTTTGGTAAGGCAATACCGTCACGGCATTGGCCGGATTGTCCTTGAACTTCCTTCCGGTACTGTGGAGCAAAGTGACGATTCCATTGAAAAGGCCGCCAGGCGGGAGCTTATGGAAGAGACCGGTTATGGAGGCGGCGCTTTCATGGAGACCGGTTGCTTATCGCCCAATACGGCCAACCATTTAAACCTGGTGCACTGCTTTTTGGCCAAGGATGTTGAACTGATCGCCAAACCCCAAGAAGATGATTACGAGCAGATCGAAACCGTAGTCAAACCCCTGCCGGAGGTGATCGAAATGGTCAGAACCAATAAATTTCACCAGGCGCTTCATACCTCTGCGGTCTTTTGGGCTTTGGATAAACTGAACCGCCTGGATATCCATGCGTAGTCGGGAGCCTCTCTGTTTCATTTGAAGCTCGGGCGTCTTGTTCGGGCAGGGAATTGATAGGGTTTCGATGGGGTAGGTTTGAGTGACTTGTTTTCAAGCCTGCTCTCCGGCAGGGGCTTAACCTGTTGTTCCTGCCGGTGAATGGCATTTTGATCACAAAAGCGCCTTTGGGCCTGTTGTCCCAAGGCTTGGTTTCCGGCCTCATCCCCCCAAATAGGCCTTTTTAACCTCCGGGTCTTCCAGAAGAGCCTTGGCCTCGCCTTTGAGGGCGATTTTTCCGTTTTCCAGCACATAGCCCCTTTGGGCGAATTTAAGGGCCAGCCGGGCGTTTTGCTCCACCAGGAGAATGGCGGTTCCCTGCTGGTTGATCTCTTTCAATGCCTCAAAGACCCTCAGCATCAAAAGCGGGGCCAGGCCCATGGAAGGTTCGTCCAGGAGCATCAGCTTTCTGCCGCTGACAAAGGCTCGGCCCACTGCCAGCATCTGCTGTTCGCCACCGCTTAAGGTGCCGGCCTTTTGCCATTTTCTTTCATCCAGGCGGGTGAAGATCTCAAACACCTGTTGAATGTCTTTTTTAACGCCCTCGTGGTCCTTTCGGGCAAAGGCGGCCAGCTCCAGGTTTTCCCGCACCGTCAGGTTTCCGAAAAGACGCCTTCCCTCAGGCACATGGGACACGCCCAGACGGCTTACAACCTTGTCCGCGCTGAATTTTAAAAGATCCACGCCCTGACAGGTCATGCTGGTGTTGGGCCCCACCTCCACCATGCGGGATATGGCCCGCAAGGTGGTGCTTTTACCCGCTCCGTTGGCCCCGATTATGGTTATGATCTCTCGTTCGGCAATCTCAAAGTCAATCCCGTGCAAGGCCCGGATGTTGCCGTATGACACCTCGAGGTTTTTTACGGAAAGCAGCATCAGTCCAACTTCTCCTCGCCAAGATAGGCCTCAATAACCTTGGGATTGTTTTGAATCTCTTCCGGGTTGCCTTCTGCTATCACCTGGCCGAAGACCAATGTCTGTATCCTTTGGCAAAGTTCCATGACAAATTTCAGCCTGTGTTCGATAAGGAATATGGCCAGGCCGAATTTCTGGTGGACCGTGCGGATGATCTGAATCATCTGGCTCAGTTCTTCAGGAGTCATGCCCACTGTGGGCTCATCCAAAAAAAGCACCTTGGGGTCGGTTGCCAATGCCCTTGCCATTTCCACTCTTCTCTGGGCCCCATAAGGCAGGTTCAATACCACCTGATCGGCCAGGCTGTCTACACCGAGCATCTCCAGGAGGCTCATGGCCACTTCCGTGGCTTGGGCCTCTTGTTTTTTTCGTTTGGGCGTGCCCAGAAAAGCGCCGGTGAAGCCATAATCGATTTTGGAATAGCGGGCCATCTTCACATGCTCCAGGACTGTCATGTGCCGCCACAAGCGCAGGTCCTGGAAGGTCCTCCCCAGGCCCAGGGAGGCTATGTAATGGGGCCTAAGGCCGGTTATCTCTTGACCGTTAAAAGTGATTTTGCCCTCGGTGGGGCAGTATATGCCGGTGATAAGGTTAAAGATGGTGGTCTTGCCCGCTCCGTTGGGGCCGATAAGCCCCATGATCTGCCCCGGCTCCAGGGTCAGGTTGTAGCTGTTGACCGCCACCAGGCCGCCAAAACGATGGGTCATCTCTTTAACCGAAAGAAGTGCCATAGCCAAAAAACCTTTTATTTCCTGGGCGCCAGGATGCGTTTTAAGTTGAACTCCTTAAAGGCGATAAGCCCGGTGGGACGATAGATCATGACCAGAATCAAAAGGGTGGGGATTAAAATCCACTTAAAGAGTTCCAGGGGCCTTAGGGCTTCTCCCATGATCTGGATTCCCACCGCGCCCACAATAGAACCGTATACCGAGTTCAAGCCTCCGAAATAGACCATGGCCAGGACCTCGGCCAGCTTTTGAATGCCAAAGGTTCCGGGGTTTACATAGCGCAGCACGTGGGCAAATAGCGCTCCCGCCACCCCGGCCCAAAAGGCGGCGAACATAAAGGCCACGATTTTGGTTTTTCTGGTGTCCACAGTCATGGCGTCTGCCGCCATTTCATCGTCCCGGACAGCGTTCAAGGCCTTCCCCAATATGGAGGTGACAAAGTTGTTGATCATCCAGACGCCGATAATGGTGACCAGAAACACAGTCGGCAGGTTTGCCCAGTTGGGCTGGCCGCTTAATCCCCTGGGGCCGCCGACCACCTCCAGGTTTTCGATCAGGCTTTTGACGATAAACATAAAGGCCAGGGATATGATCGCCAGGTAATCGCCCCTGGTGCGGAAAGAAGGGACGGCAATGGCAAGCGCGCCGACCGAGGCTGTGAGCCCGGCTATGATAAGCCCCAGGGGAAAAAGATAAGGTCCCAGTTCCGGGGGCAAAAGGGCCGGGCCAAAGAGTTTGTCCTTGGCAAAAAGAAGCACCGTGAATACAGAGCCCATATAGGCGCCAAGGGCCATGAATCCCGGATGTGAACAGGAAAATTCCCCCATGTAACCGTTTATGATATTCAGGCTCAGGGTCAAGAGTACGGCGATCAGGGTCAGGCGCAGGGTGAGGTTGCGGTAATCGCTTACCTCAGACCAGGTGTGCAGGGCAATATAGAGCAGAATCAGATGCAGAACCGCCGAGATGATCAAGGGCATCCTGTCCAGAGCAGCAGCCAGTTGATTGGTGATCGAGGCCGTGATCCGGGCCACTCCGATAATTGGGATGAAAAAGATCAATAAGTCATAGGCAAAAACACTAGGTATCATAAGCGGGGTCTTCAGCATGATCACAAAGCCGAAGAGCACCGGGATTTTGGGCAGGCCCAGCCCTTTGGCCAATTGGGTGCCGAAATATTGTTCCAGGAAAACCGCAACAATGACCCCCAAAAGCCAGCCCAACATGGGGGCCTTTGCGAGAAATGCCCTGATGCCTTGCCAGAGGCCCCGGGCGGAGGAATTGTCTTTATTCTGCATGGCCATATCCTCAAACTGTTTCAAAAAGCCGCGTCAATAAAGTGCCATCGGGTTTTTTCAGGTCACAGGCGCAGGCGGGCGCTGTAGGGCTCGCCGAAAAAGCCGTGGGGCCTGAAGACCAGAATCAACAGAATGATTGAGTAGGCTATGAAATCCCGCAGGGTGGAGGGGAAGATCATGGCCACGAATATTTCAATGAAACCCAGAAGGAAACCGGCCAGGGTCGCGCCAAGTACGGAACCCCTGCCTCCCAGGATGGCTGCCACAAAGGCCTTCCAGCCAAAGACAATGCCCATGTAGGGGTCCAGCACCGGATAAGCCACCCCGAAAAGGATCCCCGCCGCCGCGGCCAGGGCCGAGCCTATGGCAAAGGTCAGCGCCGCGATGGTGTTTATGGAAACACCCATCAGGGGGACCACCACATAGTCAAAGGCCATGGCCCGCATGGCCATGCCCCACTTGGTGCGTTTGATGAACTGGTGCAGGGCTATCATCAGAGCCAGGGAGACCAGCACGATCATTATTTTTTTGTTGGTGATGTAAACGCCGCCCAGGTTGTAGGTGGTGGATTCTATGAGCGAGGGAAAACGAATTCGGCGGGCTCCCAAAAGAGCCAGGTTGCCGGTCTCCAAAATGATGCCGATCATAAGCCCGGTAATGGCGGCCGAGGCCCTGGGCGCTTCACGCAGGGGCCGGTAACCCACCCTTTCCACGATCATGCCCACAAAAGAGGTCAGAAACATGGAGATGATGATGGTCAGGACCAGGACCAGCCATCCCGGCGCGGCCGCTGCCCAGGCCGAGGTGGAGATGATGGCCAATAGAGCGGTGGCCACTCCAAAGCCAATATAGGCCCCGACCATGAAGATGTCGCCATGGGCAAAGTTGAACAGCATCAGGATGCCGTAGACCATGGAGTATCCCAGTGCGATCAGGGCGTAGAAACTGCCCCATTGCAGGGCATTGACCAGGTTTTGAAGGAATAATTGCATCCTGCTTAAGCTCCGCTTAGTCTCAGGTGGCGGTTAAGTTTTTTGAGACTGTTTAATGTTTCAGCGGGAAACCGGACCGGCTAAAAAAGAGCGGCGATCCGTTAAGGGCCCGTCCATGCCGGAGAAGTCTTGGGGAAGCTATTCCGGCATGGGCGGGCAGGTCAGGTGCTGTTAGGGGTGCTTAGGGGCAAACCGACTTGAAGAATTCAAATTCGCCCTTGTCGCTGATCTTCACCACCACGGCGCATTTGATGGGGTCGCCGTCTTCGGTAAAGGTCATCTTGCCGGTGATGCCCTCAAACTCCTTGATCTTGGCCATGTTGTCCCTGATGCACTGACGGTCTTTCTTCACATCGCCTGTGATGTTGCCGCACATCTCAATGGCTTTTTGCACTATGCGCAGTGCGTCCCAGGTAAGGGCGGCCACATCGTCGGGTACATAGCCGTGTTTTTTGTCGTAGCGTTCAATAAAGGCCTTGGTCGCGCCCTTGGCCCCGGCCGCGGCGTAGTGGGTGCTGAAGAACAGGCCATAGCACTCCTTGCCGCAGAGTTCCACTGTCTCGGCCGAGCCCCAGGAGTCGCTGCCCACAATGGGCTTGTTCCAGCCCAGTTCATGGGCCTGCTGCACGATCAGGGCGACTTCGTTGTAATATTGGGGAGTAAAGAGGACTTCTGCGCCGGAGTTCAGTATCTTGGCCAGCTGAGAGCTGAAGTCTGCGTCCTTGGTGGTGAAGCTCTCAAAAGCCACCACCGAACCAGGCCCGTGCAGCTTTTCCCAGGCCTGCTTGAAATATTCGGCCAATCCCTTGGGATAGTCGCTGGCCACGTCATAGAGCACCGCCGCTTTTTTAAAGCCAAATTCCTTAGTTATGAAGTTGGCCAGCACCGGTCCCTGGAAGGGGTCCAAAAAGCAGCCCCGGAAAACAAAGGGACGGTCCTTGGTGGTGTCCGGGTTGGTGGACCAGGGGCTGATCATCGGGGTTTGATAGTTGTTGGCCACCTCGCCGGCGGGCACGGCCTGCTTGGATGATTGCGGCCCCACGATCACCAGCACCTCATCTTCGGTGATCATCTTGGTGTTTGCCTTGACCGCGCTCTCGGCCTTGGCCTCGTTATCTTCTATGACAAGCTCCACCGGAAAGACCTTGTCTCCCACCTTGATGCCTCCGGCCGCCTTAATGTCGGCAAGCCACATCTGGGCTGCATACTTGGTTCCCTCGCCCACCTTGGGAATATCGCCGGTTATGGGGGCGTTGATCCCGATTTTGATGGCGTCCGCAGCCAAGGCAGCGGCAGGCAGCATGATAACGAGCGCCAAAAGGCACACCAGTAGCTTTTTCATGGCACAACCTCCTGCAAAGTTAAGGGCAGCAATTAATGGTTTTTTGGGGAAAGGAACCGCCGCCTTGGCGGTGCTCAGACGGTTATCGGGGTATATACGGTCAAGACCCACCAAAATATCCGGCTCCCTTATGCCTGCGCGTAGTAAGCGGTAAAAAAGGAACTTGAACCTAATTCAGATTAAGCCTTGTAATATACAATGACTTAGTGGAGAAAATGGTATTCTGCCAAATTTTCACTTCTGCGTCAAATGCATTTAGATGAGTTGCGCCTGGTCGCGCGAAGTTAATGGCCTGCAACAGTTCCGGGCTGCTGAAGATGCCAACTGTTCGATCTTGCATGACCTGTAGCTCGGAAAGGCGGCTCAGGCTGTAAGCTGCGGCCACACCCGGTTGATCGGATGTAAAGGCTGCTCATGGTATTTTAAATTGTAAAATCATCCGGATAATATGCATGTTCCAGGCAGCGGACCTTATGTAAAAGATAAATAAATAATTGGGGAATCGAGCACTTTCCACTGGGAACTTGGCTTAAGCGAGATCTCACTTCGAGTGGACCGCACCTAATATTTCCTTGGTAGTGCTTGTTAGGTTTTCCATGTGACGGGTATTTTTCAGCCGGTGTCAAGGCTATGATCCTATGGGTGCTGAGCGACCTTGACGCGGGCTGAAAAACAGCTAAAAACGTTTTTTGAAAAATAAAATATTATTAATCTGTTAACCTGTGACAAGGCCTCCGGTGATAGGCAAAAGGCGGGCCTCCGCCCATTTGGTATTTTCCCCGGCAAAGACTAAAAGCAAGCCCGCACAATAAAACCTCACACTCTCTCTTGTTCGGGCAAAAGGCTTAGTTAACGCACCTCCGCCGATTTTTTGTCCGCACTGTTAAGTGGGTTATTTCTTAAACCATTAAGTCCGAAATAGTCGCTGATCCGCTGCCGGGGCTTTTCCCCCCGCTTAAAACGATCAGCAGGCCATTCCTTCCTTCATTTTAAAAGCCTTGAACAAAATACCGTCGCTCACCATGCCTGCCCCATGGGCCGTGGCCTCGAAGATATCCTGGTCGCTCCAGCCCAGCCGGCGTAGATGGTCAACATCTTCTTGTTGTACTTCGTCCGGGGTTCTTACGGCTTTTAAGACAAACAAGAGCATTGCCTTATCCTTTTCATTCAAGGGAGCGCTGGCCGGATCCGCCACTGCCTTGGCCGCCTCGTCTTCGTCGGCGAATCCGAACATGGACAGAATCTGTTTGTTCGCGGAAATGCAGTAGTAATAGTCCTGGTCATCGGCGATCAACAACCTGATCAATGCAGTCAGGCCTGCGCTGAGTGTGGGATGATCCATGCCGTAGATAATGCCTTGTTTGCGCAGATCCAGTAGAAATGGGCTGGCGCTGAACAGCTGAAACGGAGCAGGCACGAAGCCCAATGGCTCGAAGATAGAGTATTGTTCTTTGATTTCGTCACTGGCGTTTTCAGGCGTTGCGGTTTTAATGAGGGCCATGGTCGTTCTCCTTTATTAAATCGCTTGTAATGTCGCGAAAAGACGCCACACACTTGTTTGTCCGTTTTTGAAGAAACACGGGAACCCACCGGTTGTGTCCAGTCCCTTTGACTTGAGGCGCTCAAACAAAGATGCTTTAAACAAGATTATGCGGTGATTGCCGGGTTTTCTAATTGCCTCGGCTAGGTGCGGCCTTTGGAAGCACAGAAGTGAAGAATCTTGATGCCCCAAGGCCGCGATCTCATCTTATCGGCTCTTGATTGCCCAGAAGATTGGAAATGGTGTTTTGAACCCCCCGATTTAAAACATAGTATCTCAATATAAATACTTAAGTCAAGCTCGGGGCGGTGTTGGTTAATTCAGGGGGCATTCTCATTCAAGGCGATGATTAGACTGGCCATGTCTGCTTGGGTAATGGGATGGGCCTTTAATCCGATTGAAAAAGGTGCCGGCTGGTATTGCTGGAAACCCGGATTTGGAAAAAATCTAGGTTTCGTGCATTCTAAGTAATAAGTACTGCATTTCTTTGCGCCTTGATGTTGTATTTATATGTAATTAATTGTTTTTAGAGTATTTTGCTGGTGAAAATAGTGACTTTTTATGTATTTCTTTTAATGTTCCCGCGCATCCTTTAATGCTTTTGTAAGCGCGTTTGAGGATTAACTTTGTTTTTTGTTAATTGTTTGTTTTGTTTATTCTTGTGCTTGGTTTTATGCTATCTTGGCTTTGGGAGTTCGGCTTAAAAGAAATAGTCAGGGGAGAAAAGATGTTTTTTAGAGGTTTCACCAGTTGCATTTCCATAGCTTTGCTTTTGCTGTTTACAGGATTGTCCCCCATTCCGGCTCAGGCTGATTTGTTTGATAAAGTGGGCAATGCCCTGGGCAGTGCGGCGGACAAGTTTGGCAAGGATGTCAAAGAAGCCGGTCAGGAATTGGGCATAGTGGATAAGGATAAAAAGTCCACTGCCAAACCAAAGTCCCAAAAAGCTTCCCAGCCCGGGGCCAAGGCCAAGACCGAAAAAGTTGATAAACTGCCAAGCGGAGTTGTTTATCGTTTAAAGAAAATAAACAAGGAGCTAGACAGAGCTGACAAGGCCATGGTCAAGGGCGTCGGCTCAGACGTGGACAAGGCGGCCAGGGCTGAGCGTTATCTCAAGTCGGCCAACCGCTATCGCTCGGAGATAGATAAAAATTATAAGGGGAAGTTTTCTGTTGATCATCCGGATATGAAGGCCTGCGACAACAGGATTCTCAAGCTGGAACAAAAGATAGCCCAGGTAAAGGGGAGCGAATCCGCTCCTGCGGTTGCTGAGAAACCGGCTCGGGAAAAATCCGCGGCAAAAGCTTCGGCTGAGCCCGCCGCAAAAAAAGAAGAATCAAAAGCTTCGGCCAAACTTCCATCAGCAGTCAGCCATCGGCTTAAAAAGGCAGAGAAAGAGCTGGACCGGGCGGAGGCGGCCATTAACTCCGAGGGAGGGGGCCCGGCCAGTGCGGCTCAGCGTTACTTTGAAAAGGCCCAATACTTGCGCAAAGAGATCGACGACCGCTATGCAGGGCAGTTCTCACTTGAAAATCCTCAGGTTAAAAGCGTTGATCAGAGACTGGCGGCCCTTAAGGCCCAACTGGACCAGGCAGACCAGGCCAAAGCCGCTGAAAAGGCGGCCCAGGATGAGGCCCAGGCTAAAGAAAAGGCCGGTATTGCCTTGTGCAATGAATGGAACGATAAGCTGAAACCCTTTATCTCTTCGGCCAGCGGGAAAGAATTGCTGGCCTATCACACGGAAGACGCTGCTTTGATCAAGGAATGGAAAGGGATCTACGATCAGGTTGAGCCTTTGTGGAATGAATATAAAGGAGCTTCCCTTCCCCAGGACAAGACCCCGGATCTCAAATACACGGAAAAGGAACTGGGGCGCAGGATAGGCGAATTCAAGTCGGTTTATGCCAAATGGGAGGAAAAAGCAAAACAGACCAAGGCGGATATGGGCGGATTTCTTTTTTCCGCTTCACCCATAGATCCTGCCGCGCCGGGCGGGTTTACAGACAACTTTAAGGCGGGCGACAATATTTATGCCCTGGTGAAGGTTAAAAAGCCCTGGGCCAAGATTTACAAAAACCAGAACAAAGCCAGCCTGCGCATTAATGTAAAGCTGGATAATAAAAAGATCCACGCCCAGTTTGTAACCCTTAAAACCCCGGCCGAGTTGAACAAGGATCATATTTTGTTTGAAATCGCTCCCGCGCCGGACAAGACCAAGGCCTATGCCAACCCCAACATTGAGTATGGCAAATCCACCCCCACCCTGCGCCAGGGACCCATGGAATTGACGCACCACCTCGGTAAGTTGGGACCCGGAAGCCACACCATGTCCTTTAATCTCTATTACTATGGCAAGACCTGGGCCAAGGGCAGCTTTAAAATATCCGGCGATGATTTCGGTTATTACGCCAAACTTAACCAGGATGTGGAAGGCGCTGTGGCCAAGGCCCGCACCTTGCCCAAGGCCAAGATGAAAAACGCCAAGTTTGAATCGCAGATGAAAAAAATCCTTGTAGACGCAGGCTGGCCCGAGGTGCACCGCCTGAACATAATTGATAAGGATTGGTGGCTGGACAGGGTCTCGGGTGGAGACAGCCCGATTAAATCCCGGCATATGGCCGCTGCCGCCCTGGCCAAGGGATCGGACGGCAAGTACTTCTATCGCGTATGCACTTTTCACCAGCACAAATTAATCACCGGTGGTTTCGGCAGCTTTGAGCTGAGCCACCAGGGGCCCAAAGTGCCGATCGCGGAAAACAACATAGATAAATAATCCCAAAGGTATAAAGCCCGGGAGGGCTTTGTCGGCAAACTAAGGCGGGCGTCCGAAGATTCGGGCGCCCGCCTTGATTTAAAGTGAGATCTCAAAAGGTATAATTCAGCTTACTTTAGCCTTGAGCTGTTGCTGAAGGAGCGGGTAAGCGGGGAGTTGTGATCCCTTGTTCCAAGGTGCGTTTCTTTTTGGAACCCCTTTGAGCCAGGGCCTTGAGTTGCTGTACAGCTTCCCGCATGTGTTCTGCCTGGGCGGCGAGTTCTTCTGAAGAGGCTGCGGTCTCCTCTGCTCCGGTGGCCACCTACTTCATGCCTTTTCCCATCTGCTTGGCCGCTTCGGCGGCGTTAAGGGCCAGGCTGCGCACTTCAGCGGCCACCACTGCAAAACCCGCCCCGGCCTCACCCGCTCTGGCTGCTTCCACTGCGGCGTTCAAGGCCGGGAGATTGGTGCGAAAGGCGATTTCATTGATGCATTTTACAATTACTGCTGTTTTTTTGCTTGTTTTTGATATGTCTTCTATTGATTGAGGCAGGTGCTTCATGGCTGAGGCGGCATTGGCGGCAACATTTTGGGTGTCTGCGATCTTGGCCGAGATATTTTCCGTGTCAGCCAGGCTTTTTGGGCTCATGCCGTTCATGTGCTCTAAGGAAGCTGACGTCTCTTCCACCTTGGCGGCCCCTGGGCAAGTTGCTGAGAGGCCACTGAAGCATGGTTGGAAGCCTTGGCCACCATTTCCGCACCCTGGCCCAGATGGCCTGCCAGGCGGCGTAGATCCCGATCGGTCCAGAGTGGGGTCCAGACGCCTAAAAACAGGGACAAAACCAGACATACACCGGCCAATCCGAGCACTATTTGAATCATGGTCCGGCTTTGGGCCAGAGTTTGGCCCGAGGAGTCGGCCAGTTGTTTGTCACCCTCCTCAAAAACCAGGTTTATGTTTTTTAAAATCATGAATAACTTTTTTGTAGGTATTCATTAGGTTGTTTGTTTTTTGGGGGGTGATGGCCGGATCAGCCTGGATTTCTTTGGCCGCTTGAAAAAATCCTTTACGGTATTCATTGAACAGACCCCCCCCAGGCTGGAAATGGCTGCTTTTGTCTTTTAATCAAGGGCCGGGTCTTTTTAACTGAATTTTTTGAGATTATTAAGATCCGCGCCAAGTTCTTTGTTTTTGTTTTCATAACGCCTGTGTTGCAACATCTTTATCTCTATATCATCGGCCGGAATAAGGAAGCTGACTTTTTGATCAATGAGTTTGCTGAAGTCTTGAGTGGTATTTCTTTGCGCCATAAAGGCGATGAAACCTAAGGCTGCGGTAATGGTCATGCAAACCCCAAAAGCCAGCCTCAGCCTGTGGGCAAGGGTAAGCTTCATTTTATAAGCTCCCGTTGGTTTTTTAAAAGGCCATATTCAATGTGGCCTTTAGAATAAGTGCCTTAGGGATTGCCGGTGCCGGACCGGTTGGGCAGGCTTGTCAATGGTCCGGGGAGATATGAAAAAGTATATATTTCCAATATGTCGATCATAATAGGTATGTTGAGGCAAGGATAAAATAAAAACTATTAATTTGGTGTGAATTTTTGTGCTGCATGGACCGCCGGAGGCCCTGAACTTGATTTGCTTGTGGGAACCGGTCGGCCTGATAGGATAAATTATATTTTGTACAGAGCCGGACCGTGCTTTTGTAATTAATTCAAGAGAAAGAAGCTATGCCTGACATTTGCTCATCAAAAATGCTGTTGGTTAACCCTCCCATATCTCCTGTATTGGCTATGCCCGGCGAGACAACCGGACTGTTGAGGATGACCTGTGATTACGGTTTTAATGTGCTTTTAGCAGACGCCAATCTGGAGTTTCATAAGTGGATAAGTGCCGATCCGGCGACCAAAGAGCTTTTTGATTCCCTTAGTACTCAAGATTTTTTTGATCCTGTCTGGTATCTGCGCATAAAAGAAGAGCTGAAGAAAACAGGTGTCAGGTTCGATTCGGACATGTCAACTCCAGGATCAGGGCAAAGTCCTGAACCGGTTTTATTTAAGGCCGGGCAAACGGAAAAACAAATAGAAAGTTTTTGGCTTAACTGGTCTGACATGCATCTGGCCACAGACGTTTATGAAATATTGACGGTTTTATTGCATGATCCCGATCAAGTCAGACCTTGCCTTTTCCTGGCTGATATTTGCAGGCAAAAACACCCGCAGCTCAAGCTTTGCCTGGCCTTGGCTAAAGACTTTGACAAAAACGCGGCCCTGCCTTTGAAAGAGGTGTCTGATTTTTGCCTCAGCCTGGATTCCAAGAGTGCTGACTGGCCCTTTGACCGGGACCGGGAGCACGGTGGGGCAAATGAGCCGAAAGCAAAGCCAGGTGTACAGCCCGGGCCTTCACCGCAAAGGGTGTGGCGTTTAAAGACCCAAGACCTTTCCTTTATAAAAGACCTTCCCGGGCACTTTTGGATTTCAGCCTTGGAGATGACCCCCAAGCAGATAGCAGACCTTTTGCCGGTTTGGGAAAAAGGCATGGAAAGACCCGCTGTTGCCTTGGAGCTGCAATTGGATTTGGCCCTTGAGCAGCCGGATTTCAGCTCCTGGCGGGAAAAAGGCATTTGCCTGGTTCATTGGCTGGTTAAGGAAAAAATTCCGGGTGAGCTAAAGGATTGGGTAAAGGTGTTGCGTCAGGTGAGCAAGATGGGCATATGGAATCATCTGGTGCTTCCTTCCGGGGACGCCCTTTCCGGGCTGGCTGATTTCTGCACCGCAAACCCCAACATGGGGCACAGTTGGGAACGCGTCGGAAAGCCCTTGGAACCGGAGGATTATGCCTCCTATGGAAGGGCCAAGAGCCTGCCGGGCAGCCCTTTTTGGCTTAGCCTTTCCCGGCCCGGCCACACCTTGCTTTATCTGGCCGGACACGGCTTGACCAAACTCACGCGGCTAAGGGTAATTGGGGCTGAACAGGTTTACGAGGTGGGGCAGGGACTGGTCTATAATTATGCCAAACCAGAGGCCCTGCCCCCCGGATATCTGGACCAGATCTGCCATATGGTGGAAGACGGCGGGGCGGTTGGCAACACCTGGGTCAGGTATAACCTTGAGCGGGCCCATTTGATTGGTTTTGTGGAAGAAAAGGGCGTGATTGTGGCGTCGGGGTGCCTTAAGCACCCCAGGCCGGAATATATAGAAATGGTCAAAGAGCAAACCGGTCTTGATTTGACTGGACATGTGGAGAGGGGCTATACCACGGTAAGGCCCGAATACCGGGGCCTGGGCATAGGCACTGAACTCTTGGCCGGGGAAACCGCCCGGGCCGGGGATAAAAAGGTTTATTCCATTATCTCCAGCGACAACCTTGGGGCTCAGAAAATGGCCTTGCGTAACAAGACCAGGAAAATCGCCACCTATTTCAGCCCGCGCCTGCAAAAAGAGATCAGCGTTTGGATGCCTGAATCAATGCTGCCGTGACTGAAAACGCTTTTGGGGATTAGGTTGAATTTAAGATCTGTCTGTCTCCCTTAAAAGGACCAAGGCCATGAAAATAGGCGTTATCACCATAAATGACTTTGACTTTCACCCCAACGCCCGTCTGCGCGAGGCAGCCTTGGCCAAGGGGCATGAACTTTCTTTGATGAATCCCTATCGCACCACCTGCACCCTGGGCGTGAAAGGCCCCGGGGTCAAGGACTGGCCCGGCCTTTTTGATCTTGATCTGGTTCTCTCCAGGCAAGGGGCCTTGATCGGGGATTACTGCCTGGCCCTGGTGGACCAGATAACCGGCCAGGGCATACCGGTGGTGAACAGCCGTGAATCCATGCGGTTGACCAGGAACCAGTTTTTAACCCTGCAGGCTTTGTGTGCTCAAAAAATACCAGTGCCGGAGAGCTTTTTTATCACCACTGAAACAGGCTTCATGGATGCGGTCAACCTTTTGGGCGGCTTTCCGGTGGTGGCCAAAAAGGCCAACAGCTGGGGAGGCCGGGGCGTGGCCCTGGTGGAGAACAGCCCCATGGCCCAGGTGGTGGTGGATTCCTTTTTAGAGGAGCGTAAAGGGCTTTTGGTGCAGCGTTTTATTCCGCCAAAGGGCAGGGATGATCTTAGGGTTTTTGTCCTGAACCAAAAGGTTATAGGCGTCATGCGGCTCACCCCTCCACCCGGTGATTTCCGGGCCAATTTCCATGTGGGCGGCCATGCGGCTGGTTTTGACCTGCCAAAACACCTGGAGGTGCTAGCCCTTGAGGCCTCGGCCTGCATGGGACTTGAGATCTGCGGGGTGGATATAATTATGAATCAGGATAAAGAGCCCTACGTAATCGAGGTGAACCACTCCCCCGGCTTCCGCGGCCTGGAACAGGCCACAGGCCTTGATATCGCGAGTATGATCATAGATTATCTGGCGGATAGGTATGGGGAGAGGCCGCGGTGATCAAAACCGCCTGCGCGCTAAAAGTTTTTTTGATTCCGGCCCGGTTATATCCGGGCCGGGGTTTTTCTTATACGCCTTCTGAAATGGCAAAGAGCGCCTTTTTAACCTTGGCGGCAAAGCTGTTCAGCATATCCTGATCCAGGATGGTTTCGTTTTCCCGCGTATAGTTTATTTTGTTCACCTCGATCTGCACTGCCATGCGTCCCTGTTCCGCCAGGATCGCGCCATAGTGCCTGGTGATATAGCCGCCGGCGTAGGGCTGGTTTAACGAGACGCTAAGGCCCTGGTCTTCAAAACATTTGGCCATGAATTGGAAGGTCTCTGTGGGGCAGGTCAGAACGCCTCTTTCCGGATCAACGGCTCCTCCCGGGGCGCCGTTGTTGCCGAGCGTGATATCCGCCCTGGGCATGCCCCTGTCAGGGGCTTCCTTGGGGCCCTTGCCGCGCAGGGAGTGACAGTCAAAAAGCACTTTGATCGATTTATCCAAAAGGGCCTGGCTGAGCTTTTGGTGATAGGGCTCGTGATATTTCACCAACCGCTTTGCAAACTGGTTTGGGTCTGGATAATGACCCGGTAAAAAAATTTCTCTGCCCGCGTAATCCCTTTGAGCCACCACGCCTTTATCGGCGGTGTCTTCAGGGCTTCTGTTCAGGTCCACCACCAGGCGGTTCCACTCGGCCTGGATCATGGCTGCGGCGGGCAGGTCGGAGAATATTTCACTGGTGCCGTGGTCCATTGATTCCCAAATCAGGTCCGGGCCAAGGGCCATGCCGGAGCGGCATTCACCCGGTATTTCCAAGGATGAATGGGGCAGGGAGATTGCGAAAGGTAGGGTCATGGTTAATTGTTTCCCCTTTTTGCTTTGATTTCCAGGACTTTTTCTTCCACAAAGTCAATGACCTTGCTTTCCAACTTGTCGTTGTTGAGCTGGTTTATGCGGGGTATGCCGCCGGGGCTTACACAGTTGATCTCCACAAGCTTGTCTGCGATTATGTCAATGCCCACAAAAAACAGGCCGTCTTTGATAAGCCTGTCCTTGATGGCCGCGCATATGGCCCGGTCTGAATCGGTTATCTTGTGTTTGACCGGGGTGGCTCCGGCGTGGATATTGGTCCGGAAATCGTCTTCCGCGGGAATCCGTCCCATGGCGCCTATGATTTCGCCGTTTAAGAGCAGAATCCGCACATCACCGTTTTCCTTAACCTGCTCAAGGTATTCCTGCACCATGATGGATTCGCGCCTGGGGTAGGGCTCAAATGAATTTACATAGAAATGAATCAGGGAATTTAGGTTGTCCCTGTCGTGCATGCTGACCTTTATGACCCCTTCACCCCTGGAGCGCATCAGCGGCTTGACCACCATATTGCCCCCAAAGCTCTCTATCACCTTGCGCAGGCGGATGGGGTCGCGGGATATGTGGGTCTCCGGGGTGATCTCGGGAAAATTCAGCAGATAGAGCTTGCTGTTGCCCGCCATCTGCCCGGTGGTGCTGTTGATCAGAAAAACCTTGTCCTGCACAGGGGTGAGAAACTCCATGATCTGATGCTGCAACGGCGGGTCCTTGCGCAGAAACATGGCGTCCAGTTCGATCATTTCCTCAAAGATCAACTCTTCCCGGCCCAGACAGTCCAGACAGCATCGCCAGTATTGCTCAATGCCCAGATCGGGCGGCACGCTGACGTCACGCATTCTGGCCACCAATTGATTTTTGCGGACATATATGTCGTGGGGCTCGAGATAAAGGACCTTGTGCCCCCTTTGGTTGCATTCATACATCAACCAACTGGTTGTCTCCATGGCGGGCGAGATCGATTCAAGGGGGTCCATCAGAAAGGCGATATTCATGAGTAGAAAAACCTCCACCGGAGCAATTTGCAATTTACATATGTAGATTCTTTCGCCTACATATGATGCAGGAGAAATAATAACACAGGTAACCCTCCGGTAAAGGTTTGTTTGCTAAAAGCTTATGTTTCCACACTAAATACATGCACCATGCCTTTTTTGCCTTTTACCCGGTGCCTGCCTTTGTCTGTCAGTTTAATGGGCCCTTTTAACAGTTTTCCGGTCGATTCCGAGATCAGTATATCCGTGCCCAGTTCCTTGTTCAGGCTCTCTATTCTGGCGGTAAGGTTTACCGTATCCCCAACCACACGGTATTCCATGCGATTTTCACTGCCTATAATTCCGGCCACAACCTGGCCTGTGTTGATGCCGATACCCATGCTGAGGGGCGGCAGGCCCTCGCGATGGTGGGTGTTCAAGTCGGCAAGCGCCTTATTCATGGCAATGGCGCATTTTACCGCCAAAGTGGGATGGTCGGGCAGTTTGACCGGGGCATTGAATACCGCCATTATGGCATCGCCCACAAACTGGAAAACCTGGCCTTTGTTTTCTTCAATAGCCGTTACCATGTAGCTGAAATAGGAATTCAGCATTTCAATAACCTGTTCAGGGGTCATTTGTTCGCAAATGGAGGTGTAGTTCCTGATATCTGAAAAAAGGATCGTTACTTCGGTTTCCTCGCCCCCCAGGGCGGGGCGGT
The DNA here is from genome assembly GCF_000931935.2 of Dethiosulfatarculus sandiegensis. Classification (GTDB taxonomy): domain Bacteria; phylum Desulfobacterota; class Desulfarculia; order Desulfarculales; family Desulfarculaceae; genus Dethiosulfatarculus; species Dethiosulfatarculus sandiegensis. Next base: position 358,252 of record NZ_AZAC01000014.1, read on the forward strand.
GCGACATAAGGGTTTGGGCAATGTCCGGGGAAACAAAGCGTCCAAAGGTTTCCTTAATCTGGTCCCTTTCCCTGAGCCCGTCGATCATGGCGTTAAAGCTTTCCGCCAGCATGCCGAGTTCATTTACATCTCTCACCTCCACCTGGGCCGAGAGGTCTCCTTGGGCTACTTTCTCCATGGCCTGTTCCATTTCGTCAACCGGGTCGGCTATGCTGGCCGCAGTGAAACGGGAAAGGAAAAAGGCCAAAAGCGCCTCGGCCAATATTACAAACGCCATGAGGTTTATAAGGTTCTGGTAAGCGCCTTGGGAAAGCAGATTAAGGCTGGTTAGCTTATGATGAACTAAAAATACCAATATCAAAGTCGGTATTATGCTCACCATGGCAAAGCTGAACAAAAGCCGCTCCCTCACCCGGAATTTCAAAGTCCCTTTAACCTGGCTCAACTTGATGTTTCTGAAAAAATAGGGGCGTGCTTTTCTGAACTGGGCTTCGGTAAGGAAAAAGACAATGCTGGTTGTGAGGATGCCTGAGACCATCACCCCGAAAAACAACCTGGCCGCCTGGCTCAGGACCGCTGAATCAATGGCCTCGTTTCCAAACAGCCCCCCATAGCCGGTCATGAAAAGGGCGGCCAGGGTCCAATTGTAAAGGGAGACAGCGGCCGAGGCATAGGGCCCCAGCAGAACTTTTTTTCTGGCCTTTGCCATGAGCTTGGGATCAAGAGGCCCGCCTTGGGCCAGGCCTTTTTCAGCAAGGGTTATCTCCTTGTCCCATCTGTGGAAAATAAAGCTTCCCATCAAGATCAGGCTTATGGTCATGACCCCGACCACGATCAGGTCCCTGTCCAGGCCCGGCCTTATGGAAACAGGGTCTAAAAAAAGAAAATAAAAGGCGCAGAAGCTGCCGCCCAAAAGGTTGGCCAGAACCTGGCCTGTGCCGGTGCGGCGGGGCGGAACGAGGTTTTTGTCCTTGGTCTGATCCCTGGAAACTTTCATTTTTTTATAACCAAAAGCGGAGGTTTATTTGGGGATTGGGCTTAAAAAGCCGGTTTGAGACCATTCTCCGTTTTTAAGGGGCGCTTGGCAAATAATTACTCCAGGGCAAAAACCTCCACGGCCTGGGATTTGCCTTTGACCTGCACTACCGGCAGGCTGCGCAGATTGGGTTTTTGGGAAAGCTCTCTTTGGGTGTCTGCGCTGATGAGTATATCGGTGCCGAATTTTTTAGTCAGGTCGCTTATGCGCGAGGCCAGGTTCACCGTATCCCCCACCAGGGCATATGAGAGCCGGTCCGGTGAGCCTATGTTGGCGGCCAGGGCCAGGCCCGTGTGAATCCCTATGCCGTGGCGCAAGGCGGGCAGCCCTTTGGCGATCAGGGTTTGATTGTATTGGGCCAGGCGTTTGCGCATGGAGAGGGCTGCGGCCACTGCCTGATCCGCATGATTGGCAAGGGGCAAAGGCGCTCCGAAGACAGCCTCTATTTCATCACCCACATATTGCAGAACCAGGCCTTTGTGCTCGGTTACGGCTTCTGCCATCTGATGAAAATAGCCGTTTATGATGCCCACAACCACTTCCGGGGAATGGGCCTCAACCATGGGGGTGAAATCCCTTAAGTCGCTGAACAGCAGGGTGACCTCTTTCAGCTCGCCGCCCAGTTTTATGCGGCCCGCTAAAATTTCATCCCTTATTTCATTGGTTACATACCTGCCGAAAAGCTCCTTAATGGCGTCTCTTTCCTGCAACCCCTTTATCATGCTGTTTATGGCGTCCCCGGTGTAGCCGATTTCATCGTTTGAGGTGACCTTCACCTGGCCGGAGAAATCCCCTTTGCGGACCCTTCGCAAAGTAACCAGGATATCTTGAATGGATTTGGTCAGGTTGGTGGCGAACAACACCGTGAAGCCCGTGGCCAGAAGGATGAAGATCAGGGTCTCCACAGCCAGGTAGGATTGCAGGCGCAGCAGCATCTCCTGGGGCGAGCGCAGGCCCTGTTCCACCACCTTGCTTGATCCTCTGATGGTGAGCAATATGGCCCCGAACGGCAGGATGCCGGAGCTTAGGACCAGGGCTATGAGCTTGACTCCTATGCGTCCTTTTATGGTTCCTTTTGTGGCCGCCAGTTGACCATGGGGAAAGAAGATCGGGGCCAGATGTTTCTGGATAACATGCTCTAAAAGATAAAAAACCATGGCCATGCTGAACAGGCCGGTGATAAAGGAGCGCGCGGATGTCATTTTTATGCGCATCTCCATGGCTCCGGCCTGCTTCAGGATAAAACCGAAAAAAATGCTGGCCATGGTCCAGACCACAAAGCAGATAAGCATCGCCACATAGGGTTCGTTTTGCAGCCTGCGCCTGGATTTACTTAAAAGGCTTTCAGGTGAAGACTCTCCCCGGTACCTGGCCTTAAGGATGGCGCGGATGGGTTTTTCATACCAAAGTATGAAAAGGGTGATTGTGAAATAGAGTAATACAGGGGCCAGGCGAAAGGCGCGTATCAGATATTCCAGGTTGATCGGTACGTCATCTGGGTCGGTCATGTGCAAAAGCACCCTGACCATGACCATGCCCATGAGGTTGGCCGCTATTATGGAGAGCAGCATGGCATTGGCCTCAAGAAAATATTTTATTTTTTTCATGGCCCTTGCTCTCCTGTTCGGCCCGTTGCCTTTTTAGAATGCCCTTTTGCCGGAAACGGCAAAAGGGCTTTTTTTTATTTTGCCTTGAATTCAGGGGGCCTTTTTTCCATAAAGGCGCGCACCCCTTCTTTCATGTCACTGGTGGCTGTGAGCCCGGCCCAAAGATCAATTACCGATTCAATCCCCTGGTCTCCCGCCGGGTCGCTGCTGATGTTCAGGGCCTTTTTGGCGGCTGTGACGCCCAAGGGGCCTTTGGCCGCTATCTCCCGGGCCAGTTCCAGGGCTTTTGCAAAAACCAGATGCGGCTCAAAAACCTCTTCCACCAGCCCCAGGCGGAAGGCTTCGTCAGCGTTTATCAACCTGCCGGTAAAGACCAACTCCTTAAGCTTCCCCAAAGGTATGTGCTGCAAGGCGCTTCGTGCGCCGCTGTGCCCCGGGAAAAGGGAATGGTTGACCTCTGGAAAACCCAGCCTTGCGTTGTTTGCCGCATAGCGGATATCGCAATGAAGGGCCAGTTCCAGTCCGCCGCCCAGGCAGTATCCCCGTATGGCCGCGATCACCGGGCAGGGAAAATCCCTTATGGCTGTATATATCTCCTGGCTGCGGCTCAAATAGACCTTGGCTGCCTTGGGATCAAACTCCAAAAATGATTTCAGGTCCGCACCGGCTGCAAAGGCCCTTTCTCCCGATCCGGTCAAAACCACCGCCCTGACCCCCGGCCTGAATCTGGCGACTTCCGTGAACGCCTGGCCAATGTCTTCCTTGGTTCCTGCATCCAGGCAGTTTAAGGGCGGATTTTTTATGGTGACAACAGCCACTTGGTCTTTAATTTCATAGTGTGCATTGTTTTGGGGCATGGTTACGTTTTTTCCTGTTTGACTTTTTCTGGTTTTTGTTTTTTTGTAAAAATATTTATCTTTGATTCTGCTATGCCCAACCCCTAGGCTGTAAGCTTCAAGCAAATGACAGCTTAGAGAAGATAACTTGACGACCAGGCAGTTGTTATGTGATGCGAAATTGATTTACCGCCTTTTTTGTCAGGCTGGTCATTTAGAGCCGAACATCCGTCGGGCTGTCCGGTGCGGCCTGTCAGAGATCAGTTATGGCGGTTTTCAGGTGATCCAGCCAGATATCCACGATTTTTTGGTTTTCGCTTATGGCTTTGAAAACCGGCGTGGTGGTCACCCCCAAATCGGTCAGCCTGCTTTGCCAGGTTTCGGGTCCGGGCCCTGCCATGTCCCTTTGGGCGTGACGCCCGGCCACAGTGAGAAAGGGAATCAAAAAGGCGCGGGTGATTTTTTGTTCTTTAACCTTTTGGGCAACCTGGCTGAAGTCCGGATAACCTTCCAAGGTGGAAAGAATAACCAGAGGGTCTGACTTCTCCAGCATGGCCGAGAGCGCGGGATAGACCGCGCCTGCCGGATGTTTGGTTCCGTGACCCATTAAGATGACCGCTTCGCCGGATTTTTTTTTGGGCGGCAGATCGGCCAAAAGGGCCCGGCAAACCCGTTTTAGGTCGTCTGTGCCGGAACAAAGGGGGGTTCCCAGGCTGAGCCTGAATTCAGGCCCCATCTGCTTGAAGCCGTTGACTTCCTTGACCAGGTCGTGGAATTCGCCTCCCGGTATGACATGCAGGGACTGAACCGCAGCTTTTTTAAATTGTCTGGCTCTTAAGGTGGCCAGCACCTCTGCCGGTGAGGGGATTGTCTCGCCTTTTTCCGCCAGTCTTTGCCTGATTATGCGGGAGGTGAATCCCCAATGAACCTCCCAGTCGGGCCAGGTTTTTTCCACTTGGGTTTGTATATCGTCAAAAACCTGCCTGGGCTTGGTCATGGTGGTGCCTGAGGTGACGAGCAAAATGGCTTTATCTCCGTTTTGTCGGCTGGTTTGTTGTGACTGTTTCGGCAAGGCCTGTCTCCTGTTGATATAGACGCATCTTTGGATAGTTGTTTTAAGGGCAAAGTTATAAAGGGGCTCGCTATGGACGGCAAGATGCAGGGTGTTTATTAAGGCGGCAAACCATTTGCCCGTCTGTTTTTAACCCTTTACCTGTCTTATGAAATTGTAGCCTTGCTTGAAGCTGAAGCCAAGGATTGCCGGGGATTTTAAGCAAACCGGCACAATTAACCGCCGCACCGGGTGGTTGTTTCCGTAAAAAAGTTCCTGGGTAAACTTGTCTGTAAACCGGTGTCAGGGCTTTATGGTATTTTCCCGTTCCAGGGTCTTTAAGAAAAGCCTTAGCATTAAAACTCGTTTTAAAAGCACCCTGGGGCCGACTGGCCTGGCTGAGGGGCTTTTCAGGGAACGATATTTCTTAGCCGGGCTTAGGTCCCATTTTTTAAGGCGGGTTCTAAAGCTCTTGCCGAAACCGCTTTTGGTGTTGCCATAGGCCGCCAAGGTGAGTTCGTAAAGCTTAAGGGGCAGGTCCTCGCCCAGGTATTGGTCCAACAGGGTGCCCCGGCTTTTTTGGCTGAGCCCTTCTATTTCTTCTCTACCCTTGGGAGAGGCAAGCGCTTCTTGCCAATAGTTCAAGGTGGTGCCGCCCAGGGCCCTGGGGCCCAGGAACAGGCTGGGAGCCAGGCTTTTGGCTGCGCGCTTGAAAAGTTCTTTTCCCCTGCGCAGGCCTGTGGGCACGTGGCTCATGAATTCCAGGATTTCATGGTCCAGAAGAGGGTGATCCACCTGCAGATAGGGCTCAATGAAAAATTGCCGCCAGGGCAGGATCACATGGGGAATGCGTTGCTTGAGATAAAGAAAGTCTTTACGGTCATGGGTGTTGATCATCGAGGAACACTCTCTGATCAGCTCAGCTCTTCTTTGCTCCAATAAGTCTTTGAGGCCTTCAAAAACATCCTCTTCCATGTGCTGCCGCATCCAGCCCAGGGTTTCCAGGCCGCATATGGGGAGGCTGTGCAGAACGTGCTTGTCGGTTATGAGTTTGCCGTCATTCCAGCCCATGTATTCATCGCCCACCATCATAACCGAGTCTTGGCTGTGACCGTTTTGGATTAGTGCCTTAAACACAGTGGGTTCATTGCAAAAACGGGTGATTCCCTGGCCTGAAAGGGCGCTCGCCTCGAAAATGTCTGTGAGATCACCTTCAAAACTGGGGCAGATTTCGTGTTCGTATCCCGCCCTGGAAGCCAGTCTGGCTGCTATTCTTTCATCGCTGCCGTGCTTGTGGGGAGGATAGCCATAGGAAAAACATTTCACCTTGTCAACCTTGAGCTGATAACGCAGGGCCGCAAGGATGGCCGTGGCGTCATATCCGCCGCTTAGGGAGAGCATGAGCGGCGATTTTTGGGGGATGCGCCTTTTGACCGCCTGGATGATCAGGTTTTTAAGCTCGTTTTTCAACTCCCCGGGATTTTCGTTTTCATAGGCATTGTCCAGGTCAAAACGCAGGTAGCGGCTGCGGGTAAGTCGATCCGGTTCAAAAGTATAGATAGAGGCCTTTTCCAGAAGCTTCACACCTGTAAGTAAAGTGCTCGTATCCAAGGGCGCGCCGTTGGCCAGCATGGAGGCCAGCACAGTTTCATTTATTTTGGTTTCCCAAAAGGGTAGAAGCCAGATGCTGGAGGCCAGGAAATGCAGGCTGCCGACTTTTTGGTGAAATACCTTGCGTGAATTGATGCGGTCAGTGGCCATGGTGACCGTTTCGGCCCTGTGATCCGCGAATAAAAGGGTGAAGGATCCATTCAGGGCCGCTGCCAGAGTTTTGCCCTTGGCCAGGCCCAGGTCCAGCAGTTCCTCGTGTTTGCCGGGCCTGTCCGGGGTGTAAAAACGGCCCGAAAAAAGCATGTGTACGTTTTGTCCGGGATCAGTAAGCAAGGGGCCTTTGTGAAAAATCAGAAGCTCCAACGGCCCCACAGTGAAGCGGGTTTGGGGTAGGTTGATTTTTTGGTCCAGCCAGGAAGCCAATGGGGTTTTTTGCTCGGGCAATGAGCCTTTGGCCCCGATCAGAATCAGAAACGGCTCCCGCCCCCAGTGCCTTGGTTGATTCATGGAAAAAGACTCCTGCCGTTTAATACCGAAAAAAGCAAGGGAAAAATTTTTTCTCACCCCACGAAAAAGTGACTGAAGTCTGCTCAAGCGGTCGATCAGCGATGAACAGATCTTAATAATAAACAGCTTTAAATCCGCCGCTTAAAAAAAAGCCACCCGGGCTTTTACTTTTTTACTCCTGCCGACCGTTTGGGCAAGGGGTGTTTCAGGGGATGGCCCCGAAAACTATAACGGCGTTTTGGGGGGTAAAACAAGCTCATGCCTATCACAGTGCCGGGGCCATGGCAAGCTTGCCGAATATGATTTTCGCCTTTTCCCTCAAAAGTTAACTTTAAGGGGACTGCGGGTTTTTGTTTTTGAGAATTGTTAACAGGTATCAGGTTGGGGATTATTTGAGTTTTAAGGTTTATGGCTTGCCGCAAAAATTGCTCTCTGTTATATGTGGTAAGGCGTTTGTCCTGGCAGTGGAAAAAGAAAAAGTTGGTTGTATATACAATTAATCGCAAATATTGGTTAATTGTATAGACAATAAACAATATAAGTTTTGATGTTTGATGTATAGACAACCATCAACAAAAAACAAATAAGCACGGTAGAGAGGGAGTTCACTAATGGCTAAAAGAATCGCGAAGTTGTTGGTTCTGGCATGTCTTGCCATGGGCCTGGCCCTGCCCACCACGGCCTTTTCCGCGGAAAAGACCTATGTAAACGGCATAGATGCCAATTTCCCGCCTTTTGCCTTTGTTGACAAAACCGGTAAACCCAATGGTTTTGATGTTGAGGCAGTGGATTGGATTGCGGCCAAGTTGGGCTTTAAGGTTGTGCATAAGCCCATGGACTGGGATGGTATTATCCCCAGCTTGAACGCCAAGAAAATTGACTTCATCGCTTCCGGTATGAGCATCACCAAGGCCAGGGCCAAAGTGGTGAACTTCTCCATCCCTTACTGGACCATCAAGCAGGTCATGGTTGTGCCCAAGGACTCCAAGCTCACCCCCAAGGACATCTTGAAAAGCGGTAAGGGCGTGGGCGTGCAGAGGGGCACCAGCGAGGCCAAGTGGTTGAAAACCAACATGGACAAGATGGGTTGGAAATTTGACCGTGTGCTCTATGACAGCGCTCCCTTGAGTGTGGAAGACATGTTGAACGGTCGCATTGTGGCCGCGATTATGGACGATGCCCCGGCCAAGGACATGGCCGCCAAAAAACCCATCAAGATTTTGGGCGAGTTCGGCATGCCCACCGAGGATTTCGGCTACGCGGTGCGCAAGGCGGACAAAGACTTGCTGGAAATGCTGAACAAAGGTATCAAAATGCTGAAGGCTTCTCCCAAATGGGCGGAGTTGGAGAAAAAATACGAGCTTAAATAGCGCTGTTTTCCTTTAGGCCGTTTTTTTGTTAGACTTACGCGGGCGCCTGGACTGCCAGGCGCCCCCTCGTTTTGAACGGGGATATGCCATATCACCCACCGGAGTTTTGTTTGAATGCTTGAAAGCTTAAATGTTGTAATCGATGCAATGCCTTATATCCTGGTGGGGTTTCTGGAGACTGCGGGACTGGTTTTTGGGGCCATGGGGCTGGGCCTTTTGATGGGAGTGCCCCTGGCTGTGGGCCAGGTTTACGGTAACCGCGTGGTGCGCTTTTTAGTGGGAATCTATGTATGGTTCTTCAGGGGCGTGCCGGTGGTGGTTTTACTTCTTTTGTTCTATTTTGGCCTCTTTTCCCTAATCGGCCTTAACTTGAGCGCCTTTGCCTCTGCCGCCATGGTGCTGGGTCTCACCAGCGCGGCCTATCAATCCCAGATCTTCAGGGGCTCCATACAGTCTCTGCCTCAGGGCCAGTTCAAGGCGGCTCAAGCCCTGGGCATGTCCAACCGGGTGGCGATCACCTCCATCATTCTTCCCCAGGCCTTGCGGTTCTCCATACCTGGCTGGTCGAATGAATATTCGATTATATTGAAGGATTCCGCCGTGGCCTTTGTCATCGGCGTCACAGAAATCATGGCCCGCACCCACTTTGTGGCTTCGCGCACCTTTGAGCACCTGCCGCTTTTTATAGCAGCAGGCCTGCTTTACTATGTCCTCACCTATTTGGGTGTGACCGGACTGCGCAAGCTGGAGAAAAAAGTGCGTATTGCAGGCTACTCCCACTAGGATGTAGACAGTGCCCCAAACCAACCCCATATTTCGGGTAGAGAATGTCTCCAAGATTCTTGGAGGAAACAAGATTATCGATAAGGTCTCCCTTGAGCTTAACAAGGGCGACTTAAAGGTTCTCATTGGCCCTTCCGGCGGGGGCAAGAGCACTCTTTTGCAGTGCATGAACCTGCTTTACTTGCCTGATGAAGGTGATATCTACCTGGAGGGCGACAAGGTAAACCCCTCCAAAAAAGCCGCTTTGTACGGATTTCGTCAACAGGTGGGCATGATTTTTCAGGACTTCAACCTGTTCGACCACCTGAGCGCTTTGGAAAACGTGGCCATAGCCCTGATTAAGGTGAAAAAGCAAAGCAAGGCCAAAGCCGGGGAAAGGGCCATGCAGGAGCTTGACCGGGTCGGCCTTTCCGACAAGGCGGATCTTTATCCCGCCCAGCTTTCAGGCGGGCAGAAGCAAAGGGTTTCCGTGGCCCGCGCCTTGGCCATGGACCCCAAGATAATGCTCTTGGACGAACCCACCAGCGCCCTTGACCCCGAGCTGATCGGGGAGGTGCTGGCGGTTATCAGGGATCTGGCCGCCAGCGGCATGACCATGGTCATGGCCACTCACCAGATCGCTTTTGCCGCTTCCCTGGCCGATGAGTTTGTGTTCATGCAAGACGGCCGCATTGTGGAACAGGGATCGCCCCAGGCGCTTATGGATTGCACCCCTGTCAGCCGCACCAAGGATTTCTGTTCCAAGCTGGCTGAACTTTACGGCGAGGAAGCCTGACCATGGAGACCTGGGCTTTTATCATCGATGAGGTTGTCCCTTATCTCAACCAGGGCTTATGGGTGAGCATCCAGCTTATAATCCCCTCTGCCTTGGGCGGCATCCTTTTGGGAGTGGTTGTCGGCGCGTTAAGGGTTTATGGCAATCCCTTTCTAAAGGTTCCGGCCAATATCTACGCCAACCTTTTCAGGGGCACCCCGCTTCTGGTTCAGCTCTTTATTATTTATTTCGGGCTGGCCAAGCTGGGGCTCAAGTTCCCGCCCTTTACCGCGGCAGTGCTGGGTTTTGTACTCTGCAGCGGGGCTTATCACTCCGAATATATAAGGGGAGGGCTCCAGGCCATTAAGGAAGGGCAGCTAAAGGCGGCCAAGGCCCTGGGCTTCACCACATTTCAGAGTGTAGTCTCGATCATAATGCCCCAGGCCTTTAGAAGGGCCTTGCCCGGCTGTGGTAATGAGGTCGTATACCTGATCAAATACACCTCCCTGGCTTATATCATCACCTGTGTGGAACTTACCGGCGAGGGCAAGATCCTGGCGGCCGAGTCTTTCCGCTACACCGAGGTATTTTTAGTGGTAGGCTTGTATTACCTGGTCCTGGTGACCCTGGCCACCTGGGGCTTGCGCAGGCTGGAAAACCGCCTGCGCATTCCCGGCTTTGAACAGTCTTAGATAATTATAAGGGTGAACTTTTCCGGAGGACCACGACGGTTGGGGCCGAAGCCCATAAACCGCCAGTCCTCCGGCCTTTTTTTAGGAGTATGAAAATGAGCCTTTCCATACCCATTAGTCAGAGGGTGCAGCAGATTTCCATGTCAGCCACCAAGGAGATGCCGATTCTGGCGGCCAAGGTGGGCGATTGTGTCTCCCTGGGGCAGGGGGTTCCTTCTTTTGCCACGCCGGAGCATGTGGTAAAGGCCACCAGTCAGGCCCTTTTCTCAGACACCCTGGCCGGGAAATACTCCTTGCAGCCCGGTCTGTCGGCCTTGCGTCGAGCGGTGGCTGATTATCTCAAGGCCGAAAAACAGGTGGAGTATGATCCGGACGGAGAGGTCTCCATCACCGTAGGAGCCATGGAAGGCCTGTTGACCGCCTTCCTCACCCTGGTGGACAAGGGGGACGAGGTGATCCTGCCGGAGCCCGCCTATGCCTCTTATATTGAGCAGGTGCTTTTAGCCGAGGGAAAACCGGTCTTTGTTCCCCTTAACAAAAAAGACTGGAGCCTGGATATCGAGGCGGTGAAAAGTGCAGTTACCGAGCGCACCAGGGCCATTGTAGTCTGCAACCCGGGCAACCCCACCGGCGGGGTCTATGATCCCGGGCAGGTCAGGGCCCTGGCTGAACTGGCCAGGGAAAAGGGGATTGTGCTTATCTCAGACGAGACCTATGACTATCTTATCTATGACAACACCCCCCACTTAAGCCCGGCTTCTTTGCCTGACATGGGCGAGCATGTGATAACCATAAATTCGTTTTCCAAAAAGTACGCCATGACCGGTTGGCGGGTGGGCTATGTGGCCGCGGCCAGGCCCTTGATGGAGCAGATGATGAAGGTCCATGACTCGGCCGCCATCTGTGCGCCCACACCTTCCCAGTACGCCGCCCTGGCCGCGATCACCGGGCCGCAGGATGTGGTGGCCCATATGCGGTCCAAGCTTTTTGAAAGAAAGGAGCTGGCCGTAAGGCGCATGCGCGCCATGGAAGGTGTTTTTGATTTTGTGGAGCCCAGGGGCGCTTTTTATCTTTTGGCCAGATATCTGTTCAGCTCAGAGGATTCCCGCACAGTGGCTATCCAGATACTTGAACAGGCCAAGGTGATCACCGTGCCGGGAGGCTCGTTCGGCCCCAGCGGAGAAGGGCATTTGAGGCTTTCTTTTGGCGCCACCCAAGCGGACTTGAACCAGGCCTTTGACCGCCTGGAACAATGGGCCGCCAAAAAGAAACTTGCCTGATTTAAAAAGCAGTCCCGGCCCCTGACAGGGGGCCGGGACTGTAAGCTCTCTTGGCCCGGCGAGAGATTTTTCTACAACAAGTCTTTGACCACCTGACCCTGTTTCATGATCAAAAGCAGGTTTTCCTTTTGAATCAGGATCTCAGGGTAGGTCACGGGGTCACCTTCCACCACCAGCAGGTCGGCTTCCTTATCCTTTTCGATGCTTCCGGTTTTGTTATCTATGCCAAGCACCTGGGCGGCGCTTAGGGTGGCGGCTGTCAGGGCCTCGGACGGAGTCATGCCGATGGTGGTGAGCAGCTTGATTTCCTTTGCGTTTTCCCCGTGCAGGTTAAACGGCGTTCCCGCATCTGTGCCCATGGCCATCTTAACCCCTGATTTATAGGCCATGGCCGCGCTGGCCAGATGGGATTCATAGGATTTTTCAGTCTTGGTGACCACCTCCAGGGGCATGCCCGCTCCGGTCCCTTTGTTCATGATATTGACCGGGGCGGAGAGGGTGGGTATCAAGGCTGTTTTGCGGCTGATCATCTCATTTATGATCTCTTCTGAGAGATAAATACCGTGCTCAACCGTATCCACGCCGGCCAAGACCGCGTTTTTTATGCCCTGCATGCCTTGGGCGTGGGTGCCGACCCTGCGTCCGGCCTTATGGGCCTCTTCGATACAGGCCTTTAGCTCTTCATAACTCAGTTGGGGGCAGCCCGGCTCCACGCCCAGGGTGAGCACGCCGCCGGTGGCCATCACCTTGACCAGATCCACCCCTTGTTTCAACTGCTCCCTGGTGGCCTTGCGCACCTCGTCCGGCCCGTCGGCTTCCCTGCCTCCGATCTGCCAGCCGTGGCCGCCGGTCATGGTGATCACCCGGCCGCTGGCCAGGATGCGCGGGCCGGGCACCAGGCCCTGGTTCACCGCGTCACGCAGATAAAGCGCCACATAGTCCTTGCAACCCATGTCCCTGACCGTGGTGAATCCGGCCATAAGGGTGTTTTGGGCACGCACGGCCGCCTGGAGGATAAGCATGGGGGCTTTTCCCTGGTAAACCTCGGCCATGGGATCGGGCTCGCCTGACATGACAAGATGGACATGGGAATCGATCAGGCCCGGCAATAGGGTGCGCCCCTTCAGGTCCACCCTGCGGCAATCCGGCAAGGGGGCTGAACCGGTTTTTTGAACCGATTTTATAATGCCGTCTTCAACCAGAACAGAGGTGTTGTGCAAGGTGGTTCCGCCACCTACAAAAATAGGGCCGTTTTCAAATACTACAGGCATTTTTCCTCCTCAATGCCAAAGTTTGGTTGTATCCGGATTTGTAATCGCATTTTATCCGGCCGGGACTTTCAGGGATGTCAAGCAGCTTGGGCCCGGCATGGTTCTTTTCCCTTAGTTGATTCTATTTGACTGGTGCTTCCGCTCAGGTCAACCGATCATCGCCCAAAGACTTTTTAAGCTGATTGGCTTTTGGGCGTCCTTAAACAGTGTGCTAAGATATCACGGTTTAGACAGCCTTGTGCATCCTTTGGGTAGAGATGATTCAGCGCCCTTGGATGCCCGGCCAAATTTTTCTCCTGTTGATCAAAGGCGGATCCAACAACGTGGAACTTAACCAGAAAATAGCTATCCTCAATAAGACTCTGGGCTTTGAAGAGCTTGATCCCGACCAGCTCGCCAATCTGGCCGAGTTGTCCTCCATACGGTTTTATAAAAAGGGTGAATATATTTTTCATGAAGGCGATACACCCCGTTATTTCAAGGTGGTGGTTGAGGGCCTGGTGAAACTCTCCAAAAGCACCGAGAGCGGTAAAGCCTACACCGCTGTGATGGGCTGGCCCGGAGACACCCTGAATGCAGTAACCCTTTTTGAAGATCTGCCCAGATTCCTTTCCGCCCAGGCCATCCGCACTTCAACCATTTTGTGTCTTAAAAAAACGGATTTCGTTGATTTTGTCTTTCAGCATCCCACTGTGGCCTTGAGGATTATCAAAATCCTGGGGCATCTGGTGCAAACCAGTTATGAGCGAATATTGGACATGGTGGCTGAAAAGGCCGAGCAAAGAATAATAAATATGCTTTTTATGCTCTATAAAAAATTCGGCCACACCCTCAATTTCACCAACCAGGAACTGGCCGACCTGGTCGGAGCCACTACGGAAACCACCATACGCATAATGGGCCAGTTGCGCAAACAGGGCATTGTGCAGTCTGCCAGGGGCAGAATACAAATCGCAGATCCGGTTGCCCTGGAGAAACTCGGCCGCGGCCCTTTTTGGGCCTGACCTGTTTTTATATATAAAAAACAGAGCTTTTCTCCCAGCCTGCCCAAAAAACTATTTAAAATGAGAGGGTGTCCCCTTTTACGGAGATCTTTATCCTTTTTTTACTTCTCCCTTTTGAAGTTTTTTTCAATTTAATTTGAAAAATAATTTCAAACTATGATCCAGATCATAGAGCAGCTTATGGTTCTGGGAAAAAATGCTTGAAAAACAGGTGGCCTGACTTTGAACAAGCGGCAGGCTCTTTTTTAAAAACACCATTTACTTGAAGACTCAAGGATCAGGGGAGGGCTAAAGGTAATGAAAAAGCTCGTAGTGGTTTGTTTGACATTGGTGGCGGTTTTAGCCATGACGGCCGGTCCGGCCATATCCGGCGATGATCCCGTTAGGGTGAAGTTCGCCCATTTGGGCAAGGCCGACCCTTTTAAAGCCGCGGCCCATGCCGGTGTGCTCGCCTTTGGCCATGTGTGGAACAAAAGCACGGCCGGTAAATACAAGATCGAGGTCTATCCCCGGGGCACCCTGGGCAAGGAAACAGACCTTTTGCAGGCGGTGAAGGCCAATGCGGTTCAAATGATAGTCGCCTCCATGGTTTCCCTGCACCGCATATTCCCTCCCTCCCAGGTGATGATGGCGCCCTATATCTTTAAAAACGACGCCATTGCCTGGGAAGTTTTCGACGGCCCCTACGGGCAAAAGTTGTTGGATGCCATGACCGAGAAAACCGGCCTCAAGGCCTTGGCTATCCAGGATCTCGGCTTCCTGGCCATTACCAACAACAAACGTCCTCTGGTTACTTCCGAAGATTTCAAGGGAATTAAATTCAGAGCCATGGGTCCTCTACAGGCTGCCATGTTCAAGTCCCTCGGCGGCAGCGCAGTGCCCATCCCCTGGCCCGAGGTCTACACCTCCCTGCAGACCGGCGTGGTCGGTGGCCAGACCAACGCCGCCTTTGTGGTCGATGCGTTTAAGCTTTACGAGGTTCAGAAGTATCTATCCCTGGCCAACTCCCAGATGGGTTATCAGATCTGGCTCTGTAATAAATCCTGGTATGACTCACTGCCTGAGCAGGACAAGGTTGCCTTCAGAGACGCAGTCAAGGCCGGGCGTCTGACCGCCCGCAACATGAGCCTTTTGCTCGAGTCCCAGGCTGCCCAAAGCCTGGCCAAGAAAGGCATGACCGTCACCTCCTTGAACGGCGAGCAGGTCTCCAAACTGCAAAAGCTGGCCGGGCCTGCCTGCCTTGAATGGCTCAAGACCCAAATGGACCCCAAATGGGTTGATGAGCTGGTTCAAGCCGTGGATGCGGCGGAGAAGAAGTTGGGTTACAAGTAATTGGCAAGAGGCTGGAATTTTGCTAAATTCCAGCCTCTTAACTCTTCAAAGGACTCTTTAAATGCAGACAGACAACCCGTCCGGTATCACCGGTTTTGCTGAAAATTTGGGTCGTTTTATCGAAATGGCGGCAGGCGCCTGGTGTGTGATTTGTTTTGTGGCCATGACCCTGGTCGCGCTTATGGGGGTGTTTTTTCGTTATGTCATGCAAAACCCCTTTATGTGGACCGAGGAAGTGGCCAGGTATCTGCTGGTTTGGATGGGATTCACCGCCATTTCCATAGCCTTGCGCCAGGGGCGGCACATAAAGATTGAAATCGCGGAAAAGGTCGCCCCTAAACCGGTGGCTAAGTTTCTGAACTACCTGGTTGACGCTTTGATTGCGCTTTTTATGGGGGTGCTCTTTTATCAGGGTGTGCTCATGACCGCGAACAACATGCTTAGCGCCTCCACTCTTCCCCTTTCCATGGAGTGGATTGTGGTGGCTGTTCCGGTTGGCGCAGGGCTGACCCTGTTGCAGCTGTTTCTCGGTGTGGTCAAGAAAATCGCGGCTGATTTGACAAAGGAAGGCGCGAAGGCCGAGTAAACCGTTTTACCTTGGCGATTTTCACCAAGGCATAGACTAAGGAAGGCACATGCCGGTTTTTATTCTGATTTCGTTTTTTATCCTGGCCCTGATCGGTTTGCCGGTGGGAATTGTGGTGGGGCTTACCACTGTGCTCGGGTTTCTTTACCTGGGCAATGATATGTTTTTATCAATGCTTTCCCAGCGCATGTTTTCAGCCATGGACAGCTTTACCTTTCTGGCCTTGCCCTTTTTCCTGCTGGCCGGGGAGATAATGAACAAGGTGGGGCTCACCACCAGACTGGTGGATTTTTCAAATCTGTTTTTTGGCCGCCTGAAAGGCGGGCTGGCTCAGGTGAATATAGTCACCAGCATTATTTTTGGCGGCATATCCGGCGCGGCAGTGGCCGACACCGCGGCTTTGGGCAGCATCTTTATCCCGGCCATGACCAAGCAGGGCTATGACAAGCCCTTCAGCACGGCCGTGACGGTGGCCAGTTCCATTATCGCTCCCATTATTCCGCCCTCTATCATCATGGTGCTCTACGGGGCCATTATGGAGGTCTCCATAGCCGGTTTGTTTGCGGCAGGCATTGTTCCGGGACTGATGATCGGCGTAGCTTTGATGATTCTCACCCGCTATATGGCCGTAAAGCGGAATTACCCCACCAACCCGGAGAAGATGACCGTAAAAAATATCACCCGGCGAACCAAGGGCGCCATCTGGGCCCTGCTTATGCCCATAGTGATTCTGGGCGGTATTTTGGGCGGGCTGGTAACTCCCACCGAGGCGGCGGCCGTGGCTGTGGGGCTGGCCTTGTTCGTGGGGCTGGTGGTCTACAGAAACATCAGTTTCAAAGAACTTTACAATGTCTTTTTGAGAAGCGCCGTCACCATCGGGGTGATCACCCTGCTGCTCTCCTGCGCCAGTGTTTTGGCCTGGTTCCTGGCTATTGAGCAGATACCGGAGTTGGTGGCCAAGGGCTTCATGGCTTTAAGCGATAACAGATACGTAATTTTACTTTTGATCAACCTGTTTCTCATCCTGGTGGGCATGTTCATGGATATCGGGCCGTCGCTTTTGATTCTGGGCCCCATTCTGGCTCCGTTAGCCATCAACCTGGGCGTGCATCCCCTGCATTTCGGGATCATGATGTGTGTGAATTTGAATATTGCCCTGATGACCCCACCCATGGGTGGTTGCCTTTTCATGGGAATGGTTGTCTCGGACCTGAAACTGGGGACCCTGGTCAAGGCTCTTTGGCCCTTTATTCTGGTTGAGTTCGCGGTTTTGGCCCTGGTGGTTTATGTGCCTGCCATCACCATGACCGTGCCGAGATGGCTGGGGTTTGTGCATTAACTGCCCGCTGTTAATCAATTTGCCTGCTTTTTGAATAAAAACAGAAAGATGGCTCTTTTGTTCAAAGAGCCTTACAGGACGGATGCGTCATGAAAATAACAAAAGCCGAGGCGATAGCTGTCTCCATTCCCTTGCTTAAACCCTTTACCATTGCAGTGGGGGTGCTGAAAGCCAGCACCCAGGTGCTGGTTAAGCTTACGGATGATCAGGGGCGAATCGGTTGGGGAGAGGGCAGCACTTTTTTGGAGGTCTACGGTTATGACCAGGCCTCTTTGTATCGCGCTTTAAGCGATTATCTGTTGCCGGGTATTATCGGATTGGACCCCAGGCAGGCCGAAAATATCCATTTTGTTATGGATAAAATCATGCCCCACAACCTTATGGCCAAGGCGGCGGTGGACCTGGCCTGCCTGGATTTATGCGGTCAGGCCTCTGGCCAGCCCTTGCATGTGTTGATCGGCGGCAAACGCATGGATCGGGTCCCCATGACCGGGGCCGTGGATATGGTGGACCCTGACCAGGCCGGGGATTTTGCCCGGGAGCTTTTGGAACAGGGCTTTAAGCATATAAAGGTGAAGATCGGCCAGGATGCTCGCCAGGACGTGGCCAGGGTGAGAAACGTGCATGCCGTGCTTGGCGAAGGAGTTGAACTAAGGGTGGACGGCAATGCCGGTTACAGCCGCTCCCAGGCCAGGGATGTGTTTTCCCGCCTGGATGACCTTGGCATGGAGTGGATTGAGCAACCCCTGCCTGCCTGGGATCTTAAGGGACATGCCGAGCTGGCCCGGAACCTGAAAACCCCCATTGCCCTGGATGAAAGCGTCTACACCCCTCAGGAGGCGAGAAGCTGCCTGGAGCAGGGGGCGGGTAGTGTGGTGAATGTCAAGGTTGTCAAATGCGGCGGCATACGCCGTTCCCAAAAGATCGTTTCCTTGTGCCATGCCTCGGGCGCTCCCTGCTTTTTAGGCGGCAACCTGGATTTTTCCCTTTCCATGGCTGGCGCCGCCCATTTTTACAGCTCTACGCCAGGGGTGGTCTCAGGTGCGGAGATGTTGGGTTCGGTGATGGTTTATGAAGATGACGTGGTCACAGAACCGCTTTTGGTAAAAAACGGTTTTCTGGAAGTGCCGGATAAACCCGGTCTGGGCGTTACCATAGACGAGAAAAAACTGGCCAAATATCGTATTGATCAATAAACGACTTGGGTTAAGGCCCTTTTTAGCCGCGCCTTTGTTTAAAGGCGCGGCGTTTTTTTATTGTTGGTCTCACCGGGGGGGCTTTTGCGCCGGTTTTGAGCCATGCCTGTGAGAAGCAGGATAAAGCCGACCCCAAAGGTAAGCAGGAGCACCCAGAGAAAACGCGCCAGCCAGATTACGTATTCTTCCCGGCTGAGGGAAGACGGGTAAAAAGGCAGGGGGATAAGCACCGCCAATACGGAACCGGCCACAAAGGATTTGGCAACAAGACCCGGCAGTTTTTTGGTAAGAGGGGCTGTTTTGCCTGGGTTTTGTCTGGTCATGACCATGGACCCCTCATCAAAAGCCGATAAAGCACCATTTTTCCCGGTAAAGGGAAGTGGCCTTCTTTAACTTAGTTTTTTTCTGCCTGTAAGGTCAATTAATCTTTCATGACATGGCCGGATTTTAGCATTCGACTATTGAATCCGGTTGCGGCATTATGATGGCTGTTGTTTGCTGCGCCCTTACATCGAATACACCTGACAGGGATAAATGAAAGTTTGATTGAGTTTTTTAAGCAGCATAAATGGCTGTGGGCGATTTTAATGGCTTATGCGGCCCTGGCCGCTATCTTCTGCGAGGCCACGCCTGCCCTGGAGGCCTCGGACGAGGCCAGGCATTTTGGATATGTAATAGAGCTGGTCAGGCAGGGCGAGCTTCCCCGGGCGCGCATAGACGCACCTGGCCTGGCCCGCCAGGAGGCAACCCAACCCCCTCTTTATTATGCCCTGGCCGCCTTGTTCACCCGGGGCGTTTCCCTGGCCGGGGCCGAAAAGATGTATCGCTGGCGACCGGACAACCCGGTGGGACGGGCCGATCTTCCCGGCCATAAACATATGTGGCTTTCTTCAGAGAATAAGGCCGAGCCCAGTGCCGCTATAAAGGCTTTATATAGAATACGCTGGTTTTCCATTTTTCTAGGTGGGATCGCAGTTTTCGCCACCTGGTTTTTGTGCCTTGAATTCAAACCCTGGTTTATCCATACACCTGTCTTGGCATCAGGCCTGGTGGCCTTTAACCCCATGTTTTTGTTTATCACCAGTTCGGTGAACAATGACGCCCTTATCATGCCGCTTTCCTGCCTTGCGCTTCTGGCCCTGGTCAAATCGCTCAAGCGTCCGGCCTGGCTTTGGGGCGCGGGAATAATAACGGCTTTGGCCGTTATGACCAAGTTATCCGCCCTGACGCTTTTTTTGCCCGGCATGATAGTTGTTTGGCATAAAAAAGCCGACCTGTTTTCGGTTGTCCGCCGGGGGCTTGGCCTGCTGGTTCCGGCGGCTCTTATCTGCGGCTGGTGGTTTGTGCGCAACTGGCTTTTATATGGCGAGGTGCTGGCCAATGAAATCCACCGGAAAATCGCAGGAAACGCACGCTCCGCCCTTGAGCCTTTGGCCTTGCTTAAGGAATGGGATGGTTTTGTCAAATCCTTTTGGGGTGTGTTTGGCGGGTTTAATATCGTTTTTCCCGACTGGGTCTATTATGTGTTTTTCGGGTTAAGCGCTTTTTCCCTGGCTGCCGTGTTCATACTCCGGGCCAGGCGGGATGCAGACAGAATTTATTACTGGATTTTAACCAGCCAGGTGGGGGCCAACCTGGGGGCGGTGGCTGTCTGGACCTCTGTTTTATGGGGCTCCCAGGGCAGGCTGGTCTTCCCCAGCCTTGGGGCCATAGCCTGTTTATTTGCCTGGGAGCAGGATCACTGGTCCGGGCCAAAGGGGCCGGCTTTTTCTGGTGCGGTCCTTTTATTTTTGCTTGGAGTTTCACTTTGGGCCGGACTTTCGATTATTCCCGGATCGTATCCTTGGGTTGTTTTATAGCTTTTCCTATAAGTGAAAAAGCCTGATCAGTAAACCCGCACCTCCCCAAAATATTTTCGGTTAAATATCAGATAAATTATGCGAGTTTTAAACAGTGGCTTGAGGAATGGAAGCCTGGTTGTATTCTTTTTTGGAAAATCGGTGAATAAACATATTTGGGAGGGAAATATGAGCGCTGAAACGGTTGAAAAAAAAGAGGCCAAACACCAGGTGATATTGGCCTTGCGCCGCCTGGCAATTTATCACGCCACCATGGTGGATGTATTGAAAAAAGAGTTGGGCCCGGAAAAAGGCGAGGCCCTGGCTGAAAAGGTTGCCGACGCCTATGGCAAAAGTATAGGCCTGTCCGCCAGGCAGGACACCTTGGACCAGGGGCTGGACCTGACGCCTGAGAACTATTCCGAAGACCTGCCCATGCTTGGTTTTGAGGCGGAGTCGGTGAGCGCTGAGCCGCCGGTTGCAAGGGTCTACAACTGTCCCCTGGCCGAAACCTGGAAGGAGATGGGAAAGGAAAAAGAAGGCATGATCTATTGCCGGGTGGATCAGGCCAAATATGAGGCCTACAGCAAGGACCTTTCCTGTGTTCATGTTACCCATTGCCTGCGGGATAATACCGACCACTGTGATATCAAGGTGATCCCCAGATAAAAAGAGCTTATCCGCCTGGAAGATGGGGACGGGAGGCCTGTTTTCTGGGAATCGGATAATTTTATGGTGTTTGTGTGGATCACGATTTAAAGGGAGACATGTTTTGTCTCCCTTTTTTGTGAGGTTAGATCCCCGCGCCCGCATGGGGCGCGACAAAGGGACAAGGTCATGAGCGAGACAAAAACACAGTTTCAATCCACGCGCCCGCATGGGGCGCGACCCAAGGCCAAGGTCGCACTTGAGGAGGGAGGGATTGTTTCAATCCACGCGCCCGCATGGGGCGCGACACCAAACACCCGTCATGCTTGCCGAGCACTCAAGTTTCAATCCACGCGCCCGCATGGGGCGCGACCGATTCGATTAAAATTGCATCCCCCCCCAGCTTGTTTCAATCCACGCGCCCGCATGGGGCGCGACATGGCCATTCCCTTTATTCTCTTGAGAGCAATCGTTTCAATCCACGCGCCCGCATGGGGCGCGACGACCACGTCCACCCCCTCCTCTTCGGCCATATCCAGTTTCAATCCACGCGCCCGCATGGGGCGCGACATCCACGGACCCGCCTAAGCCCGACAGTAACGAGTTTCAATCCACGCGCCCGCGTGGGGCGCGACCGCCAATATGATCGGTTCGGCGAGATCTCGGGCGGTTTCAATCCACGCGCCCGCGTGGGGCGCGACGGAGCAGACATTTAAACGCGCCGTGGAATTTGTTTTGGTTTCAATCCACGCGCCCGCGTGGGGCGCGACGTTTTAGACGGCCCGTCAGAACCGCCCAATCCAAGTTTCAATCCACGCGCCCGCGTGGGGCGCGACTGTTAAACCCCTGGCCAGCTGTGGCTAGGCTCTGGGAGTTTCAATCCACGCGCCCGCGTGGGGCGCGACCCCTTGGGCTGATGCGGGATATGAGGCGGTCTATGTTTCAATCCACGCGCCCGCGTGGGGCGCGACGACAAAAAGCCCATAAAGGCTATTGATATGCTCTTGTTTCAATCCACGCGCCCGCGTGGGGCGCGACGAGGTCAAGCCCTCCGCCTCCGGAGCACAGGCTAAGTTTCAATCCACGCGCCCGCGTGGGGCGCGACCGGCGGGGTCGTACGACTGGAACCACGCAGTTTTGTTTCAATCCACGCGCCCGCGTGGGGCGCGACGTCAACCCTGGGGCTATCCGGCTTGGAGGCAAAAGTTTCAATCCACGCGCCCGCGTGGGGCGCGACAGGCCCCGTCGCCCAAAGCCTGGGGCAGAGCCTGGTTTCAATCCACGCGCCCGCGTGGGGCGCGACTTGCGTTCTACCTGGGCCTTTTTGGATCGGTCGGAGTTTCAATCCACGCGCCCGCGTGGGGCGCGACGCATGCTCAACCCTCCAAAGACTTGTTAAAATTAGTTTCAATCCACGCGCCCGCGTGGGGCGCGACGCCAATAAACCAAGGCCAGAGCATCACCGTTTTGGTTTCAATCCACGCGCCCGCGTGGGGCGCGACTCGTTGCCCTGTTGGCCCCTGCGATCACGCCTGAGTTTCAATCCACGCGCCCGCGTGGGGCGCGACGCCGATCGACCTCGGCCTGGGCATCCTCCACCCTGTTTCAATCCACGCGCCCGCGTGGGGCGCGACTTGGAGTGATCACGGGGAGCCGCCGCCGCAGTGGGTTTCAATCCACGCGCCCGCGTGGGGCGCGACTTTTTGCTGGATTAATCAGGCAAAGGGGTCGTGGTTTCAATCCACGCGCCCGCGTGGGGCGCGACCGCCGGATGCTCCCGCCGACGCCAGGCGTGATACAGTTTCAATCCACGCGCCCGCGTGGGGCGCGACCGGATCAAACGGCGGGCACACTCCGGAGTCGGCCAGTTTCAATCCACGCGCCCGCGTGGGGCGCGACCGCTATCATCGGGAAAAACTCAACCCATCCCAAGAAGTTTCAATCCACGCGCCCGCGTGGGGCGCGACTGGCCGCCGTGGAAGTCAAGGGTAAGGCAGTCCACGTTTCAATCCACGCGCCCGCGTGGGGCGCGACAGGAGCCCCTCATGCCCGATACCTTTGATCTTGTGTTTCAATCCACGCGCCCGCGTGGGGCGCGACATCCAGGAACAACTAAAATCCGCGCACAAGATGTTTCAATCCACGCGCCCGCGTGGGGCGCGACCGCATCATAGAGACCACGGTGCAGCGCATGCGGTTTCAATCCACGCGCCCGCGTGGGGCGCGACCAGCGATTATGCGCAACAAGGGGGGGTCTATATCGTTTCAATCCACGCGCCCGCGTGGGGCGCGACCAGGGACGTAACCGGCTGGGGTGAGATTAAGTGGGGTTTCAATCCACGCGCCCGCGTGGGGCGCGACTGCGGGTATTTTAACAAATTGAAAATACAAAGAAAATAATAAGGTTTGCGCGAACCCCAAGTTTTTGCGCATTTCAGGAGGGGGTGAATATATCGCATTTTTAAATTTATCTTTATAATCAATGGTTTGATACGTGCGCGAACCTCCCGGGGTTTTTATGTGTGTTACAGGTTCGCGCAGAAGTTCAAGAGACTGGCAAGAGGCGGGACTCGGCTTGTTTTTAATGCCAAAATGAGCAGTCGCCCCGCGTTGTTTAAATCCTCTTTTTCAGCACCGGCCATGGAACAGGTTTGATCTGAAGAGTCCCGCCTGCTTCAGGCCGTTTTTTCCGTAAGGGGTCTTAGATAATGCATGCCCGCCGCGCCGAGGCGGATGAGTAAAAAGGCGTTGGCTCCGCCCTCGGCCGCCCGGCTCATGATGCCTCCGGCCAGCACCTTGAAAAAGGCCGCGGCTGCGTCGGTGCCGGTGGCGGCTGTGCCGATTATGCCCTGGGTGGCTTGGTCCATCCATTCTTCCATCTGGCTGGCTGCAAAGGCGTTGACAAAGATACGCAGCAAAATGGAGACGGTTCCCATGCCGCCGGTGCGCAGCTGGTATATGGCGCACAATTCGTTCATAAGCTGATAGGCGTTAATAACCACAATCGCCGCGCTTAAAAAGCCGGAAGGCGCGGCCGCGGTTTTAAGGCTCACCAGCCAGGCCCTGCGGGTGATTCTTTTCTTGGCGGCCTGGTCCAGGGGTTCCAAAAAGGTTTTTTCAAACTGCATGAGCCAGGCCTCGGTGCTCTCTTCAGAGGCCAGCTCCAAGAGGTGTTTGCGCACCTTGGCCATTTGCTCAATCTCTTCATCGGAAAAGCCCAGGGCCTGGGTCTTTTTCTTTTTCCGTCCCTTTAACGGGTAATCAGTCAAAAGTCCGCAGAGCTGTTCCTGGGCGTCCTTTAAAAGGTCATGGGCCTTTTGACGCAGATTTGCCCTTTGCTCCAGGCTGCGCAAGGCGGTCAGGGATATCCTGGGCGACTGCCGCAAGAGCATGTAAGAAATCAGAAAACGCCCCAAAGACCAGAGCACCAAAAGGCAGAGCAGGCCCATGAGCCCGTAGCCGCCATATCTGGCCCAGTCGGGCAGGCCCTGCAAAAGTGAGATAAAGCTCAGGGCCTGGGTTGCCAGTACCACCAGGCTCAGGCCGCAGAGCCCCAGAACCAGGTGTTTCAGCCAGGAAAAGTTGAGCCAGCCTGGCGCGCGGCCGGTTTGTTTTTGCAGGTTGGCCAGGACCTTTTCTTCCATTTCAGCGTTTTGCCTGGCGCGGGTGTCCAGTAAAAGGCTTTTGCCGTTCGGCACCTGCTCCGCCTGGCCCAGGGGCTGGTTGGGCATGCCCAGCTCCGGTTCCGGGGCAGGGGCGGGCCGGGATGTTTGTTTATCGGTTAGAGCCGGGCCCGCCTGATTGGGATCGGCCACCCATTCTTCAGGGGCTGCTCGGTTTTCCTGTTCTGAAGGAGGCCGTGGGGTTTTTACGGTCATATCTAAAACCCTCTTGTTTCTGAGCGGTTATTCGGTCAAATGGTCTGAGGATAACAGAAAATCCGCCACCAGGTTAAGTCCCAGGTGGGGTGGGGCCAGGTCTTTTCTGGCCGGCATCTGGGGTAGTATGTCGGGAAAACGGTATTCATGGCTGCCCCAGTTTTCCGGCCAGGAACCAGGCACTTTTGAGGGGGTGAAACGCACCACCGGCGGCCTTTTTTGAGAATTTGCCTGCAACAACTCCACCGGCTGCCCCTCCAGTTTACCGTTATTCAGGCTTACTGTGGACTTGACCGCCGCACAGGCGAAATACTCCACCCTGAGCTTATATTCTTCGCTCAAGTCGTTCATGCGGCTCTGCACCATGGCCCGCAAAAGGCTGAGCAGTTTTTGCCTGTCGCTTGCATGCACCTTGTCCGCCTTTGAGGCCACAAAGGCTATGCGGGTTATGCCCGGCAAAGTGAGGTGTCCTGCGCTCAAGGGCTTCAACAGTCCGGAGGCGAATTGCCCCAGCACTCCCCGGCCCGGGTCCACATAGGTGATCAGGTCTTCTATCAGGGCCAAGGCCCCGTGATACATGCCCAGGCCGCCCGCCAAAATGGTGGTTATATCCAACAGCACCACCAGCTCATTACACTGAGCCAGCCAATGGGCGGTCGGCGCAACCACCGAGCGGCGGTAATGCTCGTATCGCCTTTTGAACAGGCCAGCCAGGCCGGGGTGTTTTTTGCGAACCTCTTTGGAGAGCGGGGCAAACTGGTTGTCTTTATCCACTCCCACATAGCGGGTTTGGGCCATGCCTTTTTCATCCCTTTGGCCGCAATAATCCCCCTGGGGCCCCAAAAGAAAAGATGACGGTGTTATTACGGGGAGATAGGAAAGGCACGCCCTGGCTAAAGCCAGGCGGTAGGCATGCAGGATTTCATCTTGATCCGGATTCGAGTCTTGGTTGGCCGCCTTGGCCAGAGTCTTGATATAGCCTTGGGCGTGGGCCAGGTATTCCGGTTCCGTGCTGAAAAGCCCGCATATTTCATCAGACCAGGATTCATAGCTGTTCTTGGCTATGCGGATATCAGCCAGACGTTCGCCGGGCAGATCGGTGAGGGTAAGGTCCATGAGGGTGTAACGCCAGTCGCTTCTGGTCAGGTTAAAGCGAAACTGCCTGGCCATGCGGGTCTTGGTGGGCCATCTCTGCAGGCTCACCAGGCTGTGGCGATGACTTTCATAGTCAAATGCCCTGAAACCGTCTTCAACAGGCAGGGGGTTGAAGTTACCCAACCTTATTCTTTTTTTGCCCAGGGGAAAGCGGTCCGGGTCATGGCGCTCCAGATGGTTTATCAAAGAGGTCATGAATACGGTCTTGCCCGACCGATACATGCCGACCACACCAATGCGTTTGTTGAACCCGAAAAATCGCAACTCTAATTTTCCCCCTGATCATGGCCGGTTCAGTGTTTATAGGCAAAAGGATTAGTGATGTCTTAAAAACCTACTATACACCACTTGAACTGTCAGGCCCTCCAAGTACTCCCGCCTGGATTTAAAGATTTTTCGGAATTCCTTGGTTATGTTAAAAAACGCATTGGTGTCCGGAGGTTCAGGGCGTGTAAGGGGAGACATCAAGCTTTTCCGTTTAAATGGTTTGTTTTTTAGTCTTTCTTAAAATAAAAAACCAGGGTTTGCAGGATGCTGTCGGGCATTTTGTTCATGCGAGGCTTGTGTTATGAACACACATCTTGGCACACGATGAAAGAGTCATAGATTCGTTAAGATACAATCGTGCAATGAGCTAACCGTGAGTTGAAGTTCTTGACGACGATTTTGCCAATCATTTTCACATCCGCTCAAATAGGCCTCTCGCGCATCAACTAAAACTGCCGCCTGTTCGGCCGCTAGGCGAGTCGCCGCCCAATTCGCTGCAACATCCTTAGAAACAAACTCACCGGTAACTGATGTCCGCCACATACGCGTCAGAGTTAACAGAACGTTGAGTTCATCTCCCTGTAATGTCTCGATTAAAGCTGGAAGGATATCTTTGATTGCACGGCGTATGTCAGGTTTTGGAATAGCTGGTAGAAGCTCGTTTGCGTTTGGTCCGACCAGAGGTTTCGCTTCTTGTCGCGACTGGGCCAGCACCAAGGTAAGCTCTGGATCACAGACAGACTTGGAACTTTCGCCCGCCTCGTATTCGTGACGCAACCACTCCCCGTAAATGAATTCGCTCCTTGCAGGATAGAACGACCCAGCAAGATCGGAGCGCAAAAATACAATCACCTCAAGAGGATGGCGTCCATACGGATCAAAAGGATATCGCCCGGATATGTCCATTAACTCGGATGTAAGACCTCTTCGAACCTTAGAAGTCATCGGTTGGTCAATGACCACTAGCAGATCTACATCGCTGCGGGGGCGGAGTTCACCAGCCACAGCCGAGCCATGAAGATAGACAGCCACCAGCGATTTCGCAAACCGCTTCTGGATAATCAACAACGCCTTATCTGCTTCGGTGGGAACGATCACTAAACAGCCCATCTGAAATATCAAGAGAATGATGCTTTTGAAGAAATTATCATCCTCAGGCAACACTGTCACCATATTATCCGTTGCTCGCATGGGAGGCAAAACCTTTGCCATGGAACGCATTACCCATCGCAGCCATGAGGCGTATGCGCAGGACTTGACCGGACATCGGCTCAAGCGTCAGAGATGCGTCGGTTGGGAACACCTGTTCCTCGTTACCTGGGAGTTAAGCGCCCAAGAAGACAAAATTCTGCATGCCGCGAACCAACGGCAAAACAGAGAGCTTCATTCAGCCCAGCATCAAGGAGTGAGCCTACAGCCAAGCCTATGAGTCATCGAGAGTGTCTAATTAATTTTTCGTGTGTGTAAGGTGTTTTTCAGCCCGTGTTAAGGACGTAACCCTATGAGCCTTGACGTAGGTTCTAATAATGCTTTACACACAGAAAGCCACACGCCTCTGCAAGGGCGCTGCAATACACACCATAAACCACGACAAAAACTGTTTTCAGATGCCGAGTTCCTTTATGCGGCGGTAAAGGGTGGGCAGGCTTATGCCCAGCTCCCTGGCCACCTCTTTTTTGCCGGGGACTGAGCTGCCGTGAAGCTCCAGGCTCTGGACAATGATAAGCCTTTCATATTCCTTGATCCTGGCCATAAGTCCTTGCTCCTTGGGCGGAAGCTGGATTGACTGACACACATTGGCCGGAAGGCAGGCCTTGGTGATTTTCTCGGACCGTTCCATGTTAACCGCGTATTCAATTGCGTTTTCCAGTTCACGCACATTGCCCGGCCAAGGGTGAATCAAAAGCTGTTCCCTGGCCTTTTGATCCAGACCCTTGACCTGGCTGTGAAAACGGGCCGCGTATTTTTTCATGAAATATTCCGCCAAAACCAGGATATCTGATTTTCTTTCCCTTAAAGGCGGTATGGTGAGCGGCATGACACTGAGCCTGAAGAAGAGATCTCTTCTGAATTTATGCAGGTATTCCCTGCTCTCCAGGTTTTGGTTGGTGGCGGCTATGACCCTGGCCTTTACCGGTATGGGGTTGACGCTTCCCACCCTTTCTACGATTTTTTCCTGTAGAACCCTTAACAGCTTGGCCTGCATATGCAGGGGCATGTCTCCGATTTCATCTAAAAAAATGGTGCCCTTGCCCGCCATTTCGAATTTTCCGGGTTTGCCTCCCTTTTTGGCGCCGGTGAAGGCTCCGTCTGTGTAGCCAAAGAGTTCACTCTCCAAAAGCGCTTCCGGTATGGCTGCGCAGTTGATGGGGATAAAGGGTGCGTTCCTCCTGGGCGAGTGATTGTGTATGGCCCTGGCAAAAAGCTCTTTTCCAGTGCCGCTTTCCCCCTGGATCAGGATGGTGGAGTCGTTGGCCGATATCTGGCTGGCATAGTTCACCACTGCCCTTATCTCCGGGCTGTCGCCTTTTATGTCGTCAAAGGAATACCTTATCTGGGTTTGGGAATATTCATAGACCTGGTTGTGAACCTGGTCCATATCCTCAATGTGCATGACGGCTCCGGCCACCTTTTCCTTGACTATTATGGGGTCGGCCGAGACCAGGAATTTGCCCTTTTCCGGATTTTGAGCCGAGACCTCCAGGCGTTTCAGGCTTCTGCCCTGGTTGATGAGAAAGTCATAGACCTGAAAGGGTAGAAATTCCCGGATGGAGTGGTTGATCCAGTCTTTTTGGTTGATGTCCGCCATTTTTTGGGCGGTTTTGTTGCTTTGAGTTATGGTGCCGTAGCGGTCCACCATGATTATGCCGTCATCCAGGAAATCCATGGTGGTCTGCAACTGCTTGGTGACCAGTTTTTCGTTGGCCATGGCCTCGCCGAGTTTTATGTCCTTGCAGATCAGGTCTGCCATTTCGCCGATAAACTCAAGCAATACTTCGGTATTGGCCAGGATTCTTTCCTTTTGGGCCTGGGTGTAGGTAACCATGAGGATAACGCCTATTATCTCGCCGTCATATTTCATGGTGCGGATCACCTCCGCGGTTTCAGGGCAGTTGTTCTCGTATTTACAGCCTTTACAGAACTCATGGTGCCCCGGATTCGGTATAACCGAGGAGCCTGTCTCGTTGACTTTTTGTACAAAGCTTTTGTTTATATCGGTTCCCCTTTTATTTAAAAAGGTTTTGCTGGTGGCCACCAACTGGAACTGATCATCTATCATGGCCACATCCACTCCCAGGGCGGCGGCAATGGCCTGGGTGGCGTGTTGCGCCGTATCAGCCACAAATTGAAGCCTGGTCACTGGTAAAATCCTTTCCCAAGGGGGCGTTTTCAAAAATCCTTTTGGTTTTTTGACCCGGTTTATTTAAAAAATAAATTATTCTCGTTTCCTGTTAGTTCTAACCCCTCTTGATTAGGGGACAGGTTTATTCAGCTTCAACCTTGTCTTATCTAAGGGGTCGCAATCTAAAGCTCTGGCCTGTATTCTCAAAAATCTGATTTGGAAAAATTGTTTCTTAGCCTTGATTTAGCTAACAAAGCATACTGTATGATTAATTGTCAATAGTGATATTTTGCACCAAGGCGCCCGTAGCGTGGTTTTTCAAGATTGATAAATTAGGTTTTCGCAAATGATAATTTATGCTAAGTAGCTGACATTCGTGTTCCCTTTGTAAATAAATTGTCATCTGAACGCCCGATTATAATAGGCTGATTTTAAAATTTATCAGATTTGAAAAGGAAGCTGTTGAAATGGGCTTTTTGTGAAACCTTACACAATCTCCGAGTAAAAAAATATCAATAATGATTAAGAGGTGTTATTGCGTGGTTCCCCGGTTTTTTTAAGGGGAATACAAATCATGGCATCTATTTTGCTCCGGCTGTTCCTGAAAGAAATATAAGCGTCGCGCTTTTTTATTGGCCTGAAACAGGAATCCGGATTCCATTTGCTTCCCTCAAGGGATTCAAAAGGAGCACCTTAGATGCAGTATTTGCCCCAGGATGATCCGGTTGTCGCCGAGTTGATCCAACGGGAAGAAACACGCATAGAGAACACCTTGGACCTGATAGCCGCGGAGAACCATTCGCCTTTGTCAGTGGCCGAGGCTTTGGGGTCCATATTTAACACCAAAACCATAGAAGGCTATCCCGGCAAACGGTTTCACGCCGGTTGCGAAAATGCTGACGAGGTCGAAAACCTGGCTATTGAGCGCGCCAAAGAGCTCTTCGGAGCGGAATATGTGAATGTGCAGCCGCACAGTGGGACCTCTTCGAACCTGGCGGTGTACTTTTCCGTGCTTAAACCTGGCGACCGGATCCTGGCCATGAGCCTCCCCCATGGCGGCCACCTCTCCCATGGGCACCAGGCTTCCATCACCAGCAAGTGTTTCAATTTTAAGCATTACACAGTCAACACCGAGACCGAACTTCTGGATTACGACCAGATCAGGGAAATGGCGCTTGAATTCAAGCCCAATATGATCGTGGCCGGAGCTTCCGCCTATCCGCGTTTGATTGATTATCAGGCCATGAGCGAGGTGGCGAAAGAAGTGGGGGCCTATCTGTTGGCCGATGTGGCTCACTTGGGCGGTCTGGTGGCGGCGGGGGTTATACCAAGCCCGGTGCCTCATTGCGATTTTGTGACCTTCACCTGCTACAAGACCATGATGGGCGGCCGGGGAGGCGTGATCCTAAGCAGGGAAAAGTATGGCGCTAAATTGAATCGGGCCATATTCCCCGGTTGTCAGGGAACCAGCGCGGTCAACATGATCGCCGCCAAGGCGGTTATCTTCAAGCTGGCCTTGGAACCTGAATTCAAGGCTATCCAGCAAAAAACCATAGAAAACGCCCACTCTTTGGCCTCTGAGCTGGAAAAGAGGGGCTTCCGCCTGGTAACCGGCGGCACAGACAACCATCAGGTGATTATCGATGTAACCCAGAAAGGCGTTAGCGGGGCCAAGGCCGAGAAGGTCATGGAATCCGTGGGCCTCATAGCAAACCGCAACATGATACCCGCTGATGCCGACAAAAAAGGCTCGATCAGCGGGATACGCCTCGGCACAGCGGGGATTACGGTTCGTAAAATGGCCGAACCAGAGATGGCCGGGATCGCGGCCTTGATTGACGACACCCTCAAGGCTGACGGCAATAGGGAGGAATTGGACAAAGTGGCTGAAAGGGTGCTTGATCTGGCCGGGCGTTTCCCGGTTTACAAATAGGCTTTTGCCCAGGTCTTTATCACCTGAGCCGAGGAAAAAATAAGCAGGTGCAACCGGCGTTTCTAAAGCCGGATGAAGAACAGTTTTTCAGGACATGAAGACAACTTGTGCCTTTAAGGGATCCTGAAACAATTACACGCCCAAAAACGATGAAGGAGAGTTTTATAAAATGCGTATCTCTAAGGTTTTGTCAGCAGGCGTTTTTGTTCTGGCCATGATAACCGCCATCGGCCTGGCCGCACCAGGCCAGGCCCAGGCAGGCAAGGTGAAACTCAAGATTGCCCAGACTGTTTTCCCGGCTCCTTCAGCTCACATGGATTCGGTTAAGAGAATCGCGGACAAGGTCACCAAGGCCACAGACGGCCGCATCACCTTCAAGGTCTACGGTCCCGAGCTGGCCGATTGGGCCGAGTTGAATGAAATGGTCATGCGCGGGGACATCGATATCATGCTGAGCCCCCTTTCCCCCAGCTACGACCCCCGCTGGAACGCGCTTTACGCACCTTACATCGTTACCACTTACAAAGAGGCCAAGGACGCCTTTGGGCCGGACGGATTCATGAATCCCATGCTGAAAGAGTGGGCGGACGACACCAATATGATCTGGCTCGGCGCCTGGTTGCAGGGCTTTACCGGCGTCTCCTTGAGTGAACGCCCCGCCGCCACCGTGGAAGAGGCCAAGGGCATCAAGATTCGCACCACCCCCATCGCGGCTTATGAATGTTGCTGGAGCAAGCTTGGATTCACCCCCAGCCTGATCCCCTACAGCGAGGTTCCCACCGCCATTTCCACCGGCGTGGTCGACGGCCAGGCAGGCGGTGGCCCCTTCCAGACCTACAGCTGCTGCCGCGATCTGAACAAATACTTCATGTTCTACAGGGACAGTGTCGAAGTCTGGGCCTATGCCATGAACAAAGACGCCTGGAACAAGCTTGACGCCAAAGACCGGGAGCTGATCGCCAAGGTGGTGGCCGAAGAAGCCCAGGCCAGGATCGCCGGCGCTGAAAAAGAAGACATGGAATACATGAAAAAGCTCACCGACTACGGCCTCACCGTGGTGGACTTGGCCGATCATCCCAAAAAATTGGCCATGGCCAAGCAGAGGGGCCGCTCCTGCTGGAAAAAGCTGGACGAGATCGTGGGTAAGGTGTGGATGGACAAGATCCGCAAATCCGTGAATATGCCTATCGAATAGGGCTTGTCGCCAAATAAAGCCTTGGCAAGACACCAGGAGCGGGCCGCTTAACCGGCGGCCCGCCCAAAACGCCCTTTAAAGGGATGTTTAAACCCCAAGGAGACAAGCCCCATGTCTGCGAGCGTAAATATCTTAAACAAAGTGGATCGCTTTTTGGCCGGGTCCATGAAAACCATAATCATAGCGGTTATTGTCATGGCCACCTTTACCATGTTTTTGCAGGTAATCTCCCGCTATGTTTTTCAGGTGGCCATCTCGGGCTTAGACGAACTGGCCGGGCACACCGCTGTTTGGCTTTATCTTATGGGCGCAGCCTACGGGACCTACGAACGGACTCATATCAAGGCTGACATGATGCATTTATTTGTCAAAAGCCCCAGGGTGTTGCAGGTTATCAGGGCCGCCGCCGCAGCTGTTTCGGTGGTTATCTCCTGCTACATGACCACCTGGGCCTTTGGTTATATCAAGTGGAGCATCCTTAAACACGAAGTCACCCCCACCTTGCGCCTGCCCACTGTGATTTTTCAGCTTCCCATTCTGATCGGCGCATTTTTAATGGTGGTTTATTTTTTGCGCGAGTTCATAGACATCCTGAGGCGCGGCCCTCAAGTCTCGCCGGTATCGGAACAGGAGGGCTAAGGTGACGGATCTGGCTATTGGACTGGGACTATTGGTTATTCTCATGGTCAACGGCGTGCCCGTGGCCATGGCCTTCGGGGCCATGGCGCTTTATCTGGCCACCGCCTTTGACATGGGCTCAGCCGTCTTGATTCCCACTGCTTTTTACCAGTTAAAATCAGTGGTTCTTTTGACTATCCCCTTTTTCATTCTCATAGGCACCTTGATGAGTTCAGGCGGATTGGCTGTTCGCCTGATCGATTTTGTAAACTCCATGGTCGGCAGGATCAGGGGCGGCCTGGGAGCCGTGGCTGTGGTGGCCTGCGCCATGTTCGGCTCCATTGGCGGATCATGCTCTTCGGCAGTGGCCGCCATCGGCACCATCATGATTCCCCGCATGGAGGAAAACGGCTATGACAGGGGATATGCAACCGCCCTGGTGGCCTGCGCCTCTATTTTAGGCCAGCTCATCCCGCCGAGCGTCTCGATGATTCTCTTTGCCCTGATCACCTATCAATCCATACCCGGCTGTTGGCTGGCTACGGTGGGCCCGGCCTTTTTGACCATAATTATATTCTGTATTTTCAATTACTTCATGACCAGAAAAATGCCCTTGAAACTGTTACCCAAGGCAAGCCTGAGCGAGCAGCTGAAGGGTGTGGCCACCTCTACGGTCAAGGCTTCCTGGGCCCTGGCTCTGCCGATGATCATATTGGGCGGCATCTACGGGGGCATTGCCACTCCCACGGAATCGGCCTGTGTTTCGGTTCTCTATGTCATCCCGGTAAGCATGTTTGTTTATAAATCCCTTACCATGAAGGGGCTTGGCAAGGCCTTTGTCTCGGCTGCCACCACTACCGGTGTCTTGGTGATCATGCTCTTTTTCGTGATGATCAACACCAGGATCATGACCATGGAGCAGCTTCCCCAGGAGATGGCCGCCTGGATTTTAAGCATAAGCGACGACAAGATGGTCATTCTTTTGATGGTCAATGTCTTTCTCTTGGGAATCGGCATGATCATGGATGACATCTCAGGCACCATCCTGGCCGCTTCCCTGCTTTTCCCGGTCATGAAAAAGTTGGGCATCCATCCCCTTCATTTCGCGGCCATGCTGGGCGTGAACCTTGGGCTTGGAAACGTCACCCCGCCAACTGCGCCGATTTTATATCTGGCCGGAAGGATAGGGGGTGTGCGCATTGAGAGCTATTTGAAACCCGCCTTGATTCTCATGGTAGGCGGTCTTTTGCCTGTGGTCCTGGCCACCACCTATTGGGCGGACCTTTCCCTGTTCCTGCCCAGGCTCTTTGGTTTTGCCCATTAAGCGGGATAAGCGGGGACAAGGTTTTTAACCATGGCGGCAAAAGACAACATTAAGCATATTTCGGCCAGAAAACCGGCCGGTTGCGAGATTGAGACCTCTTTTCTTGATCTGGAAAATGGCCGGGTCTTTGTGCAGAGATGTGGACCGCAAAATGCAAGGCCCGTGGTTTTGGTTCACGGTTTTGCGGTTTGGTCCTATATCTGGGAGCCCACCATGCAGGCCCTGGCCAAAGCCGGGTATCAGGCCGTGAGTTTTGACCTTTACGGCAGGGGATACTCGGACAAGCCGCAACTGGCCTATGATCGGGGTCTTTTTGAAAGACAGCTGCATGAGTTGATCACCATGCTTGATTTTGAAAACCGGCCCGTATTGGCGGGCCTTTCCATGGGAGGTGGAATAGCCGCGGGATTCGCAGCCAGGCACGAAAAAATGCTAGCGGGACTTGTCCTTATTGCTCCGGCAGGGGCGGGGGAAAGCCCCGGAATGGAACAAAGGTTGATTCAATTACCTTTGGTGGGGGAGTTGTTGAGCCTTTTAAAGGGGGAGACGTATCTGATTAAAGGGCTTGAGATGGATATGCATGAGCCTGTGCGGTTTGAGTTTTATAAAAGCCGCTTCAAGGAACAGCTTGGATGCAAAGGATATAAGCGTTCCTTGTTATCAAGCCTGAGAAACGGGCTTTTAAATGGCAGGCTGCCGGAATACCGATTGGCCGGGGAGCTGGATCTACCTCAGCTCATTATCTGGGGCAACCGGGATCAGGTGGTGCCCCATAGGCAGATAAAGGCCATACGCCAGGCCATGCCCCGGGCGGAATACCGGGAAATCAAGGCTTGCGGACATATCCCGCATTTTGAAAAACCAGAGATAACCAACACGATTTTGCTGGACTTTTTAGGCCGAATTCGGCCTTTGAAAGACCTTTTTGAAGAACCAGGTAAAAAATAGAGGAGCAATTATGCTGGTAGGCATTCTTAAGGAAATCAAGACAGCGGAAAACCGTGTATCCATGACTCCGGCCGGTGTCGAGGTCATGGTCCAGAACGGACACGGTGTATTGGTGGAAAAACAGGCCGGCGCGGGCAGCGGTTTTGATGATGAGGCCTATGTCAAGGCCGGAGCTGAAATAGCCGAAACCCCGGCCGAGGTTTTTGGACGGGCCGATATGGTTATGCATGTCAAGGAGCCGCTTCCCAGTGAGTACGACCTGATCCGTCCGGGCCAGATAGTCTTCACCTATCTGCATCTGGCCGCGGCGGAGGAGTTGACCCAAGCCCTGATCAAAAGCGATTCCATCTGCATTGCCTATGAAACCATTCAAAAGGCAGATGGATCGTTGCCCCTTTTGACTCCCATGAGCGAGGTGGCGGGGCGCATGGCTATCCAGCAGGGGGCCAAGTATCTGGAGATGGCCCAGGGTGGCCAGGGTGTGCTTTTGGGTGGCGTGCCTGGAGTGGACCCCGGAACCGTGGTGGTTATCGGCGGCGGCGTGGTCGGCACAAACGCGGCCAAAATGGCCTGCGGCCTGGGAGCCAAAGTCTATATCCTGGATATGAACCTGGATCGCCTGCGTTACCTAAACGATGTCATGCCCGCCAACTGCGTTACCATGATGTCCAGTCCCCAGACTTTGCGCAAGCTGGTCAAGGAAGCCGATGTGGTGGTGGGAGCGGTGCTGTTGCCCGGAGCCAAGGCGCCTAAGCTGGTGACCAAGGAAATGCTCAAGACCATGAAACCCGGCTCGGTTTTGGTGGATGTGGCCATTGACCAGGGCGGCTGCTTTGAGACCTCCCAAGCCACCACCCACTCGGAGCCGATATTCAATGTGGACGGGGTGGTGCATTACTGCGTGGCCAACATGCCCGGCGCCGTGGCCAAGACTTCCACCCTGGCCCTTACCAACGCCACCTTGCCCTATGCCTTGGAGATAGCCAATCTGGGTTGGGAAAGGGCTCTCAAGGAAAACCAGGAGATAAGGTTGGGGGCCAATGTGATTAAAGGCAAGGTTACCTATAACGGCGTGGCCCAGGCCTTTGATCTGGATTACACCCCTGTGGAAGAAGCTTGGTAAGCCTTTGATTACGCCTTAAATGAAGCGGCTTGCCGGTAAAAAAACCGGGCGGGTCTAAAGACCCGCCCGGAATCCGGTAACGCCGCTTTTTTGGCGTGTGGCATTTACAAAGTCCGGGAGGGCTTTGAAAAAAAACTGTACGGCGTTATTTAAACAAATCTCCAGGTTGTTTTTCAGGCCTGGTTTTTAACGCAGGCAACCTGATCCTTAAGGCCCAGGACCAGGCAGCGGCCGCAGGAATCGCATAGCGGGTCCTGGGTTTTGCCTTGCCGCCAGATTTGGGCGAGATCCGGTTGGCAAATAAAAGGTCTGCTCATGGCCACTGCGTCTACGCCTTTAAGGGCCTTTTCCACGGTTTTGCGTTTTCTGAAACCACCCACCGCAATAACCGGGCAATTCACCTTATCTTTAATTCTTAAGGCGTTATCCAGGAAATAGGCTTCATCCTCCTGGTTTTTAACCGGCCTGATGGTGGATTTGCGCCCCGCGGCCGGTGAGCCTCCGCTTATCTCAAAGGCATGGCAGCCTGCCTGCTCTAGGAGCCGGGCGCTTTCTATTGCCATTTCCAGGGTTTGTCCGCCCGTTACCCCGTCTTCGGAGTTCAGCTTGGCGATAACCGGGAATCCGGGGCCCACAGCCTCACGCACAGCTTTCAGAACTTCAATGCAAAAGCGGGTTCGATTTTCCACGCTGCCGCCGTGTTCATCCCGGCGGGTGTTGTAAAGGGGGCTTAGAAACTGGCTCAAAAGATAGCCATGGGCCATATGGAGTTCAACGGCATCAAATTCCGCGGCCTTGGCCCTGGCTGCGGCCAGGAAAAAGGCCTCTTTGATGCGGGCCAGGTCCTGGTGATCCAGTTCCCTGACCTCCAGGTCTGCCACAGCGGGGGCTTCGGCGCTAACCGCCTTAGGTATCATGCCGGTTAACTTCTGGCGGGCCAAGGCTCCGCCGTGGGCCAGTTGCAGGGCCACCTTGCCCCCTGACTTATGTACAGCATCTGCTATGCGGGCAAGGGGCCCTATCATGGCGTCAATATGTGCTCCCAACTGCCTTTTCAGGCAGCGGCCGGGCTCCTCCACAAAGGCAAAGCCGGTAATAATCAGGCCCACTCCACCCTCGGCCGGAGCGGCATTGAAAAGCGCGGTATCATGACTGGCCGAGCCGTCGGGCAGGGCGTTGCCCTCCCAGGTGGCGCTTCTGACCAATCTGTTTTTTAGCTCCAGGCGGTTTATACGCCACGGAGTGAAAATATCCGTCATATTCAGTCTCTTGTTACAGGTTCACAGGGCCGGGCGCCTGAAGGCAACAAACCCAGCCCAGGCCAAAATTCATTTTTTCCTCGGGAAATTTATCCCCAAGCCCGCTTGTGAGCAAGTTACACAAATATGAAAAATCAGGAATTGATGCGGTCCAGGGCATTTTGGGTCAGGGAGGAGAGCGACTTTTCCTCTAATCTGTCCTGCTCCCAGATTAATACCCTGGTTGAATCAGCCAAGAGGCCGGATAAGGGATTTATTGCCTTTTTATCTCCGAGCCAGCCCAGGGCCCAGGCCGCAGCTGCCTTCAATTGGGGGTCGCTGGAGGTTAAAAGCTCGCAAAGCCCCGTGGAAATGCCTTTTTCTTTCAGATGGGAAGGGTCCCTTTGGGCCCAGCGCCCCAAACCCCAGGCCACACCCTGGCGCAGAAGGGTGAATTCAAGATAGTTGTGAGTCCGGTCCAGGTAGGAGATCAAAAATTTGCCGAATTCATCGGCCAGCACAGGGGAGCTGAAAAAGGCCTCACCCATGGCCTCGCTGGTTCCCCAACCGATTCCACCGGATTCTTCATTCAGACTCCAGACTAGGCGCCGCATTATTTCCCTGGCCTCTGCAAGGTCCCGCCGGGCCAGTTCCGCGATCACAAGCCCAAAGGACCTGGCTGCCCTGTGCCTTAGCTCAAGGTCTCTGCGCCTTATTATTCCGCAGAGACAGCTGAGCACGGCTTTTGGGGGCTGGTCTTTAAAAAGAACCGGGAACTGCCCCCAGTTTTTAGAGGACAGTTCCCGGTATATTTCTTTTTTTAATTGCGTTTTTCGCAAGTTACCATTCCCGGTCAGCAGGAGCTTTCCAGGGGGGTGCAATCGGGCAGGCCGGATTCAATTGCCGCCTTGCCGAGTTTTTCGCCGAGTTCAACGCATTTGGCCAGGGAGTCGTGACCAGGCACATACTGCACCTTGACCCCGGGCTCGGGCATCTGAAGCTTCATGTCTTCCAGATAACCTGTGATCTGCTTCACCGCCTCACCACTCCAACCATAGGAGCCAAAGGCTCCGGCCAGGCGATCGGTGGGTTTGAGGCCTTTGGCATAGGTGAGGAAGTCCGCCACGGTCGGCAGAATGTTGTTGTTTAAGGTCGGGGAGCCAAAGACCAGCACCTTGGCATCCAAAAGCTCGGTCATGACGTCTGAGCGGTGGGTGTTTTTGAGGTTCATGAGCCGCACGGAAAGGCCCTGGTTAACCAGACCTTCGGCCACGGCCTTGGCCATTTTTTCGGTGCTGTGCCACATGGTGTCATAGATCACCAGCCCCTTGGCCCGGCATTCCTGCTTGCTCCAGCTGTCATAAGCCTTGATGATGCGGCCCGGGTCTCCCCGCCAGATCAGGCCATGGTCCGGGGCGATCATGTCGATCTCCAGGCCCAGCTCGTTGACCTTGGCCAGGACTTTCTGGACCAGGGGGGAATACAGCAAAAGGATGTTGGCGTAGTATTTGGCGGCATGCTCCATCAGGTGAGCTGTGTCCACCTGATCGTCAAAGCGTTCGCTGGTGGCCCAATGCAGGCCAAAGGCGTCGTTTGAGATCAAAAGCTTGGCTTCGGGAATATATGAGAACATGCTGTCAGGCCAGTGCAGCATGCGTGTTTCCACAAATTGCACGGTGTGACGCCCCAATTTGAGGCTTTCACCGGTTTTCACCACTTCCAGGGGCCAGTCTTTAGCCTCATTGTAGTGGGCCAAGAGGGCCTTTTTGCCCATGGGAGAGCAAAAAACCTTTTCCGGTTTGATGCGCGCGATAATCTCGGGCAGCCCGCCGGAATGGTCTGGTTCGACGTGGTTCACAACCAGGTAGTCTATTTTTTCCGGCTCCACGATTTTGTGGATTCTGTGAAACAGATCAGAGGTGAAACCCTTTTTAACACCGTCAAACAGGGTGATTTTTTCGTCCATTATAAGGTAGGAGTTATAGGTGGACCCTTCCTTGGTGGAATAACCGTGAAAATCACGAATGTTCCAGTCCACCGCACCCACCCAGTGGATATCTTTTTTAAGCTCAACAGGTTTCATTATAACCACCTATCAGGTCGGCTTAGGGCCTTATTCAGGGTCCGTCGCCATGTTTAAGGTTTTTAAAGATTGGTTGGCGGTCATGGCTTTTTCCTTTCCGTCTTTTTAGAACGAAATTCCCCTTTTACAATAACAAAAAGATATTGAAAAAGAGCTTTACCATGCATAAACCAAAGCCACTTGACGAAAAAAACCTGTCAAATGGCATCTGACAAGGGCCTGGCAGGGCGGTTTTCAACACCCTGCAGGAGGCCCTTGTCAGTAAATTTTGAAGGTTGGATAGTTATATATCCAGCCTTTTTTTAAATTAGTCTTCAGGCTCGAACTGGTCCTTGCTGGCTCCGCAGACCGGGCACACCCAATCGTCGGGCAGATCGTCAAAGCTGGTTCCTGCGGGGATATCGTTGTCGGGATCGCCTGTTTTGGGGTCATAGGTGTATCCACAGACAGTGCAAACGTATTTTTCCATTATGTTCTCCCAAAAGCCCTGGTGGCTTAAAAAAGTGTGTTTTTAAACAAACCCGTCACCGTTTGGTCAGCAATGACCGGGCATCATGTGTTAAGACACCCGGCCAATTTTGATTTAGCTTTGGGCTTTCCAGTGGCCGTGCAGGTTACAGTATTCCCTGGCTTCCACCTTGTCGGCATTGATCATGAAGACCGCTTCGGGCGCCTGCCCGGGTTTCAAGAACTGCATATAGGCCTTGCCGTCGGCAACCAGCTCGATCCACTGGATGTAGTGCTTTTCCTCCATGGGATGAGCCACGCTGCCCACCTTGACCTTAAAGCCACCTTCTATCTTTTCGATAACCGGCACATGCTTTTCCTTGGCAGCGTCTACGGTGTTCTCGTTCTGCAGCACCATGGGTTCGCCGCAACAGACCAGTTCTCCCGCCCCTCCGTTTACCACTTCAATGATATTTCCGCAGGCTTCGCACTTGTAAACTTCCAGCCTTTCAGCCATTTTAAATTCCTCCCCCTTAACGGGTATTGAAAGTCGATTAAATAGCTTCCTATTTGTAAAGGCTACCAGTTCCCATCCTTTAACTCAAAGTGAGCCTTGGGATGGGCACAAGCCGGGCAGACCTCGGGTGCGCCGACGCCAACATGATTATAACCACAGTTACGGCAGCGCCAGGTAACGGTTTCTTCACGTTTGAAGACCTTGTCGGCCTTGATGTTTTCGATAAAGGCGTTATAGCGTTCCTCGTGATAGCGCTCGGCCACGGCAATGCTCTCCATGCAGGCGGCTATCTCGGGGAAGCCTTCCTCCAGCGCAACCTTGGCAAAGGAGGGGTACATAACGGTGTGCTCGTAGTTCTCTCCGCCTGCGGCCTCGGCCAGGTTATCCAAGGTGGTGCCGATCACTCCGGCGGGGAAAGAAGCCTGGATCTCGACTTCACCGCCCTCCAGGAACTTGAAAAGCCTTTTAGCGTGTTCTTTTTCCTGATTGGCTGTCTCCAGGAAGATGGCTTCAATCTGCTTGTAGCCGTCTTTTTTGGCCTGGGATGCAAAATAGGTGTAACGGTTTCTGGCCTGGGATTCACCGGCAAAAGCGGTAAGGATGTTCTTTTCGGTCTGAGTGCCTTTGAGGGATGGCATATTATCTACTCCTGATTAAAAAAATTAGTTCAACCGGCGGTAAGTTCCGCCTCACCAGACTCTATTTCCAATTCAGCCAGGCAAATTGTCTTTGCCTTCTTGAGTGATGCCGTATTTGCAGCGGGCCGGGCTGTCAACCAGCCCCTGGGTTTTCAGCTTTTTCACGGTCGCTGTGACCTGTTTGCCGTCCAACCCCGATATGGTGGCGATCTGTTTGTTGGCCAGCGGTGCATCCGACTCGGCCAAGGTTTTTAAAACCGCCTTTGCGTCTTCAGAAAGGGTTGCCTTGGTGTCTGCGCACATTTTTGTCTCCTTCAGTTCAAAGAAGCGTCTCTTTGTCTTTTCCTGTCAGCCTGGCATTTTGGGCAGATCCCCAAAAATTCCAGATTGTGGGAAATAATTTGAAAGTTGGTTTTTTCTGCCATGGAATCTTCCAGCCCCTGGATCAGCGGTAGGTCCGCATCCGCCACTCTTCCGCAGATAACGCAACGCAAGTGGTAGTGGTTATGCGGATTGCCGTCAAAGCACATCTCTGCGCCACTGACCTCCAGCTTGCGTATAATGCCCTGCTTACTCATCAACTCCAGGTTGCGGTAGACGGTTCCCAAACTTATCTTGGGAAGCCTTTCTCTTACGATTCCGCACAATTCCCTGGCTGTGGGATGAGTATCAAGCTTTTTCAGTTCCTCCAGAATGACTTTCTTCTGTTTGGTCATTCGTGGTTTTGGGGTGGGCTCCATGGCCGCTCCAATCGATAATAATTACCATTACTGATAAGACTATAAAGGTAACCCCACTCTCTGTCAAGGCGTTGGGCTTAAAAATGGCTCCTAAATTTTCAGGTAGCGAAATCAGCTTTTAGCTTGACTAATTCTGCGAAATACCTTTTATCCGCAAAGGTGGACTTTACACGGGAACATCGGGAACAGAGTTATACCCTATCCTATTAAAGTAAAACCATCGGGTTGTTTATGCAAGGGTGCAGTTTGGGATAAAAGTAACTATTTGCAAGTGCCTTCGTCTTGGCCCGTCTCTCCGGGGAAGGGAAGGGTCTTTTAAAAGGGAGATAATCATATCCTGGTGGTAGATTGGAATTGCTGTGATAATTATATGATACAGATTCGGTTGGATAAGGGAATTTTTCCAGCTTTTTAAACCCCGTGAGGGGGGCAAGGCCTGTCAAGGTCTGTTTTTTGACACATTTGTTTTTTTAAGGAGATACCTTTGACTGCCAAGAACAATAAGCGTCAGGCGGTTGTTCTACTGTCCGGCGGGCTTGATTCCACCACCTGTCTGGCTATTGCCAATGATATGGGATTCACCTGCCACGCTTTAAGTTTTCGTTACGGTCAGCGCAACTTTGTGGAATTGAAATCCGCTGCAAGGGTGGCCAAGATCCTGGGTGCGGAGACTCACAGAATATTGGATTTGGATCTGCGCATTATCGGTGGATCAGCCCTTACAGATGAACTTGAAGTTCCCAAGGACAGGACTGAGGCCGAGATGGAGTCTCAAGTGCCTGTAACCTATGTGCCTGCCAGAAACACCCTTTTTTTAAGCTTGGCCCTGGGGTTGGCCGAGGTGGTGGGGGCTCTTGATATTTTCATTGGGGTCAATGCCTTGGACTATTCCGGATATCCGGATTGCAGGCCGGAATTTATCAAAGCCTTTGAGGAAGTCGCTCGCCTGGGCACCTGCGTTGGCGCTGAAAAAGGACAAAAGATAAACATCCAAACTCCCTTGATCGACCTGACCAAGGCCCAGATTATTAAAAAGGGCCTGAGCTTGGGTGTCGACTATGGCCTGACCCACACCTGCTATGATCCGGACGAGCAGGGCAGGGCTTGCGGCAGGTGTGACTCCTGCCAGTTGAGGCTCAAGGGATTTGCCCAGGCGGGTATTGAGGACCCGGTCATTTATTCCTCTTGAAAAAAACGTACGGTTAATTAAGCAGGCAAGTTTACAGCCGTTTATAAGTATAAATCCCCGGCAGCATCTGCTGTCGGGGATTTATTAGCTCACAACTTAGGGCGTCATCAATATAGAACCGAGCCTGCCGGTGGATCTTTCTTACCAGCCAAGTCCTCTGTCTCGCCACCCTCGGACTGTGCGGGTTGGTCCTCATGCAGGTTTTGCTCCTTTAAATTTTTTTCTTGATTCAAAGGCTCGTCAAAACCGGGTACTGGGGGTTCGTATAGTTTGAAGCTGTTGTTCTTAACTGTATAAAGCGTCAGTTCCTTGCGTAGTCTACGGTCCGGGCCCATGCTGAGTTCACCGCACACACCGGGGGCCAGGCGCAGCTCGTTCAGAGCGTTTTTCATCTGGATTCTGGTCCTGGGCGGATTGGGACCGTTTAAAAGACTCTTGACCACATGGGCTGCGTCATAGGCATGGGCGTCGAGTACATTGGGGGGACGGTCCAAAGTGGACTCAAACTGAGTCACAAAATCACGCACCAGGGGTTGCCCTGAATCCGCTGCAAAGGCGTCCGGAAAGAGGCTTCCCTCCACATAGTGCCCGGCCAGATTCAGTAAACGGGGATTGTGCCACAGGTTGGTTCCCATAAGGGTCACACCCACGATATCGAAATAGGTGAGTTGCGGCGCGATCATCCCCACCCTGCTGGGGCTGTCAGGTACAAAAAGGGCCTCGAAATCTATCCTGGGCTTGGGAGACTCGGGATGTCCCGGCCGATAATTTCCCGGCGGCAGATGGACCAGCCTTTTGATCTCATCGGTGTAATCAGTGAGTTTGGGGTTGTAGTAGATGGTCCTCACCAGAACTCCGCCCCTTTGTTCCAGCCCTTTGGCCATAAGAGAGGCAAAGCCTTTGCCATAGGCGCTGTCCGGAGCTAAAACCGCTACTTTTGTCAGACCTCTTTCGCTCATGATTTCCTTGAGCAGGGCGTCGACCTGTTCTTCAGGCGTGAAAAAGTTCTGGAAAATATAGTCTCCCGCCCTGGTGGCGCCTTCCAGCTGGGTTATGGTGATCAAAGGGGTCTTAAGCTCTTGCGCCCGCCTGGCCGAGGCTAAGGATGTGGCCGCTCCCATGGGGCCGATAATGGCCATTACCCGGTGCTTTGTAACCAGTCTTGAGACTGCTTCCGCCGCTTCCATGGGGTTGTTTTTACTGTCTTCGATGAAAAGTTTCACCTGGCCGGCGCCTTGGGTGCTGAATAGTCCCAGGCCGAGTTCCACCGCGGCCAGCACCTCCCGGCCA
Source organism: Dethiosulfatarculus sandiegensis (assembly GCF_000931935.2). GTDB lineage: Bacteria > Desulfobacterota > Desulfarculia > Desulfarculales > Desulfarculaceae > Dethiosulfatarculus > Dethiosulfatarculus sandiegensis. The sequence continues at coordinate 402,919 of NZ_AZAC01000014.1, forward strand.
TGGGCCGAGTAGCGTCCGCTCAAGGGCAGGATCACCCCCACTGACGAGGGCCTGACCATTCTGGCCTGGGCGATCTGGCCTTCCATCTCCCTTATCTGGTTCATGAACGGCTCGGCATAGGCCATGCCGCGCAGTTCACTCAAGGTGCTTTCGGCCTGGGCGGTGTTGCCTTCTCTGAGGTTTGCCCGGGCCAGGCCGACCAAAAGGGCCGTGCGAATCTGGGGCGGGTTGGATGCGCTCAAAAGAGGCTTTATTTCATAGGGGGCCAGTCTGCCTGCGGTTTGGGCCAGTTTATCGGCCACGGTTTCCAAAGTTTCGGGACCGCCCTGCTTGGCCAGCTCCACATAGGTGTTTAAGGCTTCTTTTATCCGGCCCAGGGAAATTAGGGCCTCGGCCAGCATGCGGTGGGCCTTTAAGCGTTGTTCCCAATTCAGAGCCCTGGCCGGATGACTTATGATTCTTTTGAGGCGGGAGGCGGACCTTTGGTTCTGGCCTAGTTTCTGTTCCTGTTCGGCTGCCAGAAGTTCGGCATCCGACGCTTGCCTGGCAAAGGGGTCAAAGGCCAAAAGGCGCAGGGACCAATCAAGGGATGCCTGGTGGCGGCCGTCTTGGCCCAGAGCCTTGGCCAACCCGTACATGGCCCGGCTGGCCAGCTCCCTTTCGGGCTTTTGCTTCAAGGCGGCCCTGTAGGCGTCCACCGCCAGAGCGGCGCGGCCTTGGGCCAGGCGGCTGTCCCCCAGGTTGATCAAGGCCACCACCTCGGTGGTGCTTGGCTTGACCGGCTCGGGCGGCGCCGTAGTTGGTCTGGGCTGGGCACAGGCCCCCGCAAGGAGGGCCAGCGCCAGCATTAATATGACATGAAGCTTTTTAAGGCGTTGATACACGCTACTTTTTCACCTCTTCAAAATCAGCGTCCACCACATCGTCTGCCGCATCCTGGCTCTTGGCCTGGCCTTGTTCCTGGCCCTGGCCCTCGCCGGGCTGACCCTGGGCGCCGGCCTGCTGCTCGGAACCGCTGGCAGAGTACATGGCCTCGGCCAGTTTATGGCTTACCTGGGTGAGTTCTTCCACTGCCTTGTCAATGGCAGCCTTGTCTTCACTATCGAGGACCTTGCGGAGTTCCGCCACCTTGGCTTCTACATCGGATTTAAGGGCCGCGTCAACCTTGTCGCCCATATCCTTTAAGTTTTTTTCGCAGGAGTAGGCCAGGCTGTCGGCCTGGTTCCTGGCCTCTACCAGTTCTTTATGTTTTTTGTCTTCTTCGGCATGGAGTTCGGCATCCTTGACCAGCTGCTCGATCTCTTCCTCGCTCAAACCGCTGGAAGCGGTGATCTGGATGGACTGTTCCTTGCCGGTGCCGAGGTCCTTGGCGCTTACGTGCACAATACCGTTGGCATCGATATCAAAGGTGACCTCGATCTGGGGCACGCCCCTGGGTGCGGGCGGGATGCCCACCAGCTCAAAACGGCCCAGGGTCTTGTTGTGGGCGCTCATTTCGCGCTCACCCTGGAGCACGTGAATGCTCACCGCAGGCTGATTGTCGGCCGCGGTGGAGAAGATCTGGCTCTTTTTGGTGGGGATGGTGGTGTTCTTTTCGATGAGTTTGGTCATCACGCCGCCCAAGGTCTCAATGCCCAGGCTCAAGGGAGTGACATCCAAAAGGAGCACGTCTTTTACGTCGCCGCCTAAAACGCCGCCCTGGATGGCGGCGCCCACGGCCACCACCTCGTCGGGGTTCACGCCCTTGTGGGGATCGCGGCCAAAGATGGCTTTAACCTTCTCCTGCACCCTGGGCATGCGGGTCATGCCGCCGACCAGGATAACCTCGTTGATTTCGCCCTTGTTCAAGGCTGCGTCTTTCAGGGCCATCTGACAGGGGCCTTCAACCCGGTCGATGAGGTCTGCTACCAGGGCTTCCAGCTTGGAGCGGTTCAGCTTGATGTTGAGGTGCTTGGGACCGGTCTGGTCAGCCGTGATAAAGGGCAGGTTGATGTCTGTCTCCATGGAGGAGCTGAGCTCCATCTTGGCCTTTTCGGCGGCTTCCTTCAAACGCTGCAGGGCCATTTTGTCCTGGCGCAGGTCAATGCCCTGTTCCTTTTTGAATTCCTCGGCCAGGTAATCCATGATGCGCAGGTCAAAGTCCTCGCCGCCCAGGTGGGTGTCGCCGTTGGTGGATTTAACCTCGAATACGCCGTCGCCGATCTCCAGGATGGAGATGTCAAAAGTGCCGCCGCCCAAGTCAAAGACCGCGATCTTTTCATCGGTTTTTTTGTCCAGGCCATAGGCCAGGGCTGCCGCGGTGGGCTCGTTGATGATGCGCTGCACATTCAGTCCGGCGATGCGGCCGGCGTCTTTGGTGGCCTGGCGCTGGGAGTCGTTGAAATAGGCGGGCACGGTGATAACCGCATCGGTCACGGTCTCGCCGAGGTAATCTTCGGCGGTCTGCTTCAGTTTGGCCAGAACCATGGAAGAGACCTCGGCCGGGCTCAAACTTTTGTCCTGCAACTTGATGGCTGCGTCGTTGTTGGCGCCTTTCACGATCTCGTAGGGCATGATATTCAAGTCTTTTTGCACTTCAGCGGACTCGAACTTGCGGCCAATAAGCCTTTTCACGGCATAGACGGTGTTTTTGGGGTTGGTAATGGCTTGCCTTTTGGCTACCTGACCCACCAGGCGTTCGCCCGAGTCGGTGATGGCCACCACGCTGGGTGTTGTGCGGCTGCCTTCCTGGTTAGTGATGACCTTGGCTTCGCCGCCTTCCATCATGGCCAGGCAGGAGTTTGTGGTACCCAAGTCGATTCCGATGATTTTGCCCATTTGTTATCTTTTCTCCTTAAAATGCTTTTTGACGCCGCAAAGGGGCTTTTTTATTATGTAAGGCTCGTTTGCCTGAAACCAGCCGGTTTCAATGCCGCCTTCAGTAAAAAAGTTTAATTAACTTTGATTTCCACTTCTTGTTCTTCTTCGCCTGCAGCCCGGGCCGGCTTTTTGCTCACCACCACCATGGAGGGGCGTAAAAGGCGGTCCTGGAACAGGTAACCCTTTTGAAGCTCCTTGATAACCGTGTTTTCTTCCGCTTCAGGGTCTTCTTCCTGCATCATTGCTTCGTGAAACTCGGGATTAAAGGGCTCGCCCAGGGCCTTTACAGGCTCAAGGCCATGGCCCGTCAGGACCTTTACCAGTTCCTGGTAGATCATATTAAGGCCCTCTATTACCGAGTTGTTCTCCTGGTTGCCATCCACATGCCCCAGGGCTCTTTCCATGTTGTCCAGAACCGGGAGCAGGTCTTTGGTTATGGACTCGTTGGCCCTTTTCAGGAACTCGGTTTTTTCCCGCTGGCTGCGTTTTTTAAAGTTTTCCAGCTCAGCGGCCTGGCGCAAAAGCCGGTCTTTGAGATCGTCTCTTTCCTTTGCCAGCTCGGCTGCCAAGTCTTCCGCGGGGGCTTTAGTCTTTTCGGCCTCCGGCGCAGCCTGTTCCGGGTTTTCCTGGGACTTGGGTTTTGAGTCTTTTTTCTTGGTCACACTTAAACTCCTTAACAGCGTTGATCCAACAGCCTGCTGACCAGTTTGGCGGTGTAATCCACTATAGGTATCACCTTTGAATAATTCATGCGCGTGGGGCCTATCACACCCAATGCGCCCGCAGGTGTACTGGGCGTGCCATAGGAGGATGTGATGGCGCTTAAACCTTCCAGATCCTCTTCCTGGCTTTCCGAGCCGATGAAAATGCGCACACCCTGAGCCAGAAGTGATTTTTCCAGCAGCCCCAAAATGGTGGATTTCTCCTCAAAGGCTGCAAAAATCTGGCGCAGACGGGCTACGTCATTAAACTCAGGAGCCTCCATCAGTCTGGTTTGCCCCTCTATTATGATGTCGTTTTGCACCTCATACGTTAAGGCCTGCTGACTTAAATTCAAGGCCTGTCCTAAAACTTTGTCAAAACGCATCTTTTCTCGCGTCATTTCGCTGGCTAAGCGCTTTTTGACTTCAGTCAGGGTGAGGTCGGCCATGAGGTCGCTTAAGTACCTGGAAAATTTATTCAGATCTTCTTGTCTCAGGGCAGTGTCGGCCTCTATGATGCGGTTTTGCACCGCCCCTGCCCGGGTTACTATGACCACCAGTATCAGGCCGGAATCCAAGAGGATGAACTCCATCTGCCTGAGGACTTCCTGGTCGGGGTGGGGGGCTGAGACTACGGCCACCTGTTGGCTGAGGCCGCTCAGGGCCCTTCCCGTGGCCTTCAACAACTCGCTTATATCCAGGTGCGTGGCTGCTTCATCTGTGGGCAAAGCCAGGCGAAGCCGATGTTTTACCGAATCGTCCAGTTCCCTGACTTCCAAAATGGAATCCACATAAAAGCGCAGTCCGTCCGAGGTTGGTATCCGTCCCGCAGAGGCATGAGGCTGGGTCAGGTAACCCAGTTCCTCCAGCTCGGCCATGACGTTTCTGATGGTGGCCGGGGATACCTTGATGTCTTCCCTGCTGGCCACGGTTTTAGAACCCACCGGCTCTGCAGTCCTTATGTAATTAGCTATCACTGCAGCCAGAATAGCCTGCGCCCTATGTGTCAGATTTTGCGCCACTTAGCTGTTCTCCGGATGGCTTTTCGGGCGATTTGGCATCTTGATCCTTTTCCACTAGGGCGCTTTTTCGGCTTTTTTCATCAACCTGGAACACCTCGGTTTTTGGCCATCTTTTATGTTAAGCATTCACTTGGGCAAATGCCATAGCAGGGCCCCACAAAAAATATTTTTAATTGCCGTTGCGTAAGATGTCTGGAAGGTGCGGGTTTTGGTTGGCTGGCTAAGCTTTCTTTCGGGAGGGGGAGGTTTGCCGGAACCCGGGGCGCGGCCCGGAAGCCAGAACTTAAAGGCGGGGAGAGAAATTCGGTTTTGCAATAAAGAACTCCGGCCAGGCTATAAAAAGCCTGGCCGGAGTGATTATGGTTGGTTAGAAAATGGCCTTGGCAAAATCGGCGGGTTCAAAGGGACGCAGGTCGTCGATTCCCTCGCCAATCCCCACAAAGCAGACCGGGGTCTGCATCTCAGAAGAGATGGAGACCACAATGCCGCCCTTGGCCGTGCCGTCGAGCTTGGTCAGCACCAGGCCGGTCAAGGGAACCGCCTGATTAAAGAGCTTGGCCTGGCTCAAGGCGTTCTGACCGGTGGTGGCATCCAAGACCAGGAGAACCTCATGCGGTGCACCGGGGAGGCGTTTTTGAATCACCCTGTGGATTTTTCTCAACTCGTCCATCAGGTTGACTTTGGTGTGCAAGCGACCGGCCGTATCGATCAGGACCAGGTCCCGCTCCCGGCTCAAGGCCGCCTCCAGGGCATCATAGGCTACGGCGGAAGGGTCTGCACCATGTCTTTGGCGCACAATGGGGCAACCGGTTCTTTCAGCCCAGACTTCAAGCTGCTCGGCAGCCGCGGCCCGGAAGGTGTCACCTGCCGCCAAAAGCACCTTTTTACCCTGTTTCGTGAAATAGTGGGCCAGCTTGCCGATGGAAGTGGTTTTACCCACTCCATTCACCCCGATCACCAGTATGACGTGGGGGTTGTTGTCCCTTTCCGGCGCTGGTTCAGGGGTGCTCAGGATTCCCTCGATACCTTTGGCCAGGGCTTTTTTAAGGGCTTCCACATCTGTCAGCTCGCTTCTTCTGACCTTGCCCCTTAAGTTGTCCATGAGCTTCATGGTGGTGGGCATGCCCATATCAGCCGTGATCAGAACCTCTTCCAGTTCGTCCAACAGCTCCTCGTCTATTTTGCGTCCCAGGGTGATTTTGTCTATGGAACCGGATATCTTGTCCCTGGTCTTGCCCAGGCGGCTGGAGAGGCGGCTGAAAAAACCCTGCTCTTTACCCGGCTCTGAGGGGGCTTCCTGTCTTTTCTCTCCCGCCTGTTCTTGGGTGCCTGGGCTTACGGCTTTTTCCGGTTCATCGGGTTCAGCCTCCGGCTCCGGCTCAGAAGGGGGCTCTTCGGGTTGGGGATCTGCCTTTTCAGCGGGCCGGGCCTTTGGCTCAGGCTTTTGTTTTTCCCTGACGGCCTCTGTTTCTCCCTGTTCTGCTAAAGGTTCGGAAACAGGTTTGTCCTGATCCGGGGAAGGGCCTGCCTGGTCAGATGCTTCCTTGGCCTGTTCGCAAGGCTCTTGCCGGGCCTGGTCGCTTTTTGCAGGTGTTTCCGGCTCGGGCTGCGCAGGGGAGTCTTTTTCTTGACCTTGGCTTTGAGCCCCGGCCTGGGCCTTTTCCTGCCTGGCCTTTTTCTGAGCCCTTCTTTTGGCAAAGAATCCCATTTTTTTCTCGGGTTGGGTCTCCTTGTCGTCTTTTTCCGCCTGTTTGTCGGGCTCTTTTGAGTCTGCCCCGGTTTTTTGGACAGGTTCGGGAGTCTCTGTCGAGTCTTCAGAGGCTTTGGGTTTATTTTCAATATATTTCGCGGGTTGATCAACCTCAGGTGATTTATCGGCGGCTTTGGCGGTCTGCTCTTCAGCCGATTCGGCGGCGGTTAACTCCGCCATCTCCTGAACGGCCTTTTGGGCCAGATCCTTGGCTTCTTTATCTTTTTTTTTGCGATTAAAAAGGCCCATTTTTCCTTGGTGGGGAAGGGTGATTATTAAAGTAAAAATATAAGCAGGTTTCCGCAGGAAAATTAACCCCGGCTTGGGTCAAAGTCAAGCAGGCTGTATTTGCTCTGTTTTTTAAAAAAAGGGAAATGGCCGAAAAACAAAGACGGCCTGACGACTTGCCGGGTTTGGAAAAACCGGGCATTTCGAAAAAAGACCGTCTTGGTAATCGGATTTAGGCCGGACCCACCAGCTGCTCAGGCTGCCATGGATTCTCCCTGGGCCAGGTTGACCGAGAGGATCTTGCTCACGCCCTTTTCCTCCATGGTCACTCCGTAAAGCTGGTCCATGATCTCCATGGTGCGCCTGCTGTGGGTTATCATTATTATCTGGGAACGGTGACTGAGCTTCTGCACCAGGTCGTGGAACCTGTTGACATTGGCCTCGTCCAAAGGCGCGTCGACTTCGTCCAAGATGCAGAAGGGCGCTGGTCTGATCAGGAACAGGGCAAAGAGCACTGCAACTGCGCTCAAGGCCTTTTCCCCGCCGCTCAGGGCCTCCAGGTTTTTGACTTTCTTGCCGGGCAACTCCACCAGAAGATGCAGCCCCGCCTCCAGGGGATCTGCGTCCGGGTCGGTTATGAGCTGGGCCTGGCCGCCGCTGAAAAGCACGGGATAAATTTCGGCCAGGCGCTGGTTTACCTGTTCCAAGGTGGCGTTGAACCTCTGACGGCTGGTCTTGTTGATCTTCCTGATAGCCTGGCGCAGATCGGCCAGGGATTCTTCAAGGTCTTCCTTTTGGCTGGTCAGGAAATTATAGCGTTCGCTCAAGGCCTGGTGCTCGCTTATGGCCTCAAGGTTCACCGCGCCCAGGTTTGAAAGCTGTTGCCTGAGTTTGGCCAGTCGCATGCGCGCGGTTTCCGGATCAAAAGGCTTTTCGGGTAGGTGGTTTTGATGGTTGGTGGAAAGGTCCACCCGGCAGCGCTCCATGATTTTTTCGCACAGGTTTTCCCGGGAAAGGAGGAGTTCCTTGTATTTGAGATCCAGCTCCTGGCAGGCGCTTTCCGCCCGGCGCTGCTCCTGCCTGGCCTGCTTCAGGTCCTGTTCCAGGTCGGAGAGTTGCATCTGGGCCTGGCTGTGCAGTTCCTTGGCCTTTTGATGAGCTTCCTTTTGTTCGTCCAGATCCTGGTAAAGCCCCCCCAGGCGCAACTGCTCCGCTTCTTTACGCTCTGAAAAACGGACGATCGCCTGGTCGGCCTTGTCCACCTCAAGCTCCAGGGATTCGCTCCTGGCCCGGGCCTTTTGGGTGTCCTGCTCCAGCCTGGCGGCTTCGGACTGGGCGTACTCTGTTTCAGAGGCCACGGCGGCCTCTTCCAGACGGGCCTGGTTTTCCTCGGCCCTTGTCTGTTCCAGTTCTTCCTTGCCGTATTCCAGGTCTTCCCTGGCCCGGGCAAGGTCTTCTTCCAGTTCGCTGTGCCTGCCTTGGTGATCCGCCAGCTTTTCCTGGATGGTCGAGTATTCCTCAGCCACCCTTTCATAATCCGCATTAAGCTCTTCGGCGTGGTATTCCACGCCCTCAAGCTCTCTTTTTTTCAGGGAGCCTGTTTCCTTGACCCGGAAAAGGTCCTGCTCCAGACGGGCCAGGCTCCTTTCGGTTTCCTGTTTTTGGGAGCGAATGCGGCTGAACTCTTCTTCCTGAAGGCCCAGTCTTTCTTCGGCTTCGCTGCGTTCTTGAGATGCCCGCTCCAGGTCTGCCCGGGCCTTTTCCAGTTTTCCCTTGCGTTCGGCCAGTTGGTTCTGCCGGGCCAGGACGCCGTCTTCCCTTTGCCCCACACCCAGAAGCGCAGCGCCGGGCCGGTCCAGGCGATGTCCCTGGTCTGTGACCAGAAACTGACCGGGGGCCAGGGCGGCCGCTGTATCCCAGGCCTGGTCCAGGTTTGCGCAACAGGCTGCGTCCTGGAACAGGTTTGCCAGGGGCTCAAACCCCTGGTTGGGCCGCACATAGGCCGTTATGGGCTCCATGCCGGACGGCGGCCCCACCCTGGTTTGCCCCAGGTCGTCCAGGGCCAGAATTCTGAGCCTGCCCAACTTGGATTCTTCGGCCCAGGCGGAGAGATTTTTAAGATCCTGTCCGCTCTTGACCAGGATGGCCTGCAGGTCATCGCCCAGGGCGGTCTCCACCAGGGACTCCCGGCCGGGCTCAACTTGCAGGTGATCCGCGGTAATGCCCAGGATTTCAACCGGTGTCTTTTGCTTGGATGCCTCTTCCAGAACCCGGCGGACCCCGTTCTGCACCCAATCCCTGCTTTGCATGGCGAGCGTCAGGGCGTCCACCGCGGCTTTATGCTCATGCATGGCCCTGGTGGCCTGCTGTTCCTGGTTGCCCGCCTGCTTGACCCTGCCTTGCCACAAGAGCCGCTCTTCTTCCAGGCCCGCGGCTTGGGAGTCCAGACCTTCCATTTCAACGGCCAGGCCGTCACGCTCCTGTCTGGTCTCTTCAAAGCGGCTTCTTAAGTCTTTCACTTCCGCGGCCAGCTCGTCTTTTCTGGTTTGCAGGGATTCTTTTCTGCGTAAAAGGTCGGACTGGTTGCGCTCCAGATCCAGAAGGCGGTTTTTGGCCTGGGTGGTCTGGGAGAGATGGTCCACCAGGGCTTGTTTGCAAAGATCAACCCGGTTTTCCATAACCTTCAGTTTTTCTTTGAACTCAGAGGCCTCGGTGGCTGCCTGGGACGCCTTTTCCCTGGCGCGGGAGAGGCGTTCTTCGGCCTCCTCGCCAATGCGGCGGGCCTTGGCCAGGTCTTTTTCCTGGGTCCTCAAACGCAGCTTGAGCTCTTCCGATTCTTCGGAATAGCGCATGCGCATGCGCCTTTGGTTTTCCATTTCCCGGCTTAAAAGGGTGAGCTCGTTCTCCGCCTTTTGAATATCCCCTTCGGCCCTAAGGCGTTTTTGTCCGGCTTCGCTGATATCCTGTTCAGCGGCCACAAGCCTGACCTTTAAGGTCTCCAGATCTGTTTCCTGGGCTGTAACCCTCTGATTGGCCAGTAGAAGCCCGGCCCCCAGGGCGTCCCTTTCCGCATTTGACTGGCTCAGCTCATCTTGCAGACGCAAATATTCGCTGCTGGCGATGTTAAGGTCCAGGCCCCGGATTTCTTTTCTCAGCTCATTGTATTTTTGGGCTTTTTTAGCCTGGCGATCCAGGCGTTTCATCTGGGTCTCCACCTCAACCATGATATCCATGAGGCGGTTTAAGTTGTCCTGGGCGGACTGCATCTTGCGGAGCGAGAGTTTTTTCTGGTTTTTATAGCGGGTTATCCCGGCGGCTTCTTCCACCCACAGACGGCGCTCCTCCGGCTTGGCCTCTATAAAGGCCGCCACCCGGCCCTGTTCAATAATGGCATAGGAGCGGTTGCCCAGGCCGGTGTCCATCAAAAGCTGTTGGATGTCTTTTAAGCGGCAGGGGATTTTATTGATCAGGTATTCGCTTTCACCTGAGCGGTAGAGCCTTCTGGTGACCATGATTTCAGCCAGGTCGGCAAAGCTCTGGTGGGTGATGTCGCCTGTATTTTCAAATACAAGGCTTACCTCGGCCACGCCCAGGGGCCTGCGGCCGGTGGAACCGTTGAAAATGACATCTTCCCGCGAATGACCTCTGAGCTGTTTGGGTGACTGTTCCCCCAGCACCCAGCGGATGGAATCCACTACATTTGATTTGCCGCAGCCGTTGGGGCCCACCACCGCGCACATACCCAGGGGAAAGTCCACAACCGTCTTGTCGGCAAAGGATTTAAAACCGTTTATTTCCAGGCGTCGAACCCGCATGGTGCTCCTTGGTTTGGTTCACTCATCTATAGCAAAGCAGGGGAAAATCGTCAAGCTCCAATACCATATTAAGTGTATCTGCCAAGCAGTATAACAAGATATGGGGTGGGCGTGAGTAGTAAAAAACAGCAAAGGTGCACTGAAAGGGCATTTTTTTGCGGCCGGGAACATGGTTTATTTAATTGCCATATTAAATATCTATATTGACACTATTTGCCCATGATGCTAACCAATGGACCCGGGCCGCTTAAGGGGCGGCCAGTCCAACCGCCCATCTGAGTTTGCCTTTTGCTAGTAAGGAGTTAGGCAGTCATGAGTCTTACACCGTTTCTGGAGGTATCCGAAGTAATCGCCGCCATGGGAGGCGAGACGATCAGTCAGTGCATGCAGTGCGGTCTTTGCTCGGGTCTATGTCCCTGGCCCAACGTGGGTTCGGAGTTTCGCACCAGAAAACTCATGCGCATGGGCCAGATGGGTATCGAAGGCTTTGAGTCCGACGAGATCCTTTACGCCTGCACCACCTGTAAACTTTGTCAGGAAAACTGTCCCAGAGGCGTGGCCATTGTGGATGTGGTTCGTTCCATGCGTGCCATTATCGCGGAAAGCGGAGCCACCCCGCCAAGCCTGCGACCGATTATGGGGTCAATTCACAGTAACGGCAACCCCTGGTCTGAATCTCGCGATAAACGTGAAGCCTGGACCGAAGGCTTGGAAGTGCCCCGGTTTGAGGAAGGAACAGAGTATTTTCTGAGCGTTTGCTGTACTTCCGCCTTTGATCCCCGCTCCATTGCCATTGCCAAGGCCATGGTAAAAATTTTGAATGCGGCCGGTTTGAGCTACGGCATCATCGGCAATGAAGAGTCCTGCTGCGGCGAGTCTTTGCGCAAGATGGGCGATGAAGAACAGTTCATGAACCTGGCCCAGAAAAATATTAATTTGTGGCAGGGTAAAGGCGTTAAAAAAATCATTACCACCAGCCCTCACTGCTTCATGACCTATACCCAGGAATACCCCGAATTCGGTGGCGAGTTCGAAGTGGTCCATTACACCCAGTTGTTAAAGCAGCTTCTGGATGAGGGCAAGCTTAAGCTTAACGGTGAATATGCCAAAAAGGTCATCTACCATGATCCCTGTTACCTGGGGCGTCATACAGAGGTCTATGAAGAGCCCAGGGATCTGGTCACGGCGGCTGGGGCCGAATTGATTGAGTTCCCCAAAAACAGGGCTTTGTCGACCTGTTGCGGCGGCGGCGGCGGCAGGCTCTGGATGGAGACCGAGCCTGAGCAGCGTTTTTCCACCCACAAGATCAGGGAAGCCGATGAACTGGGAGCGGAAGTCCTGGCCACCTGCTGCCCCTATTGTATAAATATGTTCACAGACTCGGCCAAGGGCGAGAACCTTGATGAAAAGATCGAGGTCAAGGATGTGAGCGAGATTCTGGCGGAGTGCCTGTAAGGGCGGTTTTGTTTTTTCCGCTAGAGAATAACTCTCAGTTTTGAAAATCCCCGGTCCCCTACGGACCGGGGATTTTTATCAGGCCTTGATTTCTTGACAGCAAGGGCAGGGCGTTTTACTTTGGCCATTAATCGTAATCGCTCTTGTCCGGTTGCATCCGGGCCCGGGGCAAGGTTTTAGTTGGCGTGTTGCCGCCCAATTGAGTCCTGTAACTGGAGAGGTAAAGTGGCTGTTACTCTGGATTCCAGTCTGAGCTTTGAGCAGGGCCCCATTCGTCCGCCCAGCGAGGCCAAAAGCCTTTTGCTGAGGTTTTCCCGCAACTGTCCTTGGAACAAGTGCAAGTTTTGCCCGGTATACAAGCGCCGCACCTTTGGCAGGCGAACCCTGGAGGAGATAAAGGCCGATATAGACGCCGCCACCCAAATGAGGGAGCAGATACTGAAGCTTTCCTGGGCCTTGGGTTCGGCAGGCAAGGTAAATGATCAGGTGGTGCAAAAGGTTTTCTCCAACCCTGCCTTGTCAGACTCGTTTCGCAATGTAGCGGCCTGGCTCTATTACGGCACAGGCAATGTTTTTTTGCAGGATGCCAATAGCCTTTTGATCAACCCGGAAACCTTGGCCGAGGCGGTGGGCTATTTACGCAGATCTATCCCCGAGGTGGAGAGGATCACCACCTATGCCCGCTCATCGACCGCAGCCCAGCGTACGGTGGAAGAGCTGACCCTCTTGAGGAAAGCAGGCCTGGACAGGGTGCATATAGGCCTGGAGACGGGCTATGATCCCTTGCTGAAGTTTATGAAAAAGGGGACCACCGCAGCCAAGCAAATCAAGGGCGGCCAAAATATCAAGGCTGCGGGCATGGAGCTGAGCGAATATGTCATGCCCGGGCTGGGCGGTAAAAAGTGGTCCAAGGAACACGCCGTTCATTCGGCCCAGGTGCTGAACCAGATAAACCCGGACTTTATCAGGCTGCGCACTTTAAGGGTCCCCACCCGAGTGGAACTTTACAAGGATCTTGAAAACGGCGCTTTTGAGAAGTTAAGCGATGACGAGGTGGTGGAGGAGATCAGGCTTTTTGTATCCTGCCTTGAAGGCATTGAGTCCTATGTGGCCAGCGACCATATCATGAACCTGATAGAGACCGTGGAAGGCCGTTTGCCGGATGCCAAGGAAAATATGCTCGAGATATTGGACCATTACCTGGGGCTGCCAGAGAAGGAAAAGCTCATGTACCGCCTTTGCCGCCGCATGGGCCGATGTAGGGAGCCCAGGGATATAGATCGCTACGGCCTGCGCGGGGATCTTACGGCCGCCTTTGAACGGGTGGCGGCCCAGGGTGATGTGGAGGATATCCTGACCCAGATGGCGGACAGCATGGTTTAAGCCGCTGGTTTTTGAAGGGATTGTTTTCTTGATTTTGCCCTAATGGAAAAGACTGGCTTAACTGCGTGATTAAACCGTTGAAAAGACTGATAAGACATTTTGCTTGTCAATATGTGGCAATAAAATGCCTGTCATGTGTTGACGCGTCTGCCTGGGTGTGATAGATACATCGCACTTTCCCCGGTAGCTCAGTTGGTAGAGCAGGTGGCTGTTAACCACCCTGTCGCTGGTTCGAGTCCGGCCCGGGGAGCCAAAAGTGAATAATTCGGTGAGCAACCGTTTTAAAGCCCTTGAGGAAATCTTCAGGGGCTTTTGTTATGGGCGAAATCAATTTGCTTCCGGGTAAAACCGAGCAACTTTTAGCGTTAGGATGCGACGAGTTTACCGGAATGGGCAGGCCAAGCGTTCGCTTTAAGGGGTGTGTGCAAGTAGCTGGCTACAGTCTGCCAAAGGGTGGGGTCCAAGCCCCGGACGATAAGAAATCTATCCTTTCCCCCTTTTATGCCCCCCTATAAGTTAATTCAAAAAATAGTTGGTTTATTAACCGGTTATCAAAGTGCTTTACTTAAAATTTCACGGCAACTACTGCGAATACCGCATAATTTAATCCTGAGACTTATTTCTTATGCTTGACTGTCAGTTGTTGACAGAGTTAACATCCCTTCTGTTTATTGACTGAGGGCTGATGGTACTCATCCAGGCATTTAAGATCCCATTGTAAAGGTTTAACCATGACTAAACTCTACACCCTTGCCTTGTGCATGCTGGCCGGTTATTTTCTGCGCAAATTCGGAAAGCTGGATGCACGAAGCGTAAAAACCCTGAATGTATTTGTGGTTTATGTCTCTTTTCCGGCCATGGTTATCCATCATATAACCGCCACCCTGCTCGAATCCGGGCTTCACCCGGATCTTTTGCTGCCCATATCCATGCCCTGGCTTTTGGTGGTGTTGGCTTATGCGGGGTTCAGCCTGGCGGGCCTGGTTTTTGGCTGGAGCAACCGGGTGGTGGGGGCGCTTGTACTCACCGCCGGGTTTGCCAACACCTCTCTGGTGGGGTTCCCTTTATTAGAAGCCCTTTTGGGTCCGGAATCTCTTAAAACCGCTATCATCATCTCCCAGATCGGATCATTCCTGGCTCTCTCCACTATGGGCCTGGTAATGGCCGCCGGTTTCTCTAACAAGGAAGATCAGCTGGAAAATGAAGGAGGGATGCTGAAAAGGCTTTTCAGCTTTCCTCCTTTTCTGGCTTTATTGTTTTCCGTGGCAATTTATCTCTTGGGCATCGATTTTCCGGAATCGTTGGACAAGGTCATGCTTGATCTGGCTTCTTCTCTGGTTCCTGTGGCCCTGGTGGCGGTGGGGGCTCAGGTCCGGTTTGATGCCAAATCCATGCAGGCATATAAGCTGCCTTTGGCCGTTGGGCTGGGGTTTAAACTTCTTTTAGTTCCTTTTTTATTCATCATCCTTTTTGTGATAGAGATAGAAGCCACCGGTAAGGAGATAGAGGTCACCGTGCTGGAATCGGCCATGGCCCCCATGATTACCGGAGCCATTGTGGCCGAACGCTTTGACCTGGATTCCGAACTGGCCTATCTTTTGGTCTGCCTGGGAATCCCTTTGTCTCTCTTTACTGTGCCCGGCTGGTTTTTTGCCATTGACGCTTTTTTCAACTAAGAAGTAAAATCTCCAGCCTGATTTTAAAAGTGATGTCAGGGGCTGTGTAACTAAAGGCTTTATCCGGGATGTAATCCTTATTTATGTGGGGGCTGAACCGCATGTGGAGAAACAGGGTCTGATCACTCTGATTACAGGGCTCCGGCAAGCAGGGCGCAGGTTATGTTCACCCTGACAGGCCGTTTGATTTCCGCTTTTCCTTTTTCTGGGCTTCCAAGTTGCCGCCGCCTCAAAAAACCGGTAAAAGGGATCGAAACAGGCCCAATAAAACCTGTTTCGAGCGGTTTCCCGATGAGATGGAACCCTAGCAAATCTACAGATTTTAAAAATAGTTAGCCAAATAAATAACCCTGTTGACACCCCGCATACCCTGTGATAAATAAGTTCGCACTTTCCCCGGTAGCTCAGTTGGTAGAGCAGGTGGCTGTTAACCACCCTGTCGCTGGTTCGAGTCCGGCCCGGGGAGCCAAGCTTGAAATGCCTCATCCCGTAAATGGGATGAGGTTTTTTTTGCCTTTTGCTTATCGTTTTGTTCCCGGTGCTTCAGGTTTTAGCATTACTTCTTTGTCTTTAAAGGTAATGTGTTCTTTTTTTTGAGCCCACCTATAAATATTCCCGATGTCAGAGGACAGGTGTAAAACCAGCCAATAACCTGCTTGGTCCCTGATAAAAGCCTTGCTTACATGTCGTGATTACGGTTATTTTTATATTTTTAAAAAACCGTGTCTCTTGCGGGGTGTGTTTAAAGGGGGAAGCATGACCACAGCACAGGCAAGGATGGAGTGGGGCTTTAGTTATGTGTCGAATTTTGATACTGCCTATAATTCACCCCTGCATTGGCTTTTTACCGAGAAACCCAATGGAGAGAAGCCGGGCTTTAAAAACTATTTTTATCCTTATGCCGGGACCGTTTTTTTGCTTTTTGTTTTGCCTTTATTAGTGGCCCTGGGAACCCTGCCTACCCTGACTGAGAAGTCGCCGACTCTTTTGGTGCCTTATTTATGCGATCATAATATGAATTTCGGCACCTTGATAACCCTTCCGCTGGCCATGACCTTGCTTTTGATTCATCGCGATTATCTGCCCTATGCCTTGAAAGAACTCATCACGCGAAATGCCCTTGAAACTACGGACGACACCCGACGTTTTTTTGAAAAATGGACTACTTGGTTTAAAAAAATAAATCTATACGGGTATATAGCAGCTATCATATTGGCTGGACTGGTGGCTTATCTCCATTTCAAGACCGTGACTTCAACCCAGGCCAAGGCAGGTTGGCAAACCGATGCCATGGGAGTTATGAACACCTCCGGCTGGGTATTTATCTTGTGGAATATTCCCGCCATGATGGTCATTTCGGTTATGTACTGCGTACGGAGTGCCGCCACCATTTTTATGCTCTATGGCCTGGTAAGGGTCACCAAGGTGAATATAGATCCTTTTAACTATGACCGAAGCGGTGGTTTGCGGGAGATAGCCAGCCTGGGACTTTGGAATCAATACCTGTTGGCTGCCGTAATAATCAACGCAATTATTCTGTTTCATGTGACTAAGGTGTTTGGTCAGGTTGACAACATAAATCTGCTGATAGGAGCTATGTTGGCTGCGGCCCTTGTGTTGGGGCCATTGGTATTTTTAGGGCCGCTTTTACCCTTTAGAAAGGCAATGAAAAAAACCAAGAAACATACTGTAAAACAGGTGAATCGTAGATTGATAGGGGTATACAAAATAATCAAGGAAGGGCTGGATCAGGATGCTCCGATTAATGACTTTTTGGCAGAGCTGGAACATCTAAAAAAATTGGAGCATACAGTCCGGCATATTCCGGTCTGGCCTTTTGATACAGTGACCATGAAAAAATTCGGCCTGGCCTATATGCTTCCGCTTATTGTGCAGCTAAGCCCAAAGGTGCTGACTTTTTTGGGAGTGTTTTTGGCGCCTTATACCGCCCAACTCTTTGGGTTTTAACACCGTATTGCCTTTTTCGACAAAGTTAAGATCAGAGTCATTCCAAATTGAATCCCAGGTTTCCCACAAACGCCTTTTGAAAACCCGGATCAACGGCCATCTCCAAGAACTGTATCCTTGCTGCCAGGTTTTTTGGATATAACTGTCGTCGCACAGGGCCATTATGGCCCCGGATCCGGCCAAATTGCCTGCCATGGTGATTTTGGCGGGCGGGATTTGGGGGATCATACCCAGGGTGAGGGGATCCTGTTGGTCCAGGTGTGTGCCAAAGGCCCCGGTTATTATGATTTGGGTCATTACACATTTAATCACATTTTATCTACACTAATATACGGTTATGACAGGTAAAAATAAGTACGTAAAAGGTGCGCACGTTTCAGGATGTAAATTCAGGGAGCTGCTGCGCCTGTTTTCGGTTGATCTCAACGCTTCTCAGATAGTCTTCCTGACCGGCCTGAGCCGTAACACGGTCAACCTTTACCTCCGCGCCATTCGAATCCGTCTGCAGGGGGTTTTCAGCTCCAGATTCCCTTTCAGCGGGGAGGTTGAAGCCGACGAATCGTTATTCGGCGCCCGTCTTGTAAAAAGCAAGAGGGGAAGAGGAGTCTACGGTAAAACCATCGGTTTCGATTTTTTCAAGCGAATCGACGGCATGTACACCGAAATTGTCTCCAATTACTCTAAGGCCACTTTGTAACGGGTCATTCGTGGAAAGGTAAATTTCAATAGGGTCATATGCTCCGATAGGTGGTTTGGCTATAACGGCCTCGTCGACGTTGGCTATGGAAAGCATCTGAAGGTTGATCATGGGGAGAATGAGTGCGCTACCGGCAAGACCCAATCAATGGGATCGATGGGTTCTGGGGATACGCCAAAACACGCCTTGCTAAATACTGGGGGATGTATCCTCTTTCCTCATAGTTACATCTTGAAGAACGCGAGTTTAGGTTCAACTACATGGATCAAGATATTTTCCGGCTGCTACTACAAATCTTTAGAGAGAAGGCCCTAAAGGTGTCATGACTCTAAAAAATTATTTAAAGAATCTTGTTTCCTTAACATCCAGTCGCGCTTAATCGACGGATTTCTTATGTATGCCCTTCTGATAAGGTTTTTTCAGTTTAACTGTTCAGGCAAACTCGAGGGGCGTGCCTTTGGGAGCTGAAAAAGCAAAAAACATTCAGATCTCTTTGCCTTGCCCTAAAAGCCTTTAACAGGTCAGCTGTCAGGTTGCCATATTGGGCTGGTTGTGACAGGATAATGGAATAGCGTATTCCGATCAGGTGTTTTTTCCGCAGGCTGTTTTATAGTCATCTTGTCAGACAAATCGATCAGGTTCGTCAAAACAGGTCATTGCCTGTTGGTGTATTGCAACAGACCAGAATGTTTTCGGGTATCCTGTTAGGGAAAATTTAATTTGACTTCATTAACGTAAAAAGTTCCAAACTAAGTAAAACAGCTTGGTTATATGGATATTTCGCGGCCTTATGAAGCCTCTGTGGAGTATTAGTGGAAAAGCGCTTTCCAGCCGGCAATTTAATAAGGCAAACTTTGCCTTCTCCCAAAATTAATGATCCCAAAGTACAATTGCGTTCGCAACTGGCCGACTTCACCGAAGCCGGGGGGACCATAAAGCCCGGCCAAAAAGTCGCCCTGGCAGTGGGAAGCCGGGGCATTGCGGCCCTGTTGCCCTTGTTAAAGGAATTGATAAGTTGGGTGAAATCCCAAAAAGGCCACCCCTATATATCTCCGGCCATGGGCAGCCACGGCGGAGCCACGGATCAGGGACAGGCCAAGGTTTTGGAAGAATTGGGGATATCCTCTGAAAGCCTGGGGGTGCCGATAGTCTCCCATATGCAGGTAAAAGAGGTTGGAACCACTTCTTTTGGCAGGCCGGTATGGGTGGGAGAAGATTTCTGCAAGGCGGATCATGTAATTCTGATAAATCGCATAAAGCCGCACACCAGTTTTCGGGGAAGCATGGAAAGCGGCCTGATTAAAATGTCGGCCATAGGATTGGGTAAGCAAAAGGGAGCCGCCACCTGTCATCAGTTGTTTTTTCGCCACGGCTTTGAACCTGTGGTAACGGAAACCAGCCGGATTATCCTTAAGGCCTTGCCTGTGCTTTTGGGGGTGGCTTTGGTGGAAAATCGTTTTGAAGAGCTTGCCTGCCTCAAGGTGCTTAAGCCGAAAGAGTTTTTTGCGCAAGAGCCCGGTCTTTTGGCCCAGGCCCGTTCTTTGATGGGCCGCATTCCTTTTTCTGATGTTGATCTTTTAATTATTGATGAAATCGGCAAGAATATAAGCGGCAGCGGCATGGATTCCAATGTTACCGGCCGCATATTCCATCAGGCCACGCCCGAGCCTGCCGTTCGCCGGTTCAGAAGGATTTATCTTAGGGACCTTACTCCGGAGACCGCGGGTAATGCCTTGGGGCTTGGCTGCGCGGACTTTATTTCCCAAAGGCTTTTGGACAAGATAGACCTGGAAAAAACCCGCATTAATTGCCTCACGGCCAGTGTGCCTGAAAAGGGCAGAATACCTCTTGCCTATGAAAACGATGCCCGGGCTGTTACCGACGCCCTTTTGAGTGTTGGGGTTTTTGAGCCGGAAAACGCGCGGATGGTTTGGGTTAAAAACACCTTGGAATTGGATTTCTTTTGGGCCTCCAGTATGTTGGTAAAAGAAGCAGAAAATATGAAGGGCCTTGAAACGGCCTCCCAGGAGATGAAAATGCCCTTTGATCTAAACGGTGAGTTGCCTTTCGGGTTTTTTGAGCGTCCCCATGTTTAACTTTTGCTTTGGGGTGTTGCAGGCTGTTTAAATATAAGGCCTTGAGCTTTGGTTTCCTTAAAAACCGTCAAAATCAGGAAAGATTGATCAAATGAAAAAAATAGGAATTATTGCGGTATTGGTCTTGGTGTTGGCAGGCGGGGTGATTGCCGGCTTGTCTTTTTATGCCGACCAGCAGGCCGAACAGGCGGTGGAAAATTTCCTGGCTACCACAAAGGGTATAACTAAGGGAGTTTACGGAGAAATTGAGTCTTCCTTGTTCTCCTCCCAGGTGGCGGTGAATAATCTCAGCTTTGACTATGAGCGAGAGGGAAAAGTCAGCGTCAAGGTGGGGCGGGCTTCCATGGATCTGGCCAGTATGGAAGTGATGAGTCGGATTCTGGCCCCGGCTGAAGGGGAAAAAGCCATTCGATTGGAAGGGCTGATTACTCTGAGCAAGGTAAGCCTTATAAAGCCGGATAAGGAAGAGGTGGCCTTTGATTCCCTTAGCCTTAAAAATCTTTCCTTTGAGCCCAAGGCCTGGGAAAAGGTGGAGGAGTGGGAAGACTTCTTAAGAGCCGCCAATACAGTTAAATTGGCCAATGTGGTGGTTACGGATCTTGTTTTTTCTGAAGACGGTAAGGAAGAGGCCAAGATACGGCAAGTCGTCATAGACAATGTGGCGCAGGCCAGGCTGGGGAAATTGGAAATAACTGATTTCGACGCCTCGGCCTCCATGGAGTCCACCAAGGAAAAGGATTCCGTATTAAAGCTAAAGAAGCTCAGCTTAACCGGTGTTGACCTGGCCGCCATGGATAAAGTTTACAATCCCTTGCACAACAAAGGCGCGGCTAATGATTCTCCCCCGCAAAGCCTGGTCGAGGGTGTTTTGTTCAGCGGGTTTACCTTTGAGGATGCCCACGAACCGGTGAGCATCTCAATGGAAGAGATTCTATTTTCCAAGATCAGCTCCAGTCCGGTGGACACCTCCTTGGCCACAGGAAGCGAAGAGGAACAGACAAGGCTGGCCGCCAAACTGGCCCTTGCCATGGCTATCAATGAGATCACTTTCAAGAACTTGAAGATTGAAGCCACAGGTGGTGAGGTAAAAGGCGGTCTGGATCTGGGCAGCATCTCTTTTAAGGGTTATGACCAGGGAGCGCTCAAGGAATCGGCGATCGATAATTTTGACCTTAAAAGCGACTATGTAAACGTGGCTCTGGAGAATGCCCAGACCAATGACCTGAACTATCGCTTTACATTGAATACATTGGCCAATGGCGGGGATATGTCCTCATACCAGGGACCGCCGATTGATATTTCCGGCAAGGGCATTGTCACTAATTTCAGCATCAGTGTTCCTTATATAGATCTTGAATTCCAGGTTCCTTCTTCGGACTTCACCGGCCTGGTGAAAAAGGGCCCGGAAAATTACCAGGGTGAATGGACCGTTCCCTCCCTGACTATCCAGCCCATGATGACCGCCAACCCCGTTGATCCCGCCACCGCCTATGCCGTGCGCCGTATTTGGGACAACTTGGGTTATGAAGTCATGAACCTCAAGATGGGCGGAAAGGCGGATATCAATTACTCCACCTTGGTTTATGAGTTGAAAGACGCCTATCTTGATATAAAAGACGGCGGGATTGTTAAGAAAAATCTGGCCGTTACAGTTCCGGACCCCCGCAAGGTGAAGATGCCCACCTCCTCTAACCTGGAGGACACCTTAAGCTGGTTGACTCACTATAAGCTAAAAAATTTGGCCTTGTCCTATGAGGACAAGTCTTTGTTCGACCGCATTATGAAGACTGTGGCCAAAGAGGCGGGCATGGAACCTCAGATGCTTAAAGTAACTATCTTGGCCCAGCTTGGCATGCAGCGCAGAAGATATCAGAAGCAGCCCGGGATGGTGGCCTGCTTAGACGCCTTGAGTGATTTCGTGGCCAAACCGGGTAAACTCATCTTGCAGGTGAATCCCACCAGGCCTGCCGGTATGAATGAGTTCATGATGATGGGGTCAGACCCTGAGATGATCATCAGGGCCCTTAACCTTAGGCTGGTCTATGAGGAGTAGCCTTGAACATCCTGCTGCCAGGTTCAGGTAGACTAAAAAAACACACACGGATAAAAAATTAAGATTAAAAACGGCGTGCAAAGGCGGGTGAGTATTCACTTCCCTTGCATGCCGTTTTTTTTTGAATAAGCCCCTTGGTGTTTGCCCGTGCCGGATGTTAAATTCCGTGCTTTTCTATTTTGTTGTATAGGGCGCGGCGGCTTATGCCCAGGATTTCGGCTGTGAGTTTTTTGTTGCGGCCGGTGTATTCCATGGTTCGGATTATCATCTCCCTTTCCATGGCGGAGAGGGGCTGGCCCACCGGCATGTTAACCATGGGCACCTTGGGATGTCCAAAGCGGATGCGGTCTGTCAGGTGTTCGGGCCTTATGATGTCGCCATCGCACAAAACCACGGCCCGCATGATGATGTTCTTCAACTCCCTGACATTGCCTGGCCAGTCGTAGCTGGACATAAGGCTCAGGCAATCTGGAGAAACGCCTAAAATCTTTTTGTTGTGAACTTGGCTGTAGCTGTTGATGAAGTGCTCCATCAAAAGCAGCATATCCCCGTGGCGCTCGCGCAAGGGCGGCATGTGGATCTGTAAAACTTCCAGCCTGAAATACAGGTCCTTGCGAAAAGAACCTCTTTCCACAGCCTGCTGTAAATCTTCATTAGAGGCTGCGATCACCCTTACATCGCTTTGTACGCTTTCCCTGCCTCCAATACGGTAATATCCCTTTTGCTCCAAAAGCCTCAGCAGGCTGACCTGAACCTTTTCACTTATGGTTGAGATTTCATCTAAAAAAACCGTGCCGCCGTTGACCTGTTCAAAGGTGCCCTGGTGGCGTTCCGTGGCTCCGGTAAAGGCCCCTTTTTCATAGCCAAACAGCTCTCCAGGCACCAGGTCCTGGGGCAGGGCTCCCAAATGGACCGGCAGATAGGGTTTGTCAGCCCTTGAGCTGATCTGGTGGATTGCCTGGGCTGCCAGATCCTTGCCCGTACCGGTTTCTCCTGAAATGTAAACCGGAATTTCCGTTGCCGCTGCCTGGCGTATCTGGCGGTAGACTTGGCGCATGGCTGTGGAACCACCCACCATCTGTTCGAATTTGGTCTTTTCCACCTCTTTTTTCAATAATAGATTGGGTGCGTATTCAGGCTGTTGCTCCAGGGCTGTCTCTATAAGGAGTTTAAGCTCCTGGTCTGAAATGGGCAGTTTGGCGTATTGATAGGTCCCGGCCTTAAGGGCGCTCATGGCCATGCGCAGTTGATTGGGCTCCACTAAAAATAAAACCTGAGTGGCCGGGCTTTTGGCGGAAATAAGCTCTAAAAGCTCTATGGCGTCTATTTCCCCCTGGTTGTAGACCGCGCTGGACAGAATTAATATGTCAAAGGCCTGTTGCTCAAAACGCTCAACCACCTTGTCTATGCTTTTTTCAAACGTTACCAGCAAGGAACGCTCGGCAAAAAGGCCGGGGAGCTTGCGGGCCAGGTCAGGGTCCCGATTAACGCAGATTATGCTAAGCTGTTCGTCCTCCATTTTTACCTGCCTTTCAAAATCAAGCACCTCAACATAGGCTAATATAAGGTTTTCCGCAAGGCCTATGTAAATTTTCTATACATTCAAATTTCGTTTTATAAAGTGTGGTTTTTGGGAATATTTCTTTTGCGAAGTGCTTGGGAAGAGTTTAGTGACATTTTCCCTAAAATTAATGGCACAAGTTAGTCATCGTTTAACATGGGAAAAGGCTTTCAGCCCAACTTATGCACACTCGTTGTATTAAAAAAACAATTTGTGTGCTTATTTTTTACACTAGATAACAAAACAGGTTTTCCCAAGCGGTAGTTGAAAAGATCTTTCTTGGGAAATGGGAGTTATGTCAATCGGTTGGCTTTCAATTCCCCGAATGGCCCAGGTGTTGCAGTAAAAAGGCTGCTTTGCTATGCGGCGGCAGGGCTTTTTTGTCCTTTCCTTGAAGTCAGCCAAGAGGTTCAGGCCCTTGTTTACCTGCAAGAGCATTTTGCTTTGCAGTTTAAATGGTTGCACCTGGCCATTGTTTTTGAACCTGAACCGGAACGGAGATGAAGTCATGCCTGAAATGTCCGAGATAAAACGCAACTTTCCCGAGGCAAGCGACGAGATGGGCCAGGATCAGGTCTGCGCCCTGGATATGGGCGCGGGAAACGGAATGGCTGACGAACAGCTCAGGTTTCGTCTTGATTGCGAGAGCCTGGTGGGGGTTGATATTTTTCCGGAAGCCAAACAGGTTGTTTTTCGTGACCGGCCAGGTGTTTATGATGAATACTTGCGTAACGGACCTGACCACCCGGAAGGGAGTGGAAGAGAGAAAAAGCCTGGAGCAAAGTTTTAATCTGCTTTTACCGGTGGCGGCTTTGGGGTATGGCAACATTCCTGTGGCTGCCTTTGTGGATGCTGGATGACAATGCCCTGGTTGCTTTTAATCTTAAGGATTTTTTTTAAGCGATAAGGATGAAACAGGGGTTAAGCAGGCCATCAATAATATTTGCGCTGGTAGTCTTGAGCTGCTCCCTTCCCGTAAATACCGCCATCGTTATGCCCTGTCCGGCGAATCCTTGCATTATGTGGCCCTGGTCGGCAGAAAATTGAAAGACGCTGACCCAAGCGCCTGCCTGGAGAATTTTGCAGAGGTTTGAAAATAGCCTGAACAGATGAACCGTCCCTTCAGGCGGAATAGTTTTAAAATGCCTGATATTTTTACTAAGCCATATTGCCCTGAATTTTATCGGCCCTCACCTGGTTGCTTTTCTCTGAGAAACGCAGTGAGGTGAGGGCCTTTTGGGACAGCTACTTAAGGGTATGAAAAACAGGTTCCCTTATTTTGCTTCCGGCGAATTTTATCCTGACTCGCCCTGTGTTTAAGGCTTTACTTCTTCAATTTAAATACCATTTCCGCGGTTTTGTGGAAGACCTGCTCCTGCTCTGCCTCCTTTTTAAATACGTAGCGGTATTTGGTAAGTTCCGCTTCAACATTGTTAAGCGTATCAGAGGAGAACATTATTTTTTCAGCCCCGCATTGCCTGTACATGTTTGCCAGGGACACAGTACTGCACCAGCTGGGCTCCAGGAATGCATTGTCAAATTGCTTAGCCAATTGAATGGCCTGTGTGTTCATTATGTCCAATCCGGCATGTGCTATTATGATTTTCAGGTCATGGAAATGCTTTATAGGCTCCAGAAGTTGCACCGGATCAGCGAAAGGGATGCCCGCTCCCGTATGAACCATCACCGGCACGCCCAGTTTCCTGGCTGTTTCATAAACAGTGTAGGCGTCTTTGGATGCAGGGTGGCAGGCATGAGCTATGGGAGTTATTTTGAGCCCAACGAACCCAAGCTCTTTAACACATCTTGTAGCTTCTTCAATGTATTCTTCAGGTTCGAAATGAGGATTTATCGAACCCAGCCCAAAGTAATCTCCCTTGTGCGCATTGCAAAATTTACAAAGCCTATCATGGATTTCTCTGTTTTTCTGTATGTAAGGCCTTGAGATAAAAGGCTGTACAACTCCCCCTTGTACGCCTAGTGGTTCGTTTGTCCCCAGTATTTGCTCTTCGGTTTGCTCCTCGTCAAATACACAATCCCAACCCAAATGTATATGCGCGTCTAATATTCTCATGGTTTTCTCCTGCTAGAGCTGTTCGGTTTTTTTGCGCGAAGGCGTACCGATAATGATCACAAAAATTATAAGCAGTCCCTTTAGGACGTTCTGCATACCCGAGGATAGATCCGCAACCCGCATTGCCGTAACAAGTAAGGTGAGAAACAGACAACCAAAAAATGTACCAATGGTATTTGGTTTTCCTCCGGACATCAGAGTACCGCCAAGGACCACTCCGGCGATGGTTTCTAAAAGATAGGCGTCGCCCATTCCTAAAAATGCGCCGCTGACTCGTACGGAAATCAAAAGGCCTGCAAGTGAACCGAGCACGCTGCTGAGGACATATGAAAGGACCAGAACCTTGTTTACGCGGGTGCCAGCGTAATGGGCGGCTTCTTCATTTTGTCCGATGGCAATAAGGGATTTTCCAAAAGTGGTTTTGTTTAGAACAAACCAAGCAATCGCCGTAGTAATTATGACTATATAAATCATAATATAGATGCCGAACAGTTTTCCCCTCGCAATTGTCAATAAAAAGTCTGCTTGGGTTAACCTTTCCAGCCCCATATTTGTATTCAAAAAAAGTGCAAGGGAGCAGAGAATGTAATTAACTGCCAGGGTCGCAATAATGGGCGGCATTTTAAGGATTACCACACATGTGCTGTTGACTAAGCCAATCATAATTCCAGCTAGAATAATTATGATCACACCCGGGAGCAGCATCTCTGATCTTCCGTTGATGAAAATCATATTAAGATAGGCTGCCAGAGTCACGACTCCAGGAATGGAAAGATCAATTGCACCCTTGCCTGTGGTAACAACAAACATTTGCCCCAGGGCCAACAAAATTAAAAAAGCGGCGGAGAAGGTATTTGTCTGTAGGCTGGTAAAATTTAGATTCCTGGAAATAATCCCAGTGAGAATCCACATAAGCAGGGAACCAGCACAAATCCAAATCCATGTATGATTGTGTAGTGTTTTAAAAACGGATTTTTGTTTCATGACTTGATTCTACCTTTTTTGAGAACCCTGAGAGACAAGATTACTATGAGGATAAAACCTTGAATGGCGGCGGTTAATTCCGTAGATATCTTGAAGAATCCAAGCAAAAATGAAATTAATGAAAAAGTAACGGCACCGAAAATTGCACCGGGTATGGATACAAATCCACCTAAAAGATAACCACCACCCACAACAACTGCTGCAATTGTCTGCATTGTATAAGTTTCGGATGCGGAACCGTCCGAAGCGCCGTTAATTCCAGAAAGAACAAGACCCGCCAGTAAGGTGATAATACCTGCGGTGAGATAAACGCTAAAAAAGGCTTTTGCCTGCGACCAGCCGCTTCTGACCATGGCCAGTGGGTTATTGCCAAAGGCTTTGAGAACAGTACCGTATTTTGAGCGGTAAAAAAGGTATGAAGCAATTGAAATTAATAAAATAATGCTGAAAACGACTGGAAAATCGGTGTCAAGCCAGAAAAGATGGGTTAACCACTCAGGCGCCTTCCCACCCGGGCTCTCTTGGATGGTGAGGGATAATCCCTTCCATACAAACGAAGCTCCGAGCGTCATGATGATGGCAGGTATGTTTCTGTGGTAAATGATTAGCCCCATGCAGGCATAAAAGAAAACAAAACCGAGTAACGCCAAAATACCAAGAGGAGTGTTGGAAAATAACAAGGTGGCGCATAGTACATTAATCAGACCCAGGAAGTTTCCCACTCCCAATTCTATGTGCCCCAACCCAATAATATACATCTGCGCAAGCGATAGGATTATAAGTGGCGCTGCTCCACTTAAAAGCAGATTTACACCATATAAGGAAAACACTGCCGGCGATTTTAAGCCACATGCAATGTACATAAGCATCATGGCTATAAAGGGGATAAAAGCGCTATTCTTGGAAAACCACTTTCTATGGGAGGTATCCTGTTTTTTTTCAACAATAGGCTTTAGTTCCTCACCCATAAAGGATGCTTCAACAAGATTATCCTGAGTGACTTGCTCGTCAGCTAATTCCTTTACTATGGTTCCATATCTCATAACCAAAGTTCTGTTGCAAATTTCAAGCTCTAAGTTGTCCGTGCTATAGAGGATAATCAATTTGCCTGCTTTGGCTGCTTCGATAAGAAGATCGTAAATTTGACGTTTAGTGGCAACGTCAACACCTCTTGTCGGGTCATCGAGTATGATTATGTCAGGGTCGGCAAGCATTGCCCTTGCAACTAAAACTTTTTGCTGATTTCCTCCAGATAAATCTGTAATTGGAGCCTGTATATCGCTGCACTTAATTTTTAATTTTTCAGACCATAATTCTCCATGATCTGTGATTTCCTTTTCGTTATTAGTCTTGAACAACCTTCCAAATGACAATTTTGTAATCATCATGTTTTGCAAGATGTGCCATAAGTAAAAAATGCCTTCCTTTTTCCTGTCTCCTGTTACGTAGGCAATTCTTCCCTTTACTTCAATATTTTTTGTTCTGTTTTGACGGGCTTCAAAGAGCTTGTGCAGCAGCTCCTTTTGGCCGTTGCCCTCCAGACCCGCGATTCCGATGATTTCTCCACCGCTCATGTGGAAAGAAAGGTTATTGAGTCCGCTGTCATCTGAATAGCTATGGGCGGTTATCCCAACCGATTCAAAACCGGGGATTTTTCTATGCCTGCAAAGTGCCGGTCCATTGTCTCCATCAGCGGATTGCAACGAAGACATCATTTTGCAAAGCATGTCTTCTTCACTGGTTTCCTCAATAGGGCCGCACCATATATTCTGGCCGTTATCTATAATACTTATTCGGTCAACTAGGCTTTCGACCTCCTTTAGCCGATGGGAGATATAGATACAAGCCATACCTTCCCGCTTCTTTTTCTTTATATAGGCCAGCAGTTGGTTGGTCTGTTCTTCTGGTAATGATGAGGTTGGTTCATCCAGAATCAAGAGTCGAAGGTTTTGTGCGGTGAAAGCACGGGCTATCTCGACCATTTGTTGTTGGGAAATCGCCAGGGTGTCTAATCTTTCATCAACATCGATACCATTATCAGGGAAGACCGCATCTAAGGTTTTTCTTGCTATTTTTCGGGCTTGATTACGCCACTTTACAGATCCTTTAAATAAATCTTCCAGATCAACCAAAAAATTTTCATATACAGTTAAGTTAGTGCACAATGATAATTCTTGATAGACAACTTTAATCCCTAAAGCGGAAGCACTATGGGGATTGAATTCATTAAAGGAAATGTTTTGTCCCGCAAAAACCAAGTCGCCTTTATCTGGCTTAGTTATTCCAGATATAACCCTGGTTAATGTACTTTTCCCTGCACCATTACCACCAATAAGTCCTAATATTTCTCCTTGAGATAAATGAATATTGCAATTGTTTAACGCTACTGTTTTATTGTACCTCTTTGTAATATCTGACACATCTAGAAGCGTCTTGTTACCGGTACAGGTAGCCTTAGCAGCCTGGGACATACATCTTACCTCTTTGTTTTTCTTAATTCAGGCGTCTGAATTAAGAAAATTCAGACGCCGGCGCCACTGTTCTAAACCAAATCAAAAATAATCCCTCGGCCAGCAGAACGTGATGGGTTTCCAAAAAATGATAAATATTTGGGAAATCGTTTAGCTGGTTTGCCTGCTTGTCCTTTGCTTTAATATTCGATTCTATTTGAGTGTCAACTCCTTTGTTAGCGATTTTTTATGAACAGCGAACTTAGCTAGAATCAAGCTTATTTTATACTCTTGCTATGGTTGTTTTTAAAATTATTGGCTTGAAAACCACTGCAATGAATTATTAATTCATTGCAGTGGTTATTCATTTTCTGACTAACAGATCCCTGAATTTTTTTGATGTGTTTGAAGCAGTCTACTTCTTTTTTTTGAGAGCGGGTTCAATGATTGAGTCAAGTACATACTCAGGTGCGTATGTCGGCGAGATAATCGTACCCGGCTCCATATTGGAATATTTGCCAAGCTCCTTTTCATAGACTGTGTAATAATCGCAGATCATTTTTTTCGGAACATCGTAACCATTCAGGATGTAGAGAGACGCCCAAAATGCGGCGCTGGAGACAGAGGGGCAGGTGCCTCTGCTATAAGTCTTGTATTCGCCGTCTTTCTTGCCGACCTCACTCCACCATTTTAAAAATTCAGCAGAGTTGTCTCCGATAATAACAGGCCGGCCCAAGGAACCAATTTGCTCAAAAGCCTGGGCCGCACCATAGGCGTCGCCGCCACACTGAGTTATGACGCCATCCACCTTTTTCAGGCTGGGCAGCACCTGCAGAAGAGCCTCTTGCGTTTTTGTGGCGCTAAAATCTCCATGCACTGTGGCAAGCACTTCCATGTTGGGGTAGTTTTTCAAGGCTTTCAGGTTTCCTTGATACATTTCTTCATCTGCGGATGTTCCAGCCAAACCGCGAATAATAATCACCTTTGCTTTTTCGCCAACCAACTTGGCCATTTCAACAACAGAGTCATAGCCAAAGGTGACGAAATCGAAATCAACCGCATAAACGCTGTCCAGCGTAACAGAGCAGTCAAAAGTAATTACTTTAATTCCCGCTTTCATGGCCTTCTTCAGCACCGAATTCAGGGCTGTGGAAGATGCAGGGTCGATGACAATAGCATCCACTCCTTGCAGGATGAAGCTGTTTATTTGGGATATCTGGGAGTTGACAGTGTTGTCACCGTTTTGAACAATATAGTCGGAAATTAAACCCTGTTTTTTGGCAGATTCGGCAGCTTCGGTAAAGTTATCCACCATCTGTTTTCGCCAGGTGTTACCGTAATAAGAGTTTGAAAGTGCGACTACATACTTACCTTTTTTTAGTTTCCAATCTACCTTTGCCTCCGCCTGAATTGCATTTCCGAAAAGGAAAAGAGCTCCCACGAAAAATATGCTCAGAAGCAGAACTGAAAATTTAGATCTTGACATACGCATTCTTCCAATGCTCCCTTTTATTGTTACTGATTAAAGGTACTAAAATGGCCTTTTTGAGCCAAAAGTAATATTCTGTTGCTTTTTCGAAAGATACTCTGCCACTTAAAATTGTTTTATGGGGAAGGTATTGGCCCCTTGGGGCATGACAATGAACTTGGGATCTTTGACACCGCATTTTTGGTAAGCCAAATCCAGTGCATCCTCTATGCAGTAGACTGGTTCCACATGCGCCTTTCGGGCTAATTCAAAATTCTTTTCCGGAGTAACGAGAATGATTGTTCCCATTTTTTCATATTCCAGTTGCTTTACTGCGAGCCAGCCCGTGATGAGAAAGTTTTTCCGGGCGGCTGTTTCCAGAGAAAGCAGGTCTGGATATTCGAACCACTCAAAAAATTCCGGGGGGTCTCCAATAAGGGGGCATTCGGCCAAAATTATAGACACCCCACCCGGCTTCATGGCATAAGAAGCGTTGTCTATGGTTTTTTGGGATTGGTACAGGTTGATGTCTTTTGGGTAGCCGCCAGCAGTGGCAATAACGATATCGGCCTGTTCCTCTATGGGTACGCCAAACATGGCATCAACCATCTTACAGGCTTCAAACCAAGCGGAAACCCAGTTGCCAGCGAAGATTCCCGCAATATCACCATCCAAATTCGGCACGACATTGACTAGAAAATCAGGTTGAACAAAATCTGCGATCTCCATCATATCTTCGTGAAGCGGATTCCCTCTGGTTAAACCGGTTGCAATCAGCGGGTTGCTGCCTCCTCCCACCGTGTCACTCAGGCCATGCAGATGATTCTGGCTGATGGTATCCAGAGATGCTATACCTGGCAGGATGCTCTTCCGTCCCCCGCCGTAGCCCGCCATGTAGTGATAGATCACACCACCTGTCAGAATCAGCTTGTCGGCTTCCATCGCCAGGCGGTTCATCCGAACCTCGGTGCCCCTGGAAGTTTTCCCGAGATAAACCACGTCTTCGGCTTCAGGATTATGGTTTATGATCTTCACCCGTTTAAAAACGTCTTCTGAGCAAAGAGCCTTGAATTCTTCTTCCGTGTTTTTTCTGTGCCCGCCCACAGCGATGATGATGGTGATCTGTTCATCTGTGATTCCTGCCTTGTTCAAATATTCCAACAGAATCGGCAGGGTTTTATTACTTCTTTGCCACGCTCTGGTGATGTCGCTTACTGCTATGACTACTTTGTCGTTTGGTTTTAGTTTTTCGCTTAAAGGCGGAGAATCAATGGGGTGATCTAGGCAATGCTTGTAGGCTTTTTGCAAATCTTCAATCGCAGGTTGATTGGCTCCTACAAGTTCACAAAGTAATGATTCCTCAGGCAGATCAAAGCAAATTTTTGATTTGCCATATTTTAATTCAAATGTTTTCTTTTCCACTTTTTTACCTCTAATCTCATCGAGTTTGGGAGTGTAATGGTGTTTTTCTACCAAACAGTCCCAGATAAAATTTTGAGCAGCATGATTTTATCCCGTTTTAGCGAGATCTATTTACTTATAAAAAGGGGTTTTTAACCGTCTTATTTATTAAACAGAACAGGGTGCCTAGGGGCCCACTGTAATAATTGGGTTTAACTCATCAACACACTGAAAATATAGGTAAGATAAAGAAACAGAAGCTATTTGCCTGCCTGAATAATGAACTGGAGAAATACTCCACAGTTTCATACTTAACGATAAGTACTTCCTGCTCAGCTCTCTCTGGATGAGGACAGGCATGCTTAGTAGAAAAAAGAATGCATTTTCTTTTGAATAATAAAAGAGTGGTTTTGATGTAAATTGTATAAATCCCTCGGAAAGCAAACCTTCTGAATAGTTAGATGGTTTCGCAATCGATAAGCCTTCCAAGGAACTTTTGGGGTGCGATTTAATAGTTGAACCAAATGGATTTTTTGCCCCTGGATTTTTGTAAATTACGTTCGTGGATAAAGCATTTTCGGAAAAGACAAGGGATATCTTTTTTACCTGGGGGTGGAACTTTTCTCGGGACAAAATGCCTAAAAATGTCAATTGAGGAATTTTCAGTGGAAATCCGGTTAGGAAGTCCTCGCAAAGCGGGGGGACGAAATATTTTTTCTTTGGCTTGGGTGAAGTATCGCTATGGGCGGGAGAAAGGAATCTTGTGTAGGTGCTTGAATTGGCGGATATCTTTAATCTGGCGTAATGACAGCTGCTATTGATTTCAGTTTTTTGGTGAGCAATCCGGATCCAGGCGGTTAATAAAGGGAGGAACCATAGCAACAGGCCTGGCTGTAGCATGTGTCGCATGTAAGTCCCTCCCTTCAGGTCGGTAATATTTAAAATTTCTGTCCAGCCACACTGAAATATGGCGGTCTAAACTTGAGATCTCTTAGAATTTTAAGCTGTTGTCTGTCGTCAGCAGGTTCGCTGCTTAATCTTTTAGCTTAAAAATCCATGGGTTTAGTCAACGGGATAAAGTTTTTGGATTTCCTTCCCGCCATTAAACCTTTGCTCCGGTGCGGGATAGGCGCCTTCTCGCACCTCATTGACGAAAGTACTGAACCCACCAGATATTTCAGAGGCCAGCTTGTTGTATTGCTTAACGAACTTCGGAACAAACTGATCAAAAATGCCCAAAATGTCGTATGCATTCAGGTTTTGCCCGTTAACATGCGGGCCAGCCCCCACCCCGATGGTTAGCGCAGAGACCGACTCGCTGATTACGCGGGCCACTCCTGCGGGGATGCATTCCAGGACCATGGCGAAGACTCCGGCTTGGTCCAAGGCTTTGGCGTCTTCAATTAATTGTTTGGCTTCGTCAGGGGTTTTCCCTTGTAACTTAAACCCGCCCAGGGCGGATGCGCTTTGGGGCGTCAGTCCGATATGCCCGACAACCGGGATCCCGGCGGAAACTATTTTTTTGACATACGGGGCGAAGTAGCTTCCGCCTTCCATCTTGACGCAGTCGACTCCAGCCTCCTTAACCAGCCGTCCCGCTGAAGCAAGGGCTTGCTCAGGGCTGCCCTGGTAACTCATGAACGGCATGTCTCCAACCACCAGTGTGTTGGGGGCGCCGCGTCGCACGGCTTTGGCGTGATATATAATTTCATCCAGGGTAACCGGATTGGTGTGTTCGAGTCCCTGTATGACCATTCCCAGGGAATCTCCAACCAGGATTAGTTCTGCAGGTGTGGTGTCCACTAATCTCGCGAATGGATAGTCATATACCGTTATCATGGTTACGTTTTTGCCCTGGCTTTTGAACTCGGTCAGAGCAGGGATTGGGGTTCTGGTTTTTTCTATGGGACTCAAAATGTTCCTCCAGGTGAGACAGGTCTATTATTTATTCATTGTCCTGTAGCCTAGCCGCCGGGAAATGGCTCTGGCCGCCTCCTTGACGTTCTTGGCTAAACCGGGCAAAGTCTGCTCTGTGAACCGCTGGGCGGGACCCGAACAGCTCACGGCGGCAACAGCATTTCCGTTTTCATCAAAAATGGGGGCGGCGACGCATTTGACACCAACATGCCATTCTTCGTTGTCATAGGCGCATCCCCGCTTCCGGATTCGTTCAAGTTCTTTATCCAGGCCGGTTCTGGTTGTAATGGTGTTTTGAGTCAAAGGCGGCAACCCATGCTTTGAGATGCCCTGCTCCAATTCATCGCTTTGCATATGGGCCATTATGCTTTTCCCCATACTTGAGGAATGAATCGGAATGCGCTGACCTACTTGGGTGATAATCCGAATGGATTGAGATGAATCGATTTTGTCCAGGTAGTAGACCCTGAAATCATCTGTCACGCTGAGGTGAACTGTTTCCCTTGTTTTTTGGGCCAAGTCGAGCAAGTAGGGTTTGGCCACGCCTCTAAGGTCCAGGTTTTCTTTTGCCGCATTGCCCAAAAGAAGTGTTTCCACCCCCAACCGGTAATGCGCCGCATTGTCTGGGGACCGCTCCAAAAATCCTTCGGCGACCAGGGTGCTTATCAACCGCTGCAGGGAACTCTTGTGATAACCAAGCTGGCCGATCATTTCACTGACACGTAGTTCACGTTTGCCACTGGAAAAAAGTTTTAGCAGCCTTAGTGCTTTTTCTACGGATTGTAATTTTTTGGTGGTCATTTTTTTGTCATCACCAAAATAAGGGTTAAGCGAAATTCATCTTCTTGATCCATATTTTGATTCGCTATGCGATTTATAGATTCATTAACTGAATGAAACTTATAAAATCTTTTTTAAAAGAGTCAAGGAAAAAATTACATAGTGAATTATTGATTCGCTACGCGAATCAATTTTAGCTCTATGATCTTCTCCGCTGTCCTTTTCTTTTTCCTGGGGGAAGTAGACGTGTGTAAATAATAGTGTAATTTAAACTATTTATATGTATTTAGGTGAGACGGTTGATGTCGATTAAGACGTTTGTTTATAGTTTAACTTTTTTGTAACGTAAGTTTTTTGTTTAGTTTTTATCTGTAATAAAATATGGAAACCAGAAAGGCTCTTCTTTGCGAAAAAGATAATTTTAAAGAATTTAGTTTGAAAATTATTGGTTTTTTGTCGGGCTATTCTGAAAGTTGGTAGTGTAATTAAAGAAAATTTCTACTTCTTAAATCTGTACAGCAGTAACTTAAATAAGAGAAGAGAATCCTCTTGGTTGGACCATAGCCTAACGGGATCCTCACGGTTAAGCTCTAATCGGCCTATGTCTCATCTCTAAAATTAATAGTTCTTAATATTGTATTAATAACTTGACTAAGTCTGTTAAGTTGGGAAATTTACCATTACTGAGGTCTTGTTGGGTAGCAAAACAGTCATTGTTTAGCATTAAGAGATATCAAAACCCACATGGCGGAAGTTTCAGCATTCGATAATAAGGGTCTCAAACTTCCTGCTTCAACGAGGCTTTGGGTAATGAAGAATGTTTGAGCTAATGCACTGATCTGATTCTAAAAAGTAAAGATTAGTTATAGGAATAATTTTATTTACGGATTCCCTTGTGTATCACTGGATTCTAAAATTCAATTTTGTGTTGGGAAAGCCAGGGACGGCTTTTTCAACACCCTGATAGACGGTTTTTTGACCTTTCGCCTTGCCTTTTGGGTGCTCACCTCCTTATGGAGCTGCATTCCTTTAATCTAGCCCTTGGTTAGGTCTTATTGATGACTTCTTTTTAAATATGCCCAATTTTACTATGCCTATTCGTTTTGTAGGTGTATTGCCTCCCGAGCAGATTCACATAACAGATTGATAATACAAGATTTTTAGTGGCAAGGATAATTTTTAATATTTCGTAGAAATGTTAATATCTGATAAACAATTAATATATTATTAAAAAGTTTTGCATTCTAAAAAAAACTAGGATATAAGAACTCCATGCATTTCAAAGGCCCAGCTATTCACTCTGCCAAGGCCCGGTTCGACTAAGAGGCCTTCCAGATTTTTTAGGAAAAAGCAAAGGGGAAACAAGACATGAAAGTGATAACAGTGGCCGGTGCGCCCAGTGCGGGCAAGACATCGGTCATTACTTATACGGCCAAACGCTTTTTGGATGAAGGCGCCAAGGTGGCGGCTGTAAAGTTCGATGCGCTTAAGACAGACGATGACCGAATTTATCAGGAAAAGTTGGGCATCCCCGCTATCTGCGGTTTGAGTGACTATGTCTGCCCAGACCATTACTATGTCTCCAACCTGGAGGAAGTTTTGGAATGGGGAACCCGACAAAAGGCTGATTATCTTTTTATCGAGACCGCCGGTCTTTGCTTCCGTTGCGCCCCGCATATTGAAGATGTTCCAGCCGTAACAGTCATAGACAACCTGAGCGGATTTTCCGCGCCAGAAAAAATGGGGCCTGCCCTGGCCCTGGCCGATGCTGTGGTGATCACCAAAGGCGACCTTGTCTCCCAGGCCGAAAAAGAAGTCTTTGGTCATCGGGTGCGCATAGTCAACCCCAAGGCCAAGGTCTTTCATGTAAACGGGCTAACCGGAAACGGCTCCCTGACCTTCAAGAGGCTGGTCGATGCCTGGCCCCAGGCCGGAGAACTCACAGGGACAAAGCTGCGCTACTCCATGCCCGCCTCCATTTGTTCCTATTGCACCGGCGAGGTGCGTATTGGCGAGGAATATCAATCCGGAAACGTGGTGAAAATAGATGTCTGAGCAAAAGAATATTACCCCGGTCATGGAAGTCGAGAGCGTGACCCTGCTTTCGGGTACTGATAAAAACGGTGCTCCCGAGGGCATAGAAAGCGTGACCATAGCAGCCGGGGATTCCCTGGCCCTGGTGGGGCCCACCGGTTCGGGAAAAAGTGAATTCCTCTCTGATATTGAGCAACTGGCGGACCGGGACACAGTCACGGGCCGTAGATTGCTTATAAACGGAAAAGACCCTGACCCGGAGCTTGGGGCCATGGGGCTGGTTGCCCAGCTCTCCCAAAAAACCAGTTTTGTGATGGAAGGCAGCGTACAGAGCTTTCTTGAACTGCATGCCCAGTGTAGGGGCCGGGATATTAATGAAGCGGTGGAAAAGACCTTGGACGCGGCCAACCAGCTCTGCGGCGAGCCGATCAAGGCGGGCGATTCCCTGCAGGTGCTCTCGGGCGGTCAGTCCCGGGCCCTTATGATCGCCGACATTGCCTATATAAGCGACGCGCCGGTGGTATTGATCGATGAGATTGAAAACGCGGGCATAGAAAAGCTGAAGGCCCTGGAGGTGTTGGGGGCCAGCAACAAGCCCATTTTGATCGCCACCCATGACCCGGTCCTGATGCTGATGACCAGACGCAGGCTGGTGATGGGGAAGGGCGGCATGCGTCGCCTGGTTGAGACCACGGAACAGGAAAAAGCCTGTCTTGAGCGCCTTAGCCTCATGGATAACCTGATGACCAAAGTCCGGGGCAACTTGAGAATGGGCCGCGAACTGAACCTAAAGGAGCTTGAACTGTGAGTAGTGCCTTTGTTGTGGTGCCGCCTTCTGTTATCCGCAAAACCGATACCGACTTGAATCGGCTTTTCCCCGGGCTTGAGGTGCAACCCCATCACACCCACGGGGAGTTGGACACCTATTTCCGGGAAAAGTTTGGTCTGGCCGAGCATACTGCGGACCTTACGGTAACCGCCTATCCCCAGGCCATAAAGCAGGTGCAAAAGTCTGATATATTTGCGCCTCTTCCAGATGATCTGCCTGAGATGCGCCCGGATCTGGTTGCAAAAGGTTTAAAAGAGCCCAGCCCCTATTACCGGATAATAAGCCTGGCCTGCGCCATTTTTGTTTATCAAAAGGATCTGCCCGATCCTCCGGCCGCCTGGGGAGACCTTTGCCAGTCCAGGTTCCAGGGGCAGTTTCTTTGCCCCCCGGCAGATACACCCATGCCGAATCTTTTCCGCTCGGTAATGGAGCGTCACTATGGCGAGGCCGGGGCATTGATCGCAGACACCATGAGAGCGGATCTTTACCCTCTGGATATTAATAAGGCGGTGGATGAAAAAGAGGCCCTGGCAGGTTTGGCCATACCATCTTTTGGCCGCACTTTCCGGAATAATAACGGTGCAATGGCCTGGCCCAGCGAAGGGGCGGTTCCTG
Organism: Dethiosulfatarculus sandiegensis; assembly: GCF_000931935.2. GTDB lineage: Bacteria > Desulfobacterota > Desulfarculia > Desulfarculales > Desulfarculaceae > Dethiosulfatarculus > Dethiosulfatarculus sandiegensis. Next base: position 440,735 of record NZ_AZAC01000014.1, read on the forward strand.
CGCCTTTGTTTGCATTTTTACGCAAAGACGCCTCCAGGGACGCCGTAGATGCCCTCAGGTATCTCATGGGAATTGAATACCAGACATTTCTTTCCAAAACAGGAGCGTTGTGTCCGGTTCATCCTGATGTTCCATTGTTTAAGGAAATGCAGGAAGCGGACGGCAAGTTGCTTTGGGACGGCTGGGACGCTTATCAGGAGCTGGTGGAGATATGCGCCCGGGCTTAAGGGCAAAATAATTTGTTTCAGGCTGCCCGGAATTTTGACTGTAAATAGTCGGCTCCGGGCAGTTTGTAAAAAAAGAGGTGAGATATGCAGAGATTTAAGTCAGTGGCCGGAGGACTGGCCCTGGCCCTGGTTTTTGCCTGCCCGGCGGCGGGCTGGGCCGAGGAAAAGGCAAAGGAGTCAACTGTAAACCTGGACAATGTTATTGTCAGCGCCAGGGGTGTGAGCAGCCGGGTCTCCGAGACCCCCGGCGGAGTCGGGGTGATCAAGGCCCCTGAGCTCTCCATTGAGCAACCGCTTAGCCTGACCAACGCGCTCACCCGCATACCTGGAGTGAGTAAGTCTTCTGATTCCGCCTGGGGGTCGGCTGTGAATATCCGCGGCCTGGGCCGTTCCTCGGTTGTGTTTAATATAGACAACTGCCGGGTTAATACCGCAACCCAGATGAATGCCCAGTTCGGTACGATTGATCCTAATGATATTGAACGGATAGAGGTGCTTAAGGGTCCTATAAGCGCCTTGTACGGTTCCGGCTCGGTCGGCGGCGTGGTCAATGTGATCACTAAAAAGGGTATGTTCACCAATACCCCTGAATGGCACGGCGACCTGGTGGGGGCCTACACCTCCAACCCCGGCGGATTCAACACCTATGCCTCCGCCTCTTACAACAGCCCGGATGTCTGGGTCTATGGCAGTGGTTCATACAGGGATCATGATTCCTATGAAGACGGCGACGATGAGGAGATCCACAACAGCCAGTTTGAGGACCGCCAGGCCAAGTTGCGCACGGGGTTCAAATGGGCAGCCGGTGTGACCGAGTTCCAGGCTCAGTTTATGGAGGCCGAGGATGTAGGAATCCCCGGCGCGGGTACTGCGCCCTTGCCAGCCACCGCTGACATTACCTATCCCAAGACCAGGCGCACCCTGTTTTCCTTGAACCACAAGGTTACTGACATTACCGAGGTGTTCAAGGAATCCCAGCTTAACGTCTATTATCAGAAAATTGATCGCAGAGTTATCATTGATCATTTCCCCCAGACCATGCCAATGAAGAAAATAAACCCTTCGGCTGATCATGAGACCTGGGGCGCCAAATGGCTCAATGTGTTCAAGCCCGGAGCCCATACCCTGGTGACTGGAGTCGACTTATGGAATTGGCATATGGATTCCACCCGGAGGAAGGCTCTGAAAAACGGTTTGACCATTATTGATGAGCCTCTGCCCGATGCAGACTACCTTTCCGGTGGGGTCTTCCTGGAAGACGACTGGGTGTTGGGTCAACGCTTCACCCTGAACCTGGGCGGCAGGGTGGATTACATCTCTGTCAAAAATGATGATCAATACCTCTATATCAAGCCGCCGATGCCCCAGGCCCCGAATCCGCTTTTGAGGGAATCTGAGACTCAAAACGACACCTCCTGGAACCTGCATGCGGGCCTGACCTGGAATATGGCGCCTAAATGGTCCATGACCTTCCTGGCTGCCAGCGCATACCGGGCCGCCAGTATGGAGGAGCGCTTCTCCTACATTTCCTTGGCCGGAGGCAAGACCAAATGGGGAAATCCGGACCTGGAGCCCGAACGCTCCATGTTCCTGGAGTATGGGGTGCATTACGAGGGCCCCAAGGCAGGTTGCTCCCTGGCCTTGTTCGGCAATTTCCTGCGTGACCTGATCACGGAAAAATTGGTGAATCCAACCACCATCGAGTACCAGAACGTATCCGAGGCGGTTATCAGCGGTGCTGAGGCCCAGGCCCATTGGGAGTTTTTGCCCGGGGCCAAGGTCTATGGAAATGTGGCCTACACCAGGGGCGAGGATACAGACCTGGAAGAGGACCTGCCCTTTATCCCGCCGTTGAATGGCCTTTTCGGCTTGCGCTATGACCACAACTCCGGCCTTTGGGGCAGGGTGGAGGCTGCCTGGGCAGCCAGCCAGGAGGATGTACCTACCGGAATCGAGACCACCGACGGTTGGCAGACCGTGGGGCTTCGGCTGGGTTATCGTTTTAACTACAAAAACACCAACCATGAGCTGGTCTTGGGTGCGGACAACGTCTTCAGCGAGGTTTACCGCGACCACCTTTCCACCAGCCGGGGGATCGAACTGCGTGAGCCTGGTCTTAATTTCCTGGCCATGTACAGGTTCAATTTTTAGCCATGAATAAAAAGCCTAAGCTTATCCTTTGGTTAAGCCTGGCGTTGGTGTTGGCTGTGGCTGCCTTGGGAGGCGTGTATGCCTTTCAGGGCGGCCAGGCCGCCACTTTACGCTTTGGCAATAACCCTAAACTACCCACTTTAAGTTTTTACACCACTGGGCTGGCCAGCACTCCGCAGATGCCCTTTTGGGCCGGGGTTCGTTCAGGTGAGATAACCAGTTTAATGAACCTTGAAGTGCATTTGTGGAAGGACCTGGATGGCCTCAGAGCTACGGTTTTGGCTGGAAAAGGCGATATCTGGCTGGGCCATATTGAGGGCTTTGCCCAGGCCAGACTGCAAGGTGCGCCGGTGTCCCTTTTGGCGGTGACCGGTTGGCGCAAGCTTTATTTTCTTTCCAAGGATCCGGCCCTTCAAACAATTGAAGATTTCAAGGGACGAGTGGTGCCGTTTACCCCTCCGGCTTCTCCCGGGGTGCCAGTGATGCGCTCCTTGATGCAAAAAGGCGCGCCTGAACTAAATTTTGACCCTTATGAACCCAAGCGCCTGGCCATGAGCCTGATTGAGGGCAAAATAAACTGGGCTTTTGCGCCTGAACCCATGGTCAGTGTTTTATTGGCCAAGGTTCCGGGGCTCAAGGTAGTTGGCAGCCTGGAGGATCTTTATGGCCGCCTTACCAACGGCCCCAAACGCATGCCGATTGCAGGCATTGCCATGAACACCCGGACCCTGGCCAAATACCCTGCTTTGGCAGATAAGCTGAACCGGATAATGGTCAGGCAGGCTGATATCCTGGCTGAAAATCCTGCCGCCGGGATTGCCGCCCTGCCCAAGTCCTTTGAAAAGTTTGTTCCCAAAAAAATAGTGGAAAACTCACTGAAAAGGGATCTTCTTCTAGTCAAGCCAGCCTTGGAGGCAACCCCTGAGATTGAACAGTACCTGAGGATGTTGTTGCCGGAAAAGATGAATGAAAACAACGGGGCCTTACTAAAAGGGGATTTCATTGCCAAATAAAGGTTTTTTGAGCCGCCTGGCCCCCTTTGCCTTTTCCCTGGCCTTGGGGCTGGCCCTTTGGTGGGGCGTGTCCAGGCTGATGGAAAGCCGTTTAGTGCCGGGGGTGGGGGAGACTTGTCTTACCCTGGGCGATCTGTTGTTTACAGCTCATGCCTGGCAGGATATTTGCGTGACCGTCTTCCGGGGAGTCTGCGGCCTGGGAATCAGTATATTGGCCGCCCTTATTTTTGGCATACCCGCCGGGTTGAGTAAAAAGGCCATGGAACTCTTAAGTCCCTTGGTGGCTGCCTTGCAAGCCTGCCCTCCGGTGCTTTGGATCTCCCTGCTTCTGGTATGGTGCGGAACCGGCTCTGTGGTGCCCTTGGGTGTGGTCTTTGCCTCGCTTTTTCCACCGTTGTTTGCCAATGTGGCCGGCGGAGTGGCTGCCATTGATCCCAGACTCTTTCAGATGGCGCGCATATATAGGGTGGGGCGGTTTACCGTGCTTAAGGAGGTCGTCCTGCCCGGTATGTTGCCTTTTTTTCTGGCCGGGCTTTCCTATGCCTTGGGCACCTGCTGGAAAATAACCGCCGTGGCTGAGTTTTTAGGCTCCGGCACCGGTATGGGCGCAAGGATTTACTGGTCTTACCGCATGCTTGAGATGCCCGAACTTTTTGCCTGGGGCCTATTGCTGGTTATCCTTGGCATGGGGCTGGAGTTGGGTGTGGTAAGGCCTCTACGCCTGGCCGCCGAGATAAAAGGAGGGCGGGATGCTTGAGATGCAAAATGTATCCAAGACATTGGGCAGACGCAAAATTTTGGAAAGCGTGTCCCTGAGACTCAAGGATGGGGAGGTCCTTTGTCTCATGGGGCCTTCGGGCCTGGGCAAAACCACTATATTGGAGACTGCCTGCGGACTTATAAAGCCTGACAGAGGAGAGGTGCTGACCAACTCCAGGTTGGCATATGCCTTTCAGGATAATGCCTTGATACCTTGGCAAACCGCTATGGGAAACATGGTTTTCGCTTTATCGTCATATATGGACAGACAACGGGCCAAATCTGAATCTGAGAAATGGCTCAAACGCCTGGGCCTGTTTGAGGCTGCCGCTCTTTACCCGGGCCAGATGAGCGGCGGCATGAGGCGTCGTCTGAATCTGGCCCGGGCCTTTGCGATAAAACCCCAGTTGATGCTGTTGGACGAGCCTTTTGCCTTTTTGGATGAGGCCTGGCAAGATAGGTTGACCCGCCTTATAGCCGAGTTTCAAAAAAAACATAACTCTTCGTTTCTTATGGTGAGCCACCAGCTTGAGCCTGTACGGGAACTTGGTGGGAGACTGGTCAGGTTGCATTCCTCTCCTGTTGTTTTAGCTACCTGAAAACAGGCGGGAGATTTAAACCTCCCGACTTTGAATGGGCAAGTTGCTAAAACTCAGTTTTAGCAACTTCAGGCAGTTGACAAACAGCTTGACCGTGGGCCAGGGACACAACCCCGAATGAGCACCCCCAAAAATCTTCGATTTTTCAGGGACCCCGAGTGACGGCCCGGCGAATTGTGAGGCTCTCTAAGACGAATAATTTTAGCCACTTGGCAGAGTCCTGGAGGACCTTGCCAGCAAGCTAAAGCTGCAAAAAATAAATTTTAGCAATTTGCCTGCTTTGAAATCAGGGGAAGATTTTAAAACACCCGGTTAGGTGAAGCAGATGCAAAGAAAAGAGTAGGGAGGAATTAACCCGGGAGGGAAATAGTCAGAAATAAGCCTGATAAGTAATGGAAATTTATAATAAGGCGTTACATTGGGGTAAAAGCCGTTTTCCAGCCGGACTCCACTTGACCTTTTGGATCCGCAAAAAAAATACCAGCCGGCTTAAATCTCTAACAAAAATTACCCTTTAAAGTAAAAAAGACCTGATCTGGTGGCTGGGCTGATGCTTTAAAAGTAAAAGCACAACTGCGGCCGGCTGAGGAGTTCAAGCACAGGCTTGCCCAGCTTAGTACAACTTATCAGGCACTTTTACCTTCTTCCTATCGTTAAACACGATCTCTGCTTCTATCTTACTTCCTCATTAAAGCGCTAAGCATGCTATTATTATAAGTTTTCTAATAACTTGCCGGTTATGTATTGGCTACAGATTTTATTGAATATTTTTTTTGTAATTTTTACCTTGATTAAATAACCACACTGTTGATAATAACGCTAATCTTTCCTTACTAAACGTTTGGGAAATTATCTAGTAAATTAGCTCTAATCATGTGAAAAATAGTACTAAAGAGATACTTTTCTGATAAAACACTGCAAAATTAAATGGTTTTTTATTTTTTCAAAAAAACGTTAATCCCTACTGACAAAGCCCCTAATTAAAAAGGCTTGCTTCTGGTAAAATCCCTTGCACAATGGACGTATAGCACCTGGGATTTAGTCTTGGTCGGTAAAGGGCTTCGCCGTTTCCCTCCCTTGAGCGACAAATCATCAAAGACAAAAAACAGGTAATAGAGCGACAATGATACGACTTTAGCAACAAAGCCCAAAAGGCCTTATTACTGTTGCGAGGAGTGTATATGCCGTTTAATAGAAAGGTGTTTGGTTTTTTTGTAGTAGTCAGCGTATTGTTCCTCTTTACTGTTCCGGTGTTCGCTGGGGGAGACACCACACTAACCGAATCGACTCCTTTTCCCAGGCCTCTTGACAGCTATGGAGACGCCAAGGACGGCGGTGTTCTTTCTACCTTGCTCAACAGGGCAAAATTAGAGCCTTTTAACGTTGTTGCCTCTCTGATTTTTCTCTTAGCCATTATTCATTCATTCCTAACCAGCCGTTTTTTAAACATAAGCCATAAGTGGAAAGAAAAACATAAAAAGAAGATAAAGGACGGAAAAGTATGCAAGGATTTTGTCTCAAAGAGGGGTGAAATTTTCCACTTCCTTGGTGAGATAGAAGCGGTGTTCGGCATCTGGGCCATTGCCTTGCTGATCGCCATAACCGTGTTTTTCGACTGGCCGACCGCACTTAGATATATAACCCGCGGGGTCAACTTCACCGAACCGTTGTTCGTAGTGGTGATTATGACCCTGGCCGCCACCCGCCCCATTCTCAAGCTTGCCGAGAACATGATGTGGAAAGTGGCGGAAATTTTTAAAGGCACACTTACCGCTTGGTGGTTCACCATTCTCACCCTGGGCACGCTTCTGGGCTCTTTTATCACCGAGCCCGCAGCCATGACCATCTCCGCTCTTCTGCTCTCCAAGAAATTTTATGAGCTTGAACCCAAGGAAACTTTTAAATACGCCACCCTGGGACTGTTGTTCGTGAATATTTCCGTAGGCGGCACCCTGTCCCATTTCGCTGCGCCCCCGGTTCTCATGGTTTGTGGCCCCTGGGACTGGGGAATGGGCCACATGATATTGAATTTTGGCTGGAAGGCGGCCTTGGGCATTATTATCTCCAATGCTTTGTATTTCTTGATCTTCAAAAAGGAACTGAAACGCCTCCAGAAAAAATTCTGTATGCTCAAGCTCAAGGACGAAATACAAAAAAAGTATCTCTGCCGCACAGTGTTGGAGGCCGAATTCGACAAACTCGAGTGGATGTTGGGCGACAAACTTGGATTTTTCAAGCAGTTTGAGGAGCGTGCCGAAAAGATTAAAAAAGAGATCGGAAAGCGCGTACTTGAGCGTCATAATGATATTTTTGTCTCAAAATGCATTGACATGGACGTGGTGAATGAAGCCTTTGAACAGCGCTTTGATGAGATTAAAAAGCGCAAAATGAGGCTCACAATCCCCGGATTGATGCGCGAAAGGGAACGTCCGGTCATAAGGGACCCCGAATGGGATAAAAGAGACGATGATGTTCCTTTCTGGGTTATTGCGGTTCATCTCCTTTTCATGGCCTGGACCATTTACAATGCCCATCATCCTCCTCTTTTCCTTGCCGGTCTTTTGTTTTTCCTGGGTTTTTCTCAAGTCACGGTGCAGTATCAAAACCGGATAAATTTGAAGCCCCCGCTTTTGGTTGGATTCTTCCTGGGAGGACTGGTGGTTCACGGAGGAGTGCAAGGCTGGTGGATATCTCCGGTGCTGCAATCTTTTGGCGATACAACACTTATGATCTCGGCCAGTATCCTGACTTCGTTCAATGACAATGCGGCCATCACCTTCCTTAGCACTTTGGTTCCCTGCTTTACAGAGGAGCTTAAGTATGCGGTTGTGGCCGGAGCCGTTGCAGGCGGCGGATTGACTATCATTGCAAACGCGCCCAACCCGGCGGGCCAGTCTATTTTGAAGGGCCATTTCAAGGATGGCATCTCGCCTGTGCAATTACTTAAGGGTGCGTTAATCCCCACCATTGTCATGATTCTGTGCTTTCTGGTTTTGGAATAGCCTGTCCAGACTGTTTTTAAAATAACTTCTATTTAAGAAAGGCCTGACAGTTCATTTTGTCAGGCCTTTCTTAATTACAAATAATTTAAATGGAGATTGAGACCTGCCTGTAATTCGGCGGCCTTGGCAAGGCATTACATGTAAAAGAGCCCCCCCGAACAGAATTCCCCCTAAACCTTTTGATCAGATAAAAAACAACGGCGTCTGCCGCCAACGCCAACTGTACTGTTTGGTTGATTTTTGATCCCTTTTGGGGGAGTAGATGGAGATGTTTTGCCAACCTCCATGGTTTCGGCCTTTAGTAATATTTAGCTGGCTTGAGGTTTAGTTAAATTCACTGATATGAATCCTTTTTTGTCACTTATAGAGTACTCGCCTTGTAGACCCTGTTCTATTTCTTTTCTTTTTAAATAATTCAATCCCGATAAGTATTTTTAAGAAGGTTGTTATAACGCAGTTAACTTTTATTTATGTGCGTTATTGGGGGTTGGATTTTGCTCTTATTTAACCGATATTTGCCTTGACATGTTTTGAGAAATTAAAAAAATTTTTCCCCTAAAGGGAATAGTGCCTGTTAAGGCTTGATTGGGTTTAAGGTTTGAAAATATTGAACAAAAACACATTGCAAAATTACTAAATAACGATAAATCTGGATTTGCGAGAGGGGACGAATTTTTGGGCTCAACAGATAAATAGCTGAGGCGGATATTTGATAATGACCAAAAAGACCAGCCTGAAAAACGCTAAGCAAGTGGACCAAAAGGCGGGTGAATATTTTGAACAGTGTGATGAGAATAAGAAACCGTATGCCATATCAGGCCTGGCCATGGCTTTGGGACTCTCCAGAAAAGAACTTCTTACAAGGCAGCATGAAGGGGCTATTGGCAAGGCCATAAAAAGAGCTTTGGCTCAATGCGAACTTTCAGCTGAGGAGCGTTTGCTAAACGGAAAAAACGTAAGCGGCGTTATTTTCAGCCTTAAGAGTAATTGGGGATGGACAGATAAACCTGAACCAGAGATCAGGGAAAAGGAATCCCAACCCCTCAAAATCGAACTTTCCCTGAAACCTTCCAGCGTTGACTACTCAGAGACCGAGGTTGGCCATGAATAAGGCGGCCAACACGGTTAACTTGGGTGAGTTGCATCAGCGGCAGAGTGACGCCTGGCACAGTCCTGCCACTGAGATTCTGTATGGCGGGGCCGCGGGAGGGGGCAAGTCTCATCTGATGCGGGTGTTGGCGACTGTGTATTGCCTCAAGATACCAAACCTTCAGGTCTATTTGTTTCGCCGCACCTATCCTGACCTTTGGGCCAACCACATGGAAGGGCCTTCGGGTTTTCCGGTTTTATTGGCCCCTCTCATGGAGAGCGCCGGGGTGACTATCAATTACTCCAAGAATGAGATTCGTTTCAGGAACGGGGCTAAGATCCATTTAAGCCATTGTCAGCATGAAAAGGATGTGACCAATTACCAAGGAGCTGAGATTCACATTCTTTTGATCGATGAGTTAACCCATTTTACGGAAAAGATGTACCGCTTCTTAAGGGGCCGGGTGCGTTTGGCCGGGCTTGAAGTGCCGAAAGAGCATAAAAGCAAATTGCCCATGGTTTTTGCGGCCAGTAACCCCGGCGGAGTGGGTCACAACTGGGTAAAGGCCTCTTTTATCGATCCCCAGCCCCCGCTCAAGGTCTGGCGCACGCCCAAGGAAGAGGGCGGTTTTTTGCGCCAGTATATTCCCGCCCGTTTGGAAGACAACCCCACCTTGATGGAATCCGACCCTGATTATGAATCCCGGCTCGAGGGCTTGGGTTCTCCCGATCTGGTGCGGGCCATGCGTAAAGGTGATTGGAATATTGTTTCCGGCGGGGCGCTGGATGATCTTTGGGACCCTGCGATTCATGTTATTCCGGGTTTTGAGATCCCGCCGACCTGGCGGGTGGACCGGTCTTTTGACTGGGGAAGCAGTAAGCCTTTCAGCGTGGGTTGGTGGGCCAGATCCGATGGTCTGCCTGTAGCTGCCCGCGACGACACACCCCGCCTTTCTGACCAGCTTGTCTTTCCAGCCGGCACCCTTATTCGCATACACGAGTTGTACGGTTGGTCCGGCCGTGCGGATGAAGGGTGCCGCGCGCCTTCCAGCGAGATAGCCAGGCGGATTCTGGAACAAGAGCGCACAGCGGCGGTGCTCAAGAATCTACATGTATTGCCTGGGCCTGCGGACACCAACATTTATCAGGAGAATGACGGGAAATCCATTGCGGACAAGATGGCCAAGGCCGGGGTGCGCTGGGTGCCCGCGATTAAGGGGCCTGGATCACGGAAGACCGGTCTGGAGCTTTTACGGGAACGTTTAAAGGCCGGATTGGCCAGGCCCATGGAAGAGCCGGGTTTGTTTGTGTTTGAAGGGTGCAGGCATTTTATCCGCACGGTGCCGGTGTTGCCCAGGTCTGAGAGTGACCCTGAGGATGTGGAGACCAAGGCTGAAGACCATGTGTATGACGAAACCAGGTATCGGTTATTGGCCAAGGAAAGCGGGGGCGGTTTTTTAGGGGAGAGTGGGGAAGGGGTGGAGGCGTTGTTTGATGAGGGGTGAGGGGGATTAAGAGAAGAGAAAGAGAAGATCTATTTTTACCCCACCCACGCCGCCCTTATTGGATTTGGGAAAAGAGAAAAGGCTTTCTCTTAAGTACCGACCGAGTGCCGGGTTGGGTGGGTAAAGAATAGATTCTCTCTTAGTTGGGGCAAGTAAAAGGAAAGGTTGAAAACCATGGAACATAGAGAGCTTATGAACCGGTTCACTTATCATGCGCCCAAGGAAGGCCAGCCGGAGAAATATGAAGCCATGCGAGCGGAAGCGCTCAAGTTGGCTGAGCTGGTCAATGATTCCTGCCCGGAGAGCAGGGAGAAATCCTTGGCCTTGACCAAGCTGGATGAGGTGGTTTTTTGGGCGAATGCGGCGATTGCCAGGCGGGGATGAAGAGGGGGAAGGCATAGATCCCCTTACAGAAATAAACCAGCCAAGCAAAAGGCGGGCGTCATGTCATGGAGCATCAAAAAAATCAGGTTAAGCGGAGGCAGGGAGAACCTCAGTCTTTGTCTTGCCAAGGGTGACCCTATTGATTTGGCCCGGGTATGGGCCGGGGTGGCCTGGCCCGGGGAGCGGGAGGGGGCCATGGTGCTTTTGGCTCAGTCTCAAGAGGGCAAGGTTTGGGTTTTGGATGAAGCTTATTCGCTCATGTGGCAGGGGTTGGCGGCCAAGCTGGCGGTTTGTCTGGCCAATGAGGGTCTTAGCCGGGTTTATCACCAAGAGGATGATTTTGGCCTGGCCTTTAGGGAGCGGGTCAACCGGTATGTGCGGGAGCACGGGTTGACTGTGCGTGACGGTTGGGGCGGAAGGAAGACGATTCCGTTTTCTGATGCGCCCTTTTGGCAGCGGCCCGAGTTTGCGGTGCAGGTTGTACGGGATTGGTTCAAGCCAGAGCAAATGACGGTATTGGCCGGGGCCAAGCGGCTTAAAGATGAGATCAGGCAGGCAGCTGCGATGAGTTTGGAAGAGGCGGCCCGGGCTTGGGAAGAGCTGCCCGGCTGGCAGGGGCTTTGTCACTGTTTGGGTGGGATGGATGTTTGCAAGTTGGGGCAGGAGAAAAGAGTGGGAGAAGAGCTTTGGGAAAAGCCGGGGGATGAAAGGACGGGGTTTTAGTGGGGTTATGGGGGATGAAGAGTAAGAGAAGATCTATTTTTACCCCACCCACACCACCCTTTATGGATTGGAAAAAGAGAAGAGGGAATTTTGAGGTATTTATCTCTTTTTAGCGGCATTGAGGCCGCAAGCGTTGCCTGGCGGTCCCTGGGTTGGGAAGCGGTGGCGTTTGCCGAGATAGAGCCGTTTTGCTGTGCTCTGCTCGAACATCATTATCCGGATGTGCCAAATCTAGGGGATGTAACTAAGACTAATTGGAGTGACTATGCCAATGGATCATCAGCTGACCTTATTGTCGGCGGTTCCCCGTGCCAGGCTTTTTCGGTCGCTGGCCAAAGGGGAAGTCTCACTGATGACAGAGGAAAATTGATTTTTAGATTCATAAGGATTTGCGATGATATTAACCCAGATTGGATTGTTTGGGAAAACGTGCCCGGAGTGCTTAATACCCGGGACAACGCATTCGGCCATTTCCTGGGAGCAATTGTTGGAGCAGATTCCCCCCTCATATCGCCGTATTCAGGGGGAGTCTGGCCAAGTGCAGGTTTGGTGTCTGGGCCCAGACGTCAAGCGGCTTGGATTATTAAAGATGCGCAATTTTACGGAGTGCCCCAAAGGAGGAGGCGTGTCTTCGTCGTTGCCTCAAATTTTGGAGCATGGCCCTGTGCCGAAGCGTTATTTCCTGTCGAAAGTTGCATGTCGGGGCATTCTGCGCCGGGCAGCCAAACGGGGCAAGAGACTACGGGAGCCATTACAGACAGCGTTGGAGCAGGCGGCGCGGTAACGGCATCGCTTACAACCAATCCGAATGCAGATAATCATGGGCAGGACAGTAAACTGGTAGTCACCCACCCCTTGACCGCAAGATATGACAGTGGCGAAGACGGATGCGGAAGGGGAACCCCTCTTGTTGCCGCTGCTCTTACATCGCATTCCCCCAGGTTTGACGCCGCAGTGCGCCGCCTAACGCCGCTTGAGTGTGAGAGATTGCAAGGTTTTCCGGACGGCTACACTCATATTTCGTATGGCCGTCCTAGATGCCCCGATCAATTGTGTCCAGACGGCCCCAGGTATAGAGCCCTGGGAAACAGCATGGCAGTGCCTGTCATGCGTTGGATAGGCGAACGTATCAGCCAAATCGAAGAACAAATTTAAAGGAAGCCAAATGCCCAAACCACAAGCCGGTGAATACGCAAGGATAAGGCATCACTTGGACAAGGCTTTGGAGGAAGCCAAGGCCTGGGATGAGGTGAAGGCCGAAGACCGTAAAAAGGCCTATCGCTATTACCGGGCGCGCAAGCTGGGCAGTCCGCGGCCTGGTCAGCCCAAGGTGGTTTCTTCCGATGTATTGGACGCGGTCGAGGCCATGCTGCCGGATCTTCTGGAGATATTCGCGGGCAGTGAGGAGCCTGTGGCGATCAAACCGCGCACCACCCGGGCCACTGATTCGGCCAGGTTGAACAAGCATCTTTTGAAGTATCAGCGTGAGCGTCAACTCAACTGGTTTGAGTTTCTCTACACCTGGCTCAAAGACGGATTGCTTTACAGAAACGGCATTTGCCGGTGGGGCTGGAAGTATGAGGAAAGGGTTCACGAAGAGCGCTATGAGACGATCTTTCTGCCCGAGCTTCGACAAAAGCTGGACCAGGGGGCTGAGTTGGTCTCCTATGATCAGGAGATCCCCTCGCCCTTGGGCGGCCAGGCCCTGGGGCTCACCAATGCGGTGATAAGGGAAATAGAAGTTATCACGGATCAGCCCGAGATAGAGGTTATACCGCCGGGCAATTTCCTTATCTCCCGTTCGTCCAAGGCCATAAAGAATGCGCCTTTTGTGGCCTTGCGTGATTTTCCCACCAGGTACGAACTCAGGCAGGTCAAGGAGCAGCTGGGCTATTTTGACCTGAACGCCATACCCAAGGAGAGCGTGAGTTCTACCGAGGAAGAGCAGTCTTCTTTTCAGGAGATAGGCCGGGAAGACCCTTATGCCGGTGATGACGAGGGTCCGGGCCAGTGGGACAGGGTTGAGCGGTTTACCTGTTATGTTCTGTGGCCCGGTGATAACGGGGAGATGGTTCCCATGGTGGCCACCCTGGCCAATGAGCGGCTCATTGGCTGGCAGGAAAATGTATTCAAGGAGCCGCCTTTTCTTTCCTGGTCTCCGATTCTGGACACCCACAAGTTCGAGGGCATATCTCTGGTGGACCTCACCATGGAATACCAGCACATAAAGACCACCTTATGGCGGGCGCTTTTGAGCTTCATGGCTCATCAGACAGCCCCTCAGCATTTATACGAGCGTGACGCGGGCGTGGACCTTAACGCTCTTTTGGCGGGCAGACCGCATAGCCTGATTGGGGTGGACCCGGGCAAGCTGGGGGCTGTGCGCGCCTTGGAGCGGCCCCAGTTGGGCCAGGATGTGTGGCGGTTTATTGAGTTCTTGGAGGCGGGCAAGGAACAGCGTTTGGGTGTGACCAGGCTGAACCAGGGGTTAATGGGCGGGAGTTTGAACGATACTGCCCGGGGGATGATGAGCCTCATGCAAAAGGCGGATAAACGCCTGCGCCTTATTGCCCGGCTTTTTGCCGAGATGGGGCTCAAGCCCCTGTTCCGCAGGCTGATCAAGATGAACCAGGATTTTATTGATCAGGAGATGGTTTTGGGGGTGAGTGAATCAGAGGATGTGACCCTTTCCCCCGAGATGCTCGGTGGAGACTTGGATTTGGTGGTGAATGTGGGGCTGGGCAATTCAGACAGCGCCATGACCATCCAGCAGATGCAGCAGCTTTTGGGGATCTTGTTGCAGGTGGGGCAGACGCCCCAGGGCCAGGGGTTGATTACCCCGCAGAATATTTATCATGTGGTGCGCCACATTGTGGAGGCCATGGGCAGGCCGGGAGCCCAGTTTATTACGGACCCGGATGAACAGGGAGGCATGTATGGATTTGCGCCAAACGGACAAGGCGCTTATGGAGCAGCGGGAGCAGGAATGCCTGGACAAGCTGGACCTGGCCCGGCTGGGCCGGGAGTTGTTGGACCACCCGGCATGGGGCCGGGTGGTGGAGCCGTGGCTCAAGAGATCCCGCCTGAGCTTATGGCAAGGCTTCAAGCAGCTCAAGGCCAAGGACCCGGAGGAGTACTTAATTAAGGCTCAGCATTACCAAGCCGCCCTGGTGGTTTTGGATGGTTTTGAGCGGGGGATTAAAGAGGTTCTGGCTGATGGGGATGCTGCGCTTTTAAGCCTCAGGGAGATTGCGGAGCAAAGAGAAGAGGCCGAGAAGCAAGAGGAAGAGTGGAGGGCTTGGGAGGATAGGCATGAGGGGTGAGGGGGTGAAGAAGAGGGGGGAGAAGAGAAGGCAAGAGAAGAGAAGGCAAGAGAAGATTCTATTGTTACCCCGCCCTCACCACCCTTTATGGATTTAAGAGAAGAGGAAAGAAGAAGAGGCATTCTTTTTTTAATACCGACCGAGGGCCGGGCCGGGTGGGGTAAGTATAGATCCCCTCTTGAGCTAAACCGGGATAAAGCGGGGAGGAAAAATGAAAAATCACGGCAACGGCGTCACGGTGGACGTGATCGAGTCAGCATTGCTTGGGTCTCCAAGGGGTTGCCTTTCCCTGCCATAAGCCCAACCACTGACCTGTAGGCCGGTTCGAATCCGGCCCGTTGCCGCCACTAAATGAACGAATAATTGCACGCATATTTTGTGAAAGCAATTTGTAAATATACGGGGATAGAGATTCAAAGTTAATTAAATCGATAAGTTAAAAACGGGAGATTAAGAAAATGGGAGACGAAATTTTGACCAACCCGC
Organism: Dethiosulfatarculus sandiegensis; assembly: GCF_000931935.2. Lineage (GTDB taxonomy): Bacteria > Desulfobacterota > Desulfarculia > Desulfarculales > Desulfarculaceae > Dethiosulfatarculus > Dethiosulfatarculus sandiegensis. Next base: position 455,996 of record NZ_AZAC01000014.1, read on the forward strand.
AGGGAGAGAAGGCAGCCAACCCTGGACAGGGAGCTGATGAATTTTCCACAAGCGGGAGTCAGTTTAAAGAGGGAGATCTTGTGCGCGTGGAGCATCCGGACTTTGACCAGGCCGATGACGCGGCAGTCAAAGCAGACGGAGAGGCCGCGGGCCAGGCCCGGGATGGGGCGGCCATGGGTGAATCCGATGAACGGGAAACCGGGGATCAGGCCGGTTCTGAGCAGAACCGGGAGGGTGATTCCGGGTCCGAAGAGGGGAAACCCGTGGCCACCTTGACCTATCGGGGTCAGCAGGTGCCGATCAAGAGCCGGGAGCAGCTGATCGAGCTGGCCTCCAAGGGTCTGGACTACACCGCCAAGACCCAGATGGCAGCGCCTTATGTGCACCTGGCCCAGGCCATGAACGTTTTGGAAGCCAAGGACCCCCAAAAGGCGCAGCAGGTGATCGACATATTGAGCGGCAGGGAGCAGTCCGGTGCGCAGAAGGCGCAGAATGCGAACCAGGCCGAACAGTTTTTTATCACCGATGAGAACGGGCAAAAGCTGCCTGTGGACAACACCTTTATTCAGGCCTTGGACACTGTTTTGCAGGCAAGGGGGCTTACGCCCGAGGCCCTGCAGCAGCAGCTTAACCAGCAGCAGGACCCGAACCAGGCGGCGGCCAGTCAGTATATGAGCCGGTTGGTGACCAAGGAGCAGGTGAACGAAGTCAGCTCTTATGTGAAGAACACCTTTGGCCGGGACGACTTTATGCAGGCCATACCCATGATTCAACAGGAGATGGCCCAAGCGGGCATAACCCAGGGAGACCCCAGGGACAACCCCACCACCTGGATTCAGGCTTATCAGAACCTGGCCCTTTCCGGCCGTCTGCCCCAGACCAAAATGGCCAAGCCCGAATCCAAGAGGGGGCTTAAGCAAAAGGCGCAGAGCGGCAAGTTCAGCGATGCCGAGGCCAAGGCGGAAGCCTGGCAGCAGGCAAGTAGGCAGGCGCTCAAAAGTGGAGAAAATCAGGATTTTGTCCGGGCTGTGGGGGCCAGGATCTCGCATCCGGACTTTGAGAAGGAGTAGGGGGAGAAGAAAAAAGGAAGGGAAAGAGGGAAAAAGATCTTCCAAGTTTCTTTGAAAAACAAAGTCTCCTCTCCTTACCTCTAAAAAGGAGACCAAGAAAATGCAGACCACATACGACACTTCAGGCAACCGGGAAGACCTCTCGGATCTGATCACCAATATCAGTCCTGAGGATACGCCGTTTTTTACGATGGCGCCCAAGACCAAGGCGACCAACACCTATCACGAGACCCAAAAGGACAGCCTGGCCGATGCGGCCGAGAATGCCCAGCTCGAAGGCTGGAGCATTGGGGATGTGACTCACACCACGCCCGACCGGGTGGGAGGCTACTCCCAGATCCTGATCAAGGATGTTGAGGTGAGCGACACTCAGAAGGCGGTTAACCAGGCGGGAGTCAAAAACGCCTATGACTACCAAGTGACCAAGAGACTCAAAGAGATAGCCCGGGATATCGAGTTTGCTTGCATCAAGGGCACGGGTGCTGCCGGAGACGCCACCCATGCCCGCAAGATCAAGGGCGTCATGGCCTGGATGACTACCAATGCGACGGATAACGCGGGCACAACCGCGCTCACCGAAGACGGCTACAACGACATGTTGCAGACCGTATGGCAGAACGGCGGGCATCCGGATGTGACCCTGGTTAACGGCACCTTGAAAAGGGTCTTCAGCGGGTTTACCGCCGGTTCCACCAAGAATGTGGAATCCAAGTCCAAGAAGCTTATCGCTTCGGTGGATGTGTATGAATCCGACTTTGGCCTGCAGAAGATTGTCTTGGAGCGCTACATCAATAACGATGATGTGGCGATTCTGGAGAAAGATCTTTGGGAAGTGGCTTTTTTGCGCAAGACCAAGCATGTGCCCTTGGCCAAGGTGGGCGATTCCACCCGGGGCTATGTGCGGGCAGAGCTGGCCTTGGTGGCTCGGAACGAGGCGGGCAACGGGAAGATTGAGAACTGTGATATTTCCTAGGCCAGCGGGTTATTAAAAGATTCTAAAGATATTCATCCGGCCTGGGTGAAGGCCCTGGCCGGATGAAATCAAAAGGGAGTTTTCATGTCTAAAGAAACCTTTGGATGCTTTATAGGCACGGACCCCACCTATGCCGGGGATATGAGCGGTGAGGCGCTTACCTTGAGCGGGGACTTGGTCGTAAACAATGGCCAGGTGGAAGGGGATTTGACAGTCATTGGCGATAGCCAAATGACAGGTGATCTGGATGTGGGCGGGGATCTTATGCTGACTCCGAATCCCTCCACCACTGTGCCATCTATGACCGTGGGCCAGGTGACGCCCATGGTGAGCGGGAGCACCCTTTATTTTAAGTATCAGCAGGCGGCAACTACGGTTTTGAGTGGGGCGGTGGCGCTGAGTTAAGGGGGGAAAAGAGAAGAGGAAGAGAAGATTCTATTTTTACTCCGCCCACACCACCCTTATTGGATTTGGGAAAAGAGGGGAACAAGAAAAGAGGCTCTTTTCTCAACTACCGCCCGTGGGTGGCGGGGGAGGGGAAAGAAGAGATTCCCCTCTTAAATCCCCTGACTTTTTCTCAAGTTACAGCAAGAAAGGAAGCCCCATGCCGACCATATCCATAGTCAAGGGTCAAGAGCTTGAATTTATAGGCGATGAATACCGCCTTAAGACTCGGGTGGATTCCGCGCCTCAGGATATTTTGAATTTCAGGGAGCAGCAGGCGACCGGGGGTTGGAGCAAAAAGCGCAGCCTGCGCAAGGTGGCATCGATCCCGGTTGAAATCTTTTCCCGGCTGCCGCCTGAGATAAGGAACGATGACCGGGAGCTTAAGAAATGGATCAAGGCTCATCCGGAGATGTGCACAGCAGACAGGATGGGTTTTTAAAAAAGGGGGGATCATGAAAAGAATTATCGTTTTAGTGGTTTTGGCCGGGTTGGTGATGGGGAGCTTGGCCGGGTGTGCGGGGAAGGATGAGCAAACCGCCTATATGCAGGCCCAACTCCAGGCCTTGGCCCTACAAAAGCCCTTGCTTGAGATCGAGGGTTTCAAGGATCAGCCCATTGTTTTCAAGAAGCTCACTGTTTACGCCCCGGGCCAGGGGCAAATACAGCAGTATGTGGACCCCTGGGCCAATGTGGCTACCAATGCCCTGGGTGTGTTGGGTGCGGTTGGCGGCATTTGGGTTGGGGGTGACGCGGCGGTGAGGTTGGCGGACACGGTGGGTAAGCATGCATCGGCTGTTTATACGCACAGTTATAACCAAACGGCCCCGCCTCCTGAGCCGGTGATTGTTACCCAGCCGGAGCCGATTGTGGTTAAGGGGGAGTAGGGGGGAGAGGGGGATTTAAGAGAAGAGAAGATTCTATTTTTACCCCGCTTGAGAACACCCTTATTGGATTTTGGGAAAAGAGGGGGACAAGAAAAGAGGCTCTTTTCTTAACTACCGCCCGAGGGTGGCGGGGGAGGGGAAAGAATAGATCCCCTCTTGGGAAAAGCGCCCCTCACAATGCCTTTAAGCATGGGAAAGGGAAGACAACCCATGAAAAAGCAAGCAAGCAGGATCAGCACGGACAAGCTCGGTCGAGAGGTTGAGCTTTGGACAGTGGAAGAGCTGCAACATGATCTTGACACAAAATTGTTCCCCGGCATGCCGGTTACGGTTTATCGGCCTTGGGATTGGTCCAAACCTTTTGATTCCTGGTTGGCGGCCCGGATTCGGGCGTATTCCAGCGAGATTGTGGGCCATGCGGCCAGTGAGCACCACGCCATGCTTTATACCGGTTTGGGCAGGGTGGCAAGCCAGGACCGGCAATACAAGGTCAAGGACCTGAGTGACTATGTGGGTGACACCCTCACCTTTTATATGCCGCCTTGGTCTGGTGAGCCCCAGTTTAATATCTGTGTAGAGGCTAAGCGCTATGAGGGCCAAGAATACGGCTATTTGGACATAGCCGGTCAGGTGATGCGGGCCTTGACCGGGCGGCGGGCCTGGGTGCGGGCCATTGGGGATAGTGACAACTGGATATGCAGTGAGGCGGTTTGCCAGATTATCCGGAAAACCGCTGCCCCTGATTATGGGGGCGGGCCTTATTGCGACCACACGCCCCAAGGCCTGGCCGACTGGATGATATCCCAGGGTTGGGGGGTTCGCAGGATAAAGGTGATGGCGTGAACTTAACCGAACTGTTGCTTTTTCTGGGTTATGCGCTTTTGACCGTCTGCTACGTGCCCCAGTGGTGGCGGGTTTTCAGGACCAGGCGGGTCGAGGGGTTGTCACCGGTTTTTATCTGCCTGGTTTTCCTGGGGTTGGCCTTGATCCAGATCGGGCTGGTTTTGGGGCGGATATCCGGCGCGCTTATGTGGGGCAACGGGTTTGCGCTTATAAACGCGGGCCTTCTCTTGGTTGCTTATTTTTCAGTCAGGAACAAGGGGGTGAGCCATGGCCCAGCCTGAGACCGGAATAAAGGCGTCCAGCCTGATTCAGTCCGCCTGGTGGGATCTGCGTTCCGATGAGTCGGGTGACTACACCAGGCAGGAGATGCTGGGATATTTACAGCGGGGTTTAAGGCTCTTGGCTAATGAACTGGCCGCGCGCAAGTCCACCCTGGTTTCCAAGACCATTCAGAGTGGCAGTGTGGACTGGGCTTCTGAGATAGCGGGCGGGGTGATTGCTCTGCCTGAGGATTATTTAAGTCTTTATGACCTGCATGTGGAGGGGCGGACCGGCTTAGGGCCTTTGGGGCTTATATCCGCGGCTGACCGGTTCAAGATCACAACCGGCTCGCCTGGTTGGTATTTCCTGGACCAGGGGAGTTTGCATGTGATCCCCGTGCCTGCCGACGGGGCAATTATTTATCTGCGCTATGCCGCCTTGCCCGAGTTGGCTCGGGTGGCGATTCCCACCACGGATGCGGATACAGCCGTTTTACTGGATGCGCATAATCTGCCTTTTCGGGGGCTTTTTGATGAGGCGTTGAGGCAGTTTGTGGCTATGAGCGCTGCCAATCGGAATGAATATGACACCAGGGTGGAGCAGGGGTTGTTCCGCATGTTGGCCAAGACTGCCCATGATTTGGCCGGGCAGGAGAGCTTGGAGCCTTTGATCAGGCAGGTTGACTATCCGGATGTGGGGTTTGATTGGACGGGGGGGGATTAAGAGAAGAAAAGATCTATTTTCACCCCGCTTGAGACCACCCTTTATGGAATTTAAGAGAAGAGGGGAACGAGAAAAGAGCTTTTTTTTAGTACCGCCCGAGGGTGGTGAGGGAGGGGTAAGTATAGATCCCCTCTTAACTTTCCCCAAATAAACGGAAAGGTTGACAAATGCGCAGTGCGGCCAAGCAGTACAAGGTGAAGCGCAAGCAGGCCTTGCAGGCGGGGGGCATGGTGACCAGTAAGGAGCCTTGGCTTATTCCCCGGGGCAAGCTGGCCCGGGCCGTGAACATTCGGCTTATCACCACGCCTTATGGAGACGGCAAGCTGGCCTTGCAGGCGGTTACCAGGCCGGGGAGCAGGCGCTTGAGCGCTTCACCCCTGCCCGGCGGGCAGGCGATCAAGGCGCACTTGCGTTATCTGGGGGTGGATTTTGTGGCCGGTGACACAGGCCTTTACCGGCTGGTGGATGGTGAGCCGGTCTTTATCTGCTCCCTGGCTTCTGCGCCCGAGCTTTTGCCTTATAGGGGCAAGGTCATGGTATTGGACGGCGGGTATGCCAAGTCCGTGGACCCTTCGGACGGGTATGCCTGTTCCGTGCTTTGGGATGAAGACGGCTACCTCTGGGACTGGCTGGATGCGGATACAGACGCAGGCCAGAAGCTTTATTCAGGCTCTGTGACCAGGTTTGGAATCAAGGACGCCAGCCCGGCCTTTGGGCCTGGCGCCATACCCATTACCCAGGTTTCGGTTTGGCTAAGCCGGGTGGGTTCTCCCACTGGTTCGGTTTTAGTCAAGGCCTATGCGGCGGATGGAACCACGCTGCTTGGTTCCGGTGAGCTTACCGACCTGGCTACCACCCTGGGCACGACTTCCACCTTGCAAAGCCTTTACCTTGAGTCCGCGGCGGGTCAGGAACTTTCCACGCCCCAGAACACGGAGCGCTATATAGTAATAGAGTATGCTTCCGGTGATTCATCCAACTGCGTGCAGGTTCATTATGCCAATGTGTCCTCGGGCGGCAAGGGGGTGTCTTATTCCGGGTCCTGGTCTTTACAGGCAACCAAACAGCCGGTCATGGCCGTCACTCCAGGGCTGCCGCCCATGGCCTCCACCGGGGCGGTGCGGGATGATCGGCTATGGTTGGCAGGTGGTGACTGGGTTGACGAGGCGGACAAGTCCAAGGCTCATTACTCGGGTTTGGGCAACTGCTGGTCCTGGGGTTCGCGCATGTATGTGGGGGGCAGCGCGGGCTGGATCGGGGTTGACCGGCTCGACGGCGGGGTGATCAACCAGATAACCGGCTGGTTCGGCGGCCTGGTCATCAGTAAATCCGGCAGGCAATCCCTGCACCTTATCTCGGGCCGCATACCGGGTGAGGACCTGGGAGTGACCCGGCTCTTTCTTGATGAGGGCTCCCAAGGTAAGACGCTCACCCAAAGCGGCAACAGCCTTTTATTTCTTAATGACGCTGTCCTGGCCCTGGAAGGGGTGCAGGAATTCGGAGACGTGCGCAAGCTGCCGAGAAGCAGGGATATTCAGAACCTGGTGGATCAATACCAGGGAGAGGGCGCTTTCAGCGTGTATCACAGGGCGCACGACCAATATTTTCTGCAGCTTCCGGGCCTGGATTCCACCCTGGTTTTGCACCTCTTGCCCAGGGCCTGGACCATGTATTCCTGGGCCGGGTTTGTTCCCACCTGCTTCAGCCATGACGACGCCACCACCTTTATAGGGGCTGACAACGGGCATTTGTATTGCCTGGAAGAGGACCTGACCGGGGTGGACGGATACTTGAGCGGGGCCGAACCTGGGCAATCCTGGCAGGTGGAGCTTTGGGGCGGCATGGATGATTATGGACACCCCGGCCTGGACAAGCATTTCAAGAACTTGAGCTATGACCTTTCCGCCCGTTTGGGCTGTTCCGGCGAGATCCGCTTTAAAAGGGATTTTGCCAAGCTGGTCGAGGACCGGCTCACCAGGCAGTTGAGCGAACCCCTAGACGATGACGTAACCGTGGGTGAGCTGGTGAGCCTTATTGTGGGATCTGACGGGGAGCTTTATTCCGTGGGCCTGGGCAGGGCCAGGAAGGGCAATCAATCCATTAACTTTGTGGCCAAGCTGGCCCAGGTGGGGCTTTATCTCAACCCGGGCGGCGCGCCGGTTTATCTGGGGCCGGTTACTTTGGACCTGGCCCCCATGGGGAGAAGCTGATTCATGGCCAATCCGCCTAACACCTTTACAGATGAAAGCAACTGGAAGTCCGCTCTGGATGCGCTTTTGGCCAATGACCAAGAGCTTTTCGGGCGCATGGACACCTTAAACGCTTCCAATACCGAGTGGCTGGCCAACTCCTGGGAAGTCTTTTATGTGGAAACAGACCAGTTTTCCATAACCGGTGATGTGGCCGGGCATTTTCCGGAAGACCGCATGGTGCGTGTGCAGCTGAGCACGGGCTATGTCCATGCCTTGGTTCTGGGGGCGTTTTATTCCGCCGGTTTGGATCAAACCCTGGTGACCCTTAAGGCTGAGGTTTTGGACAACACCATAAGCCAGGTGAACCTGGGCATATTGACGCCCGGAGAGGAGAGCGCGCTTCCCGGAGATGTGGTGCGCACAAGCGGGGATCAGGAAATAGCGGGCGATAAAATTTTATCCGGAGACAGCCTGGTTACAGGGACTCTTTCCCTGCCGGAGGGAACTGCCGGAGCGCATGGGGCCAGGCTGGATCAGGTGCCAGGCAAAAACCGCATTATAAACGGCGGTTTTGATGTTTGGCAGAGGGGAGAGTCGTGGACACCCGCAGCCAATGGAGACTACACGGCAGACAGATGGCGAATCAGTGCGGATGATTACACCCCGGATGTAAGCCGCCAGGCATTCACACCGGGGCAAACTGATGTGCCGGGGAATCCTGTTTATTTCATGCGCATTAGCGATTCAGGTATAGCAGCTACAGCTAACAGTCAACTTATTCTGCAACATAAAATTGAAAGCGTACACACCTTTGCCGGAGAAAATGTAACCCTTTCCTTCTGGGTCAAGGCAGCAACTGCCGGTCAAATGTTTTTGGATTTGCGGCAGTATTTCGGAATTGGTGGCAGTGATTCTGTCTTTCCACCAGGCGTGATCAAAGACATAACCACAGATTGGCAACGGATAACACACACCTTTTCGGTTCCCGGCATCTCCGGCAAAACTATCGAAGAAGACAATAACCTACAAGTGAATTTATGGTTCGCTGCGGGCAGTGATTCCGATTCCCGAACCGGCTGGTCAGGAGGTTACACTCCAGCATCTCTTCAAATCGACATCGCAAATGTGCAGTTGGAAGCGGGAGGGGTGGCAACTGATTTTGAGCAACGGCTGCCGGGCGAAGAGCTGAAGCTGTGTCAGCGGTATTACCAAGTAATGGGAAAATATGCCGAGATGACGGGCATAGCAATTTCAACCGAGCGGGTTTACTGTTACAGCCCCACAAAAGTACATATGAGGGTGCCCCCATCCATCACTCTGCTGAGCACCACACCAAAATTCATTTTAGACGGATCTACTAAACAGGCTACAGCTGCCTCAATTATAGGCACAACTCCAACACGTGATGGCATTGCAGCAAACGTTGACGGGTTCCCCTCAATGACAATTGGAATGGCTGGGACTTCTATTAACCCTGAGCCGTTTTTAGCCCTGGACGCTGAACTATAAGGAGGTGGGATTATGTCCATTCAGCAGATCAAAATCAACGAAAACGGCCAGCCAATTATATTCTGGGCTGATGGTAAAACCACGGCAGTGCCAAATCTGGGGCGACTGCAACAAATTCCCGAGGCCCAGGCTTGGCTGGATGAGGGCGGGCAAATCATCCCTTATCCTCAGCCCACCCCGGCCGAGGCCCTGGCCCTGGCCAAGCGGGAAAAGCACCGAAAGCTCAAGCGCAATGTGCAGCGCTTCATTTGTTTCAAGCCAGACGGATCCACCCGGTATGACACGGACCTCAAGCTGAACCTCATGGATTACATAAGCGAGAGAAAAGAAGCGGGGTTGAGCCCGGCTCCGGCTGATGCGGTGCGGGCCTGGATCAGGGAGGTGCAAGGGGAGTATCGGGAACTTTGCATCGCTTTGAAGGCGGCTGTGGACCAGGCCGGGGTTGAGGCGCTTGATATAAGCCTTGCGCGTTTGGAGGGGCTTTTTGGGGTGCAGGGTTCCCGCACCCCTGATCCGGATGTTTACACCAGCGATTTATGGGGGGAGTGACATGGAGTTTATCCAACTGCTCACTGCCGCGGGTTCGCCCGCCGTGGTGGCTGTGGGCGCGGTTTATTTCCTGATGAAAAAAGACTTAAAGGAAGTGCGCCGGGATGTGGCAGAGCTTAAGGAAGAGGCCAGGCATTGCAAGGAAGAGCGCTGCCGGGTTGAAGCTGTGCTGCATGACCGCGTAACCAAGAACCAGACCAACCTGGCCAACCTAAAGGGCAGGATGAACGGCCAAGACCAGGCAAGGGGGGCGGCATGATAGACCTTTTAAAAACCATTCCCGGGCTTGAGACTCCGGACCTTTTGAAGCCTTTGTTCAACAACCAGACCAGCCAGAACATCCAGGCCAACCAGGGAAGCGGGCTGTTGGGGTTGGGTGGCTATCAGCCCCCGGCCCAGGGCCAGAACCTTATTAACACTCTGCAGGGCCAGAACCAGGGGGCAAACCAGCTTGCGCCGGTCGCTCCCCTTAATCAGCAGACCCAGGTTCAACCCGAGCCCAAGCCCGAGCCCATACGCATACCCAATGCTTCCAGTTTTTCCGGGCCTCCGGGCTGGCTCGACAGCTTGGTGCGCTCCACTGCCACGGGTCCCAATGGAATGGATTATTGGTGGAATCAGAACCAAAAGGATTATCAGAACTCCAAACAGGATCTTAACAAACGATGGTATCAGAATTACGGGAGCGACAGCCGGGCGGGAAAGTGGCTTAGTGATCTGCGGACCAGCAGCGGGCAGGCACTGAACGATCAAAAAGCGCAGCATGACAAATGGTGGGGAGACGCCCAAAACGCCTATGGTCAGTACCAAAGCGCCATAGACCAGATGGCCGGTGCGCCCGCGCTTTATGACCAGTGGGTGGACCAGGCGGGCAAGGCCTATCTGAACCGGCAGGACCCTTTTGAAGACACCTTGCGGAACCCCTTGAACCGCATGTCCGCCTCTGGGGCTTTTGACTCCAGCCTGACAAGGGATGTGACAACCGACTTGGCCAGGCAAAGGGCCAAGGGTTTCCAGGAGCATCAGGAACAGCTGAACACCCAGGCCTTGGAGCTTAAGGCTCAGAACCTGGCCCAGATGGCCGACGCCCGGGGAAACGCGGCCCAACTAGGCGGGCTGATGGCCGATCAGGCCCTTTCCGGCCGAAACGACATTTGGAACCAGCTTCTGCAATCCAGGCAGAATGAGGCCCAATTGGCCGCCAACCTGGCCGACCAGGCCTGGGCCTCTAGGTTGGGGTATTACAACTCCCTTAACCAGAATGACCTTAATTCCCTTAACTGGCTGGGCAACCTGGGCAACCTGGCCAGATACAACACAAGCAACACGCCCCAGCTAAACATTCTGCCTTATCTATAGGAGAAGGTGACCATGGGACTTTTAGACCTGAACCTGGCCCGGAACTTTAAGAACTTCCGGGACCGGGAAGAAGAGGAAAAGGCCGCACAGGCCGCCCAAAACCAAACCTTGCCCTTGACCGGGAACATGGGGAGCCTGAGCGCGCAGCTTCCCCAGGCGCAGACAAGCGCCATGGGACAGGAAGCGCCCGAATTGCCGGTTATCCCGCCCCGGCTCTCTTGGCAGCTTGACCAGCCTGACGACGGCCTGGGTGGATACGGCAGGCCCATAAACCTCTTCAGCCAGCCGCTTATGGCTTATCGGGGAGACTTTGGCCCGGATATCCAGCAAAGGGCCCAGGCCATGCCTTGGCTGATGCAGCTGGTGGAGCGTTATAACCAGCCCAACCCAAGGCTTGCCATGCAGGGGCTCATGGGCATTGACACCAAAGGCGGGGTTGCCTGAAACCAGGCAAAAAAGGAGAAAAGAATAATGGGACTTCTCGACGATCCAGTGGGAGCCTTGTTTGGAAGCGGAGAAAAAAGCGGCGCAATTGACCCGAGGCTTAACCGTGATCCTGCCGGGCAACGCTGGTGGGACACCTGGGAGCGCATGTATCAGGGCCAAACTTCCCCCGAAAACATCCTGGCCCAGGCTTACAACCTCATGACCGAGCCCATAGAGATTAAGGCAAACGGCGCGGTTGTGCCCATACACCGCATGGCAAGGGCAGAGGGCCTTATGGGGCTCTTGCAGCCCTGGCAAAGCGGCGGCCAGGCACTGGAACAAGGGAGGATGGGGACAACTTATTACAATCCGGGAGATAGCGGGATTTTGGGTGGAGCCATATCAAATTTTGCAGGCGGATTCGGAAGAGGCTTTGGTCTTAAACTTGGGGAATAGGTAATTTTAACAGGGCGGCCTGGAATAATGCCAGGCCGCCCTGTCTTTTAGGTAATAATATTTGGTGGCTGATCATTACGATAAACTGTCTTGATAGAGACTACAATTTTATATCTGTAGTTCCTGTTTATTCTTGTCCTGTTGTTTGATTTTTTCTTCTAGAAAATTCTTCAGTTTATCTTTTTTCTTGTGTTTTTGCAGGGCATTGTACGCAGATATGCGATTCTTAAGAGCTTCTGTTAACTGGGTGACATCAATCAGTTTGGGGTCGGCATCATAAAGTATCGCCTGGCAGGTGCTCCATTCAATTGGCAAGCCTTCCGGAGTATTATTTTTCAAATAGCGCATTATCGCTTCAAGGGCATCGGGAATCCATTCTGCTATCAGCTCGCGTTGTCTTCTTTTTTCAATCCGTTCTTTTTCTATAGAAGAAAGTAAGTCCTCAGTGCGCATAAAATACCAATAGTCTATACTGGAAACGTAATCTTCTTCAACTAACGGAAGGGGCGGTATGCCGTATTTAGAAAAGCCTTCGGGGCAATAATGTGTAGGCCGGGCATCAGCGGTTTCGTTTTTGGAGGCGCATGCCGAAAGGCATAGACAAGCTATTGCGAGCAGAATGATAACAGCTTTAAGTTTCATGGATCCCCCCTTAAGCTATTTTGGTATTATGCGCTTATCTGTTAAGAAATATATACTTATGGGAAAAAGTAATTACAAGCTTCCCTTTTGGGGTGGATATGGCAGGGGAGATGATTTGTATTGTAAGTGGTTTTTATGTTGATAAAAAATTTTTAGTTGGTGTTTGGTGGTAAATTTTTAGGTTTGGCCGTATGGCTTGAATCGACCAGATCGTAAAAGGCCGGAGAGCTTGGTGATAGCCGCAAACTCTCCGGCCTTCAGATAAAATATTCATCTTAAAATAGGCTTATTTTTTATCTTCCTTGGATTTAAGTCCCGAATATCCGCGATTTAGGATTTTCTGCATTTTTTCAGAGATAAGAACCTGCCAGTCCTTTAGCATGGGGTCATCCCTGGAACTTGTTATCTCCACAATGTAGGACTCCGCGTCCCTGGCCGGAGTTATGAAAAGACCCACGCCTTCGCCCGAGTCCCAGCGGGGCCTGCTCCCTATGAGTTCGCCTTTTTGCTTGTCAACCGAGGTGAGATTCAATTCAGAGGTCATGGCCCGTATGGCCGCCTGCCAGACCTTGAGATAGGGCTTGTCCTTTACGGTAAAGATAATGCCTTTGCCCCTCGGCACATCAGGTGCTGTGAGCTGGTTTTTGGCGGTTACGCCGCAACCCAGGGACAAGCAAAGTATAAGTAAAAGAAAGCCGGCTAAAAGAAGATTTTTTTTAATGGTCACAGCTAAGGCTCCCATGACGGTTAGGTAGACAAAGGCCCAAGTTTTTGTTACCGGCATTTTAGCATTTTTTGCAACTCAGGCCAGCCCTCAAGAATTGGGTGTTCTGGGAAAATTCAAATCCAAAAAAACGTCCCATATGGCGGTGGTTATTTTCCCTGTTTCAGGTATAGATTAAACATGACTTTACCGATAGTCCAACGGATTATTATTTTAGGTGTTTTTATTTCAAGGACAAGTTTACATGCCTTGCCCCAAGCCCGAGCCCGAAAAGGACCTTGTCCGGGTGAACCAGGATAAGCGCGCCTCAACCAAACAGACTGACGCCCCGCCCGTTAACCGCACACCAAAAGGACCAGGCCCCTGGAAAACCGTCACCGAACAGGTCAGGGGTGGCGCCTCCGTTTTGGTGTATTTTTTTAACACCTGTTTTTGGACCCCGCCGCTTGTGGCCGTTTCCCTGGCCAAGCTCGGCATTCCCCTTAAGTTTTGGCGCAAAGCCTGCACCAGGCTGTTGAACGCCATGGCTGAGAACTGGATTTGGCTCAACAACCTGGATATGAGGCTCACCAAGCGCATCAAGTGGCAGGTCAGCGGGCTGGAAGGGCTGACCAAGGATAAATGGTACCTGGTCTTGGCCAATCACCAGAGCTGGGTGGATATATTGGTTTTGCAAAAGGTGTTTTATAAGAAAATACCTTTGCTTAAGTTTTTCCTTAAGAAAGAGCTGATCTGGGTGCCGCTTCTGGGCATGTGCTGGTGGGCCCTTGATTTCCCTTTTATGAAACGCTATTCCAAGGCTTATCTTGAAAAGCACCCCCACCTTAAAGGTAAGGACTTCTTAATCACCAAAAAGGCCTGTCGCAAATTCAAAACCACGCCTGTTTCGGTAATGAATTTTGTGGAGGGCACCAGGCGCACCTTGGAAAAGCATCAACGCCAGGCCTCTCCCTATGCGAACCTGTTGCGTCCCAAGGCCGGTGGGGTGGCCCATGTGCTCGGTTCAATGGGGCAAAGTATGGACCGTATTCTGGATGTGACCATCCATTATCCCCAAGGAGTAAAAAGCTTTTGGGCCTTTTTGTGCGGCAAGGTGGATGAGGTCTGTGTACAGGTCAAGCAGATTCCGGTCACTACCGATCTTCTGGGAGACTACACCTGGGACCAGGAATACAAGGACAGGTTACATGACTGGATCAACAGCCTTTGGCGGGAAAAGGACACTCGTCTGACCTTTTTGCTGGATTCAGCAAAACAAGGGGTTTTGACCAATAACTGCATTGACACAGCTCCTGTGGAATAAACCGGCCTCTCATATCAGATAATCATTAAAAAGCAGCAAGCCGTGTTATGGGCTTGCTGCTTTCTTTGTGAGGAATTAACAGAATCAGATCAGTTTACCCTGCCACCTGGAAAAAACCATATGCCCGGAAACCAGGCCGGTGTTTTCCAATTTCCGGGCTTGCTTCAATGCGTCATTTTTAGCGGCAAAAGGCCCAAGCAAAACCCTTTGCCATTTAACTTGCTTGGTGGATTCCCAGTTTTCCAACTTGACCTTCTTGGTGTAACGGCTGATTTGTTCACCCAGGCGCTCGGCCCGGTCTTCTGAGCGCAGGGATGCGACTTGGATATAAAAAACTTTTTGAGCCTTGTCCACTTTCACCAACCTTTCCTCAGGTTCCGGTATGTCCACAGGCAACACCTGCGGGGCTTTTTGGGTGAGGATAATAGGCATGGTGGGCATGGGTCTTCTGACAAAGCCTCTTTTTTTTATTGTTTTAGGCTCTTCCATGGAGGCTTCCTTGAGATTGAATTTCGGCATAGGCCTTCTTACATATCCCCTGACCTTCGGTTCGGCTTTTTGAACTGTCTTTTCGGCAAATTTAGGCTTGATAACCAACTTGGCGCTTGCCCCTGCTCCCGCTTTGACTCTTGCCTTGTAAGTTGTCTTTTTAGGTGCGTTTGCGGGTTTTTCCGCGCCTATTATGATGGTCAGGTCATGGCGGATTTCATTTCTCCTGGGCGAGGCTTCAAAGGGGGGAAGTAAGGTTGCCTTTTGCTTTGGAAAAAGAATAACGGTTCTTTCCTGTTTTTTGGTGGGGATTTTGGGCCCGACCCGGCTGCTCTTTTGTTGTTTCATTGCTTGAGGCCGAGGCTTTGATATCTCTTCTTGATACGTCTTTCTTTGGATATCGATTTCAAAATGACGATACCGGTTTTTAGGAGTCAGCAGCTCCGGCCTGGGGGTGGTGGCCTCAAGTTGTTTAAGCCCTTCGGAGGCCCGGTCGTAATGTCTGGGAGAGTTCTCCATGGCCCGGCGAAACTGCTCGGCGGCTTCTGCGCTCATACCCTGGTCCGCCATGAGAACACCCAGGTTGTGATGCGCCTTGGCCTTGCCCAGCCCCATCTCGAAATATCTTTGGGCCTCTGCCCATTTCCCTTGTTTGGCTGAAAGCAGGCCCAGGTTGTTTAAGGCCAGCTTATGTCCTGGGTCAAGGCTAAGGGCTCTTTTAAACTGCATCTCGGCTTGGTCATATTTTTTCATGAGCATCAGGCTGAGCCCTTTGTTGTTGTACAGCGCGGCTGAGCCGGGCTGGATAACAAGGGCCCTGTCAAAGACTTCCAACGCCAGGTCCGGATGGCCCGTGCGGTTATGGATGACACCCAAGGCGTTTAGAGATTTCCAAAGCCCGGGGTCCAAAGTGATTGCCTTGATAAAGCAATCCCTGGCATGACTTAATTTTCCCTGGCTAAGCAGGGTAAGCCCTTGCCCTTGCCAAGCCAGGGCACAGTCTTGGTCGGCTTTTAAAACCTCTTTAAATTGGCTTTCGGCCTGCATGTATTGCTTCATGCGCAGGTAAATCTGGCCTATTTTCAGGCGCAGGCGCTTGGCCTGATCAGGCTTTGCCTTGGCCAAAGCCCGGTGATACTCAAAAAGAGCTGCCGTGGCCTGGCCTTTGCGCACCAGCTGGTCTCCTTTTACTTCCTTGGCGGGAGCGGTGGCCAGGCTGGGATCAGGGGCCGGCATTTGCCTGCCTGCCTCTTGCTTCTGCCGCAAAGTCCTGAATTCGTCATCGGTAAGGTTGCGTACTGCCTGATCCTGTTTGCCTGCGCAGCCCCCCAGCCCGAGCACCAGCAAGTATGCGGTCATAAAGACCAACATCTTGATGGGGATTTTTGGGTTCATGCTCTTACCTTCTTTCTCCGGAGAAAAAAAGGGACCGGATGTTGCGGGGGCGGCTGCCATGGAGATTTCTCCCCAACGACGGCCATGGTTTTTATAACTAATGGATTTTTTATTCAATTATGCTTTCCATGATGTTTATGATTGCTGGCCCTGCCATTACAGCCATAATGGCAGGGAAGATCATGAAAAGAACGGGGAACAGGAGCTTGAGGGGGATCTTGGCCGCTGCTTCCTCCATCTGCTGCCTGCGTTTGGTGCGGATTTCATCGGAATAAACCCTTAGGCTGCGACCCACGCTCACCCCAAAACGGTCTGCCTGGATAAGCATTCCTGCCAGGCTGGACATTTCATCCACACCGCAACGGGCGGCCAGGTTGCGCAAGGCCACTTCCCTGGTGGAGCCCAGCTTGAGTTCCATGGAATAGACTTGCAGCTCCTCAGCCAAAATGGGGCTGGAGGTGACCAGGTCCTTGGAGACCCTTTTCACCGCGGCGTCCAGGCCCAGGCCGGATTCCACGGCAATGACCAAAAGATCCAGCATATTGGGCATTTGTTTGGTTATTTGGGCCCCACGGGCCAGGGATTTTTTTTCCAGGATGTATTTGGGCAGGAAAAAGCCAAAAAACGCGCCTCCAAACACGCAAATGAGAAGGGGCATGCGTTTTAGCTCTAAAAAAACCCCAACACCCAACCCCAAGAGGGGAAGGAGAATGCTTAAAACCGCTCTTAACCCTTGAAAGACTCTGAGGGCATTTTTAGAGCGAAAACCTGCGCTTATCAGGTCCTTTAGCAGTTTGCTCTTATCCCATGACGGTTTGGCCTTGGGCTGGGGAGCAAAAATCATTAGAAAACCGGATAAGCGCTCCAAAAAAATTTTCTTGGCGACTTCTTTTTCTTCTTTGCGGGAGCCCGTGACCAGGATGTTGAGCCTGCGTTCCTTGGCGCCTGGTTTGCTCCAGAGTTTAATCAGGGCGATGATCAAGGCCAGAACCGCAAGCCCCGCAAGCAGAGCCAGGCCTACCTCCAGAATAATAATGGCGTCAGGGCTTCTAAAAAAGGCATCCATGCTCAGGCATCCATTTTAATTATAAATTTGATGACAAAAATGCCTAAAACTTCAAAGGCAGCGCCTATCATGAGGGTGGCCTGACCAATGGGGTGCTCAAGCGCCATGTTTATGTAGCCCGGGCTGGTGAAGTAAAGCATGACAAAAAGCGCGGGCGGCATAAGGGCCAGGATGGTCCCCGAAAGCCTGCCTTCTGCTGAAAGGGTTTTGACGGTTCGTAAGAGCCTAAAACGCTCCCTGATTATGTGGGATATATTGTCCAGGACCTCTGTCAGGTTACCGCCTGTCTCCCTTTGCAAGGCCACTGCGGCTGCAAAGAAACGTACATCAGCGTTATCGACTCTTTTCACCAGTCCGCCCAGGGAGTCTTCCATGGTTTTACCGTAGGAATAATCCTCAAAGGTTTTGGCAAATTCAGAGGAGACCGGTTCCGGCAGTTCCGAGGCCGCCATCTGAAGCCCCGAGCTGAAGCTGTGCCCCGCCCTGAGGGCCCGGCCCATAAGTTCCACAGCTTCGGGGAACTGGGTCTCAAATACCGCCATTCGACGGTCTTTTAATTTTTTCAGCAAGATAAAAGGGGAAAAGCCACCGAGCAGAGCCAGGGGAATGATTAACAGTCCCAGCTTCATAATTACTCCGGTTAATATCCCCAGCATGGCCATTACAGCGGCCAGAAGTATCAGGGTGCCTAAGTTCATGGGCGAGCCCGCTTTTTCCAGAAGCTCTTTTATGCTGGTTAAACGGCGGGCCTTGGCCAGCAAGTTGTCCAGAAAGCCGATTTCCGAAAGGCTGCTGTGGCGCATTATGGCTTCAGCGGAAAAATCGTTTACGGCTGTGGTGTTAAGCAGTTTTTCGAGCCTGCGGCTGGTGGCTTCCTGGGTGCTTTCCAGACCGGGGCGGATAAGTCTGGCCAAGGCCACAACCACCAGCAGAACGCTAAAAAAAATAACTCCGGTCAAGGCCCAGATCACGGTTTTCACCCCCTTCTGAAATTATCGTCGCCAAAAAGGTCTGCGTCCAAGTCAAATCCGTGAGCAGCAAGTTTCCCGGCAAAGGCGGGCCTGATGCCGGTGGGGCCAAAGTGACCCTTGACATTGCCCATGGCATCCACGCCGGTCTGTTCATAACGGAATATTTCCTGCAAGGTGACAGTGTCGCTTTCCATTCCCGTAACCTCGCTGAAGCTGATCACCTTTCTGGTGCCGTCTGAGAGGCGGGCCACCTGCACGATTACATCCAGGGCGCTGGCTATCTGGCGACGGATGGCCTTTTCGCTGATCTCCAGACCGCCCATGGAGACCAGGGTCTCCAGGCGGCTGATGCAGTCCCTGGGGCTGTTGGCGTGAATGGTGGTCAAGCTGCCGTCGTGGCCCGTACTCATGGCCTGCATCATGTCCAGGGCTTCGCCGCTTCGACACTCGCCGACCACAATGCGGTCCGGCCTCATTCTGAGGCAGTTTTTCACCAGATCGCGCATGGTCACTTCGCCGTGGCCTTCAATGTTCGGCGGCCTGGTCTCCAGGCGGACCACATGTTCCTGCTGAAGTTGCAGCTCAGCCGAGTCCTCCACTGTAACTATGCGTTCGTTGGGAGGGATAAAAGAGGAAAACACATTCAGGAGAGTGGTTTTGCCCGAGCCGGTGCCCCCGCTGATGATTACATTCAACCGGGCCTTGACCACCCCCTCCATGACCTTGGCCGTGGCCCTTGAGATGGAGCCAAAGCGGACCATGTCTTCAACCTGCAATGGGTCTTTGGAAAATTTACGAATGGTAAGTGCCGGGCCATCCAGGGCCAGAGGCGGGATAATGGCGTTCACCCTGCTGCCGTCGGCCAGCCGGGCGTCGACCATAGGCGAGGATTCGTCCACTCTACGTCCTACAGCTGTGGCGATTTTATCTATTATTTTAAGTAGATGAGCATCATCTCTGAACCGGATGGGTGCTTTGGTAAGGCGTCCGTTTTGTTCTATGTATATGCGGTCGTAGGAATTGCACATAATTTCGCTTATGGTTTCGTCCGCCAGCAAGGGTTCCAAGGGTCCCAGGCCCAGAACCTCATGCCTGATCTCCAAGACCAACTGTTCCCGCTCCTGCTGGGGCAGGGAGACATTTTCATTCTCCAGCACCGTCTTGATCGCGGTTTCCAACTCGCGACCGGCCACCTCGTCTTCAAGTTTGGCCAGCCTGCCCAAATCCACCTGGTCAATGACCTTATAGTGCATGCGGCCCTTTAATTCCTGAAAGGCGCTCTGCATCTCCATGACCGCAGGGGAAGGGGCAGCCTCCTGGCTTTTGCCCTTTTCAGGCTTTTTGTTGTTTTCAACAGGTCTGCCAAGTCGTTCTCTGAGGCCCATTTCTTATTCCTCTTCGCCCTGCCATTGGGCTACTTTTTCGGCCAATTCACGCAAACTTGTCCCCCATTTACTTTTGGGCTTGATTCTCAAAAGGGGTCTGCCGGAATCCAGGGCTTCGGTGATGTTGGGATACTCGTTTGGCAACCAGGCCGCCACTGATCTGTTAAGGGCGGATTCTATCTGGTTTGCCGTTATGGCTTTGCGTGAATTGGTGCGGTTGACCACGGGCCAGAGCTTGCCTTTTTCATGCCCAAGGCGGTCCAGTAAAGAACTCATGCGGGTGGCCGCTTTAAGCCCCACCAGGTTAGGTTCAAATACCATGAGGATGCGTTCAGCTTTATCCAGGGCGGCCAGGGTGGTGTCTTCCAGCCCGTCTCCCAGGTCAAGGACCACAAATGAATGGCTCCTTGCCAGGCGCCCCAATATTGCCAATACGTGATCCGGCGTTACGGTTTCCGCCTCGGCCGGGTCTTCAGGTGCGGCCAAAAGTCGCATACCCGGGGTGATTTCAATCAAGAGGCTGTCTAGAAAAACATCGTCGAGCTGGTCAAAATTGCGGCTTATCAGGCTGATGTCCTTATCCGGGCTTACATCCAGCATAAAGGCCTGGTTGCCCCCGAAAATATCCAGATCGACCAATACAGAGCGATGGGCCTGATCCTGGCTCAAAGACCAGGTCAGGTTAAGGGCCAGATGGCTGGTCCCCACACCGCCTTTGGCCCCGGTTACGGCTATGATCCTCCCCCTGGCGGATTCTCCGCTTTGCCCGGGCATGTTAAGCCGGAGCATGGCGTCTTTGAAGTTCTGCCCCAGTTCCTGGTCTACTATCAGGTATTCACGGACCCCCAGATGAATTGCGTTAATAATGTGATCCGGATCTTTGGAAGGGCTTAAGGCCACCACCATGGCCCAGGATGCTGATATCCTGAGCCGTTCCAAAAGGTCAAGTTGGGGCTGATTCGCCGGGTCATGCTCGACGATAAGTAGTCTGGGGCGCATGCCCATTACTTTGCGTTCAAATTCTTCCAAAGAGGATTCAACCAGAATAAGATCCACCAAAGGGGTGGAGGCTGACAGCTTTCTGATTAATTCGCTGCCTTTTCTGCTCAGGCTCAATCCCAGGGTTTCCAGACTGCTCTGATTCACTTCGAGCCCCTTGAAATAGTTTATGTTTATTTAGTTGGTCAAAGACGGTATCCCGGCCCGGGTGCCGTAGTCGGCCCCGCCGTTATTGCTGTCCGGAACAATCATGGCCTGACAATCCATATAACCGGAAAGTGATTTGTCAGGTGGACCCAGTATTTCGGTTATGACAAAGTGGACAAACCCTACAACTGCGCCATTGGTTGAGCTGTAGTCGTCCACTACAGGTATAAGCACCCGCCATTCGCCGTTTCCGTCTCTCTCCTGAATGTATCTTCCGTTTAAGGTCTCGAACAAAGATGCAATAACACCGTTGTTTAAAGTTATGTCGTCCCCGACCTGCAAAGCGGGGCAGGGCTCCTCGCCTGTTATGTACTGGCTTATGTTTGGGTTGTTGGCATTGGGCAGGAAAAAAGAGGTCCAGGATGCGGTTTCGGTGTTGTTGCTGTTGTAGCGTATAATTTGTCCGCAATCATCCAATGCATCCTGGTGCAGGGCGATCGGCAGGTCCACCTCACCAGCCGGGGTGTTGCCTGCCCAGCCCAGAAAAGCGGTTGCATCTGCCGAAAGGGTGACGGTGGCTATGCCCACCACCCGGGCAAAAAAGGTTTCCACGTCCCGAGTGAGCGTGACCCGGGCCGCAGTGAGATCGTCCGGGTCTGCGGTGGGGCCGGTGGAGGTGAAATTATCCAGGTCATGATCCCAAAGCCCCGCCTCAAACAGGTCCACCCCTGTCTGCCAGATAAGGGGGTCGCCCAACATCTTATTTGCCTGGGTGAATTCGATCGCCTCGGCCTCTGCACCGGCATAATTGGCCTGGGCTTCTCCTGCGGCATTGGAAACCACCATTGTGCTGGCCCCGGCCAGAGCCGCGGCATCGGCCGTGTTCTGCAGTTGGTTGCGGGCGGAGTAAAGGATGCCCAAATCCACGGCAGCCCCGGCAAAGGCTATAAAGGCGGTTAAAAAGACCGCGGTAAGCACTGCCACTGCGGCTCGCTCGTCGCGCCATAAAAGGGTCGGCTTTTGCCTGGTCAGGCAGCGCAGTTTTTCAATAAAGTACCTCATGGCCGAACTTGCCTTCCATCTCGGTGATTTTTTCCCTGGCCGGTTCTTTGGGCAAGTTTTTTTCCTCGGGGCTTAGTCGGCCAAACAGGAAAAATTCCAGATCGCTGGGCGGGACAAAATCCCTTTCTGTTAACACGTTCTTAGGTGATTGCTGACCCTTTAAAATAGTTGGGGTCACAACAATAATCAGCTCTGTTTCCTTTTTTTTGTAGGCGGAGCTTCTGAATAAAGCGCCTAAGATGGGAATATCCCCCAAAAGAGGCACCTTCTCCGAATCGCTGGCAATTTCATGCTTTAAAAGCCCTGCCAGGGCGAATTCCTGGCCGTCGGCCAGTTCCAGTTGGGTTCTGGCCCGCCTGGTGGTAAGGCCCGGAACCACATAACCGCTTATGGCCACGGTGTTGGAAAAATCCAGCTCACTCACCTCGGGAGCCACGGTTAGCCTGATGCGTCCGTCAGAGAGGATCACCGGCAAAAATTCCAGTTCCACCCCGTATTTTTTGAACTGAATGGTGATGGTGTCTTTTTGGGGAACCGGGATGGGAAACTCGCCACCCGCCAAAAAACTGGCTTTTTTACCGCTTACACAGACCAGGTTTGGCTCGGCCAGCACCTTGACCAGCCCATCGCCTTTAAGGGCATCCAGAAAACCCAGGATGCGACCACTGCCGGTTCTGATGCCGCCTGCACCGGTGGCTGTCTGAGCGACTCTCAAGTCAAACAGGTTTGCCGGTTCCTGGGGCGGCACCGGAGTGAGCAGACCGCCTAAAAAGGTAAATATGAAGTTGCCCGATATGTCCGCAAATCCAAGGCTGAAACCAAACCTTTTCATGGCCTCCCGGTTAACCTCTGCAAAGTGCAGTTTCAAAAGGACCTGCTTTTGCCCGGCCACTTCAATCAGGTTTCTTATTTTTGGAGAAATCGGTGCTTGGTCTTTTTCTTTAACAGGTATGGCCTGAATACCGGGCATGGAGACTGAAACAGTGGGAGCCGTGCCTTTTTGATCATCGTCTTCATCGTTTTGCACAAATATACTGGCCAGGGATTCAGCCCTGTCCTTTACCTGGTCGCTGCTTACCCGGCCGGAAAGGATTATCACTCCTTCCACTTCCCGCACTTCCACCTGTTCTTTGGGTAAAAGCGTGGCCAGCATCTCCTTCAGCTTGGTGAGGTCCCTTCCCACCCGAACCTCAAAGGCGCCCATCACCCGGTTTTTGGCATCCCAGACAGTTATGTTGGTGCGCCCGATCTTCCGCGCATTTATATAGACTTGTTTGGCGCTTATAACCAAAACATCGGCCACTTTATCATTGGCCACACTTATTCTTTTTATTTTAAAGGCAAAATCAACCAGCCTGGAGTGGCCTTTTTCTATACGCACCTGGGAGGGGAATCCGCCCGCCTCCGGGGTGAGGCTTTGGGCTGAGTGGGGTGTAAAAACCAGGCAGGCGCACAAAAATATCCAGGAAACGATTTGGAGTCTTCGGCTGGTCATTTGCTCAACCTCTGCTCGCTACGGGTGATTCCCTTGATAACCTCTATTTTGGTTTCCGGAGGAGCTGCCGGTTTCGGCTTTTCCTTTGGTTTTATCTCGGGCATGAGCTTGGCCAGATCCAGGCCCGGGGGATTGACCGGCCCTTTTATCAGGTTGTCAAGCCTGACGCCTTTGGTGGTTGCCGCCCTGTGATCAGCCTGATTGCGCAGGCTTAAAAGAAGTTTGCCTTCAGTAGACGCCAAGGCCAGTTTTTCCGCATCCGCAGGCGTGAGCTGCAACGTGGCCACCCTTAGTTTGCTTTTACTTTTTTTCTTGCCTCCGCCGGTTTCAACCCTGGGGTTTTTTTCAACGGCAAGAACTTCCACATCTTGCAAAACTATTCTGGCGGCTGGGTTTTTGGAATAGCCTGAGCGGTTTACAGTGACAATTACATCGACCCTGTCTCTTGGTTGCACAAAATCGCCCACACCGATGACTTCGTCAACCTTGACGGTTACAGCCCGCATACCAGGAGCAACCACCGCCGAAAGGCCGCCTCTCAAGCCTTTGGGGCTGAGTTTGGCCTTAAGTACAGGCTCTCCGGCTATGAGCCGGGTTTTCACCACCCTGCCGTCCAGATTCTTTACCTGATTGAAACTGCCCGGCGGCAGGCTGTTTCTGGGCCAGTCCCTTACCGTCAGGTCCGCCACAGTGAGGGTTTGGCCTTCAGGCAAATTGCGTTTGGCAACCACCACCCAGGTTGTGGCGATCTTTTTTTCTTTGGCTTGCTCCACCCTGGATGTGATGATCCGGTGAGCGCCAAAGGCAGCCAGCCCGGCCAGGATAAGCGCAACAAGCAAAAGAATGATGGTGCCTTTGCGACCGCCCATGGTTTAACCCCTATTCATGGCGCATTACAGTGGTGGCCGTTAGTGTTATGGAGCCTTGCAGGTTGGAGACCAGGGCGCCCAATACCGGGAACTGATAAGGTGAATCAATCGTCACGCTTACCGGATCTCCGGAAGCGCCGTTCACCCCACTTACCGCTATGGAGTAACTGTAGGGATAGCCTGACCCGGTCAGCTGATTCTGGACTTGGGCCACCACTTCCGATTCGGTTATGTCGTTTTCACTGTATAGGCTGGTGTATCTGGCTCCTTCTCTGCTTGCGTTTATAAGCATCTGCTTGGAATACCAGGCATTACCCAACTCTATGATGCTGAAGACCACCATCAGCAAAACAGGAAGGAACAGGGCGAATTCCACCGCCACTGTTCCCCTCTCGGATTTTAATTTTCGAAGCAGTTTTGTCATAAGCCAAGTCCTGTTAGGGTCAAGACCAGGCTGCCGCCCCAAATAGCCAGGCCATAGGGCAGATTGGCCTTGCCGGAGGTCAGGCGCAGGTGAGCCAGGCTGGTGCCGGCTGCCATGAAACCGCGACCCTTGGCGAGCATTACCGCCAGGGCCAGGACTCCGCCTGTCAAGGTTGTGAGGACAAAGAGGTAAAAAGCAGCCAGTGGATTCAACAAGGCGCCCAAGGCGCCCAGGGCCTTGACGTCACCCGCGCCGACAGCGCCGATGAAAAAGAAGACCGCCATAAGGCCGAATCCGCTTAACCCACCTAAAAAACTCTGCAAAAGCCCTTCAGGGCCTTCAATTGCAAATGAAAGTAAAAGTCCGTATAAGGCGCACAGGCCGGTTAAAACATTGGGTATGCGGCGTGAGGCCAGATCATAGCTGGCCATGAGGCTGGCCATGAGGATAAGGCTGAGCCTCATGGTTTCAGTTGAACTTAAGGATCCCGTGAACAAGGGCAGGCACAGGAAGGCGGGGAGGAATCCCCAGTGGATCCCTCCCAGTTCCCCTGCCAGTCCTTTTGCTTCCGGACCTTGCATATATCCAACCTTTGAGGTCATGACCGCTACACCCATTTTGTTTTACTGAGTCAAAGCGGTGGTTGCGCTGTTGATGTTTGTCTCAACCTGTCCGCCCAGGAGGAAGGCTGCGGCAGCGATGCCGCCGCCGATCAAGGCCAGCAGAAGGGCGTATTCCACGGCACTGATGCCGCTGTCGTCTTTGATAAGCCTTTTGATTTCCTTCAAAGCTTTCATTTTTATTCTCCCAGATTTTGGCCTTTGTTTGCCAAATTATTTGTAATAATTGGTTATTTTTTCTTACTGTTTTTTGCCTTTTTCAGGTTTTTTCTCTGTTTTGGCTTGTTAAGTAAAAAGTTTTTCTTTACTGACTCAAAGCAGTGGTCGCGGTGTTGATGTTGGTTTCAACCTGTCCGCCCAGGAGGAAGGCCGCGGCAGCGATACCGCCACCGATCAGGGCCAGCAGAAGTGCGTATTCCACGGCACTGATGCCGCTGTCGTCTTTGATAAGTTTTTTTAAGGTGTTGATGGCCTTCATTTTCTTTCTCCTTTCGGGCGGTTGATGCCCCGCATCCTTTGCTGAGGCGCGGGACAGTGGTTTTACTGGGTCATTGCTGTGGTTGCAGCGTTGATGTTGGTTTCAACCTGTCCGCCCAGGAGGAAGGCCGCGGCAGCGATGCCGCCGCCGATCAGGGCCAGCAAGAGGGCGTATTCCACGGCACTGATGCCGCTGTCGTCTTTGATAAGTTTTTTTAAGGTATTGATGCCCTTCATTTTGGTCTCCCTTTAGGCGTTTTTTGTTCCCGCGCCTTTTTTAAAAGGCGCGGGGAGTTTTATTCTTACTGAGTTAAAGCGGTGGTTGCGCTGTTGATGTTTGTCTCAACCTGTCCGCCCAGGAGGAAGGCCGCGGCAGCGATGCCGCCGCCGATCAGGGCCAGCAAAAGGGCGTATTCCACGGCACTGATGCCGCTGTCGTCTTTGATAAGTTTCTTTAAAGTGTTGATGGCCTTCATTTTGGTCTCCTTTTAGGCGTTTTTTGTTCCGCTTTTTCAGGCGCGGGAGTTTTATTCTTACTGAGTTAAGGCGGTGGTTGCGCTGTTGATGTTTGTCTCAACCTGTCCGCCCAGGAGGAAGGCCGCGGCAGCGATGCCACCGCCGATCAGGGCCAGCAAGAGGGCGTATTCCACGGCACTGATGCCGCTGTCATCTTTGATAAGTTTTTTTAAGGTATTGATGGCCTTCATTTTGTCTCTCCTGTTATTTTGGGTTCCCTTGATTGGGTTGTTTCCATGTTTGACCTTTTACTAAGCAATAGCTGTGCCAAACGAGTAGTTTTAGGAGGTCTACAAGTTAACTGGTTATTTTTAAAAGCTAAATTGTAGTCTGGGGCACTTGGGGGAGTCGGTGGAGGCAGCGGTGGAGAGACTGTGAATTACTTTTTTGTTTTCGCGGCTTACAAATTTGTAATTCAATTTTGTAATCAGAGGGGGCAGGCCTCAGAATAAAAAACATCTCCTTTTATTGTTATAGGTTGACACAAAAAATAGAGTTAGGCTAGGGTTTTGTAGGGCTTAAGCGTAATTATGATATATGTCATTTTTGGCATATATATTCCATATTTTAATACTGCCAATGAAAGATTTGAGTGATTAGCATTATTAAAAGTAATAAATTAAGGCGGGACCGCCTTTTGCGCGTTCAGTGGAAAATTGTCCAAAGAAGAGAGGGAAAACAGTTCTGAGTTGGGAGGTGGCTTTTTTGTTTAATCGGCTGCATTTAGCGGTGGTGATTGGAATTGTTTTTTGCAGGTCGTAAGTAAAACGGCCTGCAAAAAACAAATTGGTCTTGCTGGTAAGGTCAGGCGCTTTCAGGCGGTTGTCAAAGCTGAAACGGTACCTGGTTTGGGTCGAAAAAAGCCCTGACACCTTTTAAAACCTGTAAGCCCCGCTGCGTTCTTCAGAGAGTCCCAGCTTCTTAATACGATAGCAAAGGCTTCTGGGGCTTATATTCAACAGCAGGGCCGCCTGGTTCTGGACCCAACCGCATTTTTCCAAGGCCCGCAGGATGGTGTTTTTCTCCACTTCCTGCAAGTCCAACAGGTCGTCGGTTTGGCCATTGGGGCTGGGCGAGGCTCCGGCCATGGGGGCGTTTTGAATCAAGTCCAGGTCTTTTGGCTCTATGGTCGGGCTTTCGCTGAACAATACGGCCCTTTCTATGGCGCTGCGCAGCTCCCTTACATTGCCTGGCCAGTTGTGAGCCAGCAGGGCCTTTTCCGCCTGGGGGGAGAGTTCCTTGGGTGTTATACTTGCCTCTTTGCAGACCTTATCCAAAAAACGCCTGGTAAGGGGCATGATGTCTTCCATTCTCTCTCTTAAAGGGGGCACGTGCAGGGTGGCCACACCCAGGCGGTAATAAAGATCCTGCCGAAAACTTTTCTCAGCCACCGCCTGGCTCAAGTCAACGTTGGTGGCGCTTATGATGCGCACGTCAACCTCAATGGAACGGGTTGTGCCCAGGGGCTGGATCACCTGGTCTTCAATGGCCCTCAGAACCTTGGCCTGAATGGCGGACGACATATCCCCCACCTCATCCAGGAAGAGGGTGCCTCCATGGGCCTGTTGTATGCGGCCAATGCGGTTTTTGTCCGCTCCGGTGAAAGCCCCTTTTTCATGGCCAAAAAGTTCGCTTTCCAAGAGGGTCTCGGGCAGGGCCGCGCAGTTGACGGTTACCAGGGTGTGGTCCGCCCGTTTGCTGTTGGCGTGTATGGTTCCTGCGATCATGCTTTTACCGGTGCCTGTTTCTCCTGTGAGCAAAAGCGTGATATCTGAAGAGGCTATCTTGGCCGCCTGGTCTAAAAGCCTCTTCATGTTTTCGCTTTCGGCCACCAGCTTGCCGAATTTATAGATATAGGGCTGGGTGCGGCGCAGGTAATCAAAAGCGTTGCTAAGAACCGTCTCGCGCAGGGCACGGTTGATGGTGTGTTTCAGGTGTTCTATATTGATGGGTTTTTCTTGAAAATCATAGGCCCCCTGGCGCATGGCCAAAACTGCCTGATCTACTGATCCGTAACCTGTGGTGACAATTACCGGAGTCCCCGGTATGTTTTCTTTGATATAGGTGACAACCTCCATGCCGCTTTTACCGGGCATGCGCAGGTCCGTAACCACGAGATGAAATCCCCTGTTTTTTAAAAGATCCAGGGCTTCTTCAGCACTTTGGGCTCTGGTGACGGTATGACCCTGTTCCATAAGGGCGTTTGTTATGAGTTCCCTGGTTTGCAGGTCATCGTCCACTACAAGAATGTGGTTTTTGGCGGCAGCGGTCACGGATATTGGTTCCTTTACATTATCCCCCCAGCTGTTAATCACGAAGATGCTCAGGAAAGGAATGAAATCGTTTTCCTTTGCTACATTGGCATTTTGTTAACCTAAATATTACCTGAAAATTCTAAAAAACAACAAACTTAACTAGTTAGGTATTCTGTTCTTTTTTGGGAGCGCCTATTTTTTAAAGCTTTAGATCTATTGAAAGGTGTTCTGGCTGTTCGAATTGCGGTCCAGGGCCTGGCGCACGGTTTGGGCGATCTCCCTCATTAAAATGGGTTTTAAGGCAAAGCCCGCAAAACCCATTTCAAGAGCTCTTTTTTCGTCCATGCGTTCCTGGTAACCTGTGCAAAGCACTACCGGCTGCTCCGGCCGGATCTGTTTTATCTGCTTTGTGAGTTCCATGCCGGTTAAGTTGGGCATGGTTTGGTCTGTTATCACCAGATCAAAACGATTCGGTTTTTCCTTGAATAATTCAAGGGCCTTTTGACTGCTGGTCATTGCGGTGACCCGATAGCCCAATCCCTCCAGGATTTCTCGTTCCAATTCCGCTACCGGGACTTCGTCGTCCACCAAAAGTACACTTTCACTGCCCGTGGGCAAAGGAGAGTCTGAAATCGTCTGGCTGGGCAAAGCGGTTTGCCTGATAAGGGGCAGAAGCACCATAAAGGCAGATCCCCGGCCCGGCCGGCTCTCCACTTCTATACTGCCGCCATGGCCGGTGATTATGCCGTGTACAACCGCCAGGCCGAGGCCTGTACCATCGGCCGATCCTTTGGTGGTGAAGTAGGGCTCAAAGATGCGATCCAGGAATTCCGGCTCCAGACCCGGGCCGTTATCCTTTATCGTGAGTTTTATGTATTCTCCCGGTTTTATTTGCCCCTGGGACAGGGTGCCGGCACCTTCATGTATCATCTTTGGAGTGGGTGCGCTGATGCTTATCAGCTCAAGGGATACGGTAAGCACACCGCCCGTGGATTCCATGGCTTGCGCCGCGTTGGTGCAGAGGTTTAAAAGCACCTGATGGATTTGGGTCGGATCGGCCATGACCATGCTGTAGTCGGCTTTGATCTCTTGAACTATCTCTATGGTGCTCGGCAGGCTGGCCCGTAAAAGTTTTAAAGCCTCTTTTATAACCAGGCTCAGTTCAATGGGTTTGCGTTCCTGGGTGCTCCTGCGGCTGAAGGTGAGGATCTGGCGCACCACTGCCTTGGCCCTTTTACCGGCTGTCAAAACTTGGTCCAGGTTTTGGACTACATCAGGAGATCCTTGTGCTTTTTTCTGGGCCAGCTCGGTGTAACCCAAAATTGAGGTGAGTATATTGTTGAAATCATGGGCTATACCACCCGCAAGGGTGCCGATGGCTTCCATTTTTTGAGCCTGACGAAGCTGGTTTTCCAGACGGATGCGTTTGGTTATATCCCTGCCTACGCTCAAAAAGGCCTTCTGCCCCAGGTAAGTCACGGGCCGTACATGGATTTCAGTGGCTCTAAGCTTGCCCCCCCTGGCTTTGAATTCAACCTCTTTTACGGCCTTGCCCTTTTGGGCGATTGATTTTCTGACATCTTCGCGGAAGCCCGGGGCATTATAAACCGGCACAACCTGCCCCACATTCATGCCTAACAGGACCTCCCTGGTAAAGCCCAGGGATTCCGCGGCAACCTGGTTCACCTCCAGGAAATTGCCCTGATGGTCATGAATGGTGACTATGTCGCCCACTCCCTTGAACAGGGTTTGGTAGCGTTTCAGTTCATCTGCCTTTTTAAGCTGAACCAGCATGGTGTCCAGGGAATTTGAGAGCTGCTCAAGCTCTGTAATGCCGCTCGGCATTATACCCAGCCCGCTCGCCTGCTCTCCCCTGGCTATGGCCAAGGCTTTGAGGGATAGTTTTTTTAGAGGTGAGGACAGTTTGTGGCTTATGACCAGTGAGACTAAAATAGAGATCAAAAGCACCCCGCCGGTTGCCAGGGAAACCAGCAGAAAAATTCTGGTCTGGCTTTTTTTATATTCGCTTAAACCCGCCAGAAAAAAGAGCCCCGGATGTGCGCCGGGCAGCCCCACCGGGGTTGAATACAAGGAGGTGTTGATTTTTTCCCCGGTATAGATATCCAGGTATTCTCCGGCAATGCTTAAGCCCACCGCCCCTTTGGTGTGGCTCATGGGTGGGGCCATCAGCCTTAAAAGACATGCCGCCGCACCCAAGGTCTCGTTTTTTCTTTTTATGGGAAGGCTCATTCCCAGGGAAAAACCACGCCCCGGGTTTTTTATGAGCCCCTCTGTATGAGGGGCCGCGGCCAAGAGCGCCTTGATCGTCGACTGATTGAAGTCTCCTTGATCGGATTTGAAGATGATGTTTTGGTTTTTGTCGGTCACAAAGAAGATGATGGCCTTATTGGTGCTGCCCATCTGAGCCAGACGTTCCTTGAGCTGTTGATGGACGCCCAGCATCAGGGTCACCCGGATCGTGTTGTCCAGGGAGAGTTCCCTTAGCCGACTGGCGGCAAGGTTCATCAGGTGATCATAGCGCTGGGCCGCGGCCTCGGCTTGGGCCTGAACCCGGTTTTGAAATTCCCTCTTCAGCTGGGTGGCAAGCCCCAGGTAGATAAGCCCCGCCATAACCAAGGTG
Organism: Dethiosulfatarculus sandiegensis; assembly: GCF_000931935.2. Classification (GTDB taxonomy): domain Bacteria; phylum Desulfobacterota; class Desulfarculia; order Desulfarculales; family Desulfarculaceae; genus Dethiosulfatarculus; species Dethiosulfatarculus sandiegensis. The sequence continues at coordinate 487,168 of NZ_AZAC01000014.1, forward strand.
GCGCAGATTACAAGACTGCTTACAGTAAGGCTGATGTAGGTAAAAAGGCTTTTATTGCCCATCAGTGATTCACCTTGGATTTAAGGGGATATATTTCGTCCGTGGCCAGCAGGATATCTCTGGGGATTTTAATCTTAAGCTCTTCGGCCCTTTTTAGGTTAAAGACAAGCGCCACCCGGTCCGCCTCCATGATCGACAATCCGGCCGGCGGCTCGCCTTCCAGTATACGGGCGGCCAGGTGTCCGGCCTGTCGGCCCATGGCTTGGAAATCAACTGAAGCCCCGCCAAACAATCCCAGGCGGATAAATTCATAATTGGGCCCAGTGGCGGGCTTTTTCATGTGGCCTGTGGTCCATTCAATGATTTCCGTTGCGCTAAAAACTTCTCCCTTTTGATTATTTAAGCCTAATGCGGCAAGGTAACAAGCACTTATTTCAGGGTCTTGGGCTGCATTTTTTATCTCTTGGGTGTACTCCTCCCAGGAATACACCGTCTTCATCAATATTCGGTAATCGCCCTTTTCCTCACTACTGCCGCTTGACTCCTTCAGCGATTTGACTGTTCCGGGCTTGGCGTCTCCTTGCCTGCCGATCATTTTATCCGAATCAAAAAAACCATGGAACAACTCAGATTTGATCTGTTTGGCCACCGCGGCTCCGGTGGGTGTGGAGTCTGTGATGATCAATATGGTGTCCAATTTTATTATACGGTTTAAAACCTTAAGGGATTCCTTAATGTGCAGCTTTTCATAGACTCCGGTTACATTGTGCCCGGGATGCGCCCTGGAGTCCAAATATTGTTGAAAACGGTTGTAATATTCGGGCTGTTGATTCATGCCGCTGAAAACAACCGGTAGGCCCTCTGCAGACAATCCGAGCCCCACCAGGCTGAAGGCGTTGTCGTCTATGGTTATTAACAGGTCCGGCTTGAAATCTTTTATCTTTTTTCGGGCGATCTTTGCCTGCCCGGCCATTTGGGCCGGGGTGCGATTGGCCCTTTTTGTCTCCATGTAATAGGTTTCCAGGGCAAGGTTTGCGGGGCTCTCCCAACCTGCTTTTTTAAGGGCTTCCAAAATGCCCAGATGCTGAGGGGAGCCGCATATATGGCCTTTGTCATAGCTGTGCAGGATAAATACCCGCATGGGCAAGACCGGCTTGGCATGGGCAGTCAGGTTCGATGCAGGCAACAGGAAAAGTAGACAGATAAAACAGAATTGAAATAGGATTCTTTTCATAGCCTGTTGACACCTCTGAAATTGTAAATCTCATTTTTTACCTGCTTAAGAAAGAAATATACCAGCGGAGATGGTTTTTGTTGCGCATGCTTTTTAGTGAAATTGGATAATTGTGGATTGAAGTGGAATAGAGATGATGTCAGAGGCTTGGCCTTCATTGCCGCTTGCCGGGTGAAAGGCTTTTGATTCTGGGCCGGAGGGTGCTTGGCGCCTCTCCGGCCCCTCATTTCTAAAGTTTAATTTCTCCGAGGCCCTTTTCTTCCAGCACTTGATTGTAGATTTTTGAAATCCCTTTTAAAAGCGGGGCAAGCTTAAGAAGCTTGGAGGTGCTGCCCTTGGCCTTGAGCTTGCCGGTGGCCATGGCCATCATGGGGTTGAGCTTGTTTGACCAGGCCTGGTGGGCAATGTCCAGGCTGTTTATCATCTCAACATCCGGTTTATCCTCGGGCTTCCCCTGAGCCACTTCATAGGCCCCGCCTCTGGTATCCACATAAAAGTAAAGATCAGGCCCGTCTTGGGTGTAGTTGAAACCGGCCAACATCATAAGATCGTCCAGGGCTTTTTCAGCCTCCGGATCCTGGGGCAGCCTTCTAAAGGTTTCCACAAAAACCTCCATGGCCAGTTTTTGGTCTTTGAAATATTTAGAACCCATTTATTCCTCCCTTTAAGCTTGGTTTTTTGAAGGTGATCCGCATTGCGCCTCAGTAGGCTTTTTCCAAAAGATCCATTACCAGGCCGGGATCAGTCACCGGTCTTGGGTTGAATATGCAAACCGGGTCTGCGACTGCGTGCAGGGCGCAGTCATAAAGCGCCTCTTGGGGCACGCCCAATTGACTGAGCCTGGTGGGATGGCCGCAGGCCTGCATCAATTCCTCGACTTTGTTTGCCGCTTCCTCACCGGCCTGTCCCGGTTCAAGGCCTTCCACTCCAATGCCTAAGGCCCTGGCGATCGCCTTTAAGGGGCCATCGGCGTGCTCGGCATTAAAACGCATGACAACAGGTAAAAATACACCGCAGGCAGTTCCGTGGGGTATTTCATGCAAGGCTCCCACTGTGTGGGCCAGGGCATGGGCCAGGGCCACCTGGGCTATGCAGAATGCCCAGCCGGCCATGGCGGCCGCGACCTGAAGATTCAAACGGGCTTCTTTGTCTTGCGGGTTTTTCATTACCAAGGGCAGGTTTTGGTTTATAAGGTTGATTGCGGCCAGGGCCTGGCCATCGCAGACCGGGTTTGATTTAAGGCTCATCATGGCCTCGGCCGCATGGGTGAGGGCATCCATGGCTGTGGAGGCGGTGAGCCCCGGCGGCAGGCTTAAGGTCAAGTCAGGGTCCAGCACCGCTGTTTGGGGGAAGAGGTGGTTGTCGGCCAGGTACACTTTTCTGTGGACCTTTTGGTTTTTGATGACCGCAACGTTGGTCACCTCGCTGCCGGTGCCGCTGGTGGTGGGAATGGCCAGGTGGGGAAGCCCTGCCTTTGTGAGGCGGTTTATGGCTATATGGTCTGTTGCCTTTCCCCCGTGTTCAAGCACCACGGAAACGGCCTTGGCCGTGTCCATGACGCTGCCCCCGCCAAGGCTGACTATGAGGTCAGCTCCTGCCCGGCGGGCAGCCAGGGCGGCTGTGTCTACTGTCTCAAAGCTTGAATCAGTGGGCACATCTGTGAATGATCCCACCCAAAAATCACCGAGCGCCTTTTCAGCCCGGGCCAGAAGACCGGCCGCGGCCACTCCCTGATCACTTATCACAAAGGCCTTTTGGCAACTTAAGAGCCCCACTTCCGTATTAAGTGAGTTAAGGGCTCCGTGCCCTGCATTCAGTTTGGTGGGGCCGATATACTGAAAACTTTTGCTTTTGGGATAGGAGAACATCATCTGGAAACCCAGTTTGTTTTCCTGATCCCCTTCGCTTGAGATGTGTATGCGCTTGGTCTGGGTGTATTCGGCCAGACCCTCCTGCCCCAGTTCCCGGCCAATGCCGGACTCTTTGTAACCGCCAAAGGGGCAGTAGTCGCCAAAAGCGTGGTAATCGTTTATCCACATGGTGCCGGTCTTGATATTCCGGGCCAGCTCCTGGGCCCTTTTCATGTCCCTGGTCCAGATACCCCCGGCCAGGCCGTAGATTGAGTCGTTGGCCAGTCCGGCTGCCTGTTCGTCATTTTCAAAGCGGATCACACAGGCCACCGGGCCGAAGATTTCTTCCTGGGCCAAGCGGGATTTGTTATCCACATCGGTAAATATCGTGGGTTTGTAATAAAAGCCCTCTTGGAACATGAAGCCTTCGGGCCTTTCTCCGCCGCAAAGCAAGTTGAACCCTTTTTCCAGGCCCAGCTTTACATAGGATTCCGTGGTGCCCCTTTGCTCGGCGCTGACCAAGGGCCCCATCTGGCTTTCCGGGTCCAGTTGATAGGCGATTTTCACCCCGGAAACCCGTTTTTTCAGTTTTGCGATAACCTTATCGTAGACTGCGTCATGTACCAGGATGCGGGTGCCTGATTCGCAGATTTGGCCTGTGTGGAAAAAGGTGCCAAAAAGCACTCCGTCCACTGCCAGGTCAAGGTCCGCGTCATCTAAGATGATATTGGCGCTTTTGCCTCCCAGCTCCAGGGTTACTTTTTTTATTCCTTTAGCGGCCTGGGTCATGATTTCCCTGCCCACTTCGGTGGAGCCGGTAAAGGCGATTTTATCCACCTCGGGATGGGTCGCCAAGGTTTTGCCCAGGACCCCGCCGGGGCCGGTTATGATATTCACCACGCCTTTGGGTATGGAGCTTTCCGCCACTGCCTCGGCCAGGACCAGGGCCGAGATCGGGGTGTTGCTGGCCGGTTTCAAGACCACGGTGTTGCCCATGATAATGGCCTGGCCTATTTTCCAAAGGGCCATGGTAAGGGGAAAGTTCCAGGGCACAATACCCACAGTCACTCCAATGGGCTCCCTGACAATATAGTTGCGGCCCGGGAAAAAAGGATTTCCCGAGACAGGTATCTCTTCCTGCCAGGGGAATGAACCGGCCGCATATTGGGCCAGGTTGCGCAGCATTTGGGAGCCTAAAAAGACCTCTGTTTTGGTGCGGTTTATGATCCCACCGGAGTCCATGGACTCCAGTATGGAGAGCCTCACTGCATGAGTCATCATACGGTCTGCAAAATCCATCACCAGTCTTGAACGGTCAGGGGGCTTTAACCCGCTCCAGTCTCCTTTGTCAAAGGCTTCTCTGGCTGCGGATATTGCCTGGTTCGCCTCATCTTCTCCGGCCCGGGCCACAGTGGCGATTGCCTCGCCCGTACCCGGATCCAGGGTCTCAAAGGTGCGGCCGTCGCCCGGGTCTACAAACTCGCCCCCAATAAATAACCTGTAATGGTCCATGGTCTTCCCTCTAAAAGGCTGGTGTTTTTGATTGGGCAAAACTTACCCATTAGATAATGAATCACGGTTCAGGGTCAAGATAATAACCATGGGGTTAATTGTTTATTAGGGCTGTCGCACGGCAGAAATAAATATTGTGCCGTTAATATAAATAGTTGGGATGTGTTGCCGTTTTCAGTTCAAAAGGCCTCAAGCGGGCCATGTACACACCTCCCCAATGCTGCCTTATTTTCGGGGACCGATGGCCCGTCAGGTTGCGGCTGAACAAAGCGAGAGAAGTAATCGTACATTGCTCAGCAATCGACCGGGGTTGTGCTTTTCCCCCACCCTGTTATGATGAATATAATACAAAATCAGGGGAGCCAAAATCGCCTGATGATCAGGGGCTTTTTGCTAAAGCCCATTTTCGTGATGCCAATCGGCGGTTTTGTTTTTATGCCTGATTTGAAGATTCAAAATTTAAAGACTTCCATGGGAGGTATGTAATGTCCGGTTTAATGGAACATCTCAAGAATAGGCGCAGTGTGCGCAAGTTCGAGGACACCCCGGTGAGCCAGGAACAGCTTGACCAGATTTTGGAAGCGGTGCGCTGGTCGCCTTCCTGGGCCAACACCCAGTGCTGGGAAATCGTGGTAGTGAAAGACCCCGAGCAAAGGCAAAAGCTTCAGGAGACCATGGGTAAAGGCAATCCATCCACCAAGGCTATTGTCACCGCTCCTTTACTTTTGGCTGTCTGCGGCAAGCTTGAGAGTTCGGGTTATTACAAAGAAAAGGTAACCACCAAGTTTGGCGACTGGTTCATGTTTGACCTGGGCATTGCCACCCAAAGCATTTCTCTGGCCTGCGAAGCCCTGGGGCTGGGCTCTGTAGTGGTCGGCCTGTTTGACCAGCAAAAAGCCGCCGAGGTGGTTAAGCTGCCCCAGGGCTATGAACTGGTGACCTTGATGCCCATCGGCGTGCCCGCCCAGGATCCCAAGCCGCCAAAGAGAAGAGAAATCGCGGAGTTCATCCATACCGACGTTTTCTAGGGTAGTTTTTTCTTAGTGTTTAAGTGATTACTTAAATCTTTACTTAAAGCTTTCCAAAGAATAAAGATCCGGTCCGGAACTATTCCGGACCGGATCTTTATTATTATTTTTATTCCTATAAAAAGATAAAGGAAATTTTCGGGCTTTGGCAAGCCTGGCTGCCGGATGCAACCCCAGGGGCCGATCATGCTTACAACCGTTTTTCGAGCTGGATACTGTCTGATGCTCCAAGTGGAGTTGGCTGTTTGATTTAAAGCGGGATCAGTTAAGGGGATAAAGAGGCATGAGGGAACAGGGAAAATCAGGTGGTCCTTTGCCTCACCCTGTTAGATCATCGCCTTTAGTCATAAAACCTTTAACTCATGGGCTGACGTTAATTGGCAACGCTTGTTGTTTTGTTTGTATCTCAGCTAAATTTTAGATTTTTTTTGAGACCTGTAGCGAGAATGTTTGGGAAGGCTGCAACCTGCGGTGGGAGTTTGATTATTTCCAATGTTAAGGAGTGTGTTGTAGTTGTGCAGGTTGGGCTTGATTTGAAAATAACATATAATTTCCGTTTGTTATTTAAAAATATTAATTGACTTATTACTTTAGTAGTATTTATTATTTATTTTCAAATTTAAACTTTAAGGCTAAGACTCCTCTCCGGTATCAACCGCGCCCAGATAATCTGCCTCAGTCAAAAAGTCTAAGAAAATAGTATGGGGGCTTGATTAACCCCGTACAAACCGGTCTTTCGCTAAGCGCCGACCAAATATCGCGACGACTTTGTTACTTTTTTACAAAGGGGGCAAGCATGGTCAAAGGCCAAATAGTCAAGGCAGAGGGTGCCTCAACCGGTTACGGAGCCATGATAGGCTCCGTGGTTGGAGGCGTCATTAAGGGGGCCGGGGCCAAGATTGTGGCCAAAGTGGGGTTTAAGGCTGTGGGCGTGCTTCTGAATACAGCATTTGGCCTGGAAAAGGAGCCCTCCAACAAAGAGCTGATGGATAAACTGAATCAGATGGATGCCGAGTTGCATCAGATATTGGACGGCATAGCCGAGATCGAAGACAATCTGAAAAAACTTTCCCAGCAGCTTGATTATGCCGTAAAGGTGATTGTGAATGAGATAGACAAAGCGGCTTACCAGTCTTATGTCACCACTATCAAACAGTGGTTTGATGATGACTACATGAACATTTGCCCTGACGGGCCGGATTCCTGCGCTCCGTCTGAACAGATCCAGACCCTGGTGGATACTGTTTTGGATAATAACAATGGTGTGGAATGGGTGCTAAGTCACTTGAACAGCTATATTGCCGGTGACCAGGTTGAGGGGACTTTGAGAAGCACCATGGATGTGCTGATAGGCAGTCAGGACAAAGGCGATCCTTTACTGGTCTACCAGAGCTTTGAAAATTATTTCGTGCAGATGATTTGGCTTCAGCTTAAGGGCCTTATCCTCATGGTGGACGCCCTAAATTATCAAAAGGATCACCCCCGGACCGTTGCCAAGGATATCTCCTGGCCCGGCACCGCCTTATCCTATTGCGAGGAAATCTTTCTGCCCAATATTCAAAACCAGTGCCAGGTGTTCTTGCAATGCGTGGAAAAACTGGTTGCCTCGCTCAAGGCCCTCTCTCCGGACCCGCACGGCTTTTTGATTGACGAGGCAAATGAGATCTTCCTCCAGGCAGATTTGCTGGCTTACCAGATTTCCGGTTTTATCGATCTCAAGGAGGATCAGCTTGATGTAAAAGACGCCTTGGAGGTAAGGCTCACCGGCAATCCGGATTGGATGGGCCGCTATGGAGAAGGCTTTGAGGCCACGCTTGTGCCGGGCGCTGGTGATGCATTGCAGGTGGGATTGACACCTCTGCCTAATTACAACTCGGCGAACTTAGAGGCCCCGGTAAGGGATTTTGAGGCCGGGGTGGTTTATCCGGCCTGGATTCTGGATACGGGAGACCAGGATATATGCTTTGACAGTTTCACCTCCCAGAATAAGGTGACTGTGGCCAAATTGTGCCCCCTGGACCAGTCTGCGGATTCGGTAATTAATGGCGCAGCCCTCAGTCTAAAGCTGCCTAAGCCCTTTGACGGGGCAATATATGAATTCCAGGTTGTGCAGCTTATTGGAAATGAAGGGGATTCAATTGAAAATCCATTTTATTTTTACCACCTTTCCGTGCTTGAACCCTATGTGAGCGGAACCTGCTCCAATATGTGGGTGAAAGGCGACACCGAGTACTATGTTGAACCTGAAGGACATAACCCCATAAAAGTGGAGAACGAACAGTGGTATACCGGCAAACAGGACGGCATCCCTTGCTGCGGTTTTGATCTAACCTTGAAGATCACCAACAACGGTGTTTACGACAGTTGGGATTATCATGCCAAGGCAAACACTGTTCTGAATTTGCCCTATGTGGGGGCTGAAAAAGTAAAATCTTTGGCCGTGATGATAAAAGGCGAGGCTCAAGTGAATCAGGACCCAGGCAAAGAGGGCGATTACAAGGAGAACACAGGGGGCATCTCACTTGCCTTGCCCGGGGTTCCGGATCTGGCTTCACTTTCCTTGACGCCTGATCAAGAAAGCCAGACCTGGAAACTCCCCACCACCTTGACTGCAGGCCCCTTAAATCCCGGAGAACAAGGGCCCTCTATGATTGGTTTCGGGTTGGCAGTCAACGGAACCGCGGGCTGGGACCCGGTTACCTGGAGCTCTTCCCGCACCTTTAAAAACAAGGTTATGATAACTCTGAGCGACTGGTGGGTTGAGTATTTAGACTGAGATTTCCTTAACCAAGGCGTTTTCCAAGAGCCGGCCCTGGCGTATCGAGCCAAGGGCCGGTTTTTTATCTGCCCCTTAATTATGCTAACCTGAAGTAGTCAAGAGCTGATTAGTGGGGCGTTAGCAGTTGGAAAGGCGGGCTTCATGGGCATAATCAAACGGCGCATCCTGGGTTATTTTTTTCTCAGCATGGGGATCGCCCTGGCCTTGGGGCCTTATGACCTGGTGGCTAACAAACGTTATGAAGGCCCTGGCCTGGTTCTTTCCGCTCTGGCTACAGATCAAAAGAGCCTGAAGCTGGTTTGCCCCGAAGGAATCAAGCAGATTGAGCCTACCTTGCTTGAGGGCTTTGTCACCTTGAATAAGGCCTGGCAAAAGTTGAATCTGGGCTGGCCTGAGGAGACCAAGGTCTATCTGCAAACGCCGGAGATTCAGACCCTTGGCAATAAATTGGGCATAGCCAAAAAAAAGGCGTTCTGTTTTAAATGCCAAAAAAGGATTTATCGATTGGTGCCGGTGCCTTTTTTAAAAAACCGTGGGGACTTGTATCTGGTTGGTGCAGAACCGGGCGAAATGGGGGAGCCGGTGGCTCCTGGCCAGGGGGTGACTCAAAACCAGACCTGGCAAACTTATCTGGAAAAAATAACCAAACCCAACCTGCCTCATAAAGAGTATCGCTATATGCCGGCGGAATATCCGGACCCGGCGGCCAGGCCTACCTGGGTGTTTATAGAACCTCAGACCTGGCGAGATATCAGCCCCAGATTAAAAGGCGACAATGCACCTTTGATCCGGCTTGACGGTTTTGTGATCAAGTCCTGGATCAAGCCGGTTTATGAATCCTATACTCAAAAATTAGATTGGCTTATGTGGCTGCGCCTTGTTTTGGCCGCCTGCTTTCTGGCATTTGGTTGGAGATTTATAAGCGGTTGTTACGGCAAAAAGCCCGGTATTAGTATTAACCCTAGCTGGGTGGGTGTCTTTACGGACACTATGTTCATTCTTTTTACCGCGGCCGGGGCCTATGCGATTTTGGCCTATTATCAAAAAGAATATTTAGCAGTAACCCCCATTTTAGATGACCAGGCCGTACTGGTTGTAATGTCAGCCATGTATGTGCCTGTTTTGATATTTTTGGCTTTTTACGCCTCCAACCTGGCTGGCCAGAGCCTGGAGGTGACCCGGTCGGGTCTGGTGCGCCATGGACCCGGCAAGTCGATTAACATGCCTTGGGAGAAAATAAGGGGATTCTCTTTAAGGGAAACCCAAATCCCCCTGGTGAGGGGCGGGGTGGCCTTGCCCAGGAAGTTGCAGACCAAGCTGGTGATAGAGCTTGATAATGACCAGGTGGAGGTTTTTGAACCTGCCAATAAATCCATAAAGCTCAATATCTTGTTGACCATTGCTGAAAAAGGGCCGGATAGGCTGGAGCCGGATTTAAAGAAAATCAGTGAGAAGTGGTAACTAATTTGGACTGTTGGCCCTTTTAATGCCTTTCGTAATTTTGGGCTTTTGACAAATTTAAGTAAACTTAGAAAGTATAATAATATCTTTGGGTTTTAGCTTTTACTAATAGGACTAGATCTTTGTGCGCTTTTATGATTCGGAATTATTCGCCGGACCACTAATAGGAATGGCCGTTTTTTACCTTCCTGTTCCGCTTTTCTCTAATTCCCAGCGGGTCCTTTCTTGAAGAAATGCTAAATAAGAATTTTACTCTTCAGATAGTTAAATGCAAAATCAGTGGAATGATAATACTGATCAAAGTATACTCTAATTAGTAAGAATAATTACCTAATACAACACCAAGTTGTCATACAAAGGCTTTTTCTTGACTTGTTAGGCTGCTGAGAGAAACAGTGACCTGTAAACGGTCGGACGACAATTTCACAGGTTGTAATACCAGTAAGCTGGTATTGGCGTAATCAAAAACCGTGAAGATCGGCAAATACCATGGGCAGTCCTTTTTTGGATTTTTTTAAAAGGGAACTGTAGCCAGCGGCGGACACTCTGTGCGATACCTTTCCACTTTAAGATACATAGGCCGGATATTTTTTTTCCCAGCCATATTTGTCCTGATCGCCTTTTCACCGGTTCAGGCCAAAGAACCTTCTTTGCCCCCCAAAGTGCTTCTTTTGCATTCTTTTCCTCTTGCAAGCCATTGGGAGGTAAAAACCCGTGAATCATTTCGTTCAACTCTGGCCGCAAGCCGAACGGTTGAAATTTATGAGGAATACCTTGATTTAACCTTGCCCACTGTTGTTGATTACAGAGGGATGTTGTTGGATTTGCTCAGGGTTAAGTATTCTCAAATAGACTTTGATCTTGTGGTTGCGATGAGTGACCCGGCTTCAGATTACTTGCTGCAACATGGCCAAGAACTTTTTCCCGGCATTCCCAAGATTCTCAATAGTGGAGGGTGGAATGAGTTGAAGGAACCACCCCGCAACCGGAAGATGACAAGTGTTTATTTTGAGTATGATGTACTTGCAAGCCTCAGATTTGCCTTGAAACTTTTTCCCGAGACCACCGATGTATTAATCGTAACCGGTAGCGGCAATTTTACAAAATTTTTACTGTACATTGTCCGTAAACAGCTGGCCAAGCTGGGTGCATCCCCAAAGCTGACCTATCTGCCAATCCTGAGTATTGAGGAAATCTGCGACAAGGTTTCAAGGCTGCCATCCAATTATCTGGTTTTCTATATCGGGATTGCAAAGGACTCCACTGGCAGGCGTTTCAGACCAAGTGAAGCCTGCAAAATCATCTCTGATGCGGCCAATGCCCCTGTTTTTGGAATTTCCGACACCTATTTAGGCAGTGGCATTATAGGGGGTAAACTTGTCAGTTCTGAAATGAACGGCCGCACCCTGGGCAAGGTGGCTTTGCGGATTTTAGGCGGTGAAAAACCTGAGGCCATCGCCCCCACTAGGGCTCTGGATAAAACGGTTTTCGACTGGCGACAGCTGAAACGTTGGGGCCTTTTGGGGCACCCTCTTACAGCCGGGGCAGAAATAAAATACCGTGAAATTACCTTTTTGGGTCAATATTGGCACTGGTTTTTGATTGGCGTGGGCCTGCTTATATTGCAGAGCCTGGTCATCGTTCTTTTGTTGGTGCAGAGGAAACTCAAACGGGAAAAGGAGCAGGAGAGGCTCAAGGCGGAACAAAGCTTGCGCGAGAGTGAGCAGCGTTATCGCGAGATGTTTCATTCCGATCGGGTTGTTCAACTTTTGATAGACCCTGAAGACGGCTCTATAAATGACGCCAACCAGGCTGCCTGTGATTTTTACGGTTATGGATTTGACGAGCTGACAAATAAAAATATAACCGATATCAACACGGCCTCTCCTGAGTGGATTTACAAAGCCATGGGCGAGGCTGAGAGCGGCAACAATTTGTCCTTTCGGGGCAAACATCAACTTGCTTCCAGGGAAATCAGGGATGTGGAAGTTTATTCCAGCCCCCTTACCCAAGAGGGGCGCACCTTTTTACATTCCACTATCTTTGACATAACCAAGCGCAAGCAGGCCGAAAAGGCCTTGCGGATCAGTGAAGAAAAATTCAGCAAAATCTTTTTCGATTCTCCAGTGGCAGTCTGCATCACCACTATAAATGAGGGGCGTTTACTGGAGGGCAACCATGCCTTTTTTGAACAAAGCGGACACAACCGGGAAAAATCCATAGGAAAGACTACGGAAGAACTGGATTTCTGGTCTGATCCTGTAGGAGATCGGGAAAGGGTTTTGGAGCGGTACCGTAAAGAAGGCAGTATCCGCAATATGGAGGCAAATACCCGGCTGAAGAATCAGGATAGCACCATACTCTGGTCCCTGGATCCCATCATCTACGATGATCAAAAATGTTTCCTGAACGTGTTCATAGATATAACTGAGCGCAAAAAGGCTCAAGAGGCTCTCTTGCAGAGCGAAGCCCAATTCCGGATTTTGGTGGAAAACGCTCCTGTAGGGGTTGTGATTCAAACGAGAAACAGAGCAGCCTATGTAAATAAAAAGGCCGCTGAAGCCTTTGGCGCAAAAGATAGAGAAGAATTGTTGGGCACGCCGGTGTTGAACCGGGTGCCCGAACGTTTTCATGATTTGGTTTTAAAAAGGATAAAACTGGCAATCGTGGAAAAACAGAGCACACCGCCTTTGGAATACCAGTTCCTGCGAATAGATGGCAGCGAATTTGATGTGGAAGTTATGGCTGTGCCGTTTAACTACCAAAATGAAGATGGGACCTTGATTTTTTTCCAGGATATTTCGCGGAAGAAGAAGGAAGCGGCGGATAAGAAAACACTGGAAGCTCAACTGGGGCAAGCCCAAAAAATGCAGGCCATAGGAACTTTGGCCGGCGGTATCGCCCATGACTTTAACAATATCCTGGGTGTGGTCATTGGTTTTACCGAGATGGCCCTCCTGAAAAGCCAAAATAGGCGAGAGATCACCCCCGAACTTTCCAGGATTTTGGAGGCGGGGGAACGCGCCCGTGATCTGGTGCGCCAGATAATGACTTTCAGCCGCAAGGTGGAGGTGGAGTTAAAACCGCTTAGCTTGAACGACGAGTTGAAAAACATAGTGGATCTTTTGCAGAGAACCTTGCCCAAGATGATAGACATAGAAACCGACTTTGCCGCCGATCTCACACCTATAGAGGCCAATGCCAACCAGTTGGAGCAAATAATCCTCAACCTGGCCAACAATGCCCAGCATGCCATGCCCGAGGGTGGGAATTTGGCTTTCAAGACGCGGAACATAACACTGACCGCGGATTATTGCGCCCGGCATTTGGAGGTTAAACCGGGCCGGTATGTGTTGCTTGAGGTCTCGGACACAGGAATGGGAATGGATGAGCAGACTAAGGAACAGATTTTTGATCCCTTTTTCACCACCAAGGATGTGGGAGAGGGCACGGGTCTGGGGCTTTCAACCGTATATGGCATTGTAAAAGCCTTTAGGGGGCAAATAATCTGCTACAGTGAACCAGGAGTGGGAACCACTTTTAAAATATACCTACCGGCCTTTGACACCCAAATTTCCACGACTGATGTTGTCTCTTCTTCTAAAAGCGAACTGGCGACCGGAAACGAAACCATATTACTGGTGGATGATGACGACGCTTTGCGTGAGCTGGGCAGGCAGATATTGACCATGGTCGGCTACAAGACCATAACCGCCAGGAGCGGGGAAGAGGCCTTGGACTTATATACAAAGCAAAAGGATGCCCTGGACTTGGTGATACTTGATTTGGGGATGCCGGGTATGGGTGGGTACAAGGCCCTGGAAGAGATATTAAAGTTCAATCCCCGGGCGAAGGTTGTCATCGCAAGCGGCTATGCTGCCACAGATGCTGTGAACAAGGCTCTGCAAGGCGGCGCCGCCGGATATATCACCAAGCCCTTCAGTAGTGCGGAGCTGCTCAGTACAGTAAGAAAGCTGCTTGACCTGGATTAGCGTTTTTTTAATCCAGACCCGCCGAATTGAAATGTACAAGCTATAGCTTTAACTGCTAATCACCCCTCCTGGGAAGTGGGGGGAAGTCCCTTTGCTTCCTATACCCAGGTGATCAAGCAGGGTCACAAAAGAGGGGGAGGTGATAAAGTTTGCGCCATGAGGTTGAAGCCCAGGTAAGGGGAGGGTGCGAGACTGTCTTGTTTTCTGTGTATGAGCCAATTGCGGATTTGATTTACGATTTCAATTTCGCACCGCGTGAATTCTTTCGTCAAATAAGATAGCGAATTGATTCATGGCTGCGGTCCAATCCTTTGGCGGCCTCTTCCACTTTTCCGCCAGGTTTTTGATGGCAAGGAAAAGCAGCTTGGTGGCGGCCT
>NZ_AZAC01000015.1 GCF_000931935.2 Dethiosulfatarculus sandiegensis
CTCGTACTGACCACACGACTGTCAACCCGGTCAGGGGATCTGGAATATTTGGGAGCATTGCAGAGCCTATCTGCTTCAGCATCCAGTAAATCGTTTAAGGTCTGCTCCACGGTGCCCCTGACCATTTCGTCCAAATGGCCTCGAAGCTTACCCTCGTCGATATGCACGACATGCCCGAGCTTTTTGGTGTTATCCTTGTCCAAAGTGGTGGTCCTTTCGTCCGGTGTGAGTAATCTAAGCAACTCTCATTTCACCAGACGGAGGCCACCACCTCCTATTAAAAGCGAAAAATAGCGTACGTTATCACTTGACGCCAGTAAACATAGGATGTTGTTTGAATAGTTAGCCATTCACTCGCTGTGGCTGCGAGGTTTTCTCAATAAATTAAAGTCTAAATGTAACTAAGTGCTATAATTAATTTGAAGAATTAAATAGATATGGCTTTTTAATTCTCCATTTACTAAATAATTTTTTACCCCTTTTTAGTTGCTTTGAGGTCATTTCGCTTTCAACTTCATATATAGCATATTTTGCATCTATCTCATCATTTTGGGCTGCAAGTGAAAACCAAACATAGGCCAGGATTAAATTTTTAGGTACACCAAGACCTTTATAGTACATATATGCGAGATTATTCTGTCCAACGCCGTCTCCCTGATTCGCCGCTTTAAGATACCATTCACGAGCTTTTTCATAACTTTGTTGGATACCTAGTCCTTCATCATATAGATACCCCACTTGAGATTGAGCTTCAGGTAACCCTTTTGAGGCTGCTTTTAGTAATAGGCTAAAGGCTTTTTTGTAGTTTTTTTCAACGCCTTCACCTTTAAAATACAGCATACCCAAATTATGTGCCGCATAAAGAGACCCTCTTGCTTCAGCTTCAGTATAATAGTGGATAGCTAATGAAAGGTCCTTAGTAACCCCTTTACCAAAGTCATAAATAAGACCAAGCATATATAGACTTGCTTTATTTTGATATTTACTGGAAATTTTATACCATGTTAAAGCCTTTCTATAGTCGACTGGTACACCGTTTCCTGAATAATAAATATCACCTAAATAACCAGGTGCGAATTCATTGCCATTATTCGTAGATTTTTTTAACCATTCAATTGCACGTGTTGTATCTTTAATAACCCCATCACCATTCAGTAACCTAAGGCCCCAAAAGAATTGAGCTCTTGCGTCTCCCCTTTCTGCTTTAGCTTTAAGTCCTTTTAACTCTTCATTTACATGATCAGGTTCTGTAGCCAAGGTTGGGTTGGAGCAAAGGGGAGTCGTCAGTAAAACTACCAGAAATATCAGCATGATATTCGTTGAACGGCGTATTAGCATTTCAATTCCTCAAGTATCTAAAACAGATAAGCATTTTGTTCAAGCAAGGTCTGGTGATACTAAATGCTCCATTATCTTACTAAAAATGATTTGGGATTTAAAGATTTGCTTTATTATTTGATGTCTAGAAACGCAATTTAATTTTATAATTTATCCATGGGGTCAAAATAAACTTAAAAACTAACCTGGGATTGAAGTTGGTAATATTTGTTTTGCATTTGCACTGTGTGGATTCTTACGATTAACTGATATTTAGTTTTGACTTTATTATTATGTAAATTCGCACTGTTAAGCTTTTATTTATTGAATGATTACTCTTTCTGTCAATTAATATGAACTTCCAAAATACTGCTGGTTGCCCTGCCTGTGAAATTTGTTTTGAGTTAGCCTTTGATTTGATGTAATAAATTTATTAACTCAGCATTGAACGGATTCCCAGGTTATTTGATTATTATTTAATTATAAGCTATTTGAAATGATTGCTATGCTGGAAGCTGAAAAGCAACCTGTGATTATTAAGAAATATTACTGTATTATCAATTAGATAGTTACGAGCGGTAAGCTGGAAACCATAGCCAATCATTTTGGGGGAAGTATGCGTAAAATTTTATTGCTATCAGTCGGCTTTTTATTATTGTTTAATTTCATGGTTGTGCCTCAAAGCCTGTCCACAGAATCTCTTGATGATGCCAAGCAACTTGTCGAATTAATGCACTATAAAAAAGCCATTAATCAAATAATGCTCAAGACCTTTAGGCGTACTGAAGAAGAATATGAAAAGCATTCCAAAATTAAGTCTGTGCCCATAAAAGCCCTTAAAATCACTGACGATTTAATGTATCAATTTTTTCTTGATAGGATGGAAAAACCAGGAGCATTAATCGATCAACTGGCTGCCGACTTGAGAAGTAGATTTACTGAACCTGAGATGAGAAAAATGATTGTTTTCTTTAAGACGCCTGTTGGCCAAAAATATTTAACCTCCAAAAGAGAGATAGACGCCTCAATCGGTAAAATTTATCTTTCATGGATGCAATCATTAAAAACCGAAGTTTATAGCCATATTCAAAGTGGTTTAAGACAAAGAGGCTATTAATTACATAAATTTTTTATAATTTGAATTATCTGAAGTTTGGTTTAATTGAATAAATAATGTAATTTCTGATTTTGGGGGGATCATGTTCAAGAAAATAGTAGTGCTTTGCCTGTCTCTTCTCTTTCTGGCCTCGGCTCCTGTAGCTGCTGACGATAATAAACCTTCAAAAGCTGATCTTATTGAGATGTTTAAACTCTCAAATTTTGATCAAACTTTGCAGCAAATGACTACCATTACAGTTAAGAGCATAATCCAACTTTTGAAAAATAACGACAAGAGACATGATCAAGTATTACCGGAACGGAATTATCAAGTGCTTGAAAAGGGTGTCTATGATTTTATACTTAAAAAAACATATGTTTCTGGTGGGCTAATTGACCAAATAATTCCAATATATCAAAAATATTGGACAAAGGAAGATGTGCAATTACAAATTAAATACCTTAAAACCCCCAGCGCTCAAAGGATCATGCGTACAACACCCATGATAATGCAAGAGTCATTTCTAAAAGGCCAGATGTATTTTAAGTCCTTAGTGCCGGAAATACAGGAACTGGCTAAGGAGATTGTAAAAGAATTAAAATCACAATAAAATTTTTTCAAAAAAGGCTATTGGTAAATACATTTTTATTGCATAGTTATTAGTATTCAATTGAAAATCATCAGGGATTTTTTCGCCAACAAACTTCTGAAAACTGTGAGAAGTTATTACCTGACATTAAAACACAACCGGGACCTGGTTTCCAGGCCCGGTTGTGTTTTTCCTCGCCTCTAATTACTTGACTTCCCTGGCATCCAACCCCAGTTCTTTACGCTTCTTTTCTATATGCGCCCTTATTAACAGGGCTGCCTTATCCGGGTCCGGTTCCACGTCAAAAGTAGCGCCTATCACATCATCCAGACCCTTGGTCAAAAGACCCACCACATTCATGCTGCCGGTAATGGGAGGCATGACACCCAAGACCGTATAAACTCCTGAGGCTACAAAATATACCCCAATGGAGACAGCTTTTTCCGAGTACCATTCCGGTGCGGCTCCGGCCAGGGGCAGGGCGCTTATATCCACTCCCAGGGCATCGGCCAGGGCTCCGGCCAGAACCAGTATGCGGGAGTTGTCCACGCAACTGCCCACGTGCAACACCGGCGGGATGCCCAGGGCCTGACAGATCTCCTTGAGTCCCGGGCCAGCCAGCTCCGCCGCCTCCGGCAGCTTAAGGCCCGCCTTGGCATTGGCCACCGCGGCGCAGCCCGTATCCAGCACCAGGATATCGTTTTCTATCAGCCGTTTGGTCAGCTCCACATGGCCCAGGTCGTGCTTGATTTTGGGGTTGTTACAACCCACCACCCCGACTGCTCCCCTGATCTTGCCTGCCTTGATGGCTTCGATTAAAGGTGTGGGCGTGCCTCCCAGGGCCTCCAGGATCGCCTCCACGGAAAACCCGCCGTACATCTCCACCGGCTCCACCGGCAGATAGACCTTGTCCGGGTTGCGCAGTTCATAGTTTTCCACAGCCTCCTTGACCAGTTCCCTGGCCAGGTCAAGGGCGATCTCCGGGTGGAACTCCCTGTGCTCCATCTGGGGGAATCCGGCCTTGTCGCTGGTGGAGATCATTTTGGTGTGATAGCAGGTGGCTACCGAGCCCAAAGAGGGCATTATGCACTGGTAGTCCACTATCATCATCTCCACCGCGCCGGTGACCAGGGTCAGTTCGCTCATCAGGTGGTTTCCGGCCATGGGGATGCCGTGGCGCATCAAAAGTTCATTACCCGTACAGCACAGCCCCACCAGGTTTATGCCCTTGGCCCCTTTTTGTTCGGCCAGGGCCAAAAGATCCGGGTCAGAGGCTGCCAGGGTTATGGTCTCACTCACCACCGGGTTGTGGCCGTGCACTATGATATTGACCTGGTCTTCTTTGAGCACCCCCAGGTTGACCTGGGATTTAGTGGGCTTGGGCACCCCAAATAGGATGTCGCTGACCTCGGTTGCGATCAGTGAGCCGCCCCAGCCGTCACTGAGCGCGTTTCTCACCCCATGCAGGCACAGCCTCACCCAGTCGTTATCAACGCCCATATGGGTGCGGTGCATCATTTCGCTGGTCTCCCGGTCCACCCCCCGGGGCATGACCCCCAGTTTTTCCCAGAGCTCGAGTCTGGGGTCAGGCGCACGGTTAACCATGGTCAGACGCTCCTGCCTGGTGCCGTATTCCTCTTCCATGGCGTGGGCCAGGTCCGCGGCCAGCTCGGTATCTGATTTGCCTTCTATCTCAAGGCCATAAACCCCGGCCAGGGTTCTGAGTTTTTCCGGAGAACCGATCTTGTAGCCCGGAGCCTTGCCCTGGGCCACCTTGGCGAGCACCTCCACCAGGTCCCGGCCATGGTCCGAGTGGGCCGCTGCTCCGGCCGCAACCATGCGCCCCAGGTTTCTGGCCACTATGATATCCGCATCCGCTCCACAGGCCCCCCGGCTGGGCCCTTCGCCAAAGGGATCGATGCGGCAGGGGCCCATGGCGCAGATGCGACAGGAAAGCCCCATCTCACAAAAACCGCAATGGGGCTGCTGTGCTTCAAAACGTTCCCAAACGGTCTCCACCTGGTCGTGGGCAGCCTTTTCCAAAAGCAGCTGCCCGTCCTTGGTTGTGGTCAACTTGGAGAAATCTTTTTTAAACTGGCTCATGGCTCATATTCCTCCCAAACCGCGTTCAGCGGGTCTCAAGGTCCTTCAGGGACCGCTTGTGGGCACTTTGCAGCTCAAATCCAGGGGCAGGAGGCAGGGGCGCCTCCCCTTGGGAAAGGGTGGCCTGGGCCACTTGATCTGTTTTGGCCTTTTGAGCCAGGGCGGAATCCTCAAAGGTGAGGGCTCCGGCCTTGCAGGCCTCCACACAGGCAGGGATCATGCCCTGTTCCCGGCGTTCCAGGCAGTTGTCGCATTTAACGGCCACCACCTTGCCCGGAGGGGCAAAGGGGTCTTCATGATAGCGCAAAACCCCAAAGGGACAGGCCATGGCGCAGGATGCGCAGTTGATGCAGATTTCAGGCTTGATCAGGACAGTATTGGTCTTGGGGTCTCTGAAGATGGCTCCTGGCAGGCAGGCCAGCATACAGGGGGCGGGGTCGCAATGACGGCAGCGGTTGGGAAAGCCTTCGTCAAAAAGACCCTTGCCCACATGGATGCGGGGTTTGGGTTGGGGTTTTTCCAAGGTTGCAGCAAAAAGGCTTTTACTCTGAGAATGGGCTGTGGCGCAGGCCAGGGTGCACTGCATGCAACCCACGCACCTTTCAGGGTGCACTATAACTTGGTTCATAAGACAAGCCTCCAGACTGAGTGTTGGCTTAACTTTATTTAAAACCGGTTCAAAAAACGGGTCTGGGAAGGGGCCTGATGGTGCTGATCAGGCTGCCGTAATTAAATCCGGGTTCAAGCAGGTCGGCGGGGTCCATGGGCAGGTCGGCCTGATTTTTTATCAGGCTCAAGAGCACACCGCCCTGTTCCACATTGCCCACCAGGGCCATTCCCACCAGTCGGTTTTCCTTCAGCACCAGCCTGGCATAGCTGGTCTGGTCATATCCCAGCCGGGAAATAACCTGAAAGCCCGGATCAGTGGGCGGGTTCACCATGCCGCCGGTCATGACATCCAGATCAAACACCCGCATGACGTTGCGCCCCATGCCCCCGGCATAAGCGGTTTTGCGTCCGGCCATGTTCATTCCGGCCAGGCGTCCCTGTTCCGCGGCCACCGGCCAGATGGCGTTGACCCAGGTTGACCTGTGCACCAGGTCCCAGGCCTGGGCCACGTCTCCGGCTGCGTACACGCCCGGGCTGTTGGTCTCAAGAAAGCGGTCCACCAAAAGGCCCAGGTCGGTTTCAAGGCCGCTTTTCCGGGCAAAATCAAGGGTGGGTGAAACACCCTTGCCTATCACCACCAGATCACAGTCCAGGGAGGAGCCGTCTTTTAAGTGCGCTGTTTTCACCCAGCCCTTTTCTCCGGAAAAGGCCTCGACAAAAGCGCCTACGCTTACCGTGAGTCCCTTTTCCAAAAGTTTTTTCAGCACGATTTTCCCAGCTGTTTCATCCAGTTGCATGGAAAGGGGATGGCCGGAGCTGATCAGCATATGAACCGCTATGCCGCGGAGCATAAGCCCATAGGCGGCCTTGAACCCCACCAGGCCTCCGCCCAGGACCAAGGCCTTTTTGCAGGTGGCGATGTTCTGCAAAAGCCCTGCGACCTGATCCCTGTTGCGCATGAAATGAATACCGGCCAGATCGGTTCCTTGCGCCTTGATCGGCCTGGGGTCTGCTCCTGTAGCTATGAGCAGCCGGTCATAGGAGATTTGCGCACCGCTTTTGGTGAAAACCGTCTTGGTTTGCAAATCAATGGAGGCGGCTTCATCTCCGGAGAGCACTTTTGCCCCCAGGTTTTCATAAAAATTTTGGTTTCTGATAAAGATTTCGGAATTCCGGGCCAGCCCGGCCAATACCAGGCTGATCATGGGTCGGCTGTAAGGCAAGTGGGGTTCTTTGCTGATAAAGGTGATCTGCGCGGAAGGGTCCAGGTAACGGATCGCTTCAGCCGCGGATACACCTGCAATGCCGTTTCCGCAAATGACGTGCTTCATGCTCCGTCCTTCCAGTGACGGTTTTGGATAACACATTGCAATCAAAGTTATTTTGCTCAATTTTTGGGAACCGTCATAGAGATATTGGCATTTTCCCTAAGAACCTGTCAAGTATAGGGGGTAAAAGACACGTAGATGGTGCCACTGGATCAAATTGCCCGGGCAGTCTATAATCATCTCTATTATTGAGATAAAACCGGCCGACAGGGGCTAAAAGGGAAGAAAGATAAGTTGAAAAGCCGGCCAGGACTCGAGGGTGACAAAAATACCCGAGGAGGCGCGAAAATGAGCGGTAGGGCAGGGGAGTTGTTACGGGAGTTCAAGGGCGATGACTATGCTTATGGTTTGGGTGTGCTGGAGAAAACAGGCGAGCTGACCGCCCAACTCGGCAAAAGGGCCCTTTTTGTGGGACACATTCATTCTGAGTGGTTTAAACCCTGGCAGGAAAGGGTGCTGAAATCTCTTAAAGAAGCAGGGGTCGAGATTGTGGACATGGCGCGAGGCGTGGCCCCCAATGCACCCTTTGTGGATGTTTATCGGCTTCATTCTCATATTATACACAAAAAGCCGGATGTCATTGTGGTCATGGGCGGAGGCTCCAGCATAGACGCTGTCAAATGCGCTTCCTGCCTGGCTGCCTTGGGGGATGTCACCCCCGAGATAGACCCCTTCTTTGGCCTGGGGCAGGTCACAAAACTGTGTAAGGAGCATAATCGCAAGGTTCTGCCTGTGGTGGCGATTATGACTGCGGCCAGCTCAGCGGCTCATCTCACCAAATATTCCAATGTTACGGATATATTTGCCGGGCAGAAGATGTTGATTGTAGACAATGCCGTAACCCCGCCCAAGGCGGTCTTTGATTATGAAATCACTACCAGCCAGCCCCTTTCCCTGACCCAGGACGGGGCTTTGGACAGCATCGGCCACCTGGTGGAGGTTTATTTCGGAGCCGGGCCCGAAATCGAGGAAAAAACCAGGCAGATCTGTGAAACCGGGCTTGACCTTATCATCTCCGGCCTTCTGGAAGCCAAGGATGACCCGGAGAGCGATCAGGCCAGGTTGAAGCTGGGGCTGGGCTCGGACCTGGGCGGTTACGCCATCATGGTCGGCGGCACCAGCGGACCTCATCTGAACAGCTTTTCTCTGGTCGATGTCTTGAGCCACGGCCGGGCCTGCGCGGTGATGAATCCCTACTACACCATCTTTTTCGCTCCGGCCATTGAGGATAAGCTCCGGGTGGTGGGAGAGGTTTATCGGAAACACGGGTTTGTGGACCAGGACCTGGATAAACTGAGCGGACGCGCCTTGGGTGTGGCAGTGGCCAGGGCGATGATAGGCCTCAGCAAGGCCATTGGCTTCCCCACCAGGCTCAAAGAAGTCGAGGGGATGACGGACGAGCATATTGAACGCTGTTTGGGCGCAGCCAAAAAACCCCAAATGGATACCAAGCTCAGGAATATGCCCGTGCCCCTGCGCACCGACATGGTGGATGAGTTCATGGGCCCGGTGCTTAAGGCTGCCTGGGATGGTGATTTTCAGCACATACGTAATTTTACAAGTTAATACGATTGATTGATAAATTTTAAGCCCTGGCCGTTATTGAAATCGGCCGGGGCTTTTTAATTGCGGATCTTGGTCAGGCGTCTTTACTCGAGGTTTTTGGAGCTGCCTGGCATGCCTGCCTGTAGATCAGGCTTTGGTTTGGGCTTAATGGTTATAAGTACGAGCTCGGGCGCGGCCAATACCCGTAAGGGAGGACCCCAGGCCCCGGCGCCGGTGGTGGTGTAGACCTTGCCCCCTCCGGGCAGGTCGTATAGCCCGTAAACATAGGGATAAAGATACCGCACCAGATAACGCATGGGGATCATCTGACCCCCATGGGTGTGGCCGCTTAAAAGCAGGTCAAAGAGCCCTTGGGTCTCAGGTGGGGGTACGGGCCTGTGTTTAAGCAATATGGTGTAACCCTTGGGAATGGTGGCCTTAACCAGGGTGACTCCCATGGGGGACCAGCCCTGACGGCCGGGGTCGTCCAAACCAACCAGGGTGATTATATCGTTTATTACCACAGACTTGTTGCTTAGAACCTTAAAGCCAGAGCGCTTGAGAAATTCCTTGGCCTGTAGAGCCCCCACATAGTATTCGTGGTTTCCCAATACCGCGTATTTACCGAACCGGGCTTTCATCTCCCGCAAAATCAGTTCGCTTGCATAACCGGGAGGCAGGCGGCCGTCTACAATGTCTCCACCGGCCAGGATAAGATCCGGCTTTTCCTGTTTTACTATGCGGGAAAGCTGGTTAAGGATTTGTGGCCTGCGCACCAGGCCCAGGTGAAGGTCAGCGAAAAAGGCCACCTTGACGGGACCGTTCTCATCGCCTATGCGGCTGGTCTCCAGGGTGAGTCTGGTGGTTTTAAGCCGGTTGGCTTCATTAAAACCGTAGAACATGGTGCAAACCGTGGCCAGGGCCACAAAAAAGGCCAGGCCGCGGGTTAAGGGCTTGCTTTTACGGCGCATGAAAAGGCGGGTCAGCCCCCCTACCATCCAGGAGACTACAGAAAAATAAGTCCCCACCATGACAAAACCCATCCAACAATAGGCCAGCCAGCCGGGCCAGGCCCAGGGCGGGGCTGAGCCCTGACCGTCCAGGAATCGCAAAAGGGGCGGGGTCAGTATCATGATTATGCCCCAGGCCGCTAAAAAGAGTTTGAAGCGCGGGCCTTGGGGCAAAATGGGCCTCAGCCGCAGATACAGGAGAAACTGTAGGGCGGCATAGACCAGAATATAAACAGATATAAAGATAATCATGTGACTTGATTGTCCTTTCCGGGCAATCTAAGCAAAAGGGCGGTTAAAACGGCAATGCCTCCCATGGGCAGGAACACCATGAAGGCCTCGCCATAGGCCTGGGCTGTCACAACGCCTCCGCCGTTGGAATCAGCTTCAAGTATGTAGCCGATCAGGGGTTGAATCAATGCTCCCCCCAAAAAAGGCGAGAGGTTTATCAACCCGGTTACAGTGCCGGTCATGGAAAGGGGAAATATTTCTTTTAACATGGAAAAAACCAGAACCGGACTGGCGCTGGAGAAAAAGCCGAACCCCAGACACCAGACAGGCATCCACTCCGCCGGAAGCAGGCCGGGAAACAGGGAGGGCTGGGTGCAAAAAAGGGTTAGCATGGAAGTGTTGAAAACCACAATGACTTTTCTTTTTTGGGGATAACGGGCAGATAGCCTGCCCATCAGGATTCCGCTGGCGATCATGCCCAGGGCAATGAAACTTAAGGCGTTTCCGGCCTGGGGTTTGGTCATGCCATAGACCTGCATAAGATAAGGGCCTCCCCAGAGACCGGCAAAGCCGAAAAATATACCGGCATGAAAGAAAAACCAGATGCACAAAAGCCAAAAGGCCGGGCTTTTGAGGATAAGCCCGAGGTTATCCTTGATGCCGCTTTGGGGCTGGCCGGCTTCCGGCCCGCTCAGCGGCAGGGCCACAGGCGGAAAACCCATCTCCTCCGGGGTGTCCCTCACCAGAAACCAAACCAGAACAGCTACTAAAAAAGTCAGCATCCCCATGAATACAAAGCTGCCCCGCCAGCTGAGCCATACGGTGAGATAGGCCAGGGGAGTGGTGGCGCAGAAGACGCCCAGCCCGCCGATGGCCAGGATAAAACCGGTCAAGGCTGCGAACTGGGCGGCGGTGAACCAGCGGGTGAGCACCTTTAGAGCGGGTACAAAGCAGAGCGATACACCCAGGCCCACCATGATTCTGGCCAAGATGGCCACCAGGGGAGTTTGAGCCCAGGCAAAGACAAAAGAGCCCAGCGCGGCCAGGCAAAAAGAGGAGCAGATTGTCTTTCTGGCCCCCCAGCCGTCGGCCAAAAGTCCGGCCGGGAGCTGCATAAGGGCATAGGGATAAAAATAGGCCGAAGCCAGTACGCCGAAAAGCCCGCTGCCGGTGTTTAGATCCTTCATCAGGTCCAGGGCAACCACATTCGGCGCCAGCCGGTGAAAATAAACCAGCAGATAAGCGGCGCAGAGAAGGCTGAATATCAGGTAGGCCCTATGGCTTCTTTGGTTGATCTGTTTTGTTTTCTGACCCATTTTTCCTGTTCCGTAATCAGGCAATCATTTCATGGTGTGCTCACGGTCCGCTTGAGGTCTTCCGAATTATACCTCCTCAAAGGCAGTCGTAACCATTTACCCCGATTATCCAATTTTTCAGCCTCCCTGAGCATGGGCTCCCATTTGCAGGATTAAATATTTCGTCCCATAAAGTCGGCGGTGAATTCTTTGCAAAATTATTGTCAAGCTATTTGCCAAATC
The DNA here is from genome assembly GCF_000931935.2 of Dethiosulfatarculus sandiegensis. Taxonomy (GTDB): domain Bacteria; phylum Desulfobacterota; class Desulfarculia; order Desulfarculales; family Desulfarculaceae; genus Dethiosulfatarculus; species Dethiosulfatarculus sandiegensis. The sequence goes on from NZ_AZAC01000015.1 coordinate 11,370, forward strand.
AGCTTCAATTTAGTTATTTATAATAGGTAGATTTATTAAGGCGAAATAGTTTTTCATTTTAAGAAAAATGTGATTGTAATATTTTTACAATATGAAAAAATACATCATGTTAAATTGGTTAAAAACAGGTTTGTCTGCAGGAGTCTTTCTTGAATGAAATTAAGTAATATAGAGCAGATGGAGTTGGCTTCCCGTGAATGAATCATATGATGCCGCAGTCAAGGGCGGTGTTACGGGGCGCCGGTGGTGATAATTCATTTCAAGATCAGGGGCAAAAAGAACTGGGGCTTGGCGGAAACGGCAATCGCCAAAATAGAAGAGGCCAGGCGCGAAGGTAAGGTATTGATGTCTCCATGGAGCAATACCCCTGCACCGCCGGTTCAACCATGCTGTATGCGGTTTTCCCCCCTGGCACCACACGGGCGGGGCCGAGTGCCTTTTGGAACGCCTGGAAAACCAAAGGGATCAGATCAAAAAAGACATCAAGGAGCGTCACGATTGGGAGAACATAGCTGTCATCGTGGGCTGGGACAAGGTCACCATGTCTTCGGTGGAGACCAAGGCCAATAAAGGCCTGGAGGGGCTCTCCCTGGCCGATGCGGTCATGGATTTTTTTCTGGCCGAATCCCTGGCTGTGGGCATGATCAATTTCGGGCTCAGCGCAGATGATGTAAAGACCATCATGGCCCATCCGGCGGTGAGCTTTATCACAGACGGGCTGCACGGCGGCAGCAAACCCCATCCCAGGCTCTATGGCACCCACCCCCGCATTTTGGGGCGCTATGTGCGGAAGGAAAAGTTGCTGAGCCTGGAAGAGGCGGTGCGCAAGATGACCTCCTTGCCCGCCCAAAAATTCGGGCTGGCCCAAAAAGGGTTGATCGCAACCGGTTATGATGCGGATCTGGTCATATTTGATCCGGAGACCATCATAGACACCTCCACCTATGAAGATCCCAGGAGTTTCCCCAAGGGTATTGAATGGGTGCTGGCCAACGGCCAGGTGGTGCTGGAAAAGGGCAGTCCCACCGGCCGCACTCCGGGCCGGGTGGTAAGAAACCGCTGAAAATGTTTTCCCGGAATTTGAAAACAGGCCCTGCCCACACCTCCCAATGCGTTTGCATTTTCAACAGGGGAGAAAGTCTTCGGAATTGAAGTAATTAAATAATATAAGTAATTTCAATAAATTGTAATCAGGTGAAGTCCGAGGAGAGTTGGTCGGAAAGCATGAAGCCCGGTTCGAAGTTATCAAACTCCGGACGGGCTTTTAAGCTGGTTTGGGAGTAAGCTATGATAAATTTGTCTGAATTGGATTTACAGGTCAGGGCAAGGGTGCTTTGAGGATAAGTAAAGACTGTAGTAAAACCCTTGCAAAAAGGTCTGCCTGAAAAATTATATATCTGTATGATGTGACCGCCGTTTCCGGTAATAAGGGGTTGGCCAGATGGGAAAAAAGACTATCGGTATTTTGGGCGGCATGGGGCCGGAGGCCTCGGCCGACTGTTATGCCAAAATCATTAAATGCACACCCGCCGCAAAAGATCAGGATCATCTGAGGATTGTGATCGAGAGCAATCCCACGGTGCCGGACCGTACAGAGGCCATTTTAGCCGGGGGCGAATCACCGGTGCCGGTAATGCTTAAAGGCTGCCGGGTATTGGAAAAAGCGGGCGTTGATTTCATTATCATCGTCTGTAATACGGCCCATTATTTTCTGGACCGGTTGGAGCCTGAATTAAGCATACCCATTCTTTCCATTTTGGATGTGGTGGCGGAAGCGGTCAAACAGGCGGGCTTGAAAAAGGTGGGGCTTTTAGCCACCCAAGGCACCATAGATGCGGAAATTTATCAGTCCAAGTTGTTTGATTACGGTATAGAGACCCTGGTGCCGGACAAGGAGCACGAAGAGCTGGTAATGGCCGCCATAAGAAGCATCAAGGCCGCTCCCACAGCCGAACAGAGAAAAGAAGCCACCATGCGGCTCAAGGACGCGGCAAAATACCTGCTAAAACAAGGGGCGCAGGGTATAATAGGCGGCTGTACAGAGATACCCCTGGCCTTGACCCAGAAAGATTTGGATGTTTTGTTTTTTGATTCCCAACTACTTTTGGCCCGTGCTGCCGTGGTCCGGGCAGGCCTTACACCCCTGGACCACACCTGAGGTTGGAATCGAGCTGTAGATTTTAAGGACCATCATGCGCCTGCCCCAAAAATTGATTGCTTTTTTCCGGACTCCGGACCTAACCACCCAAGGGGCCAGGGATTTATTCCGCTTATTGACTTGGGAAAACCTCTCCCAAGTACGCCTTTTAACCTGGATTTCGGTCTTGATCATGGTTGCGTTGGCCGCAGCCGGTTGCTTTGTGGTTTTTGTATTGGGATTTGGCCAGGGCAAAGACCTCACCCTGGAGACCCTGCCCATGCGGTTTTTATGGCTGGCGGGCGCTTTGGTGTTTCTGTGGCTGGTGAAGGGACCCACCTCCCCCAGGGATGTGAGGTCCTTCCATAATCAGGCCTGCCTGGCCATAGCCTGTATGGCCCAGATAATGGGGGCGGTTCAGGCCGGGTTTTCCTTTGAATCCGGGCCGGGCCTTTCGGTCTATGTCATGATCGTAATGGTTGTAGCCGCCTTTTTGAAGGTGAAGTTTCCCCTCAGCCTGGCCTTGTATTTACCCGGCTGCCTGACCCTGTTCATGATTGTTCGTCTTAAGGATTATACGGGGGTTCATATCCAGGCCGATCTGATAAACGCCTTTATCACAACGTTACTGGCTGTTTTATTGAGTCAGATCATCTATACCAGAAAAGTCCGCGAATACCTGGATATGGGCATGATCCAGGAACAGCGGGAGAAATTCAGACGCCTCAGCTTTATCGACCCCTTGACAGGTATACCCAACCGCCGTTTTCTGGATCAGGCCCTTTCCGATGAATGGCGCAGGGCCACCCGCAACCGGGGGCAACTCTCCGCCATCATGGTGGATGTGGATCATTTCAAAATATACAACGACACCTACGGCCATCTGGAAGGTGATCAGTGTCTGATCAGGGTGGCCCGGGCCCTGGAAGAGTGCCTTACCCGCACCGGCGACACCCTTGCCCGTTATGGAGGCGAGGAGTTTGCCGCCCTTTTACCTCAAACCCCTGCCTCCGGGGCCGGTAAGGTGGCGGAAAAGATGCGTCAGGCCGTGGAAAAACTCGGTATAGAAAACAAAGATTCGCCCCAAGGCAGGCTCACCATAAGCCTTGGAGTCACCTGCCAGACACCGCAAAAGCAAAAGGACCCGGCGATGCTTATTGAAAGCGCGGACCAGGCCCTTTACAAGGCCAAACAAAACGGCAGGAATCGTCTTTTTCTGGTTGATTGAATTACAATCCGGTCGCCCTTGGGACGACCGGATTGACTGTCTCAGGCATTATAAAAAATGGATTTTGCCACCTTTTTTACATCCGGCACGCCTGTAAGGACCATGGCCTGCATAAGCTCGCCTTTAAGCTGTTCTATGTAAGTGGCCACTCCCTTTCGGCCCCCGCCCAGGGCGGCTATGACAAAGGGCCGTCCCAACATGACAAAATCCGCTCCAAGGGCCAGCATTTTAAGCACATCGGGGCCTGTACGCACCCCGCCGTCGGCCAATATCATTATCTTGCCCTTGACCTCGGAAGCAATGTCAGGCAACACCTCGGACGTACCGGGAGTGAAATCCAGCACCCTGCCGCCGTGATTGGAGACCACAATGCCCGCCGCCCCGGCTTCCAAAGACATTTTGGCTTCTTCCGGGGTCATGATTCCCTTGACAATGAATTTAAGAGAGGTTTTTCGGATTATGCGGCTCAGCTGTTCCAGACTCCTGGGGGAGACCGGCTTGCCCATGAGCCTTAAGGTGATCAGCCCGGCGGCGTCCAGATCCACACCTGCCACCTTGGCTCCGGCATTTTCCGCTTTTTCAAGCTTGGCCAAAAGCTCTTCATCTTCCCAAGGTTTGATAAAGGGAACTCCCTGGCCCTTGTTTTCCTTGAGGGCCGCCAATCCGGCGTCTAGCAACTCGGGCGGCGCTCCGTCTCCACAACAGCCCAGGATTCCCTGGTCCAGGCAGCCGCCTATCACAGAGCTGATGTATTCCTGTTCAGAGACCTCTTTGGTCATGTTAAAGGACACCCCGCCTATGGGAGCGGCCAAGATGGGGAGTTTCAGGCTGATTCCGAAGAAGTCCGCCTCAGTCACCGGGTCGGTGACCTGGTGCATGACCCGCATGTTGAATTTAAGCCGGGCCAGAGCCTCCACATTGGATTTAAAGGCCGAACCGGTTCCGAGCCCACCCATGCCGGGGACCTCACCTGCACAGGCTCTGCCGTCACATACCGGACAAACCTTGCATTTTCCCTTTAAAAGCTCTTTTGCCTTGGCTCTTATTTCTTTCATTTGGTTTTGCTCCTTAAGGCTAGTGAAGACAAACAGCTTAACCCGACTTTGCCATGGGGGCAATAGAACTTTAAGTTAAAAAATATCATTTAATCCGAGGGATTAATAGGGTTAGGGGGTGGGAATCTTTTATCCAGACTGTGTTTCCGGCTCCGGTCCCGGAAAGCTTTTTATCTGTTTTTCTAAAAAAGTCCGGCCCGTTGTTTTGTCGCGGTTGGCTTATGATCTTTTAATATCGCTTTTATGTTATGGGCCTTTTTCATATACTGGCGGGCCTTTTCAATTGTTTTTTGGTTATTCAAAGGCCCCAGATAAACTACATACCAACCGCCGCCCTGTTTACGTTTTTTGTATTCAACCCTGGCCGGGAAACCCGCCTTTAAGAAGGATGAGGCCAGCCGGGCCGCCTGAATCGGTCCAACAAAAACACCAGCCTGCAGATCATGGGTTGGTCTGCCGAAAGTGCCTGAAACAGTCGGAGGTTCATAGGGGACGGCGGTCTTAAGTGATTTATCCAGGGAAAGATCGGCTTCGACTAAAGGAGTGTTGGCTTGGGGCGGTGAGGGGGTGGGTTGGACCGTGGTTTTTTTGCTAACACTTTTACTTTTGTGTATTTTTGCGGGCTTTTTCTTTGGGATGGGTATTTTGGCCGCTATAAGCTTTTCCTCTTTGACCTTCAGCTCAGGCGGCTTGATTAACGGTTTGCCTGGGTTGGCCTTAACCGGATTGGAGTGGGAGGGGTGGCTCACGCCCGAGATAGGCTTTTGGGGTGAGTCTGATGCGGGCTGATAGCTGAATAACATTATCCCTCCCACCAGGGCCGCCAGGCCGGTGGCAACACCCGCCCATAAGGTGACTGACTTTGCCTCTTTCCTGGGCGGAACCGGTTTGAAGGCAGGAGTGGGCTGGGAAGGGTCTCCATTCCCCGGAAGTCGCCGTAAAAGTTCCTTTTTCAGTTGGATCAGCCCATGGTCTTCGGGTTTAAGTTCTCCGTGATAACCCAGGGCAAGGCAAAGGTAAAATACGGCGTTGACCTCGGGCGGGGCGTTTCGCATATCACGGATAAAGGTTAGCAGGTTTATACCTGCCCGATCTTTACCCATAATTCTGATGAGAAAAGGAGACTGTTCCCATTTTGGGGAGTATTTCCAGCCTGATTCCGAGACTACCTGATCTGCCATGGCAGCCAGTGCGTGGGCGGCCATTTCATAGGAGCCCACCGGGACGAAAAGTCCCCGGCTTTCTTGGGCCAGTTTGTCAAACAACCGGTCCAGATCTTGGCGGACTTCTTGGAAAGGCGGAGCCGCCGGAGTGGGGGCAGCCTCCCGAAACGCCACCAGATAAGCCAGGATTTCTTTGCTGGGCTCAAAAAGGCTCAATTAAAGACTCCCTCTTTGCTTAAAAAGAATAGCATACAGGGGGGGAAAAAAGGCTATAAACTCTTTTGATTGGGCAACACTTTTGATTCATTGGATTAGCGGTGAGGGGTGTTGTAAGGTTACAAAAGCACAAAGAGACGCCTTTTGCGTAACACCTGTTTTTAAAAAGATAAAATACCCTTTTCAGGGAATCGACCCGGTTTATGACCTGTTTGGGAATTTCAAAAATAGATCTGTCGGGTTGCGGCGCTTGCATCAGGTTCTTCCTGTAAAAGCGAAGGGTTGAAACTAAATCCCATTTTATCCATATGCTTAAGCATCAAATAATGCTTTGTAACTGATGGTGCATTCAGCTTGACTGGTTACTGGTGTTTGTTTACAATGACCAACCGGACAATCAAGGTAACATTTTAATATTTCAACAACCAAGCATGCATCTGCTGCACTCAGTCAGCCAGGTGTAAGACCGGGGATTTTTTTTATGAATCTTCAGGAACTTCTGAAAAATAACCGCTCTGTTATCTGCGAAGAGTGGGTTGACTGTATAGTCAATACCTATCCCCCGGAGACAGCCAAGTTCCTCCTCAATAAAAAAGACCGTTTCGCCAACCCCGTGGGACACACCATAGTGAGCGAGACTCAGGCTATTTTTGACGGTCTTTTGCGGGGCGAGACCACAGAGGGAGACATTCCCGATTTTTTGGACCGGATCATCCGTATAAGGGCCTTGCAGGACTTTTCCGCTTCCGAGTCGTTGTCTTTTATCTTCGAGCTCAAAGCGGTGATAAGAAGCAAGCTGCAAGACGAAATAGAAGAAGAAGGTTTGGAGAAGGAGTTGTTTTTGCTGGAAGTCGCCATAGATCGTCTGGCGCTTCTGGGATTTGACATCTACGAATCCTGCCGGGAGAAGGTCCACAAGGCCAAGGCTGATGAGATGATGAACCATTATGCCAACGTGCTCAGGCGAACCGGGTTGTTCTACGAGGAGCCGGAGCAGTTGCAAAAGGAACCTGACGTCTTATCAAAACCCAAACCCATGGCCTAACCCGAGACGAGGTAGCGGATAATGGGCGCAATTGTTTCTTTTATCGCAGTGTTGATCTTGATTGGCGTTGCCTATCTGGGTGCGGCCCAGGCAGGCATGCAATCGTTTTTCGGAGTGGTGATACCTTATGCGGCGGTGGCCACCTTTGTTATCGGCTTTGTGCTGAAGGTGATAAACTGGGGCAAGTCTCCGGTGCCTTTCCGCATTCCCACCACCTGTGGCCAGGCGCAGTCACTACCCTGGATCAAGCAAAGCAAGCTGGACAACCCCTCCACAACGGGCGGTGTGGTCCTGCGCATGGCGCTTGAAATTCTTTGCTTCAGGTCTCTTTTCAGGAACACCCAGCTGGATTATCGCGATGGTCCCAAGATTCGCTATGGCTCGGAAAAGTTCCTTTGGCTGGGGGCCATAGCATTTCATTATTCATTTTTAACGGTCCTGATCTGGCACTTCAGGTTCTTCATGGAACCGGTGCCCTGGCTGGTGAAATTTATCGAGGCCACTGACGGCTTTTTACAGGTGGGCTTGCCCCAGCTCCTGATCAGTGGTGTAGTGCTTCTGGCTGCGGCGGGTTTTTTGTTCTGGCGCAGGGTCTACTACCCCCAGATTCGCTATATCTCACTGGCCTCGGATTACTTCCCTCTTTTCCTTATAATGGCCATTGCCATAACCGGCATCTTGATGCGCTATTTCACCAAGGTGGATATTGTGGCGGTCAAGGAGCTGACCATGAGCCTGGTTGCCTTTAACCCCTTTGTTCCCGAGGGCATAGGCAGCCTGTTCTATATTCATGTATTCCTGGTAAGCATCCTGTTCGCCTATTTCCCCTTCAGCAAGCTGATGCACATGGGCGGAGTATTCTTGAGCCCCACCAGGAACCTGCCGAACGACAGCAGGGCAAAGAGGCATGTGAACCCCTGGAACTATCCGGTCAAGACTCACACCTACGAGGAATACGAGGACGACTTCAGGGAAGAAATGAAGGAAGTCGGGCTTCCCTTGGATAAAGAGTGATCACGATGGACCGTCTGAAAACTGTAAAAACTGTCCTGTTTACAAAGGATATGAAAAATGGCTGATCCCACCCCCAAGCCGGAAGAAATGGCTAAGATTACCCACCGGCCTTCAAAAAAGGGCTGGATGGACACTGAGACGGTCATCAAGCCCGGCATGTACTGTTATCCCGCCAAGCAGGAATCCATTAAAGGCGTTGGCATGCCCAATGCTCACGAGTGGAACCCTCTGGAAAAAGATTGGCATCTGCCGGCCGATTGGAAAGGCACAGTACGCGAGGGCATTAAGGAGCGGTTGTCCAAATTCCGTTCCTTCAAGCTTTTCATGGATGTCTGTGTGCGCTGCGGCGCCTGCGCCGACAAGTGCCACTTCTTTATCGGTACGGGCGACCCCAAAAATATGCCGGTTTTGAGGGCCGAACTTTTGCGCAGCGTCTACCGCGGCGAGTTCAAGACCGCGGGCAAGATTCTGGGCAAGCTGGCCGGAGGGCGCAAGCTTACCGAAGAGGTGATCAAGGAGTGGTTTTACTACTTCTTCCAGTGCACTGAGTGCCGCCGTTGTTCGGTGTTCTGCCCCTATGGCATTGACACCGCTGAGATCACCATCATCGCCCGCGAGATCATAAACCTCCTGGGGCTGAACATCGACTGGATCCAGAGCCCGGTGAACAACTGCTTCCACACAGGCAACCACCTTGGGCTGAAACCTCACACCTTCAAGGAGAACATAGACTTTCTCCTGGAGGATATCGAGGAATACAGCGGACTCCATATCGAGCCCAGCTTTAACCGCAAAGGGGCCGAGATTCTGTTCATCACCCCTTCGGGCGACGTCTTCGCCGATCCGGGCATCTTCACCCTCATGGGTTACCTGATGCTCTTTGAGCACATCGGCCTGGACTACACCTGGAGCACCTATGCTTCAGAGGGCGGCAACTTCGGTTTCTTCACCTCTCACGAGATGATGAAACGCTTAAACGCCAAGATGTACGCCGAGAGCGAGCGCCTGGGCGTAAAATGGATTCTGGGCGGCGAGTGCGGTCACATGTGGCGGGTCATCCACCAGTACATGGACACCATGAACGGCCCGGCCAACCATCTGGAGGTCCCCAGAAGCCCCATCACGGGCACTCTGTTTGAAAACGCCGCCTCCACCAAGATGGTGCATATTACCGAGTTCACCGCAGACTTGATCAAGAACAACAAGCTTAAGCTTGATCCCAGCAGGAACGACCATTACAAAGTGACCTTCCACGATTCCTGCAACCCCGCAAGGGGCATGGGTATGCTGGATGAGCCCAGGTATGTGATCAAAAACGTCTGCAACAATTTCTATGAGATGCCCCCCAGCACCATCCGCGAGCAGACCTTCTGCTGCGGAGCCGGTTCGGGCTTGAACGCCGGTGAGAACATGGAGATGCGTTACCGGGCGGGTCTTCCCCGCATGAACGCGGTGCGTTATGTCCACGATAAGTATGGTGTCAACATGCTGGCCTGTGTCTGCGCCATCGATAGAGCTGTCTTCCCGGCTCACCTGGAGTACTGGGTGCCTGAAGTCGGCAACTGCGGTGTCAGCGAGCTTGTGGCCAACGCCCTTGTCATGGAAGGCGAAAACGAGCGGGAATACAACCTGCGCGGCGAAGAGATCGCCGAACTCAGGGCCGAGGCTCTGGGCGAAGAGCCTGATGGTGGGGATTCAGCAACGGAGGCGGATGAGTAATGTACGATAAAGGCAAGATCATCTCCGGGCTGGTTATCTTCGTTGCCTTGGTGCTTTTGCCCTTCTGGTGGCAGGCTGGTTCCGCCGGTGTAAAACCCGACCCCCAGTTGCCCAAGGCAGAGAAGACGTGCGTCATGTCCAAGGAAATGATGCGCACTGAACACATGCAGATTTTAAACCAATGGCGTGATGACGTGGTCAGGGATGCCGACCGCCTCTATGTCGCCGATAACGGCAAAAAGTTTGAGATGAGCCTCTCAAACGGGTGCATGCGTTGTCACAACGACAAGGAAAAATTCTGCGATCAGTGCCACAACTACCTGGGCGTCAACCCTTATTGCTGGGATTGTCACCTTACCCCGGCGCAGAAGGAGGGTAAGTGATGGAGTTCGGCAGAAGGATTTTCCTGAAAAGGGCGGGAATCCTGGCGGCCTTTGGCATCACCAGCGCTGCGGGATTTGAGCTTTTCAAGCCCGGTGAGCTGGATGCCGCGGAAGTGCTGCCCGCGCCTGACCGCTTCAGGGGAAAACATTGGGGCATGGTCATCGACACCCGCAAGTTCCATGGCGAGGCCGATGTAAAGCCCATTATTGACGCCTGCAACAAGGCGCACAATGTTCCTCACATCGAGAATAACCAGAACATTAAATGGATCTGGAGCACCGGATTCCATAATGCCTTCACTGACCAGGAAAATGAGTTTTTGGAGGAGAAACTGGAGAATACTCCGGTTCTGGTTTTGTGCAACCATTGCGAGAATCCCCCTTGTGTCAGGGCTTGCCCCACCAAGGCCACCTTCCAGCGAGCGGAAGACGGTATTGTTTTGATGGACTTCCACCGCTGCATCGGCTGCCGTTTCTGCATGGCCGCCTGCCCCTATGGCTCCCGCAGCTTCAACTTTGCGGATCCCCGGAAGTTCCTGCCTGAAAAGCTGAGCAATCCGGAGTTCCCCACCCGGACCAAGGGTGTGGTGGAAAAATGCAACTTCTGCGCAGAGAGGCTGGCCAAGGGCCAGATCCCCGCCTGTGTGGAAGCTGCCAAGGACGACGCCTTGATTTTTGGTGATCTTGCAGACGAGCGTTCCCCTATTCGGAAGGCCCTGCGGGAGAATTACAGCATCAGGCGTAAACCCAGCTTGGGCACCAATCCCAGCGTTTATTACCTGGTGTGAGTTGAATTATGCTGGAAAAAGCACTTAGTGGAAATAGGTCCTATTGGACTTGGGTTTTATCTCTGGCCGCTTTGGTGGGGGTGGGTTTTCTCGCTTACCTCTACCAGTATGAAAACGGTTTGGCCGTAACCGGCATGAATCGTGAAGTGAGCTGGGGATTTTATATTGCCCAGTTCACCTTCCTGGTCGGTGTGGCCGCCTCTGCGGTGATGCTGGTTATCCCCTATTACCTGCATCACTATAAAACCTTTGGGCGCATCGTTATCCTGGGTGAGTTTTTGGCCATTTCGGCCGTGATCATGTGCATAACCTTTATTGTGGTGGACCTTGGTCAGCCCCAAAGGATTATGAACGTGCTCTTACACCCCACGCCCCACTCCATTCTGTTCTGGGACATGATTGTCTTAAACGGATACCTGGCCATCAACCTGGTGGTGGGCTGGACCACGCTGGCGGCAGAGCGCAAGGGAGTTCCCCCGGCCAAATGGGTTAAGCCCCTAATCTATCTGTCAGTGCCCTGGGCCGTGAGCATTCACACGGTAACCGCTTTCTTGTACTGCGGTCTGCCGGGCAGGCATTTCTGGCTTACCGCCATTTTAGCCCCGCGCTTTTTGGCCTCGGCCTTTGCCTCCGGCCCCTCGGTTCTGATCCTGATGGCTCTGATCGTGCGCAAGTTTACCAAGTTTGACGCAGGTAACGAAGCTATCCGCACCTTGGGCAAGATTGTGGCCTATGCCATTTGCCTGAACCTGTTCTTTGTGGCCTTGGAGGTCTTTACTTCCTTCTACAGCAATATTCCCGGGCACATGATTCACTTCCAGTATCTGTTTAGCGGAGTGCATGGCCATGGAATCTTGGTGCCCTGGATGTGGGCCTCCATTATCTTCGGCCTGATTGCCGTGGCGCTTTTGGTGGTTCCCCAATGGCGGAACAACCTCAAGATACTGCCTGTGGCCTGCTGCCTTGTCTTTGCATCCACCTGGATCGACAAGGGTCTGGGCATGATCGCAGGCGGTTTTGTGCCGAACCCCTTGCATGAGGTCGTTGAATATGCTCCCACCGCACCTGAGCTGATGATCACCCTGGGTATATGGGCCATGGGCGCCCTGATCCTTACGGTGCTCTACAAGGTGGCCACCGGAGTGAAAGTGGAAGTGGAACTCTGATCCTCTTTTTTAACTAAAAGTATGGCGACCCCTTATCTTTTTGATAGGGGGTCGCTTTTTTTCCCCTTTGAAATTGGCAAAAGACAGGGAAGGGATTAAGCCCGGCCAAGCTGAATGCGCGAAAACCACCTGACTCGGCCAGGTTAAAAAGCCGGTCGCTTGCCTTTTTTCATAGGTGACCAAATAAAGGCCCATCAGAGGGAACCTTGGCCGGTTTCACTGATGGGCTTATTTATGCTTGGATTTTAAAGGGCCTGTTTGATCAGAACAACACACCCAGCCTCAAGCCAAAGATTTTGGTGTCATTGTCGGGCTCTACCACATTGCTGACAGGCTGCCCCCAAAAGGTTAGAAGCGCACGGTCAGATTCGTCTATATCCCAGTAGCGGAAAAAGGGTTCGGCGGTGAAGGCAATGGTTTGCATATCCCAAACCAGGCGGGCGGCCAGGCGGAAACCCATGCCGCTGTTCTGGTCCAGATCCACGTCATTGAAACCGGGGCTGACATCGCTTAGGTGGCTTTTGTTTTTACCGGAGAGGAAAAAGTCATATTCCGCCGTAAAAGTGAGCCGCATATTGTCTTGGGGCTTAATATTCAACTCAATACCTATGGGCAGGTAGTAATAGGTGGTCTCTCTTTCATAACCGCCGCTGCCATCTTGCTTGTCGTTCCAGTAGCGCAAGGCCAGGCCCAAATAGGGGGTTATGGCGGCTGTGGGGCTTATATCGAGGTCTTTGCCCAGGGCAAATCTCAGATTAAGTAATTGGTTGTCCCCGCTGGAGCTTACCGGCGTCCCTCCCCAGGTTTCGCCGTCATAGTCAATAGTCCCGACGCCCACCTCGCCTTCCAACTTGAGCATCATGCCATAGGTCGGGGTATGCCAGGTTGCGTTTAAATAAAGCCCATTCAGGAATCCCTTTTCTTCAATGCCGCTTTCCGTATATTTCATGTGGGTAAGCTGATAGCCGACTCCCAGTTCAAAATTCGGCAAAAGGGAATCCGGCAGCTTTTCGGCAAAAGCAGATCCGGCCTGTATTGAAACCAGGGAAAAAAGTGAGATTATAAAAACCGAGAAACGTATCTTCCGGGTGACCCAGGACCTTGTCATTTTTATCTATCCTTTCGGTCTTAGCAATCTCGGGCGGTGACAATTACAGGCCCAAGGTTTAAACTTCAAATTAAGAATATATTTAATTTTGTTTGGGAAAAGAGGAATTAACTCCATTTTAGTATAACAGCAGGGGATTCGCGTGGAGTAAAAATTAGATTGCCTACGCGAAAAAAGTCCCGCCAATTATAGCGTTAATCGTTTTTAACAGGCGGAAATCCAATGCTCATCGCGATATTGTCTGACATCCACGGAAATCTGGAAGCCCTCACCCAAGTCTTGGAGGACGCCCGCGCTCAAAAAGCGGAGGAGTTTTTCTGTCTGGGCGATATCGTGGGCTATGGTCCGGATCCGGATGCCTGTCTGGATATGGTCCGGGAAAACCAGATGTTTTGTGTAAAGGGCAACCATGAACTTGCCCTGGACCGGCCTGAATACCAGGTCTGGTTTAACCGTCAGGCCCGGCAGGGGATAAAGAAAACCGCCGGTATGATATCGTCAGATAACATAGACTATCTGAAAAGCCTGCCGAACAGCCTTATCCGCCATGGTTGCGGCCTGGTTCACGGCATGCCGCCCGACTCGGTTGTGGACTATTTTTTTCAATATAGTGATTACCATATCTATCAAACCCTGCTGAGCATGCCCTGCGATCTCTTTTTTGTGGGTCACACCCACCTATTGGGTGCGGTGAGCCTCAGTGGTGAAACCCTGGAACGGATGGGGCTCGGAAAAACGCCGGTGCATTTGGATCAAGGTAAACGTTGGATTATCAATGTGGGAAGTGTGGGGCAGCCTCGTGATGATGATCCCCATGCCCGGTATGTGCTTTTTGATTTGGTCACAAGGGAGTTGAGGATAAGGTTTGTCACCTATGATATCAGGGCCACCAAAGCCAAGATAAGGCTTTCAGGGCTGTCGGAGTTCAATGCCGAACGCCTGGGTGACCCTGATTGGGATTAGGCTTATTGATCGTCCAATTGGCCTTTCAGATAGGTTAAGCGGGCCTTGTAGGCTGCCCGGCCGGGCTTTTGCCTTACCGCTTCTTCCATATCAGCCACCGCTTCTTTCAGTCTTTTGAGTTGGACCAAAACTCCGCTGCGGTAGTAGTAGAAATGATGATTTGGTTCAAGATTTATGGCTTGGTTAAAATCGGCCAAGGCCAGCTTCAGCCGGCGGCGCAAGCGATAGGCATTGCCCCTGTGAAAATATGCGTCAGCCATATACGGGTTGATCTGCAAGGCCAGATTGTAGTCTGAAATGGATCTGACGTATTCCCCCTGGGCCCGATAGGCTTGCCCCCTTCTTACATATAAGGCGGCCTTTTCTTGCGGATCCCCATATTTTTCGCTCAGACTCAAAGCTTGATTAAAGTCTTTAAGGGCCTCATCATATTGCCTTTTTTGACGCAGTAGATCCCCTCTTAAGGTCAAGGCGGTGAGTTTATCTCTTTGGCTAAGACCTTGACTTAGGGCGCGGTTGTAATGTTTGAGGGCTGTATTCATGTCGCCCAAACGCATGGCCGCAAATCCGGCCCTCAGCTCCTGGTTGCCGTCGGCCCGGCAGGGCTGGGGATATGAAGATAACCCAATTAAAAAGATAAAAAAAATAAGTATCGAAAGAGATCTTTGAAAAATGGGCATGGCATTTTTTCCGGCTTGGCTTTGATGTAATGAGGTGTACTTAAGCTAAACTGGGCGCCGAGCTTAAGTCTCGGAACCTGTTTTCATGAAAACAGGCCTTAAGCCTAAGTATCATAAAATGGTTCTGTGGCCAACTGGAATACCAAGGAATGGTTGGATTGATTGCAGGCTTATTGGGGCGGATTGGTCCGGTCCAGTCAAATGTTAACTAAAAGTCTCCTGATCTTGGTGGCATGCATAAAACAAACCGATCGGACTCTTTGTTTGGTTTTTAACTCTGGCTTGAGAGGCCTTTGGCCAGCACCCTGCCCAGCCTGTCGAGTAAATGAAAGGGAGTGTCATGCCCCAGGTTAAGATGAGCTCCAAACCAAAAGAAACCGCAACTGATGGATATGATCATCAGGGACAGTTCCTTGACCCTGTCTTCCGGCCAGTTAAACGACTCCAGAGCAGGTGAGATGATTTCGCTTATCATATCAATGTGTTCTGTGAGCCGTGCCACAACCTCCCTTCCCGGTTGCTCCTCAAGGCTCAAGGCCTGGGTGATAAGGGCCGAGGCGTGGGGCCTGAGTTGAAAATAGCGCAGATGCACCGCACTCACCCCGGCCACCAGGGATTCTGCGTCTGTGGGGCTCATGGCAACCGGTTTAACCCTACGGGCCAGGTCATCCAAAGTTTCGTCCACCAAACGGGCGGTAAATGATTCTTTAGAAGAAAAGTAGTTGAAAAAGGTGCCTTTCCCCACACCTGCGGCACGGGTGATTTCCTCCACCTTACAGGTGTGAATCCCCCTTTCCGCCATAAGTTTAAGGCCTTCATCCAAAAGGGCGCGGGTTGTTTGCTTGCGTTTTTTGTCCCTGCGGGTAGTGGGCATGACATTGGACATAAAAATGACCTCCCAGTCGAATTTTCGCCTGTAAGGCCCCTGAATGTCAACTGCGGATACCGATTTATCTCTTTAATCTTTGGGGAATATGGTTTTCTTGACCGTAAACCCCGGCTGATAGTATGGTATTTGTAATTAATTAAAGGTTTTCTTTTTCAGGTTGATAACGGGTGTATTGGTCTTAATATTTCACAACTTTTTTGAGAATCGGGTTTTCTAAAGAAAAACAATTTAGTACAAATACAACCAGAAGAGTTTGTCTTGCCGTGAAAACACAATCCTTTATTTTAAGGGTGCAAAAAATAAGTTTCGGCTCAAACGAAAGGTGGATCTAAAATGAGTGACCCGATTAAAAAAAACCACACCCAGGCCTCTGCCAAAACCTTTTCACCAGAAGATATTGAATTGCTGGATCGTATGAGCCGTCCGGAATTATATGAATTTTTCTTTATGCATATTAAAAACATATGGCGGGTTGACGGGCTTTATTTTTTGGGCATTGAAAGAAGGCAGGGCACAACCGAAGCCACGGACGTAGATGCCGAGTGTTGGGCTTATATGGGCAAGGCCGAGGCAAGGGAGCTGAAACAATTTTTGAAAAAGGAAAACCCGGGCCCCAATGAGATTCTGGAAACCCTGCGCCACACTGCCTGGTCATTTTGCCACGGCTTGAAGCATTATCGGGTTAATCAGGATAATAGCGCCACATTTATAGTGGAAAAGTGCCGCACCCAGTTGATAAGACTTGAAAAAGGTCTTGATCCCCACCCCTGCCGCAGGGTGAGGGAGGGTTACCTGAAGGCCTTTGTCAAAGAATTGAATCCCAAGGTTGAAGTGGTTGCCACCTGTTGCCCGCCAGACAGGGACAGAGAGGATATCTGGTGCCAATGGGAGTTTGTACTCCGCGCTTAAGCCGTTTAACCCCTAATTTGTTTCGCTTGGGTTTCCCCGGCGGATGCAGGTTCTCTCATCGCTTTTGGCGGCCCATTGGCAGCCCAGCCTTTGAGCCGCCGGGAGTAGGAGATGAATTGTGGGCGGGAATCGAAAGAATACCGTAATTTATTTATATCTTAATGCGTAGGCAGTCGGCTCTGACCTTGGGGGCTAATCCGGCGTGATAAGTCAGCGAATGGCCTGGCTGGGCAGGCGCAGGAACTCTATTGTCATCTCGCGGTCCAAGTCAGAGCCCGAGCGTTCAAGCAGGGGGCTTGCGGCTTGGGTTGTTGACAACGCCGGTCGGTGCGGCCGGGGGCTGGTCATTGCATCGTATGTGTCAACCACTTTCACGATGCGCGCCATATAGGGGATGTTTTTCTTGGACAGTCCGTTGGGACAACCAGTGCCGTCGGCCCTTTCATGATGGTCCAGGACAATATTAAGAGCATCATATGGAAAGTTGGGCGTCATGGAAAGAGTCTGGCGCCCCCAGGTGGGATGTTTTCGAACCTGGGCCAGTTCCTCGGGACTGAGTTCGCCGACACTATCCCTTATTTCGGCAGGCGCCCGCATCATACCTAAATCATGGAGCAGGGCTCCCCTTCCCAAAGAACGCCGCCGCTCCACAGCCAAGCCAAGGCTGCGGCCAAGCACCAGCGACATAAAGCACACGTTAAACGAATGGTCGTATAGGGTTCGGCTGCTAAGCAGCACTGACGTTCCTTCAGGATCTCTCCATGTTTAAGGTAGAGGTCGATTGTCTGCCGAGTCAAGTGCAGTCTCTCTCGGCGCTTTTCGGGCTGCGCCCGTGAATGGTGAATAGCGCCTGAACGCTCATCGCAGCCATTTCCTTGACGAATATGGCTTTGTTTCGCTGGGGCGCTTCCGGTTTTTGCAGGAGGCTCAGGCCCCCCTCCTTCATGTCTTCCACTAAAATGGCCAGATTTTTTTTAACCCAGAAGGATTGCAAGCCTGTACTTACCAATTGGTCCCACCATTCCTGCTTGAAGGTCTGCCTGCGGGAACAAATCCGTTTCATCTTAACTTCTTTACTGACGGGATCTGCTATGAGAAGGAATATGTCACATAGGCTTGGTTAGTTACGGTCAATAGTCTTCAGGTCCACCAGAGCCATGTCGTGGCGCAATCGGTCCATTTTGACCTTGGTCAGCTTTTGACCCTGCCTTTTCACTTTCAGCCTCCCCGGTCTTTTTGGCGGAGATATTGTATAAGCAGGGCGTTTATAAAGCCGTTTGCGGCTATTGACAGGCGAGTCGCTAAAAATGATGCGAGCTTCCCTTCGATCTCCCCGATTCCGGCGTATAGTATTGAATTTAGCATAATCCCGTCAATCTATGGGACTGCTGTGTAGATTCGTGCCCATGTGGCTCAGGTTGTAGGTAAGTCCCAATCTTAAACCGGGAGCGCTTGCTGGGCTGGCGCTGATTCAGGCCTCCAAAATTCTTCCCAAAGTGCCATTCGTGGGCAATCGGGCAAAGGCAGCATCGTTACTAAAGCAAAATCGCCGGGGGCAGGGCAATTCCCATCGCCTTTGCAGGCAAAAATGGGATGGAAACAGTTCATGCCGAAATGCCGTTTTTCCCTTGCCTTTGAAGCCAGCTGATCTAGAAATCAGCTTAATTCGCATTCGTGAAGATTCCGGTTGAAAAGAGGTATGTTTCTCTTGGTATTAATTAGAGTGTCAAACTTAGTAATTTTAAGTTGTTAGATATTGCGCGAGGTGGTTTTCGAGATGATTTATACCTATTAATCTAGGTGTTTTATCGGTAAACAGGTCAATAACGCCTAGCGTTATTGAAACTATAAAAGTGGAATTAATGTCATTTATTTATCATTTCCAGCCTTGTAAAGGCCGTATTCCTTACCTTCGATATTGACAATATATTACCGCTTATATTTATATGCATTTAGGATTCAGAGCCTCGGTGGTTATTCTCTTTTACCCCGGCTCGGTAGTAAACGCCGCACATCATGATCAAGATCCAAGAAAAGGAGGCACCAATGTCCAGGTTTAGAGCTATTGCCAAGTGTGGTCTGCAAGCTGTTGTTTTGCTCCTTGTACTTGCCGCTTCCGTGGCCTTGGCAGGGCAGAACCTGAGTATCGCGTCCGGTAAGGCGGGAGGCACCTGGTACCCCATGGGCGGCGCGATTGCAGAGGCCGTGCAAAACAGCGTTGACGGGGTGAACATGTCTGTGATGCAGGGGACCGGCGACGCCAACATTATCGGCGTCAACAACGCCATGTACACCTTGGGCATCTGCTTTTCCTTTGCCACGGCAGACGCGGTTCAGGGGAAAGCTCCTTTTAACAAGCCCTTTACGAATATAGCAGGGTTGGCTGCGCTTTATTCTTCGCCGCTCCAGATCGTGGTCAGGGCTGATTCGGATATCAAGACTATCGAAGACCTGAAAGGGCGCCGGATCGCTCCCGGCCTTAAGGGAACTTCGGGCGAGGCTCTGGTCCGCAAGATACTTAAGGTCCACGGCATGAGCTATGAGGATATGAAAAAGGTAGAGCACGTGGCCTATGCCGACGCGGCCATGCTCATGAAAGACGGCCATTTGGATGCCTTTATGCCCTTTACCACGGTGCCTGCCCCGGTTATCCAGGATATCGCGGTCTCCATCGGAGGCGTGCGCATTTTGAACCTGGCCGAGGACAAGTTCCAGGCCCTTAAAAAAATCAACGCCGGTTATGCCAAGTATGTGATCAAGGGCGGCTCCTATAAGGGACAGGACGCGGACGTACTCTGCGTGGGCTCCAACAATGTGGTGATAGTCCAGAAGAAACTGGCCGAAGACCTGGTCTACAAAATGGCCAAGGCCCTGGTGGATAAAAAAGACAAACTCTCCAAGGTGCACAAGGTCATGGGATCCTGGAATCCGGCCTATGCCTGCCAAGAGATCGGTGTGCCTCTGCATCCCGGCGCAGCCAAGCTCTATAAAGAGATCGGCGCTCTGAAATAGATTGATTATCCGCCGCGCGGCCGCTTTCCATGGCGGCCGCGCCTTTTAAGGTTCTCAGTTCCCTTTTGCTTTTTAGGAGCCTATTGGGATGTCAAAAACCTCGGCCAAGACTGCACAAGATAAAAGAAGCTATGTTGAATTGATAACTTCTCTGGTGGCTTGGGCCATGGCCGCCTTTCATATCTACACCGGCATATTCGGCATTTTTCAGTCGGTCCTGCAAAGAAGCGCCCATGTGGGATTTGCCATGTTGCTGGTTTTTCTGATGCATGACAGAAAAGGGGCCAGAAGAAAAGGTCCGCTTGCCTGGTATGACTGGCTCTTCTTGGCCCTTACCATAATCAGCGTGGGTTATGTGGTTTTAAACGCAGATACCATTGCCTCGCGATATTCCTATGTAACCCCGCTTAGCAATTATGAAGTCTTTGCAGGGGTGATCGGCACTCTTTTACTCTTGGAAGCTGCCAGGAGGAGCATGGGCCTGGCCCTGCCGATAATCGCCCTGGCGTTTTTAAGTTATGTCTATATTGGGCCTCATTTGCCCGGAATCTTGAGCCACCAGGGCTTTACCCTTATGTGGACCGTGGACCAGCTTTTTTACACCACTGAAGGCATCTGGGGGATTCCCGCCGGAGTTTCGGCCACCTTTATTGTGATGTTCATTATTTTTGCTGCATTTTTGGAGAGATCCAAAGGCGGTGACTTTTTTATCGATCTGGCTTTGGGGCTCTTCGGCAAGTCTCGGGGCGGCCCGGCCAAGGCCTCGATCTTTGCATCCGGCTTTATGGGCATGTTGAGCGGTTCGGCCGTGGCCAATGTAGTCACCACAGGAACCTTTACCATCCCCCTGATGAAAAAACTGGGTTATTCCAATCGGTTTGCCGGAGCGGTGGAGTCTGTGGCCTCTTCCGGCGGTCAGTTCATGCCCCCCATAATGGGGGCGGCGGCCTTTATTGTGGCCGAGTTCATGGGCGAACAATACATCAGGGTGGCCGCCGCTGCGGCCATACCGGCCATTCTTTATTATTTCGGGGCCTTTTGCATGGTGCATTTCGAGGCCCTGCGCATCGACCTAAAGGGGCTGCCCGCCGATGAACTGCCCAATGTCAGCAAGACCCTTGTCTTCGGAGTGCAGTTCGCCATTCCGGTGGTGGTTCTGGTCTGGCTTTTGGTGGAAGGCTACAGCCCCATGAAGGCAGGGCTTTGGGCCATCTTGGTGACTATTTTTGTCAGCTTTGTGAGGAAAGAAACCTGGATGACCCCCAGGCGCATCCTGGAGTCTCTCGACGCCGGGGCCAGGGGCGCTGTGCAGGTAGGCATAGCCTGCGCCACCGCAGGAGTGATCATAGGCGTTCTAACCCTCACCGGACTGGGCATGCGCTTTACCTCCATCATTCTGGCCATTTCCCAGGGAAGCCTGATGATAACCCTTTTGCTGACCATGGTGACTTCCCTGATTTTGGGGATGGGGCTGCCCACAGTGGCGGCCTACATCATACAGGTTACCTTGACCGTGCCGGTTTTGA
This sequence comes from Dethiosulfatarculus sandiegensis, assembly GCF_000931935.2. Lineage (GTDB taxonomy): Bacteria > Desulfobacterota > Desulfarculia > Desulfarculales > Desulfarculaceae > Dethiosulfatarculus > Dethiosulfatarculus sandiegensis. Next base: position 32,371 of record NZ_AZAC01000015.1, read on the forward strand.
CCCAGAATTACGGGGTCCCCCCCATGGCCGCCCACTTTTTCATCTTCTACTTTGCCATTATTTCGGCCATCACCCCGCCGGTGGCCCTGGCGGCTTATGCGGCCAGCGGCATAGCCGGTTCCGATCCCCTGCGCACGGCCGTGACCGCCTGCCGATTGGGCCTGGCCGCCTTTATTGTGCCCTACATGTTTGTTTATGCGCCGTCTCTGCTTTTGATCGGCTCTGTGAGCGAGATCATAACCAGCGCCATCACCGCCCTGGTCGGCGTGGCCGCCTTGGCCGCCTCCATGGTGGGTTGGCTTAAATTCAGGGCCAATCTTTTGGAGAGGACTTTTCTTTTAGGCGCAGCCCTGAGTTTGATCATGCCGGGCCTGGTAACCGACGGCGCGGGTCTGGCCTGCCTGGCGATCGCGTTTTTGCTACAATACATAAGGCGTCCCCGGATTGAACAACCTGCCTGATTCCGAGAATTCTAAACTGTAACACCCGGTCAGATCCAAAGTTTGACCGGGTGTTTTTTATCGGTGCTGATAAAAAAAGGGGGGAGACTCCGGCCCGGCGGGGACCACCGTTGCCCGAGATATTTGAACTGTGTTTTTACTTTCTGAATTTATTCAGAATTTCCTGAAAAGGATGCAGGGCCTGGAAAGGCATCAAGGCACCCATGGCATGGTTGGTGGTGCTTATGCCAGCTTCTTCCACGGCGGCCAGGGGGTTTAAGCCGCCAATAACCACCAGCCCCACCCGATCGGTGGGCACCGGCACCCCTAAAAGGGGCTGGCCGGGCCTTCCCACCAGGACAATGCCGCCAATACCGATTTTTTGCATACGGGCGCTCAAGAGCCGGGCCTGCTCGGCCGCGGGGGCGGGAATTTCCCTGAAGCTAGCCCCAACCAGGCCGTCGCCGGTGCGAGCTGCCCGATACACCGAAGTCATTCTGCTCTTAATAAATATTTCCAGGGGGTCCAGGGAAGTCCCTTCATATTTTATGATCTCGGTAAAACGGGTGGGGCGATGATCGTTCATCTCCAAAAGGCCGCCGAAGATATTGCTGGTGGGGATGCCTTGGGATAGCAACACCCCGTTTACACTGACTGAACAGATGGTGGCAACCGCACATTCATCGTCGTTCACCCGCCAGCGGCCAACCCGGCTTCCCGGCCGGGCCACCAAAAGACGTTGGCCCATGGAGAGGCCTGCGTCATAGACCCGTTGCATAATGGTGGCCGCCTCTGATATCCGGGAGGCCTCGACTCCGGAAAGGTTTACCACCACACCGCCAGTGGCCTGTCTCAGCTTAAAGCGCATACGATAGGTGAGGGCGTCCACCCGGGCGGAAACAAAACCGACCTTTTCCAGGGCGCTGGCATTGTTCAATTCCTGCAATCCCTTGGTGGTCAGCCGTCTGCCCCTTCTGCCTACAGGTTCGGTGAGGCCTTCTTGGTCGGTGCTCTCAAGATAATAGCGAATGGTGCGTTGACTCATTTCGCGTCCGGCCAGGTTCAGGGCCTGGGCAATGCGGGTTCCACCCATGGGGCGTTCGGACTCGTGGAGTACACGCAAGATGTCCAGTATTTTTTTGCGATTCCGTTCTTCCATTTAGAGCTCTTTTCCAGGCCTTTTTTCAGCCTGGCCCTGATCATCTCCAGAACCACGCCTTTGTCCGCATGGTTTTTTTGTTGTCTTCCCTTTTATGGCTGTTTAAAAAAACCCGGTCATGCAATATTGACGTTTTTCAAGACTAGCCTTGAATTACGCTCTCGTCAAGGTCGAAAGCGGCAGTATTGCCGAAAACAGCACCCTTATAAAAAGAGAATCAATTTGCGCGATCACTGCTAAAAACTGATATTTGTTGCTCAATCGCCTTTATTATGGAACATTTTCAATTGGATTGATTTTAAATGGCTTCTTGACATTAATCCATACTCATGGGATATAAGGCAATAGTTGCCGTTGTAAAAAATGTCCGTCTTAGGTGAGGGAAATCCTGCCCATTCTTCGGCTGATTCAGGTTTGGCCGATTTTTATTCTGCCCGAAAGACGGGAATGGTTGAATCTGCACCTGCCGGTCAGGGAAGTTGAAAACCCTCCGGTATCTGGCACTGAAAGGCCCGTCCATGACCAAAATCAGAATCGCCCAGGCTCAGATCAATCCCACTGTGGGTGATTTTACAAAAAATCTGGAGTTGATAGAAGGCTGCCTGGATAAAGCGCGGGCCCGGGGTGCGCACCTGGTCACCCTGCCTGAACTTTGCGTCTGCGGCTATCCCCCTGAAGACCTTTTGCTTAAGCCCCAGTTTGCCAAAGACTCTGCCGCCGCCCTTTCCGAGGTGGCTTCCATGACCAAGGGCATTAACGCGGTGGTGGGCTTTCCGCTTTCCGAAAACGGAAAAACCTACAATGCCGCCGCAGTCTTGTCAGATGGTAAACAACTTTGCGTCTATCGTAAGCTTGAGCTGCCCAATTACGGGGTATTTGATGAAAAGCGCTACTTTGAACCGGGTTGCGGTTCGGTGGTGCTTGAGATTGCGGGCGCCAGGATAATGGTGACTATCTGCGAGGACCTGTGGGTGGATAACAACAGCCTGTTTGATTTTGCCAGGCAAAACAGGCTCCAGGCCGCCTTGAATATCTCCTGTTCGCCTTTTCACGCAGGCAAGTTGGATGTGAGACGCGGCATCCTGGCCAATTTTGCGGGTCTGCTCAAAGCTCCTGTGTTTTACACCAATTTGGTGGGCGGTCAGGATGAACTGGTATTTGACGGGGGCAGCCTGGTAATGGGCGCCGACGGCTCCATCATTGACTTGGCCGAGAGGTTCAAGGAGGACCTCTTGATCACGGAACTTGAGCTTGAACCTGCTCAAGGGGAATTAATCACAGGCCCTGAAGACCAGGTGGTCGCCTTGCCTTTTTTCCCAGTGAAAACCCCGGCCCCCCGCCCCAGGCAAGTGACTGAACAGGACAGGCTGGAAGAGATTCACCGGGCCCTGGTTTTGGGGCTCAGGGACTATATGTCTAAAAACGGCTTTAAAAAAGCCGTGTTGGGGCTGAGCGGAGGTATTGATTCCGCCTTGGTGGCCGCCCTGGCGGTCGAGGCCCTGGGTTCGCGCAACGTTACCGGGGTGACCATGCCGAGCCAATACACCTCGTCTGAGACCAAAGGCGATGCCGAACTCTTGGCCGAAAACCTGGGCATGGAGCTGCTCACCGCACCAATCGCCGGGATTTTAAAAGCCTATCTTGGCGAAATGATGCCTCTTTTCGGCCAAGGACCCCTGGGAGTGGAGGCGGAGAACCTCCAGGCGCGCATTCGGGGAAATATTCTAATGGCCCTTTCCAACCGCTTTGGCTGGCTGGTCTTGACCACTGGCAACAAAAGCGAGGTTGCAGTGGGCTATTGCACTCTTTATGGAGACACGGCCGGCGGCTTTGCCTTGATAAAGGACCTGCCCAAGACCCTGGTCTATGAACTGAGCGAGCGCGTTAACCAGGTGAACGGAAAAGAATTGATTCCCCGCACCATAATCACCAGGCCGCCCACAGCCGAGCTGAGGCCGGATCAAAAGGACGAGGATTCGCTTCCGCCTTATCATCTGCTGGACCCGGTTATAGCGGCCTATGTGGAAGAGGATAAGGTGCCGGCGGAGATCTGCGCCGAAGGGCACAGCCCCCAAGTGGTGGAAGAGGTGGCCCGACTGGTGGACTTAAACGAATACAAACGCCGACAGGCGCCGCCGGGGATCAAGATCACCCCCAAAGCCTTTGGTAAGGACCGGAGGCTTCCCATTACCAATCATTATCATCCCGGTTTGAAAAAACGGGGCTGAAAGAGTTCAAAACAAGGCCTCGGTTATGAATGCGGGACAGGCCGAAAGGGCTTGCGGTTTTTTAACCGCTTGAAGGGAGACGAGCCTGATGCTCAAAAGGCATAAAAAACTAATACCCGATTTCAAGGATATAAGCGGCTGTGGCATTTCAGGCGTTATGAGCGAGGCGGGGGAGCGCTTTTCCGGCGAATTCATTATACGCTCCATCGCCAATATGCATGACCGGGGCAACGGCTTAGGCGGCGGAATTGCCGCCTATGGCGTCTATCCCCAGATGCGGGATCATTATGCGGTTCACCTGATGCTGGACGATATTAAGTCCAAAAAAGAAACTGAATCCATAATCTCAAACTGGTGCACCGTGTTTGGGGATGAGTCCATCCCCACCAAGCCCCATCCCAAGATACAGACCAGGCCGATTCTGCATCGTTATTTTGTGGATATAAAACCCGAGGTTCTTAACCGATTTAATACCGATGATGAGGATGAGGCCATGGTGGACATGGTCATGCGCATCAACCAAAACGTCACCGGCGGATTTGTGTTCTCCAGCGGCAGGAATATGGGGGTCTTTAAAGGCGTAGGCTATCCCGAAGATATCGGCGAGTTTTTCCGATTGGATGAATATGAGGGATACAGCTGGACCGCCCACAACCGTTTCCCCACCAACACCACCGGATGGTGGGGCGGGGCCCATCCCTTTTCCCTGTTGGATTGGACAGTGGTGCACAATGGAGAAATTTCCTCCTACGGCATCAATAAACGCTATCTGGCCAATTTCGGTTACAAATGCACCCTGCAGACAGATACAGAGGTGGTGGCCTATCTCTTTGACCTGTTGGTGCGCAGGCACGACCTCCCCCTGGAGACGGCCTGTCTGGCCATGGCCCCGCCTTTTTGGTCCCAGGTGGACCGCATGGACAAAAAACGCCATAAGCTGATCTCCGGACTGCGCATGGTGTACGGCGGCGCCCTGTTGAACGGCCCCTTTGCGGTTTTGGTGGGCTTCAGCGGGGGGATGGTGGGTTTTAACGACCGCACCAAGCTGCGCCCCATGGTGGCTGCCAGAAAGGGTGACATGCTCTATATCGCCAGCGAGGAAGGGGCTATTCACGAAATTTGCGACGGCCCGGAGACGGTGTGGCACGCCACCGCGGGTGTGCCGGTGATCGGCAGGCTGAAAGATCCCAAGCGCATATTGGGGGAAAAGGGCGCGGCCCGGCTGGAGGCCATGACCAAGATGATGCCGGTGGTTGATTCCCAGCCTTCCCAAGGAGGTTTGCCGGCCAGTGAAGGAGGTCTCAGTTGAGCATGAAATTGGTAAGGCCGGAGTTTAAGATCAACCGTGATCCGGCCAGATGCATACAATGCCAGGTCTGTGTGCGCCAGTGCGCAAACATGTGCCATGAATATGATGAAGAGATAGAAGCGGTGCGGGTGCATGAGGAATCCTGCGTGGGCTGTCAGCGCTGTGTCACCCTCTGTCCCACCGGCGCGCTCGAGGTGGTCAAGTCTCCTCCCAACTTTGCGCCCAAGGCCAATTGGACCTCTGAGGTGGTCCAGAACATCTATCGCCAAGCCCAGACCGGAGGCGTGCTTCTGGCTGCCATGGGCAATGATCAGCCTCATCCGGTCTACTGGGACAAGATTCTGCTCAATGCCAGCCAGGTGACCAACCCTTCCATCGACCCTCTGCGTGAGCCCATGGAGCTTTTGACCCATCTGGGGCGCAAACCGGACAAGGTGGAGGTGAATTTTGATGAAGATTCCCCCGGCCTGACCACTGAGCTGGCGCCTCAGCTGACCCTTAAGACTCCGCTTATCTTCAGCGCCATGAGCTACGGGGCCATCAGCTACAATGCCTTTACGTCTCTGGTTCATGCGGCGGACGAATGCGGCATTTACATGAACACCGGAGAGGGCGGCCTGCCTTTGGAGCTGCGCTCCCACGGCAAGAACATAATTGTGCAGGTGGCCTCCGGGCGCTTTGGCGTGGACGCCGAGTATCTGAACAGCGCCTCCGCGGTGGAAATCAAGATAGGCCAGGGGGCAAAGCCGGGCATCGGCGGCCACCTGCCCGGGGAAAAGGTGGATGAAAAGATAAGCCAGACCCGCATGATTCCCAAGGGGACCGACGCCCTGTCGCCCGCACCCCATCACGATATTTATTCCATTGAGGACTTAAGGCAGCTTATCTATTCCTTGAAAGAAGCCACCCGTTATGAAAAGCCGGTCTCGGTCAAGGTGGCCGCGGTTCATAACGTGGCGGCTATTGCCAGCGGTATTGTGCGGGCAGGTGCGGATATTGTGGCCATTGACGGTTACAAGGGCGGCACCGGCGCCGCGCCGACCATGATCAGGAACAATGTGGGCATTCCCATTGAGTTCGCCCTGGCGGCAGTGGACGACCGCCTGCGCAAGGAAGGGATAAGAAACCAGGCCTCATTGGTGGCCGCCGGCGGTTTCAGGTGTTCGGCTGATGTGGTTAAGGCCATAGCCCTGGGGGCAGACGCGGTTTATATCGGCACTTCGGCCCTTATCGCCCTGGGCTGTCACATGTGCCAGAAATGCTACACCGGAAAGTGCAACTGGGGTATAGCCACCCAGGATCCTTACCTCACCCGCCGCCTTAACCCCGAGATCGGCACCAGGCAACTGGTGAACCTGGTGAGGGGCTGGTCGCACGAGATCATGGAGATGATGGGCGGCATGGGCATCAACGCCGTTGAGAGTCTACGCGGCAACCGGGATCATTTGCGGGGCATAAACATGACCGACCGGGAGCTTGATATCTTAGGCATCAAGGCCGCCGGGGAGTAGAGCCATGAGACGCATAGTCGCCAAGGAAGAATATTGCATGAACTGTAGGCTCTGCGAGGTGCATTGCCTGGTGAGCCATTCCAAATCCAAAGACATAATCAAGGCCTTTCGTACGGAAAGGGGCAAGGTTGTGCCCAGGATAACCGTGGAGACCTCCGGGCCGGTGAGCTTTGCCGTACAGTGCAGGCACTGTGAAGACGCCTACTGCCTGGAGGCCTGCATGACCGGAGCCATAGCCCTGGACCCGGAGACCGGGCGCATAACCCACGACGCTGACCGCTGCGTGGGCTGCTGGATGTGCATAATGGTCTGCCCCAACGGGGCTCTGCGCACCAACCCGGCTCACCATGTGGTGGCGGGCTGCGACCTTTGTATTGAGACCGGCACTCCGGCCTGTGTGGAGGCCTGTCCCAATGAAGCCTTATATATCGAGGGTGACGATGAGTAATACTTCTTATGTACTGGTGGGAAACTCGGCCGCCGCAGTAGGGGCGGTGGCCGGCATACGTCAATATGATCCCCGGGGCTCTGTGACCATTATTGCCAAGGAACCGGAGCATACCTACTCGCGCCCCTTGATCAGTTATCTTTTGGCCGGAAAAGTAGATGAAAAACGCATGTACTACCGGCCCCTGGATTTCTACCGCAAGAGCCGGGTTCAGGCCCTTCTCGGCACTTTGGTGACAGAGGTTTTGCCGGACAGGAAGGTGGTGAAAACCAGTGACGGTCAGGAGGTTTTGTATGACCGCCTGCTTCTGGCCACCGGCGGCAAGCCCGTGGTCCCGCCGAACTTAAAAGGCGTGGAAACCGGTGGAGTCTTTACCTTCACCTCCTGGCAGGATGCCCGCAGGATCAAGGAATACATAGATAAATACCAGGTGCGCGATGCTGTGGTGCTGGGCGGCGGATTGATCGGCTTGAAATCGGTTGAGGCCCTCACCGCCCTGGGCATCAAGACCACAGTGCTTGAGCTGGCCGAAAGGGTGCTCAGCATCACCCTGGATCAGACCGCCTCAGATCTGGTGGCCGGGGCCTTGGAGAAAAAAGGCGTGGATCTTTTGTGCACCTCGACCGTTGAGGCGATTCACAGCAGAAGGGGCAAGGTCAGCGGGGTTACGGTGACCGGCGGTGAAAAAATAGAGTGCGGCCTGGTGCTTTTGGCTATCGGGGTTCAGCCCGACACCACCCTGGCCATGTCGGCCGGGCTTAAGGTTGACCGCGGAATTTTGGTCGATGATTATTTGAGGACCAGCGAAAAGGATATCTTTGCCGCAGGAGACGTGGCCCAGGCCATGGAGATGCTGAGCGGAGAGAAAAGGGCGGTGCCGATCTGGCCTTTGGCCTACAGGCAGGGCCTGATAGCCGGTTCCAACATGGCGGGGCACGAGATGACCTATGAGGGCAGCCTGGCCATGAACTCGGTGGAGATCTGCGGGTTGCCCACCATCAGCGCGGGTATCACCTCCCCCGAAGGTGAGGACTATGAGGTGCTCACCAAAAAGAACAAAAGGACCGGCGCCTATAAAAAGATAGTCTTCAAAGACGACCGGCTGGTGGGCTTTATCATGACCGGCGACATAGAGAGGGCCGGAATCATGACCGGGCTGATCAAGGGCCGGGTCAAGATCGGCGGGTTGAAGAAAAAACTCATGGGCGATGATTTCGGGGTGATCAATTTACCCTTTGATTACAGGGCCCAGGTGGCCGCGGGCAAGGGGGTGTACCTATGATCATTGATGCCCAGGGAGTCTACTACAAAAAGGTTAATGAACTTATCCACCAGGCCGTGGATGGTGGCGCCAAATACCTTGAGCTGGTTAATGTAAAGGGCCAGCGCTATATCGGCACCGGTTTGCCCGAAGGGGTGGAGCTGGTTATCAAGGGGGTGCCGGGAAATGATCTGGCCTGTTTTATGAACGGGGCCAGGATAAACGTACTGGGAAACGCTCAGGACGCTGTGGGAAACACCATGAACCAAGGCAAGGTGGTGATCCACGGCGTGGCCGGTGATATTGTGGGCTATGCCATGCGCGGGGGCAAGTTGTTCGTAAAAGGCGATGTGGGCTACAGGGCCGGCATTCATATGAAGGCCTTTCACGACCGTTTTCCCGTGGTGGCTATTGGCGGAGGGGCCCAGGATTATCTTGGCGAATATATGGCCGGCGGGGTTTTGGTGGTCTTTAATCTGAACGACCTGACAAGCCCGGTCGGCAGCTTCACCGGCACCGGCATGCACGGCGGAATGATCTATGTCCGGGGCAAGGTGGAGGATTATCAGGTGGGGGCTGAAGTGGGGTTCGCTCCCCTAAGCCTTGAAGAATGGTCTTTTGTGGAAAAGCTTTATCAGGAGTTCACCAAGGATCTGGGGCTTAAGGAGAGACCGCTTAAAAAGCAGGAGTTCACCAAACTCTACCCCAAGAGCGCCAGACCCTACGGCAATCTATACGCTTATTGATTTTCTAAAAAATTAATTTTTTTGAATATTTGTGCAGCAATCTTACCATATGGTAGGATTGCTGCACGTACATGTTAATCCTGTTTGAAAAAGGTGATGAAAGGCAAGATGTCTGAAAAGTCCATTGAGCAGCCGAAGGTCAGGCGGGAGGTGTATGAACTCTCGCTTTTGTTTGAGATAAGCCAGACCCTGGATCACAGCATGGATCTGGGCCAGGTCATGGATTCCATCTCCGACGCCATGGCTGAGCATATGGGGTTGTTGCGGGGCACCATAACCCTGTTCAACCGCGATACAGGCGAGATTATGATCGAAGCGGCCCACGGCATGAGTGCCAAGCAGCGCCAAAAGGGACGTTACCGCCTGGGCGAGGGGGTCACCGGCCAGGTGGTTCAGACCGGTAAGCCGGCTGTTATCCCCCATATTCATCAGCATCCCCAGTTTTTGGACCGCACCGGGGCCAGGCACGGCCTTAAAAAAGACATCTCCTTTATCTGTGTGCCGATCAAGATCGCCGATGAAGTGGTGGGCTCTTTGAGTGCGGACCGGCTTTTCACCAGCCACGAGTCTTTACAGGAAGATTTGAGACTGCTTTCGGTGATTGCCCACATGATCGCCCAGTCGGTTCGCATGCGCCAACAGGCCCTGGAAGAGCAGGAACAGCTCAGGGAAGAAAACAAAAGGTTGCAAAACAGCCTTAAGGACCGTTTTCGGCCTTCCAATATAATAGGTTCTTCCAAGGCCATGCAAAATGTCTATGACATGATTTTTCAGGTGAGCCAGAGCAACACCACTGTCTTGATCAGAGGCGAGAGCGGCACCGGCAAGGAGCTGGTGGCCAGCGCCATTCATTACAACAGCATGCGGGCCAAGATGCCCTTTGTTAAAGTGAACTGCGCGGCCCTGCCCGAAACCGTGATTGAGAGTGAACTTTTCGGCCATGAAAAAGGGGCCTTTACCGGAGCCTTGAACCAGAGAAAAGGGCGCTTTGAGATAGCCCACGGGGGCACCATTTTTCTCGACGAAATAGGCGATCTTTCTCCCACCACCCAGGTGAAGCTCTTAAGGGTCTTGCAGGAAAGGGAGTTTGAAAGGGTCGGCGGAAACCAGACCTTGAAATGCGATGTAAGGGTTCTGGCCGCCACTAACCGCGACCTGGAAAGCCTGATAAAAAGCGGCTCTTTTCGCCAGGATCTCTACTACAGGCTCAATGTCTTTCCCATCCATGTACCGCCTCTGCGGGACCGCTCAACGGATATTCTGCTTCTGGCCAACGCCTTTGCCGAAAAATACAGCCAGATGAGCCACAAGAGGATCAAACGCATCTCCACGCCCGCCATTGACATGCTCATGAGCTACCATTGGCCAGGTAATGTCAGGGAGCTGGAGAATTGTATTGAGCGTGCCGTTTTATTAAGTGATAATGAAGTAATACACGGTCATAATTTACCCCCCACCTTGCAGACCGCAGAGTCCAGCGGTACGGTTTTCAAGGGAACCTTGCCGGAAACCCTTAAATCCCTGGAACGGGAGTTGATTATAGAGGCCCTTAAAAACTCAAAAGGCAACCGGGCCAGGGCGGCCAGGGCCCTGGGCATCAGCGAAAGGCTGATGGGCCTCAGGGTGAAATCCTATGGAATAGACCCCAAACGCTTCAAGGCAAAGGCCTGAATCACACTGTTTCAGATATGTTTGTTTCCTACCTTTTGGTATGAAAGAGGTACCCTTTCCTACCTGTTGGTAGTTTGTATTCAGATAGGAAACACTAGGATATTTTTAGTGTTTGCCTAATAAAAATAAGTAGATAGAATATTTGATCTGTTTTGGCACGCAGCTTGCTTTGTTTTTGGGCTAAATGATTGGGATAACGAATTCCGCGCTTGGCAGGGATAAGAAAACCAGACCCTGTCGGCGCGGCAGATTTTTAAATACGGATTTTTTAAGGAGGTAACCAGATATGCCGGCCATGGACAAAGAGGCAGTCCTCAAGGCGGTTAGGGACAACAACATCAAGTTCGTGCGTTTATGGTTCACGGACATCCTGGGCGTGCTCAAGAGCTTTGCCGTAACTCCGTCTGAGTTGGAGACTGCCCTTGAAGAGGGTATGGGATTTGACGGCTCTTCCATTGAAGGCTTCTGCCGCATTGAAGAGAGCGATATGATCGCCATGCCCGATCCCTCCACCTTTACCATGCTGCCTTGGAGGACCAAGGAAAGCGGTGGGGTGGCCCGCATGTTCACAGATGTCCAGACTCCGGACGGCAAGCCTTATGCCGGAGACCCCCGCTGGGTGCTGAGGCGCAATCTGCAAAAGGCCGCCGACATGGGTTACACCATGTATGTGGGTCCCGAATTGGAGTATTTCTATTTCAAGGATTCCAAGTCCACCGAGCCCCTGGACCAGGGCGGATATTTTGACTTGACTCCCCTGGATGTGGCCAGCGACCTGAGGCGGGACACCATTTTTGCCCTGGAATCCATGGGAATCGACGTGGAATACAGCCACCACGAGGTGGCCCCCAGTCAGCACGAAATCGACCTGCGGTTTAAAGACGCCCTGCAGATGGCTGACGCGGCCATGACCTACCGCTTGACGGTCAAGGAAGTGGCCATGCAGCACGGTGTCTATGCCACCTTTATGCCCAAACCCATCTTCGGGGAAAACGGCAGCGGCATGCACGTGCACCAGTCCCTGTTCAACGGTGATAAAAACGTCTTTTTCGACGGCAATGACATGTACAACCTCTCCAAAGAGGGCAAGTCTTATATCGCGGGCCTGTTGAAGCACGCCCCGGAGATCACCTCCCTGGTGGCCCAGTGGGTGAACTCCTATAAGCGCCTGGTTCCCGGTTACGAAGCTCCGGTCTATGTGGCCTGGGCCCGCCGCAACCGCTCCAGCCTGGTTAGGGTGCCCATGTACAAGCCTGGTAAGGAAAAGGCCACCCGTTGCGAGTTCCGTTGCCCGGACCCGGCCTGCAACCCCTACCTGGCCTTTGCCGCCATGCTGGCCGCCGGCCTGAAGGGTCTTAAAGAGGGTTATGAGATGCCGGATCCGGTGGAAGACGACATCTTTGAAATGAACACCCAGATGAGGGACGAGAGAGGCATTACCTCCCTGCCCGGCAGCCTGGGAGAAGCTATTGAAGTTACCGCTCAGAGCGAATTGGTGAAAGAATGCTTGGGTGACCACGTATTCAACCAGTTCATCAACAATAAAAGGGTTGAGTGGGACCAGTATCGGGTGCATGTCTCCCAGTTTGAGCTTGACCGATACCTGCCGATTCTCTAATCGATCTTAACAGCGTTTCGTTGCCTGCTGACCGGTCGCTCTTTTTTAAAAAGGGCGGCCGGTTTTTTTTAAACCGGTTTAAAACACCCGCCGTAAGAAGGGCGGCATTTGGGCGCGCTCATGGTTCGCTTATTTTGCCGCCCTTAAACCATCCTTCCTTTTTTACCTATTTGTTTTCGAATTCTCACGCCGACCGCTTTGGCATGCCAAAACCAGCCGGATGCGCTAAAATACGTTCCTTTAATCAGGAATATTCGACTTGGCCGTCATAGGCGGATCAGGCGTATCTGACCGGTAAAGGGACTTGGCTTGCCGCTCTTGCCGGTTCTCGGGATAAAGGGGCAAAAATAATGCCCGTCTTAAAAAGGAGTTGCCATGTCCACGCCCACCGGTGATTTCGCGCCCGGCGATCCCATTTTCCTGGTGGACCAAAGGGACCGCCAGTATTTGGAACTTGCCCCTCTGCCGGATAAGAAGCTGAAGCTCAGAGACGAGTACATACCTTACGAAAGGGTGATGGAGCTGCACGACGGAGACCTTTTGATATCCCCCATCGGCAGGCGTTATCTGGTATTCAAACCCACCATGCGCGAGGTTGTTTTTAACATGCCCCGGCAGGCCCAGATTATTTATCCCAAGGACATCGGGGCCATACTTATGTGGGGTGATGTTTTTGCCGGGCAGTCGGTTCTGGAGGTGGGTTGTGGCCACGGGGCTATGACCATGAGCCTTTTGCGCTGTCTGGGCCCCACCGGAAGCTTAGTCACCTGTGACTTAAGGCGCGACCATTTAAACCGTACCAAAAAAAACATAGTGAAGTATCTGGGCGAGTCTTATCTGGAGAGCTGGACCCCGGTCTGGGGCAACCCTTCCGAAGGGGTGTTGGACCAATACAAGGTTGAGAGGATCATAACCGACATACCCGAGCCCTGGGAGATCCTGGAGGTTGCGGCCAAGGCGTTGAAGCCGGGCGGGGTGTGGACGGTATATGTGCCGACTGTGACCCAGATGACCAAGATCATGGAGGCCATGAACGGCACGCCGGATTTTTGCCTGGTGGACAGTTTTGAGCTGCTGCAAAGGCACTGGCATGTCAAACTGCCTTCAGTCCGGCCTGCCCACACCATGAAGGCCCACACCGGTTTTATCATCACCTGCCGCAGGCGCTGGCGCAAGCTTGAGTCCCAGGACCAGGCGGAGTAAAACAGTATAAAACCGCGAAAATTGGCAGGCTGTCTGCATACAGCCTGCCGGGTGCATCATGGCGCACCCGGTTATTTCGAAGGGCATCGGCAGATAGGGCCGACGCCTTGAGCCTTTTAGGGACAAGCACCGTAAAACGGCAAGGCCTGAAAAGGCCGGGAGCAAGGGTCTTCATTTTCATAGGCGGGGTTCAACCCAAAAAAACCAAGCTGGATGACAACCCCAGGACCTGCCCGGTCTGCGGGCTGCCGTCCGCCCGTTTAAAAAGGCTGGATAATTATTTGAGTTTGTTTTTTATTCCAGTGATCCCCCTTAAAAAAGGGGATGTTTTTCTGGAGTGCGAACGTTGCGGGGGTGTTTTCAGCCCGGATGGAGAGCGCCTGGGAGCCCGGCCCGGCCAGGGCGGCCTGCCGAAATGCCCCAACTGCGGCACAAGCTTGCAAAACGAATTTGAATACTGCCCCAAATGCGGACGAAAGGTATAGCAATTGGGCCAAAGACAAGCCGACACCCTGGCTTTTAAGGCCAAATGGACTTGGCCAGGACCAGGGGCTTTGGAATCAGGGCTTTGGGTTTCTTTGGAAAAAGGCCGCGTAAAGGGGCTTGTCAGGGAGCCTGAGCCCGGAGTGCCGAGGCTGGATCTGGGAGAGGGAATTCTGCTCCCCGGCCTGGTCAATGCCCATTGCCATTTGGAGCTCTCCTTTATGGCAGGCATGATCCCCCCTCAAGGTGATTTTGTGGGCTGGATGGAGAGCCTGGTCAACCTGCGCCCCAACCATGGACCCGAGGCAATACTGGAAGCGGCTTACGAGGCCGCTTGTTTCATGGCCCAAAACGGGGTGGCCCTGGTGGGGGATATAACCAACACCGGGCGGGTGCAGGAGATCTTCAGGCAGGCCGGCCTTTCCCAGGTTAGCTTTTTCGAGGCCTTGGGCAGCACCAAGGCCGAACCGCCCCGGCCTGATTTATCCTGGAACGGAAATCTCGTAAGCGCTCAGGCGGTGGCGGCCCATTCCCCCTATTCCGTGCCCGCCTCCCGGCTCAGACGCCTTAAATCCAAGGCCGGTTCAACCCCCTTTGCCATCCATCTGGCCGAGTCTGAGGCAGAGACCCAGTACCTGTCGGGCAATGGGCCTTTGGGTGAGCGCATGGATGCCTTTTTACTGCAAAGAGGAGTGATCAGGGAGGATCTGGAGATAAAGAGCCCAACTCCCCTGACCCATGTCTTGAGCCTGGGGCTTTTGGATAAAAACACCCTTTTGGTTCACGGAGTGCAGCTCAATCGGGAGGAGATAAAGAACCTGGCCTCAACCGGCGCGTCCTTGTGCGTCTGCCCCCGCTCAAACCTGGGCCTGACCGGGAGCATGGCCCTGGTCCCGGCCTTGCTTGAGGCCGGGGTTAACCTGGCCCTGGGAACGGATTCCCTTAGCTCCACCCCGGATCTTTGCCTGTGGTCTGAGATGAAAAGCCTTATGCAGTATTACCCCGGCCTCAAGCCGGAGAGTGTTTTGACCATGGCCACCCTGGGCGGAGCCAGGGCCCTGGGTCTGGCTGACCACTTTGGCAGCCTTGCCCCGGGCAAGGTCGGGGAGATGGCCTTTGTGCCCCTTTCCAAGGGCCTGGCCAGAGACGAGGTGCTTAAGGCTCTTGTTTGGGGAGAGCATGAAGGCCCGCCTCAGGCGGTGGGCGGGAAATTGCCTGTTTAAGAAGAGAGAATCGATCTGCTGAAAAAAGAGCCCCGCTCGCTAAATGCAGGGCTCTTTTTTTGTTGCGTTCGCTTTGGTTCTGAAAAGCGTTTTAACGCCCGATCAGTTTATCAGATCTCCTACGCGCCCGAGGCGAACCCCAAAGGTGTGGCCTTCCCAGGACCAGTAGATAATAAAGGCCTTGCCCAGGATGTCTTCCTTGGGCACAAACCCGCCTCTGCGATTGAACCAAAAGCGGGAGTCATAAGACTGGTCCCGGTTGTCACCCATTACAAAGTATTTGTTCTGAGGCACCTTTACCGGGCCGAAATCATCCCTGGTGGGATTGATGGTGCGGTCTGTGAAATGGCCCCAGGGGTCTTTGACGGGCTTGCCGTTTATGTAAACCGTTTTGCCCTTGACCTGGACTATCTCGCCGGGCAGGCCCATGATGCGTTTGATAAAGTCCTTGTCCTTGTCCTCGGGGAAGCGGAAAACCACCACATCCCCCCTTTGCGGCTCTCCCATGGGGATGAGAACCTTGTCGGTAAAGGGGTTTTTAAAGCCATAGGAAGACTTGCTCACCAGGAGGTGGTCTCCGATAAGCAAGGTGGGGATCATGGAACCTGAAGGTATCTTAAAGGCTTGCACACCCCAGGTGCGGATGAGAAGCGCCAGGACCACAGCCCATAAAATGGCTTCCAGGTATTCGCGCCAGGCCGGCTTTTTGGGCTTATCCTTGCGCCGGTTGAACATGGGGTCTCTCCTGAAAAAAGTTGGTCAATAATAAAACACTGGGCGAAATCATACCCATCCAGAGGCCCCGTGTAAAGCGGGCCTTTAGCTCGCGACCCCGGCTATTTGCTTTTAGTGGTTAAAAAAGCGCCGGTTCAAGGTGCGGCGCTTATAAGAAGAATAAATTGATCTGATGAAAAAACCTAAGAGTCTGAAATCTGCGATGTTTGGTCGGAGAATAAAGACCAAGCGTCTTATCCCCTTTATTTGAGAGCGGCATCAGGCAGCCTTTATTTTTTGTTGCCGGTCCATTGACTAAGGTCTTTTTTATTTCATGGTTATCTGGCCAGGTAGTCTCAGAAGACTAAAACGACTTTTCTTTCCGGGTTTGCCTTAGAAAAACCAAAAGGGCTCCGGTTCCCAAGAACCACGGCCGGTCAAATATCCGGTCCGGTTACCGGTAAGTGCCTAACAATTCAGGTCTGGGTCTCTTGAATGCGGTTTAAAAGATCCCTGGCCGGAGTCATGGACGGCTCTCGGGTGAGGCAATCTTTCAGGAGTTGACTGGCTCTGTATACCTCACCATTTCGCAGGTGGATCACAGCCAGATTAAAGCCTGCCCCTGTGAGATTCGGGTCCAGGGAAAGAGCTTTCTCGTAGAGGTTGACGGCCCGGCAGGTGTCTCCGGCTGTGGCCAGTTCAAAGGCCTGATCGCAGATTTGTTTTGGGTCGGGGCATCCAGATGAAAGATTCCGACTGCTTATGAATTCACGGGGCCAGTCCCAGTCAGGATGCTCTTTCGCTGCCATTTGGGCCATCTCAAAGGCGGTTTTTGGGGAGCCCTTTTCCAGAGTCAGCTCTGCAGTCATCTGGGCGGTGGCTTGGGCCTCTTTCGGACTGATCAAATGGCTGTAAAGGGTAAGCGCCTGATCCTTTTGATTCAGATTGGCCAGGGCCGCGCACCAGCAGGCTGAGACCACATACTTAAGCCCCAGGGAGTTGACCTCCAAGGGCCCCAGGCTTTGGGGAGCCTGTTCCAGCTTTTTGTGCAGCACAAAGAAGTTTCTGGCCGCCACATCCACTTTTTGCCACTGGCTAAGCCCTAAAAAGGCCCGGGCCAGAAACATGTGAGGATCAGGATGATTCGGCACCAGTTGCGACCATTCAATTCCCTTTTGCACCACTTTTTCATGCCGCTCCAATTGGCTCAGGCCCTGGAGCAGGGGAAGATAAAGCCTGGAAAGGCTGTGCTGGTCAATTTTTTGACTATAGGCCAGCTCCAGGCCTTTAGCGGCCTGTTCAATCGCTTCTTCCAGGGTGTCGGGCTGGGCCACCAGGGTCTGGGCCAGATAATATCTGGCCTCGTAGTCCTCCGGGCTTTCCTGAACCCAGGCCTGCATCATCGGCACGCGGCGGGCCTGCTTGGCTTTTAAGGTGCTGTTGTCTCCTGAATAACCATAGTGAAAAAGCACCAGCCGACTTTGACCGATTCTGCCCGGGATTTCCACCTGGTTATGGACTTTCCGATAATAACGGGCGTTTATGCGGTTCCGGAACAGCCTGGGCCACTGAAATATCGTTTTTTCGCCATTGGTGAATAGGTTTTGGATCTCCACCATGTAGCCGTTATAGCGTTTGTCTGCCATGAGGGCGGGAAGCTCGATCGCTGTGGCCTGATCCAAGGCCTCGTCTGCATCCAGTTGAAGCACCCAGTCACAGGTGGCGTAAGCAAGGGCCTGGTTTCTGTGCAGGGAAAAATCATTCTGCCATGGGTGGTGGTAGACCCTGGACCCGTAGGCCTCGGCTATTTCAACCGTACGGTCTGTGGACCCGGTGTCGACCAGGATGATCTCATCCACATAGGCCCGGGCTGAATCAAGCGCCCTGGGCAGGTCTTTTTCTTCGTTTTTGGCGATCACTACAAGGCTGAGGCCGGGTTTGGCCCGTCCGGTTTGCCGCCTTTTTTTATTTCCTTTTTTCCGACGTTTGCTTTTCGGCATAACAATAACCCGTTACTTGGGGGTTCAGGAAGAAGAGACATAACCCAGTCTGCGTAGTATGTCTCCGTATTTTTCCAGAGCATAGGTCTGGGCATGGGCGGGCAGGTCTTTTCGGAAGCGGCCCAGGGAGCCTCTTTTAAATTTATGGCTAAGCAGCTCTGACTCCCATTTAAGCCCCAGGAAAGTAATCAGCCTGCGCAAAACCAGTTCCGGCGAAAGGATGAGGTCTTCATAGCGTATGGTTATGTGAGTGGGTTCCGGCAGCCGGGATACCTGGTCCATGCTAGCGGTAAGGCGTTTGGCCCACCAGTCCAGGGCTTCGCAAGGGTCGTTTGGACCCCAGGGTTCGTCCATGAGAGAGCAGGCCACATCCCGACCGTCTCTCACTATGTTTATCAGACGCAGATTGCCGAAACAGCGTGCTATGAATCCGGCCATCAGTGCGTTATCCGGGGTTTTCTCCACCCAAAGGGGTTTGTTTAACGTAGCGGCAAAGCGGACAAAGAGCTCTGAAACCATGTGACCGTAGACCTCAAAGACTTCCTGTTCCAAGATTCCGGGTCTAAGCCCGTCCAGCTGTCCCAGGGCCTGTTCAACCCATTGGGGTTCAGCGAACTTGAAAAGGCCTCTCTTGCCGGCCTCCGGGTCTTTCCCCCAGGAAATCCGATAAGCATAGAGCTTGGCCCACACTTCCTTGATGGTTTTAATACCTTCTTGCCGTCGGACCGGATTTGCCCAGGAAAGTTCTTTTAAAATTTCGGGTAAAAAGACCAGAGACATAAGTTTGGTCTCTTCCGGTATTTTAGCCATCAGGTGGTGAAGCCCCAATACACTTTGCAAAAGTGACGTACCGCTACGACCGGTGCCGCCTATGAATATGGCCGGCCCTTGCTGCGCATAAACAGTCGGTCGGGGTGAGTATTGGGTATTTTGACTGGCAATCATTTTGATCCCTTTGAATAGGATTTTAGGGGCTTACTTTTTCAATTAAGAGTAAAAGCAAATACAGTGCCAGATTGTTTATTTTGTAACCATTTGAAATATAAAGAAAAATTTTAAATAGATTATTGGAGAGGGCAAAAAATGCCATTTTAAAAGAGAAATCAAGGCATGGTTTGGATGCGGGTTGGTTGGCGCTTTCAGGTTTGCTTGGGGTATATCTACTAGGCATTCAAGCCAGGGCCGAGGGGCCACAGGGAGCGAAAAAAATGAATCAACCAGTATTAAATTGTTTTCTGCATCTACCCGGAACCGGAGGCTCCACCTTCACCCACAACCTTACCCAGGCCTTGGGCAAGGAAAGGGTTTATCATGTTTCAGGCGATAACTCCCTGGAGGTATTTCTCGCCCTGCCTGAGGGAGAAAAGGGGCGAATTATTTTTATCTGCGGACACATCCCCTATGGCATCCATCGTCTGGTGAAAAGGCCGGTTAATTATTTCACAGTACTGCGCGACCCGGTTAAGCGGCTTCTTTCGGATTATGCCTATATCCGAAACACCCCGGAGCATCACTTGTATCCCGCAGTGAACAGTATGGATCTCAGGCAATACCTCTTAAGCGGGGTGAACCCGGTGGGAGTGGCCAATCCCCAGGTGGTGGGCTTGCAGGAGATGGATCTCGGCGGCCAGGGCGGGTGGTTCAGAGTGCGGCCCGCCATACCGGACGAGCAGATGCTTGACACAGCCAGGAAACGGGTTTTTGAAAATATGCATATGGTGGGTTTGACCGAGTATCTGCCCCAGTTCATGGGCATGGTGGGAAGTTATCTGGGGGTGAAACTTGATTTAAAGGCCCACTTGAACACTTCCCGGCCCATGCCTGACGGAGCTGATTTGCCCAAGGCGAATATTGAGCTGATCAAGGAGATGAATCGTCTGGACCTAACCCTTTATGATGAGCTGATAAAGGCCTGATTCCGACTGAGATCAGGTACGGGTTGGGATGGAGCCTGCTTACTGGTCGGCCAAGGGGAGAAAAGATTCAAGTCCGGGCCGTCAAAAAACTAGTTAGTTACCGGTAATCCAATAGCTCCAACGCCGTCACGGTTTGCAGCCGAACTGTGGGCCGTATTGGGGGAATTGTTGGTCCACAGTTTGGAGGAGATGCTTTGGTAAAGTCCCCGCCTTCCATAAACGCAAAATGCCCGCAGGGGTGAGTGCTCAAAGTGTTTTGCCAAGGGGTGGGCTTATTATTGCCGAACAAACGCTCGGAGCCCCTCCGGGCGGTGATTACTCAAGGGCTTTGGGATCAAACCAGCACCTCGCGCAAAAGCATGAAGGCCTCGGCCTTGGCCAGGCCTGCCTGAGATCCCCTCCAGGCGGCCAGATGCTCAACCCCTTTGAGGGAACGGGGATGAGGCCATTTACGCAGCTCCCCTTCATAGGCGGAGAGAGCCTTGAGTTTAAGCTCAAGGGTCCGGCTTATATCCACAAAGGTTGAGGGTAAAAAGGCCTGGGAATGGGAAGGCGCCTGGTATTCCGTGCTGGAGGGGACCTCAAAGGCCTGGATGCGGCAGGGCGAGGATCCGGGCAGGGGGCGAAAGGCGGTTAAGACCGCTTGGTTCACCAGCCTGTGGTCTATGTTCAGATCGCCTGAGTGGTGAGTCAAGACCAGGTCCGGCTTGATCTCGCTTTTGACCTCTTCAACCCGCTTGACAATATCCAAAAGGGCCACAGTGTCAAAGCTGTTGTCCGGAAAACGGCCCAATATGGGTTTTTTCATGCCCAGAATGCGGGCTGCCTGGTTAGCGCTGGCAGCCAGGTTCTTAAAATCATCTTTTGTGTGGTTGCCCGTCCTGGCGCTCAAGCCTTGGCCCAATATCAGGCTCTGCACCCTGGCCCCGGCCTGGGCCAGCCTGGCGCACAGGGCCCCCGGCCCCAGGATTTCATCATTCGGATGGGCGACGGCTACCAGGACTTTTTGGGAATTTAGCATTATTTTAGGTCCTTTAAGGTGATCAACTGGTTTTTGAACAGGTGTTTTGCCGCTTTTTTGCCGAGCACCAGGTAACGATCCAGAGGGTTAAGGCCCGTGCCCGGCCTTTTATAGGCCAGCATGTCTTCTGCGATTACTTCATCTGTTAGAATATCCCCTTGGGCAACAATACTTCTTCTGTACTCCTTGTGGCCGGTTATTTCCAAGGGGCTGTAGTTTATTCCACAAGGTCTGGAACTTGACGGCCCCGGCCCAGCCCGCCGCTTCTATGGTTCTAAGCGCCAGGTCCGAATTCCCGTTGTGCTCCCCCCTATCTCGGCCACCATAAAGCAGGGCCGCCAAAGACCCAGGTGATGCCTTTCAAGGGTGAAAACCGCTAGCGCATCTTGCCGTTTCATTTCCGCTTCTCTGCCTCTGAATGCCAGAGCCCACCTTGCCTCAGGCGAGTTCGGCTTATGTTTTGGCCAAGTAAAATCGCAGTGCTCTTGGGGCCGTGATTAACCAGAAGATCCAGAACCGAGCACCCCTCCTGAAAACCGGCGAATGTTTGACGGTAGGTGGGGTGTCGGTAGTTCTGAAAATAGATTTTTACCTTTTTTTTGCTGAAGATCTCCGGTCTGACATAGTTGATGCCCTGGGCTCCGAAAACCACCCCTTTGCCCCCCAGTTTGAGGGCGTGGTCAAGGACGAACCGGTCTTTGGAGCCGTCAAACTTGAATTGGCTCATGCGCACAATTGTTCGTTTCAGCCCAAGCCAGGAGGAAAAAAGCGTGAACTGGGCAAAGCAGATTTCCACCAGGTTTTCCCAGGTCTTGCCCAGATACATCTCTTCAAGGTCCTTGGC
Organism: Dethiosulfatarculus sandiegensis; assembly: GCF_000931935.2. Taxonomy (GTDB): domain Bacteria; phylum Desulfobacterota; class Desulfarculia; order Desulfarculales; family Desulfarculaceae; genus Dethiosulfatarculus; species Dethiosulfatarculus sandiegensis. The sequence continues at coordinate 54,166 of NZ_AZAC01000015.1, forward strand.
GTACCAGTCAAAATAGGGGGCTCGCCGATAATTGCGCCTGATGCTTTGCCAATGTTTTTCCTGCCATTTCCCTTGCTTTCCGGCTTCAGGCGTCAACAATCGTATCTGGTTCAGGGCTTTGCCCCCGGTATTTCTCCGGTCAAGGGGGGCTGTGAGCCACAAAAGACCTTGGGGAGTGCGGATCCGGTTCCTGTTGTTCCAGTCGTTTTCCAAGTACTGCACCGTGTCCATATAGACAAAGGTGTCGCACAGGTAAAGTTTGTGCCATAACCCCAGCCAGGGTAGGTAGACAGGTTGGTGACCGCTTATGATCATGAACCGCCTTCCCATTGGAAGAGCTTGAGGGCGGTTTTACCACAGATATGAGCCATCTCTTCTTGCGGTAAATTTAGTTTAAGTAAATGCTTTAATGGCGTTTCCTGGTCATGGAACTGATTAAAGGGAAAATCGCTTCCAAATATGAGGTTCTTGGGGGTCACCTGGGCGGCGAAGCCTCTCATCTCCATGGTGGCCGAGGCACTGGTCACAAAGGTTATGGCTGATATTTCTTTTGTCAATCCGGGTAAAAGGCCGTATAGACAGCTCAGGCCGCCTAAGTGGGTGGCCAGGAGTTTCAGTCTGGGATAGGCGCGGGCCAGGTTGAACAGGCGGAAGGGGGTGTCCCCGTCCAGGGACTGGTGAGGGTGGTCCACATGCACCATGGCCACCAGCCCGCGGGCACTCACCGTATGCCACAAGGGAGACAGGCTGGGTTCATCCATCTGGACTCCCTGCCAGGAGCAGATCAGCTTAATACCGGGAAAAATCCTTTTATCCAGGGACTCTATCTGGCTTACCGCCTGTTTTATATTGCCAAGATGGGGGATGTAAAGGGCCTTGAATCGTTCGGGGTAATTTGCCGCACACTGGGCTGTAAAATAGTTGTTTTCCTGGTTAAGGCTCGGATCTTGCCAGGGGAGCCCTATGATAACCGCCTTGTCTATGCCGCAGGACTCCATGGATGCCATAAGTGCGCCAATAGAAAGCCGGTCTTTGATGTTCAGAAAATCAGGGTGCTCAAAAATACTCTTGGTTACCGGATCACCTTCTGGCGGTGTAAAACCCCGTTCCAGCGCATCCGGGTGCAGTAGATGTACTTCCGAGTCGATAATCATTTCAAGACGCCTTTTTTTGGGCCCAGACAAACAGGCAGTGAGAGTTGGCAAGCTCTGTTATTCTGCCTTCCCTGGGTAGAAAACCTTTTATCATTAATATGTTGAAATTGTTTTCTAAAGCTGCTTTCTCCAGTTCCCTTTGAGTGAACCAGGTCATGGATCTTTCCGGCAGAAACCCGGGTCTTTTGAAACGCCGCCAAGCCAGGTGTTTGGTATCCAGAAAAATCATACCGTCTTTGTCGAGCAGCATTTCCGCCTTTTCAAAGAACTCGACAGGGGAGAAGGTGGTTTTCTGCAAAACTCCAATACAGGTTATCAAATCAAAAGGACCGCCTTCATAGTCCATGAAGTCCCTGACCACATGAGTGATATCATAGGGTTCGATGTCTTTTCGCCGAGAGGCCAGTGCAGCCATTTCAGGCGAAATATCCAGGGCCACCGCCTTTATGCCGGGATGCCGGGCCAGGGCCAGCGCCTGAAAGGCCGCAGTGCCTGAGCCCACATCCAGCCAGGCGTTTATACGTTCAAAAGGCAACAGTTCCAGGCAAAGGCGGAAACGATTCAACATGCCTTCTTTGGTGGCCCATTTGACTTTTTGGTGCTCCTTCTCCGCCTTGGAAGATCCTTCGTAGAATGTGATTATATCTTTAAGGTTATATTTCACTTTACCCTGCCTTTAAGCCATTTTTCCAGAGCAAGGGGCAGACCTCCGGTTAAACCTGCGGTCGGGCAAGCTTATCACGGCAAGGGCAAAAAAGGGCCTGGTTTCAGGGCACATTCAAGGCTTGGAATCATCCGGACCCCGGGGAGTTCGTTTTGGGCAAGATGGAGTTTGCCCTGTTCAGGTTTTACTATTGCGAGTTGGCAAACAATGAGTTTGCAGATGAGTCCGGATCCTTATGCCGCCATGGGACCACATCCCAAGACAATAATCCGCATTATTGCAAAAAACCTTTAGCGCAAATGATTTACAATTTCCTTAAATTTATACTACCTTACTATTGGGTGATCCGACCAACAGACCGGGCAAAGCCTTGCTTGCCTACCCTGAATCCCTGTGATAATGAGAAAATGGCGGGGAGAAACCTGGCGCTCGTATTTAGATATGTGGTTTTTCCCTGCGACATCCCCTTATACGAGGGTAAATAATGGAAGAATACGCACCCCGGCCACCAGGGGAGCTGTTTTCTCCGCCGGGAATTAATTCATGAGGTTTAAATAGTTTCAAGCCCATACGCCCTTGGACTTCAGCAGGAACCGAGACAAGCAATTCATCACACAGGGGCGCTTTGGCCTTATAAAATCGGACCATCAGATAGTTCCTCATGATTGCTGAAATTTATCAAGAGCGGCCGGGTATATCGCCAGGTCGGGGATTTTTGATCATGGCCAGACCTTTTGACCACATTAAACCAAGGCTGACTCGTTCAGGGCCGGACCCGGCCCGGGCCCGGGCCGAGGTGCTTATGATCCACGGAGCCTGGGCGGGAGCCTTTTGTTTTGCTGATCTGGCCCCGGCCATAGCCCGCGAGGGTTTTGGAGTGAATTGTCTGGAGCTTCCCGGCCATGGCGAAGACCGCTGGGATCTGCCGGCCTCGACCAGCCTCAGGGATTATGCGGATATCGCCCGCCGGGCTGCGGCCAGCCTGGGCAGGCCGGTTTTGGTGGGGCATTCCATGGGCGGCTGGCTGGCCCAAAAGGTGCTGGAGGTGGTGGATCTGCCCGCTGTATTTTTGGCTCCGGCGCCGGGCAAGGGAGTGGGGCTTTCCGTTTCCGCCCGCCTGTTGGCCAGGCACTTGAAACCGGCTTTACGGGTTTTTCAGGGGAGGCAGCCGCGAGTTCAGGATCTTCCCCTGATTCGCAAGATTTTTTTTGGTGAACATTCGAAGATGGATCTGGAAGAGCTTTTGCCGAATATGGCTCCCGAACCGCCGCTGGTCGTCCTGGAGCTGATGTTGGGCCTGGTAAGGGCGACCCCCCCCAAGGGAAAGGCTCCCAGGCTTTTGGTGGCCGGCGCAAAAGATCCATTTTTGCCTTTGGCAGGGGCTCAAAACCTGGCAAGGAACCTGGGGGCGCGGCTGGCCGTGTTGCCCGATTACCCCCATGCCCTTTTCATGGAAGACGATTCCGGCCTGGTTCAGAGGCTGCTTTTGGAATTTTTGGGAAATTGCCCCTGATCAGAGCCTGAAACGCACTAAAGAGGCCAGGGTGAGGCAGGCTGTCTCCGCCCTCAGTATTACATGAGGCAGTCCGGCCTGGATAAAACCGGCTTCTTCGGCCCAAATCGCCTCCTGGGAAGAGAATCCTCCCTCAGGCCCCACCAGGGCCCATATCTCCTGCTTATCCTTAAGCTCCGTCAAAACTTGGGCCAGGGTTTTATGCTCCTGGTTTTCATAGAGCATCACCTTGCCTGCCTGAGGCGGGGCCGCTTCAAGGATTTCGGTATATTCGGCCGGAGGCATGAAGGCGGGGGGGTGGGCTGCGCCGCATTGTTTCAGGGCCTGACCGGCAATCCGCTCCCAGCGTTCTATACGTTCGGTGGGGTTTTTGAGTTTTTTCACCGAGCGCAGAGATTCAAAGGGCCTAACCTCGTCTACTGCCAGTTCAGTGAACTTTTGGGCCAAAAGATCCATGTTGCCGCCTTTTATAAGGCCGCAACATAGAACCAGTTTGGGCAGGGGGCGGGGTTTTTGCCAGGTCTTCCGCACCAGGCAGGAGACCTGCTTTTTATCGACCCGGTTTATCTGGGCCAGGGCCATAAGGCCCCGGCCGTTCATCAGCTCAACCAGATCGTCTTTTTTAAGGCGTAAAACCTTTCTGGCGTGGGCCGCTTCCTCGGAAGGCAGGTCGACCACCTGATCCGTTTTAAGGGACCCTGATATGAGAAAGCGCCTTTTGCTCACGCCATCACCAAAGAAGACCAGGCCGCCATGGTGTTCAACTCCATAAAGGTGAGGCCTGCCTGTTCCAGAATTTTCCTCACCTGACCCGCCTGTTCGGGCAGTATGCCCGAAACCACCAACTCTCCGCCCGGAGCCAGATGGTCGGCCAGGTCTTGGGCCAGGCCGGTGACGTCCTTGGCTGTGAGATTGGCCATAACCAAGGGGAATTTTCCGCTGAGCGAGGCAAGGGGAGTCTCACTGAACTCCACCTTGTCCGCCATGTTATTGATCTCCGCGTTTTTACGGGCCGCTTTTATCGCCTCCGGGTCCAGGTCAACCCCCACCGCGCTTTGGGCTCCGAAGGCTAGTGCGGTAAAGGAAAGAATCCCCGTGCCGCAGCCCACGTCAAGCACCCGCTCAGGCAAAAGATCACGCTTGGCCAGGCGGCTGATTCGTTTCATGCAAAGCAGGGTGGATTCATGATGACCGGTGCCAAAGGCCTGTCCCGGATCAATGATGACTACATTTTTGCCCGGTTCCGGCTCGGGGACCTCCCAGGAGGGCGCTATTATCAGTCCCGGTATGGCTTCTCTTGGGTGAAAATGTTTCTTCCAGTTGCGGCTCCAGTCCTCAGCCGGAATAAAGTTGAAATTGATGCTGGCCGTTTCGCCCTCTTCCATCTGGCCAAGGCTTTGGGTAAACCTCTCCAGGCGGGCTCTTTTTTCGTCCAGCTTATGATCAGCATCAAGATAACCCAACACCTGGATTTGGTTTTCCGGGATCTGGCCATCTTTTAATAATACGCCCCTGCCGGTCAAGTTAGCCAAAAAGTCGGCCGCCGCTTCGGCCTGGGGGGGGGCGGCGGTGATCGCAACCTCCAGCCATTGGGTCTGTTCAGCCGCCATGATGATTCAACTCCTATAAAGATAAATGTTTGCCCGCTGATTGGGGCCGGTTTAGAATACTTTGGTTGTTATAAATATAAGATTAGCAGTTCCAAAGAACAACCCGGAGGCTGATTTACCAATATTGTTAGATGATATGAGGTATTTTTACGATAACATCACGATTTTATAATTTATTTTTGGTTCTTATTACGTAATCCCTTTGCTCTTTGACGGAGATGTAAAAGTCTTTTTTGGGGGCGCGGCTTTTTGTTTGTTGTGGTTATGGCCGGAAAAATAATTGTAATCCAATCTTAACTGGTTCATGAATAAAGAGTGATCGAGCCTGTTACAGGTGAGGGTAAAAAAAGGTAAAGAGCATTAAACCCCCGCTGGATTTTTCCCGGGTGAAGTGCTTTTGTGAAAATAATTCATATTCAGATTATCGTATAAGGAGCAGGTATTTTGCGGGCAGTGGTTCAGAGAGTGAGTGAGTCCAGGGTAAAGGTGGGAGACAGGGTGACAGGCCGGACCGGCCCCGGGCTTTTGATATTGCTCGGTGTTTCCGGGGAGGATACGGAAAAGGAATCCGCCTGGATGGCCGACAAGATAGCAGGGCTCAGGATATTTCCGGATGACCAGGAAAAGCTGAATTTATCTGTGATGGATATCAAGGGTTCGATAATGGTGGTGAGCCAATTCACCCTTTGGGGGGATTGTAGAAAGGGCAAGCGCCCCTCGTTTGTGCGGGCCGCCAAGGGAGAGGTGGCAGAGCCCCTTTATCGGGATTTTGTTCAAAGGCTTGAGCAAAAGGGGATTACCGTGGCCACCGGCGAGTTCGGGGCCATGATGGATGTGGAGTTGGTTAATAAAGGTCCTGTAACCATTTTGGTTGATACGGAAAAACAGTTTTGACTTGAAGGGGAGAGCTTGATGACTGAAAAGCTGGATTTAAACGGTTACATCCCCGAGGGTTGGCAGGGCAGATATCCACCTTGTCAGATCCAGGTCAACAATAATGGGGAGCTGTTGCATAACGGAGCCCCCTTGGTGCATCCCGGCATTATAGAGCTGATTTACCAGTCCGTGCATCTGGACGAGGACGGGGTTTACTACCTTTACATGGACGGTAAAAAATGCCAACTTGAGGTGGCCGACACCTTTTTCGTGATAACCAGGGTGGATATTAAGGATGATAATCTCGTCCTGACAGTAAGCGACGGCTCCAAACAGGAGCTTGATCCCGCTTCCCTTTACATAGGCAAAGACGAGGTGCTTTATTGCCGGGTGCATGAAGGCCGTTTCCCCGCCCGTTTCCAAAGGGCCGCCTATTATCAGATAACCGATTGGGTCAAGGAGACCGAGGCAGGTTTTGCCCTGAGCTTGGGCGGCAGGCTCCACCCCTTGCCCGGTACAGCCTGAACACCGGCAAAAAATTCTTTGTTTACAGGGTAAAAAAAGCCCTGAATTAAAGCCCGAGGCCTCATCAGCCTCGGGCTTAATTTTTGTAAATACCTGTATGTAAATACAAAATTAAAAAATCACTCTAACTGGCATTACACTTGCTAGCATCAAAGGCCAGACCCATTTTGCTCAAGGAGGAGCCAGTGAAAACCGAGGCATTTGCCATTGAAACCTTTGGCGGAATAATACCCCAAGGCTTCAATCAGGATCAGGGCGGATCATCGTCCAATGCCTTTGAGGTGCTGTTTAATCAGATCATGCAAAAACAACAAGCTTACGATTATAAACAGACCGAGACCAGGCAGAACGAGACCCTGGGGCAGGTTTTAAGCGGCGGGCGGGAAACCAAGCTCGAGCTCACCTCTCCAGAGGGAAGCCCCATAGCCCGGCTGGAGGCCGGTCTCAGATCCACCCAAAAGTCATTGAACGAGTTCAGCCTGCCTCCTTCGGCAAAGGATGAGCTTAAGGAAACCTTGGTGAAAAGCGGCTATTCCGATGAAGACGCCGAGGAGATGATTAAAAGGGCCAGTCAGGAAGACGGTTCGGTGAATATGGGGGTTTTGTTTGAAATGATGCCCCAATACGCCGTAACCGAGGGGCCTGTTTTCGAGCTCAATGCCACGGATCGCCCGCTTTTGATCCAGGCCTTGAAAGATTTGGGGATTAGCGAATCGGAGATAAAGGAGTTTGTGAATTCCCTGCCCCAAAAGGGAAACAAACTTATGGTAAGCGGCCTGCCCGAACTGCTTTCCAAGGCAAAGGGCGGCAAGGTGGATCAAAAGGTCCTGAGTGATCTTTTGGGCCGCTTGGGGCTAGACAAACAGGAAGTCCAGACCCTTTTGACCCAATCCGGAGCAGCTCAGGGAGAACTTTCACCCAAATCCTTTATGGCCATGCTCCAGGTGGCGGCGGATCGCCAGGACAAGGGCATGCAGGAAAGTTTGAAAAGCCTGGCCGCCAAATTGAAGGTTAATCCGGCCCAGGTTGATACGGCAGGCGACGCCGCCCGCATAAAGGCCAAGGTTCTGCAGAATTTACAGATGAACTCTCCGGCCCTGGCTGCGCAGGATAAGGGCGATATCGCCCAAGCCTTTAACAGCGCTTTAAAGGCGCTTGGCGGCTCCACTTCGGCCGAGGCAATGCAGGCCGCGATCCAGACCCAGACCGATGCCCCGGCCCAGGCAGCAATGGCCCAGGCCGCGCCGGTCAGGGAAAGGCCCGAGGCACAGGCGGCCGCAAATGCGGCCAAGGCTGGCGTGGTGGAGGTTTCGGCCGCAGATGACCTGCCCTCCACCTCCAAGGTGGCCCAGGCAGGGGCGGGGGCAACAGTGGGCGATAGGCTGAATCAGGCCGGGCAGGCCCTTAAATCAAACCGAACCTTGCCCTCTTATGTGGTGCGTCAGGTCAGTGACCAGATCACCCAGATGGCCAAGACCAGTAAGTCCAGTCTTCAGCTTGCCTTAAAGCCCGCCCACCTGGGTCAGCTCAACCTGGAGCTGAGCGTAAAGGACGGGCTGGTTAAGGCAACGGTTATGGCCGAGACCGTGGCCGCCAAAAACGCCCTGGATTCAGGCATGGAGCAGTTAAAAAGCGCTTTGAGCCAGCAGGGCATAAAGCTGGAGCGTCTGGAGGTGATGGTCAACCCGGACTCCCAGGACGGGCAGCAGCAAAGACAAGCCCAGTTCGGAGCAGGCGGCCAACGTCAGGGTTCCGGTGGCTTCAACCAGAACGGCGATGGTCAGGGACAGGGCCGGGAAGGGGCGGCGGACGATGACCTGCCGCCCGGAAACATGGCGGCCTCTCAGATGATCGGAGGCAGGGGTATAAGCCTCTTTGCCTGAATTAATTAATAAAACGGCCGGTTGCCCCTGAAAAGGGCTTCAGGTTAAAGGCATGAATATCAAGCGCGTCAGGAGGTCAAGGTGATATACCAGACCACAGCCACTCAATTAAACAGCACCACCACGGGAACTGGGTCCAAGACTACAGGGCCTGATAGTGGACAGGGTAAAGATGTCTTTTTGAAGTTGTTCATGACCCAGATGACCAACCAGAACCCGCTTGATCCCATGGACAATTCCGAGTTCACCGCACAGCTGGCCACCTTCAGCAGCCTGGAGCAGTTGACCAAGATCAACACCAACCTGGAAGGCCTGGCCAGTATAAAGACCAGTGTGAACACCTCCACCGCCTTAAGCCTGGTGGGCAGGGAAGTGGAATTCTCCGGAAACCTCATGCCTGTGGGCGAAAACCACGTGGGTAAACTGAACTACACCCTGCCCGCCAAGTCCAGCAAGACCTCCGTCACCATAACCAACACGGAAGGTGATATTGTGCGGGATTACGAATTGGGTGAACTCGAGGCCGGCTATAGAACCCTGGAATGGGACGGCAACGACAACCAGGGCAACAGGGTTGAGCCGGGCGTGTACAAGATCGCAATCAGCGCCTATAACAGTCGGGATGAGGTGATCAAGATAGAAGACTACACGGTCTCCGGCCTGGTTACCGGCTATGAGCGGGGCGAAGACGGCACAGCTTATCTCCTGCTGGGTGACGACTCAGCCCTGCCTCTGGAAAAGGTCATGAGCGTCAGCCAGGCCAAAACCACCACCGGCGACACCAATCTCGGCACTGACGGGGGCGACGACTCGGAAGAGGAAAGCACTGAAGAGGCTTCTTCCACCAGTTCCGACGATGATACGGACATCTTGGATGTCCTCAAAAAGATAGCGACCGTGGGCGGCATGGCGGCCGCCTTGTTATAGGAATTACGGTTCAGAGCGGCAGGGAAGCCGCTTGGATGAACTCCAGGGATAAGGAGAACAGGCCATGGGAATGTTAACCGCAATGTATGCGGGGGTTAACGGCCTTAATGTTCACGGCAAGGCCTTGAGCAGTGTGGCGGACAACATCGCCAACGTAAACACCCACGGATTCAAGTCCACGCGAGTCAATTTTGGTGATCTCATGGTCCATGCGCTCACGGCCGGGGGCAGCGTTTCCTCCAATGTGGGCACCGGCTCCCGGGTCTTGAACGTGCAGAACATGATGACCCAGGGCTCTTTTGAGGGCACGGACATCCCAACCGACCTGGCCATTAACGGCTCGGGGTTTTTCGAGGTCTCAAACCCGGACGCGGGCAACAACGCGGGGTTTTTTTACACCCGGGCCGGGCAGTTCACCATGAATGCGGAAGGCTACATGGTGAATCCCTTGGGGTACCGCCTCAGGGGATACAATGTGGATGGAGACGGCAACGTGGTGCAGCAACCCACTGACCTGCGGGTAAGGGTGCATCAGACCGACGCCATCAAGACCGAAAACGTGGAGTTGAGCATCAACCTGGATGCAGAGGATGAAGACGAACACAAAGCCTCTGAACCCATTGATCCCACGGACACCGCAACCTGGAACTACCTCACCCCGGTGAGGACCTACGACACCCTGGGTGTGGCCCACGACCTCATGACAATTTACCAGAAAATTGATAGGGACAGCTATCCCGCCGGCGGGCCTTACCCCACAGGCGAGAATAATGACGTCTCTCCTTCCGATATCACCGGTATCTGGAAAGTTGCGGTCTATGAGCAGGAAGACGGGACCTTTGACAACTCAAACATCCAGTCTCCCACCACCTATTTCCTGCATTTCGATACTAACGGACACCTGGTCGGCACCACCACCGGCCTGCCGGACAGCGGTGATTCCTATGAGAGCAAAAACGCCTTTGCCGACGGTCTTAACACCCTGGTGAGCGAAAGGGCGGGCGAGATCTTCAACTACACTGCCGCGGGAGCGGATCAGGAGTTTGTCTCCAGCGTGGAAGTAGTCATAGATCCGGCCACCTGGGACGCCAGCGGTGACACCTTCGGGGTGGGATCCACCACCTACACCTATGACAATTTCGCAACGACATCCGAACTGGTGGGGGCCATCAACGGAAATGCCTCCACCTCGGGCATCTGGGCCGATCTGGCCAGTGGCGGCACCACCATCACCCTTTATGGAAACGGCGACTCGGCGGTCAATGTAACGACCAGCTCTTCCGTTACCGCCACTGTGACCGGCACCTCCTTGAGTGAGGTTGTAGACGCCATAAACAACGGTGATACGGCCAACGGCACAATTTACGTGACCGGGGCCACCGTGCCCGCGGCAACAGATCTCTATGTAAACGGAACCACCGTAAGCGTGGCCCAGGGCACCACCATGGGCGCATTGGCCACCCAGCTCGAAACCGCACTTGAAGGCGGCGGGGGCGACACCTGGAGCGTCAAGGTGATCGGGCAGTCCATATTCTTTGAGGCCAACCAGGTCGGCACCGCCTACAATGTGGACCTTTCAAGCTCCAACACTTCTTCCATCAAGGGGCTTAAGGGCGACAAAGCGGCCGGAGGCATGGATACGGGCACAGACACCCGGGTTACCGCCTCGGTGGATTCGGATAACAAATTCACCTTAAGCCATACCAGCACAGGCCTGGGAGCCACGGTGGAGATCGGCACCAACACCCTTGGCACCTCCCAGAATGGGGCGGATTTCTCCACCTGGGTGCAGAACACCTATGCCAATGACGGTGAATCACAAAACACCACCCACAATGACTCCAAGCAGCCCATAACCTTTTTGTGGAAAGATGAAACCGGGGCGGGTGAGCCCCAGGAAATAACTTTTGACTATAAACCCACCGGCGCCAGCGCCAGCGCCTCAACCCAGTCGGCCGGAGCCAGCGAGGTGCTTTACCTGTTCCAGGACGGTTCCACCAGGGGCACCCTGGATTCATTAACCATCAGTGATGACGGCGTGATCACCGGCAACTTCAGCAACGGCACCCTGCAGATTCTGGGCAGGATTTTTCTGGCCGGTTTTGCCGATGCCGGTTCCCTGGAGAGGAACGGCGAGAACCTTTGGAGCAAGACCCGTGATTCGGGCCAGCCCAACATAAACAATCCCAATCAGGGAGGCATGGGCAAGGTTCAGTCCAGGACTCTGGAACAGTCCAACGTGGACCTGGCAGAGCAGTTTGTGAAGATGATCAACTACCAAAGGGCCTTCCAGGCCAACAGCCGGACCATCAGCACCACAGATCAGATGCTGAACGAGCTGGTGAACCTTAAACGGTAAGTAAGATTCCCCGCCTGACCAAGGCGTGGTTCTGCCCCTTTTGCGCGGGCCTTTTGACGTCAAAAGGCCCGCGTGTCATTTCCCTGACATGGTTTTAACTCTTGACCGTGTCTCCCAAAATGCGTTTTCAGGTGCTTTTGGAAGCATCGTTTTAAAAAGCGTCTCCTTATTTCCGTTTTTTTGCCCTCTCTATGAATCGGCTGGTTAATTATTTAAAATAATATGGCTTTTACAGTTTGCGTAATTCGCAGGGTGCGTTTCCCCGGGGCCCTGGCAGGCGCAGATTTTTCACGGTGAATCCCGCCTTGGTTTTACAGCTGTTTTAAAAACACATGTTAAAGCCTGATATAAAAATAATCCTTTCCAAAGGCCGCCTTAAATAAGCATAATCAGGCCCAAGGCTACAGACAGGCTGCCGGTTAATATTATTTTTGGATAACTTATTGATTCGTAAGGCTAAATGTAATTTATGATTCGGTTGGGCCAAAGGCGTGCGCTTTTGTTTTCACAGATGATGTCAAGGGGTCCGGGAGACCTTTGGGTGGTGCAACCGATTTTAAAAACCATTTGCCGCCGACAGGACTTAACTCCCCAACTGGACGCATGGTAGGCTGGCTGTCAACATAAAAGTCAACGGCTTTATTTTTCCTTGCCGGTAAAATTCATTCAAGGTATTGATATCCTATGTCAAATGGCAGGATTGCCTTGACTGGTTATCTGGCGCGGATGTTGCATGATCCTGTTTCGATAGGGAGGCTCTAGGAGGGGTAATGGATCTGGCTACCATTATAGGCATTGTCAGCGCGTTCGCCTTGGTTGTTATCGCCATGAGCCTTGGCGGCAGTGTTGGGCAGTTTATTGACGTCAAAAGCCTTTTGATTGTGGTCGGCGGAACCATCGGCGTGACCCTGATCAACTATCCTTTAAGGGATCTGCTCAAGTTGATAGGGATTGTAAAACAGGTGTTTTTCTCCCGGGTGGTCCCCGTACCCCAGCTGATAAGCCAGTTTGTGGAATATGCCACCAAGGCCAGGCGCGAGGGGATTTTAGCCTTGGAGGCCATCATGAAAGAGGTTAACGACCCCTTTTTACGAAAAGGTCTGCAATTGACCGTGGATGGTCTAGAGCCTGCGGCCATAAAGGAAATTCTGGAAACGGAGATCGATTATGTGGCCGACCGGCATCGTCTGGGGGCCGAGATTTTCCTGACCATGGGCACCTTTGCTCCTGCTTTGGGCATGATCGGTACATTGATCGGCCTGGTCCAGATGTTGGCAGCCATGGACGATCCCTCCTCCATTGGCCCGGCCATGGCTGTTGCCATCATAACCACCTTTTACGGTGCGGTTATGGCCAACATGGTGTTTCTTCCCATGAGCGGCAAACTGCGCAACCGCTCCCAGGAAGAGGTTATGGTAAAGGAATTGATTTTAAACGGGGTTCTCTCCATCGCCCGGGGCGACAACCCCAGGGTGATTGAGCAGAAACTGCACAGCTTTTTGCCCCCTGCCTTACGGCAGTCGGTCTTTAAATAGAAGCGAAAGGGGGCCCGCCTTTGGGTCGCAGCAAGCAACAAGAGCCGGATCGACCAAGCATTGTGGTGCTTTACACCTCTTTGATGATCCTTTTGCTTGCTTTTTTTATCCTGCTGAACGCCTTCAGCACCACCGAGGAAACCAGGCTTATCAAGGCGGTTAAATCAGTGGGCGATGCCTTTGGAGCGGCCAAGGGCAGCGTGAGCCCTTTGAGGCTGGGCTATTCAAGTTCCGGCAGCTCCTATAAAGCGCCGATCAACCCGGTGGAGCAGGACTATCTGGCCTTGAGGGGCCTGGCTTCTGATCAGGATAATATAGAAGATGTGAGACTACTCAGAAGCCAATCGAAGAAGACCCTGGTGATGACCGACGCCCTTCTGTTCATGCCCGGCTCAATTGAACTTGGCGAGCGGGGAGAGGAGTTTTTGTTGCGGGTGGCTGAGGTGATCCGGGGCAGAAGTTACCCGGTAAGCGTCAAGGGACACACGGATGATGAGGAGAGTTCCGACGTTGGGGGGCGTAACAACTGGCGTTTGAGTGCGGAAAGGGCCCTGGCTGTGGTGAGGTTTCTTGCCTCCAAGGGGGTGGACCCCACCAGACTGGCCGCCTTTGGCCTGGCCGGTTACCGGCCCATGGTGCCAAGGACAAACCCCAATCATCTACGCCTTAACAACCGGGTGGAACTTGTTTTTGACGCCAAAGACTCCAGTTTTTATCAGATTCCCGATGGCAAGGCCCAAAGAAGACTTGATTTCAAGGGCTTTACCTTTGATCTTTTCAAAGATGAGGATAAAGACTAGCCATGGGCAGAAAGGGAGACCAGGGAGTTAAAATGGACCCTCTGGGCTGGATGTTCACGTTCAGCGATCTGGTCACCCTTTTGCTTACTTTCTTTGTGATGCTTTTGACTATGAAGGAGCCGGAGGTCCCCAAGATGCAAGAGGCTTTTGGTTTCTTCGCAGCGGGCGGTTCGCCTGCCATAATGGATATAGATGGGGCGAAGCCAAAGGACGCCTCGACTCCGGGGGCCATACATAAGCCTTCGGTCGATGATCTGCTCAAGGAAAGTGTGAAACTTTCCATGGAGATGGGGTTGCCTCCCGCCGCCAAGGCGGCTTTGGCTCAAAAGCTCCAGGGCAAGGTGTCTTTCAGAAGGGATCAAAGGGGCGAGGTGATCACCTTGGCCAATGACCTTTTGTTTGGCCCGGCCAGCGCGGCCCTCTCGGATAAGGCGCGCAGGGCTCTTAAGGAAGTGGCGGTGGTTTTAAGGCAGGTCGACGTCCCCATGGTGGTGGAAGGGCATACAGACGACGCCCCTCCCAATCCGGCCACCGGTTTCAGGGATAATTGGCAACTTTCCCTGGCCAGGGCCCTGGCTGTGCTTGACTATCTGGTACAGGAACAAGGTCTGCCCCCTGATCTCATGCGGGTGGGGGCCCTGGGTGAAACCAGGCCGCTCAAACCCAACCGGAGCAGGGAGCAGAGGGCCATGAACCGGCGCACCGAGATTGTGCTCTTGACCGGGGAATCATGATGCCTGACCAGAAGATAAGCTCTTCCCCTTTGGAGTTGGGGAAATGTTGATAAAGGCTCGGGAAAAAAGCAGGCCCGCGGGCCGGTTTTTTAAGGTGCTTACAGAAATCCCGGGCGATTTTGAGGGTGAAGGCAGCAGGGCTTTGGCGGCATATCCCCCAAAGAGGTTTTCCTGCTGAGACCTGGTTGGCTCCTCGGGGCCCAGGAGGGAAAAATGGCTGAAGAAGAAATGGAAATGGAAGTTGACGGCGGGGAGAAAAAGAAAAAAAAGTCTCCGCTTTTGAAGATCATCATTCTTGTGGTTCTTTTGCTGATTCTCGGTGCGGGCGGATTTTTTGGCTGGCAGTATTTTATGGCCGAGCCCGAGCCCCCGGCAGAGGACAAGGCCAAGGCGGAGGACGCCCAGCCTGCCGAAGAAGGAGCACCGGGCGAAAAAGGAGCCAAAGCCAAAGACGGGGAAAAGGCCAAAGAAGCCCAAGGTACGGTTATCAATCTGGAACCTTTTGTGGTTAATCTGGCCGACCATGGCGGCAAACGCTATCTGCGCCTTTCCCTGGCGGTTGACGCCAAGGAGGAAAAAATCAGAAAAGAGATAGTGGCCCGCATGCCTATAATCAGGGATTCCGTGCTGCTTTTGCTGACCAGTAAGAGTTACGGGGAAATCTCAAACGTATCCGGGAAACTGCGCCTGCGTAACGAGGTTTTGCAGGCGTTTAACCGGGCCTTGGCGGGCAAGGGTTCGGTTCACGCCGTGTATTTTACCGAGTTTGTGGTTCAGTAGGGGTGCATCATGAGCAAGATTCTCAGCCAGGACGAGGTCGATGCTCTGCTCAAGGGGATGAGCGGCGGCGAGATCGAGGTGGAGACCGACACCGGTCCCGGGGCGGACGGGGTCATAGTTTATGACCTCACCAACCAGGACCGGATCATCCGGGGTCGCATGCCTACCCTGGAGATTATAAATGATCGATTCGCCAGGCTTTTCAGAACCACATTGAGCAGCGCGGTGCGCAAGATCGTGGATATGACCACCACCAGTGTGGATATGGTGAAGTTCGGCGAGTTCATGCGCTCTTTGCCTGTGCCCACCAGTCTGCATATTTTTAAAATGGACCCCTTGCGCGGCCACGCCATATTTGTGCTGGAATCAAAGCTGGTCTTCAACCTGGTGGAGACCTTTTTCGGCGGCGCGGGCACCGGAGAGGTTAAGATAGAGGGCCGGGATTTTACCGCTATTGAGCAACAGCTCACCCGCAAGGTGGTGAGCATGGGGCTAAAGGACCTGGAACAGGCCTGGAAACCGGTGCATGAGGTGACCATGGTCTATCAGCGCACCGAGATCAACCCCCAGTTCGCCTCCATTGTGCCGCCTTCGGATGTGGTCATTGTGATCAAGTTCGAGATGGAGATGGAGCATGCCGCGGGCACCATAACCATCTGCATACCCTATTCCACTATAGAACCTATCCGCTCCAAGCTTTATGCGGGTTTCCAGAGCGATCAGCTGGAAGTGGACCACGAGTGGATGAGGCGCTTCCGCACCCAGCTCAGAGAGGCCAAGGTGGATTTTACGGTGGAGCTGGGGCGCACCCATATCACCAGCGGTGAACTGCTTGATTTAAAGGTGGGTGACGTAATGAAGCTGGATAAGGATGTGAGCGACACCCTGGTGGGGATGGTGGAGGGTGTGCCCAAATTCAAAGGCAAACCGGGAACCTTCCGGGGCGCCAAGGCCTACCGGGTGGAGGACTTTACCTGAGGGCGTCCGGTTTTTTTGTTTGAGGTCCCCACTCGCGGGCCGCAGACGCCCGCAAAAAGCAAGCACCCGGGGATTGAAATAGTTTGTCAAAGGCCGGAAAACCTTCGGCCCCAACAAAAAGGTGATTGATCATGCCCGATGAATGGGAAGACGGACAGAATGGAGATTTGGGAGGCGAGGCTTCGCTGGAAGAGTTCGGCGAACCGGAGGCCCCCGCGCCTGCACAGGCACAGAATATTGATTTTATTCTGGATATTCCCTTGGAGGTTACGGTTGAACTGGGGCGCACCACCATGCTCATAAACGATCTTTTACAGTTGGGCCAGGGGTCTGTGATAGAGCTGAACAAACTGGCCGGCGAACCCCTTGAGATCCTGGTCAATCGTAAGCTTATCGCCAGGGGCGAGGTGGTGGTGGTTAATGAGAAATTCGGTGTGCGCCTAACCGATATCGTCAGCCCCATTGAACGCGTAAAATCCCTGTCCTAGGAGATGGGTATGAGTCGCGCATTGGCTGTCATATCGGTTGCCCTTATCATCTTGGCCAGCGCCTGCCCGGCCCTGGCCGGGCAAGAGGATGCCGCAAACGATCTGGCCCAGGGGGATTTCAGCCTGGCTTTACTGAACATGGTGGCCGGATTGGCCCTGGTGTTGGGTATCATGCTCTTGCTTTTTTGGGCGGCCAAACGCTTTTTACCCTCCGGTTTCACCGGTGGTGCGGCCGGCATGCGCATAATCAGCCGCTTACCTTTGGGGCCGCGCAAGTTTCTGGCCCTGGTCAAGGTGGGCGACAAGGTTCTGGTTTTGGGTGTGAGCCCGGACCGGATCAATCTATTGACCACCTTTGAAGATTCCGAAGAGTTCAACATGCTTCTAAAAGAAAAGGGTGCAGGCCTGGCTTTTGGGGAGATCTTCAAAAAGGCCAAAGCCAAAAAGGAGGAAGGCAATTGAAACGCCTGGCCCTTTTAGCTTTACCCGTTCTTTTGGCCCTGTTCTGGGTGGATCCGGCCTGGGCCCAGGAAGGCGTCTTGAGGCTGCCCACCATAACCATGGGAGTGGAAGAGGCGGTCAATCCGGAGCAGGTCTCCACGGCTTTGCAGATAGTGGTCCTGCTGACCATATTGACCCTCGCGCCCGGCATATTGATCATGACCACCAGTTTCACCAGGCTGGCGGTTGTGTTTTCCCTTTTGCGAAACGCCATGGGCACCCAGCAGATGCCCCCGGCCCAGATCATCGTGGGGCTAAGCCTTTTTTTGACCTTTTTTATCATGGCCCCGGTCTTCAACCAGATACATGAAACAGCCCTGCAACCCTACATAGACGGGAAGCTTGGGCAGGAAGAATTTTTAAAAAAAGCCGCCGGTCCTTTGCGCTCCTTCATGCTGAAACAGACCAGGCAAAAGGACCTGGGGCTTTTCATGAAGATAGCAGGTGAGGAAAAACCGAAAAACGCAGACGACGTACCCTTGACCAGCCTGATTCCCGCTTTTGTGATCAGTGAACTTAAGACATCGTTCCAAATAGGTTTTTTGTTATATGTTCCCTTCCTGGTCATAGATATGGTGGTGGCCAGTGTGCTTTTGTCCATGGGTATGATGATGCTGCCGCCGGTAATGGTTTCCCTGCCGTTTAAATTGATGCTTTTTGTATTGGTGGACGGCTGGTTCTTGATTGTGGGTTCCTTGGTCAGGAGTTTTGCCTGACCTTTACATCGGCTCCCCTTTTGGGGGGGGAACCGGCAGAGGTGTTTGCATGACCACGGATTTTATCATCGGCTTTGCCAAGATGGCGGTTGAGACAACCCTGCTTCTTGCCATGCCCATGCTGGGGCTCGGCATGATTGTGGGACTTGTGGTGAGCATTTTTCAATCCGTGACCCAAATCCAGGAGATGACGCTCACCTTTGTGCCGAAGATTTTGGCGGTCATGCTGGGGCTTCTGATCTTTGGGCCCTGGATGCTTAACCGGCTTATGAGTTTTACCCAGGGGATTTTTACCAATTTCCCGGACTATATAAGATAAAGGGGTGAAAAGGGCGTGATTCTGGAAGGTTTTGATTTTGGTCAATGGATGGCCTTTTTGCTGGTGCTTGTAAGGACAAGCGCCGTTATGGCCACCATGCCCTTTTTCAGCTCCCAGAACCTGCCGCCCATGGCCAAGGCAGGGCTCAGTTTTGCCCTGGCTATCTGGCTTTATCCGGTGGTTAAACTGGATCCGGCGTTATTTCCGAATAATGTTTGGCAGTTGGCCCTTTTGGCCGTGGGCGAGCTTATGATCGGAGCCATTTTGGGGTTCACGGTGCGCCTTTTTCTCACCGCGGTTCAGATAATGGGTCAGCTGGTGGGGTTTCAAATGGGCTTTGCCGTGGCCAACGTCATTGACCCCATGGGAGGCGGACAGGTTTCGGTATTGGCGCAACTATGCTATTTAATGGTACTTTTAACTATGTTTGCCGTTGGGGGGCACCTTTGGATCATAAAGGCCCTGGCCGACAGTTTCACCCTGATCCAGCCCGGCGGCTTTGCCCTGAGCGAAAATCTCTATGCCCAGATGCTCAAGTATTCGGGGGGAATGTTTTCCATGGCCGTGCGTTTGGGTGCGCCGGTTATAGGGGCGCTTTTGTTCACCCAAGTCACCATGGGCATTCTGGCCAAGACCGTGCCCCAGATGAATATCCTGATTGTGGGTTTTCCTCTCACCATCAGTGTAGGCTTGTTTTTCCTGGCCGTGACCATTCCCTTGATTGTCAGCCATATGGCAGCCACTTTCAGGGGGTTGGGACCGGTTTTCATAGGTCTTTTAAAGGCAATGTAGAAAATGGCGGATAAGGGCGCACAGGATAAAACCGAAAAACCAACTTCGCGACGCAGGCAAAAGGCGCGTGAACAGGGCCAGGTGATCAAGAGCCAGGAGCTTAACAGCGTGGCGGTTCTCATCACCGGGCTCATGGCGATTTGGTTTGGCGGCGGTTACCTCTCCAGTCAGATTTCCAACCTGATGCGCGAAACCTTTGCCAATGTGGCCCAGATCAATTTTTCGCCTTCCGAGGCGGCGGCCATGATCACCAAATATATCGGTTATTTTTTGATAACCGCCGTACCGGTTTGGCTGGCCGTGTTTGTGGCCGCGGCCCTGGTGAACATAGCCCAGGTGGGCTTTCTGCTGGCGCCAAAACGGCTTAAACCGGATCTGAGCAAGCTGAGCCCTTTGAAGGGATTCAAAAAGTTTTTTGCCCTTCGCACCTTTGTGGAGGCAATTAAAAATATTCTGAAGCTGACGATTGTGGGATTTGTGGCTTATCTCACAGTACGCGCCGAATGGGAGAACCTGCCTGATCTGGGGCAGGAAGAAGTGATCCAGATAGTTTCTTATATCATCGATGTCTGCTTCACCATATTCTGGCGTTGTGTTCTGGCCATGTTCGTTCTGGCGGTTATGGACTGGGCCTATCAGAAATACGAGCATGAAAAAGAACTCAAAATGTCCAAGCAGGAGGTCAAGGACGAATACAAACAGACCGAGGGCGACCCCCAGGTTAAGTCCCGCATCCGCTCCTTGCAAAGGGAACAGGCCAGAAACCGCATGATGGCGGAAGTGCCCCAGGCGGATGTGGTGGTTACAAACCCCACCCACCTGGCCGTGGCCCTGGCTTACAGGTCCCATGAAATGGATGCGCCGGAAGTGGTGGCCAAGGGCGCCAACAAGATCGCACTCAAGATCAAGGAAATCGCCCGGGAGAACGGAGTGCCGGTTATCGAAGACAAGCCCCTGGCCCAGGCGCTTTTCAAGGCGGTTGAAGTTGGCCAATCCATCCCGGGCGAACTGTATGAGACTGTGGCCACCATCCTGGCCCACGTATACCGAATGAAGAACCGGCACCGCGAAGTGCTGAACCGTGCCGGTAAAGGCAGTTAGGCTGATAAAAGGAAAATATGGCTGAAGCAGCTCCCAAAAGAAAATTCCCGGCCCTGCCGGTTTTGGATTCAGGCAATATAGCCGAGGTCGGGCTGGCCATGGGTGTCATAGGCATCCTGGTGGTGATGATCCTGCCGTTGCCTTCCTTTATCCTGGATATATTGCTCTCCTTTAACATCACCTTTGCCATAGTCATTCTGCTTACGGCGCTGTACACCTTAAAGCCCCTGGATTTCTCCATCTTTCCTTCGGTGCTTTTGGTCACCACTTTGTTCAGGCTTTCTTTGAACGTGGCCTCCACCAGGTTGATCCTTTTGCACGGAGGCGAGGGCACCGAGGCGGCCGGACAGGTGATCCGGGCCTTCGGCCTGTTTGTGGTGGGCGGCAACTATTTTGTGGGATTTGTGATCTTTCTGATCCTGGTCCTGATCAACTTTATTGTTATCACCAAGGGTTCGGAGCGTATCGCCGAGGTTAGCGCCCGCTTTACCTTAGACGCCATGCCCGGTAAGCAGATGGCCATTGACGCGGACTTGAACGCGGGCCTTATAGATGAAGACGACGCCAGGAGCAGAAGGAGCGAGATTTCAAGAGAGGCGGATTTCTACGGCTCCATGGACGGCGCCAGCAAGTTTGTGCGCGGCGACGCCATTGCGGGCATAATAATTACCCTGACCAACATAACCGGCGGCCTTTTGGTGGGAATGCTGCAACAGGACATGAGCTTTTTCGATGCGGCCCAGACCTATACCGTGCTCACGATCGGTGACGGCCTGGTCACCCAGATACCCGCCTTGATCATCTCCACCAGCGCGGGTGTGATGGTCAGCCGCGCGGCCAGCGATGTGCCCATGGGGGTTGAGTTTTCCGTCCAGTTTGCCAAACAGCCCAAGGCGCTCGGCATTGCCAGCGGGGTGGTTTTTTGTTTTGGCCTGGTGCCGGGCATGCCCCACGCGGCCTTCATTCTGTTGGGCGGTGTGATGGGCGCCCTTTCCTTTATGGTTTACAAACGCAAAAAAGAGACCGACCGCCAGGTCCAGATGGAATCAGCCATGGCCGAGGCCCCGCCGCCTTCGGGACCGGAGCAGGTGGAGGCGCTATTGCCCCTGGATCTCCTGGAGTTGGAGGTGGGCTACGGTCTTATTCCACTGGTGGATGAGGAGCAGGACGGCGATCTCCTGGACCGCATCCGCACCATCCGCCAGCAGCTTGCCCTGGAACTGGGCCTGGTGGTGCCCCCCTTGCATGTAAGGGACAACTTGCAGCTCAAACCCGGCGGTTATTCATTTTTGATCAAGGGCAATGAAGTGGCCGGTGGGGAATTGATGATAGATTACCTCCTGGCCATGGACCCGGGTGATGTGAAAAAGCAGGTGGAGGGCATTCCCACTTTGGAGCCCGCATTTAACCTGCCCGCGCTTTGGATACCCTCGGCCCGTAAGGAAGAGGCCCAGTTCTCCGGATATTCGGTGGTGGACCTCTCCACGGTGATAGCGACCCATTTGACAGAGGTGATAAAAGCTCATGCCGATGAGCTTTTGGGCAGGCAGGAGGTGCAGAACCTTTTGGACAACCTGGCCAAGACCTCTCCCAAGGTGGTGGAGGAGGTAAACAGCCTGCTCACCCTGGGTCAGGCGCAGAAGGTTTTGCAGAATCTGCTCAGGGAAAGGGTCAGTATTCGCGATCTCCTGACCGTGGCCGAGACCCTGGCCGATTACGCGCCCTTGACCAAAGATCCGGAGATGCTCACCGAATACTGCCGCCAGAAGCTGGCCAGGAGCATTTTAAAGTCCATTGTGGGTCCGGGCGGCCAGGATCTTTATGTGTTGACCCTGGATCCCTCGGTGGAGGATCTTTTGACCGCCTCCATTCAGCAGACCGAGCACGGTACTTTCATCTCCATGGATCCCGGCAATGTCCAGGCCATAATCAACAGCTTAAACGCAGAGCTGGAACAGTTTGCCTCCTTGAATCAGCCGCCTTTGGTGCTGTGTTCTCCTGTGGTGCGCAGACACTTCCGCCGCTTGGTGGAGCGCTTTGTCCCCACGCTGTTGGTGTTGAGTCATAACGAATTGGTTACGGATTTGAATGTGCATGCCGTAGGCTCGCTTAAACTTTCCAAATAGTGGAGATGAGGGACTTATTTGATGAAGATACCCAGAATCCAAAAGGCCCGGCCCCATGAGGATTAAACGTTTTACAGCCCAGGATATGGCTCACGCCATGCGCATGGTGCGTCAGGAGCTGGGGCCCGAGGCAGTGATTTTATCATCCACGGATCTGCCGAACGGCACAGTGGAGATATCGGCTGCCATTGATTCGCCGGTTAAGGCTGCGAATGTGGATTTCGGCCTGGATGCCAAAAAGCCGAAGGGCAAGGGCAAGCAACAGGAAACCGGAGATCTCGGTGAACTCGCCAAAAAGGTGGAAGGCCTGGGCCAGACCCTGGAGCGTCACCTGATGCTGAGCGAGGCCGCTTTCGGTTTTTCGTCCCGTCCCGAGATAGCACCCATATATGACCACTTGGCTACTCAGGAGATTTTGCCTGATATAGTACGCGGCCTTTTGGATGGATTGGCCTCCAGCCAGGGGCACGGCATATTGCCTAGGCTTTCCATACGCCTCAAAAAGGCCTTTGAGGTGAACGGCCCGCCAAAGGTCTCAACCAAGGGCCCCACAATTTGGGCGTTGGTGGGACCCACCGGGGTGGGCAAGACCACCACCTTGGCCAAGCTGGCCGCAACCTTTGCCCTGCGCCACAATCTGGGCGTGGGCATGATTACGGTGGACACCTTTCGCATGGCCGCCGCAGAACAGCTTAAGGTTTACGGGCGCATAATGGAGGTTCAGACCCTGGTGGCGGCCACCGGCGAGGAATTGGCCCGGGCGGTAAAGCGTTTGGGAGGTTCGGATATAATACTGGTTGATACTGTGGGGCGATCACCTGAGGATGAGGGCAATTTGGAGGAGCTGAAGTCCATTTTAGCTTTCGTGCCGGGGGTTCTTGCCCACCTGGTTTTGGCCTGCCCCACCCGCGAGGCGGATCAGGAAAGAATTTTCAAGAGCTTCGCCCGTTTTGACCCCCAAAGTTTGATCTTTTCCAAATTGGATGAGACCAGTATCTACGGGCCGGTTTTAAACCGGGTGGTGCGCACCGGATTACCGGTGAGCTATCTCACCACCGGGCAAAGGGTGCCTGACGACCTGGAAGAGGCCACTCGCGAGGGGTTGGCCCGCCGCCTTTTGCCGCCCAGAAAAGATCTCAAAGTTTTTGACGAGTAAGGAGACCCCATGGATCAAGCGCAGACCTTAAGACGGATGGCAGCCCGCAAACGTCCGGTGACCAAGTCCGTGGCCAAGGTGCGCACCTTGGCTGTTACCAGCGGAAAAGGGGGTGTGGGCAAGACCAACCTGGTGGTCAACCTGGCCTTGGAAATGGCCCGCTTGAAAAAGAAGATCCTCATAATTGATGCGGATTTGGGCCTGGCCAACGTGGATGTGGTGCTGGGGCTCAACCCTCAATACACCATGCAGGATGTCATAGCCGGCACCAAATCCGTGGCCGAGGTGGTCTTGAAAGGACCGGGGGGCATAAAGATTCTACCGGCCTCCAGCGGGGTGAGTGAGCTGAGCAACCTCACCAAAGACGAAAAGCTCATGATCCTGCAGGAGCTGGATTCCTATGAAATGGATGCGGAGCTGGTTTTGGTTGACACCGCGGCCGGTATAAGCGATATGGTGCTGTATTTCAATATGGCGGTTCAGGACCGGCTGGTGGTGGCCACAGGCGAACCCACCAGCTTGACCGATGCCTATGCCCTGATCAAAGTTTTAGTTACCAGACACCAGGAACAGTCCTTTAAACTGGTGGTAAACAATGTTCGAGATGAAAAGGAGGCCAAACTGGTCTATCGCAAACTTTCCATGGCAGTGGATCATTTTCTGGGGAGCGTTTCCCTTGATTATCTTGGTTTTATACCCTCGGATCCATCTGTCACCAAAGCGGTCATGCAGCAAAAGCCTTTGGTCTTGTCCTATCCTCATTCTCCGGCCGCAAAGGCCATAAGGGAGCTGGCCCTGCATCTTTTGACCGCGCCTACCGGTGATTCCGGAGGCAATATCAAGTTCTTCTGGCGTAGACTGGTTGATATGGCGTAGAATTCACGCGTGAAATACGATACATTTCAAACTAACGGAACCCAAATTAAAAGGGCCAAGCTATATCGAATGACAGGTTATGGCGATAACATCCCCCACTCCACCAAGGCGGGGCTGACTCCCAGGGAACGCGAGGAGCTTATCCTGGAGCACACGCCTTTGATCAAATATGTGGCCGGACGCATCGCCATGAGGTTGCCTTCGCATATTTACTTGGACGATTTGATGAGCGCCGGCGTTCTGGGCCTGATTGACGCGGTTGACAAATATGACCCGGGAAAAAAGGTCCAGTTCAAGACATACGCGGAATTCCGCATCAGGGGCGCCATCTTAGACGAGTTGAGGTCCATGGATTGGGTGCCCAGGAGTGTGCGCAAAAAAAGCACTCAACTGGAAGACACCTACAACCGCCTGCAGAATCAACTCGGCAGGCCCGCCTCGGATGAAGAGGTGGCCGAGGAGTTGGGGATCGGCTTAGAGGAGTTTCACCGCCTTTTGGATGAGGTGAAAGGGGTGAACCTGCTTAGCATGGATGATCAGGACAGTCCCTTGGCCCACCTGGACTCGGAACAGGTCTTAAAGGCCCTGGGAAAGGACGAAAGTGAAGATCCTTTGCTGATGCTCGGCCTGGCCGAATTGCGTCAGCAGGTGGCCAAGGCGATCGCGGGCCTGCCCGAGAAGGAAAAATTGGTGGTTTCGTTGTATTATTATGATGAACTCACCATGCGAGAAATTGGCGAAGTACTGGGGTATACTGAATCACGGATAAGCCAGATGCACACCAAGGCAATACTGCGCCTGAGGGCCAGGCTGCGGATGGTGGTGGCATCCTGAACCAAGCCTTTAAGGAGATGAACGCTCATGGCTGTTGACACCAAGATGAAGGTTCTGGTAGTGGACGACTTTTCGACCATGCGCCGGATCGTCAAGAACATCCTGCGTCAACTGGGGTTTGAAAATATTGTTGAGGCCGACGACGGCGAAACCGCAGTGCGCAAATTGGAGAGCGAGCGCATTGATTTTATCGTCAGTGACTGGAACATGCCCAAGATGAGCGGGCTTGAGTTGCTGAAATGGGTGCGCAGTCATGATGAATTCAAGGACCTGCCATTTTTGATGGTCACGGCTGAAGCTCAAAAAGAGAATGTGCTCGAGGCTGTCAAGGCCAAGGTCAGCAATTATATTGTCAAACCCTTCACCGCGGAGACCCTGAACGAGAAGATCGAAAAAATCTTCTCCTAGCCTTTCGTGAAAAATCCCTTGGCAAAAAAGGGGGAAGGGCTTTTTCGGATGGTTTTTTCAGGAGGACCTTTTTTCGGGTCCGGCCTGGTGTCACCGGGGCTGAAAAGGTTTTTAGACGACTATCCAAGGAGGTCAAGTGGCCGAGGCTATTCCAGTTGCTCCGGCTGCGGATTCATCGGAAAAGAAAGCCGATCAAAGTAGTGGTCAGGTTTCCTCTTTTGATGAAGATGTACTGGCTGATATTGAGAACAGTTTAGACCTGGCAGACGATGACGAATCGTTGACCCGAAAGGCGGGGGAAAAGGTTGAACTGGATAAAGCCGACCTGCCTTTGGACATTGGGCCGCCGCCGGATGAGGAACAGGCCACCCCCAAGATTGAGGTGGATTTAGCCGGTGAAGGTGAGACTGAAATCACCGGCGAACTTGAGGCTGAAGATGACGAGGCTGCTGCTAAGCGCAAAAAGCGCAAGAAAATTGTTACGTTAGCCTCGATATTGTTAATTGCTCTGGCCAGCAGTGGCGTGGGCTTTTGGATGGGCATGGGCGGGGATGAGACGAAAGAAGAGTCCCCCCCCGAGCTGAAACCCTGGGTTTTCAAGGGGAAGGTGCCAAATCCTGAAACAGCCTTGAGAATTCAGCTGGAGCCTTTTTTGGTTCCGCTTCTCAAAAGTGAGAGGGGGGGCAGGATCCTGGCGTTGAAGGTCAGTCTGGAGGTTACCGACCAGTCGGCCCGCCAGGATTTGACCGAGAAAACCCGCCCCATAAGGGACGCGGTCTACCGCATTTTGAGGGATAGGCCTTCCGTGGAGTTGAGAAAGGCCAGGGCCAAAAAGCTCTTGCAAGCCCAGATCAAGACGGAGATTAACCACCAGCTTAAGAAGGATCTTATTTATCGGGTTTTTTTTACGGAGTTTGTCATAACCGGATAGGGTGACATGGGCGGTCCAGGACCAAATCTGCCGATCGTGATTCAGCAGGCCGGGGATGTCAGCCGGGTGCAGGAAAGCGTGCAAAGGCAAGGCGAAGTGCACCAGGCAGCGGCGGCCAATGAATCCGTCAGGGAACGGGAAAAGGAACGCACCCAGGTGCAGCAAACGGGTGGTTCAGATGCCCAGAACCGTATAAAAGCCGACGACAGATCCCAAAAAAGGCGTAGAGAGCGATACCTGGCCCTGAAGAAGAAGCGGAAAAAGAAAGAAGAAAAAAAAGCCGACAAACCTTCCCGGTCTTCCGGCGGCGGGGTGGTGGATGTGATTATCTGATGCATTGGTTGTGGTGGTTGCAGATTGGCGCTGATCTCATCCTTTTGGGGGCGATCGCCGTCTTGTTGGTCAAGTTGACCAGGGGCGGAGGTGTTTCCTCCGGGGCTATGGCCTCCAGTGCCGATCTGGAGCGGTTTTTGGAAGAAGCCGGCAGCCTCACCCAGGAATTCGACAGGCTTCTGGGGGAGAAAAGGGAGCTTGTCCGAACCACCCTCATCACCTTGGACAGCCGTATTGAAAAGTTAAAGGACATGACCCGGGAGATGGACGCCCGCATAGAGTCCTGTCAGGCCCCCTCCATTGTCTCCAAAGAGCCTTATAATCCAAACCCCATGGATGAATTCCGGGAAAAGGTGGCCAGGCTGGCCAGGGAAGGCAAGAACTCATCTCAGATCGCCCAGGCCACCGGCAGGCCCAGGGGAGAGGTGGAGCTTGTCCTGGGGCTTAATTCCGGCAAATAATCCCTTCATGTATTTGTTTGAAAACCCGAGCCGTTCTTTTGCGGCAATTGCCCGTCTTAAAAATTATTGCCGTTAGTTTTTTTATTGCGTCAAAAATACGGCGCTTTTTTCTTTTCCCAGATCGGGGTGCAGATCATTTAATTAAGAGCGATGCACCCTGCATCGGTGCACCGTGCATCTTGATTTGCCAGTAAAGAGAGGTCTTGTTAACACACTAAAATTGCAGACTTAATTACCTAACGATCCGGCGGGGCATTCCTGTTCCGCTTGAGGCCTTGTGAATTAAAATGGTAAAATCCGTCTTTCCCGTGCGATGGCCTTCAATCAACCCTGCTTTAAAATAAAAAATCTCAGCTAAAAAAGGCCGGAGGCTTTATCACGCTAGGCAATTTGTTCCTTGAAAAGGGGAGGGCATGTGCCTTTTTTTTGACTGTTGTTTGGTAGCTATATTAACTAAAGTTTAGTTATTTCAATAGCTTATTCTGACAGGTTTAATCCTGGCACGAAGGTTGCTTTCCTCCATGGGCAGTAAGTTGAAAAAGCCCTTGGAGAAAAGAAACCATGGCAGATTATCCCTATTACAACGGTTACAGAGACGCAGTGCACGGCGCTTTGGTGCAACAGCGTCACATGGATATTATCTCCAACAACCTGGCTAACTTAAATACTCCGGGCTTTAAGTCGGATCGATTGATCTTCAATGATTACATGACCCGGGAGATTCAGACCTTTCACGACCAGGGATCTTTGAAGGTTACGGACAATCCCCTGGATGTGGCCATTGGCGGTGACGGTTATTTTCAGATCAAGATGCCGGATGGTGAAACCAGGCTGACCAGGAGCGGGTCCTTTCACATGACTACCCAGGGCGCCTTGGTAGACGCCATGGGGCGCACGGTTCTGGACGAAAACAAGGCCCCCATCAACCTGAACCCCGAGGGCGGCAAGATTTTTATCGACTCCGAAGGCGGAGTGAACCAGGGCAATGAAAGAGTCGGCGCCCTCGGCGTGGTCACAGTCAAGGATAAAAACATCCTGCAAAAACAAGGAGCCAACACCTTTCTGGCCAAGGAAGGCAAGCAGCTTCAGACTGTTCCGGCCACGGATTACACCATAACCCAGGGGGCGCTGGAAGCCTCCAATGTGGTGGTGGTCAGGGAAATGGTGGGAATGATCAATGCATTCAGAGCATTTGAGTCTTACCAAAAAGCCATCCACACCATGGGTGAAATTGATTCAAAAGCGGCCAACCAGGTTGGCCGAGTGGGTTAGCCCCCGGAAATAAGAAGGAGGACTTTGAGCCATGATGAGAAGCCTTTTTACAGCCGCCACAGGCATGGGGGCTCAGAACCTGAATATGGACGTGATCAGTAACAACCTGGCCAACGTCAACACCACCGGTTTTAAAAAGAGCCGGGCTGATTTTGAGGATCTGCTTTACCAGACCATGCGCCAGCCCGGAGCCGCCCAATCCACAGGTCAGCTCATACCCACCGGGGTGCAGGTCGGTTTGGGTGTAAAGCCGGTGGCTATTCAAAAGCTCTTCAGCCAGGGCAACTATCAGCACACCGAGAACCAGCTGGACCTGGCTATCGAAGGTGACGGCTTTTTCAAGCTGCTTAAAGGGGACCAGGAGGTCTACACCAGGGCCGGTGATTTCAAGTTGGATAACAACGGGGTGATCGTTGATTCCAACGGTTACATCCTGCAGCCCCAGATCAACGTGCCGGACGGCACCACCAGCCTGGTGGTGGACCCCACCGGCCAGGTAACCGCCCTGGACGCAGACGGAAACGGCAATGTCCTGGGGCAGATCAGCCTTTATAAATTTGCCAACAACGCAGGCCTTTACGCCCGCGGCAAAAACCTGTTCACGCCCACTCCCGCTTCCGGAGACCCGGTGGAGGGAGTGCCCGGAGACGCTGAGTACGGCACTCTGGCCCAGGGTTTTTTGGAGATGAGCAACGTAAGCGTGGTGGATGAAATGGTCAATATGATCGTGGCCCAACGCGCCTATGAAGCCAACTCCAAGGCTATTCAGACCTCGGACCAGCTGCTGCAGTTGGCCAATAACGTCAAGCGTTAGAGAGATGTCATGAGGCGCCTGGTATTTAAAATTTTTGTGATTGCGGTCCTTTTATCGGGGACCTGGCAGGTGGCCCGGGCAGCCGGGGTTATCAGCTTCACATCTTTTGCCAAGGTTGCCCGATCCCGCGTCACCCTTTTGGACCTGGTCAGTAAAAAGGCGGATTTGCCGCCTGTGCTCAAAGACCGGCTTTCCACCCAGACCGTGGTGCAGAGCCTGCGCCCCGGCAGGGGGGTCAAGGTCACCGGCAGGCGTCTGCGCGCCCTGGTCAAAAGGGCCGGTCTTCCCGGTGATGTCAGCGTGTTGATTCCCACCAGGGTGGACATGCACAGGGCCTCCACCGTCTTTACCACGGTCAGCATGATAGAGGCATATCGCAATGCATTGGAAGACCGCCTGGGTCATCAGGCGGCTGACGCCGATATCCACGATGTAAGCGCTGTTCGGGATGTGGTTATCCCGGAGGGCCGGGTGGATACCAGGGTGAACTTCATAGGCCGTAAGCTGACCGGCAGGGTTCCGGCCAGCCTGGAGATTTTGGTGGACGGCCGCAAGGTCCAGACTGTGCGGGTGGTCGGCATTGTGGACCTTTACGGTGAAGTGCTGGTGGCTGCCCGCAATTTAAATCGCAACCAGGTGCTTGATAAAGGTGATGTAAGCCTTGAGCGGATCAACCTGAGCAAGGTCAGGGGACGCACCTCCCAAAGTGTGGAGGATGTGGAAGGCCTTACCCTTATGAACCCCTTGGCCGCAGGTGAGCCTGTTCTGATTGCCAGGCTTAAAAGAAAGCCCCTCATTAGAAAAGGTGAGGTGGTGGCCATGATCTGCAAAGGTCCCGGCCTCACCATCACCACCAAGGGAAAGGCCTTGCGCACCGGTTACAAGGGCGGCTCCATAAGGCTTGAGAACATAAAGAGCGGCCGCAAAGTATATGGAAAGGTACTCGCCTCAGGTGAGGTGGAGGTTGATTTTTAGCGAGCCAGGGAAGGCGGGCTTACAAACACTCGGACTATCTGCTTGAGTGATTTGAATGGTTTATCGGATGCTCCGATATCAGCCAGCCGGGAAAAGCCAAGGATGGCTTTTTTCGGCAAATCCGGCAAAAGGGCCAGGGAAGGCCTCTTTGAAAAGCAATTATCTCGTTAAGGCCAGGGAAGGCGGAAAAAGAGGACCCCATGGGAGGTTATGAAAAGATGAAAAGGCTCATGGCCCTGGTTCTAAGCGGTTCGCTCGTGATTCTGGCGGGCTGCGCGACCTCGCCCCAATTGGCCAAGGTGGATCAGCCGATTCCCGCCCCGACCCGGCCCGATAAAAGCCTGCGCATGCCCAAACCGGCCACAGGTTCTTTGTTCCTGGACAGAAATTCCGATCTGTTCAGCGATTTGAGGGCCAAAAATGTGGGCGACATTGTGATTGTGGAGATTGTGGAGAATTCAAAGGCCAATAAAAAGGCCGACACCAAAGCCGAGCGCACCAACGAGTTCTCTGCCGGAATCCCCAATTTTTTGGGTTACGAAAATTCATTGGTCCCCACCAGGGGGGATGTGGATCCCAGCAACCTGGTGAAGGCGGATTTCACTTCCAAGCATGATGCCAAGGCATCCATGACCAAGGAAGACTCCATGACCGCTTCCATCGGCTGCACGGTCATGGAGGTGTTGCCCGGCGGCAACCTTTTGATCAGGGGGTCCAGGGAGATCCAGGTGGCCGGAGAGACCCAGAATATCATTCTGGAAGGCAAGATCCGCACCGCAGACGTGACCAACGCCAATACCGTCTTTTCCACCCAGTTGGCCGACGCCAGGATTTTCTACACTGGCCGCGGCGTACTGACAGACAAGCAGAAACCGGGATGGCTGGCCAGGCTTCTGGACACCATCTGGCCGTTTTAAGGTGTAAATATGATGCAAACCAAAATAAAGACCATATTTACAATAGCTTGCCTGATCTGCTTGATCCTGGCCGAGTCTGCCTTTGCCATCCGCATCAAGGATATGGCTTCCTTGCGCGGGGTGCGCAAAAACCAACTTCTGGGCTACGGCCTGGTGGTGGGCTTAAATGGAACAGGCGACAAGTCTTCAACCACCTTTACCGTACAGGGGCTCACCAACATGTTGAACCGCATGGGGGTGAAGGTCACTCCGGGACAGGTGAAGGTCAAGAACGTGGCCGCAGTGATGGTCACGGCCGAGCTGCCCCCCTTTGCCAGGCAGGGCAACCGGCTGGACGTAACCTTAAGCTCCATGGGAGATGCCAGCAGCCTGGCCGGGGGCACCCTTTTGATAACCCCCTTGAAGGGACTTGACGGCAAAACCTATGTAGTGGCCCAGGGCCCGGTTTCGGTCGGCGGTTTCCAGGCCGGTGGCGCTGCGGCCACGGTGTCGAAAAACCATCCCACTGTGGGCCGCATCCCCAGGGGCGGCATGGTGGAGAGGGAGCTGCCCCTTAACTTCAGGGATCTGAAAAACCTCACCATAAATCTGCACACCCCGGATTTCACCACGGCCAATCGTATTGCCAGGAAGATCAACCAGGCTCTGCCCAACTTGAGGGCCAGGGCGGAGGATTCGGCCACAGTGAAGATCAACATGCCGCCGAACGACGATCAGGTCGGAATTATGGCCAAGCTGGAGAACCTTGAGGTCAGGCCCGATATGTCGGCCAAGGTGGTGGTGGATGAACGCACCGGCACCGTGGTCATGGGCGAGGCGGTGCGCATAAGCACCGTGGCCGTGGCCTCTGGAGCCTTGAGCATAAGCATCACCGAAGGGGCCGAGGTGAGCCAGGCCCTGCCCTTGGCCCAGGGCGGTCGGACTGTGGTGACCCCCAAGACCCAGGTGGAGGTCGGCGAAAGCAAAAAGGCCCTACGCCTGGTCAAGGGAGGCGGGGTCTCCATAGGCGAGGTGGTAAAGGCCTTGAACGCCCTGGGAGCCACCCCCAGAGACCTGATCACCATTCTGCAGGCCATCAAGGCCGCCGGGGCCTTGCAGGCGGAACTGGAGATTATCTAGCCATGGCTGTGGATTCACTCAATACATCCCTGGTCCGGCTGGAAACCAAAGCGCTTGGCGGCGCGGAAAAAACCGGCAAGACAGGCGCGCAAGGGGGCGACAGCAAGGAAGAGGTGCGGGAAGCGGCCCGCATGATGGAGGCCCTGTTCCTCGGCATGCTCTGGAAGGAAATGAGAAAAACCATCCCCAAGGGCGGTTTGTTCGACGGGGGCAAGGGCGAGGAAATGTTTACCGATATGCTGGACCGCTCCGTGGCCGAGGCCAGTGTCAAGGGCGGCTCCATGGGCCTGGCCGAAATGCTGGAAAGGCAGTTGACCAAAAATGCCGCGGTAAGGCCCGACGCAGGCAACAGTTACTTCAAGGGGCTCAGTTCCCAGGGCTATACCATGCCGGTCGACGGTGTGGTTTCAAGCCCCTTTGGCCCCAGGGTCCACCCCATCACCGGGGAGCATAAAGACCACAACGGGCTGGACCTGGCCGCGGAACTTGGCGCGGATGTAAAGGCGGCCCAAGACGGCAAGGTGGTCTTTGCCGGTGAAAAGGGCGGTTACGGCAATCTGATCGTTTTGGAACATCCGGGCGGCCAAAGCACCTATTACGGGCACCTCGACACCATTGAAGTGAAGGTGGGCGACAAGATCAAGACAGGCCAGAAGATGGGCACTGTGGGGCAGACCGGCATGGCCACCGGGCCGCATCTGCATTTTGAGGTGCGCGCAAACAACGGTAATCCCGTTGACCCCATGACGGTTTTGGCCATGGGGCCAAAACGCGTTACCTGATTAATAATTACGGGGAGACAGGTGAAATGCAGTCTATAACTCAGGCGGTCACAGAGATGCTCGGCCAGGAGGTGAAGTGCCTGGAAGAGCTTTTAAACGTGGTGGAACAGGAAAAAAAGGTTCTGATAGAGGGAAACCACGAGGGGCTTATTCCCTTAAGCGAGCGCAAGGCCGACCTCAGTCAACGCCTGGCCGATGCTCAAAAAAAACGCCTAGGCCTGCAGAAGAAACTTTCCAGTTCTCCCGAGAGCCCCATCGGCCTGGCGGACCTGGAAAAGCACCTGGAAAAACCCTATCATTCAGCCTTTCGCAGCACCATACGCTCCATGCGGACCATGGCCGGGCGACTCAAGGATCTGAACGAGGCGAACGGCCGTTTTGTCCAGGACGCCTTGCAAACCGTGGAGCATTTGCTCGGCATAATCACCGGAGCCGGTGAGACCCAGGGCTACGGCCCCAGGCCCGGCGGCCCCAGAAAAGCCCATCTGCCTCCCAGGCTGGTGGCCAAAGAGGTGTGACATGCCCGGCATCTATAGCATGATGGATATTTCCCGGTGGGCATTGCAGGCTTCCACGGCCCACCTGGACACCATCAGCCACAACGTGGCCAATGTGAATACTCCGGGCTACTCCCGCCAGTCCATTGTCCAGGCGACCCGCTCCCCTGAACTCACCAGGGAGGGTTGGTACGGCAACGGGGTGGAGGTGGTGAACGTGGTGCAGCACGTTGATCGCCTGTTGTTGGGCAGAATCACCGATAAAACCAGCAGCATGAATTATCAGGACAGCAGGCTTGCTCAGCTTAAGCGGCTTGAATCTTTGGCTAACGAGGCCGGAGACACTAGTTTGGGCGAGGAAGTCACAGCCTTTTTCTCGGCATGGGAAGCGGTGAGCAACAATCCCGAGTCCTCGGCGGTTAGAAGGGCCCTTACAGACAAGGCCCAGAACCTGATAAACCGTTTTCAAACCCTGCACAGCGACCTGAGAAACATTGAAAACGACCTTGATATTTATATCAAGGGAGCGGTGGAAGAGGCCAACGGCATCTGCCAGCGCATAGCCGAACTCAACTCCCAGATTGTGGCTTCGGAGAATACATACCGCACAGCCAATGACTTCAGGGACGAACGCCAGCGGCAGTTGGAAAAACTTTCCGAGCTGATGGATATCCAGTGGTTTGAGGATGTGGACGGTTCTGTGACGGTATTCGGCGGCAAGGGCAAGACCCTGGTGCAGGCAAACTACCCCAAGGACGGGGACAGGCCTTTGGAATTCATGCCCGTGGACGGTGAGGACCGCTACCAGGTGGTCTGGCAGGGCGTGGAAGACATGGCCATGGACAAAGACGAGATAAGCGGCGGGAAGTTGGGCGCCTGGCTCAAGGTCAGGGACGACGACCTTCCGGAGATGCGCGACTTCTTGGATAAATTGTCCAATAACCTAATATCCGAAGTGAATAAACTGCATACCCAGGGGGCTGGTCTCGATAAATTCACCAGTGTGACCGGAACCTACCAGGGCGCAGGCCCCAATGAGCCCATCAACAATACATCGGGAGAGCCGCCTTTTGGCGGTCTTTTGCAAGACGGAACCCTCACCATGTGGGTCTATGAAGGCGGCACCAGGACCAAGCATGAGATCAGCGTAACCGCAGGTGAGAGCATGGCCAGCCTGGCGACCAAGATAAACGACGCCATAGACCCGGTGAATCGAAACTTTGCCAGTGTTGATTCGGATAATAAATTTTGCCTGAACGCTTCTGCTGGGCAGGAATTCCTCTTTGCCGGAGATACCAGCAACGTGCTGGCTGCCTTGGGGGTTAACACCTTTTTTACAGGAGACAGTGTTTCCAATATTTCCTTGAATGCCGATGTGGCCTCTAATGTTAGAAATGTGGCGGCGGGACGGGTCCTGGAAGATGGGGAACACGCTGCGGGAGATAAGCGAAACGCTCTGGATCTGGCTGATTTGAAAGATGTGGAGACCATGGAGAACCAGGACTCCAGCGTCAAGAGCGATACCTTTAACGAGTCGATCATCGCCTGGGCCTCGTCTTTGGGCACTAAGGTTGCCTCCACGAAAGATAATTTAAAATACGCAGCAACCGCCACCAGTGAACTTCTGGACCAAAGGGACAGTGTCAGCGCCGTAAACCTTGATGAAGAAATGGTTAAGATGGTGCAGCAGCAGCGTTCCTACCAGATGGCGGCCAAACTGGTTACAGTGGCGGACACCCTGTTGGCCACTGTGCTTGACATGAAGAGCTGAAAATATTTCCCCTTGAGGGGTTGGGCCTCAATAGGCCGCATATTTATATTTTTTCGAACTTGGCCGACAGACTGTCGTTAACAGCCTGCCCGGGCCTTTTGGAATATACGCCAAAGGGGTGATGAGACCATGCAACGCGTTACTCATATGACCCTGTACCGTCAGACCTCGCTTCATTTAACCAGGCTGCGGGAAGGTCAGCTTAAGATGAGCGAGCAGTATTCCAGCGGCATGAGGATCAACCAGCCCAGTGATGATTCCCTGGGTTCCATCATAACTCAGCACGCCCACCGCAGACAGGAAGAGCTGGCCCGCTATGGCGAGAATGTCAAATATTCTCTGAGCTGGCTGCAACAGTCTATTTCCATTGTGGATTCCATGAATCAGGAGCTGACCCAGCTTAAGGGCAAGGCCGAACAGATGGCCACCGGCACCTACAGTGCGGATCAAAGGCGCGCCACCGCCGCCGCGGCCAATGCCAGGTTTCAGCAACTGATCAGCCTGGCCAATACCGAACTCAGCGGCAATCATATCTTTTCCGGCAGTATGACCGATAAAAAGGCTGCCAGCCTGGTGATGCGGCCGGATGAGGTGGCCACCGGGCACCCCACCAATGCCGGGGAAGGCGGGCTTTACGGATCGGGCGACTATACCGGGGTCTACAGCCGCACTGTGCAGATGACAGTGGTCAGCTCCCCGCCGGCCGGTACGGATATAAGCGCGGCAGATCCTTTGGTGTTGAATGTGCGCTATGTGGACGACTATGGCCGCCAGATTGACAGCGAGGTGGAGATCGAGACCGCCGGGGCCGGCGCCGCGGTGCATATCGGAGACGGCATCCTTATCGCGGCCGAGGACAAGGATTACGCGGTGGGGGACACCTTTACCCTTTCCGCCGGTTATTATGAGGGCAACCAGGAACTTATGGATGTCAACCTCTCCTGGGACAACCGCATGCGTTACAACTACACCATGGAGATGCTCTATGGGGCTCAGGGGTATTCAAAGGGCGGTTGGTCCAACACCCTGGATCTTTTGGCCGGATGGGAAAACGCCCTTACCAAAGACGGCAAAGTGCACGACTATTTTGAGGCTGTGTCAAATCTGCATAACAATCTGACCACCACCGCCTTGCCCAAGGTTACAGGTGAATGGGCGGATATATCCTCCAAGCAGATTGAAATGAATGTGGGAGGCCCCATCCAGACCTATGGCGATGACGAGGATCTGGCCCTTTACCGGAACTTCAGCATTGACGGGGGCTATGCCGGGGGCGTGCCGGACGAAGACAACCCCATGAATATCACTTATGAATGGTGGGACGGCGCTGCCTGGCAGAACAGAAGCACGGTTATCGGTGTGAATGCCTTTACCGGAACCGGTTCGGAGAACCGGGTGGTTCTGGCCGAGGGGCTGGAGATTTTCGTGGCCAATGCGGCCTATCAACCGGGCGATCCCCAAGTCGGCGACCCCCCGGTTTCGTTGGATGGTTTCCAGCTTTCGCCGGTGCATGATTTCACCATAACCGCCATGCCCGCCGACCCGCCCACCGAGGCCAATCCCATGACCCTTTCCTATGAGTATTGGGACGGCTCGGCCTGGGTGAACCAGAGCGTGGATGTAACGGGTTACGACGAGGAAAACAAGGTGACCCTTAAGGGCGGATGGGAGCTTTCCATACCCGCAACTCCTCCGGGAACCTATGCGGTGGGCGACACTTATCAGTTCAATCCCACTCACAACCAGAGCTCCGAGCCGAGCCAGACCGATCCCCAGACCATCACCTACACCTATAAGGGCGCCGACGGGGTGCGGCATTATCAGATGATGACCGTGACCTCAACCGGAGAGGATGAAAAGCTTCTCTTGGGTGGAATGGATCGTTTCAGTTCTCTCACCGGCGCCTATGAGGCCGACTCCATCACTGCCGCCCTGGACACCCTTTCCATTGGAAATGAGGTGGAGGTCGGTGGGTTCCAGGTTCTGGTTGAGCAGGGGGGGGTGGAAAGGGTCTTTAATGTGTCTGTGGACCCGACCACCGACAGCATAACCGATCTGGCCAACAATATAAACGCGGCCGTAAACCCCACCCTTGACCCCAACCTTGGCCCCATCGCCAGTGTGGAGGACGGCAAACTCAAGATCGAGGCGTCCGAAGGCATCAAGTTCGGCATGGCAAACGACACCTCGGGCGCGCTAGAGGCTTTGGGTATGGATTACGCCCAGGTTTCAGTCTATTTTGACGAGGGTGCGGTAATGGACGACTTTGACGCCTGGGATGTTTCTTTGGAACAGTACAACCAGGGTCAGGAAAAAAGTCAGGAGCTTCTGCCGCTTTTGGATCAGGCCATG
The DNA here is from genome assembly GCF_000931935.2 of Dethiosulfatarculus sandiegensis. Taxonomy (GTDB): domain Bacteria; phylum Desulfobacterota; class Desulfarculia; order Desulfarculales; family Desulfarculaceae; genus Dethiosulfatarculus; species Dethiosulfatarculus sandiegensis. Next base: position 92,045 of record NZ_AZAC01000015.1, read on the forward strand.
ACCAGGCTGCTTTCCCACTCGGCCGACGGCGGCTCCAGGCAAAACCGCCTGGAGGTCAGGGTTCAACTTTTGGCAGATGACAAGCTGAACAGCGATGAGCGCTTAAAAGACCATGAGGACGCTGATCCCGCCGAAGTGGTGACCAACCTTAAGATGTATGAAATTATGTATCAGGCCAGCTTGCAGGCCACAGCCTCCCTTACTTCCCGCACATTGGCGGATTACCTGTAGGGTGATTTGAGCGGTTTTTAAAGGCCCGTCAAATCATGGTCCGAAAAAAGGCCTGAGCTGGTTTTTAAGTTAAAGTGGTTTACAACTTGCGGGGTTATGGTGTAAAAGCCTGGTACGGTCTTGGTTTCGCCAATGGTTGTGCGGGCCTTATGCACCAGATGTCAACCCCGTGAATAGAGGATAATGATTTGCTGATCTTGACCCGTAAAGTTGGTGAAAGCATCACCATCGGTGACGGGTCCATCACCGTAAGCGTGATGGAGATAAAGGGCCGTCAGGTGCGCCTGGGCATAGAGGCGCCTGCCGACACCCCTATCCATCGCGAGGAAATTTTCGCCAAGATTAAAGAGGCCAATGAAATGGCCTCATCGGCTGATGCCAGCGATCTTGATCGCTTAAGCGGTCTGTTTGATGAAAAGGGCAAAGATGCCTGAAGCCAATCCCAAAGAAGACCGGGTGAAGGTCCAGACCTCTCGTTTTGGGGAGATTGAGGTTCCCCAGGAGCAGGTGATCGAACTGCCCCAAGGCATGATCGGTTTTCCCAATTTCCACCGGTATGTCATGGTGCAGCACCGCCCGGGTTCGCCTTTTTACTGGTTGCAATCTCTGGAGCAGCCCAGCCTGGCCTTTGCCGTGGTTACCCCGCTCGTCTTTGATCCCAAATACGAGATAACCCTGGGAGGGGCCGAGACCAAACTTTTAAAGGTGGAAGATCCGCAAAATATCCAGGTTTGGGTGGTGGTCACCATACCCCACGGCAAGCCTGACGCCATTACCGCCAACCTGAAGGCTCCTTTGGTCATTAATCTCGGCAACCGTAAGGGAGCCCAGGTGATTCTGGATAATCCCAAATATTCAGTACGCCAGAAAATGCCTTCCTAGGCCTGTTTTACCCGCAACTGAAAAGGCGCTTGAAATGGCGGTCTTAGCCGTTTGCGGAGTTTTTTGTCCAGCTACAGTCTTTTAGACTGAACAAAAAGCCGCAGCCCCCTTTGCAAGGGGACAGCGGCTTTTTGAAACCTTTTTTCCATTACGCTTTTATCAGTGGTGATGAAGACCGGGTCGGGCAGGGGTTCTCCCAGGGCCATAGGATCAGGTCGTGGACTATAAAGATTCCCAGGTCCTTCTCCCAGGCCTCGTCCGCCAGGGTCCTAATGCAGATGGGGCAAAGGGCCACCATGGCCGAGGCATCGGCCTCCTTGATTCAGATTTTGTATGTTCCTCCTGCTTCAAGCACGGTTGTCTGGCTTTTGAGTTCGTTTCTGAACCTGTCTATGGCGTGGTCGCAGGTGTCGTGGGCAGAGAGAAACACCTTTTGGGGGCCAGCCTGGTTTATGGCCTTGATGGTGTTTGTGAGCTCCTTATCGCTGATGGGGTCCCAGGGCGGCTTGCCGGTTCCTATAATCTGCTGGAACTGAATGCCAAGCTTGTTTCCCCTGCCGGTGGTGATGGGGAAATGCAGGCCGCCGCCAAAGGCGTATATGGGCTCGTCGCCAAGGCGGCGGGCCATTTTCAGGATGACTTCCGCGGTTGGATGCCCGCATCCTGTGAAAACCACCAGGCCTTTTCCCTTGAGCCTGGCCACAATCGCCTGCTCTTCCGTATAACCCATGAAAAACAGGCTTCTTGCCAGGGGCCCTGTGGTCCCCAGGCCGCCGGTCAAAAGCCCCGGTTCCATGACGATTTTGGGCTTAAAACCCTTGGCTTCCGCCTTGTCCGGCAAAAAGCAGGTCTTAAATCCTGCGGAACCCAATTCCTTGGGATAGGTCACCTGCTTTTTTGATGAGGCCTTCATCCCGCCCATATGGTCCGGATGCAAGTGGCTTATGGCCAGGGCTTCGGCCTGATCAAGGGTGAAACCCAACTTGGCCGCGTTATGCGTCAAGGTGGGGCGCTCCGGGCCAAAACCCAGGTCGTAAAGCAGAGATCCCTTGTCTGTTTTAAAAAGATAGGAGACTCCGGCATCGCCCAGAAAACCTTTTTGGGCTTTTTCCTCAACCAATATAGTCAATTCAAGGCGGTCAAGCTCCGGCAGATCCAGGGGCTTGGCCTGGTCTATCCGGGTTTTGTTGCTTATATCCGCCTTAATGCGCCCTGCCTTGAAACGTTTGTTTTTGGCCGCCACAAAAGGAATCAGAATTGGAGAACCGGCCAGCAAAATCGGCCACCATAACGGGTTGATTCTAAAAGACATTGTTTCACCTTTCCTCGTGGATATTTTTTCCCCGCCGGTAAGGGGAGGCCTGACCGGCTGTAACATTTTTAAAATCGGGTCGTAAGTGCCAAATAGGCATTTAACCGGGCTCAACCCCGCAAAGGCGGTCGACTTAGGGGTTACAGGCAGGGCTCCCGAAGATCTTCACTGTAAATTTCGCAACCTTTTTAAAAGCTTTTGATCAATAGCCTTTCATCCGCCCCGTGAACGCCATTGAAATCATGCCGGTTGATCAAAACCGGGAAAAGGCCGTAAGAGTCCATGCCAAGGCGACGGAAAAATCTGGAATCGTGGCGCCCACTGATAGGGACGGCGTTACCGCGGCCTCCGGATGGTGCTTCTTAAGGGCCCGGGGGGATCTGGCAATCCGGCGTGTCTGTGGGTGAGGAAGTTGCCGGAAAGAGGTTGGTTGCCTCTATCTGTATTTCCTGGTTGCCTATTGACCTTCCCTCTGAATGAAGACGGGTCTTGGCCCGGTAAAAGCCGGGCGTCCAGTTGCGCCTCGGCCTTGGCCGGAATTACCTTGGCCTTTTCCCCGGCCTGCATGGTGTTCAGGCTGATGGTGTTTTCGAACATGCCCCTTATATCAGGCAGTTTCATGAGCCCCCCCTTGGCAAGGCAATAAGCCAGATCCTCACTTCTGTGGCTTTTTTGAAACGGTTCAAGAAACTGCCAATCCTCTGCCAGGTTCAGGAAAAACTCTTTCACCACCGGGTTTACGGTCAATTCCGATTCGCGGGTCAGAGCCCGGTTTAAGGATTCTGTCAGGGCCTCCAAGAAGTTTTGATCATGGGGCATGGAGCCGTTACCTTGGGGCCCTTTGCAGGTAAGCCTAAACCGGCAAGGGCCTTTTCCCGCTGATGTAATCATGAAAACAGGCCGATTGGCAAGGAGATTTGTAAACCCGAAACCTTCCTCATTCAAAACCAGCCGGGCCTGGAAATCCTCCTGGTGGTTTTCCAGAAGCTTCCCGTGAAACCAGGCAAAGAATTCTTAACTCCGCCAAGGAATTGTTCACCAAAATCGGCTTTGAGGCTGCCACCACCCACCTCATCGCCCAGAACGCCGGGATCTCGGTTGGCGGGCTTTATGCCCATTTCCCCAACAAGGAAGAGATGTTTCTGCAGATCATCGCGGATCGGGATAAAAACGCCTATGAAGTGATGCGCTCGGCAATCGATACGGCTGTGAGCAAAAACATGACGCCGGAAGAGACGGTGGAATTTTTGTTTTCTTCCTTTTTCAGCATATACAGGCGTGACATCGCCTTTAACCTCGAGGTGAACAAATTTGCCCGATTCAACAACCAGGCCAGGGAGATACACGATTATTGGCAAGACCATGAGGCTGATCTTCTGGATGAATGGCTTGCCTCGGTCTTTACCGAGAGCAATGAGGACGACCTTAAAGCTGCCGTTTTGATAGTGGCCCTCTCAGCCCACGAGGTGTTTCAATATCTGTATAAGAACCAGGGGCGGGTTGATGAGGAAAAGATGCTTAAGCAACTGATTATGATGGTGAAGAGGTTTTTGATTCCCCGGGCCTGAACCCCTGGGTCTTCAATCCGCATGTTTCAAAACATGCGCCGGCTGATACAGCCGGGGCATGGGCAAAAGGGTTTAAAATGGGAATCAAGGGTCAAGAGGTAATCCTCTATCCCTATATTTTTACTTACCAATTAGGGTTTTTAATCTTTTGCCGTAAAAGGACGAACCGGCTTCCTTAACGGAAAGCCGGTTCGATAGCTTTTAACTTCAATTGTTCCGGTCAGGCGATCTCACCCAAAATGTCAACGATCATCTTGTGGGCCACCTTGTCGGCGTCGACCTGGTAATGGCCGTCCGCCAGGCGCTCTTTTATCTCCGCAACCTTGCGGGCGCGCACATCGGCCGTGTTGGCAAGCACTTCCGCCGCCTTGGCCATTTCCTTGCTGCGGCCGGAGATGTTGACTTTATCGGTGGAGGTGGATTGGGATTCAGCCGCCGCCTTACCGGTTTTGCCCTGGTCTTTATTTACGCTTGAGGCGCGGTCTCTGCTTTCCAGAGCTTTGGTGCCTATACCCAGGACTTCTTTAACGTTCATTGTCACCCTTCCTTTTCGCCGCCAAAACCTGAGATCGGCTTTAAGCGACAACTCATTAGATCATATTTTGATCCACAATCTTCTGGGTGATTGTAAATAGCCGCTCTTGCAGTTTATTTGATTCCTCGGCCGGAAGGTCTTCTATGACCTCCCCCTTCTCCTGGTCCACAACCTTAAAAAACAATTGGCCGGAGGACTCATCCTGATGAATATCCAGTTGCTTGCCGTATTCTTCGGAAAGCTGCCGTAAGGCCTGGTCCTCAACCGCTCCCATTCCCTGACTGAGGCCTGGTATACGAGAGCCGATATTGGTTACAATCTCAGATGTTATCTTCTCGATGACCTGTTTGCGCCTGGCTTCTATACTGATGTTGACCTGATCGGTGGGCGCACTTTGAGTGGCCGCCCGATTTCGGGCCAAACGTTGTCCGCGACTTAATTGCCTGGCATAAGTCCGGAGAATATTTTGTACTTGGAACGAAGTAATGGCCATCGCCTCAACACCCCTTCATATAGTGTATCGGCATACACTGACCAGAACTTTATAGAAATTTCCGCTCAGGGTCAATTTTTCCCTGGTTTATGCAAAAATCGTCGTCCAAACGGGGTGCTCAACAAGCCAGGCTCACATGGCCATGGTTTACTTGTGTTCTGCCCGGCTTTTTTGATATGCAAGAAAAGGGCCGGGTGCCTTTTCCAGGCTCAAATGGTATACTTAATCGTTAGCAAAGGACTTTTGACGGAGTCTGTCTCATGCGTCTATTACAATTTGACGCGGGCCAAACCGCAACCGCCAAAAATGAACCAGCCAAGCCCGATTCCGGGTCAAATGATTCCGGCCTGACTGTGACCAGTCACAGTATTTCCTTGCGGGCGGGTTTTATTTCCCTTGATTTTAATTGGTCCCACACTGAGACAAACCAAAAATCCCCTAAAGAGCCGGTATCTGCTTCTTTGCCTTCCTCTGCCGGGCATCGGGTTTCCGCCCTGCGCAGAAGGGCCGAACTGGCTGCCCTGTTGGATCCTTCTCCATCTGTGACCCGTCAAAAAAACGTCTCGCGCCAAAATTCCCCGCAGAATATTGAGTTTAAAGATTCAACGGAGGCCGATGACAGCCAGGGCCAACCAGGCAATGGCCCTTTGGCTGGGCGCTGTTTCATTGTCTGATCGGTTGCTTTGAAAAATAACTTTAGGAAAAAATGAAAAAAAGCCGAGAAATCCTGCTCGGTGAACAGAAAACTTTTTCCGGGAAGAACTTTCCGCCTTTGGGCCCCTGATCAGGGGATTCTTTGCAACTATCTAAATACAGAGCCAATTTAAGATAACTTTCCTGTGCTTGTCTGGCATATGGATTGCATCCCTTTCCTCGCGGAGTCTTATTTTTCGCCCTCGTGACTTTGATGGGGCCATGGCCTGGACGGCTCAGGCGGTTATTCAGGAGGTTTTTTTGCGGATTTTGATTATGGGAAGCGACAATCTTGCGGTTCCCCTCAGAAATCTGGGCTGCCGGGTCTGGACCATGGGGCCTGAGCCTGACCGGGATCTTTTGATGAGAGACCCTGACCCGGATTGGGCCATGATCCAAAAAGCCTTGAAAAGTAAGGGTATAACCCCGGATGCCCTATTGGTGACCGATGACCTGGGCTCAAGGAAACTGCCGACCGGCCTGTGGAGCGCTCCTTTGGTTACGGCGTTTTACGGCATAGATTCACCCATAAACGGTTTTTGGCAGCCCTTCTATGCCCGGCTTTTTGATCTGGCCTTTTTGGATCAATTGCCCCAGGCCAGGGAATTGGGCAGGGTTCATGGTCAGGCCCACTGGTTGCCGGTGGGGATCAACCCGGATTTTTACCTGGGCGAGGAAACAGGTCCCGAAGAACCGGGGATCTGCTTTGTGGGGGTGGTGGAGCCTTCGGTTCGGCCCAAGCGTTCCGCCCTTCTGGACTTGGCCGCCAGGCTGGCCCCTTTAAAGGTGCTCGGCGGGCGCAAGGGAGCCTGGTTCCCCACTGAAGAAGCGGCCAGGCTCTACCGCAGATATCAAATCGTGTTGAATGAAAACCTGTTCCAGGGAGTCACCACCCGACCCCTGGAGGTGATGGCCAGCGGTGGTTTCCTTTTGACCGAGGCGGCGCCGGGCTCCATGGATCTTTATTTTGAAGACGGATGCCATCTGGCCTATTTCAAGCCGGATACCTTTCAGGAACAGGTAAGGCGATATCTGCCCGACCGGGAGCTTCGGCAAAAGATTGCCGTTCAAGGCAGGGAACTGGTTCTGGACTGCCACACCCTCACCAAAAGGGCTTCCGAGATTCTGACCCGGCTTGAAGCGCTGGTTCAACAGAAGAACGGCCAACAGGCCAGGACCAAAAACGCACGAGCCTTATGCGCCGAAGGCCAGGCCCTGTTAATGGCCGGGCTGAGGTGGCCTGCCCTAAACGGTCCCAAAAGGGTTCTAAGGGGCGCAGGCAGACTCAACGCAGCCTGGGAATACGGCGAGGAATCGGTGGAGGCCTTCAGGGCTTCCGGTCTGGCCGCCGTGGCCCTGGGAAGATGGAACCAGGCCTTGACCTGCCTGGCCCGGGCCTATGAAGCCGGAAGCGCCATTGACGGCCTTTGCCTGGGACTGGCCCTGGCCGAGTCGGGCCAGGAAGAAAAGGCCAGGGAAATACTGAAAGGCATTTCCCCGGCCCAGGCCGGTCTGAGAGCGGGAGTGGGCACTCCTCAGTTTCATCTGGCCGCGGCCCGCCTTTTGAAAGACCAGGGGCTTTCCCTTTCACCGGGGTTCGGCCGGGGTAAATTGAGCCCGGTCTTCTGGACCGCTCTGGAACATGCCATGGAGGCCGCGCGTCTGCGCCCCACCTGGTTTGAACCCTGGGAAATGATGGGCGATCTGCTTTGGGAGAACAACGCCCCCAATGAGGCGCACGGTTTTTTCCAAAAGGCGCTTTTCCTTTCCACTGATCAGAATTTGGCCGGAAAGGCCGCCCGGACCGCAAGGGAGGGTTATATCCAATGAAGGCCCCCCTTGTAATCGCCCCTGACGGAGCCTGTTTTCTGGGGCGGAATCTCCTGCACCCTGCCGATGATCCCCTGGCCGCAGCCAAGGCTGATTTAGAGCGCCTTTTGCAACGGGCCCGGGGAAATGACACCGTGGTTCTGGTCGGTTCGGGCCTGGGCTGGCACGCCAGGGCGGTATTGGATCATGAGCCCCGCCCCAGGCTGGTGATTTACGAAGAAAGCCCGGAAAGACTGGCCTTGATGCGCTGCCTTGGCCCGGGTTTATCGGAATTTGACCTTGCCCGGACAGCCGGGGAACTCACTGAAATCCTCGCCCAACGGCTTGTTTACGACCAGCCCGGCAAAGCGGCCCTTTTCTGCCCCCAAGCTTATAAAACAGACGACTCTGAAATGCACGCCCTGGCCGGCAAGCTGCTGAATCAGACCCTTGAAAGAAGCCATGTTAACCAACGGACCACCAGCAGAAAAGGCGGCCTTTGGTTGCGGAACCTGGCGGCCAATTTTAGGCAAGTGCTTAATATTCCGGATATAACTCTTTTGGAAGGCGTGTTCGAAGGTATGCCCGCCTGTGTGGTCGGCGCCGGACCTTCCCTGGACCAGAGCCTGGCGGGGCTCAAGAGCCTTGGTCATAAGGCCCTTTTGTTGGGGGCTGCCTCTGCCATGATCCCCCTGGCCAGTGTCGACCGTTCCCTGGACTTGGCGGTTGCCCTGGAGGGATCGGACGAATCCCGTCAGTTTGCCGGCAAGAATATGGAGCAAACCGTTTTAGCCGCCGCCAGCACGAGCCATGCGAACCATTTTGAATGCTGGCCCGGGCCCATAAGCATTTTCCATCTTCAGCCCTGGTTAACCTGGCTGGCCGGATTGGGGCAGGTGTTGCCAACCGGAGGCCACGCCACCAGCGCCGCCTTCACCCTGGCCGTTCTGCTGGGCTGCGACCCCATTATCCTGGTGGGCCAGGATCTGGCCTACACCGGCGGCAGAATCCATGCCTCCAACCGTCCCGGCGGAGAAGACGAACAGAGGCCCGAGATGCTTGCCGTCCCGGCCATAGGCGGGGGAACCACTCAGACCTCACAGGTCATGCAAAGCTATCTGGGCTGGTATTCAGAGGCGGCCCAGTATCTCAGCCATTCCCAGCCCCAAAGGCGCTTTTTGAACTGCACCGCCGCGGGGGCCGCTATCAAGGGCTTTAAGGAGGTTGATCTGCTTGAGGTTGTTTCCGGGCTGCCGGACCTGGACGAAGAGACCGGGCTTTTAAGCCAGGCTGTGCCGAGGCTCCCCCTGGCCTCGGCCGAGGTGACCTTCAGACGGCTTTCCAGGCTTGGAAAAGAGCTGGAAAACGCCCTGGCCCTGGTGGAAAGAGAAGGCCCCGGCGCAATGAGTCAGGCTCCCGACAGCTCCGGCCTTTTGGCCCAGATAAGGGAAAACGCCGAGCCCGGCTGGGGGATGGGCGAATACCGGGAGCGCTTGTTAAGCCTTTGCCGGGTGCTTACGGAGATGCGGGATGGTTGCCATGGCTGATCCGAGCCTGGGTCTTGTGATGATCCTTAAAAACGAGTCCCAAAACCTGGGGCGCTCTTTGGCTCCAGTGGCGGATTTGTTTGACGAGGTGGTGGTGGTGGATACAGGTTCCGCAGACGCCACGGCAGAGATATGCGCCGGTCTGGGGGCGAGGGTTTTTGATTTCACCTGGCAGGACGACTTTGCGGCGGCCCGCAATTATTCCATAGAAATGGCCCGCTCGGACTGGCTATTTTGGCTGGATGGAGACAATGCGGTCAGCCGGGAAGCTGTGGTTGCTTTACGCAGAGCCTTGCCTGAAAAGGGGCCCGCAGTGCTTTGGGGCCTGGAGCAGGTGGAGTCCACCGGAGGCAGGTTGTGGCAAAAGAGGTGCTTTGCCAACCACCCCAAGGCCCGATTCCGGGGCAGGGTCCATGAACAGCTTGTGCATCCGCCGGATTGGCCCGGCCTGCCCACCTCTTTGGTTATCCGGCATTGGGGTTACGACGACCCTCAAAAGGTGCGGCAAAAGGGTGAGTATTACCTGGGCCTGCTTGAGTTGATGCTTAAAGACCAGCCGGAAGATTTCTACGCCCGTTTCCAGGCTGCCCGCTGCCTGATAAACCTGCGCCGTTTTGATGAGGCCCTCACGGCCCTGAGGCGCTTTGCGAATCAAAAACAGGCTGCCCGGAAAAATCCCCAGCTTTGGGCCCATGGCCATTTTCTCCTGGCCCAGTGCCTCAAACGCCTGGGGCGGCGCGGGGACGCGTTAAAGGTGCTGGAAGATTTCAACCGCGAAACCCCGGGCAACGCCCTGGGGCTCTTTCACCAGGGGCGTCTGTTATATGAGATGGGCGACTACCCACAGGCCGCCTTTTTTCTCGGCGAATCATTGCAAAAAAAGCTGGATGCGCCGGTGGTGGATCTGGACCCGGTGGCGACCTTGTTTCAGGCCAGTTTTTTTCTGGCCAAAAGCCTTGTCAAATTGGGACGGGCCAAAGACGCGTTGCCTCATTTTGCCTGCGCCCTCAATTTGATGCCCCAAAACACCCATGCCCGCACTGAGATGGCTCAGGCCCTTTCCGACCAGGGCCGGGTGGAGACGGCCATAAGGGAGCTTAAAAAGGTCCTGGCCTTTCGCCCCCAAGACCGCAGGGCGCAGGCAATGTTAAGGGAAATGGGGGTCGCGGCATGAGGCTCTTTAGCCTGGATATCTGCTTTGTTACCGACGGCGAGCCTTTCCACGGGGCTTCTCCCGAGGAAAGGGCCCTGGGCGGCAGTGAAACCGCTTTGGTTCAGGTGGCCCGGGCCCTGGCCCAAAGGGGGCACAGGGTTATGGTTTTTTGCCGTTGCCCGGCTCCGGGGGTGTATCACGACGTGGTTTACAAAGACCGCTCCGAATTGGTGAAGGCCGCCCCCAGGGAATGCTTTGACGTGCTTATTGTGAGCCGTTTTTTCACTGCCCTGGATCTGCCGCTCCAGGCCGGGCTGAGGGTCCTTTGGAACCACGATATCCTGGACAAGCCCGGCGCCCTGGCCGGGCGGATGGACCAGTTGGACCTTTGCCTGGTCCTGAGCAGGTATCATGCCCGGGATTACGCCCTTAACCTGCCCGAATGCGCCTCCAAGCTGGTGAATACCAGAAACGGCCTGGATCTGGATATCCTGGCCAGGGCATCTGCCGGGGCGGAAAGGGACCCCAAGCGGATGATCTATGTGTCCCGCCCGGAGAGGGGGCTCCAACTGCTTTTGGACCGCATCTGGCCCAGGTTGAAAAAAAGGTTCCCGGATTTAACCCTTGAGGTCTGCGGTTATGAAGTGGACGACACGGAGATTCACCCCAGGCTGAAAGAGCAATACCGGGAAATAGCCGGGCTTCTGGCATCGGCCCAGGATGTTCATGTGTTGGGCGGCCTGCCTAAAGAACAATACTATCAGACCCTGGCCTCATCAGGCATGCTGCTTTATCCATGCGTATTTCCTGAGATATCCTGCATAGCCGCCCTTGAAGCCCAGGCCCTGGGCACCCCGCTTGTCACCAGTAATGAGTTTGCCCTTACCGAGACTGTTGCCGCGCCCGAGTTTCTGGTGTCGGGCAAGCCGGGCAGTCAGGAGTATGTGGAGGCTTATCTGGAGCGAGCCGTTGAACTGCTTGATTCTCCAGAAAGAACCAGGGATCTGGCCCGGCAGGCCAGGGACCGGATCTGGGCTGGACATGACTGGCAGGTGATAGCGGGGGAATGGGAAAGGCTTTTTCTGGAGACCCTTTCCGAACGTATTTTGAATCGGAATCAGGCCCTGGCCGCCGGGCTGGTGCTGAAAGGGGCCAACCTGGCCGCTGAGGAGGTCTTGGGCAAAAGCCTGAATTTGCCCTGCGAAGGCCAGGTCCCGCCCGATCCGGATGAGGAAGGGCTTCAGCAGGCCCTGGCTCAGGCCCTGCTCGGAATTATGGGCAAGGTGAAACATGCCGCGCGCCTGGGAGTGCTTGCCCCTGATCAGGGGCGCAGTCAAAAACGTTTTGCGGATTTACTCCCCGCCCTGGAGGTGGTCCAGGTTGGGGGCGATCCGGAGCCGAATTCCCTGGATTTGCTTTTGATCAGAGACACCCTGGAAAGGTTGGAGGATCCGGCCGCCTTTTTGCAAAAGGCTTTCACCTGGTGCAAGGAAGAGGGATACATCCTTTTGTGCCTGGCCAGCGGGGCCTGGCCCCTGATCACTCCCGGTTTTTTGGCCAGGAAACACGATTTGGGCAAAAAAGAGATCCTGGATTTGTTCCCCGGCAGGCAGGTTGCCCTTTCCTACCTGCCCAGGGGACTGGTCGGCAAGGGAGCCGCCGGACTCTTTGTGGGGCGTTGGCTGGCCATGGCCCCGGTAAAGGGGCCGCCGTTGGGAAGCCTGGATCAGGAGGCTTTTGTGCGTAGAACCAGGCCGTTGGCAGAGGAATATGTACAGGAGGTCTTACGTGCAGGCCTTATCTGAAAATACCGGCCTAAAAGCCGGGATCCAGGCCAGGGGTAAGGTGGTGGTTGTTCAGTTGGCCCGCCTGGGGGATTTTTTACAGACAACCCCGCTTCTGGCTGCCGTTAAAAAGGCAGCACCCCATGATGAACTGGCTGTGGTCGTCACCCCGGCCGGGGCGGATTTGGCCCGGAGGTGCAGCTTTGTGGACCGGGTGATGATTCTGGACCCGGATTCGCTGCACGATGCGGCGGGGGCAACGGATGAGAGCAAAGGCCTCAGGCTGGCCAGGCTCAAGGGGCTTTTGCAACCTTTGTGTTGGGGTGAGGTTTCCACTGTCTATAACCTGAATCTGCAATCTTTGGGCGCCGCCCTTACCCGGTTGTGGGGCGATCCGGAGTTGAAGGGGTGGAGATTCAATCCGGCGGGCAAGGGGCTTGTGGGCGAGCCCTGGACCGGCTTTGTTATGTCTCTGGTCAGAAACCGCAGGCTGACCAGGCTGCATTTGAGTGATATCCTGGCATCTTACGCCGATCCCGCCCAACCGCCCTTAAGTTCTCTGGATTATCGGGTGAGCGTTGCCGATAAAAATGATATCGCCGGGCTGATCCCCCAAAAGCCTTATGTTGCCTTGCAGTTGGGGGCCAACAATGACTTGAGGCGCTGGCCCATTAAGAGTTTCGCGGAACTGGGGCAAAGCCTGGCCGGTCAGGGCCTGGGCCTGGTCTTGGTGGGCTCCGGCAGGGAAAGGGTCTTGGCCAGGCGTTTGTTAAGGGGGCTGGGCCCGGCCGGGGAAAAGGCCCTGGACCTCATGGGCAGAACCAGCCTGCCTCAGCTGGCCGCGGTGCTGCAATCTTCCAGCCTGGTGGTCTCGGCCGACACCGGCACCCTGCATCTGGCCACCGCGGTGGGGGCCAGGGTGCTGGCTCTTTTCATGGGACCTGCCCAGGTTCACGAGACCGGCCCCTATGGCGCTGGTCACCTGGTTTTACAGGCCAGGGATCAATGCGGGCCTTGTCAGGAGCATAACCCGGTCTGCAAGGGTAAGGCCCCCTGTCGTGAATTGATCGCCTCCAGGGACGTATTCAAAGCCTGTATGGGGCTTTTGGCTGACGAGTCGCCCCAGATGGCGGCTGTGGATTTGAACCTGCCTGAAGGAGTGGAGGCCCTGGCCTCTTGTCTGGACGGATTTGGTCAAAGATACCAGCCGGTAACTCAAAAAAACCTGGATTGGGAAACCGGCCTGGGCCTGGGGTTGCGCCAGGCGGGCAGGGTGCTGTTGCGCACAGCCTACCGGCCCCTGGCCGAAGACCTGGCCAAAGAGGTCGTCACTGAATATGCGCCGCCTTTGCCTCAAGTTGCCCGGGAATTAATTTTTGCCGCAGGCAGAGCCAGGGCCCTGGCCCGGGCGGCCTTGTCCCATGACCGCGCCGCCTCTGTCAGGATAACCGCCCAGGGCGCGGAAGCGGCTCCCTTGGCCGGGCTTATTGGAGAAAACTCCCCGCCCAGGCTGAGCCTGGCTTTGGAGGAGATGGCCCAAACTTTGGAGACGGCTGCCCGGTCCGGTTAGGTGGTACGAAAATTGCTTCTGAAACAGGATGTGAAGTTTTTTTGAAGTAAAGGAAAGAGTTTTAGATTGTCTGGTTTTTTGCAAAAAAACCTGGCTCTTTTAGCCAATGATCAGCCTGAAGCGGCTCGATTGATCGCAGAAGCCGAGTTTCCGGCCGAAGCGGTGATTGAAACCACCCGTTCGGGTCTGCCCGGTTTAAAAACCGGCAAGGTGAGGCTTTGTTCCACTGTGGACCCGCAGGCTGAGGGACGCAGCCTGGCGGCCAGGGCCCTGCCCGGGGCTGTGGCTGTCTTTGGCTTTGGCCTGGCGTATCACCTTGAGCCTTTGGCCAAAAGGCGCCCCCTGGTTTACGAACCGGATGCAAGACTCTTGAAACTGGCTTTGGATGCCAGGGATTTCAGTGAGTTACTTCCCCATATTCGGCTTGAGTGCGACCTTTCCCGGCTGGAAGGTATCTCGGGTTATTCCCTTTTGGTGCACCGCCCCACAGCCAGACTGCACCCGGCCGAACTGGAGGGATTCAAGCGCCGCTTGGAGGCCGGGCCTCAAATCGGAGTTCGCCCCGAGGAACCCAGGGTGCTGGTGGTCCCGCCTATTTTGGGAGGTACCCTGGCTGCCGCTTATTGGTCTGCCGAGGCCCTTTCTCACCTGGGCTGCCGGGTGGAGACCCTGCCGATTGAGAAACTGGCTCCGCTTTATGATTTGGTACGCAAAAGTTCTTTGGACCTCAACAGGTTGGATCAGGTGCGAGAGCCCATGATCAGGTTCTTGAGTGAACTCACCCTGATGAAGGCCGAGGAATTTCAGCCCCATATGGTCTTGGCCCTGGCCCAGGCGCCCTTGCAGAGAAGGACCGTAACCCAGCTCAGGGGCCTGGGCGCGACCACGGTTTTCTGGTTTGTGGAAGACTTCAGGCTGATGACTTATTTCCGGGAAGTAGCTTCCGCATATGATCATTTTTTCCACATTCAAGGGGAAGAAATAACCCAAGAGCTGGATAGGCTGGGAGTGAATCACTCCTATCTGCCGGTGGCAGCCCATCCCCCCTGCCACAGGCCCCTGGACTTGAGCCCGGAGGACAGAGACCTTTACGGGGCCAAGGTGGGGTTTATGGGCGCAGGTTATCCCAACCGCTGCCGCATATTTGGGGAACTGGTTGAAAACGGCTTTGACCTTAAGTTGTGGGGCGTGGATTGGCCTGAAGACGGTCCCCTGGGCAGATGTCTGGCCAGGGAGAACCGCTATCTGGAAAGCCATGAAGTAGTGAAGATTTATAATGCCTGCCGCATTGTTCTTAACCTGCACTCCTCCCCCAGGGAGGAGCAGCGCATGGGAGGGGCTGATTTTGTCAACCCCCGCACCTTGGAGGTGCCTTGCTGCGGCGGGTTCCAGCTGGTTGACCATGTGCCGGCTTTGGATTCCATGCTCAAACCCGGCAAGGAGGTTCAGGTCTTCACCAGCAAGCAGGACCTCCTGGACAAGGTGAGGCATTACCTGGCCTACCCGGACCAAAGGGCGGCCATTGCCAGGGCCGGGAGGCTCAAGGTCCTTAATCAACATACCTATTACCACCGCATGGAGACTATGCTGAACCTTTGCCTGGGTGCTGCGGCAGAGTCCAAGACCCCAAAGGATCAGAAAATCTTCGCAAGCGCCAGGGAAGGGGCTTGCGATCAGGCCGCGGGAATATTGATGCAAAGCCTCATGCCTGCCACGGCCTGAGGAGCAAAAAAGGAGGATATGACATGGAAGTCGTGTTGGACGGCAAACTTTACGGATCCCAGGTGGCCGGGGCCAACCTGCAGGATATCTTGAACGACATGGCGAGCAATGCCTTTGACGGAGATCGCATCCTGCAGGAAGTGACGATCAACGGCCAGCCTTATGAGGAAAAGGTGTTTGGCCCGGCGACTAACCTTCAGCGGGAAAGCATCCAGCGCCTGGAGGTGCAGACCATCGCCTCCCGGGAAGTGGCCATGCATTTCATGAGCAACTCCACTGCCTATCTGGATACCATAATCGGATCTGTGGAGCGGGTTTCCGAGTTGTTCAGGGTGAGCGACGAGCAGGAAGCCAATGAAAACTATCTGCAGACCCTCGAAAGCCTTCAGCTCTTTTTGCAGGTTCTGCAGAATGTGCGCGAGTCTTTGGGCCTTGATTTCAATCAGGCCAAGGTGGGGGCCCACACCGCTTCCCAGCGTCTGGACAGGCTCTCTGATCTGGTCAAGGAGATGCTTACCGCCCAGGAGCAGGAAGACTGGGTTCTTTTGGCCGATATTCTGCAATACGACTTGGCCGGTGAACTGAGGGCCTGGCGCAACCTGATCCCCTTGTTAAAGGAGCAGACCCTGTCGTGAAACCGATCCGGGAGCTGAATAAGCTGCGCGATCTTAATAAACAGCTTTTAAGCCTTTCCGAGGCTGCCTTGGGATTGGTTAAGCTTAAGGAATTTGAGGCGCTGGAGGACATCTGGCCCAAAAGGGCCAGATTGATCCGTTCCCTGGAACAGGTCAACCGCAGGCTGAATCCGTTTTGGGGGAAATGGTCCGAAGGCCTTGCAAGCCTTTCTGTGGCCGAAGACCAGAAGGCCAGGGAGATTGTGGATCAGGTCAGGAAGATGTGCCAAAGCGTTCTTAACCTGGACCGGCAGATGAACCAGATGCTTTTGTCTTTCAGAGACGAAGAAGCGAAACAATTGAATCGGGTGAACCAGGCTAAAAAACTTTTTAACGCCTATCACCCCAGGGACCCTGTTTTATCTGCCCCTGATCAGATCTCCAAGTTGCGTTAGGATGCCTACATTCCAAGAGTAAGGCGGTCTCAAACCCTCTGGCCATAACAAGGGGATCGAATTGCCTTTTGGTCCCGCGCTCCACCAACCCGCACCTTTCATTTCCCCGTTCAGGAGGAGGCGAATTGGTGCGCCTTAATTATTCTACTCTTTATATCCACTCATTACATGGCGTAGCTTGCCTGGTTTTATTATTTTGACAGAACCCTTTTGCCGGGACTGGGTAATGGTTTCAAGGGTGGTGAGTTGACCGGCAGGTTTTTGCTTGCGGGGGTCGGTAAGGTAAGCCTCGGATCCCCATGAAGCCATTCCTTTGGCAGTTGAGCCGCCAGCTCAGTTTTTGCTTCCTGCATTTTTGGGGGCGGTATTTTGGTCTGGATTTAAACGTCCACATAGGTCACACAGGAGATTTGATCGCTTAAAAGCTCATGTCGAAGTTACCGGCTTGGATCCCCCCCGGCCTTTGGTTTGGGCTGCCTGATCTGGATTTGAGTGGGGTGGAGAGGCAATTATTCAATAACCTTAAACGCACCACTACCTTCCAAGATTCTTTTGAATCCGGCAGGGTGGGGCCTTGGCCTTTGTTGGTTTGCGGGCAACCGGCGGGTTCGCCGGTTGCCCGTTACAGACAAAATCAGGCCGGGTGTTGTAAAGGGGCCTGGATCGGGCCGGGCGGGGTTTGTCCTGGCCCGTCAGATCCTCATGCTGCCCCTTACCTGGGTTTTCTGGGGCGTGGGGCGGTTGCTCAAGGCCTGCTGGGCCTCGGGCTTGGCCACTGCCTCGCGCCAGGCTTCATTCAGGGTGCTGAGCATACGGATCACTTCCTCCAGGGGAGCGGATTCCGCCTTGATTTTGGCTCGCACCAACTGATCGCCCATAAACACATAGAGCCTGCGCAGGTTGGTGGCGATATCGCCACCCTGTTCCATGTTCAGCGATGCATTCAGCTCATCGATGATATCCTGAGCCCGGTTGATGAAGTTGCTGGCTCCGGGAATGTCGCCATCGGCCAGGCAGGCCTTGGCCTTGGTTAAAAAGCTGATGGCGCCTTCATAGAGCAGGACAATCAACCTGCCCCTGTCCACTGTGGCAACCTGCGTTTTTCGATACTGGTTCTGTCCGTATGCTTGCATGATACAACCCCCGTCCTTGGTGGTTTGCGGCCCATCCAGGGGCCTTGTCTTGGGTCTTGCCCCGGTTTTTCAAAGCCCGGGCTTTTTGTGCTGGGATTTAATTCCCGCTTGGCCAAGTTGAACTCGGCCGATTTATCTCACCGGCCTTTTCAGGCCGGAATTGGTGACTTTTTTAAGCGCCTACTTACTATTATTGCCCGGCAACTGGGCGATTTGGCTTGTTATGGCCTTGTCCTGGGCATTTAAAACAGCCAGGGATTTTTCCAGGCGGGCGAACCTCTCCACCTGTCTTTGCCGGTAGAGCTCAATGCGCTTTTCTTCGGATTCAATCTTTTTGTCAATATTGGTTATGATGCCTTTATAGTTGCCGATCAGCACATTCAAGGTGCCTGTCTCGGAGTCGGTGAGGTCCTTCATCTCGTCAAACATGCGCTTGGCCACACCAATGCTTTCCTTGGTGGTGTTTTCTATGAACAGGTCGGCCACCGCTTCCGGGTTTTCATTGAGGGCATTGCTCAGTATGGTCGAGTCTATGGTCCAGGAGCCTTCTGCGTTCGGGTCGGTCTTTATGCCGATCTGGGAAAGATGGGTGTAGGTGTCCTCACCGTCGACCAGCCCTTCCACGCTCGTGTTCAGGGCGCTGTCTATGCGGGATTTCAGGATGTAATAGCTGTAGTTGCCGATCAGGATGCCGGTGTTTTCCCCGTCAGGGTCGAATTTGGTTTCCTTGCGGATATATTCCTGGGTGTAGTTCACCATGTTGATGAACGCTTCGATATTTTTTTTGACCGATATAATATCGGTCGAGACCGTAATCACGGCGGAGCCCACGTCATGCAGGTCAAAGGTTACGCTGTCCACCACATCGGCAACCTGGTTGTTGGTCCGCTGTAGGTAGACATCTGTCTCAGGCGGATAGCCGTCGATCTTGACCATGGAGTTTGTGGCCCACTGGGATGTGGTGAAACCGCCTCCCAGCTCTCCGGAACTGCTGAAGTTGTTCCCGCTGAAGTCATGGGAAACACTGCTTATTTGATATTGGGCCCCTGTGTCGCCGCCGGTCAGGACCAGCTTGTAGCTGTTCGGCAGGCCAAGGCCGTCGTTGATCACGCTGGCCACCACCCCGGGGTTGTCATCATCGCCGTTTATCATGGTTGCCAGCTGGCTCAGCGTCTTGCCTGCCGGCACCGTTATGTCTATGGTTTCACCGGCATAGGTATAGCTGAAGGTGGCATTCGCAGTGGTTACGGCGGTCACGTCCTGATCCGCGAATCCCGAGTGAACCACCTTGCTCACCTGGGCCAGGCCCTTGTCCTGTCCCTGCTGTTGGTCCGGCGCAAAGACGTTCACTTGAAAGGTGTCGCCGTTCACCAAGGTGGTGGCTCCGAGTTTCAGTTTTACTCCCTGGTCCACCTCATAGAACTGGTCGGAATCGGTGACGCTCACCGTGCCGGTTTGGCCGGTGGAGTCTGTCCAACGCAAGACCGCGGTGTCTGCCCCGCCTCCGGCTTGAATGGCTCCGGAGGTGACCACGGTGAAGGAGTATGTCTTGTTAACCGTGCCCAGGTAGTTGCCGCCGGTGCTTACGGTTGAGCCGCTCCAGGTCCCTAATTCCGCATCGTCTATGTCATCGGCAAAACCGCGTACTGTAAAGGAATCGCCATTGGCCACCGTGGCTCCGGAAAGGTTGATAAACATGCCGTTTTCAACCTCCAGGGCGTCTCCGGCCACATAATCCGCCGGAACGTTTATGGTGGAGCTGGAGAGGAGGGTGGCTCCGTCATAGACCGAGACCGCCAGGTCAAAGGTCGTGGTGCCCACCTGCACCGAGCCGGAAGAACTTACCTGGAAAACATATTCATAAATCGAGGCGGTGTCCTTGTCCCCGAAAAATTGCCCGGAAAGCCCGATATCGGCGGTGCTGGCCCCGCTCCAGTCTTGCTGAAGGGCCATGTCCTTGTAATCCAAGGACAGGTTGGTGGGGTTGGCCGAAACGGTTATCCGGCCGTCTGCACCACCGACTGCGGATTTCATCACCAAATGATAGGGATTGCTCTCGGTGCCGTCGTTTTCTATGTATACTTCAAGCGCTCCCGGGGCCTGGGCGGCCACGGCGCTTTCTATGTCAGACCTCAGTTGATCCAGGGTGCGGCCGCTGGCCACGCTAACGTTTATGGTGTTGCCGCCGGTTTCAATGGTCAGAGTCAAGGGGCCTCCGGCGAAATCCGCCACATTGCTGGAAGTGGAGGCCACGCCTGCCGAGCGCAGGATATGCTTGGTGTTCTCACCCACCTCCACGGTGTAGGCCCCTGCCTTGGCCGAGTTGCTGACAGTGGCCGAGGCTGTGCTGGACCTGCTGGAAGAGGCCTGCTTGACCATGAACTCATCTTCCGTGTCCATGGCTGCGGCGGCTTCCTCAATGCCTTCCATGCGCTGGTTAAGGGACTGCATGGATTTGATTTTGCTCTGCCAGGAGGTCTTCCAGGTCTCCAGCCTGGTCTTTTGGATGGACTCCAGCTTCACCAGCTGATCAATGACGCTGTTAAAGTCCGAACCAGATCCAAGACCCGTGAAGTTGATGCTTCCGCTTAAGATGCCGAAGTCGTTATCCGGGGTCTGGTATGTGCTGTAGAGTACGCCGTTTGTGGAGTCGGCCACCTTTTCACCTCCACTTAAATGCGAGCAGGGTAAAAATCAAATTCAATCGGTTTGTCTTATTGCAACTTGCATGCCTATGCTTTTTATTTATTTAACTATTTGAATTTAAAGAGTTAATTCTAAAGCGGCTTCAAGCGCCCGGACAAAGCGGTTCCCTTGCGGGGGAAAAAAATGCCTAAACCGGCTTTTTGCTCCTAATTAACTGATCGGCCGGAATTGCCTGAATCATTAATCGGTCTTGACTGGCGGGATAAAAGTTATTCATGATCTAGCCGGGATTGGAGGGTACAAATATAAAGGTCGGGTATATTTCCGCTAAAGGCATTCCTTGGCAAAGTGGAGGCTGTATTGCTGATAGAGAAGATCCCACACCACTTAAGAAACACCATAGTCAGCCTTGAGCTGCCTCTTTATATTGAACTCGAAGGGGATGTCTGCCGTCCGCCCGATGAACTGGCCCTGGGGGATACGCTTATGGTGCTGGGGTTGATCAGAAATCAGGGCAGGCCGGTCACGCTTTATTTCAACCCCGGTCCGGCCAGAGAGCTTGTGGAGGGGCATCCCTTGGTCAAGGAGCTGCTTTTGCCGGAGAAAAGGCCGGCGGGCTGGGAGTTGACTTCAATTCCGGTGGGCAGATCCGGCCGCAGGCAAACCTGGGTGTCCCAAAAGACCCATTCCCATAAGGTGCGGGTCCTGCCGGTGGACCAGATCAAGGCCAATCCGGTTTATGCCCACAGCCTTTATTATCGTTTTAAAAATTTAGATGACCGGCCCAGTGTTTTTGTGGATCCGGGACGCAGCCCCGCTCTAAAGGGGCTTTTGTCAAAAAACAGACCCACCATGGTGGTTTTTCCCCTGAATCCCGGACGGGTGGATTATTTTTGGCAGGATGAGGCCTGGTGGATCTCCCTATTGAGGGAGCTTGGCAAGGAATACCACCTGGTGGCGGTGGGGGCCGGGGATTACGGCTCCCTGACGGCGGAGGTGGATGAGGTGCTGGCCATGGATCACCCCGACTCCACCCTGGCGGACCTGGCCTGGCTGATGCAGCAGGCCCATGGTTTTGTGGGCCGGGACGGCGGGCTGGCTCATCTGGCCCTGGCGGTGAATCCAAGGGTGACGGTGGTTTGGGATTCCATGGCAAGCTTTCGTTTCTGGGCCTCTCACCAGGCTTGTCATATTATGATGTCAAATCCCTATGCCATGCGTTACCCCCAGGCCTGCCGCCTTTACCCCGAAGACCTTGCCGAAAATACCCATATGGTCAGCCTGTCCGACTCTGAAGGTCACATGATTGAGCAGGAGCTAAGCCTGCAGAAAGATGAGAACCGCATCCTTGAGCTTTTCGGCTCGGTTTCCGGCTTTGCCCGGGCCGTGCAGGCCCAAAGGGAGATTATGGCTGAAAGACAGGCGGTGAACGGCTGGATGCAAGACCCGGCTCAAAAACGGGAATTCTATGCCCAGAGCCTGGGGACTGCCCTGGCCTCCCAAAAAGGGAAGTTACAGCCTGGGCAAGGCTGGACTGCGCTTGTATTCCCCTGACAGGGTGTTGACGGAAGGTCCGAATGCGGAGCATGAAAATGTCTCGGGAATCGAAGATTTTTCTATGAAGCTCCTTGTCAATAGGAAATTTGTTTTTGGCAAGCTTCTTTCCATTCGCGTCTTCATTAAGCCAAGTACCTATTCGGTCTCGAAATTACCGCCATTTGGGGAATGTCACCTTGGCAGGCGTTGGTAGAATAATCCTGTAGGGATATCACAGGCTCTTAAAAGGACTGCCTGTGCACGATTTTTTCCATAACAGAACTGGTTTTGTCCTTTAGTATATCGGACACGGTAGTTGTAATAGAGTTGAGTTGAATATCGTAACTGTGTTTTATATCACCTTCTACAAACAGGAAACAAGCTACCGTAAACTGTTTGCCTAACGATAACTTTTTCGATAAGATTTGTGCTGGCTTTTAGACTTCTGTATTTTGCCCGCCAATAATTTTTGTCGATAGCAGATAATTTTTCATTTCAGTAGGTTAACAACTATTAAATAATTTAGCTTATTATTTCATGACCATATGAGTTATCTATTGAACACAGCCAGTTCCCATTGGCTGTTCTATTAAAAACATAAGTTGCCTTTCGCTCCGTTACGGGCATATTGGGTGCTGTAACTTCTGTATTCGCGAGAACCAAGGCTGTATCACCCGATTCAAGAATTTCCATACCATTCTGTCTTACCTGAAGACCATTCTTAAAATAAATCGCTATAGCTTCAAACGCTGCGCGTATTGATTCTTTCCCTTTTGCGTTTCTGCCAGGCTCTACGACTAAAACAGCATCCTCTGTATAAATACCAAGTAGTGTGTCGAAGTCTTCAGCCATAATTGCTTTGTCTGCTTTTTCTATTTGTATTTCTATGGGATGTTTATCCATTTTGGATTCTTTCTGTACTTAATACGGGCATAATCGGGCGCGCCCCGTCTGAATTTATGCACAAGTTATAATGAATATTTACATCATATCGATGTAAGCACCACTGAGTAAGTCTGTCTCTGAAATATTGAATGCTTCCATCAGTTGTTTTGCTTCTTTTTCACCTTCGATTACTTCTTCGCCATCCTGTAATATAACTTCAAATTCAAGAAAATTTCCCAGATTTTCGACTTTGTCGAGATGTACACGAGTTCTACCTATCATATATAGTTTACGGATCTTTTTTACCTTACCGCATGAACCATACGCCCTTTCTAATACATCAAGCAGACAATGAGGTTCTTGAGTGGATGAAAGGTAGTACTCTGAGGTTTTCGGGCCGGTTGCCTCAGGCCGATTATAAAATATGAGTAGGCCATTTTCTTTTGAGAAAATACGGAGTTTTAATTTCCCCTTCTCACAATTGAAAAATATATCTTCTTGTTTAATTATTTCTGGTTCTGTCCCGGCTAAAATTTTTGCTTTTCTGTCGCAATAAGCTAGGTCAGATATACTTGCTTTAATTTCAATATTCCTTGCCATGCCATTCATCTTCTATCAAATCTTTATAATGCCAAGCGGTTCACAGGCGCCGAAGTCGGAGCACAGGGTAGAGATCGGCGCTCTAGTGCGGACGTATACTGTTATGTCAGATGTTCTGTATAAATTTTAAGCGGCTGCAATCATTTTACGCCTAATACTTCGCCCATTGATTTTATCCCTGTTATTGATCTCCGCAGGGGAGATTTAAGTGAAGTATATTCAACGGGTTCAAGGCCAATAGGCTTGAAGTAAATTGCAAAAATGCTCCGGATTTAGTTAACCTGGCAATGGTTTTTATTGTAAAGGACCTGACCTTTGTGGTGGATTCGAATGAATACCTCGGACGGCCTTTTCATGAAACCCATATCCGGAAGACAATAAAAAGAGCAGTCCGTAAATCAAAAATAGTCAGGATAACGGCCACACACGCGTTCCGAACTAGTATTGCCAGTCATTTTCATCCAGATAAAGATAGTATTAATTATTTCGCTCCTGAAAATATATATAAGTACAGGCCAGGGCAATTGTGAAATCAGGCCGCGGCACTTAATGACAACTCACGATATTCAGAATGCCGTCTCACGGCAAAGTCCAGAAGGGCTTTGCCGGCAGGGCGAAGTTCATTAGTTTTTTATTTTTATCCCCTGGGTCTGCCCAGGCGGGAAGGGTCTCCGCCCATTAAACTCAAGATGGCCGGCGCCACATCTGTGGCATGGGCCTTTCCGTTTTCGCCCTTCATCCAGGACAGGCAATAAAAACCGTTGGGCTGGGGAATTTTGTCCTGATGGGCATAAGACCTTTGCCCCAATATGGCGTAGTGCTCAGGGTTGAGTCCCTGGAGCGCTCCTTCTATCCAGGCGTAAACCTGCTGATAGGCGGTGAAGGTCTTGTAATGAGCCAGGTCATGGGCCTTTTGCATGTGATCCAGGGCGGTGAAGCCCACCACCAGCACATCCACCGCAGGCATGGCCAAGGCCGCGGCCAGTTTGTTTCTCTCCAGTTGATATAAAAAGGCCTCGTGCCTTATGTCTGTCTCCAGTTTTTGGCCCGTGGTCTGGTCGTCAAACTCGCTTAAGGCAAAGTCAGCCCGGTATCCCTTGGCCAAGACCCTGGGGGTTAGCTCCTTGGGACTTACCATGGAAGACTCCAGAAGACCGGCCGGATAGCCGGAGATGCTGAAGCCGGGCAACCCTGCCGGAGGATGCCCAAAGGGGGCGGCCACCAGGCCCAGACTGAGGTTTTCCGGCATGAGCTCCCAGAGAATCGGGGTCTTGAGGTCTTTAAAAGAGACGGTTTCGGATCTGGCTGGTTCCTTTATCAGGCCATGGTCCCAGGATCCGGTTAAAACAGTGGCCCAGGCCGGCAGGTCCATGCCTTGGCCTTGAGGGTCCAGAAGCTCTCCCCAGGCCTTGCCCATCAGAAAATGAGGGGCGGGCTGGCGCACCATCTCCGGACTCATGCCGCTGACCAGAAATACCACCAGCTTGGGCGGTTTCTTCGCCACTGTGGGAGCATGGTGGTCCGGGGCCTGGCGGCAGCTTTCATAGCGGGCCTTGGTGTCGTCATCTTTGGGCACTTGGCCCAAATAGCGTTCATAGCAATAGGCCGCTTGGGTGGGGTCGCCCTTTTTGAACAATATGTCCCCCAGCATGCGCCAGGCCCAGCCGTGCCCCGGATGGGCGTTCAAGCCCTTGATAAGCCAGTATTCAGCCTCGGAAGCGCTGCCTTCTTCCATCAGGGCCTTGCCCAGGTTCAAAAGCGCCTCGGCATCCCTGGGGAAAATATCCAGGGCCTGTTTCAGTATCTCCGCCGCCTGACGGGGCTGGCCCTGTTTTAAAACCGAAAGCCCCCTGGTTTTGATGGCTTCGGAACTCTCTTCTTTCATCTTTTGGTCACAGGCGTTTTTAAGCTCCGTCACCCAGGCCCAGTCTGGGTGGGACTCTGCGGCCAGGGGTAAAAGCTCCACCGCCAGAGGCAGATGCCCTGATCCCAAAAGATTCTGCAAAAGGGACTGGATAGCCTTTTCGGCGTCCCTTTCCGTGAGCATGCGTTTGAAGGCGTGTGTGGCTTGGTCATCCTTGCCCAGGTGAGCCGCGGCCACCACCCAGCGGAACAGGGCATAGTTGATCTGATCGTAGGTCATGTTTTCAAAGAAAACGAACCGTTCGGGATGCTCCTTGCATTCATCCTGGGCTGCCAGGAATTTTTCTGCCAGTTCGCAGACTTCTTCCCAACGCTGGTGCCTGTAATGCACCCAGACCATGAAAAAGAGCGGGTCAGGGTAATAGGGCATTTTCTCCAGGCAGGCCGGTGCGGCCTCAAGCAACTCTTCATCCCGTTCAAGCAGGGTCAGTCCGTTCAGTAAAGGGTAATAGGTGTGGGGATAGTCCTTGGCGTCGCCCCTTCTGCTGTCCAGAAGGTTAAGCGCCGTGCGGGCCACCTCCACCGCTTCGGGCATGGTCTCCCTGCGGCTTAAAAGGGTGTGGGCCAGATAGGAGTGAGCCTGGTAGTTGTCCGGTTCTTCCTCCACCCATTTACGGATCATGATAAGGCGGCGCTGATGCTTGGCCTCCATTACCTCGGGGGTTTCATTGTATCCATAGTGGATCAGCTTTACCTTGGACCTGGCCATGGTTCCGGGCACAGTGGGCCGGTTATGCACCTTGCCCTCATAACGAAACCCAACGTGATTGCGGAAAAGGCGGGGATGCAGGATAAAGGTTTCTCCCCCGGCTGTGACATCGTTGTAAAGTTCAAATAAAAAACCGCAGATTTTTTTGGGGGCGTTCACCAACTGACGCATCAGGGGAGCGGATTTCTGGTCCAGCTCCTCGTCAGCGTCCAGGATAAGCATCCAGTCACAGGTGGCATAGGAAAGGGACTGATTCCTGGCCTTGGAAAAACTGTGCTCCCAGGGGTGATGATAAATTTTGGCCCCGAAGCTTTCGGCGATTTCAACCGTCCGGTCAGTGGAGCCGGTGTCCACCACTATGATTTCATCCACCCAGGGCTTGGCGCTTTTCAAGGCGGTGGCCAGTCGCTTTTCTTCATTTTTTACTATCATGCACAGGCTTATGCTGGGGCGGCTCCCGGTTGTTTTTTGGTTTGGGGAGTTTTTATCAGTTGTTTGAGGCATGTTGCTCTCCGTGGCTTTAAATGCACAATGTCCCTTAACAGGAAATAGCCCTGGACAAGAGGGCCGCCTCTAAAAGACGGCAAGGCAACCGATCAGAAACCCTGGTTTTTTAGTGAAAAGGGTTTGCTCGAAGTTTAGTCACACCAGACTATAAGTGTCAACTATACCTTTTTGGAATCATACCTTAAAAGCCTCCGTCAGTGGGTTGGGATGCGGATGCTGCTTGGAAGTGAAACAAAATGACTTCCAGGCCGTTTGGGTTTTTGCATAGGAAGGGCGGCTTATTGAAACTATGCGGAATTGTATAATTTATTTCAAAGAGGGGGGGTGGTTTTAGTAGTAATTCAATAAAATACTAGTGAAATTATAAGGTTATAGGAAGTAATCATGTATTTTTCTTGAAGCTGGTCTTAGGTAAATGGAACTATGCCTGCCTCCGGAGGGGCTAATAAAAAAGTGTCTTTTGGGCCTATTGATCTGAAAAAAAACAAAAATACAAAAAAACCTTTAACTCAAAAATCCTATTGCCGATAAGACCTATGAAGCTGATGGATTTAGGCACCGGGAATTCCCGGCGGCAAGGGGACAAGGAGCAAACCGCAAAGCATCCCGCCATAAGTTAAGCGCCAAAAGGATCTTGGCGCGCACGGACCAAGGAGGGTTCAAATGTCGTTGGTTGTCAATCACAACATGATGGCCATGAATGCGGCCAGGAATTTGTCGACGATTTACGGTCGACTGGCCAAGTCCACTCAGAGGTTGTCCTCTGGCCTTAGGGTCAATGACGCTTCCGACGACGCAGCCGGTCTTGCCATCCGCGAACTGATGCGGGCCGACATCCAGGTAATCAACCAGGGTATCAGGAACGCCAGCGATGCCATCAGCATGATTCAGACTGCTGAAGGCGCCATGAACGTCATTGATGAAAAGCTGGTGAGGATGAAGGAATTGGCCGAACAGGCGGCCACCGGCACCTACACCACTGCCCAGCGCGAGATCATGGACTCTGAATATCAGGCCATGGCCGCTGAGATCGACCGTATTGCCAATGCCACGGACTTCAACGGCGTCAAGCTTCTTGACGGCACTTTGAATAACTTCCATGAAGGTTCGGGCATGAAGGTGCACTTTGGCACCGGCAACTCCAGCGCGGAAGACTATTACTTCAT
>NZ_AZAC01000016.1 GCF_000931935.2 Dethiosulfatarculus sandiegensis
AAATCAGGTCGGGCGAAACCTGGACTGCGTATAGCTCCTTGAGATGTGACTGGATTTCCCGGACCGTCATGCCTCGGGCATACAAGGAAATGATCTTGTCGTCAAAGCCGTCGAAATGGCGCTGGCCCTTTTTGATCAACTGAGGTTCGAAGCTGCCGTCGCGGTCGCGGGGGACTGACAACTCTATTTCGCCACCGCTTGACTTCACCCGCTTTTTGCCGTGGCCGTTTCGGGTGTTGCCGCTTTTGGCTTCCGGCTTCTTACCTTTCTCGCACCCCAGGTGGTGCGTAAGCTCCGCTCCAAGCGCCTTCTCAACCAGGGCCTTCTTCAGCTCTTGGAATATTCCGTTTTCTCCCAACAGGTCTTCGGGCTTCTCATAGCCCTTGAGCAACTCATCCTTGGTAGCCATTGTGTGTACTCCTCCGATTAAGGGGTGATTATCTCACAATTGGCTCCATACACGAAATTCCTGACACTCCTCCATAAACGGCCCTTTGGCTTGGAAAAACCAGTCGGTTCTACTTGACTTCTCTGACCTTCTGCAAAAGGGCGGTCTGCTTGGCTTCCTTGGCCAGTTCGTCCTGCAGGGGAGCGAACAGCTTGATAAAGGCAGCCTTGTCAACATCGTTGACCTTCACGCCGTGTTTTTCCACCAGGATCTTCAGCTTGTCGGTGTCAGCCTTGCGGCCGCCGGCGGTAATCATTTTGCCGGCCTCTGCGGCCACTTCTTCCACCAGCTTCTGGAGGTCCTTGGGCAGCCTCTTGTAGGAGACCATGCTCATGGAGATATGGGAGACCATGAACTGGTGCTGGGTCTTGCTGTGGTAAGGGGCCACTTCGTAGTAACGGCTGCCAAAGTAACCGCTGATTGAACTCTCAAAGCAGTTCACAACGCCGGTCTGCATGGCGGAGTAGATTTCTTTCCAGGGAAGAGGGCTGGGCAGTGCGCCGGTGGCGGCCCAGATCTTGCTGACGATGGGGTTGCCGGGAACCCTCATTTTCATGCCGCTCATGTCTTCGGGTTTGACAATGGGCTTTAAGTTGTTGGAGCAGTTGCGCACGCCGCCGCCGCCCAGGGCCATAAGCTTCAGGTTCAGCTTGCGGTCCTGATAAGACTTGGCAATGTACTTGAACACGGGGCTGTTCACGTCGGTGGCCTTGTAGAATTTGTCATAGTCGGCGAAGAGGTAGGGCAGGCTGAAAAGCTGGAACTCAGGAACAAAAACCGCGGCCGGAGAGGTGCCGCCGACGACCATGTCGATGGTGCCCATACGCATTTCATCGATGGTGGTCTGGTCGCTGCCCAGGCTGGAAGAGGCATGCACCGTAAGTTTGATCTGGCCGTTTGATTTCTCGGCCAAAGTTTTGGCCATGAATTTGGCCGCATCGATCCAGGGGTGAGGAGCGCTCACCACAGTGGCCAAGCGCATTTTATAGGTCTTGGCCATGGCCGGGGCCGCCAGCATACTGAGAGCGAGCACAGCGGCGATAATCACTAGGGTCGATCTTTTCATTTTTTTCCTCTTTGGAATTTGGTTTATGCAAAAGAGCCCTTTACCCATGCGGGGATATCTCCCCAAGGGCCACTTCCTTGGTTTTGCAACCACCTTGGAAAAGTGGTCAGCCTTATAAGAAAATGGCTTTTGCCCCGGTTAAGGGACAAAAGCCATTAAACTTACTTATTTTCCACGGCCATTCTGGCTGCGTAATAGTTGATTTCCGGAGTCAGGGGAGCCGCCACGCAACCGGGTCCGATCATCAGGCCGGTCCGGCTGGCGTCGGCCACTGCCTCGGCCACATGGGCCTGGACCTCGGCCGGAGAGGCCTTGGCCAAGACGCCGTTTTCGTTAATGCCGCCCAACAGGCACTTGTCGGTGAGTTTCCTGGCTTCGCCCAGGCTCGGGGGCACCCAACGGTCATGCCAGTTCAGGCAATTGGCCGGATAGTTGGCCAAGGTGTCGAACATGACGTTTTCGCCGTGCATGTGGCAGACGTTGAAGAAGGTATCGTCCTTAAAGGCGTCAAAGAGCATGAGGTCGTATTTTTCACCGAACTCGGCATGGTCTTCAGGGGTCATAAGGTCTGTAGCGGAGCACTGGGTGGCAAAGAAGAACCCGCTCACGCCGGCTTCAATATTGGCCTTGATGAAGTTGACGCTGGTTTCGGTCAGCGCCTTGAGGGCCTGGTGAAAAAGCTTGGGATCTTTCTTCAGATCCTCAAATATTCTGTCGCCGCCTAATTTACGGGCGGTGGTCAGGGGGCTGAAGATGGTCTGGATAAAGGGCACATCGTCACCCACCAAGTTGTAAACGTGCTGAGCCAGCTGCACCTGCTTGCCGTAGGTTCCGTAGGTGCCGCCCAAGGGCTCGATCTTGCCCCAGTCGGAAATATCCTTGATGCCGAACTCGTCAATAATGGCGGGATCGTTGGGCTGGCAGAAAAATTTGATTTTCGCGCCGAAGTCCTGGGTGGTGTAAAGGCCAAAGGGCATGAGCTTGATAAAGTCAAAGTCATACTCTTTCTGCACTGCCACCTGATGTTCAGCCAGGCTGCGGGGATCTTGGTCCAGATGAGGATAATGGAGCCACACGCTCATGGGAAGGCGGTCTACTTCCTCTTTATTCAGCGCGGCCTTGACTCGCTCGACCTTGGTCATTTTCTCCATTGTTGCTTGCTCCGATTTTGAAAAGGTATCTGTAGTTTTATCGGCAATGCCCCGAGGCTTTCGGCCCGGGACCTTGTCAGCTGTAAAGGCTTATGAAACGGCCTTTTAGTTGGCTGCGGTCATCTCGTCCATGGAGACCTTGATGTGTTCGGTTCCCGCGGCGCGCAGACGAAGCTCGTCCTGTTCTTCAATGGCCTTGATAATCTCAAAGTGCTCAATGAAGAATTTGTCTTTTTGTATTTGCGCGGGCAGGGTGAGCCAGAATCTTAAATATTGGTGCAGCATATTGGTCAGCTGGGTGTAAAGTTGCTCGTTGTGGGTCTCGGCATAGAGAAGATTGTGAAACTTGGAATCCATGCGGACAATGTCTTTGTTGACCACCGCATCATCTAAGGTCAAGATTTCTTCTTTTATCCCCTGGAGTTTTTCTTTGCCCTCCGGACTCATGCGGTACATGGCCCAGATATTGGCCTGGGGTTCAATAACAGCCCTGATCTCGGTTATCTCCCGCATGCGGTTAATGGTCAGGGGGCTGACCACAAAATGAGAACCGTGACGCACCACCCAGCCTTCTACTTCCAGCTTATTCAGGGCTATCACCACCGGAGTGCGGCTGACCCCGTATTTTTTAGCCAGCTCCACCAGGTTTAAGGTGCTCTCAGGCTTTAGATCCAACCAGATGATCTGGTGACGCATATCTGAGAAGATATCAACTGGATTCATAGCTTAACCACCTTTGTTCTCCTGGCAAGTCTCACTGACATACCGCATCTGATAAATTCTGAATAACGATTAAATTAATTCGCAAATGCAGAAAATGTGCACTTGCTTAATTCAGAATGAATTTACAATGCATCCATTGCGTCGTTTTGTCAAGAGACTCGCCGCATAAGATTTGTAAAAAAATGATAAAAATTTCAATCTTAAAAAATATTAAGTCATTTCCATAGGTTAAAATTAAATAAACCCATGGGAATGATTATATTTATCTGAAGTTTTCTTTCACCTTTTAAGTTGGATTATTTATTCAACACCTGGCTCTGTTGGGCAATTGTTACAGAAAACCAGGAATTAATATTGAGAAAAAAACCGCAGGCGATCACCCCCTCCCAAAAAACTATTGGGTGCAGACGAAGTGGTTTCTGAATTTTGTTTGATTTGATAAGAGCCAATTCTATCAAATAAAACTATTTAGTGAAACTAACAGACAGGGGATAGAGTGGACGCCTACAAAAAAACCGGGCTGATAAAAATCAACCCGGAAAAATTTTGCATTCTTAAGAATAAGTCTTTTTATTGATCAGGGCCCATTCCACCAAGTCCTGCTCGGAATAACTATTGGCTGCAGGCCTCCAGCCGTTTGATGGTTCCATGCAGATTGCGGATGCGGCGGCTGAGTTCCTTGCAGATCTGAAGGGCCACCTGGGGAAATTCTCGCACTGTTTCAGAGAACTCTCTTTTGTGCAGAACCAGAAGGCCCGTGTCCTCCTGGGCCGTGACAGTGGCTGAACGCAACTGGTCCTCGAAAAGGGCCATTTCGCCAAAGTATTCCCCGGCCATGGCAGTGTCTATCTCCACCTGCCTGCCGTCGTCAGCCTGTTTTTTGACTGCCACCTTGCCGGAGATGATCAAGAACATGGTTTCGCCTTCTTCTCCCTCCACTACTATATTCTGACCTGCCTTGACCCGTTCTTCCTCGGTAATACTGGCAATGGCTGAGAGCTCCTGAATGGTGAGGCCGCTGAAAATATCCATGCCTTTGAGCAGAAGTATTTTGTCTGAAAGGGTTATGGGCTGCGACATGTCCTTCTCCTTTAGGGGCAATTCCTTATACCCGGCATCCAATAGTCGTGTGGCCATTTCCCTTACCCTGGGGTTATCCGAATCGGCCAGTTCCTTTATCTTATCTTGGAAGCCAAAGGCGGAAATTTCCCGGTCTTGTGCAATGACGCATAAAATCAGGTACTGGATGAGCCAGTCATTTTGTTCCAGCAGTTTGTTAAAAACTTGGCCATCGCCTGTACGCGGCATGGCTATTTTAAATTGTCTTTTGGCAACTTCGATGCATTCATTTACATTGTGATCTTCCAAAAGCGGCAACATGGCCGTGGAAAGATAGGATCCCACCATTGATTCCAGGGCCTCCACCGCATTGGAGCGCAGCTTGGCATTGGCCGAACTCAATCCCCTCATTATTATGCGCATCTGGGAGGAGTCTTCTTCCTGAGTGGCCAGAACCCTGAGGATATTCTCCACCCTGGCTGTTTTTTTGGCCAGAAGGTGGTCTTGTAAAAGACTGATCATGGGGTTTTTCGCTATTTTTGCCAAGGCCTGGGCATACACCAGATTGAAATAGGCGCGGTTTAAGTTTTCCCTGGCATAGGCCATGATATCCAGGTCGCTGACCTGCATGTTCTCCAAAAGGGAGAAAAGTGCGCTTCTGATGCCCCGGTTCGGCAGGGTGAGGGACTCTATAAGTATGCCCACATGCTGGGTGGGGGCGTCTTTCAGTTTGCGTTGGGCCAGGCTGCGCAACTCTTCCGATTCACCGCCCAGAAGATTTACCATGGTGCGCACGGATTGATCATCCGAAAGAGTGTAGTCGTCCAAAACCTCCAGCGGGACTGTTTGGGGCTCGGTCTCCAGCCCGGTGCGGATCAATTCCTGCAAGTTGGGAGCCTCAAGACGGTTCAAGGCCATGAAGATGTAGCTTGTCACCTCCTGGTCCTTTTCTTGTTTCAGCATTTCTCCCAATTTATATAGATATGATTTGTCTCCGGATTCTCCCGCGGCCAGGGCTCCGGCGCATTTTTCCATGCATTCTTCAGAAGCCAGCCATTTGTTGATCATGGGTCTGTAAGAATCCGGATCATTGGCGTATAGGCCGTGCATGGCCTGGGCCTTGACCCAAACGTCATCTGACTCGGAATATAGTTTTTTAAGGAAGTCGCCGCTTACTGAAAGCGGCATGCGTGAGGCAGTTCGGGCCAAGGCGGCGTTTAGAGTGGGTTTGTCCGGATCATAAAGCCTATCAAACACGCTAATGGCTTGGTCATCGGCTTCCCGGGTCAGCAACTCCAATAGGCCTATTTGAGTGGTCCCGTTTTTCTGGGGAATAATTTCAAGCAGGGTCTGGTTCAGATCTTCCACCCCCTGCTCCTTCATCATGCGCGCATACCATACACAGGTTTTCCCGGTGGCTCTGCGGCAGGCAGAGGCCAGGGAAACCTGAGCCCCCTTGTCCTTGAACAACTGGCCTACGTCATCGGCTTCCAGTGACTTGAGATCCACCACCTTGTCCGAGACCAGGCCCAACAGAACATTGGAATAGACCTTCTTAAGCCATATCGAGGTCATTACCCAGCCTGCACCGCAAATTATGCCGGCTATGGAAAGATATTTGGGATGAAGAATTCCTTCAGCAAGCAGAATAATACCGCTGCCGGTCAAGATGCCGACCCTGACCACCGTGCCCCGTAAAAATGGGCGCACCAATGGCTGCAGCTCCGAGGGGAATAGCCCCAGTAAAATCGCCCTGGCCGGGTTATTTATGGTCACCTTGAGCACCTGGGTGGAGATGCGCGCGTATATGGCCGAACCCACTCCAAAATTCAGCAAGAAGGATAAGAAGGCGAGCACATAGTTGGCCGGGTGGAACATGAGCGCCACCGGAAGGCCCCATCTGGAGTAAATTTTGCCCACAAAAAGCAGAATCACCAGGCTGATAATATTCAGCACACCCCTGAAGTAACCAAAGAAGTTCAGCATTCCGCCTTCCGTGGTAAAGGCTTCGTTAACTGCGTAGTTAAATTGGTAGTTCAGGATGGGGATCATGATATTGGGCAGGAGCGTAAGCAATATCAGGATCTTCAAGAGAGTCGACTTCTTGGCCATGGGCAGGATTTTTTTTATCTCCTGCTTGAAGCTGGTCTTTTTCTTGGCCTTTCTCGCGGTCCTCTCCGGCAAGGCCAGGGTGGGAAAGACTGTGTTCATGCGCCAGACAATGGTCGCGGCCATGCAGGTGCTCACCAGATAGGCGACCATCAGGTTGTTTAAGTTTATGAGGTCTGCCAGGGCCGGGGTGCCAAAGCTGCCGATTATTCCGCCCAAAACACCGCCTGCGGTGATCAGCGGAAAAAGACGCTTGGACTGGCGGGTGTTGAAAAGGTCATTGGCCAAAGACCAGAAAATCAGCCCTAAAAGGGCCTCATATTGGGATTTGAGCAGAAACAGGACCGGGTAAACAAAATCCAGGCCGGTCCCCACCACAAAGCGCAGGCCGAATACCGATACGCCGCAGAATATAAGCAGATAGCCCAAGAGCCGTGCGCTCGGCATTTTGCGCATTACACCTGCGATCATGCCCATTATGACAAAGGTCACGATGGAGTTGGCCGCATAGACTACGGGCAGGTACTCCACGCCAAAGCGTTTCAGAAAAGTGGTTTCGGCAAAGTTGTTGAGGAGTATGTTCGATGTGCGGATCAGGAACAAAAGGCCCGCTGTCCAGAGGAAAACAGCGATCTCCTGTTTTTGGATTTTGAGCCATTTGTTTAGAAAAGAATTCATTAATACTCCAAATAGCCGATTATATCCATTTGGACTTTATCGCAGACTGCTCAGTAAAGAGCTGGGCTTTGCCTGCCGGCGAGCTGTTATCGTTGCCTTCTTACGGCTGGTGACTATAGCTTAAATCAATTTGAGCCAGGTATAAAAACACTAAATACCTTGCGCAGGTTATTGGGTGGATGCCAAATAACAGGCCGTATAATGGCCTTCCCTGACCTGACGCCACTCAGGGGCGGCTTTGTCGCATTTGCCCGTCACGGAGCGGACGCACCTGCTGAAAAATACGCAGCCTTCAGGAGGCTGGGCCACGGATTTTTCCAAAAGGGTGTTGTGCCGGTACTTGTCCGAAGCCGTTCCGAATTTGGGCGTGGCGTCCAAAAGGGCCATTGTGTAGGGGTGGCATGGATTTTCAATAACCTCCCTGCAGGGCCCCTGTTCCACTATATTGCCTTTATAAATTACCGCTATGCGATCGCAGAGATAACGGGCCGCAGCCAGAGAGTGTGTAATGAATAAAATAGCAGTCTGATATTGTTTTCGCATAGTTAGGAGGATTTCAAAGATCTGGGCGGAATATGAGGCATCCAGCATTGAAGTTGGTTCATCCGCCACCAGGCAATTGGGCCCCAGGATCATGGCCCTGGCGATGGCCACCCTTTGGCGCTGACCACCGCTTAACTGATGGGGAAAACGATAGACAAAGTCCCTGGCCGGGGAAAGACCCACCTGGTCCAAAATTGATACAACCAGGTTTTCCCTTTCATGGGCATTGCCCATTTTATGAGTGACTAAAGGTTCGGCCACGCTGTCCAGTATGGAGATCTGGGGATTTAAGGACTGGTAGGGGTCTTGAAAAACCATCTGCACCATGCGCCGGTATTTCTTGAACTCGGAGGCTGAAACTCCGGTTACTTGGCGGCCTTCCAGAAAAAGGTCGCCTGCGTCCAGGTCTTCCAGCCCCACGATCACCCTGCCGCAGGTGGTTTTCCCGCTGCCGGATTCACCCACCAGGCCAAAGATTTCGCCTTTATCAAGATTCAGGTTCACCTGGTTTAAGGCCACCACCTCGCTTTTGCCCTTGCCGTATTTTCCGCCTTTGGTGCGAAAAATTTTGCTGGCATTTAAAAGCTTTACTATTGTCTGGCTTTCAGGGGGCATGGTCTAAAAAAACCTCTCAATTAAGGATGGGTTGACAATTGTCACAAAGCACGTGGTGCCCCTTTTCCATTTCAAACCAGTCCGGCGGGGACAAGGAACAACTGGCCTCCGGCTTGGGACAACGGCTGCAAAAACGGCAGCCCGGAATCCGTCCCACCAGGTTGGGCGGTTCTCCGCTGATGGGCATTAAGCGGCTGATTTCCCCGTCCAAGCGGGGGAAGGAGGCCAGAAGAGCCTTGGTGTAAGGGTGGCCCGGATGTCTGAACACCTGGTCCACCCGGCCTTTTTCCACCAGTTGACCGGCATACATGATGCCGATATGGTCTGATATCTCCGCCACAATGGATATGTCATGGGAGATGAAGATCATGCCCATGTTGAAATCGGTCTGCAGCTTCTTTATCTGCTTCAAGATCTGATCCTGCACGATCACGTCCAGGGCCGTGCTGGGCTCATCGGCAATGATCAGCTTGGGGCGCAGGGCCAGAGCCATGGCGATTATGGCCCTTTGCTTCATGCCTCCGGAGTATTGGTGGGGATAGTCGTTGATTCTGCTTCTATCCATGCCCACCAGATCGAAAAGGGCTTTCACCCTGGCCAAGGCTTCCTCCTTGCCCACCTTTGGTTCATGGGTGGTTATGGCTTCTATGATCTGGTCTCCCACCCGATGCACCGGGTTAAGGGCGTTCATGGCGGCCTGAAAGATCATAGCCATTTCTTTCCAGCGCAGTTCCCTGAGTTTTTCCTTGGGCATTTGGGCCAAATCCGCGCCCTCCAAGAGGATTGAACCGCCGGTTATGCTTCCGTTCGGCGGCAAGAGGCCCATGAGGCCCATGCCTATGGTCGTCTTGCCGCAACCGGATTCACCCACCAGGCCCAGGGTTTCTCCCGCCTTCAGGGAAAAATTCACCCCTTCCACCGCCTTGAGCAGACCGGACGAGGTTTTATAGCCAATGCTCAGGTCTTTAACTTCAATCAGGTTCATATCAGCCTGCCGCCGTCTCTTCCCGGAGCCTGGGATCCAGGATTTCCTCCATGGCCCTGCCGAGCATGTAAAAGGAAAGGGTGATCAGGGAGATGCAGATGCCGGGCGGTAACAGCCACCAGGGGGCCTGGAACATGTGGCCTGTTTTCCAGACCCATTGCAGCATCATGCCCCAGCTCACCGTGCCCGGATCTCCGAATCCCAAAAAGGCCAAGGCCGCTTCTATCACAATGGCCGAGGTGACCCTGAAGGTCATATACAAAAAGGCCAGAGGCAGCACGTTGGGCATGATATGCCGGAAGATGATGCGTAAATGCCCGGCCCCCGCCACCTTGGCCGCATCGATAAAGGGCCTTTGCTTAAGGCTCAAGGTCTGGGCCCTTATCACCCGGCTTACTCCCGGCCAGCGGAAAAGGGCGATCATAAGCACGATGGTCCAGATGTTAAGTTGGCCAAACAGGCTGGAAAGCATGAGCACCACCAAAAGGGTGGGCATGACCATGATCATATCCGCTGCGCGCATCAAGAAGGTGTCTGCAAAGCGGCCCATGTATCCCGCCACCATGCCGATGCTCACCCCCAAAAATACGCTCATAAAGGCCGCCGAGATGCCCACCATAAAGGCAACCCGGGCTCCGGCCAGAAGCTGGCTTAAAATGTCCCTGCCCATGAAATCCGTGCCCAAAGGATGGGTCAGGCTGGGGCCCTGGGCAAAGACCACATTGGGGTCCACCCCGGTCATGGGGTTGTACATGGGGTCTATCATCGGCGGGACATAACTGAACAAAGCCATTAAAAAGAACATGGCGAGCAGGGTCAGGCCTATTCTTCCCAAGAGGTTTTTTCTGAATATCCGCCAATTTTCCCTAAGCCTGGCCCACTGGTCCGCCTTGGCCGGAGATGAGTTCAGGTTGCTTTGGCTGCCTGGCATTTGCACGACCTTTTCCATGTCTTGGACCTTTAGTATCTGATCCTGGGGTCAAGATAGGCATAAAGCACATCGACCACCAGGTTGGAGAACAAAACCACCGTGGCTATGAGCAGAAATGAAGCCTGGGCAAGTGGATAGTCGTTGTGACTCACCGCAAAGACCAACTCCCTGCCTATGCCCGGCCAACTGAAGACCGTTTCCGTGAGGGCTCCGCCGTTAATGGAAAACGCGAGGCTCAAGCCTACACTGGTGACCACCGGCAAATAGGCGTTCGGCGCGGCATGGTGGTTTCTGATTTTCTTTTCAGTCAGCCCCTTGGCCCGGGCGGTTATGATGTAGTCTTCCTTCAGGGTGTCGAGCATGGAGCTGCGCATCACCAGAAGGTAGCTGCCGAAATGCATTATAAAGAGGGTAAACAGGGGCAGGGCCATGTGGTGCAGCACATCCAGGCCCTTTTGGAAGAATCCCGAGTCGGGGTTGATCCATATCTCCGGGGAAATCATGCCGTTTATAGGGAACCAGCTGAGCTTAAAGCCAAAGAACCAGATCATCAGAAGGGCCAGCCAGGGCAGAAAGAGGGTGTGGGTGAAAAGGCTTATGATGGTAAGGGTGATATCGGTTTTTTTGCCCTTGTGCCAACTGGCGATCTTGCCCCAGGAGATCCCCACCAGGGCGGAGAGGATCACCGAGGTGGTGAAAAGCAAAATAGTGTTCGGCAGCCTTTGGCCGATAACCCGCATCACCGGCTCGCCATAGTGAAACGAATGCCCCAGGTTGCCGGTGAAGAAGTTTTTAAGATAGTGGATGTACTGGGTGAAAAGCGGCTCATCCAGTCCCAGTTGGGATATGAGCAGGGCCGCGTCTTCAGGAGTCATGTTCGGGTCCACCATGCGGGAAATAGGGTCACCGGGCGCCAGGCGGAAGAGAACAAAAAGAACCGTCAGGATCACGAAAAGAATTATCACGATCTGAACGAATCTTTGCACAATGTATCTTTTCATGTCCCATCCATCTTTTTGATCCCGGGTTTCTTTCCGCCCGGCGGGCAGGATGCAAAAACCCCGACATCTGTGGTCGGAAAAACCGCGATTTAATTTTTGAAAAATCAGACTTCGGTAACTTTTCAAACCCACATAAACTTTTTAGCTTACCCGGTTTTGGGGCTCTTTTTTCCAAAGGCCTTTGCCGGTTCGTTTTCTAGTCGACCGGCCTGACCTCGCACATGGACCAAATATTGCCGATGCCGCCTGTGGTGGAGACCCAACCTTTAAAGTGGTCGGTTCGCACCCCTTCCACCAAAAGCGGATTATACAAAGGAATATAAGGCACCTGGATCATTAGAATTTCTTGCAGGCGGCAGACCAACTCCCTGCGTTCTTTTTTGTCCATGGCGCTGTTGGCGGCGATGGCCAGCTTGTCGTATTGCTTGTCTCTGAATCCACTCATGTTCCAGCCTCGTTTTCGGTCCATGCTGGAGTGGAAAAAGCTTCTCAGATAAGAGGGGTCAAGGCTGAGCCTGCCGTAACCCAAAACAAAACAGTCAAAGTCGTGCCGCCATTTAACCTGTTGAATAAGGGCGGAAAAGGCCATGGGTCTGGCCACCACCGGCAGACCGGCCTGCCTTAACCATTGCTGGATCATCATTCCGCTCATGGCCCGGTTGGGATCGTAGTCGGCCGGGGGTGTGAGGATGGTGAACTCCTTGATTGGAGTCCCGTCCTTATTCAGAAGTGTACTGCCTTCCACAATGTTGCCTTGGCCGTCCACAGGACAGACATTCCAGGAATAACCCGCCTTGGTGAGTATTTCACAGGCCTTTTTCAGACGTTCTTCCCTGCTGAGGCCTTGACCGTAGACCGGTCCCCGGGGGCAGTAATAGAACAGGTTGCCCGGCGGAATTACGGAGCTGAGCGGCATGCCGTAGTTCTGCAGAATGCGGTGGATGATAAATTCCTTGTCGATCAAATAGGCAATGGCCTTTCTGAAGGCCAGGTCGCTAAAGGGTTTTTTACGCAGGTTGAACCCGAAAAAATAAAGTGCGCTTTTTTTACTGATAAAAAATTCAAGGGAGGGATCTTTCTCGATTTCCTTGAGATAGCCGGGCTGGATGCCGTTCCAGTACATATCCACCGCGCCTTTGCGCAGGGCTAAGATGGCGGCGTCGCTGATTCCGTATACCTTGAATAGAAGCCCCTTGATATATGGCCCGAGCTTGCGGCCTGCTATTTTCTTACCGCGGCCGAAAAACTGTTCATTATTAACAAGATAAATATAAACACCCTCGCGCCATTCCTTCAGCTTAAAGGGGCCTGCGCCCAAGGGTATCTTCACTTCGGCCTGTAACAGGCTGGCAAGGGGCTTTTTGGTCTTAAGGGCTTTTTCAGCCACGGGCTGCCATTGTTTTTTAGCCATTATGGGAGTGGTCATGGTTCTGGAAAGGAACATGGCCTTGGGTTCTTTGAGGGTGAAACGCACGGTATGATCGTCCAGCGCTTCAATTTTGGTTACAAATTTCCACTTGGAATAAAAACGTGGAATTTTGAATTTCTTTATTAGCTGGGCGGTGAAAACCACATCATGGGCAGTGAAGGGGCTGCCGTCCGACCAGTTGCATGGTTTTAGTTTTACCAGGTAGGTGCAGTTGGCCTTATCATAAACCGGCATGGATTCGGCCAGCCAGGGGATCAGGTCCAGGTTTTGGGGTTCATGGGTGTAAAGGGGCTGGTAGATCAGTTTCAGTACGTTGTTGGACCAGATGTCGCTGGCCAGCCATGGGTTCAAGGTTTTGGGCTCTTCTAATACCCCCACCTTTAACAGGTTGTGATCCCAGGCATTTTTGTCCTTAGCCTGCACCCCTTGTGGTATGAGCAGAAGAAAAAGGGCAAAAACGGTCGTAATGATCAGTCCGGCCCGTCCGATAAGGCCTTTAGCATGGGGGATGAGCATCTTTTCTCCCGATGACAACCTTTAAAGGGACTTTTTAAGGACAATCAGGCCGTGAATCCAGCCTGTATTTAAAATTAAGTACCACACCAAAATAAAGGTGACAAATAAAGATATTTGTTTTTTTGTTTTTCCGGTGGCGCTGTTTGAGTAAAGTATATTATTGATGTCTTTTCCCATATATTACGTCAGAAATTGCCCGGGTCCTGTGTGTTGAAATCTGAATCTCAAAATTTTACATAGCAAAACAAAGGTTAAGAAACTTGATAATTGTTTTTGGATTATTCTGCAATGATACTCCGGTAAAGCATATCATCGACATATTTTTAAACACGTTACAGCTAATTACTTGATTCCTCAGCGCCTGGAACCGGGTTCTCTAAATCTTACTGAGAATCTTTTTTAAAAGTAAAGGACATAAAGCACGAGCTTGACAGTATTGTTTTAGCCTGCTATGAAATATTCAATGCAAAAAGTGAAATAAATAAATCATAAAATACCCATTCCAGGGAGGCGTAATAATTATGGCCGACAGCCTTATCGTACAGGGCAATGAGGCCTGTGTTCTGGGAGCCTTGGCCGCCGGTTGCGGCTTTTTTGCCGGTTATCCCATTACCCCGGCCTCGGAGATAGCGGAGTTGATGTCTCGTGATCTGCCCGGAAGACAAGGGGTTTTTGTACAGATGGAAGACGAGATCGCCTCTATCAGCGCAGTTATAGGGGCCTCGTGGGGGGGCAGATTATCCTTGACCGCAACCAGCGGGCCCGGTTTTTCCCTGATGCAGGAGGGGATAGGCTATGCGGCCGAGACTGAAACCCCCTGCGTAATTATTGATGTTCAAAGGGGTGGCCCCTCCACAGGGCAGCCCACCATTTCCGCTCAGCAGGATATTTATCAGGCCAAGTACGGCAGCCATGGCGATTATGAGGTGATCGTGTTATGCCCTTCTTCGGTGCAAGAGGCCTTTGATCTGACTTACAAAGCCTTTCACCTTGCAGAGCGATTTCGCACGCCGGTGATTCTGCTTTCAGACGAGATTGTGGGTCACACCAGGG
This sequence comes from Dethiosulfatarculus sandiegensis, assembly GCF_000931935.2. Lineage (GTDB taxonomy): Bacteria > Desulfobacterota > Desulfarculia > Desulfarculales > Desulfarculaceae > Dethiosulfatarculus > Dethiosulfatarculus sandiegensis. The sequence continues at coordinate 14,308 of NZ_AZAC01000016.1, forward strand.
AAAAACTTAAAATTCCGGAAAATTTGGAAACGGTGCAGCGAAAGCCTCCCAAGACGCCTCCGGCCGACTATCAGATGTACAAGCCGGGCCCGGACGGACTTTTGGACGGCATGCCCGGCCTGGGGCGGGGATACGACATTTTGGTGGACGGGCAGCTTCATGACGAGACTGGCAACAGAAAGGGCGGGGATATCAAAGCCTCGGCCAGGTTGGTTGAAAGGTTGTGTAACAAGATAATCGACCACACCCAAGAACTTACGGATATTGAAGAACGCTCTTTAGATGACGCCGATGAAGTCTTTGTGTGCTTTGGCCCGGTGGCCCGCTCCGCTTTACATACAGTGAGTCTGGCCAGGGAACAGGGCCTTAAGGCGGGATGCTTGAAGTTGAGAACCCTGTGGCCTTTTCCCGATGAAAAGTTGAGACAACTTTTAAGGGGCGTGAAAAGGGTGTTGGTGCCTGAGATGAATATAGGCAAGCTGTGCCGGGAGGTGAGAAGGGTGCTGCCGGAGTCTGGGCGGGTTATTTCCCTGCCCAAACTTGGCGGGGATCTGCACACCCCTGATGAGCTGATGAACGCCTTAAGTAAACCTTTACGGAAAGGTTTTTGATATGCACCCCTTGGCTGAAAAATACTTACGCAAAAGCGCGCTTCCGACCATTTACTGCCCGGGGTGCGGTCACGGAACCGTGCTTAACGCCTTTGTGCGGGCAATCGATGAACTTGCTATAGGCGATGAGCTGGCCCTGGTGGGCGGCATCGGCTGTTCGGGCTGGACCCCTGTTTTTATAAAGTCCGATGTGCTGCACACCCTGCATGGACGAGCCCTGGCCATGGCCACGGGCCTTAAATTGGCCCGGCCGGATCGCAAAGTGGTGGTTTTCACCGGAGACGGGGATTGCCTGGCCATTGGGGGCAACCATTTCATGCATGCGGCCAGGCGCAACCTAGACCTCACGGTTGTTATGATGAACAACAATATCTATGGCATGACCGGAGGTCAGACCGCTCCTTCAACTCCCTATGGGGCCATAACCCAGACCTCGCCCCACGGCAACCCGGAACCGGCCTTTGACGCCTGTGAACTGGCCCGTTCCTTTGGGGCCTCATTCATTGCCCGCTGGACCAGCGCCCATCCCCTGGGGCTCAAGAAATCCCTTAAACAGGCCATGGTCCACCAGGGGTTTTCCTTTGTGGAGGTCATGGTGCAATGCCCAACCCAGGCCGGGCGATACATGCACGGAACCTCTGATGCGCTGGAACTCATGCAAATGCTTAAGAAAAAAGCTATTCCAGTCAAAAAGGCCGATCAAAAAAGCCCCGAGGAGCTAAAAGGCAGGTTTACAGTCGGCAAGTTGCTTGAGAGAAACGGTTTGCCGGAATTCAGCCGCACCCAGTACGACCTTATGCAAAGGGCCTCAAAGGAGCCGCGGGCATGATCAGTATAGATAAGGATTTCTGTAAGGGATGCGGGCTTTGCATCGGCGTGTGCCCTGAAGGGGTGCTGAAGCTCTCGGATGAACGTAATCAAAAGGGCTATCTCCTGCCCTTTGCCGAGTGCCCCGAGGCCTGTAATCATTGTCTTTTATGTGAAAGCGTCTGCCCTGATATGGCGCTTTATGTGGAGAAAGACCATGCGTCATGAGGTGATGTTCGCCGGATTCGGCGGTCAGGGTGTGATCAAAGCGGCGATTCTGCTAACCATTGGAGCGGGGCTGTATGAAGGCAGGGAGGTGGCTCAGACCCAATCCTATGGCCCTGAGGCCAGGGGAGGGGCCTGCCGCAGCCAGGTGGTTCTTTCGGAGAAGGCCATAGACTATATCAAGCCCCTTTGCATAGATGTACTTAGTGTGATGTCCCAGCCAGCCATGGATATGTACGGCAAGGATATTGACCCGGACAAGACCCTTGTTGTCTATGACTCCACCCTGGTGACCAACCTGCCGCCTCTGGTAAAAAAAGCCCACCCCATACCGGCTACAAGAGAAGCGGAGACTAAATTGGGCAAGGCGCTTTTTGCCAACATCATTATGCTCGGCGGTTTTTGCGCCCTTACCTCCATGGTGAGCCTCGATTCCCTGAAAAAGGCGCTAAAAGGAAACGTTCCTCCCCAGACCCTGGCCAAAAACCAAATGGCTCTTGACCTGGGCTATGAGCTGGCCAAAGGCTTGGCTGCTTGAGATAAATAGGCCGCTTTCCCTGAGAAACCCTTACCAACTTCATAGGTCGGACAAGGGTTTTTAAATCCGGCAGGGTGAGGATTTATCTGAATATGGAGCGGGCCACCTGGGTGAGTTGGGCCTGGGTGGTGCCGCCGCCTATCTGAAACATCCTTACATCCCTGAGCATGCGCTCCAAAGGCAAATCCCTGGAATAACCAGCCGCGCCGAACATCTGTAAAGATTCACTCACCGCCTCAAAGGCCGCATGGCCGGTAAAGGCCTTGGCCATGGAGGATTCCTTTATCTCGGGCATCATGACATTGTTCGGCAAATACCTGGCTGTACAGGCTGAGCGGTAGATCAAAAGCCGGGCCGCATCCAGTTTGGTCTGGCCTTCGGCCATGATCCATTGCAGACCCTGGTATTGGGAGATGGCTTTGCCAAAGGTCTCCCTTTTTTTCATGTAATCGACTGCCAAGTCATGGGCTCCCTGGGCCAGCCCCAGGGCCACTGCGCTGGCTCCGGTGCGTTGTCCGTTGTAGCCGTACATGAGCTTTTTAAAGCCAGAGTAATTGGGCTTTAGCTCCGGGTCCGGCATCACCACTACATTTTCAAAGGGAACCAGGCAATCTTCAAAGATAAGCTCTGTCTCGGGGATGCCCCTGAGACCCATGGCATCTTCCACCCGGCCAAAGCTGAATCCCGGATGCCCTTTATCCACCATTATTCCGCCGATGCCCTTTTCCGCACCGCTTTCATCGAAAAAACGAACGAAAATCAGGTTGGTTATGGAGATGCCTCCACCGGTTATCCAATGCTTGCGCCCGTTTATCATATAGCCGTCTTTGGTCTTTTCTGCACGGGTTTTCAGTTCCGTCAGATTGGTGCCGGCCTGGGGCTCGGTCATGCCGATAGCGGGTTTATCGCCTTGCTTCAAAATGCGCTTGGCTGTGATTTTTCTTTGCTCTTCCGTGCCATAGGCCATGATGCAGCCCAAGGCCCCCATATTGGATTCAACCAGGATGCGCCCGGTTACCCCGCAGTATTTGGCAGCGGTCTCAATGGCCACTATGGCATCCAAAAGCGGCCTTTCCGGACCCCCGTATTTGTGGGGAATGGTCATGCCCAAAAGACCCAGCTCCCTCAGGCGCGATACGTTTTCCCAAGGATATTCATGATTGGCGTCCCAACGGGCCGCCTTGGGCGCGAATTCCTTTTTACCGAGTTCATCCACCAGGGCAATGATTTTTTCCTGTTCTTCCGTGAATTCAAAATCCAAACTTCATGCTCCTTGGCAAATATCTTAGTTTTTTGAGTTTGGGCTAAGGGCATAGCGGCTTTTGGTCAGCACTTCCTTTTCGTATAGGGAGAGCGCCTTTTGGGCCCTTTGCGGATTTTGGGCTATTATTTTTTCAACCAGGGCGTTTATCAGACACATCGGAGCGGTAAGGGAGATAATGGAAAAGTCGCGTTGTCCTGAGAGGTCCAGGAAAAAGGGCAGGTCCGAGTACTGGACAATCTGGGCCAGAGGATCATTGGTAAAGGTGGCTATTTTAACCTCTTTTAGTTTTGTGCTCACATAGGCGACCGCGTCGTAGACTTCCCGGGAATACAGAAGCAGGTCAAAGACAATCAGGAAATCGCCTTTTTTAAGGTTCAGCACCTGCTCCAAAAGGCTGCGTCTTTCCCGGACAACGGGTCTTGAATTAAGCCCCAGGCGGGTAAGCTGAAAGGCCAGGAATTCCGCTAAAAAAGAGGATATACGCCAGCCCAGACAAAAAACCCTTTTGGCCTGGGATATTTCATCCGCCAACCTTTGAAAACGGCCGGGGTCAACCCCTTCAATGGTGCGGGTTATGTAGGCCAAATCCAGGTCCTTTACCCTTTCAAGGACGCCGCCGGTCCTGGGCGGTTGCTCCAGGCTGGGTTTTTGGGCGTATATGGCCCGGCGAATGTATTCCGCCAGGTGTTCGCGCATCTGCTTGTAGCCTTCAAAACCCACTTCCCTGGCAAAGCGGACCAGGGTGGCGTCTGAGGTGCCGATTTGTTTGGCCAACTCAGATACAGTCAGAAGAGTGGCGGACTCGGGATTTTTCAATACGTAATCAGCAACCAGTTTGTGGGAATCGCTCAGCTGGTCATACTTTTGTTGTATGGACCTTATGACATCCAGTGTCTCCGGGCTTTTGCCTTTGCCTGACATCCCTTTTCCTTTACGAATAATTTATTTCTTATATTGTAATAAAACATTCATAGCAGCAGGGCTAAGTAAAGTCAAGCTGAACAGTCAGGAAATTTTTTTGAAATCTGGGGAATTGTCCGCATGATGCGGACGTAATCCGGGCGAGACGGATTTTGGCAACCAGGTAAAAAAATATTTCACCATTGCATCTGCATTTAAACCATGGGATGACTTGTCTTGACTAAAAGCTTACATATTGAACTGATTGGCATATTTCATGAATAGTAATTGGCTTTATCCAGTCTTTTCGAATTTATTGGCTTTAGCCCGGTAAAAAATTCCAGACCAGAGCAGCTGGATTTTTAAAGGGTTGCATGCCGGACCATTCCCCAAGGGAGAGCCCGGGTGAATAGAAAGTCAAGTAAACTGAAAGCCGTATTAAACTCACCTTTGTCTGTTGTTTCCCTTTTCGGGTCCCTCATAGGAAACAGGCAAAGCCGCTCCTACCGTATTTTGATATCCGTTTTGTTTGGTGTGCTTGGCTTTTGGGTCAACATGATTGACCTGGAGCTTCTGAACCACCCTCAGTTTAAAATAAGCATCCTGGGCGGATTGGTTTTCCCCCTGCTTATCGCGTTTGCCTGGGGCCCTCGCTATGGGCTGCTTGCAGCTCTGGCCGGCGGTTGCCAGAGCATGTGGTGGCTGTGGAGAAGCGATGGATGGGGCCTTTTGTATTCGGTTCCAGTGTTTTCTCTCTGGGTGTACTGGCATGGCACCTGGGCCGCTAAGCGCAGTAAAAAACAAATGCCTGTCTGGTATGAGTCCGCCTTTGCTGTGGAGATCCCTTTTCGCCTGTTGGCCGAAGCCGGTTTTTACACCATATTCCGCTGGCTGGTTTCCCTTAACCCGCCGCCTTGGAATCCCGATCTTACCTGGGATTTTGTGCCCTTCAGCTGGGTGCACACAGTATCCTTAAAACAATTCATAACTGCCTATGTTCTCATTTTAACGGTGCATGTGCTGATGAGCCTGGGTTGGGTCAGGCGTTTTTTCGGGTTGAAGCTCAAAATAGCCCAAAAAGACACTCATCTGGTCTATTTTGTTGCCTTGCTTCTGGGCCTTTGCGTCTGGTTGCTTGAATCGTTGACTGGGTATCTGCTGTTTAACCCCCAAAATAAAACTTTTTGGGAAATAGTGGTGTTGAATCCCGGGCAGCAGGAGCTGGTCATTCGGACCCTTTATGTTTTTGTTTTTATATTGGGAGGGGCCTTCATTGTCCTTTTGGTGGATCAGCGTGGCTATATAACAGCCAGACTGGAACATAAAAACAGGGTCCTGGCTGCTATCCGCAAAGTGAATCAGCTGATAACCCAGGAAAAAGATCAATATCTTTTGTTGGATGAAATTTGCCGAGTGCTGACAGAAGCCCAAGGTTATTTCAGCGCCTGGATCATACTCCTCGAAGACGGATTACCGCTTGCGCCTTTTTACCACTCGGGTTTTGAAACAGGGATTGCCACCCTGTCCGAGAGTTTGAAAAACGGCGAAATACCCGCCTGCGCAACAGCTGCATTAAAGAAAAAGGAACCGCACCTGATAGAGCATCCTTTTCTTGATTGTCCGTTTTGTCCCTTAATGTCTGAATATGTGGGCAGGCCGACTCTGACTTCCAGGCTGATGCATAATGAACAAATCCTTGGCTGGATCAGTGTGTCATTGCCGCCCAGCATCGCCAAAGACGAGTTGGAACAGGATTTCTTTCAACAGATTTCATCCGACCTTTCTCTTGCCCTTTACACCTTAAACTCAGATGAAATGCGCCTTTCGGCCGAAAGGGATTATGCGAATATATTGTCCGGCACCAAAGACGCCATTATCGCGACAGACAAAACCGGCATCATAACCCTTTTCAATAAAGGCGCCGAAAAGCTCTTCCAGTGCCCGGCCAACGAGACGCTGGGTATTCATATTTCCAGTTTCTGCCCTATATTTCTGCGAAAACAACAAGCCGAGATTTTAGCGGATGTAATGAAAACCGGATCATCGGACACCCTGCAAACCCAGCGCCTTACCAAGGCCGGTAGGCTGATTGAGGTGGAAATAAACAACTCCCGGCGTATGGATAATCAGGGAAACGTAATAGGGGTAAGTTCGATTGTTCGGGATATTTCAGAACGTAAGAAGGCTGAAATAAAGCTAAAAAAGAGCGAAGCCATATATCGGCTTTTGCTTGAAAACCAAAATGATGTGATTGTCCAGCTTGACCTCAGTCTAAAAGTGCTTTTTGCCAGTCCCCGATATCTGGATACCTTTTTCAAAGACCAGATTGATAATCCCCACAAGGATATTTTTGACAAGATTCATGTGGATTATCAAAAGATGGTCAAACAATTCATGGATGCGGTAATTCTACCGCCCTATCAAGAGGAGTGCACCTCAAGGGTTTTGACGAGCAAGGGATGGAGGTTTTATTCCTGGTCCATGAAGGCTATTTTCGGGGACCAGGGCCGGGTCAATTCCATTTTGTGTGTGGGCCGGGATGTTCAAGATCAGATAAAGGCCGAAAAAGCCTTGCTACAGAGTGAGGCCAAATATAAGGCCATCTTTGAAAATTCCCCATTGGGTATGTTCCGGGCCGGTACGGACGGAAGATTTATCGAGGTGAATCCGGCCCTGGCGGAAATGTTGGGTTATGATACGCCCGAGCAAGTATTGCTCGATATTACAGATATTTCCAAGCAGGTTCATGTTTCCAGCGAAAACCGGGAACCCATAGTAATTGAAAATATGGCAGCAAACGGGGTGACGAATCATTTAAATCGCTATCGTAGAAAAGACGGCAGCGAGTTCCTGGGAAACCTTTTTTTAAAGACCATTTCCAATGAGGCGGGCGAGGTTTTTTTTCTGGAGGGAATTATAGAAGACATCACGGAACGCAGGGCCATGGAACAAGCCTTGCGCAAAAGTGAACATCAGAAAAATCTTATTTTAAACGCAACCGTTGAGCTGGTTGTTTATCACGACTTGAATTGGCATATTGTCTGGGCCAACCAGGCGGCGGCCGAATCAGTAGGCCTTTCGCCGGAAGACCTTATTGGCCGACGTTGCTATGAGGTGTGGGGAAACGGAAAAACCCTTTGTGAAAACTGCCCTGTGGAAAAGGCGAGGCAGACCAAAAAACCCCAGCAACGGGAGAGGCAGAGTTCAGAGGGACGTTATTGGCTGGTCAGAGGGTTCCCGGTTTTGGATGATAAGGGGGAAGTTCAGGGTCTAGTCGAGTTTACTCAGGATATCACCGAAAAGAAAACAGCGGAGCAATCCCTTACCGAGGCCGAAGACCGTTTTCATCTGGCCTTTGACACCAGCCCTGACGCAGTTAATATCACCCGCCTTAAAGACGGCTTATATGTCAATATAAATCAAGGTTTTACAGATATAATGGGCTACAGCTCCGAGGATGTCATCGGAAAGACCAGCCTGGAACTGGATATTTGGGTGAATCCAAAGGACCGTGAAGAGCTTATTCGAGGTCTGAAGGAAAACAGGCACTACTCAAATCTGGAGACCCGTTTAAGGCGGAAAGACGGCAGCATTACGATTGGCCTCATGTCTGCCAGCATAATCATGATGGGCGGCGAGGAATATATCCTTTCCATAACTAGGGATATCAGCCCAATGCGTAAAAGTGAGGAAGAAAAGGCCAAATTGGAAGACAGCCTGCGCCAGGCGCAGAAGATGGAGGCCATTGGCCGCCTGGCCGGAGGGATCGCCCATGACATGAATAATATGATCTCGCCGATAATCGGGTACAGTGAGTTGCTTTTGGAGGATTTGAGCAAAAGGGATTATCGCCGGGATTTTGTGGGGCAGGTTTTCGAGGCCGGGCTAAAGGCCAGGGATCTGGTAAGGCAGCTTTTGGCTTTCAGCCGCAAGCAGAATCTGGAGTACAAACTTATAAACCTTACCGAGGTGCTGAAAGGTTTTGAAAAACTACTGCGCAAGACCGTAAGGGAAGATATTTCCTTTATTCTGCAGGTTAAAGAGAATGACCTGCCTATTAACGCGGATATCGGCCAGATTGAGCAGGTGGTCATGAACCTGGTGGTAAATGCCCAGGACGCCATGCCTGCCGGGGGGCAGATAATAGTCGAATTGAACCAAGTTGAGTTGGATGAGACCTATGCCTTGGCTCATCGGGGTGTAAAATCCGGGCCTCATGCCATGTTGGCGGTGCGGGATACCGGCCTGGGAATGGACAACTCAACCAGGCGACAGCTTTTTGAACCTTTCTTTTCCACCAAGGGGGAGCAGGGCACCGGTTTAGGCCTTTCCACGGTTTACGGCATTGTAAAACAGCACGGGGCCCATATTTGGGTTTACTCAGAGCCCGGACACGGGGCGATCTTTAAAATTTATTTCCCACTTTCCACTGATAAGAATCAGTCTGTTGAAGTTAAACAGGAGGGAGATTTCAAGTTGGGCGGAAAAGAACGGGTTCTGTTGGTGGAAGATAATCAGGAAGTGCGTAATCTGGCGGAAAATATCCTCAAACGCCAAGGGTACAACCTCATGGTTGCTGAAAATGGGGTTAAGGCCCTGGAACTTTTCGATTCTTGTCCCGAGGGCTTTGACCTGATGCTTACTGATGTGGTTATGCCCGAGATGAACGGCAAGGAACTGTATGAGCAGGCCATGGAGCGCCAGCCGGGGTTGAAGGTCATCTACATGTCCGGTTACATGGATGACATCATCAGTCGACACGGCATATCAGAAGGGGAAATAAATTTCATCCAAAAACCGTTTGCCGTGCGAAAGCTGGCCGAGGTGGTGCGCAAGGTCTTGAATAATGAAAACAGTTCGGCGAGGGGCAATAAGGGGGGATAAAAAATTATTAGGGGAGGGAATTAATATGAGGACTCAGGTTTCAGAAGATACTCTGGGTGATGTCCAATTTGCCGCCCAACTCTCCGGGAAATATCTTACCTTTGACCTGATAGAAGAAGAATTCGCCCTTGCGCTGTTACGGGTGAAAGAAATCATCGGCATGATGGAAATTACTCCTGTGCCACGCACGCCTGGCTTTATTCTCGGGGTTATTAATTTGCGGGGCAAGGTTATCCCAGTGGTGGATCTGCGCACTAAATTCGGGCTGGACTATAGAGAACCCGATGACAGGACCTGTGTTGTGGTCGGAGAAGTGATTAAAGGTGATGAAACCATACAAATCGGCATTGTGGTTGATCATGTGAATGAAGTGGTGGATGTTAAGCCGGAAGATGTTGCCCCTACGCCCTCTTTTGGTATGGCTTTGCAGACGGAATTCATTTTGGGGCTGGCCAAGCTCGGAGATAAACTGAAAATAATTTTGGATATAGATAAAGTGCTCACCGCAGAGGAAGTTGCAGGAATAAGAAGTTTTTAATTTTTGTCAAAACACTTTGTTTTGTTGCCTTTCTTACTTTGCCGGCCGTTTTTGTAAACAGGTCTTTGATTCCAGCGAGCATCCCATTTGTGCTGTCTGGCCAAGAGGAATTCTTTAGTGATACAAGTAAAAAAAAATTGCTGAATTGGTATGCCCTTTGCCGATCCAATAGATCGCAAGCCTCCCTTGATTAGCATCGGCAGGCGGGGGATGAATATTCAGGATACTATAGCGAGAAACTCCACAGGAACAAGGCACCCCTAAGCAAGAGTTACAGCCCGCCATACACGTCTCATAATTGACTAAGCACAAACCGGATCCAACATAAATATGACTGGCCTTATCGCCCTTGATTTGGAGGCCAGGCGACCCAGTCAACAATACACACTCCTGTCTTTCTGAATCAAAACCAGTTAGAAATTCCCCAGTAAAATACTTATAAAACAAGCAATAAAAATAGTGGAAATAACTATTGCCTTCGCCTTCGGTATACACATATCTACTTTTGTTTAATTTTTTTAACTAATTTTTCTGCCGATATTTTTGAGTGTTTTTGTGCTTAATTTTAACAATTAATTGAGGGTAAATATTATACGCTTATAAAAGTATTTTGGCAAGAAATACATCTAAAATATTTTCTGGTTTTACAAGACCAACTGTCCGAAGAGATTGGACTATTTTAACCTTAAAATAATAGTAATATCATTAGTGGTATTTATAACTATTTAGATATACAAGCTTTAATAAACTACAAAATATTTTTAAATTTGGTATGAATTTTGATAATGAATAGATCTTACAGGTAATAAAAGACCTTATTATTTTGCCACTGTTCCTTTTACTGTCATCTTATGCTAATCAAGCACTTGCAAGTTAATTGTAGCCTAGCTATGGAGTCTGCTCATGTTAAAGAATCTTAAATTAGCGACAAAAATCGGTGTTGGTTTTGGCGTACTTATCATAATTATTCTGGCGCTTGGCAGCTTCAGTCTTTTTGATATGAAGACTGTTGAAAGCGGAACCAAGGATATGGATGAGAAGTTTATCACCGGCACCGGCATGTTAACTGATCTGGAGCGCTATATACAAAGAACCATGCTGAACATGCGTGGTTATGGAATGAGCAAAGAACAGAAATATTTAAAACTAGCTAAACAAGACTTGAGTAAGGTTAAGGAATCACTAAATAAACTCCATCAATTTGCTCTCAAATTTCCTGATTTGGCAAAACTTAAAACAGATATCGAAAAAATGACGGCCCAGGTTAAAATTTATGAATCTATTGTTGGTGATACTGTTCGGGGGGTCGATCTTTTAAAAAAACACAGGGGAGAAATGGAGTCATTGGTTGACGTTTACATGCTAAATTGCGACAACTTTTTAGTAAGCCAGATTAAACAAATGAAAGAACAGATTGAGGCAGGCGCTGCTCAATCTGCTCTTCTAGACCGCTTTAAAAAAATAACTTTAGTAAACGATGTTATCAGCCTTGCCAATGATAGCCATTTTTTGAATGTCAAGGCTCAGGCGTTCTTGAATCCATCACTTTTGGAAAAAGCTATCAGTGACTTTACTGAAGTAAACTCCAAGCTGGATACATTAAGGGCTCTAACCGTTCACGAGAGTAATATCAAACAGATAGCGGCAACCAGAGAAGCGGCTGCCCAATATAAAAAGGCCATGACCGAATATTTGAGGAATTGGAAGGAGGTTCTGGCTGTTGGCGACAAACGGGACGCTTTGGGGTTGGCGCTTTTAGCCTCCATACAAAGCACCACCCAAGATGGAACCAATTTTTTGCGGCAAATGGGAAAAGCCAATGTAGACTCACTGGTTTCTGCTTCAAGAGAGATGATTATGTGGCTTAGCGTAGCAGTTATAATCGGTTTGGTCTTGGCTGTATATCTTACTCTTTCCATTACCCGCCCTATAAACCGAATCATTATCGGCCTTACCGAAGGTGCGGTTCAGGTCGCCGCAGCAGCGGGACAGGTGAGCAATTCCAGTCAGTCCTTGGCTCAAGGAGCTTCGGAACAGGCCGCTTCTTTGGAAGAGACCAGCAGTTCGATGGAAGAAATGCACTCCATGACAAGGCAAAATGCCGACAATGCCAAAGAGGCCGATGGGCTTTCCAGAACAAACAATCGGTTGGTTGAAAGTGCGAATAATGCCATGAACGAGCTTACACGTTCAATGGAGGATATAGCCAAGGCCGGAGAGGAAACCAGCAAAATCGTCAAAACCATAGATGAAATTTCATTTCAGACTAACCTGTTGGCCTTGAACGCGGCAGTGGAGGCAGCCAGGGCGGGGGAAGCTGGATCCGGATTTGCCGTGGTGGCTGAAGAAGTTCGAAATCTGGCTCAACGAGCCGCAGCTTCAGCAAAAAATACGGCTGTGTTGATTGAAGAAACAATAAGCAAAACACATCATGGCGCCGATTTGGTTGCAAAGACAAGTGAAGCATTCAGTGAAGCGGCGGCATCCACAGCCAAGGTGGGTGATTTGGTGGCGGAAACCGCTGCGGCCAGTAATGAACAGGCCCAAGGTATAGACCAGGTCAACAAGGCAATCAGCGAGATGGATGCCGTGACTCAGCAGAATGCGGCCAATGCTGAAGAATCCGCAGCCGCAGCCGAAGAACTCTCAGCTCAGGCTGAAACCTTACAGTGCTTTGTGAATGACCTGGTGGCCTTGGTGGGTAAAAAGGGGGGAGATTCTTCAAAATCAAAGGAATCGGCCCATCCTGTTGAAGAGAAATTGTATTTGGAGGCATCTCCCATGCGGAATCAAAAGGATTCTGAATTTGCGGATTTTTAAGTCCGATCAACCCACTCAAGGGGATTTAGCCTTTTTTTCAAGAGGCGATATGCAAAAAAAAATGTAAAGAGCCATAAGTGAATTTGATATGTGCGATTCATAGGCATTCTCTTTACCTTTTTTGAGAGAATCTCTACGAATCGCACAGGGAAGCGATGATGCCGTACAAATTTCCCAGCCGATTGTTTTTTTGCAAACAGCACCTCCCTGCTAAAGGCAGGACTGGGTGGCTTAAGTTACACTCGTGGTTTTTTTCAATGATGCCGCATATAAGCATTCAGTCACAGAGCGGCGATTATTTTTCTGTGAGATAGTGTAAGGTTTGCACTGTTTGTAATGCCTGATGGTTGCAACGGATTTTTAAACGGCCGGGCGATTTCAAGTAGTTAGACACATTATATCCAACTGGCTCTGAATCTTATTCAGGTTGGTCTGTAGGACATGCATGAGCTTTTTAGTGCTATCCTTATTAAATATGATTGGGTTGGCGTTTGGTGAGTTGATTTTTAAGACAGTTTTTCTCTCCCTATGCGGGGTGGACGGCATTTACAGTATGAAAGGGAAATAATTTACCTCGCCTTTTTAAAACCGTTTCAGATATGGGGATGTTGAGTAACGCAGCCAGAAATGTTTAGAAAACTTAAATTCATTCAGTGTATTCTTTTTTTTCTCTTCTTGTTTTCAGGTGGGGGAAGTGAACTGTTCTGTCTCCCTGTAATCCCGGCCAGTGCCTCTGATCACATTATTGCCAGAGGCGACAAAAATATTCCTCCCCATGAGTTTTTAGATGAAACAGGCAAACCCAGCGGTTTTAACGCAGATATAACGAGAGCTGTAGCCAAGGCGACCGGGCTTAAGGTCAAGTTGGACTACGGAGCTTGGGACCAGGTTCGCAAGCAACTGGAGAACGGTGAAATTGACCTGCTCACCGGTATGTTTTATTCAAAAGAGCGGGCCCGCCTGGTGGATTTCTCCAGACCCCACCTCATAGCCACCTATGCTGTTTTTGTCCGCAATGGCTCGGAAATTAAAAATTTTTCGGAAATAAAAGGTCATTATGTTCTGGTTGAGAAAGGTGATTTTGCCGATGATTATCTGACCGGCCAAAAAATTTACAATAATATTGTCAGAGTGGAAAATCCTGGTCGGGCCTTACGCCTGTTGGCTGCCGGTCAGTATGATTGCGCTGTGTTACCCAGGTTGATAGGTGTGTATTTTATTGATCATAACGGCCTGGATAATCTTTGTACTGTGGGAGAGCCTATTCTGCCCAGGAAATATTGCTTTGCCGTAAAAAAGGGCGATACCAAGCTTTTAGCCAGCCTAAATGAAGGGCTTTCCATAATCAACAACACCGGTGAATATGAACGCATCTATCAGAAATGGTTTGGCGAGGTGGAGCGTAAAGACAAGGCCAAGGCTGTGCTGAAGACGGCCTTTTGGATTTTAACCCCGGTTTTTATTCTTTTAATCCTGGCCTTGTTGTGGACCAGGTCCCTAAAACACCAGGTGTTTTCAAAGACCAGGGAACTGGTAAATGAGCTGGGAGAACGTAAAAAGGCGGAAGAGAGCCTTAAGGAAAGCGAGGAGAAATATCGTCTTTTAGTCAATAATGCCGCAGAGGCGATTTTTATTCTGCAAGAGGGTAAGATCTGTTTTGCCAACCCCACTTTTATCAGACTTCTAGGTGTTTCTGAGAGCGAATTACCCAACATGCCGTTCAGTGATTTTGCGAGTCATGATAAAAAGGATTTAGATTCCGAATTTTTTCCAGAACAGCTGGAGGGTGAAGAGGTTCAATCTGAATATCGGTTGGAACTTACAAGCAAAAAGGGGCAATCCGTTTGGCTTGATTTGAATTTGGCTCCCGTCACCTGGCAGGACAAGCCCGCCACCCTTTGCATGGCCAGGGATATAACCGAGCAGAAAAGCATGGAGGCTCAACTTCGTCATTCTCAGAAAATGGAAGCCATCGGCACCCTGGCTGGAGGGATAGCTCATGATTTCAATAACATACTGGGAGGCATATTGGGTTATGCCGAACTCGGACTTTTAAGGGAATCTCAACACGAGTCCAATCAAAAAGAACTCGAAGGGGTGATAACCGCCACCCAAAAGGCCAGTCGGCTGGTCCAGCAGATATTGACCTTCAGCCGCCATATGTCCTCTGATCTGAAGCCGCTTAGTGTGAATGAACAGGTTTTGCATTCAGTGGCCCTTTTGGAGCGCACCATTCCCAAGATGATAAGTATAGAGCTTGATTTGGCCCCCGATATTAAGCCTGTAAAGGGGGATGAAAACCAGCTGGAACAGATGCTGTTGAACTTGGGCGGCAATGCCAAAGACGCCATGCCGGACGGCGGGGTTTTGGGAATCAGCACTTATAATAAATATTTTTCAGAGGACCACAGCTCCCTTGGCCTGTCAGCCGGGGATTATGCGGTTATAAAGGTCTCTGATACGGGCCAGGGAATCCAACCTGAAATCATGTCCAAAATATTTGATCCGTTTTTTACCACCAAGGAAGTGGGCAAGGGAACAGGCTTGGGGCTTTCCTCTGTTTTTGGGGTGGTAAAGGGCCATGGCGGGCAGATTACCTGTTCCAGCCAAGTCGGCAAGGGGACTGTGTTTGAGATTTTCCTGCCGACCACCAAGGCGATTATAAAACGGCAGGGATCGGATTCCGTTTTCTCCTTTTCTGAAAAGGAGTCAAGTGGAGCCACTATTTTACTGGTTGACGACGAAGAGCCCTTACGCCAGGTGGGGAGTCAGGTGCTTACTGCCAGGGGATTCAAGGCCTTGACAGCAGAAAGCGGTGAAAGGGCGCTTGAGATCTATAAAAAACGTTTTGATGAGATAGCTCTGGTTGTTTTGGATGTGGGCATGCCCGGTATGGGGGGACACCAGTGCCTGGCTGAACTGCTGGCCTTCGATCCAAAGGTCAAGGTGATTATCGCAAGCGGTTATGCCATGCGGGGGAAAGGCAAAGATACTCTGGCCTTGGGGGCAAGGGGGTATCTGGGCAAACCCTATGGGCAAAATGAGTTGCTAAGGAAAATTAAGGAAATTCTCAAAGAAACCTGAACAACTCAGCTGATTTTAAGGTGATTTTATTAATACGGGTTTTATGAAAATAATCGCCTGCTTTATCCCCTGGCGGGAGAAGCCTTTTCCGGAACAGATTCGGGCCTGCCTGCCTTTATCAGGAATGCTAGTCTCCGGCTGCCGCCAGTATGTTGGTAATAGTCTCTACCAGGTCATGCCTTCCTCTGGATTTCAGGTCGTCAATCATTTCCCGCCAATAGATATAGCGATTTTTTTCCAATATATCTTCTGCCTTAAGCATATCCGGCGTGATTTTATTTGTAGGGAAGGCCCGGCACTTGTCAAGCGCTCCAATGGCTTCCAGCTCCGCCATGGTGCGTACGCATTTTTCGCAACGCCCGCAGTTGTATTGGTTCTTGGCATTGGCAAAGCACACCCGCATGTTGTTGAGGCCTGTTTCCCATTCACTTACCAGCCGCACTTTTTCCAGCCTGCTCATGATCAGGTCCCGGTGCCTGAACAAAAGGCTGTAAGAGGAATATTCCGGGTCGATCATGGGGTGGGATGCACAAGGATTTAGATTGGGAATATCATAAGAGGAGGCAATGTAAAGCAGGTCAAACCGTTTGTCCAAGGCATGCCCGCATGCCGCCAATACCGCACCGAAAAACACCTTTATCCAGAACATGCGGGAGTCGGCCAAATGGCGAATATTGGTTAACATGGGAATAAGGGTAAGCCCCGCGTCAGCCGCCACCTCGGCCATGGCCGCCTTGGCCCTGTCAAAAACGTGCTGCTTGGCTCCCCACTTTAAGCGTCCGCCAATATCGAAACCGTGGATCAGGATTCCGTCTTTGATATAGGCGGGATGATCCGGTGAAAACCGCTGATGGTTGCTATAGAGCGCCGCCAGGGAGTCTATTCCCCCGGAAAGAAAGATTCCCGTTCGTTTGCGTGGGGCGCCCAGACGCGGCTTAGTTAAGGATTCCACTTCCAAAACAGGGCCTTGCCCGTCTTTGCCGTACCAGTGGGCAAAATGGGCCATAATGGTGTTCAACCCCTCCAGGAAGTTGGGGCATACGGGATAGTCCATTTTTATACGTTTTTCAGCGTGAAAAATGGCCGGCGGCAGACAGCCCGCCAAAAAGGAGTGAGGATTTGCGTCCAGGTCCTGGGCGAATTCAGCCGGTGTTTCAAAGAACACGGTAATGGCAGGGCGGTCTGAATCCTCCCATTCAACTTTGGCGCTGGCTTTGGCTGTTTCCGTGTTAATTTCCAGCTTTAGGTCTCTGATTCGCATACCCCGGCTCCAATTCGAACAGCGGTTTTTTTGAGAATTGGCGAATATGTTGCCGCTCAAGGCCCGGCTTGTCAAGTATGGTTGAAAACACCCTGATTTAACGGGTGAATTATTTCCTATTCATCCGGTTGCAAATAACGGACTCAGTGACATTTTACTTGCCAGATTTGGTTTTGTTAATTTATAGTTACAACACACTTAAGACAAAAGTGAATTGAGAATCATTTAAAAGCATATACGATTTTAAAAATTACCTATAACGTCAATTGTGGATATTATTAAAGAACTTTGTTACTTTTTTTAGTATTCAGTGTAAAATATTTTTGGACAAATATTTAGTTTTTATTTTTAAAAAAGATTTTGGAAAACATGCGAAATGAAATCAACAATGAATGGTTGATGCAGCGTCTGACCCGATTACAAAGGGTGGCCGACAGACAGGCGAATGTCATTGTTATTGAAGATATGCCCACCATGCGTCTTTTACTGGTGCAAACAATCAGGCAGATGGGTTTTAAAAATGTTCACAGGGCCGCAAATGGTAAACAGGGCCTGGAGTTGATTAAGCAACATCATTGTGATCTGGCCATTGTAGATTGGGTCATGCCTCATATGACTGGGCTGGAATTACTTGAAAAAATTAGAGATTTAGATGATTATTCTGACATGATCTTTGTTATGGTCACAGCCGAATCTCATGAGGTGAATGTGGTCAGGGGAGTGGAGGAAAGAGTTGATACATATCTTACTAAACCGGTAAATATGTATAAACTGACCAGAAGGCTTAACGAGATACTTTTTCGCAGAGAAACCGAATCCAGGTGCGCCTTGCAATTCGCTTCCGGCAGGCAGGAAGCAGCTTTAAAGAAAATGGGTGCTGTAGCTAAAAAAATGCCCGAAGCCAAGTGGCCTTTGGCTAATCTTGCCAAAATGTATGCCCGCAGCGGGCGTTTTGATATCGCAGAAAAATATTTCCAGCAAATACTAAAGCGTGATTCTTCTACTACCTATGTTTTAGTTGAATTGGGTAAAATAAAGGAACGAGAAGGGGACACTGAAGCCGCTCTTAAATATTACCATCGCGCTATATATAGAAATAATCAATTTTTTCGCGCTTACGATGTAATTGCCGAGGCCTTGTTGAGCCAGGGTAATAAGGAAGACGCCCTGTTGGCCCTGGAGACGGCCATGCAAAACGGAGGCACCGAGAGCGCCGGGCGTCAGGAACTGTTCGCTGATCTACTGTTAGATGAAAACCGATTTGAAGAGGCGGAGAGCGCCCTGCGCAAGGCCATGGAATTGAAACCCCAGGTTTATGTTATTCCACGTAAATTTAGAATCGCTAAATGTTGCCTGGCTCAGGGGAAGGTGGATGAGGGCATAGAGGTTTTGGAAGAGGTGGTGAAAAGCGCCAAACGTGATCAGGCGCAGGAAAGACTGGAAGCCTCACTACTAATAGGTAAAAGCCACCTGGCCAACGGAGATGTGGAAAAGGCGGTCACCATGTTTGAACGCCTGATAGAACCGCACACCTGGCCGGGTAAATACATGCCCGAAGCCAAGTACAATCTGTTAAAGACCATAGGCAAGGTTTACCTGCAAACAGGAAATGTTCACCAAGCCTCCAAATATTTTTATGACTCAGTATTACTGAACCTTGATGATCAGGAAAATATTAAGGATATAGGCTATTACGCCGATTCTTTGGGCTTCCCCGAGTTGGGGGGGGCTATTGAAGAAAAAATCAGCGACTTGCGGTCCAGGGTGGAGGCATGCGCCGAAGAGGGCAGGGTGCTGGTTGAAAGAGGAGAATACGACGCCGCTCATAAAGCCTATGACCAGGGGCTCAGGATTGATCCCAATTCAGGCAGGCTTTACTTCAACAAGGGTAGACTTTTTCTGCGCATGGACGAGATGGAGCGATGCTTTATCTACATGGAAAGGGCCTTGGAGTTTGGTCTGGCCAATCGGGATGCGGAGTTGGTGGCCAAGGTGGCTCAGACCTATTTGGAGCAGGATAATTTTCCCCGCACCAGGCGCATTTTAGAGCTGGCCCACGAACTGGATCTTGAAGATGAAAGTATTCATAGTGTAGTTGATATGTTACAGGCCAGACAACCGGCGGTGGGCCATGCCTTGACCGGTTAATTCCCATAAGGGGGGCGTCCCCTTATTTCGCTTCAGATAAAAATGTCGGTAGGCGGCCGGATTTGACCATTATTTCCTTTTGGATTTTCTTAAGTCCCTTTATCTGCTTTTCAAGTTTAAGGGCGGCGGGGCGGTCGGGACAGGGGGCCTTGAATACCATTTGGGCAGGCAGCCGGGTCCTGGTGTAGCGGGAGGCTGTGCCTTGGTTGTGTTGCTTAAGCCTGCGCTCGGGATCATTGGTGATGCCGCAATAAAGAGAATTGTCCTTAAGCCTGAGCAGATAGACCCACCAGCCTGCAATTGAACCGCTTCTGATTTGCTTTTCTTGCATCTGCGTGATCACACCCGGCCGTTTTTGGCTTCTTCCGCCGCCTTTTGTATGGATTCCAGCTCTTCCCATCTTTCCAAAAGGCTTTCCATTTCCCCTTCCAATTCCTCCAGCCTGGTTTTGGCCTTGGCCACCTGGTCTCCTTCCTGGCGATAAAAATCGGGAGCACTCATGGCCTGTTCCAGGTCTGCCTGCTCTTTTTCCAATCCTTCCAAAAGAGCGGGCAGGTCTTCCAGCTCCCTTTCCTGTTTCCAGGTCAGTTTGGGCTGGGCCTGCTTTATACGCCTGGGTTTGGTTTTTTTTATGGATGAATTATTTTCTTTTTCCCGGCTTTTGCTTTGGCTAAGCCAGTCATCATAGCCGCCGGCATATTCGGTTACCACTCCCTTGGAATCAATGACCAGGGTGCTGGTCACCACGTTGTTGATAAAGGCGCGATCGTGGCTGACCAGGAGAACTGTTCCATTATATTCAACTAAAAGTGATTCCAGGAGTTCAAGGGTGTCTGTATCCAGGTCATTGGTCGGTTCGTCCAAAACCAGCAGATTGGAGGGCTGGGTGAAGAGCTTGGCCAACAACAGGCGGTTGCGCTCCCCGCCGGAAAGGGTCTTGACCGGGCTTTGAGCCCTTTGGGCAGAGAAAAGAAAATCCTTCAGATAAGAGATAACGTGTTTTTGTCTGCCGTTTATGACAATGGTGTCCGCATCCGGATTGATATTTTGGGCCACAG
Organism: Dethiosulfatarculus sandiegensis; assembly: GCF_000931935.2. Classification (GTDB taxonomy): domain Bacteria; phylum Desulfobacterota; class Desulfarculia; order Desulfarculales; family Desulfarculaceae; genus Dethiosulfatarculus; species Dethiosulfatarculus sandiegensis. The sequence goes on from NZ_AZAC01000016.1 coordinate 34,446, forward strand.
TCTTTTCCTGATCCAGGGTTTGGCGCAACTGGTCAAAATAGGCCGGTTTTATTCTGGCTCCCCTTTTTATCTCTCCGCTTTGCGGGGTGAGGCTGCCGAGCAGAAGACGTAAGAGCGTGGTCTTGCCGCTGCCGTTGGGACCCACTATGCCGACTTTATCTCCCCAGAGAATAATGGTCTTCAACTGCTTGATTATCTGCTTTTCGGGCTCATAGCCAAAGCTTATATCTCGGGCCGTCGCCACCAGCTTGCCGGAGCGCTCGGCTTCTTGGGCCAGCATGCTGACAGAACCGGTGCGTTGCCTTCTCTGGGACCTTTGTTCACGCATCTCCATAAGGGCCCGGACCCTGCCTTCATTCCTGGTGCGGCGCGCTTTGAGTCCCTTGCGCAGCCAGGTCTCTTCCTCGACAATTTTGCGATCCTGCCTTGCCCAACGGGCCTGCTCGTTTTCCCGGGCTTTTTCTTTGCGGTTTATAAAGGTGGGATAGTCGCAGGCCCAGTCGGTCAGCCGTCCTCTGTCCAATTCCACAATGCGGGTGGCAAGGTTTCTTAAGAACATGCGGTCGTGGGTGATAAATATAAGCGTTGTGGTCTGTTGAGCCAGATAACTCTCCAGCCAGGTGATGCTTTCAATATCCAAGTGGTTGGTCGGCTCGTCCAGCATAAGAAGATCCGGGCCTGCAGCCAAGGTTCGGGCCAAAAGGGCCCTTCTTTGATAGCCTCCGGAAAGGGTCTCAAAGCGGGCCTTGGGATCCAGTTTCAGCTTGGTGAGAATGGATGTGATGTTTTGATGCAGGCTCCAGACCTTGTTCTCGTCCAAGTCTGCCATGATTTTTTGCCGCTCGTCTTCCGCGAGCAATTCATTTGCGGCGTAACCATGCTGCTCGGTAAGGAAAATACCCAGCTTGCCCAGGCCATGGGCAGCGACCTGGTAGAGGCTGCCGGAAACACCTGTGGGGTGCTCCTGGGGCAGCAAGGAGACTTTAAGGCCCTGGCGCCGCATGATCTGGCCCTGATCCGGGGGGAAGTCGCCATTTAAGAGATGGAGCAGGGTTGATTTGCCAACCCCGTTTCTTCCCACCAAGCCCATTTTCTGGCCTTCTTCAATGTGAAAATCCTGCTTGTCCAAAAGGGGCAATCCCCCAAAAGCCATATTTATCTGCTGCATGGTCAAAAGGGCCATTGTCAAAATACCTTTACGTTTTATACGGATATACTTTGAGGACATTTTCAGGTTGACAGTCCTCATTTTGGTTTTTAATATGGTCCAACCTTTTGTATTTGGTTGATTTTACTGCTCAGTTCTACTCAAACCACCTGGGTCGGTTTTGGACCCCGTGCGTAGTCCGGTCGACCTGATATATTAACGGTCAATCGCCTGCAAGCCAACTAATGCGGAAGATTCAAGGTTGAAACAAAAACAACCATGCTTGCGGTTTTCGGTTAAAAAGTAAAACATAAGAATATATTGCGGAGATAATTATATGTCCGATAAAGGGCACGGTAAGGCCGTGACCAAAGGCAGCCTGAAAGCGGTTACGAAAAAAAAACTCTTTGAAGAAATCGTTAGGCAAATAAGGGATCTGATTGATAATGGAGACTTGAAGCCGGGAGATCAGCTGCCGCCCGAGCGTGAATTAGCTGAGATATTCAAGGTCTCCAGACATTCAGTGCGTGAAGCGATCCGCACCCTGGAAGAGCACGGCGTTTTGAAGAGCAGAAGGGGCAGCGGCACCTTTGTGGTGTTGGGCGAACCAGACAATGTGGTGGATTATCTGGCCCAGGCCGTGGTCAGGGAAAAGGATAACTTGGCTGAAATTTTCCAATTCAGGCAAATGGTTGAGCCCCAAATTGCCGCCTTGGCCGCGCTTAACGCCAGTCCGGAGCATATTGATGAGCTTAGGCGGATACTAAAGCTGCAACAAAAAGAGACCAATATTTCCAAACAGATCCTTTTGGATAATGAATTCCATATGGCCCTGGCCAAGGCGGCAGGGAATTCGATTCTTTTAAATATTGTGGAAAGGGTGGGCGGAATTCTGGGCCAGTGCCGCATGGAGGTTTATCAAAGCCAAAGGCGGTCCAAAATTTCAACCAAAGGTCACGAGGATATATTGGAAGCACTGGAGAGACAAGACAGCAGTTTGTGCGAAAAGGCCATGTCCGAGCACTTAAAGGATATTATCCGCATAGTGCTCGCCGATCATCTGGATTTTTTTGATAACCCCTTGCCGTTACAAACTAAGAATTAGAAACAAATTATGGGAAAAAACGCTGGACGGGGCAGTGCTTGCCGGTTTTGATCAAGTTTTTTCTTTTTCCCATTTTATCGGCATGAGTCTTTGGGAATTTACCGTAAGTTTCAGAACATCCGGCCTGCTGTAATGCCCCGTGGGATCAAAGTTCTGCCTGGCCTGCCCGACCTTTTCCATATCCAGGTCCGCATAAATAATACATTCCTTGCCTTCTTCCGCGTGGCCCAGGATTTTCCCCTCCGGGCTCACGATAACCGAGCCGCCGGTTCTGTGGAATCCGGGGTTTTTAATCATTTCATCTTTAAAAGGGAAATTATCGGGAATATCCTTATCATAGAGTAATCCACCGGCAGCCAATACATATACTCTGCCTTCCTGGGCCACAAAGCGGGTGATGTCCTTGGTGAGCCTTGGGCTTCCCGGCCAAACAGAGACATGCACCTGTTCCCCTTGCGCATAAAGGGCAGTCCTGGCCAGAGGCATCCAGTTTTCCCAGCAGTTCAACCCGCCTATGCGGATATTTTTGAATTGGTGGACTCTAAGCCCGTTGCCGTCGCCAATCCCCCAGACCAGCCGTTCCTCGTAGGTGGGCATCAGTTTTCTGTGCATGCTTACAAGTCCCTGGTCAGGATCAATTGCCGCCAGGCTGCAATATACAGTGCCTGTTGAGTTGCTCAGCTCCTGCACTCCCAGGTAAATAAAAATACCCAGTTGAGCGGCTTTTTGGGCAATGGCCCTGATCTCTGGGCCATCGGCCCGAACAGCGGATGCCAGGTACATGGCATAGGCTTTTTTCTGCAGGGGGTCATCAAAAACCGCCCCACCGGTGAATTCAACCCAGGCAGGGTAGCCGGATAAAAATGTCTCCCCAAAAACACAGATCTGCGCCTGGTTTTCCGCTGCTTCCTTCATTAGTGAGATGATTTTGGCTGTGGTTGCCTTGGGGTTAAGCCAAACCGGCGCTGCCTGAACCACTGCGGCTTTCATGGGGCACTCCTTTTGGGGACACTGAAAAAAGATGCGAGTGTCTTGCAGTGTATTTTGCAAGCTGTTCGCAGCCAGAGTTTAGTGCATCTGGCTTTATAAAAATACTAAAAAAGGCCCGACAGAAAAATCCTGCAAGGCCTATGGCTGGTCGCGAAGATGATGGGTCAAGGGACCCCCTAACTAAAGTGAGGATTAAAAAGGGAGTCCCGACCCTTTTGTCTGATCAGTCTGTTTTTCTGGCGATATCCATATCCATCCGCACCATGGGAGTCTCTATGGTGCGGCTCACTACTGATGTAAAACCGGCTTCGCGCATGGCTTCCGCTATTTCCCCCTGGTCGAACATGGTGTCTGTCCCGTTCAAGCCATAGATCAGGTTTTCCAGGATAAACATGGACGGACGGGTCCGTTCATGGGTGGCTCCATCGGCAAAGCTTATAAAAACGCCGCCAGGCTTTAAAGCCTTTAAGATTTTTTGCATCATCCGGGGCAGATCGTCGCGCACAAAATTAAGCGTGGCACTGGCCCAGATCAGATCGTAATCCCGGCCCAAGGGATCAGTGGCGTAGTCACCTCCCATTACGGTTAAGCGCTCTTGCATCTCATATTCGGCAATAAACTCTTCCGCCATCTCAATCACTGCGGGCTGGTCAAAAATAACGCCTTTCATGCTTGGATGCTCGGCCAATAAGGCAATGGAAAAAATTCCCGAGCCCCCTCCCAAGTCAAGCATCTTTTGAAAAGAGGAAAAACCCTCTACCTTTGCGACGATGCCTGCAATTCCTCTGGCTATGCCACAACGTTGGTAATTGGCCATGGTGCGGGCGTACTCCACCCAGATCGACTGATCTCCCATATCCGTTTGCACGGGCAGAGGCCCGTCTTTCACCAATCCGGTCATGTCCTTTATGGCCGGGGCAGTGAAATTGTTCATCATTAAAAGCATTTCACCTACATAGGCAGGGCTGTTGCTGGTGAGGGATATTTCGGCCTCGGCAGAGTTTTTATACTGCCCGTTATTTTTTTCAAGCAAGCCCAAAGCGGTGAGTCCATCAAGCGAAAGCCTTGTGTTTGCCTCATGAGAATGAAGCTTTTCTGCTATTTCAGGGGCTGATTTCGCGGTGCGGAGATAATCAAAAATAAAGAGTTCAATACCCGTGAGAAGCACCTGCGCCCGCACCCTGCCGTTGATAATCCTGTATGAAGAATGGTCTCTAAGGTTGATATCCGGGAGCATTTTCATTTTGCTTTCACCACATCCTGCTAGAACCGGTAAGTCAGTCTCAGGCCGAATTCTGCGGGCTCGCTGTAAAGGGTGTAGAAGCCATCGAAATACCCATACGAATTGTATTCTTGGTCAAAGACGTTTTTGCCGTAAAGGTAGATATCGAAGTTCTCCATTTCATAACCGATTTTCGCGTTTACAATTTCAAAGGCCTCCCTTGAATAGGTGTTGGTCTTGTCAAAATACATTTTTCCGTAACCTATCAGGTCCACTCGTGCAAAAATACCGCAGGAAGCCCTGTACTGAGCGCCGAGGTTGTAATTGTAATCAGGCGCATATGGGTTTCTGTTGCCTTGGTAGTCGCCCAGGGCGTCTTTGAATTCGTCAAATTTAATGTCGCAGTAACCAAAGTTGGCGATCAGGGAGAGCCCTTGGAAGAGTTGCGCCCTCATTTCCAGCTCGCCGCCTGTGGCCGAGGCTTTGCCCGCATTGGTCAGGAAGGCTTCATAAGGCGTTACAGATTCATTTACCTGCATGTCTTCTATGTTCATGTAGAAGACAGATGCATTAAGTATGAGCCTTTTGTCTAAGAGCTCGCTCTTCAGACCAATTTCATAGGACCATAGTTTTTCTTCGTCATATTTGGTGTATTGGGGATCAGTTGCATAGGTGTTGAACCCACCTGAACGGTATCCCTTTGAAACGCTGGCATAAGCCATGACATCAGGTGTGAATGAATATTCCAGGGCCAGCTTGGGTGCAAAATCGTCCCAGGAATTGTCGGCCTTTCTTACTAGTATGTGATCCTCGAACTCTTTGTCCTGTTTTTCATAGCGCAATCCCGCGACCAGGGTCAAACGGGTCAGGATTGGGTAACTTGCCTGGCCAAAAAAGGCCATTGAGTCCCCATCAAAATCACGGTCGTTTGTCGAAACCATGGAGGGAATAACCGAGTTCAGAGTGGTGTTTACGTCATTGTGGTGATTGTCGTAATAAAGTCCCACCAGCCATTTCAGCCTGTCGCCGGATGAATTAAGGCGTAGCTCCTGAGAGTAGCTGGTGTATTCATTGGTCTTTGTGGTGTGCATAAACTTTACGGGATTAAAGTCATAATCCCATCTGCCTTCATCGTTGTACACCCTTCTAGTGGTAATGGAGGTAAGCTTGAGCGAATTGCCGAAATCATAGGATATATTAAGTGCATTGGAAACAGACTTTGAGGTGTTCTTTCCCGGATAATCAGAGGCCACTTTTCCGTCTATTGGTGCGGGTAGACCATAGGCAGCCGCGCCAGCTGCCCCCAAGCCCATAACATTGGCGCCTTCGTCGTACTTCAACGCGGATGAGATCAAAGAGATATCTAAGGCATCCACCGGCACCCAGCGAAGGTGGAGCTTTCCATACCAATGTTTTTTGTCATTGGCTGGCTCATCAAGGAAGGTGTTGTCAATAAAACCTTCCTTTTCATAGAATTTTCCGGATACACCAAAGAAAAGCCTGTCTTTTTTTATGGGGCCGCTGAGGTTAAGGGTCAACTGCCTTTTTTGGTCGGTCCCCAATTCCGCGGAAGCTTTGCCCTGAAAATCATTTCCAGGCTTTTTGGTTATGATATTAATGACCCCGGTTTCGGTGTTTCTTCCGTACAAGGTTCCCTGAGGCCCCCTAAGCACCTCCACCCTTTCAATGTCTAGCAATCCGTCTTCAAGGCCAATGGGCGACAAAATGGGTATACCGTCTACAAACAAGCCGTTGGATACAGTGAGGGATTCCACAAAGGCATGTATGCCGCGCATGGAAGGGGAGTTTGTCCCGCTAACGCCGTTTGCGAAAATCATCAGGTTGGGAACAAAATTGGCCAAATCAAGGACCGATTCCACTCCCATGTCTTCAATATCTTTTTCCCCAAACACAGACACGCTCATAGGTACTTCTTGGGCCAGTTCCTCGGTTTTTTGAGCTGTGATTGTTACCGATTGTAGTCGATGTTGTTTGTTGTTTGGTTTTGCATTCTTTTTGCCTTGGGCTGCTGAGAGGGCTATGTTTGCAAAAAGCAAAAGAACTGCCATCGCCAACACCATCAGCGGTTTAAGTGAATATTTCATTTAATCATCCCCTTCTAGTAAAATCTTTTCCGGTTCCGCATATCGCCATAAGGAGCAATGCGCGAAAACAAAAAAAATATGATTACGGGGAGTCAATACATCACATGGCTGGTATTGATGCTGGCAATTGGCTCTGTTTTTTTGGCACTATCGTCTGTTAATGGTGCAAAGACACTTTTTTGCATTGACTGGGTGGAAGGCCGAAGTGCTTTTTAAAGGCCTTGGTAAAGTAGCTGGAGCTGGAATATCCCACTTTATAGGCTACTTCGGTAATATTCATTTCACCTTCAGCCAAGTAATGCATGGCGGCTTCCAAACGATGGCTGCGTAGGTAATCAAAAGGCGTGACCCCATGGACCATGCGAAAACAATGGTGAAGCTTACTGCGGCACATGCCCACAGATTTGGCCAGTTCATTGAGGTCGGGCGTTTTTTCCAGATCATCGGCCAAAAGTAGTGCGGCATGCCGGACCCGTTCAACATCGTTGGGTTTGGGAGAGGGAGAGCCCACTCGGCGGTTGTCCTGGTGCACGACCTGCTCCATTACATAGGCCATCAGCTCCAGAGTTTTACTCTCCAAAAAAAGATTGCGGGTCATCCCCTGAAAGGGACATCTCAGCACCTGTTGAATGACGTTATGCATTTGGGGTGAAATTAGACCATCATAGCGGCTCAGAGTTTGGTGGTTACCCTGAAATTTAATAGGCAGTGAGTCGCCGTTTTCCCCTATAAAGGTGCTCAGCTGCTCGTGTTCCAGCATGATGCCCAGTCTCAGCACCCGTTCAGGAAAAACAACTTCCGAAAAAGAATCATTATCCGGGGAATAATGAAGTGAACTCTGTCCCGGTTGAGCGGTTAGGGCGTCTTTGATGCTGGAGAGATGCGCCTCAATAAGGCCCGAAAGGCAGAACTCCACCCCCAGCGAATTAAACGGGGGCGCGTATTCCAGAACAGTGGTTTTTCGCAGCCTGTAATCCATGACAACCAATTGCATGCCGCAATTCAGGCTGAACAGCTTAATGCTTCCATTACCCATCTCTTGTGGAACCTTAATCTGGTGGGCACCCAGGTTTGGCTCCCACTTAAAAGGAGGAAGTTGCATTTTTATGGCTTGCCTTTTGGTAAATGTTTTTTTGTATCCGCTCTTTGTAAGAGGCAAGAGCACTTTGCTCTTAGGGCCGGAACACCACCGGAAAATTAAAAAAGGAAAACGGTTGTTAAAATAATTCTAATTGTTAGGCTTGTCAAACAATATATAGAAACATTGAATATTGATGAAAAGATAATGCTATTGAGTAAATCGTACTTTTACTGATTCAGGTTTTGAACTTGGCTGAAGGTTTAGGCGCCTTGGCTTGTTTTAGGCTGTTAATTCAATCGGGTGGTTTGAAAAGTCGTAAGAACAGGGTCTTGAAAAAGGGGTTCGCACAAACCTCACCTAAAATGGCCTGACAGGAAATCCCATCAGGCCCTGGTTTACAATGTTTAAATATTGGGTCAGGCTTTATTGCGATACCATTGCACAGTCATTTCAAGGCCTTTATCCAAATCAGTCTCTGCCTGCCATCCCAGGGCCTTTTGGGCCAGGGAGCATTCCAATAAAGACCGTTTGAGATCTCCCTTGCGGGCAGGGCCGAACTGTTCGACCGGCTTGACACCGCAGGCCTTGCCCACGGCCCGCAAAAGATCCAGGGTGTGGGTGGCTACTTCGGTGCCCAGGTTCACGGTCTGACCCTGACCCTTTTCCAAAGCGAGCAGATTGGCCCGGGCTGCATCACCCACATAGAGGTAATCCCTGACCATACCCTTGGGTTGCTCTTCAAAGCGATATACAGTGCAGTCTTTTTTTGCCAAAAGGGCTTCGGTGAAGATGGCCACAACTCCGGCTTCGGCATGGGGGGCCTGACGGGGGCCGTAGATATTGGCATAACGCAGGACCACATACTCCATGCCATAGTTATCCCGGAAAAAGGGTAAATAGGTCTCGCCGAGCATTTTGTGAACCGCATAGGGAGATTCGGGCTTGGGCCAGGTCTCCTCTTTAATCGGCAGGACCTCCTGTTCGCCATAAATCGCCCCGCCGGAAGAGATGAAAATAAACCTGCCAACCCCGGCCTTGGCTGAGGACTGCATCAGGTTCAAGGTGCCCTGGCCGTTTACTTCAAGATCCTGCACCGGATCTTGCACAGAAGCCGGTACAGAGACCTGGGCGGCATGGTGGTTGACCACATCGAATTTTTCCAGGGCCATGAATTTTTCCAGGGACCGATCCCTTATATCCATTTCGATAAATCGGCATCCCGGATTAAGGTTTTCCAGTTTTCCGGTATACAGATTATCCAGCACCACCACGTCATGCCCGGCAGCCAGATAGGCGTCTGTCACATGACTGGCAATAAACCCGGCTCCTCCGGTCACCAATATCTTCATTTGCTTCCTCAACATTAAGAATCTAAAGGTATTGCGTAATTATTCAGGAGGCGGTCCCCCTTGGAATTATTCTTGTTTACTTGAGAATAATCTGCATTGCCACCCCCATTCTATTCTACGCCTTGGTGTCGGCATACCAAAAACCAGGCTCTCGTGTATCTAAGATAGCGCCATTAAAACCATGGGAAAAAGTTGTCAGAGCCTGGATTGCTGTGGCATTATGGCCGGGTTCACGCAGACTACTCCCTTAAACGTCCTGATCAAGGAGGCTGTGATGCGCATTCTGGCCCTGAACGGAAGCCCCACCATGAAAAGGGGCATGACCAATATTCTCCTTGATTTTTTCCTCAAGGGTGCAGAAGACCAAGGCGCTCTGGTGGAAAAGGTGTTTTTGCAGAAAAAAAAGATAGCTCCCTGCCTGGGGTGTTATTCCTGCTGGGTGAAAACAAAAGGGGTTTGCGTGCATAAAGACGATGCACCCGATCTTTTGCGGAAAATGCGCAAGGCGGATTACCTCATCCTGGCCACTCCGGTTTATCTTGACGGCATGACCGCCCAGATGAAGGCCTTTATGGATCGCAGCATTCCTCTTTTTAAACCACAGTTTGAAATAAAAAACGGCCACTGCCGACATCAAAGGCGTTACGAAAAAATGCCGGAGGTGGTGCTCTTGAGTGTCGCCGGTTTTCAGGAAATGGATAATTTCCAGGGCCTGGTCAAGCATGTGGAGCTTATTTGCCGGAATTGGCAGACAAGATTTGTGGGCGGCCTGTTGCGCCCCACCAGTTATCTGCTTTCCATGGAAGAACTGTTCCCCAAGACAGTTGGCATTATTAAAGGAGCGGCCCAAAGGGCGGGGCAGGATCTGGTTAGGAAGGGTTCATTTGATAAAGAGGATCTGGACGCGGTGGCAATGAACCAATTTAGCGCCGAACAGCTTGTGCGTCAGACCAACAAGTATTGGGAGCGCTGTATAGAGGCCGGACGCTGGCCCCTGTAGACTATTTTTTGCCTTATCCCTAAATAAGTTAAATCTCCCGTCCCTTTTACAGCTCAAAAGGGCAGGCGCTGTTGTGCACTTACCTCCAGCCTTTTCTTACGCTGTTCATATTTCGCAAAAATAGTCAAGCATCCCCAAAAAGGCGGAGCTATAGTTGGGATCAGGTTATTAACTCATCAGGGGTATAGCACATGAGGGATGCGACTAAAAGAGACTATGCCGCAAGGATGTTGCGGGTTCTCATCCATATCCAGGAAAATTTGGAAGAAGATCCGGACCTGGATGAGCTGGCCCGGGTCGCCTGTTTTTCCCCTTTTCATTTCCACCGGATTTTCAAGGGCATGGTGGGAGAAACCGTGAGGCAGCATGTGCGGCGTCTGCGCCTGGAAAGGGCTGCATTTTATTTAAGGCGCACACCTGATTTTTCCGTAACTGAAATAGCCTTTCAGGCGGGCTATGAAACCCTGGAGTCATTCAGCCGCGCTTTTTATGGAATGTTCAAGATAACACCTTCCCGTTGGCGCGCCTGGCGGGGCGCGATTTTTCCCAGATATATCCCAGCCGAACTTTATTACAACCCGCTGGGTCATTTAACGGGTTTTGAACCTATTTTATATAAGGGAGATGAAATGGATGCCAAAATCATGAAGATACCGGCCAGACGGGTTGCTTTTGTAAGGCATGTGGGGCCTTACCATAAATGCCAGCCTGCCTGGGAAAAACTCTGCAAATGGGCCGAATCCAAAGGTTTCCTGACCCCGGAAACCTTGTTTATCGGTCTTAGTCACGATGATCCCGAGATAACCCCTATTGAAAAATTGCGCTATGACGCCTGCATAACCGTGGGACTGGAAATTGCGCCCGAAGAAGAGATAGGAGTGCAGGAAATACCGGAAGGAGACTATGCGCTATATCTGCAGACCGGTCCCCTGGAGTTGATTCCCGAGGGATTCGGCAGGTTGGTCGGCAAATGGCTGCCAACCCAGGGCAGGGAGATCAAGCCCGGGCCTTGCGTTGAGGTTTATCTTGATGATCCCGACCAGGTGCCGCCCAAGGACCTGCGTATTGAATTGCAGGTTCCCCTGGAGCCTAAATAGGGTTTAAAATTATTGTATAGGATCGGGCAGGTGGCTGTCCGATCCTATAATTCGTCTGTTACAAGGTCCTTATTGATAAAATACTTTAGATTTTCTTCAGGGGCAGGAGGCGCTTATGTCGCCTGACACTAAGGAACTGGTTGCCAAGGCTTTGGATTTGGGAGCCTTTGCCGCGGGGGTGGTCTCTGTTGAGGATATGCTTGAGACTTCGTCTTCACAATATGTAAGGGAAAAGGCCCTGGCCGATCTGGATTTAGGCAGTGTGGGGCCTGATAAAAAGGCTGCTCCCCATTGGCGGAATAAAGCTCTGTCTCTTTTAATCCTGGCTGTGGCTCATCCCAAAGACGAGCCACAGCTGGATTATTGGGAAGAGGGTGTCAGAGGGGGCACCAGGGGTAATAAGATATTGATCACCATTAATCAAAAGCTCGGTCAGTGGCTTATGGGGTTTGGTATTAATTCCTTTGATGTTCCTTATTATCCGGAAAAGGGCGGCCTTTACCTTAAGGACGCAGCCGTTTTGGCTGGTTTGGGGGTGATTGGTTTAAACAATCTGCTTCTGATCCCCGGCCTGGGAGCGGCTCACCGTTTGCGCGCCTTGGCTTTGAAATCTGAATTCGTCACGAGCCCTGCCACTGATTACAATCCCTGTCCCGGTTGTCCTGCCCCCTGCCTCAAAGCCTGTCCTGAAAAGGCCTTTACCCGGAAGGCAGGAGACAGCTCACACAGTGGACCCCAAAGCGGATACAAAAGAGAGCTGTGCCATTTACAAATGCAAAAGAACATTAAAAAAAACAGTGGTAAAGGCAAGGCCATAAGGTTTTGCCGCAGATGTGAAGAGGCCTGCCCGGAGGCAAAGGTGTAGGGTTGAGAGGGGACCACGCTTTATTGACGCAGGAATACGACGTCTTTTGATTCCTTGAATCCGGGTGCTCCGATGGGAATCATGAGATCCACCCGATCGTCCCAAAAACGGGCGCTCATGAGATCCTGGACCACATAAAGCCCCCTTTGGGGCACAACTGCCAGGTCTCCCCATTTCAGGTTCAGGCGTTTTTTGAGAAAACGGCTCACGGCCATGGTCCGGCCGGGCCGGGAAGGGGCTCCGCTGGCTGTAACCCAGGGGGTTTCGTCGCATTGTTCCTTAACAGGGTGATAAGCAGTGATCGTCACCTTGGCAAAAGCGCTCGAGTCTCTTAAAAGAGCCAGTTTTTTACCAACCTGGTTAAGCTTGCCGGAAACATACCTTATGCTGTTGGTCAATCTTGCCTGGTTGAGGCGTAACATCTCTATCTGGTCACCAGCCGGTGAAGCAAAAAATATGGCTGCCACTGTCAGGGCCGCTGGGAAAAACCTGCGGCTCAAACTGGGCGGTATTGTCTCTGCCTTGCCTGTCATCTGGTCACCTCGCCGTTATAAACTACGGCTGACCCAAGCCGTCGAAAGCTGGCTTTAGTTAAAACCCGCCCTTGCTTTTCGGCGGCTTATGTCCCCCCCTTAGCCAGCACACCCGGTTTAACTTCTCAAGGATTGTGGCTAAGGAGAAGACCCGGGCATCTTTTCATATTGTAACCCAATACCGGGAAAATAAGTCTGCCAAGCGTTAGAAGCCCGACAAGATTGATCGGGTCTCGGGGCCATGTTAAAACTGATAGCCATTTTCGTGCCAGGCAAGTCAAGGTTTCGCCTGTGCGGGATTAGTTTCTTCAATTCAGTAGGTTTGAGTTTTAAAAAGGTTACACTTTCTTGCTTTTGAATTCAGACTTTGCCCAGTGTATTAGATAACTTAAAATTTTAGTTGGAGTTTGTCGGCTTAAATTGTATCCTTGCGTCTCAAAAGTTCATTTTCCGTAAGGAAAAGGCAAGGTTCTGCTTGAGCTTATTAAGACTTAATGAATATTTCCTAAATATCGTCAGAATAATGATATTTAAAGTGTAAATCTTGCTTGCTTGGCTGTGCAGAAAAGGGCAATCATTAACTAAGGGGGATAACAAGAAAAAGTTAATTCCAAGCCAAGGAGCAGCATGCGTGCAGGTTAAAGACCGTATGACCAAGAACCCCATTAGCGTTTCGTCCTTGGTATCTGTTGATCAGGCATTGGGGATAATGCGTAAAAACGTGATCAGGCATTTGCCAGTGCTGGAAGAGGGCGAACTAAAGGGGATGGTCACAGACGTGCAGCTGAGCACCGCCTGGTTTCCTTCTCTGCTTGATGACCTGGTGGTGGCTGATGTGATGACCGCAAATCCACTGGTTATTGACGCTGAAGATTCAGTGTATGAGGCGGCGCGTTTACTTTATCATCATAAAATGACCGGTCTGCTGGTGACTCAGGGAAATCGCCTGGTGGGAATACTGACACTCGCCGATATACTACAATTGTTTGTGGATCTTTTGGGGCTTTTTGAGGATAGTGTCAGGCTGGATCTGTCTTTTGATCCCCAGAACGTTTCTTGGGAAGATGTTCATCATCTGCTGGTCGAGGTTGGGGTGGAAGTGATCAGTGTGGCCCTTGTATCAAGCGAGCAGGGGAAGAGAGTATACTCCGTGCGCTTGCCTGATACTGATTTGCAACCTGTAAAACAGGCGCTAAGGCGAATCGGAATTTCCATATTAAAATAAGAGGATTGCATTGTCGTTGACCAGGGAAGCGGATCAGGAACTTAAAGCTAAATGGCAAAAACTGATAACAGGCTTAAAAGCCAGGCAAAGGGTTTTGGTCTCCTTTTCCGGGGGGGCTGATTCTTCAGTATTGCTCGCCGCAGCCAAAGAGGCGCTCGGAAAAAACGCCCAGGCCCTGATTTTCAGCGGGGCCTTCACCCCCCAATGGGAGATGGATGACGCCCGCAAGGTGGCTGATGAACTGGGCGTAAAGCTTTGGGAGGTGGACGCCCAAGAACTCGGCGACCCTGATATTCAAGCCAATCCCAATGACAGGTGTTATTTTTGCAAACGCCTGCGTTTAAAATATCTTTTGAATTTTGCACGAGAAAAAGACCTGGGTGTGGTCTTGGAAGGCAGTCAGGCCGATGATGCCTTTGAAAGGCGGCCGGGGAAAAAGGCCTTGGACGAGCTGGGCGGGGTAACCCCCTTGGCTGATGCGGGTATTGGCAAGGAAGATATCCGTATTCTGGGGAGATCCCTGGGCCTGGCCACGGCTGATGCGCCTTCCGGGGCCTGCCTGGCTTCCAGGGTGCCTGCAGGCACCCCCTTAAACCCTGAGCTGCTTAAGCGCATCGCCGAGGCTGAGCACGGGCTCAGGAAGATTTTGGGATACGGTCAGATACGGGTCAGGGATCATTTTCCCATTGCCCGGCTGGAGTTTAATCCAGATATAATGGCACGGGTTATGCAAAAAGGCATACGTCAAGAGGTTGTTACGGCTGTTCTGGAAGCAGGCTATTCATATGCCTGCCTGGACCTGAAAGGTTACCGAAACGGCGGAGCGGATACGAAGTGATAAACCCTTAAAGGGTGATTTTGGGAAAGGGGAGAGAGATGAGACTGTTTGGAAAGAAGATGCTGACGGCGGGCTTGGCCTTATGCCTGGGCATGGCCTGGGCGACAGGGGCCGGCGCTGCCGAGAATCCTTTTTTACTTAAGAAGATTCCTTTTAAGAGCGCGATCATTGATTATAAAATGAGTGGCTCCAGTAACGGCGCTGCCAAGCTTTACTTAAAGGGTGATCTCAGAGCCAAGCATACGGACGCGGTTACCAAGGTCTTTGGCATGACCAACAAGGAAAAAAAGATCGATATCACCAAGACCAAGACCGTCATCCATGTGGATTTGATCAAAAAAGAGGCGACCGAGACGGGCAACCCCATGTATTACATGGCCCAGGAATACGATAAGTTGAACCCTGCCGAGCAGAAAACCGTTCGTAAAAATGCGGAGCATATGGGGGCAAGCATTGCTTCCGGTCTAACCGGAGGCGGCAAACCGGAGGTTAAAAAGGGCACTTATAAAGGCAAGCCTGTTGATATCGTGACGGTTATGGGCTTCACCAGCTACAGCTGGACCAAGGCGGCCATACCGCTTAAGGTTACAGGCTCCATCATGGGGGTTTCTATCAACGAAGAGGCCACAAACATCAAGACCAACGTCTCAATGCCCGGCAATGCCTTTAAAGTCCCCGGCGGCATTAAGGTTCGCTTTGACAAACAGGCCGACCAAAAGATGCGCGAAATGGCGCGTAACTGGATCGACATGCTGAAAGACCCTGAATTCGGCAAAAACGGCCAGGCCGGAGCAGCAGGTGGGCTGGGCGCACTGTTCAATCCCTCCGCCGCTAAAAACCGGGATCCTGAATCCCAGTCTGAGGCCGAGACTTCCGACCAAGGTGGCGATGACGCCGACGAGACCCTTAAGCAGGGCATGAAGATGCTCAAAGGAATCTTCGGCTCTTCCGATTAATGATGCAAAACGGCCTGTCAACCTGCCTTGAGTTGACAGGCCGTTTGAACCTACCCGCCATCTTTCTTTCAAGTAAAAGAATTGCCAGCCAAAATCAGGTTGTTTACAATTACAGTAAGGCTCTGTTCAAAAGCGTTTTTGGTTTTCCGAAGACCGCCTGAGATCAAGAGGCCTTGCATTTTTTGTTTGCAAGCAAAGGAGCTGGTTCCATGACTTCACTGCAGGAAGGAATCTATCTGGAGGAAAAAAAAGGCCGCATAGGCACGGGCCACACCTCTTCCAATGTCACTTACAAAAATTATTACGCAGTGAGGCTTTCCGGAGAAATGGCCGAACTCTTTCTGCTGGATGATCAACTCTCCCTTACAGGATTAAAAGAGAAGGCCAATCAGCAGTCGGTATTGCAGCGCATGACCTTCAAGCCTGAACATCAGGTTCATTTTGAGTCTTTAAGGGCGGCTATGGGACCAGGAGCCAATCCTTCGCCTGTTCCCCAGAAAAGGGACGCAGCCAAAGTGCCTCAAACCAAACCCCAGGCAGGGCTGCCTCAGACCAAACCGGAAGCAGCCGCTCCTCAGGTTAAACAGCCTGCCAAGGCCCCGGCCAAACAAAGCCGGCAAGACCCCTGGTGGGAGGCCACCAGCAAAGGGGCAAAAGACTTGCTGAAAAAATAGTCGCAATACCCGTTTGCCCAATTTGTTCGCGGCCAATCGACCAGTCGGGAAAAAAGGGGCGGACCAGGTAAAAACCTGGTCTGCTTTTATTTGCTGATAAAATACTCTTGGGCTTTGTCAACTGATTAGAATCACACGCCTTATGAAAAGTCTACAATTCGACGGACCCTCTCCCCCGGGGTCCCCAAAATCTCCGATTTTAGGGGTGTTCATTCGGGGTCCCCAAAATCTCCGATTTTAGGGGTGTTCATTCGGGGTCCCCAAAATCTCCGATTTTAGGGGCGCCACTCCTTTTTTATTCTCTTTTCATGGATGTATCCGTTAAATCCATATTTATGAATCGGTTTAAAATTAGATGGAGCTGATTTTGCTGTAAGGTTTGGTATGTATATGTTAAATAGAATCCACTAAGGGAAACTGCATTTCAATCCCTGGTTACGGGCGCTCTATCCTGTCTAAATATTTTTAAAAAAACAGGTACTTAAAGATGCGGGGAAAAAGCTGTAAAACCAGATTTATATTCCGTGAATCGAGCCGCAAGGGCTTGCAGGGTTATCTCCGACCTTTGTAGAATGCTCCTTAGAATAAACTGCCTCAGAACATGTCAGAGAAAGAGTCCTTGGCAAGACCAGGGAACCTGTTTCCCGGCATCGTTTTAAGACAGCTTTTCTTTTGTGGAAGACATGGCCCCATACGGGCCGTTATTGCTTGCACCCTAATGAGATCATCCGGTTATGAAAAACAAAGCCAAGCTTATTTTCATTATGATCCTGGCCCTGTTGGTGGCAGCGGTCCTTGTACGGGTCTATTACAGTCATAAAGAGGGGGGCAGAGGCGCACGTAGAGACGGGTCCACCCAGGCTGCCCCGGTGAAGGCGGCCTTGATAAAAAGAGGGGACATGGAGTTTAGGCGCACCTTTAGCGGAACCTTGGAGGCATCGGCCGAGTTTGTGCTGGCTCCCAAGGTAAGCGGCAGGGTGGAAAGGCTCTTTGTTGACCTGGCTGACAGTGTCAAGCGGGGCCAGACTGTGGCTGAGCTAGACGATGATGAATACATACAGGCTGTCAAGCAGGCCAAAGCCGACCTCTCCGTGGCCCGGGCAAATTTATCCAAGGCAACCAAGGCGCTGGAGATAGCCAATCGGGAGTTCGAAAGGGTAAGCACCTTACGCAAAAGGGGGGTTTCTTCTGATTCACAGCTCGACGAGGCCAAGGCAAACCAGTTGGCCAACCAGGCGGCCTTTGAGGTGGCCAAGGCCCAGCTCATTCGGGCCGAGGCAACCCTGGAGACCACCAGAATCAAACTGAGCTATACCAAAGTTACGGCGGATTGGTATGGAGGTGACAGGCAAAGGGTGGTTGCCGAGCGCTTTGTGGACGAGGGCCAGACTGTGGCCGCCAATTCCCCGCTTTTGTCGATCGTTGAGTTAAGCCCCATAAGCGGGGTTATTTTCGTGGCGGAAAAGGATTATGCCAATTTAAGGACGGGTCAGAAAGTGTTTTTGAAAACAGACGCTTATCCCGGACTTGAGTTTACCGGCCAGATAGACCGTATTGCTCCGGTATTTAAGGAAACCTCCCGCCAGGCCAGGGTGGAGCTTGTTATCCCCAACCTTAAAAGGCGCTTGAAACCGGGGATGTTCATAAGGGCCACCGTGGTCTTACGGAAAATAACCGATGCCGTGATGGTTCCGGCGCTTGCCGTAACCAAACGGAGCGGTGAAAGCGGTGTGTTTTTGGTTGATGAAAAAAACTTGAAAGCCGTTTGGAGGCCGGTGAAAACCGGCATACACCAGGATGGCCAGGTTCAGGTTCTGGATGATGATCTCTCGGGCAGGGTAGTCACCCTGGGCCAGCAGCTCTTGGCTGACGGTTCCAAAATTACCATGCCGGAGGACCAAAAAAATCATTCAACCCAAAACGTCAAGAGGTAATGACAGTGAACCTACCCCGCGCCAGTGTTCGGCGCCCTGTTTTTACCACCATGGTTACCCTTATGGTTGTGATCATAGGCGCCTTTTCCCTGAGCAGACTCCAGATCGATCTTTTGCCCAACATCGAGCTGCCCACCCTGACCATCCAGACCAATTATGAAGGGGCCAGCCCCGAGGTTATGGAGCGGCTGGTCACCCAGATTTTAGAAGAGATCGTGGCCACCGTTCCGGGGGTGGAGGAGATCGGCTCCCAGTCTTCGGAAGGCAAAAGCAGGATCACGGTCAGCTTTTCCTGGGGCACGGATATAGATACGGCTGCCATGGATGTGCGTTCCGTGCTGGAAGACGAGATCAATGAACTGCCCGATGACATTGTCAGGCCGCGCATAAGAAAATTCGACATAAACAGCTTTCCTATTGTGATTTTGGGAATCTCCAGCAAACTGGACCCGATTGAACTGACTGAAATAATCGAAAATCAGCTCAGGTTCAGGTTTTCCCGGGTTCCGGGTGTGGCCCAGGTTGATGTTTGGGGAGGGTTTAACCGTGAGGTGAGGGTTCAGCTTGATCCGGACCGCATCAAGGCCCTGGGGCTTCCCTTGTCCCAGATTTTGGCGGCCATTGAAAACGCCAATCTGGACCTGCCCACCGGTGAGATTGAACAGGGCCGCTACGAGGTAACCTTAAGGGCGCCGGCCGAATACACCAGCCTGGATCAGATCAGGCAGACCGTGGTTGCCAAAAGCGCAGGCGCCGCGGTCACCTTGAGCCAGGTGGCCCAGGTCGATGACACTTATGAAAAATTGAACCGCATCATACGGGTCAACGGAGTTCCGGGGGTCAGGGTTGCCATTCGCAAGCAGGCCGAGGCAAATACAGTCGAGGTGTCACGCCACATACTGGAGGAGATTAAACGGGTCAACACGGAATTTCCCCAGGTAAAGGTTGTTCCGGTGAGCAACCAGGGCAACTTCATAGAACGCTCCATCTCCAATGTGGCCCGGTCCGTGCTCTATGGCGGTGGATTGGCTGTATTGGTTCTACTTTTGTTTTTGAGAGATCTTCGCTCCACCCTGGTGATTTCTCTGGCCATGCCGATCTCCATCATTGCCACCTTTGCCCTGATCTATTTTGGCGGGTTCACCTTGAACCTCATGTCCCTGGGAGGCCTGGCCCTGGGGGTGGGCATGATGGTGGACAGTTCGGTGGTGGTTTTGGAAAACACCTTCAGGCGCTGCCAGGAAGAGGGCGAGGCCCCTGAGGAGGCGGCGGCCACCGGCACCACCGAGGTGGGAATGGCTATCATAGCCAGCACCCTGACCACTCTGGTGATTTTTCTGCCCCTGGTTTTTGTGCGCGGAGTGACCGGGGTTTTGTTTTCTGAACTGGCCTATGTGATTATTTTTTCTCTGATCTGTTCCCTTATGGTTTCCTTCAGCCTGGTGCCGATGCTTGCCTCCAAACTGCTCAAGGCGCCGGGGGAATGCCTGCCCGCCAGATCCGGGCTGAACGCCCGGATCATGAAATGGGCTGAAAACGCCTTTAACCGGATGGATAGCGGATATCGGGATTTTTTGCAAAAAGCCCTCACCCATCCCTGGTACACGGTTTTCGCGGCAGCCGCCTGTCTGGGGCTTAGCCTGCTGTTGCTGCCCTATATTGACACTGAGTTCATGCCTCCGAGTGATGAGGGCGAGGTAAGGGTCGTAGGCGAAATGGAGGTTGGCAGCCGTCTGGATCTGGTGGACCGGCAGTCCAGGATCATGGAAAAGATCATATACCCGGCCGTGCCGGAACTTGAATCCAGTGTGGTAAGCGTAGGCCCAGGCTGGCGGCGCGCAGTCGCCTCCAGTCAGAGCCAGATAAACCTTTCCCTTAAACCTTTGGCCGAGCGTGAGCGCTCCAATACTGAGATCGCGGCGGATTTGCGTCGCCGCCTGGGCGGCAAGGTGGCGGGCATGACCATCCGCACCAGGGCTCCACAGGGCCAGTTTCTGCTTGAGCGGCTCTTGGGTGGGGACGAAGGCCTGCAATTGGAGGTCAGGGGATATGATTTAGACATCCTGGAGGCCCTGGCCAACCAGGTGGCCAAACTCCTGACCAAGGTTCCCGGAGTTACCGATGTAACTGTCAGCCAGCAGCCGGGCAAACCCCAGGAAAAGATCATAGTGGAGCGGGACAAGGTGGCTGACATGGGCCTTAGCGTGCGGGATGTGACCCAGGCCCTTGAGATTGCCGTGGCCGGGGCCAAGGCCGGTGAATACCGCACCGGTGGCAACTCCTACCGCATATTGGTGCAGCTCAAGGATGTGGAAAAGCGCCCTCTGGAAGAAATCCTGGGGCTCACTCTCACCACCAGGACCGGCGACCAGGTTTCCTTGAACAATTTAGTTCACACGGACCAGGGCAGGGGGCCGGTTCTGATAGAGCGCAAGGACCAGCAGCGCATAGCCTTTGTGGAGGCCAATGTGGCCGGTCGGCCCATGGGTGCTGTGGCCGGCGATGTGGAAGAGCTGCTTAACACCATTCCCCGGCCGGTGGGGTATGAACTGGCTGTTACGGGCAATCTTGAGGAACAGAACAAGGCCTTTAACGAATTGATCGTATCTTTGATCCTGGCCCTGGTGCTGGTTTACATGGTGTTGGCCTGCCAGTATGAGTCTCTGCGCGACCCCCTGGTGGTCATGTTCTCCGTGCCCCTGGCTGCGGTGGGGGTTTTGGTTATTTTATTCCTGACCAAGACCACCCTGAATTTGCAATCATATATAGGCTGCATCATGCTGGGTGGTATTGTGGTTAATAACGCCATCCTTTTGGTTGACCAGGCAGGCCAACTGAAAAGGCGGGGCATGGCTGTGGTGGAGGCAGTGGCCGAGGCCGGGCGTCGTCGTTTGCGCCCCATTTTAATGACCACCCTGACCACGATTCTGGCGCTTTTGCCCCTTGCCTTTGGCGTGGGCGAGGGGGCCGATGCCCAGGCCCCCCTGGCCAGGGCAGTGGTAGGCGGCTTGACCGGTTCAACCCTTATAACCCTGGTCTTGATCCCGGCGGTTTATTGCCTGTTTCATCCAGATTCAAAAAAGCCCCGGAGTTGAAATTGCGTTTACTGATTTCCATATATCGTTTTTTACCGGTTTTACTGTTGTTTTTAGGTCTTGCCGGGTGCCTTAAGCCCGGCGGCTGGCCTGTGGACCAGGCTGAATATGATAAGCGCTTTCCCCAAGATGACTATCTGAGCTTACAGGTCCCGGCCGAGTTGAAGCCCGAGCAAGCCCAGGCTCCATCTTTTAAGGTGAATGAAAAAGGGCAGACTTTGCTTTCCTTGGAACAGGCGGCCTATGCAGCCTTGAGAGGAAACCAAGAGCTTACGGTCCGGCAGTTCGCGCCTGTGCAAGCCGGAGCCTTTGAAAAGATAGAACGGGGTGTTTTTTCGCCTGAACTTTTTGCGGATTTTTCCTATGGCCTGGAAAAGGCCGATAAATTCAAAACCTCATCCAGAACCTGGAAAAACGAAGAAACCACGGAAACCCTGGCTACAGCCGGGGTGCGCAGGCGTTTTGCAAGCGGCACAAATGTGGAGATAAGCGCGGAAGGGGATAGGACCTCCTCCAGCCTGGACCCGGATGAGAGCGAGGCCCGGTTGGGCTTGAGCATTACCCAGTCTTTGTTAAGGGGCCTGGGGCCGGTGGTGAACCTGGTGGCTGTGCGTCAGGCCGAACTTAAGACCAGGGCCAGTCTGTATGAATTAAGGGGCTTTACCGAAGCCACCCTGGCCCAGGCTGAGATCGCCTATTGGGAGTTTGTGCAGGCCGAAAGGGAAATAGCCATTTTCAAGCGCTCCCTGGAAGTGGCCCAGCAGCAGCTTTTGGAGATCGAGCAGAGGATAGAGGTGGGCATGCTGCCCCAGGTGGAGGCTGCCGCGGCCAGGGCGGAAGTGGCCAGACGCGAACAGGCCACCATTGAGGCGGAGAGCAACCTGGAAGACAGAAGGCTGAGGCTTTTGCGCATTATCAACCCCGGCGGCGGCCTGGGGCTTAAACTCGTCAGCACCAGCCGGCCGGACCTCACCCCAAGGTCGATAAAAGATATCAAGGCCCGAGCAGCCCTGGCCCGCAAGTCCAGGCCGGATCTGAATGAAGCCAGGCTTAGGCTAAAGGAAAACCGCCTGCAGACCATAGCAACCAAAAACGGCCTCCTGCCGAGGCTTGATCTGTTTGTCAGCCTGGGCAAGACAGGATATGCCCAGTCTTTATCCAATTCGTTTTCAGACTTGGACGGCTCCAATTATGATGCCGTGGCCGGGGTGAAGCTCAGTCATTACCTGGATAACCTTTCGGCCGAGGGTCGTCACACCGCTGCCCTGGCCTCGGCCAGGCAGGCCCGGGCGGCTCTTGACAACCTTAATCAACAGGTGGAGCTGGATGTGAGGCTGGCCCTGAACCAGGTTGAAAGGGCCAGGCGCCAGATCTTTGCCACCCGTCTGACCAGGGAGCTACAGGAAAAAACGGTTTTTGCGGAGATAGAACGCTTTGACGTGGGCAAGAGCACCTCGCTTTTGGTGGCCCAGGCCCAGCGGGATCTTTTGGCCAGCCAGATAAACGAAGTTCAGGCCATTGTTTATTATCGTATTGGTTTGGTGAGGCTTTATCTGGCAGAGGGCAGCCTGTTGCAAAGACGCGGCGTTTCCGTGGCCGCTAAACCGTCGCTTTGGTAGGTGAGGTTCTCTAAATCAGGCCGCCGATGGGATTCCACAAATACTCCTCCAGGTCAACATTGCCCTTTAAATCAAGGTAAATCCCTTCCGCCTCAAGCAGGGCCTTTTGGCGTTCGTAACCCTGGTCTTTCAAGGCTATGCGGCCCTGTTTGTTGATGACCCTGTGCCAGGGCAGGCCCCTTTTGCGGGAAGATGAATGGAGCACTCTCGCCACTTGCCTGGCAGCACGGGGATTGCCGGCCCTTTCCGCTATTCCGCCATAGGTCGCCACCTTGCCCGGCGGGATTTCCCTGATGATATCGATCACCCGTTCCGTAAAGGTTTTTTGCTGCATTGCCTGAGTATTCATGCCTCAAGTGGTTATCAGCCGCGGTTCACCCGCAGCTTCTTTTTCACATAGCTGTCCTGTTTTCTAGTTTGGGTGGGCAAAACTTCACCTGTGTCCTGTTCAGTACCAGGTAAATAAGGCTTTTTATCGGGGCGCCAATCGGCTCAAAGGAGTCGGGCCTTTTTACAGGCCGGCAAACAGGCTCCTGTTTTCAAAACCGTCAGACAGCGGGATTGGTATGCACTATTTTCTGACAAATCTTCAGGCCTTCGGCGGCATCCCTGGCCCAGAGGGATACGCCCACATATTCAGCCAGGCGTGCGTCCAGGCAGGTGCCGCCCACCACAATCCGATTTTTCGCAAAAGGGAACTCGTCAGCCAAGACTTTCACCGCGTCCTTTAAATATTCCACACTGGTGGTGAGCACGCAGCTTATGCATATGGCGTCCGGTTTCAGTTCCCTGGCCTTTTGCAAAAAATTCACGACCGGTACATCCACTCCCAGATCTATGACCTCAAAGCCGTTGCAGTTAAGCAAAAGGGCGAAAAGGTTCTTGCCAAGGTCATGGATGTCGCCCTCTATGGTGCCTATAAGGACGCGTCCTTTGTTGTTCGGATGCCCGGGCTTTAAATAGGGGCGTAATATCTCCGTGGCCGACCGCATTATCTCTCCCGCCATTATCAATGCGGCTATGAAATAGACTCCTGTTTCAAACTTGGTTCCGACGCGCCGCATACCTTCCATGAAGCAAGCCAGGAGATCCCTATGGTCAACTCCTTCGGCCAGCATACTTTTCAGCTCGGCCAGGCTTTCCTCTTCCTTTAGCTGCACGATCAGGTCAAGCAGTCGCTTCAGCCGCAAGTCCAAGGCGCCTTGTTCTGTACGATCAGTCATCCCAGATACCAACCTTGCTAATTAATGGCATTTTTTCATGGCTTATCAAGAACCAGCCAAAAGCGGTGGGCTGATCATCAAAATTATAAAATAAATGATCCAGTTTAAATACCGGCTCTCCCTGCTTCAGCTCCAAAAGCCGGGCCTCGCGCGGCTCCAAAAGAGTGGGAGTAAGACGCAAGGATCCGCGTTTGAAATTGGAATATCCTTCTTGAAAAATGAGCCCGGTCAATACCACCGTATCCAACATGGCCTCCACTGTGGGCGATGTGGGATCAAAGGTGGTAAAGGAAACGTGCAGGGTGAAAGGCTCGTTTTGGTGTGAGATGATCCTCTCCACCATGATAACCGAATCTTTGGCCTGTAACCCCAGAACTTCTTTTTCCGGGCCGGCCCCCTTTTTCACCTCAGCCTTTACAATGCGCACTTGAAGATTATCCTGATCACCAAACACACGGGCAAAGGACTCCAGGTCAAAATTGCTGGTGCCTACGTCCACCTTGCGCACATATGTGCCGCTGCCCTGCACCCTGCGCACCAGGTTGTTTTCTTCCAGGACACTCACTGCCTGGCGGGCGGTCATGGCGCTGACTCCGTATGCCTTGGCCAGGGTTGCCTCTGCCGGCAGGCGAGAACCCGGGGGGTATTCGCCCCTTGAAATGCCTGACCTTAAAAAATCGGCCAATTGAGCGTAGGCCGGCATGGGCGAGGCTTTGTCAATGGCCTCTTTGACCTCCAGCAGGGGGCGTCTCGGGCCTTTGTCCGGATTTTGCCGTTTCTTTATGTTTGCCTTCAAGTTGGACACTCTGCACAAACCTCATGAATATCAGTACTAATGCCACACCCAACTGATCAGAGGTTGGCGCATGGGGTCGCTCTGGTTATGAAAAATAATTCACCAGGTAATATATACGAAATCATCCCGCCTTTAAACCTTTGTTTTCCAATGGCTTATCAACTGCAAATCCAGATGCTGCCGTAATAAATAATTTTTGGATGCGGCGTTATTTTAGAATTACTCTATAAGACTCTTGTAAAATCACTCTATAAGACTATAATACTCTAAAACCGATTAGACTTGGGAGATAAATTACGTGCCTTTCCCCAATAAAGTCATCACCTGTAGAGCGTTGGCCCCGTTGGTCAAGGAACTGCTGGGAACAGATGAGCCCTTGACTGTGTTGGATATCGCCTTGCATTTGCAGCCGGAACGGCTGCGCCAAAGCATAGGAGAGGAGGTGGCCCGCCTGGAACGTAATGGTGAAACCATACTGTTGGCTTATGGTTTATGCGGCCGAGCCCTGGAAGGGGTGGTGGCAAAAAAGAGCACCCTGGTTTTATCCAAGGTTGATGATTGCGTTGGAATGTTACTGGGCTCCCGCCAGAGGCACCGGCAGGTTCTACATGAAAATCCAGGCACCTATTTCCTGGAATCGCACTGGCTCGACACAGAGCTGAATATCTTCGATCAACTCAAAAAAGATTTAAAACGCTTCCCCAAAGAACGGCAACAGCAGCTGCTTAAAGTGGCCTTGAAACATTACAACCGGCTTGCTTTGCTCACCGGCAAAGATCAATCCATCGAGCCCTTAAAGCGTTGCCGTCAACTGGCCAAAAAACACGACATGACCTTCTGTTGCCTGCCCAAAGATTTGAAACTATTGGACAAACTTTTACATGGACCGTGGGATGGACCTGAATTCATAGTGGCCCCCCCCGGTATCCCCATCCCTATGTTTTAGTGAAAGTGAGGGAATTTTATGATTATTATCGGTGAAAAAATCAACGGCACCCGTAAAAAGGTGGGTGCCGCCATCAGGGAGCGTGACGCCGAACATATAAAACAACTTGCCCTCAATCAGGTGGAAGCGGGCAGCGACTATCTAGATGTGAACGCCGGCACCTCCCCCAGCCGTGAGCCCGAGGACATGGCCTGGCTGGTGGAGTGCATCCAATCGGTAACCGACTGCCCGCTTTGTCTGGACAGCGCCAATCCCGAGGCCCTGAAGACTGGTCTCGACCTCGTAAAGAAAACTCCTATCATAAATTCGGTCAGCGGGGAAAAGTCCCGTATCGAGGGTGTATTGCCTTTAGCCCTTGAATATAAAACCGGACTGATTCTACTGGCCCTGGACGACGAGGTGGGCATTGCCGATAATGCCGAGGGTCGCCTCAAGATTGTCCATCGCCTGGTGGGTTTGGCCAAGGACGGAGGCCTGCGGGAAGACCAACTTTATGTCGATCCGCTGGTGACTGCTATCAGCACCGGCGATCAAAACGCCCTGATTACCTTTGACAGCATAAAAAGTGTGCATGAGGCCTATCCCAAAGCACACGTAACCTGCGGCCTCAGCAACATTTCCTTTGGCATGCCCTTGCGTTCATTGATCAATCAAACTTTTATGGCCATGTGCATTCAAATGGGGCTGGACAGCGCCATTATCGACCCCAACAACAGCGACCTTATCGGCGTGATGCTGGCGGCGGAAATGCTCACGGGAAGAGATAAGTTCTGCCAAAAATTCAGCCGGGCCTACCGGTCCGGGAAAATCACAAAAGAGCAAAAATAAACTATTTGGAGGTTAAAATGGCTGATCTACAGGAACTCTATACTGCGATTGTAGAAATGCAGGAAGAAACCGCCATGGAGTTAACCAACACCCTTCTTGATGAGGGCGTTCCGGCCATGGATATCTTCAACCGCTATCAGGACGCTCTGGGGGAAGTTGGCCAGCGATTTGAAAAACAACTTTACTTCATCCCCGAGTTGATCATGTCAGGCGAAATGATGAAAGCAGCGGCCGATATTCTCAAGCCTTACCTGGCCAAGGAAAGAACAACGGGAAACGGCGGGGAAAAGTTGGGCAAGGTGGTTATGGCCACCGTTCAAGGAGACATCCACGACATAGGCAAGAATATCGCCACCATGATGCTGGAACTGAACGGCCTTGATGTGAAAGACCTTGGGGTCGATGTGCCCACTGAAAAGATCATAGAAGAGGCCAAGGCTTTTGGCGCGGATGTAATTGGCTTGAGCGGCCTGTTGACCCTGGCTTTTGACCCCATGAAGTCTGTGGTGGATAAGCTGAAAGACGAGGGACTCAGGGATGATATCAAGGTGCTCATCGGCGGCGGTCAGATGGACGAACAGGTGCTTAGTTATGTGGGAGCCGACGCCTATGTGACAGATGCCGTGGAAGGTGTCAGCCGAGTCAAGGGATGGGTCAGTTAATCGCCTTCAAATCAAAATAAAAATTTCCCGGAGGGAATCATGATTAAAGGATTTGAAAAGCTCTCGGTTATAGAGAGGCAGGACGCTTTTCTGGAGCAATGGGCCTCGGGTGAGGGTATAGAGTTTACCAGCGAGGAAAACAGGGCCGCTTATAAAGAGCGCGCCGGGCTGGTGGCCGCTGCCTTGAAAATAGATCAAGACATCAAGCGCGTGCCGATCATGCCCTTGACCACCTTTGCCCCCACCATGTTGAAGGGGATTTCCGGGCGTCAGGCCATGTATGATCCCGATGCCGCCGGCCAGGCGTATCTGGATTTTTGCACCACCTATCAACCCGACACTGCAGGCGCGGCGCCCATGTTGGGCTATGGCCCGGCCCTGGACACCTTGAAATACCACCTGTACAAATGGCCGGGCAATGGAGTGGCCGAGCATCTTTCCTACCAGTTCCACGAAAAGGAATACATGAAGGCGGATGAGTTTGATCATCTGATCAACGATCCCACGGATTTCTGGCTCCGTTCCTGGATGCCAAAGACCATGGGAGCCCTGGCTCCCCTGGCCGAGATTCCGCCGGTTTATGGCAGCATGGAGCTGCCCATGCTGGGCTCCTGGCTGATTGCGCTTGGAACCCCACCGGTGCAGGAAGCTTTCGAGACTCTCCTCAAGGCAGGCCGGCAGTATTTTGAATGGATCAATTGCCTGGGCGGGTATTTGGCCCAGATTCTGGCTGCCGGGTTCCCCTTTGGGGCAGGCGGCGCCACCAAGGCTCCTTTTGACACCTTAAGCGATTCCTTCCGAGGCACCACTCCCCTGATGATGGACATGTACCGCCGCCCCGAAAAGGTTTTGGAGGCAGTGGAGCGTCTGGTGCCTGCCATGATCAAGACCGGTGTGGATGGGGCCGTGGCAAGCGGAAATCCCCTGGTGTTCATCCCCTTGCACAAAGGCGCCGATGGCTTCATGTCTGACGAGCAGTTCCAGAAGTTCTATTGGCCCACCTTAAAGGCCGTTATGTACGGCTTGGCCAAGGCTGGATGTGTGCCCGCCTGCTTTGTGGAGGGAGCCTATAACCAGCGTCTGGACTACCTGGCTGAAACAGCCGATATACGCTCCATGTACCTGTTCGATAGGACAGATATGGTAGAGGCCCGCAAAAAATTGGGCGGCAAGGTGTGTATTGCCGGTGGTTTCCCGATCTCTTTGATTCTTACCGGAACCCCGGAACAGGTCAAGGAAGGGACTAAAAAGCTCATTGACGATGCTGCCGGAGATAAGGGCTACATGCTCAGCATAGGTTGCGCCATGGATGAAGCCAAGCACGACACTATGTTGGCCTTTGTCGAGGCTGGTAAGGAATACGGTCAATACTAGCGGGAGATTGGTTAGATCCCTTAAGCGGAACAAAGGTGGCTCCTCAAAACCCTTGATTGTTGTTGGGGAGCCACGAACACCTAACCAATGGATACATAGAAAAAGAACTATTTAAAACGGATATTGGACAGGGGAATGGTCAACCCGGACAGAGGCATACCGTCATTACTCCATGAAAGAAGTAATGTAGTCATCGGGAGTGTGTGCCTTTTGGGGGGCTGATTACGGGCCTTCGTCTCAACCTGAGGATGAAAAAGAGATCTTATAGCCTTATTTACCAGCCAAATCTCAGTAGGCTTGTCACCACAAATGACAAGAAAAGGGGTGATACTATGTTGCGGCGTGTTAAAGGGCTTGTCACTATCACATTAGCCATCGGATTTTTCTTTTACTGCACCAGCACGGCCATGGCTTTTGGTCACTATACTCCAGGTTCTCTTGGCCTTAATGCAGCCAGCCTGCCGCCTCCGGGTTTTCACTACACCATGTACAATCTGATGTACACCGCCGACACCATGCTCGACGATAATGGTAATGATCTTGATCTGGACCTTGATCTCACCGTTTTCGCAAATGTTCACCAGTTCACCTACATGACTGATTATAAGATTTTGGGAGCTGACTTTGGTTTTGATGTTTTGATTCCACTGGTTTACACCAGCATGGAAATGAAACGCCAGGGTGTGGATGAAGACAGCTTTAGCCTGGGTGATATATGCGTTGAGCCTTTTGTATTTGCCTGGCATACACCAAGGTGGGATGTGGCCTTGGCGTTTGGTTTCTACGCGCCCACCGGCGAAAGTGATGAACCCTCATCACCAGGCGCCGGATACTGGAGCTTCATGGAGACCCTGGGAGCCACTTATTACTTTGATGAAGCCAGGACCTGGACAGCCTCCCTATTGACCCGTTGGCTCCAGAACACAGAAGACAGGGACACCGAAATCACCGCTGGCGCCAATGTTGTGGCCGAGTACGGCTTGGCCAAGGCCTTTCCGTTCAATAGTGGAGAACTGTTTCTAACCGCTGGGGTGGCGGGGTATACCTATAAACAGCTTGATGAAGACTCTGGCGATGGAGCTTCAGACCAAAAATACTTTGGTAATGCAGTGGGACCGGAAATCCGCCTCATGGGATTTAAGCCGTTTCCATTCCAGTTGAGCTTACGGTATTTGTTTGAGTATGCCGGTGAGAACACCACTGAGGGGCAAAACGTCTGTCTTACCCTGATAGGTTCATTCTAGCGTACTTTGATTGTTTAAAACTGGGCACTCGGGCCCGGTTATGGGAGGTCAATCCTTACTTCCGTCACCGGGTCCGACACCATGCTGCTTGCGGCGACGTTGTGTGGATAATGTATTTTATAATGGAGAATTGCCTTGGCTGAGAAATCAATGGTCAATGTGGAGTTCAACCCTGGGGGACAGAGTGTCGCGCTGCAAAAAGGCGGCCTTATTACAGAAGCCATGTTGACTGCCGGAGTGCTATTGCCTTTGGACTGCGGAGGCAAAGGAACTTGCGGCCGCTGCCTTGTGCAAGTGGAAGGAGCTGTTTCTCCGCCTAATGATGCCGAAGAACGCCTACTTGATCAATCCCGTCTTGAACAAGGATTTCGTTTGGCCTGCCAGACTCGGGCCTTGGGTGATCTGCGGGTGGTTATTCCTGATACGGCTGAAACCGCTGACAGCAGTTGGCGCATAGACCTGGGCGACTTAAGCGCTACGCAGACAAATTCACCGGTGATCACCTCTGTGGATTGTCGAGTTCAGGCTCCCACCTTGGAAGACCCCCGTGCGGACCTCCGTCGAGTGCTGGAGGCTGTTACCCCCCCGGCAGCTGGGGAAGGGGAAGGCGAGTTGTGGGGCGATCCGGCCACAGCGACCCAAATAACCCGCATGGCCCGGGAAAAAGACTGGAATCTCAGGGTGTATAAACGCGGGTCCGAAGTAGTCGGCGTGGCAGGCCCCGGAGATGCTGCCCTGGGTGTGGCCGTGGATTTGGGTTCCACCAAGATCGCGGCCTATTTAATAGATCTGGAAAAAGGAGAGGTGCTGAATTCCCGGGGCAGGCTCAATCCCCAGGTGGCATTTGGAGCCGATGTAGTTACACGTTTGCAACGGGCCATTCATAATCCCGACGACCGACGCCAACTAACCTCCCTGGTGCGCCGGGCGCTTGGCGATTTGGTAGTCGAATTAAGCTCCTCTGTGGGAGTTGAACCCAGTTGCATCACCGAGATGAGCTTGGTGGGCAACACAGCCATGACGCACCTTTTGCTTGGCCTGCCCGTGGAACAATTGGGTGCACCGCCTTTTGTGGCCAGCCTGGACCAGGCCATTGACCTAAAGGCACGGGAGATCGGCCTTAACCTGGCTCCGGGCGCTTATTTATATCTACCCCCTCTGGTGGGCGGTTTTGTGGGGGCTGACAACGTGGCCATGATAATGGGGGCTGATCTGGATTTGCCCGGCCCCTGTCGCCTGGGCCTGGACATCGGCACCAACACTGAGGTTGTACTTACCGCGCCAGGCAGCGAGCATCCCCTTTTAATCGCTTCGGCCCCATCAGGCCCAACCTTTGAAGGGGCTCATCTCAGCTCGGGCATGCGGGCCATGGCAGGGGCTGTTTCCCGGGTGCAGTTGGATAAGGGCCGGCTGGTGTGGTCGACCATAGATGGCGGCAAGCCCGCCGGAATATGCGGTTCAGGCATTATCGACGCGGTGGCGGAAATGGCGCGCGGCGGAATCATCAACGCGCAGGGCCATTTAGATCAATCCCTGCCTCAGGTGAAGGTGGATGAACGCTCCATTCGTTATATTCTGGTGCCGGGTGAACAATCAGCCACCGGCAAGGATATCGTGGTGACCCAAGCGGATATCAGTCAGGTTCAGCTTGCCAAGGGAGCCATCAACGCGGCGGCCTTCACTCTGCTCCATCTGGCCGGTTTGGAACCTTTCGATATCTCTGAAATAGTGCTGGCGGGCTCCTTTGGCAGCAATTTTGATGTGGAGAACGCCAGGTCTATTGGCTTGATACCTGATGCACCCGCTGCGATCTACCGCCAGGTTGGCAATGCAGCCGGCAAGGGGGCTCAACAGATGCTCAATAATCAAGAGGCCAGAATCAGGGCGGAGGCTATTCCATCCATGGCCCGTTATCTGGAGCTGGCCAGTGAACCTCTGTTCAACAAGCTGTTTGCCCGCAGCCTGGCTTTCTCCAAGAATCGGAGCTGATTTATGTGGGCTGACGGGACCTGTCAAAGTTTATCCCTTTGAAATCAGGTTAAAACGCAATTGTTAAGGTGCCTTGCCCTTGAGTCATTATCAATCCAAGCGGCTCTTTTCTTCGGCCCGCACTTCCCGGCGTAGAAGCTTGCCCACCTTGGATTTGGGGAGCATATCCCGGAACTCTATATATTGAGGCACCTTATAGGATGAAAGGCGGTTTCGGCAGTATTTGATCAGGTCGTATCCGGTTATGCCCTTGATATCCTTTTTAAGCACCACAAAGGCCTTGACCCTTTCACCGACTTTTTCATCCGGAACCCCCACCACGCAGCAGCCCACCACAGCCGCGTGATCCTGGAGCACGCATTCAATCTCAGAGGCCGAAACCCGGTACCCTTTATGTTTTATGGTGTCTACCGTGCGGTCCACAAAGAATAGCCATTCGTTTTCGTCTTTTCTCACCACATCCCCTGTGCGGTAAAAACGCTTTCCCTTAATTTCTACAAAGGAATCCTTGGTTTCCTGGGGCTTGTTCCAATATTCCTCCACCATGGGGTCGGAATGGACCAGAAGCTCGCCGCTCTCCTCCGGGGCCAGCTCATCCAAGGTGACCGGGTCCACCACCATTACTTTTTTAGATTCGAGAACCCTGCCCATGGCCCCTTGGGGCGGGGCTTCGTCAGTGGGGGTCATGGAAACGCCGCCCACTGTTTCACTGGCTCCATAGCCAATGTAAATGGGCTTGCCAAAGCGCTTTTGCCAGCGCCTGCCCACATCTTCGGGCAGCACATCGCCCCCGCAAAAGCAGTATTCCAGTGAACTCAAGTCATACTGATCCAGGCGGTCATGCTCCAGAATCATGCGATACAGGGTCGGCACACCTATGATGGTCTTGGCCCTGTGCCTGGTGATGGCGTCCATCATGGCGTCCAAGTTCACCCTGGGCTGCTGAATCAAGGCCCCGCCGTGAAGCAGAATAGTGCCCAATGAGCAGGTCTGTCCCAGAATATGAAACAGGGGAGCCGACCCCATGATTACGTTTTCCGAAAGTTCAAAGTTGCTGGCGCTCATGCTTATCTGCTCATGGGCCTGTTCCAAAAGCAGACGGTGAGTGATCGGCACTCCCTTGGGGTGCCTGGTGGTCCCCCCGGTGTAGATGATCTCGCATATGTCGTTTTCTCCCACCTCCACCGGCTGAATATCATCGGTTGGTTCACTGACCATTTGTTTTAGGTTGGTGGTGCGGTCGCCTTTGGCTGCCTTGCCCTTGGGAACCAGGTCAAAGGCCCAGCCAAAGAATTTTTTGTAAAGGGGCAGCATATCGGCCAGGTTGGAGACAATGACCTCCTCTAAACTCGTTTTTTCAATCACCTGGCTTACGTAACCGTAGTTTCGGTCTGTACAGACTATGGCTCTGGCGCCTGTGTCATCGGCTATGTATTCAACATCGCTCGGAGTGTAGATAGGGGTGATGGGAACCGCGATTGCCCCTGCCTTGAGAACCCCCAGCCAGGAGATGATCCATTGGATGGAATTGGGAAGATATATGATAACCCTGCTGCCCGAGGTGACACCCCTTTGCCTGAGTCCTTGGGCAAAGCTGTTGCTGAGCCGGTTCAGTCTTCTATAGCTGAACTCCTCGCCCAGGTATATCACAGCGGTTTTATGGGAGCAGGAATCCAAAAGGCCGCCGAAATGAGCAGGTATGGTGAGCGGCTGGGTGCTTTGTTGCATGGGGCCTCCCGGGGTTTTTTAAAAACCAAAATAAGCGGATTTGATCTCCGGGTTTTCCATAAGCTCCGGTCCGGTGCCGGTCAGGGTGAGCATTCCGTTTTCAATCACATAGGCAAAATCAAGCATGGGCAAAAGCGGCCTTGCGAATTGTTCTGCGATCAGCATGGTGATGCCGTTTTCCCGGGACAGGGATTCAATGGCCTGAACCAGGTTTTTTTGCATGGCAGGGCTCAACCCCAAAAGGGGTTCATCCAAAAGCAGGAGCTTGGGACCCACCACCATGGCCATGCCTATGGCCAGCATCTGCTGTTCGCCGCCGCTTAAAAAGCCCGCCTTGCGCTTGCGCCAGCGCTTTAAATTGGGGAAGAGTTCATAAACATGGTCAATGACCTGCCGGACCTGGTTGGTGGGCCTTAAGTAACTTGCAATCTTCAGGTTTTCATGCACATTGGAATCAGGAAAAACCGGGTGTCTCTCCCGGCAGAGCACCAGGGCCAGGCTTGCCCTTTCATGGGCCTTGAGCCGGCTTATGTCTTGGCCCTGGTATTCAATCTTTCCCATCACGGTTATGCGTTCGCCGCCTTTTCTTTTTTCCTTGAGCTGGATATCCAGGATAAGCCCGCTTATGGTGTTTAACAGCGTGGTCTTGCCTGCTGAGTTGGAGCCGATCACCCCCACCACCTGCCCCTTGCGAACAGACAGGGACAGTTCGTTCACAGCTATTGCGTTTTCATAAAAAACCATAAGGTCCGTGGCCTTGAGCATGATCAAAACCCCTCTGTTTCCGCGCCCAGGTAGGCACTTTTAACCTCGGGCATATCCATGACTTCCGTGGGGTTGCCCTGGGCTATCTTGCGCCCGAAGTTCAGCACCAGAACCTGGTCGGCGATGCGGAAAAGTTCTCTTAGCCTGTGCTCCACCATGATCAGGGTCTTGCCCTGGGCCACCAGCTTTTCAATCACAGGCACCATGGAGGCCACCTCGGCCAGGGAAAGGCCGCTGAAAAGTTCATCCAGCACAATAAGGTCCGGCCTCAAGGCCAGGCATTTGGCCAGCTCCAGGCGCTTTAAATAACCGTGGGGCAGGGAAGAGGCGGTCTGGGTTATCACCTGGGAATCCCGCTCAAAGCCCACTTCTTCCAAAAGGTCCTTGGCCACTGCGTCCCGATCTCCGAATTTGCCGCCCAAAAGACCTTTCACCCTGGGGGAGTAAAGGGCCACATTGAGGTTTTTATAGGCCTCAAGCTGGTAAAAGGGTTTGGCCATCTGAAAAGAGCGGGCCAGACCCATCTGAGCTACTTTGTAGGGAGGCTTTTTGGTAATGTTTTTGCCTTTGAATATCACTTTGCCCTTATCCGGGCGTACAAAGCCGGTGATCAGGTTCACCAGGGTGGTTTTGCCTGAGCCATTGGGCCCGATGACTCCCAGGACCTGGTTCCGCTTTAATTCAAAGTCAACCTGATCCACTGCCTGCACTCCGCCAAAGGCGCGGCTTAAGCCCTTCACCGCAAGCAATACCTCTAAAGCCATTATTCCACCTCGGTCCAGCGTTCAAACTGATTGTATTTTCGGGATAAATAGTGAAAGATTCCCTCGGGCAGCCCCACCGTGAAGATCACCAGCAAAAGGGCGTACAACACGGTTCTCAAGCCGCCTAAGCCGCGCAGGGCCTCGGAAAGGGGCACCAGGATAAAGGAGCCCAGCATGGGACCGGCCAGGGTGCCCATGCCGCCGACCGCAGCCGAGGCGATAGGCATGATGGAATAATCCAGGGCAAAGACCGGCATGCCCACGAACTGATAGGAATGGGTCATGAACGCTCCGGCAAAGGCCCCCACTGAGCTGGCCATAAACAGGGCTTGGGCCTTGAACCAATAGATGTTGATGCCCGCGGACATGACGGCCCGATCGTTATCGTTGATTCCTTTCAGCACCAGGCCGTGATCCGTGGCCATGAGCCTGCGCAGGCCAAACAGCGCCGCCCATACAGCCAGCATGATCAGAACAAGCTCCCATTGCACCGAAGGCATGGCCGCAATGCCGTGCAGGCCCTCGGTTCCGCCTAATATGCGGGCCGCCTCTATAAAGCGTTCCATCATCATGGGAAGGATAAGGGTGACCATGGCAAAATAGATCCCCCTCAGCCTTAGGACCGGTAAAAGCAGCAGGGTGCTTAAAAATCCACCGACAAGGGTGGCTGCTGGAATGGTGAACCAGATCGGCAGGTGGAAATATTGATCCATGATTCCGGCTGCATAGGCCCCCATGCCAAAGAAAAGGGCCTGCCCCAGGCAGACCATGCCTGTCTGGGCCAGAAGATCCCAGGAAACGGCCAAAAGGGCAAAGGAGATGGTGGAGACAAAGACCCTTTGCCAATAGAGGTTTACGCTGAACCCTATAACCAGAAGGAGCACAATGGGTAAAAGCCTCGGCAAAAGCAGATAGCCCATCTCCCGGAAAGAGGTAAGGGCAAAGATATCACTGCTTCTGGCCTTGATGCCCCGATCTATTCTTTCAAGCCTCATGGTCATGGCGATTCCGCCTTATATGAACAGTTTTCCGGTATGAGCCTCATATTCTTTCTTCCAGTTCCTTGTGTTTGCCCAAAAGGCCCGAAGGCTTAAACAGAAGCACCAGCAAAATCGCAGCCGGGCTCACCAGCATCATGAGGTGGGTGTCGCCGTAATAAGCGGTAAAGGTCTGGGCCAGGCCCAGGATAAAAGAAGCGGCCACCACGCCTATGGTGCTGCCCAGGCCGCCGACAATACAGACCGCCAGGGCATTGATCAAAACTCCGTAACCCTGGTCAACGTTGATGGTCCCCAGGGGCAGGATCACAATCCCGGCCAGGCCTGCGTAAAGCGCCCCGAAACCCATGGCCCAGGCTGCGATGCGGTCTGTGTTTATGCCCAGGGTCAGGGCGGTGCGTTCATCCTGGGCAATGGCGCGAAAGGCCAGGCCGATCTTGGTGTAACGGGTAAAGAAAAATAAAAACCCGGTGAGCAGAATGCCGGCGCCGACAATCAGCACCCTTTGCAGGTCCAGGTCTGTCTGGCCTATGGTTATGGTGTCGTCGAGTATCATCGGCAGGGTGTATTCAAACCCCACAAACCCGAAATAGCGGAAAAGCTCCAACAGGATAAGCCCCAGGCCAAAGGTGGCTATCACCTCGCTTATGACCAGGCCCCGCACCCTTTGCAGGAGGTAACGGTGCCCGGCGGCTGCAACCAGGGCCACCAAAACCACCGCGAGCGGTGCGGAGACTGCATAAGGCAAACCCAGGGAATTGAGCCCCAGCCAGGCTAAAAAACCGCAGGCCACGTATAGGGCTCCATAGGCAAAGTTGGCCACCCCGCTGATGCCAAAAGTAAGATTAAAACCCAAGGCAGTCAGCAAGAGGATCACGCTGTTCACCAGCCCGTAGATCAGGGTTCCTTCCAGCAACTAATCAGCTCCTTGGTTTTGAAGGCGGCCTTTGTCAGAGGCCGTTTGAGAAAAAAACAGGGATTTGCCAAACGGATGAAATTACGCGTCTTGAGAAGGCCTCGCAGTTTGGCGGGCCCCCGAATGAGGGCCCGCCTATATAAGGCCTATTTGGCGGATTTCATCCACTTGGGAAGGGCGATTTTTTCCATGGCAATGGAAGGTGGATACACCACCACCCGCTTGCCTTGATCATTCCATTGGATAAAGCAGCCCAGGGCTGATTTGGCGGGGTCCTGGCCAAACAGGGCCTGATGCCCTTCGGAGAATTTGACCCTGCCCAAAGGCGTTTCAAGGTCGGTCTTTTTCAAGGCCTCGACAATGGCCTCCGGATCAAGCGAGCCCGCCTTTTCAATAGCCGCCTTCAGGATGAATATGGAGGCATAGGAAGGCGCAGGCCCGTGCCCGGCTTCAATGGGTTTGCCGTATTTTTTTTCATAGGCATCGTAAAAGGCCTTGGCAGGCGGATATTTGGTTGAAGGCACATTGCCAAGCTCAAATATGGAGTTCACCGCGCCGCCGATCTTTTGGTCAAAGGCTTTCCAGGCCGCCGGACCGGCCAAAGGCGAGATAAATCCGGCCATCAAGGCCGGAACCCGCATGGAGCGCCACTGCTTCACCAAAATACCGCTGGTGGGCATGTCAAAGACCGGCAGAATTACCTGGGCCTTTTTCATCTTGGCCTTCATAAGGGCAGAGGAAAAATCACCGGCTCCAATGGGGAAGGTCTCATGCCCCAGCACCTCCCAGCCCATTTTGCCGTAGAGTTTTTTCATGATTCCCGCGGTGGCCCTGGCCCAGGCCACATCCTGGTTTATGATGTATACCTTGGTAAAGCCGTATTCCTTGTTCAGCTGGTCCATCACCCCCTTGATGTAGCCCACAAAATATTTGGCGTTAAGGCAGGTGCGGAAGACGTATTTATATTTGGGATTTTTGGCGATCATGCCTTCGGTTTTGGGGGTCATGGCAATGGTGCCTAAAAGGGGGACCTTGTGCTTGCCCAAAAGCTCCATGCCCGCCAAAAGCGCCTCTGAACGGAAAGGCCCCACCACCAAGGCGGTGGGCTTTTTCTCTAAAATCAGTTTTTCCATGCCCAAAAGCGCCTCAGGCACAGGAACACCCTTGGCCGCATCCCTGATATCAATGGATTCGATCTTCATGGGCAGCTTTTTGGAGCCAACCTGAACCCCTCCGGCCTGGTTGATCTGCTCCACAGCCATTTCAACCGCTTTTAGGGATTCCTTGCCTTCCAAAAAAGTGAGTGAGGTGGAGACCCCCACCACCACGGATTGGCCCGCTACACCAAGGCCGGGACAGGCCAGCAGGGCAAACAGGAGAGTGAATATTAAAAGCGCTTGTTTTTTCATGGCTTTTCCTCCCTTGAATAAAAGCGACCTGTCATAGAGAAGCATGGCTTTTAAGGGCAAGCTGCGTGCCAAAAGGTTAAAAAACCCTATTGCTTGATATGACTAGAAAAATAGGAGGCTTAGCCAAGAGAAGGAAGGGAAAATGTGTTACTTAAGGTAACGGTTTAAATAATTGCGGCTTGATTCCTGGGGAGAATATTAAGTTAAAGCATGTGGTTGCCGAGGACAGACCGAAAAGTGGGTAAAAAGGTGTCAGACGCTGGACAAGGTGCCCATAAAGGTAACGCATGATGAAGGTCAAGGCCCGACAAACCAGGGCAGCTTAAAACCACCTTGAGCAATGGAGCTTGGAAAAACCAACCTGCGTTCGCCGTTGTTTGTCCATTGAAATACACAACCAACCGAACTCTTTTGGGGATCGGTTCCAAAGACCGCCTGTTGGGCCCGGTGAAAGCGCAGCCTGCCCATGACTCCCTGGCGGTTGGTTTGGATGAGGCTTTTCACCAGTTTTTCCGGGTCCAGGGAATCGGCCCGTTTAATGGCCTCAGCCAGGGCAAAAACCGACTCGTAAGCCGGGGCAGGGCCGTGACCGGCCTGGAGGGGACGGCCGAACCGTTGGTTGAACCTGTGGTAAAAGGCCTTTGAAAGCTGGTACTTGTCTGAAGGCAGATTGCCGAGTTCAAAGACCATGTTGAAAAAACCGGCGATTTGCCCCTGATGCTCGGCCCAGGAGCCGGGGCCGCTTAAGGGCGATATAAAGCCGCCCATAAGCGCGGGTATCTTGCGTTTACGCCAGCCGGGCACCAAAAATGCCGCTTCCGGCTGATCGAATATGACTAAAATCACCCGCGGCTTTTTGCGGGCAACCCTTTCTAAAATCCGGTCTGCGTTTTGCCTGGTTATGATCAGGTTTTCCTGGCCCAGCACCTGCCAGCCCCTTTTTTCAAAAAACACCTTGCTCAATAAAGAGGCTGTGGATCTGGCCCAGGCCACATCCTGGTTGAGAATATAAACTTTTCTAAAACCAAACTGTTCACGGATCATCTCCATGGCCCCCATGAGATAAGCGGCCAGATAGCGTGAGTTAAGGCAGGTGCGGAAGATGAACCGGTTTTTCGGGTTAGCCAGAATCGCGGCCTCCACAGCCGGGGTCATGGCAATAGAGGCAACACAGGGCAGGCGATGGGCAGAGACCAGGTCCATGGATTTAAGGAAAACCTCTGAACGAAAAGGGCCGACCAAAAGGGCCTGGGGTTTTTGGGAGAGAATAAAATTCTTTAACTTCAGCAAAGGTTTGCCCGGTTTGTGGGGCGCCCTGAAATCTTCGAGATCACAAGTCTTAAGAAGCAGCTTGTGCTTTCGCCCCTTTATCTCCACCCCGCCCGAGGCGTTGATTTGCTCCACAGCCATTTGGGCCGCCCGGCAGCTTTCTTCACCTTCCAAAGAGGCCAGGGAAGTTGGTGCGCCGATTATTATCTCTTGCGCCTTGATGCCTGCGGGCGAAAGGATTATTCCCAGAACCAGAAAAAAAAGGGCTGATCGCCAGGTCATCGCTTGTTCCGCTCCTCTGATTCCAATCCCAGTCTTTTAAGTTTTTGATAGAGCCCCTTGCGGGAAATCCCCAACATACGGGCGGCCAGGCTCTTGTTACCCTTACAGTGCTCCATGGTGTTTTGGATCAGGCTCGTCTCCATTTCCTTCAGGCTGCTGCCAGGCATTGCCAGGTTGAAACCAGGACCTGTGTGAGGTTTTTTTTGAGCCGATCCTGTAATTTTGGCGGGCAGGTCGTCTGGTTTGATGGTCTTGGATCTGGAGAGTATCACAGCCCGGGCCAAGCAGTTTTTCAGCTCCCGCACATTACCCGGCCAATGGTAATTGGCCAGGGCTTCTAAGCAAGGGGTGTTTATTCCGTTTACGGGTTTGCGGTAGTGCCGGGCATAGTGCTCCAGAAAATGTTTGCATAGCAAGGGGATATCTTCTTTACGCTCCTTAAGGCAAGGCGCTTTTATTTTTATCACCTCAATACGGTAGAGCAGGTCGCATAAAAAGCCGCCTTGCCGAATATGCTGGGCAAGGTCCTGGTTGCTGGCTGCGATAATGCGCACATCCACGTTTTTAGTTTGACTGCCCCCCACGGGGCGAAAGGTTTTTTCCTCCAAAAACCTGAGCAACTTGGCCTGAAGAGCCAAAGACATCTTATCGATCTCATCAAGGAAAAGGGTTCCCTGGTCGGCTTTTTCCAGTAGGCCCATGGTGTCTTTCAGCGCGCCGGTAAAGGAACCTTTTTTATGCCCGAAAAGCTGGGCTTCCAAAAGGCTTTCCGTGAGGGCCGCACAGTTTATGGAGACCATGGGTCCGTCTTTTCGGTGGGACTTTTTATGCAGGCTCTTGGCGATCAGCTCCTTGCCGCTGCCGGTCTCACCGGTGATCAAAACCGGCGCATCTGTGGGGGCCACGGTTTTGATGAGTTCAAACACCTTAAGCATGGTCTCGCTTTGACCTATCATGCCTTGAAAAGAGGTGTTTTGCCCCACCTGCCTGCGCAACAGGTCAAGTTCGCGGCTCATTTCCTTTTGCTTCAAAACCTTGGCCAGGGTAAGGGGCAGTTCTTCAAAATTAAGGGGTTTTATTAGATAATCCGTCACCCCGGCCTTAAGCGCCTTTATGGCTGTCTGAACCGTGGCATAAGCGGTCATGATGATAAAGGGCGGCGTTTTTTTGATTGCCTCCATCTTTCTAAAAAGTGTCAGGCCGTCCATACCGGGCATCTTCAGATCCGAAAGTATCACATCCAGATGCGGCATTTCGCGGTAAAGGGCCAAAGCCCTTTTCCCGCCCAGGGCCTTGTGCACTAAAAAACCGTTGTCTTTCAGAAAAAGGGCCAGAACCCTTAAGGTGTTGACTTGATCATCCACAACCAATATTCCGGGCCTTTTATCCATGTTGTTTCCTTTTTCTCTAGACCGGTAAATTAATGCTTACTTTCAAGCCGCCTTTTTCCCGGTTGACAAGGCTCAGCCTGCCTCCATGGGATTCAATTATGCCAAGGCTCAAGGTAAGCCCCAGGCCGGTGCCGTTTTCTTTGGTAGTGAAAAAGGGATCAAAGGCATTGGACAGATCCCGTGGGGCCATGCCCGGACCCTGGTCTGTGATTTCACAGATCACTACCGGGGCATAGGGATTGTTTTGAAGCCTGGTGAGGGTTTTAATTCCGCCTGTGTTCGGGGCTGCGTCTATTGCATTCAGATAAATGTTTATAAGCACCTGTTTGATTTGCTCATCATCAAGCCTCACCAAGGGCAGGGCAGGGTCCAGCTCGTTTTGAAAGAGGCTCGCTTCATTTTCAGATGTGCGGCTTATCAGATCCTGTACCTTTAAAATCAGACGGTTTAAATCGGTTTGTTTTTTGCGAGGTGCGGTTTGTTTGGCAAAGAACAGAAAGTCAGAGACAAAGCGGTTCAGGCGATCTGTTTCCTCCACCACCAGACCCGAGTATTGGCGCACCAGCTCAAGGTCGCCGTGGCGTTGTTTCAGGTGGGCCATGGCGCCTTTGATGGCATTTAAGGGGTTTCTGATCTCATGAGCCACTCCGGCGGACATTCTCCCCAAAGAGGCCAGTTTTTCATTGCGCACCAACTCGGCCTGGGCTTGGGCCAGGCTGGCGGTCATGTGGTTAAAGGCTTTGGTGAGATCGCCGATTTCGTCACTGGTTGAGACCGGCAAGGGTCTGTCCAGCCTGCCCCGGGCAACCCGGTTGCTGGCCTCTGCCAGGTTGCGCAGGGGCTTGACCAGGTTATAGGAAAGTAAAAAAGCGCCCAGAACAGCCAAGAGCATGGTGACGGCCATGAGCTTGAAAACTTTTCGGCTAAGGTCATTTGCCTGTTTCTGCATCTGGGAAAGCGGCACGGTGACCGCAAGAGACCAACCCATCTGGCTTATGGGCCACATGGCTGCCAGTTTGGGCTGGTTTTCAGAAGTATAATTAGACCACCCCTTTTTTCCCGCCATCATTTCCCTAATAAGAAATTGGAGGCTTTCTTCCGTGTAAGAGCCCTGGTTTCGCACATAAGGGGCATAATCAGGGTGAACCAGGGTGTTGCCTTTTTGGTCCACCAGAAAGGAGTATCCATCTTCTCCAACCTGGATGTTCCGCACCTTGCCCGCGATTTTTCCGAAATCAAGATCAATAACCAAAACACCGGCCAGGTCCCTGTATCCGGTGAAAAAAGGGTGCAGAGCGCTTATGAGATAGCCGTCTTTGGCAGGTTTTTTATTTATCTTGGAAAAAAACACCCCTGCTTCTTTTAAAGGCGGTGAGTTAATCAAATTTCGGCCCGGCCATACGCTGCCTGCCCGGTTTATGGAAAAGCCGGCCCGGTTAACCTGGATCAGGGTTTTGCCTGAAATATCCAGAAACCTTACACTCAGGTAATGTTGGGTGCGCTCCAGTAATTCCCGGCTGAGCCGCACCAGGTTTTCCTGGTGAAACATGGATTCCGCCTGCAATTCAAAATGCCTGGCCAGGTGGTATTCATCCAATACCGGCAGGCTTGTCATGGTCTTCAAATCCATGCGGCAACCCGCAAAGGCCTGGTTGATCTCCTCGGCAACCGCCTTTACCTTGAGCATTTGCTCCTGACGCACCAGATGGTTCACCCTGTCGCTGGCCGCGTCCATGGAATAGTAGCCAACCAGGGCAATGGGAAGGCACACTAAAGGCAGTATCACCAGCAAAAGCTTGGCAAAAATGGATATACCCGGCCGCTGGGACAAAGAGGC
Organism: Dethiosulfatarculus sandiegensis; assembly: GCF_000931935.2. GTDB lineage: Bacteria > Desulfobacterota > Desulfarculia > Desulfarculales > Desulfarculaceae > Dethiosulfatarculus > Dethiosulfatarculus sandiegensis. The sequence continues at coordinate 77,702 of NZ_AZAC01000016.1, forward strand.
CTCGCTTGTCTTTAAGTTGGATGGTGTCGCTTTATTACCTGGTAAATCTATATGAGTATAGGTGGTAAGGAGCTGCGAGGTCAACCGGCATGAGCAGGTGGAGTTTTTTTACAGATCAAATAACAAAGGCCCTGTCCTAGGTTTAAATTTACAAAACCAAGGCGGAGCCTGTTGTCACGAACCGGATCTTTAAGCCGGGTTTTTATTTTTTTGGTGGAGACGATGGGACTTGAACCCACGGCCTGTGCGTTGCGAACGCACCGCTCTCCCAACTGAGCTACGTCCCCACTTGGGCAGCCAAAGGCGATTGGTTTAACCGCCGAGTTGGACTAGAAGGCGAATATACCTGGCGGATGCGGGCAAGTCAACCGTCTGCAAGGGGATAATTTCCTCACCCCTTGTTTGAGGGGTTCTCCGAGGTGTTTTTTGTTTCTGCCCTTTTAGGGTGACGTTAAAATATAGACAAAACCAAGTTTTCTGGTTGTTGCAGGCATACTTATGTGGTTTTGTGTTATTGAAGTAAAAGGCTGGCGCCTTAGGTTGGAAAACAGGTTAACGCCTTTTGAAAACAGGCATAAGTTATCGACAACAGAGATTCAACATGTTAGCATCCGTCGTGTTCAAGGCAATCATTATCAAACGAAAAACAATGCCTTAAACACGGCATCTAAAATTACGCGCTCTTGTTTTAAAGAGCCGGTATCCATGTCCGGAAAAAATAACAGGCTTCAATGTCTTGGGAGGGAGTTTTTGCATGGGGCGATCGGCGCTTATCGAGCGCAACACCAAGGAAACCAAAATAAAGGTTGATCTCGCATTGGATGGTCAGGGCAGGCTGGATATTGACACCGGCCTGGGTTTTTTCGACCATATGCTCACCCATGTGGGGTTTCACGGTTTCTTTGATCTCAAGGTCAAGGCTATTGGAGACCTGGAGGTGGATCAGCACCACACTGTGGAAGATGTGGGGATCTGCCTGGGCCAGGCCTTTGTCCGGGCCCTGGGCGATAAAAAAGGCATCGCCCGCTATGGACATGCCTTTGTGCCCATGGATGAAGCCCTGGCCAGGGTGGTTTTAGATTTCAGCAATCGCCCCATAGTGGTTGTCACGGGTGTAAAGTTCCCCGGCGAGCCCGGTGGATTCGGTCTTCAGCTGGCCAAGGAATTCTGGCGGGCTTTTGCACTGCATGCCGGGGTTACTCTGCATATTGATTTGTGTTACGGCGAAAACGATCATCACATACTGGAGGCTGCCTTTAAGGCCCTGGGCAGGGCTTTGGATCAGGCTGTTTCCCTGGATCCGCGCAGCAAGGGCGTGGCATCGACCAAGGGGGTTCTATGAAAGGTCTAGGGTTTTTACGCTATGCGGCAATCACAGGTGTCCTGGCGGGGTTGGTTTTTGCCTGCGCTTGCCAGGCCCCCAAAAAGGCGGCGGATGTCGCTCCTGTCTTCAACCCCACCCGGGTGCTGGTTTTGCCTTTTCTGAAAGTGGAGCCGGATACCGCTGAAAACGGGGTGGTGCGTTCTCCCTTGACAGGGGCCACCTTTTTTGTGCGCGACGGCATAAGCGGCCTGGGCGGCCTTTCTTCCCTGGACCGGTCATTGGAGAAAAATTTGGCCGATTGGGCCACCTTTGAGTATGTGCCCGAGTCCTTGGCGGGCAAGGTGTTCAACGCCATCCAGCGCAGGGATATGAGCCTTTCGTTAATGGAGGCCATTAAGAAAACGGGAGAGGCTTTTAAGACCGATGCCGCCCTGGTTGGTCATTTGTATCGTTTTTCCCCCCGGGTGGGCGGTGAGTTGAGCGCGGAAAAGCCAGCTTCCGTGGCTTTTGACCTGACCCTCGTGCGGATAAAAGACGGGCAGATCATCTGGAAGAACTCCTTTGATGAAACCCAGAAATCCCTGACCGAAAATATTTTCAATCTTGGCGAGTATTTAGACCGCGGTATACGCTGGTACACGGCCGAGGAACTGGCCGGCTACGGAATGGACACCCTTTTGACCAGGTTCCCCTGGCGCAAACAACCCATAAAAACCGAAAAAAACCCGGAATAAGGTTTTAAATGGAAGTAATCCCAGCAATTGATTTAAAAGACGGTCATTGTGTGCGACTGCGCCAGGGCCGTATGGATGATTCGACTGTGTTTTCCTCTGATCCGGTCTCCATGGCCCTGAAATGGCAGGAAACCGGAGCAGGGCGCTTACATGTAGTCGATTTGGACGGCGCGGTGGCCGGTCGCCCCGCCAACTCAAAGGTCATAAGCAATATAGCAAAGGCCCTTGAAATACCGGTGCAGCTCGGCGGCGGGGTGAGAGACCTTAACGGCCTTGAGAAGACCCTGGAACTCGGCGTTGACCGGGTCATTCTGGGCACCCTGGCGGTCAAAGACCCTGAGGCTGCCCTGCAAGCGGCCCAGGCCAACCCCGGCAAGGTGGTGATCGGTATAGACGCCAAAAACGGCATGGTGGCCACTCACGGCTGGACCGAAGAAAGCAAGATTCATTTCATGGATTTGGCAGCCAAATTTGATCAAGAATTTGTGGCCGCCATTGTGTTCACCGATATAGCCAGAGACGGCATGCACTCAGGGGTTAACCTGGATTCCACCGAGGAATTGTGCCGGGGGATCAAGGCGCCGGTAATCGCCTCGGGCGGGGTGCATGACTTAGAAGACATCAGACGCCTGAAACCCTTTGAGCCCTTGGGCTTGGCCGGTGTCATCACCGGCAGGGCAATATACGAAGGAACCCTGGATCTGGGGCAAGCCCTGGATCTGGCTCGGAGTTAATTCCTTTAAACAACAGCTGATCCTGGTTTTTTAAACGGAAAAGACCAGGATCAGTTTTTTCCCGCCAGGGCCGTTTAGTTTCCCCGCTCCCCAATAATCATTTTAACCCAACCCATTCCAATTGATCCCATATCCCGGCTAACAGACTGAAAGACATTAAATAAAGTCTGTCATTAGGGTTTGCCCTGCTAAAGGTGCTTGTTTAATATATAAAAATAACCGGAGTAGTTAAAAACCCGCAGTGAACAAGATTGTCGTCAATTCTGTTCATTGGATTATTAAAGGAGGGCTTTCGTGTTGCGCTGGATTTTGGCCGGATTGGCGATAGGAACGGCAATAGCCTTGAAAACTTACCGCAAATGGGGGAAGTGCTCCTCAGAAACGGATGAAGCCGAGCAGGGCGGCTTGCAAGCTGAAACAACAAAGGTTGAACCGGAAACACCCCCAAAATCAGAGCCCGCAGGACCTCAGACAGAAGAACCTGGACCCGATTTCCAGGCCGAGGCGCCTCGAGCTACGAAACCGGATCTGGCTTCCCTTGAGAGGTTGACCGGCCTCACCCACCGCCAGGTAGAAGCCTTGAACAAGGCCGGATACCCGGATATGGCAGCCCTAAAAAAGGCATCTGACAAAGGGCTGTTGGCTGTTTCAGGGATAGGTCCCGCCGCGTTAAAAAAGATAAGAGGCATTTAGAAACATCAAGCAGGGCAGGCTTAAAAAACCGGACTTGAGTTGAAAAAAGCTGGGAGCTCCTTATCTGAAAGCAGCTCAGGCGTAGGCGCGCTAATTAAAACCTGTGCGAGCCGGGGCGGTCTGTTTTTACTTGTGTAAGTTGCCAAAGGGCTTTGACAAGGGCTGCGGGGGCACACAACTAGCCGAAAATAAAAAATTTGCAAAAACTGTCAATTCCGGAGGTCCCCATAAATGGCTGATCTGCCCTTTCAACACAAGAAAAAAGCTGTTTTTCTTATCATAGCTTTGCTTTCCTGCTTAATTCTGATGGCGGAGACACTTACTTTGCATCAGCTGTACCATGCTGTATTGAAAGGCAAAAAGGCTTCTCTTCTCCATCAGATAGAAGTGACAAGGTCTTTTTTGCAATCAGATAAATATCAGCCTGCCAAGGTTTTATCAAGACACTTTTGGAGGTGTGCCACGGTTCGCTGAAGGGAAAACCTGAAATATTGCATGAAATGATTATTGCAGTCCCTGTTGAGGAGCGTCTTATATTATTGGCCAGTGGCGGGGGGAATCCGGCAGACCTTAGATACCCGCAAAAATTTTATTTACTGGACCAGAAAGGAACCACCAGAACCATAACCCAAAAGAAATATTCAACCATAGCCAAGCTGGCCCTGGGCGGGAAAAGCGGGACGGCTTTTGTTGAGGATGCTTCGGGGGAAGAATTTCTTTTGGCTTTCGCACCCCTTGAGATCAATAAAGTACCGATGGTTGTTGTCTTAAGCGCTTCTTTGGGTCCGCCTAAGTCAGCCTTTTGCCAGGAAGCGGCTGTGGTCCTGGTCTTGGCTTTGTTGGTGATAAGCGCCGGTGTATGGATTTTTATGCGCATGAATCCCTTGCTGCAGGAGTTGAGCCAGGTCCAGAAAGGGGCCATCAGCATGTTGGACCAGGCCTCTCACTTTAAAGATACAGACACCGGCTGGCATGTGGAACGCATGGCTGCATATTCCGTGGCCATTGCCAGGGCCCTGGGCATCTCCGCCAAGGATTCAATGATCCTGGAACTGGCCGCTAAAATGCATGATCTGGGCAAGGTCGGCACCCCGGACAATATCCTCAAAAAACCGGCGAAATTGAACCAGGATGAATGGACGGTGATGCAGCGCCTGCCGAGGAGGGCGGAGAAATCCTTTGCAGGGAAGACACACCATTGTTCAGCATGGCCAGGGGTATCCCCCCTGGGACTTAAGGGCGAGGAGATTCCCTTGCCGGCCAGGATTACAGCGGTGGCGGACGTGTTTGACGCACTGACCATGCGTCGCCCCTGCAAAGAGCCCTAACCGGTGGATAAGGCGCTCAGAGTTATAAAAGACGATTCGGGCAGTCATTTTGATCCCAAGGTGGTGGATGCCTTTTAAAACATCAAAGACGAAATTCTGACCATAAAAGACTATTGGGAAGAAAAGGAGCGCCTGGAACACCAGAATCATGCCCCTGTATAGTCCTTTTTTGACCTCCCGCCCGGTTTTAATTTTTTCAGGTATTCCTGAGCACCAGGATAATTAAAACTTTTTTTTAAAAAGCCGCCCAGGTTCCATTCGGGGATGCGGGCTCCCGTCTTTGTCCGGGCCTTTAATTCTTTGTTTTTTAAAAAAACCCTAAAGTCAAAATCTCCCCTGCCGATTAGATAATCAAACAATTCATTTACTCTTAAGGAGGCATGACATGGACGTCGCCTACTTGGTCTTCGCGGGTTCACTGGGGGGACTTATCCTGGCAATCGGAATGAGCATCAGGGATGCGCGTAAAAAGGCGCGTGAACTGGAAGCATTGCTCAGAGAACTACGTTGAAAACCGGCTTGGATTTCATTGGGACCTTTTTAATCTAAAAAGGTTTCCAGAGGGCAGGCTTGCCCGTTCTGGGAAGGGAACCCACATGATAGAGCCGGGGACGTCCGGCTTTGCCTGGCGGGGTGTTTGAGCCGCACCCCGTCAGGCCCAAAACCAAAGGTTGTTCCCTTTTTAAAAGGCTCATGAACAGGCAACGGGCAAGCCTGTCTGATAAAACCGGTTTTAAAGACATGGAGGTTTTTAAAAGGGTCTTGATTGTCAGGGCCTTTGGCCTTGGGCCCGCAAGTAGACAGCGAGCCCGGAAAAGGGTCCTGACGTTGACTTTTTATATGATCATTGCCACAAAAACCTTTAGAAGCAGTCGGTTGCGCGTTTTTTTAAAGTAAAAGATTAATTTTTAAGAAGCCGTGAAAAAAGGCCTGACTTCCGGAAACTCCGGAGACAGGCCTTTTTGATTTGAACAAAGCCTGCTGTTAGAAATAGCGTTTTATCATCTCATCCCAGGTTCCGGCAGAGCGCAAGAGAAACTCGCAGACCTGGCGCACCGCACCCTTGCCGCCCTCGAAATCAGATACCATGTCAACCTGTTGCCGCACTTCAACCACCGCGTTTTTAGGGGCAAAGGTAAGGCCGGCGGCCCGCATGGGGGGCAGGTCGATTAGATCATCACCCATATAGGCGGTCTGTTCCGGGGTGACGCCTTTTCGCTTCATGATTTCCAGAAAAGCCGGGAGCTTGACATGGGTCTTTTCGGTGAGGTCCTCTATACCCAGCTCCTCTGCGCGATCGCGGTTTACCTTCGATTCCCTGCCGGATAAAAGCGCGATCTCAACCCCGCTGCGCATCAGCATCTTCAGGCCGTGCCCGTCCTTTACGTCAAAATACTTTATTTCCCGGCCGTCTGAATCATAGACCACCCGGCCGTCTGTAAGCACGCCGTCTATATCCAGAACCAGTAGTTTTATCTTGGCTGCCTTTTGGGGCAGGGTTTCAGGTTGCATGGGTTGTTATTCCTCCGCCCTTACCAGGTTGTGAATGGCTGAAAGGGTTTTGAGCAAGGGTTCCACCTTGTTGAGCTCCAGACTGTTGGGCCCGTCGCAAAGGGCCTCGTCCGGCCTGGGGTGCACCTCCATGAATACGCCGTTTGCACCGGCGGCAACGGCTGCCTTGGCCAAAACCGGGGCCAGGGTGCGGTCTCCGCCGCTTGAACTGCCAAGGCCGCCGGGAAGCTGCACACTGTGGGTGGCATCCATGATCACCGGGCAGCCCAAAGAGGCCATGGCCGGTATGGAGCGCATATCCACCACCAGGTTATTGTATCCAAATGAGCTTCCCCGCTCGGTGAGCCAGATATTTTGGCAACCCGCGCCCTTTAGTTTGCCCACTGCGGCCTGCATGTCCCAAGGAGCTACAAACTGTCCTTTTTTAAGGTTGACCACCTTGCCGGTCTTGCCCGCTGCCAAAAGCAGGTCTGTCTGACGGCAGAGAAAGGCCGGTATCTGGATTACATCCAAGACCTCGGCGCAGATTTTTGCCTGGTCGGGCTGATGAATATCGCTGATTACGGGCAACCCGGTTTCCCGGCGCACTTTGGCCAGTATTTCAAGGCCCTTTTCCATGCCCGGGCCTCTGAAGCTCTCAATACTGGTGCGGTTGGCCTTGTCAAAGCTGGCCTTGAAGATTATTTGCAGGCCAAGCCTTTGGCCTGTTTCGGCCAGGCTTTCGGCTATCCCGAGAGTTATTTCCGGGTTTTCAATTACGCACGGCCCCATGATGGCAAAAAACTTAGCAGTGTCAAAAGGCTTCTCCGCCAAGGTCAAACCGGGCTGATTTTTCATTTTTTATTCTGCCTGTCGTTGTGGTAGCGCAAGGCCGCCTTGATGTAATCCCGGAAAAGAGGATGGGGATTCATGGGGCGGGACTTGAACTCCGGATGGAACTGACATCCCAGGAACCAGGGATGATCAGCCAGTTCAACAATTTCCACCAGTTCACCGTCCGGGCTGGTTCCGCTAACCACCAGGCCGTTTTTCACCAGTTCGTCTTTAAATTCATTGTTGAACTCAAAACGGTGGCGATGGCGTTCTTCAATGGCTTCGGTGCGGTAAGCCTTGGCCGCGTTGGTTTCGGGGATCAGGTTACAGGGATAGGCGCCCAGGCGCATGGTGCCGCCCATTTCACTCAACTCATCACGTTTTTCAACCCGCTGGGAGCGGTAGTCGAACCACTCGCGCATTAGGTAGATCACCGGATAAGGCGTGTTGGGGTCTATCTCGGCCGTATGGGCCTCTTTCCAGCCCAGGACGTTTCTGGCGAACTCCACCACCGCCATGTGCATGCCGTAGCATATGCCGAAGTAGGGGATGTTGTTTTCCCTGGCATATTTTACGGCCGCGATTTTACCTTCGATGCCTCTGGAGCCAAAGCCTCCGGGAACCAGAATGCCGTCGACGCCTTTCAAGGCTCCAACGCCTTCCCGTTCCACGCTTTCGCTGTCAATATAGGTTATTTTCACCTTGGCGTTGTTGGCGATGCCGCCGTGGGAAAGGGCCTCGTTCAGGCTCTTGTAGGATTCCTTGAGATCGACATATTTGCCGACCATGGCTATCTTGACCTTGTTGGTGGGATTCTTGGCCTTGTAGATCAGATCCTTCCAGTTTTCCAGATGCGGAGCCCTGGTCCAGATGTTCAGCTTGCGGCAGACCTGTTCATCCAGGCCCTGGTCGTGGTAGTTCAGCGGCACCTCATAAATGTTTTCCACATCCAGGGCGGTGATCACCGATTGGGGCTCTACATTACAGAAAAGGGCGATTTTGTCTTTAAGATCCTTGCCCAAAGATTTTTCTGTGCGGCAAAGCAGGATATCCGGCTGGATTCCCACCCGGCGCAGCTCACTTACCGAGTGCTGGGTGGGTTTGGTCTTGAGCTCGCCCGCGGTTTTGATCCAGGGAACCAGGGTCAGGTGCAGGTAAAGGACGTTTTCCTTGCCAACTTCAGCCTGGAACTGGCGGATTGCCTCTAAAAAGGGCAGGGACTCAATATCGCCCACAGTGCCGCCGATCTCCACAATGGCGAGATCCACCCCGTTGACCACTTCCCGCACCGATTTTTTGATTTCATCGGTGATATGGGGAATGATCTGGACAGTGCCGCCAAGATAATCTCCGCGGCGCTCTTTGTTGATCACCCTGTGGTAAATGGAGCCGGTTGTGTGGTTGCATTTTTTGGATTCAACCGCATTGGTGAAACGCTCATAGTGCCCCAGGTCCAGGTCGGTCTCCGCTCCGTCGTCGGTTACAAAGACTTCCCCGTGCTGAAAGGGGTTCATGGTCCCCGGATCCACGTTTACATAGGGATCCAGTTTCTGCAGAACAACAGTTAAACCCCTGGCTTCCAGGAGTGCGCCCAAAGAAGCGGCGGCTAATCCCTTGCCGAGTGAGGAAAGGACGCCGCCTGTGATAAAGATAAATTTTGGAGCCATTGTTTTTTATCCCTCCTTGGTCAAGGGTGCACTGAAAGCCCAAGTAAGCCAAGGTGCATTTAAAAAGAGTAAACCCTAAACAGTGCTATAATGCCGCATTTTTTTGGATTTGGTCAAGCGGTCTGTGCTTGTCACGGGATTTTAATATATAGCCTGGTTCACTGGAGCGCAAATTCCCTGACCTGGAAGCCTGTAAAAAAATAATTGACCCATCGGTCAACATCATTCAGTCTCCTTACTATTTTCTTATAGTTTCCCTGAAAAACTGGGCATGACCAGGGTTTTTTGTACTGGCTAAGCGAGCGTGCTATGATCTAGCATTAGAACAGGATAAGGGGATAAGCCAGCGTCACCCCTGAGGTGTTTGTTTTTTTTAAAAAACGCAGCCTACAAGTCTTTTATAATTTGGTATTGACCGGTTTTTGAATTGAGGGTTTAAAATCCATGCATATTGTCTTCATGACACCGGAGACTTGGCCCTATGCCCGCGTGGGAGGTTTGGCCGAGTTTTCCCATGACCTGCCCTTGGCCCTGGCCCGGATGGGGCACACCGTAGATGTCATCACCCTGAGATGCCGGGAAGGCCTGGAATTATGTAAAGATTTGTCCCGCCTGGATTTTGAGTTGGAAATCCCCGTTTCCTGGCGCACTCAACAGGCGGTTTTTTATCATCACAAGCCCCACGAACGAGTTAACGTCTATCTCATTGCCAATGATCACTACTATGAAAGGGACGGACTCTACGGCAACGCCTTTGGTGATTACGAAGACAACGCAGAAAGGTTTATCTTTTTTTCCAGAGCCGCACTGGAACTTCTGATTGCCCTTGAAAAGTCCCCTGACATTATCCACTGCAATGATTGGACCACGGCCCTGGTTCCCCTCTATCTGAAAACCCTTTATAAAGAGGTTGAAATCTTTAAAAATGCGGCCAGTTTGCTCACCATTCACAATGTTCAGTCTCAGGGTGTTTTCTGGCATTACGATATGCCCTTGACCGGCCTGGACTGGGAATATTTCAATCAAGACGTGCTTGAATTCCACGGCAAGATCAATTTTTTGAAAGCCGGAATTTTTTTCGCTGATTTTATATCCACTGTTTCTCACCGCTATGCCAGAGAGATATTGACCCCCCAGGTGGCCCGGGGCCTGGAAGGGGTGATTCTGGAGCGGTTCTCCAGATTAAGCGCAATAATAAACGGCGTTGACAACGACACCTGGAATCCGGCCGTTGACCCCCACATCAAGGCCCAATACACCGCCGATGATCTTAAAGGCAAAAAAGAATGTAAAAAAGAACTGATTCGCGAGTTCAAACTTTCCGGGGAGGGCGACCACCCGCTGATGGCTTTTGTTGGCCGACTTCTGGACAGGAGGGGGCTCGCAATTTTGCTTCCCGGCCTGGAAAAAATTATCGATATGGGGGCGGACCTGGTCATAATGGGTTTTGGTGAAGACCATTATCACACCTCGCTCGCCCATTTCCAGTCAAAACAAAATGGACGCCTCGGGCTTTATGTCGGTTACGACATGGCCTTGGCCCACAAGGTGATGGCGGGCGCGGACATGCTGATCATGCCGAGCAAGTCGGAACCATGCGGGCTGCACCAGTTGCATGCAATGCGCTACGGCACTGCCCCCATAGTAAGGGCGGTGGGCGGACTGGATGACACCATAAGAGACCACAGCTCAACCAATCCCGGCGTTGGGTTTAAATTCGAGGATTACACCACAAATGATATGTTGCGGGCAGTCCAAAGGGCCTTGGACACCTATGCCGAAACCAATGAATGGCAGGCCCTGGTGGGCCGGGCCATGACTAGAAGCTACACCTGGGAGCAGGCTGCGCCACGCTACGTGGAGTTGTATGAAAGAGCCAGGCGACTTGGGGAGAGCAGGCAGGAGGCATAAAGCTCATGGCACTGGATGAGAGATTTGAGCTGTTATCCCATGTGGTTGAGATAGCCACCTCCAGCGTTGACGCCGATGAGCGGCTCAACTCTATTCTGGTGGCGGTGAATAATTACTATCAGGCCCGGTGCATGGCCCTTTTTGTGCAGCATAAAGGGGGCACACCCTTTGTACTGGCTCATGCCTGGCCCAACTCCCTGCTTGATGAAAGGAATCTGCCTTCGTTCACCCTGGATGAAGGGCTTATGGGAAAAGTCGCCCTTTCCAGACAGGTTGTACAGGAAAAAGTCACCCCGGATACAGATGATCGGGCCTTAAAGAGCATTGCCGAAATAGCCAGGACCGCAGTGTTGTTGCCTGTGGTTGACGATCGCAAACTATACGGTGTGGCTGCCCTGATTCTGAATGAAAGCACCTGGCTGGACGATGACGACCTCAGGGTGCTTCTCATGATCGCTCGCGAAATGGCCGGAACCATGCGCAACTATGATCTTTATCTGGAGGCTAAAAAGCGCATTGCAGAGCTCAACGTGCTTTCGGATATGGGTCGCTACGCAGTATCCACCATTGAGCTGAACGAACTGCTGGATACGGTGGCCAGCATCTGCGCCAAACTTTTGGGCGCAGAAGGCGGGCTGGTGAGGATCCAAACCAAAAACCATGAGCAGAAAGAACTGACCGCCCAATACGGCAATGTGCCTGATGAATATGTAACAGGCCCAATTCCCACTGACATTTGTTCCCCTCAACCGGTTTTCCCGGGATTAATCAGGACCAGGGGCACAGATGATTCAGAAAGAAAGGGTATTCTTTGCGTACCACTCACCTTTAAACGCGGCCATAAGGGTCACCTTCTGGTTTTTGAGAAAAAAGTCAGGGAACAGGGCGAGTTGCAAAGGGGTTTCACCCTGGAGGACCAGAAAACCATCAATACCATGGGGGTGATGATCTCTTCCGCCCTGGAAAATGCGCTGACCATGCACAGCATCGAGACCCTGGCCCAGCGCAACGAGGAAATGGTCCAGTTTCTGGGCACCATCTTTGAAATCAGCACGGTTTTGATGAATACCATGGATTTTGACGAGACCGTGCAGATTATCCTGCATGCACTTATTCATCCCGCCGGATTTGATCATGATCATGTGATTCTGTTTTTGGTTGATGATCTCTCAGGTGTGCTGAGAACCGTGGCGGAAATGCAAAAAAGCCATTTTATCAGCCCTGTCAAGGAACTGAGAGACACCCTTTACGAGGTTCAGGGCTCGATTTTTGACGATCATCTGGAGCCGTCTCCAGAGGTGATCGATCTTAAGCTGCCCCTGGATCCGCAAAAATCGATTCTGGCTAAAACCGTTTTGGAAGAAAAGCCCATTTTAGTGGATAATCCTGCCAAAGACCCCCAGGTAAACCCGTTGTTGAAAAAGGTCCTTGGGGAACATGCCTTTGTTTCGGTGCCGATGTTTGCCAAGGGTAAGGCTGTGGGGGTCTTGGTGGTCAGTAACAGTTTAAGTGGGCGTAACTTTGTGGAAAGGGATGTGAAATTTCTTTCCATGCTGGCCCAGTTGGGCGGTCTTTCGGTGGAGACCAGCAGATTGTATCAGAGCCTGGAAAAGGCCAATAAGGAGCTTGCCTACATGCGAAACCGCCTTTTGGAGGCGGACAAATTGGCCGCCCTGGGTGAAATAGCAGCCGGTGTGGCCCATGAGATCAGAAATCCTTTGGTGAGCATAGGCGGCTTTACCCGGCGCATCAGAAAGAAAGTGGGGGATGATTCCCAGATTACGCCTTACCTTGATGTTATCATTGAAGAGGTGACCAGGCTGGAGAGCACCTTAAACGAGATGCTTGACTTTTCCAATGAAGCCAGAGACCATTTTTCGGAGTTTGATCTGAATCAGATCATGGATGAGGCCCTGGAGCTTTTGGAGAGGGAGCTTAGTGATCAGGGAATAGAAATCCAAAAAAAATACGGCAAGGACCTGCCCATGATCCTTTGCGACGACCGGCAGGTGAAGCATGTTTTTTTCAATATTTTTCTAAACGCGGTCCAGGCGATGGCAAACCAAGGCGGCTTCCTCACCATCCGCAGCTTTGCGGTTATGCGGGAGGGCAAGCAGTTTGTGGCCGGTGAAGTCACCGATAACGGCGGCGGGATTCCCATGGATGTAATCCATAATATTTTCAACCCATTTTTCACCACCAAACCCAATGGATCTGGTTTGGGCCTTTCCATAGTGCACAAAATCGTGAATCGTCATTTTGGACATGTTGAGGTTCATAACAGCGAAGGTGAAGGCGCTTCTTTTTTGGTCACCCTGCCTGCGGCCGAAGAAGGGCGGGCATATTTAAAGTAGAAAGTGGTTTGCGAGGCGACTTTTTGTGGCACAGCTCATATCGATAATCGACTTTAAGCGTAACCGCATGGCCGGCAAGGCTTTTACCCATTGGGAAAAACGTTTGGGATACCAGCCGGAGCCTTCTGAAAAAATCAGCCACCTGCCTGACAAGGTGGTTTTTTGCCTGGCCGAGTTGGGACATGAGGCCACCTTGGCCCTTTATGACCTGGTCATGGGGGTTCGGGATCTGGGGCCGGCTGAAAAATTTCATTACTTAGGGAGTCAGGACAAGGTCAAGGCCTTGGACGCATTTTTGTTTGTCCTGGATCAAGTGCGCTTTGACTTGATGCAAAGGCTGGGCTGGGTGCATTCCTTGGCAGCGGATCTTTATCCCCTTGTTGATTTGGCATCCAGGAACCAGGAAATAAAAGAAGAATTCTCTCCTACGGTGCCCCTTTTGGTAAAGAGTTTTCAAAGAGAAAAGGGCCTGTGGGACAGGCCGGGCGTGGAGCAGGATCCTTTGGTGCGTTCACTTATACCCGAGGCCTTGGAAGTATTTAAGCAAAGGCTCTGATAAGTTTTCGCAGATAATGATTTCCCGGAGGGGCATGGCATGGATCAGGGTTGATTATTGGATTCAAAGAAGTCTCTGCTTGGATTTACGCTCCTGGATCCAGTAAAAATAAATTTTGACAACTCTTTAAAATAGTTAGCTTTTCAATATATGTATCTTTGGCGGACTGTCATTGGTCCGCCAAAGATCAATTCAAGATTCCAGTTTTCTTCTAAAAACGCCAATCTAAAGACTCGGGGCCGCCATACGTGTTTGATTTCCGCCGCGTTGCCTGGCTTCAAGCTGGGCCTGTTCCGCCCTGGACAGAAAATTCAAGTCTGTTTCCTTGTGTATGGGGTCGAGTAGGGCGGCTCCCAGGCTGATGAAACCCGAAGCGGTCTCTCCGCCCTGGGTGGGGACCGGCTCCTCCATGGCCAGACGAAGCCTTTCAGCCAAGGCCATGAGCCCAATATCATCCTGGCTGGGTGAAACTATGACTATTCTGGAGGAATCATAGCGGCCCGCCTTGTCATAGGGCCTTACTTGTTGCATTACCCTTTGAGCAAAAATCTTGATCATCTGATCCCCCATCATGGGGCCCCATTTCTCAATTATTCTGTCCAACTGATCGAGATTGGCTAAAATTATGCCCAGTGATTCCATGGTGCGGCGGGAACGCTCCATCTCGCTGTTCAAAATATCAAATAAATATCTTCGGCTGTAAAGTCCGGTTAAGTCATCGGCCTGGGTCAGCTCGGCCAGGCCTTTCGTAGTGCGGAAAAGAGCCAGGTTGTTGCGTACCCTGACCAAAAATTCTTCCGGTTCAAAAGGGCGTTTAATAAAATCGGAGGCTCCGGCTCCCAGACATTGCAATATACCCTGGTTTTGATCTTCGCTTCCCAGGATAATTACCGGAATAGAGGCCATATCCGGTGAGTTGCGTATACCCCTCAAGAGCCCTGCGCCATCTAAGACCGGCATCTTCAGCTCGGAAAGGACCATCTCCACATTGCGGTGGTCGGAAAGAACCCAAAGCGCCTGGGCGCCGTCTTTGGCTTCTAAAACTTGATGTCCGGCTTGTTGGAGCAAGTTTTTTATTTCAGTTCTGAAAGTAAGGTCCGACATCGCTAGAACAATTTTGCCCGGTTCCCAAAAATGCAAAAAACACCATCCCTTGTAAACAAAATTTGATGTTTGACAACCTAATTACAATATTAAGGGAGGAGGGTTGGAATACATAGCAAAAATGAATACTCTTTGTAAGCAGCCTTAAGTAAACCGGCATTTTAAGTATTTCAGTGGCAGTATTAATTTCAAGCCGTAATGCGGCCATGTAAAACAGGATAGGGAAAAGGTGAAAACTTGCACAAAAGCCGACATGGCCCCGTATCTGTTTTAAAGGTAATATCCAAGGGTTGAGGTTAAAATCGGAACACCTTCTCCAGGAAAGGTAACTAAATATGGAAAATATCGAAATCAGTTTCCCGGGCGGGATTAAAGCGGATGCCAAGTATAATGGATTCACCATTCATACAGATCAGCCTGTAGATGAAGGAGGCGACGGCACTGCACCGGAACCCTTTACCTTGTTTCTGGCTGGCCTGGCCACCTGCTCAGGGGTTTATGTGCTTAACTTCTGCAAGGCCAGGGAGATCTCCACTGAAGGACTCAGGCTGGTGCAAAAACCCACTTTTAACGAAAAAACCAAACGCCTGGAAAAAATTGAGATGGAAATCTATTTACCCCCTGAGTTTCCGGATAAATATGAAAAGGCGGTTATCAGGGTTGCCAACCTGTGCGCAGTGAAAAAGGCCATCATAGATCCGCCGGAGATGACCATAACAGCTCTGCGTGGCTAGAACGCTTTTTTAATAAAACTACCCGGCAAGTCCTGCTTTTAAGGCCTTGCCGGGCAGTTTAAGACCTCTATAGGCTATTATACAACCAGCCACAGGGAGCAAAAGGCCGTCATGGCCAAGGTGGCCCCCCACATCAATCTCAAAGCAGCCTTGAAGTCTGAATCGCCGGCAAAACGAGCCTGGGGATTTAGCCAGGGTTTGTCCACCAGCTTGCCGTGGTAATAGTTGGGTCCGCCCAGACGTATTTCAAGAGCCCCGGCAAAGGCGCTCTCAGGCCAACCCGCATTGGGGCTTTTGTGCTTATTGTGATCCGAGCGGATAGAGCTTGCCGCGCCTTTGGCGTTGAGCCCGATTAACCTGGCGGCGACAACCACCATGAAAGCACTGAGCCGGGCGGGAGCCCAGCCTGCCAAATCATCGAGCTTGGCAGCGAACCATCCAAAATCTTTGTATTTTTCGTTTTTATACCCCACCATGGAATCCAGGGTGTTCACTGCCTTGTAGGCCACCGCCCAAGCAGGGCCGCCCAAGGCGAAATAGAAAAGCGGGGCAATCACACCATCATTTAGGTTTTCAGCCACTGTTTCAATCACAGCCTGTCTGACCTGGGTTTCGGACAGTTCGCTTGTTTCCCTTCCAACTATCATGGCCAGCCTTTGCCTGGCCTTTTGCAGATCAGCCTGTTCAAGAGGCTCTACCACCCGTTTAGCCTCTCGCCAAAGTTGGCCCGGAGCCAGGCTTTGAAAAGTAAAGGCCAAAGCAACCAAAAGGCCAAGCGCAGGTGCAAAAATCCCGGTCAGAAGGATAATGCCCCAGGTCAGGACGCCTGAACCTAAAACCAAAATTAAGGTCATAATGGCCCCTGCCAGGCGCAGCGCCGACGGGGTGCTTGCCCTGGGCCTTAGAATAGACTCCAATTTATTGATTGCCAGGCCCATGAAACGCACCATATGAGGCCAATGGGGCGGATCACCCAAAAGGGCGTCCAGTATAAGGGCGGAAACAAGCAAAGTAAGATCGTGCATAATTTTTTCTTCTATCGGACTGAAGAGAAGACTTCAAAGCCTTCAGGCCTTATGGAATAATTTTATTTAAGGCCTTGTTCAAATGTTGTGAATGGATTTATCAGGAAAATCCGGCTGCGTAAAGCCTAAGTATACAATGATAAAGCAGGCAAGAAGCAGTGATTTTCAACTGTCAGACAATGTATTGAGTAAATTGCATATTTCCATTTCCACATAATTTGCAAAGAAATAATAACAAATAGCTGCAAGCCTGCTTACCCCACGGGCTTTATGTTTTTTGTTTAAATAAGCCTTTTGGTTTAATAAAAAATAGCTTCCTATAACCCGGTAAATAAAAATGCGAAAAGATCAAAGCGTTTTCGCAACTTACAAATTACTTGCTTGACGCGGCTCAAAATTAATTATTTTTAAATAAAATAAAATATTCTTAAACTTTATTACTTTTGCCGTTCTTTTGGCGATATTGCCTGTCTTCCTTGAAAATTACCTGGAAATAGAAAAATCAGGCGGGTCCTTCGGGTCCTTTGGGAAACAGAGTGGGGCGATTTTTCACTCAAAGATTAATAGACCTGACGGAAGCTGTTTTTTTAATCTTTTAGAAACAAATTTCAAATGCGCTAACTGAGCATCCGTGTAAACGCTTGCCGATTTGGACACAAGGCTATGAAGAGCATTATGACAAGCATAGACGGAAATGGGTGCATTGCTATGGTGTTCTATCAAACGAGCTTGTGGACAGGGAAAAGACCGGGATTGAGTTCTGTAGCGGCATTCGTTTACATGAATCTGTATTACAGAGAGAAGAGGAGTTTGGGAAACAAGAGAAACTGCATGTCACCATACCCGGCTGGAAAGATAATAGTTGGCCGACAAAAGATTTTCGAAATAAAATATTAATAATTACAGCATGTTAATTGCAATATATACCTGAGTTTCATTCTTTGCTTAAAATGGCAACCGTTGTATAAACAATTTAAGCAAATAATTAAGTAGTACTATTTATAATTGAATAATCAGACTCTTTTTAAGTATCCAATGGTAAGTATAAATTTTGAGGGCAGGGCTTTTTTTACATAGAACCTCTCTCTTCGTGGTGCAAGCTGAAACATTTTTTCCCAAGCTCACCCCCACTTGGCGTTTTCAGTATTAAAAAAATAATATCGCGACAAAATCCCGCGGCCTTATTTTTTCCCCAAAAAACCTCTTTACTATTTAAATCTTCTGCGAAATCACACTAAATTGCCTGAATTTGTTTTTATACTGTTGACAAGTATAACCATTAGCCTTTATAGATATTAATTATAGATGTAGTTTTGAATTGTTAAATTAAAAGGAGTAGCCAAAAATGGCTCGTAAATCTCGTTGGACCAGGGATCAGAGGGCTCAACTTCTTAAAATGGTGCATGCGGGTGTTTCTGAACAAGAAATCCGCAACCAATTCACAACATCAGACAATAAGGGGCGTTCAAGGGCCATGACTGCGGTTGAGTTTGCACAGCAGTTAAAGCAAGCCATGGTTGAAGCTGGAGAGATAAAACAAACGTCACGCGAAAAAAAGGCTAAAAAACAAGTCTATTACGAAGTCACCCAAACCGGCAGACTTACCATTTCCGATTTTGAAAAAGTTACCGGTGCTGAACCTGGCGCAAAATTCGTATTGGAAAAGCCAAGGGGCCGCTCCAAAGCCTGGCGCATTATGCCTGCCTGACTTGGTTTTCAGATCAGTAAAGAACCGGTGTTTCCTGGAATAAAGTTCTTCCGGAAGGCGGTATCCTTACGCTCGCAGCCGTTATTGCGAGGTTAATAACGATCCATTGCAAAAGATCAGATATCTGCCGGTTTAGCACATTTTCTAAACTTGGGTGATACAACTACAAACTGCGTCCAATTAATAAGCTTGGTCAGCATTATTAAGCCCGGTCTGATATACTCCTGGCCATGAATTCTCACGACAACATCATCATTAAAGGAATATTGCGCTGGTTCGCTTCTTTAGGTGTGGGGCTGATCCCCGGAGCCCACGGCACCTATGGCTCGATCCTTACCTTTTTATTGGTTTGGGCCTGGCTGGCAAACGGCGGCGACGCACTGACCGGTGCAGGTTACCTGCTCTTTATGGCGGGCTTTGTGCCTCTTTCCTGGCTTATCACTCACCTCTCGCTCAAGCTTAATGCCTTTGTCCGCTCAACAGACCCCAAGGACCCTCCCCAATTGGTCATAGACGAAGCTCTGGGCCTGGTGGTGGCCCTTTACGGGGCCCAGGCAGGTGATTGGGCGGCCATGCTTACCGGCTTGGTCTTCTTCAGGATATTTGATATTTTCAAGCCTTTTCCTGTGAATAAGGCCGAAGGCCTGCCCGGCGCCTGGGGCGTTTTGGCCGATGACGTTGTAGCCGGGGTTATGGCCCTGGTTGGGGTGAAACTGGTTTTTTCCTGGGTTCCCTTGATCTGGGCTTAAAATCTCCGGCTTTAACTAAGCCGGTCTTGATTCCAATGTCTACGCCAAAACGGCAAATCGCAGACTACACCGTGCATCCTGATGTGCATGGTGTTCAAGACACGTTCAATTCCGGTTTTAAATTGATCTAAACCTGGGGCCGCTTCAAGAAAATCGATTTAAAGGTGTATTCAAGGAATACTTGAGGTGTTACAGGTTAACCCTGCCAAGACATATGCGGACTATTTTTCGTTAGTCATCTGCTCCGTGTACATTTGCCTCAATCGGGAATCACCTTGGAAACCGGAACCAGCCTCATTTCTTTTTTCAGTCTTGCCTTGTATTTTTCAATCACGGATATAGTGCTTTTATGGGGATGACCAATGGCCACCACCCTGTTCTGGCGTTTGGACAGGCTGATAAACCTCTCCATCTGCCTGCGAATCGCCTCAGGGCTGGGATCGTGATCCAGAAACACGTGTCTACGCCAGGTCCTCATGCCCAGGGATTGGGCCACTTTCATGGCCTGGGAATTGGGGGAAGTAAAGCTGTCCACAAAGAAAAGCCCGCGGTCTTTGATTTGGTTTAAAACCGGTTTAAGGACTCTGGGGCTTTCCGTGAACTGAGACCCCATATGGTTATTAACCCCCACCGCTAAAGGCACTGAATCGATATCCGCTTTTGTGACTGCTTTTAATTTGGCAAAGGGCATGTCCAGATACAGGCCTCCCGGCCCTGGGCTGACCTTGGGATAACTTTTAGGCTGCATGGGCAAGTGCAGTAAGATTTCTTTTTTATGGCGCGCAGCCAGGCCCGCCACCTCCTTGCCATGGGGGGCATGGGGAAGAATGGAAAAAGTAATGGGCAGACTCATCCGGGCCAGGATTTGGGCCGGTTTAAGCTGATACCCCATATCATCTATGATGATGGCGGCCAGGTGTCTTTTATCCGCCTTTGGAATACTGGTTGAACTTGGCAGGCCGTTGTGTAGGAGGATCACCCTGTGGGTCAGTCTCTTTTGGTAATAAACCAAAAGAATCAAACCTCTTTTGTGCCTTTGCCGAGCTATTTTCAACTTAAAGCCCTTCAACCCTTTAAGCAGAGCGTTTTTAAGGGTTGAAATCTGTTTCTTGTCCTTTACGCGGCACTGGATTTCCGTAACATACCCGCCTTGGGCGGTTCTGATATTGAGCCTTGTACGATCCAGGGAAAGACCGCCCCTCCTAAGGCTTTTCAGGATGGCTTCATCTATCCTGTGAAGGGTTTCTTCCCAGGTGTCATGCTGGGGTTCTTCGTAGATTATACTTTTCGGTTGATTGGTTTTATGGGTTTTAGGGGGCGTGCTTTGGGGCGAGCCTTGAATAAGCCACCAGACAAAGGTGCCCATAACCGCCAAAAGGACAGCTGAAAGGGCGCTGTAGACCAGCGCCCTGGTGTCAAAGACCCGGGCGAAACCGGATTTTTTGGTCTTTCGCCCGGGTTTTTTCTTTGTCTTGTTAAGTTTTTTTATGACCGGTTTTTTGGCCACGGTTTAGCGTTCTTCTGTTGTGGCCCCATGGCTGTATTTTGTTTTGGCCACTTTTTCGAAGACCTGCCAGGCCTTTAACAGATCCAGGGCCCGACGCAGCTGATTATCCTTGGCCAGACGTTCGGCCGTCATATAAAGCTTATCGTCGGTTTCTTCTTCGTCTTTATTTTTGTTTTCAGCCTCAGGGTCTTCTTCGGCTTTCATGGCTCCGTTTAAGTCTTTTTCCCTGATGCCATGGAATTTTTCCTTTTTGTTGGGCTTTTCAGGCGGAGGCTCAAAGGCCACCACTACATCGGGAACAATTCCCTTGGCCTGGATAGCACGGCCGCTGGGCACATAGTAGCGGGCTGTTGTGAGGCGCAAGGCCCCGTTGTCATCCATGGGGATAATGGTCTGTACAGAGCCCTTGCCAAAACTGGTTGTGCCCATTATTATGGCGCGGCTGTGATCCTGGAGCGCTCCGGCCACAATTTCACTGGCGCTGGCAGTTCCGTTGTTGACCAGACAGACAATGGGATAATCACCCGCAGTCATGGAGCCTGTGGCCCTGAAGACCATTTCCTGACCGGGAAGCCTGCCTTTGGTGGAGACAATGACACCGTCTTCCAGGAATTGATCGGCCACACCCACGGCTTCTTGCAAAAGACCGCCCGGATCATTGCGCAGGTCCAGCACCAGACCTTTCAAGGGGATTTTTTGGGTCTGAAGGTTGCGCAGGGCCTTAACCAGGTCACTTGTGGTGTTCTCCTGGAAGGTGCTGATTCTTACATAACCGTAACCGTCTTCAATTATTTTATGACGCACGCTCACCAGGGGGATAACGTCCCTGACAATAGGTATGTCAAGCAGCCTGGCCTCGCCCTCGCGCATGATCGAAAGCACCACCTTATCACCCTTGGGACCGCGAATAGCCTTTACCGCGTCCATGCTGGTCATCCCCTTGGTGAGTTTGCCGTCGATTTTTACGATGCGGTCTCCGGCCTTTATTCCGGCCTTGTAGGCCGGAGTCCCTTCAATGGGGGAGACTACGGTGAGAATGCCGTCTTTGGTGGTGATCTCAATTCCCACCCCGGTGAAACTGCCTTTGGTTTCCACCTGCAGTTCCTTGTATTCTTCAGGCGTGAGGTAGGAGGAATGAGGATCAAGGCTGGAAACCATGCCCTTTATGGCTGCGTTTATCAGCTCCTCAGGCGACTTTTTCTCGACATATTTACGTTCAATCTCCGCCAATGCCTCGGTAAAGACGCGCATACGCCTGTATTCTGCGTCACTGGCCGCCTGAGCCGGCAGATTACGGGAAAAACCGATAACGCAGGCCGCGGCAACAACAGAGAAAAACAGAATGGCCAAAGGCGTTTTCAGTACGCTTAACCGGCCTTTTTGCATGAAAGCCTCCTGGGTGAAATACAACATGTTTGAATTTTAATGTATCTGTCTGACAAGTCTGGGTCAAGAACCCAAGCGCAGCCATTTTAACGGGTTTACCGGTTTGGCTCCTTTTCGTACTTCCAAGTATACCAAAGCCGTGCCGCCAACCTGGCCGACTACACTCCCCGCCTTAACATTTTGACCCTTATCCACAGAAAGGTTCCCAAGACAGGCAAGTACAGTATGCACTCTTTGACCGTGGTCTAAAACAATTACTTTTCCATATCCCGCCAGGTTTCCCGCATAGGCGACCTTTCCCCACCAGGGAGAGCGAACCAATGATCCGGGCCTGGCCTTTATGAAAATGCCATGTTTTTCCGGCAAGTTCAAGTTGGTTGGAGCCCCTTCCACCGGAGGGGAGAGGTTTCCCTTGGCCGCCACAACACCCTTAATCGGCGGAACCAGGATTTTACCGCGTTTTTGTTCCGGCGGCAGGGTCTTTACCATTGCCAGGGTCCTGACCAGCCTGGCCTGGGCCTGGTTAAGGGTGTTTATATTTTCCGAAAGTTTTTTTCCCTGAGCCTCCAGATTGTTAAGCAGCCCGCCGTTTTTTTGCTCCATCTCCTTCAGGGTTTTTTCGGTCTCCTGTTGATCCTTGATGTACTCCAGAAATTCATTCTGCTTAAAGGCCAGGCTTGTCTTAAGTTTTTCGTATTTTTTTTGGCGTATTTTTATTTTTTGCAGTTTTTCCCTGGAATCCGCCGCCAATCTGGCCAGGGCCTGACTGCGAGTCAACGCATCATGAAAAGAATTGGCTCCGGCCCATATGGCCAGGCCGGTGTCCGGTCCGTGCAGGTACATGGCCCGCAAACGTTCACCGTATATCTCACGCATTTTGAGAAGACTTGGTTGCAGCTCAGCCGCTTCCCGGCGCAGATCCTCAAGCCGTCCGGAAGATTTGAGCGCCAGGGCCTTTAGTTCGTTTATGCGGGCCCTGGCCCTGATCCTGCGGATTTTAAGGGAATTGATCTCCAGATGAATGGCTTCGATTGTGCGGGTGAGCTGATTTCTCTGATCCACCAGGGTTGAGAGCCTGGTTTTGAGCTCCCGGCGGGCGGTTTCCAGGGAGTCCGGTTTTTGAGCCGCCCCAAGGGGCAAAGGCAACACCAGACAAAGGCAGGTTAAAGCAAAAAAGATGCGCCTCAAAATTCCCCCTTGGGGCGCAAGGCCCGGCTTACACCCAAAAAACCGCCCAACACCGCGGCCAATACAGCCAAAAAGGAAATAATCACCGGCGCCTGCCAGGGAAAACTCATCAGTTGCCTGGCATTGAACCCCAGGGGCAGGGCCTTGGGCGAGGCAAGAACGCGTAAGAGCCCCCAGATCAGGAGACTGGCCAGGGTTGAGGAAACAAAGGCCTGGATCAGGGCCTCTATTAAAAAAGGTATCCTGATGAACCAATTTGACGCGCCGACCAGGTCCATTACCTCCAGCTGGTCCCTGCGTACATAGATCGCAATACGCACGGTGTTTAAAACCAGAAACACGATTCCCGCAAATAAAAGCAGGCCAAGCGCCATGGCCAGCTCCCAGGCGGTGCCTGCAAAATCCTCCATTTTGCGCAACCAGGGACGGGTGGTCACCACTTCCGTCACATGGGGCAGGCCCTTTATCTGCTCGGCCAGGGTTTTCTGAACTGCTCCGGGCAACAGAAAAACCTCTATGGTGGGGGGCAGGGGATTCTGTTTAAGTCCATTCAGAATATCGGCATTTTCCCCCAATTGACGGGTAAAGCGGTTTAAGGCCTTTTTTTTGTTTATAAAAGTTGCTTTGGCCACCTCGCTTCTCACCGCCAGTTGTCTGGTGAGATACCAGCCGTCGGATTCGGCTATGGAATCATCCAAGACCACCATCATGGCCGCACCGGTAATCATCTGCTGGTAAGCGCCGGAAAGATTCAGGCAAAGGGTTACATATGCGCCCAAAATGGCCAGGGACACGGTTAAGCTCATTATGGCGGCCCATTGCAGCCATAAATCCCGTTTCATTTGCTTAAAGGCCCTGGCAAAAGGACCCATGCTCGGCTGTTTGGGGCTCATGAGCCTTCTTCCAAACGGCCCTGATAAAGGCGGATCACCTTGGGGCCGCGAACCAGCTTAATCAGCTGGGGATCATGGGTGGCCACAATCACAGTGGTTCCCCTGGTATGGGCCTGGACCACCAGGCGCATGATTTCTCTTGCATTTTCAGGGTCCAGGTTGCCGGTTGGTTCATCGGCCAATAACAGTTTGGGCCGGGCCACCAAGGCCCGGGCAATGGCCACCCTTTGCTGTTCACCGCCGGAAAGGGTCTCCACCAGGGTGTGGGCCCTGGCGGCCAGCCCCACTTGGGCCAGGGTTTTTGAAACCTGGTTGGCCATGGTTTTTCCGTTAATACCGGCGACACTCAAGGCAAGGGCTGTGTTTTCATAAACAGTAAGCCCCCTGACCAACTTGAAATCCTGGAAAATAACCCCGATTTTTCTGCGCAACCTCGGCATTGCCCGGGCGGGTATGCGCCCCATATCCGCGCCCAGGACTTTCACCAGTCCGGAGCTGGGCAGCTCGGCGCCGAAAAGCAGCCTTAAAAAGGTTGTTTTGCCTGCGCCTGAGGGCCCGCTTAAATAAACGAACTGGCCGGGCTGTATGTGCAGATTGATTTCATCCAAAGCAGGTTTGGTGCGGCCGTGATAGGTTTTCTTTACTTGCTCAAAAAAGACCATCTGGCCTCCAGCCGGAAGCGGTGAATAACTAACAGTCGTAACAGATCAAGATAGGATTCGGCTTACCGGTTCGGTCGGGATAAACCTTTTATCTACACAGGTAAAGCAAAAATGCATTTCAGGCCGGTTTTTCGTTTCACAGCCTGAAATGCATTTTAAGGCCTTGCTCAATGAAAGGCAAAAGGGCTTTTATTTTTTACCCCTTATTTTGGTGGGCTCAAGCCCCACACCCATGGCTCTTTGCAGCCTGGCCCCGGCCAGATTATAGGTGGTAAGGGCTGAATAGTAGTTTTCCTGGGCCTGGGTTAAAAGGGTTTGGGCATCGAGCACCTCGGTATTGGTGGTCAGTTGCTCTTTAAAGCGCTCTTCGGTGATGCGGTAATTTTCCTTGGCCTGCTCAACCTGGGTGGTGGCTGTAATGATGTTTTTCTCAGAGTCTATCAAAAAGAGCCAGGCCTGTTTCACCTGCAGGTCTATCTGGTCCTTGAGGTTGTTTTCCAAGGCCGTAATCCGCATTTTGTCCGCCCTGGCCTGTCCTACCTTGTGTTTGGTGCGCCCCCACTCGAATATGCTCCAATCCAGGGAGGCCTGGACTTCCCAGCCGGAGTTGTCGTAATACTCGGAATCGCTTATATCCGGTGAATCACTAAGGTAGTTGTATCCCGCTTTCAAGCCTATCTCCGGGAAATATTCGCTCTGGGCCTTTTTGATAAGCTGGTCCGCCTGATTAAGCTGAATGCCCAGAGCCTTGAGTTCGGGCCTTTCTGTCCTGGCTTTGTGTTGGGCCTGGTTGTAGCTGATGTCTTTGTGATGACGGCGCAAGATGTCCTCAACCTGGACTTTTTCATCCACACCCCAGCCAATAAGGCTCGAGAGCTTGGCCTCGGCCAGGGAGACCGCGTTATCCGCAGCCACCTGGCTCTGCTGGGCATTGGCCAATTCAACTTTGACCTTCAACACGTCATTGACCGGTATGATCCCCACATCATAGAAATCCTGGGAAGTCTTTAAATGGGCCTCTAGCTGCCGCACGGCTTGGTTGGCTACTTCCAGTGATTTTTGGGCTTTCAGGTACTGGAAATAGGACTCCTTGGCTGAAAGCGCCACGTCGAGCTTGCCCAGGAGCAGGTCTGTCTTGGCCAGGTCGATTCCCAGTTCAGCCAGCTTGTGCATGCTTGTTATGCGAAAACCAGTAAAAATAGGCTGGGTTACAGTTGTTTTCCAACTATAGGTGTTTTCAGACCCAACTTCGAAAGTCATACCGGCTATGCTGGTTGTGGGAGCGTCTTGCACGCCCTTATAGGCATATTGGGTGTCCAAAGTGGGCAGATAATAGGTATAAGCTTCTTTTTCCGCCAACTTGGCCGAGTCCACCTTATGTTGCGAAGCCTTGAGGGTAGGTGAGTAGGACAGGGCCATTGTAACCGCCTGATCCAGGGTAATAGGGTCAGCGGCTTTGGCTTGAACAGGTTCCAGGCAAAAGGCCAGGGCAATCAACGCGGAAATAATCCCGGATTTGTAAATAAATTTCTTGGATTTTTTACTGAACACAGTTTTTCTCCTGATCCTTTAACAGGTTTTATTTATAAGTCTGGCTGCCTGTAACTCGCTTGCCGGACAAGCTCCCTGTCGCTTATTGAATAGTGAAGGATCTGCGCTCAAGGGGGTTAGCTCCAGACAGGGTCGGGTAAACAAAGCAGAAACCTTTTAGCAAACATTATCAGTATAACAAGTGTCTTGTGTTATAGATTCATTTTAGTCCCGTTTTGGCGATAACAGAAAAAGCAAATTCCTTGTCCGATTCGGCCAGGCTGATCACCAATAAATTCAGGTCAAAAGCCCCAGTCTGCGTATTGACCCCCAAAAAAGACCCGGTAAAGCAAAAAACGGCCTTAGCATCGCGAAAACTATGGATTTACCCATCAGCTCGGGTTTCTTTTCCGTGACAAATTTAAAGAATTGCCGGTTGGGATAGTAATTCAACATAAAACACACCAGGCTGAGCGTCAACGCACGTTCCAGGTCATATGGCCACAGGCTGATAAAAAGCCCCAGGCCAAGCATTACAAATCCACTTTGCAAGGCCATGCCCGGCCAAGGTGCGGCTCCCCTTGGTTTGCTCGCACCCCATTTCTCTGCCTGCCAAAATTGATCCAACAGATTTTGGAGCAAGGTTTCGGGGTGGGCCCGGCGAACCGGCCAATTGTGATCACAGGCTATTTCAAAGCCCCGATCTTCCAGCTTTTCATATAAATAAGGATCCCCCTTCGGATCGGCGCATTGGTCACTGAAGCCACCGGCGTTTAAAAGGGCGCTTTTCCTGAAGGCGGCGTTCTGTAATTCAGGCTCCCAAAAAGTTTGGCTTAGAGCTGTAAAATTTGCGACTGCTTCAGCCACCTCGGGCCAGGCGCCTTTTCCGGGCAAAACTCCCGGAACGCCTCCCAGTGCGGCCAGGGATTCATTTTCCTTGAAGAATTCTCTTACTCTGGGCACAAAATCCGGCCCTATCAAAAAATCCGGAGAGATGAAACAAATTATTTCCCCCTTTGCAGCCTGCACCAATTGGTTCATGCCGGCCAAATTGGAGAGAGAGGCCAGGTGAATCAGGGAGGCTTTACAGGGCAGGGCGCTGAAAAGAGGCAGAAGCCCGCCTTGGTTGATTCCTTCCCGGTCCGGGACAGCCAAAAGCAATTCGCTTTCCTCATCCAGCCAAGTCGCGGCAAGACTCAGAAAGGTTTCAAGGTGTTTTTGGTTTGGTTTGAAAATAACCGCGATGGTAACTTGCAAGTTCATCTCTGCCTTTTATTGATTTTTCATATAGTTGAAAACCACCGCAGACCATAACAGGAACCAGGGCTCATCTCAAGGCCATCTGGTTTTATTTTGGGAGCTGTTTTGTCGGCCCCTAAAAAAATTCCGGCATTAAGTAAAGGCATATGCAGTCGACTGCACCCGCCTCTCCCTGGTAGTATGCTTTTACTTGAAGCGCTTGCGGGGTTTTACGAAAATAAATAAAGGTTTCACGCCTTTTTTCAGTCTTTTTAGACAACTTTAAGCGTTAGTTAAACAATTTTTACACTTGACATCTGGGGGGGCTCAAGTAGCCTACCAAGGTATTTTTGAACCTTTATATAGTGGTCTGATTAATTAAGATAAGGTTGTATTATGCTGCTTTCCATTGTTATGCCCGTTTACAATGAAGAACAGTTCTTGGAGGAGATCGTAAAACAAGTTCAGGCAGTGGACTTGGGCGATCTTGAGCGGGAGCTGGTCATGATCGATGACTGTTCCCAGGATAAAACTCCCCAGATAATGGCGGCCATGGAAGGCAAGACCAGTATAAACCCACAGGCAAAGCCGTTTGACCTGCCCATCCGCATTTTCAAACATCCGGTGAACCGGGGCAAGGGCGCGGCCCTTCGCACTGGCTTTGCCGAAGCCAAAGGCGATCTTATACTTATCCAGGACGCAGACCTGGAATATGATCCCGAAGATTATCCGGTGCTCTTAAAGCCGGTGCTCAGGGGAAAAACCCAGGTGGTCTACGGCTCCCGCTTTACCGGTGAAAGACGCAACATGTTCTTTCACCACTGGTTGGGCAACAAATTCCTCACCCTCACCACCAATATCCTCTACAACACCACCTTAAGTGATATGGAGACCTGCTATAAGCTTTTTACCAAAGAGGCCTTGGAGGGCCTGGTCATAAAGAGCGACCGGTTCAATTTCGAGCCGGAGATCACGGCCAAGCTCCTTAAAAAAGGCCTGCGCATCTACGAGGTCCCCATCAAGTACACGGGCAGGGAGTTTGATGAAGGTAAAAAGATCACCTGGAGAGACGGTCTGGTGGCTCTTTGGTGCCTGATCAAGTTCCGGTTTGTGGATTGATCCGTTTTCTTCCGATATACCGCTTTTTTCTCCGGCTGCGCCTGGGGAAACAAGAAGCAGATCAAGGGCCGGCCTTAAGCCGCCCTTGTTTTTAGGCCTGGTGAAACCACATGTGGAAACAATATCTTTTCGGAATTCTGATCAGTCTGGCGGCTGGTTGGTTTTTTCTCCAGGTTGTTCCCTTAGACGAGATGACAACCACCCTGGGCCAAGTGAAGCTGATTTACCTTCTCCCCAATGCACTGCTCTATCTGCTTTCCTATGTTTTCAGGGCCATACGCTGGCATTATCTCATGCTTCCCCTTGCCAATGTCCGCTTCAAACCCCTTTTTCAAGCCTTGATGGTGGGCTTTTTGGGCAACAACATACTGCCCGCCCATCTTGGGGAAGTGGTGAGGGCCTATGTATTGGGGCGCACCGAAAAAGTCAGCAAATCGGCGACCTTTGCCACCGTTGTCATGGAAAGGGTCTATGACGGGCTCACGGTGCTTTTTTTCCTGCTTCTGGTTATGTGGTTCATGGACCTGCCCGAGGGCCGGGTTGACGGCACCATAATAACCGTAGACGCCCTGCGCACCGGCGGCTGGTTGGGATTTGCCCTTTTTGCAGGCCTTTTGGTGATTTTGCAGTGCTTCCGCTGGAAAAAGGACCTTTCCCTCAAGCTGGTGGGAATCTGCTTGAAACCCCTGCCCAAGGGCCTGGGTCAAAAGATTCTCACCATGGTGGACGCTTTTGCCGACGGACTCGCAGTCACAAGGGCCAAGGACCTGCTTTTTGTGGCCATTCATTCTCTGTTGGTCTGGTTCTGCCTGGCTTTTTGGGCCTGGAGCCTTTTATTTGCCTTTGGCATCAGCATGAGCCCGATGGTGGGATTGCTTATGGAGGTGGTTGTGGCGCTGGCCCTTTTGATCCCCTCCGCACCTGCTTTTTTGGGTACCTTCCACCTGGCTGCCGCAGCCACTTTGAGTTTTGTGGGCGCTGATCCGGCTCAGGCCGGAGGCTATGCCATGCTGCTCTGGCTGATTCATTTTGTAGTCACAACCCTGGTGGGGCTCTATTTTGTATGGCGCATGGGGCTTGGCTGGAAGGCCTTTAGCGGAAAAGCGTGATGGGTTGACATGCCTCCTTTGACCACGTAACATCCATTGTCACAGTCTTTATCAGTGAAAGCTGCCTTTGGTTTGGGCTAAAACACTGTGAAACGGGGGGCGCGGATGAAGGAAGTCAGCAAAGACCAGCTTTTTGAGATAATTCATCAGGAATTTCTCTGCCGAGGGGTGCTGGGCAAGGCATTGAGGCTGAAGCAGGGCGACTCCCTGTTCAGCGTGCGTTGCGATGAAGATTGCTTTACCGTTTACCAGATAAACCAGGCCAGTCACCTGCCTCCCGGACTTCCCGGATGCGTCACCTTGCGGCTTAGTAAAGACGAATGCTTCAGCCTGCCTTGCGGCCGGGCTCCATCTACTGATGATAAGCATCTGGACCAGGCCCGTCTCTGGGCGAACCAGATGCTCACCTTACTTGACGCCACCTTCCCACGGAAAGGTTAATAATGGAAATCCTTATTTACGGTTCTTTGGCTTACGATCGCATCATGACATTTGAGGGGCAGTTCTCAGACCATATACTGCCCAACAATATAGATTCTCTTTCAGTGAGCTTCAACGTCAACAGCATGAGGGAAATGCTCGGCGGCACCGCCGGAAATATTGCCTACGGCCTTACCCAGCTCGGTGAAAAACCGGCGGTTCTGGGCTCGTTGGGCAGGGACGGCTCCCGCTATCTGGAATGGATGCAAAACCACGGTATTAAAACCGAGTTCGTGCGCCTGGTCGATGATCAGTTCACAGCGGGCTGCTTTATTACAAACGACTGCTGCAACAACATGATCAACAGCTTCAATCCCGGCGCCATGTACTTCCCCTGCAATGTGGACGAAGGCCACTTGAAGCCCTCTGATTCCCTGGCCATTGTGGCCCCGGGCGGAAAAGAGGATATGAGCAGGCTGCCCGAGCTTTACCGCAAAGTGGGCCTGCCCTTTATCTTTGACCCAGGCCAGTCCCTGAATATATGGCAGGGCGAGGAGCTCAAACAGGCCATGGACGGCGCCATGACCCTAATCTCCAATGAATATGAACTGGAGATCATTCAAAAGCTCACCGGTCTGGATTTAAAGACCATTTTGGAAAATGTCGAAAGCGTTATCACCACCATGGGTGAAAAAGGCTCGCTGGTGCGCAGAAAAGACAGTGAAACCTTTATTCCCGCCGCCCCGCCTGATGAAGTGAACGACCCCACGGGAGCCGGAGACGCCTATCGCTCCGGCCTTTTAAAAGGCCTTTCCAATGGCTTAAGCCTGGAAGAGGCCGCCCTTTGGGGTTCCGCTATCTCCTCTTTTGCCGTGGCCTGCCACGGCACTCAGGAATACTGCCTCGAGGAAGGCCAGTTTGAGGAGCGTCTGGCCAAAGTGAAGAAGCTTTTTGAAAATTAACCGTAAAACCGAGTAGATTCTAACATGGAGACCATGACAGGGGACCTTATCCTGATCTATCACAAGGATCAGCCCATGGGGTTTGCCCGCGTTGAGGATATTGTTGCCGATGTAAAGCCGGGCTGGTGGCAGATAACCATTATGCTTTTGCAGTTGCCCACCGCCAAGGTCACCTGGATTCTCAGAGAGGAATATATAGACGGAGCCGAGTTCACCATGGGGGGAGAGTCCATGCGCCTGGAGCGTTTGCCCCGGCCCCAGGGACAGCTTCCGCCCGAGCCGGAGACTCCGGAAACTTCTGACCAGGATGAAAAACCAAAATCAAAAGGCAAGGTGCTCAGCCTGGCCGAACGCAGGAGCAGCAAGAATAAAAGCTGATCCCGGGGAGCTTCTTCGAATAATGGCCGATTTGTTAAAGGGCTTTCATTTTTACCACGAGTTCAGGCCCCGTTTTTCCGATATAGACGCCTTTGGCATGGTGAACAACGCCACTTTTCTAACTTATTTTGAAGAGGCCAGGGTGGCTTATCTAAGCAAGTTGGGCATATTCAATCCCCTGACCAAACCGGCCATATCCATAGTTATTCAAAGAACAGAGGTTGACTACCTGGCTCCTGTCAGAATGCCGGACAAGGTCCGGGTTTATATCCGGAGTTCAGAGTATAATCAAAAAAAGTTTACCTTTGAGTATGCCCTTTGGCTGCCGGAGCGCGAAGTTCTGGCGGCCAAGGGTAAAAGCCTCACCGTCTCATACGATCTGGACCAGGGCCGGGCGGTGGCGATTCCGGAAAAGTTTTTAAACGCCATGCAGGCCTTCGAGTCCCGGGAAAAAGAGGGCGCAGATGCGGGAACTTGCTGATCTCATAGCCCAATCTCACTCCTTGGTGGTTTTCACAGGGGCGGGAATGTCCACGGAATCAGGCATTCCGGATTACCGCTCTCCGGGCGGAGTGTGGGAGCGTCATAATCCGCCTCAGTTCCAGGAATTTATGACCTCATCCAAGGCCCGCACCGCCTATTGGCGCTTTTATCAAGAGGCTTTCTGGGATTTTTTCAAGGCCCAGCCCCATCAAGGTCATCTGGCCTTGGGCCGATTTTATGAGGCAGGCAACCTGAAGGCGGTTGTCACCCAAAATATAGACGGACTGCATGTGCGGGGAGGTGTTGCGCCCGAGGCCATGTGGGAGTTGCACGGCACAGTGGCCAAGACCTCCTGCCTGAGTTGCAAAAAACACATGGAAGATACCGAAGCCGTGTTGAAGCGTTTTGAGGTGGGTGAACTTGACCCGGCCTGCCCTTTGTGCGGTGGAATTTTAAAGCCCGCCACCATAAGCTTTGGCCAGTCTTTGGACCAAAATGTGCTCCAGGGAGCGGCCCAGGCCTGCGCCGAGGCTGATCTTTTGATAGTAGCCGGGTCGTCTCTGGTGGTGCATCCGGCTGCGGCCCTGCCCAGGCTCACCTTGGAAAACCATGGCCGGGTGGTCTTGATGAACCGGGACGAAACCTGGCTGGACGATCACGCAACCCTGGTGATCCGGGAGCCCATAGGCCAAGTATTGGGGGAAACCGCGGACCTGCTCCTGGGAGACTGCAATTGATCAACTTTCATTGATAAGCTCGCCTTTTTCATTGAAAGGCAGGTCAGTGCCCTTGCGATAGGCCATGGCACTGGCCCTGGCGATCATTTTTTCACTGTCTTCTTCCCATACCTTGGCCTTGTAAAGGGCGGTTTTTCTGGTAGCGTGTTGTTCGCTGACCCTGGCCAACAGCCTGGCCCCGGCCCGGGCGGGAGCCAGGTAGTAGATGGTAAGCTCTTGGGCCACCGCCACCTGGCCATGGGCGTTGCAGGCCAGTTGAAAGGCCTCGTCCAGAAGACTGAAGACCGCGCCGCCGTGGAGCATGCCGAAAATATTTTGCAGCTTTTTACTGAACCGCATGGCCACCAGAGCGTTTCCGGGTTTTATCTCCAGGACCTCCAAATCCATGAATTGTCGGAAAGGTTCTTTCTCACTTCTTTTGAGGAGCAATTGAACCGGGTCTGGTTTCACTTAAAAGCCCCCTTAATGTGATGCTTTAAGTATCAGCAAGGTGTAATGGGCGGGAAGCCTTAAATGTTTTTTGGCTTATGGTTATAATAGAACATCTCTATTGCAATAACAATTTCAACGGCTCATGGGTTGAAAAGCGGCATCCAAGTTAAAGACTTTTCCGCTCTATTCACGTCCCTGATTTGCTAGCATAGGATTTATGAAAACTCAACAAACGAAAACCAAAGAAATCAAAATCGATATCACCGACCTGGCTTTTGGCGGAAGGGGCTTTGGCCGCAATGACCATGGCAAGGCTGTCATGGTCCAAGGTGCGTTAAAAGGCGAAACCGTACTGGCCGGAATTACCAGGGAGCATAAGGACTACGACCAGGCCGAGGTGGTGCAAATCCTCAAGCCCAGCCCGGACCGGGTTGAGCCTTTATGCCCCTATTACGCAAATTGCGGCGGTTGCAACCTCATGCACCTTGCCTATCCGGCTCAGGTAAAGGCCAAGGCCGCCTGGGTCGAGCGGGCTCTTCACCGTGTATCCGGAATCAAGCCCCATGAAGTAATTTCTTCTCCTGCTTCCGAGGGGTGCCGCAACCGGGTGAGAGTCCAGGTAAAGCATAAAAAAATCGGATTTTATGCCCGTGCCAGCAATGATCTGGTGGAAATTTCAAATTGCTTGGTGGCAAAAGATGCTATAAACCGGATCCTGCCGGAACTGGCAAAATACCTGGAACAATGGCAAGGCCCCGATCCCAAGGAGATCGAGCTTCTCTCCGGCCTGGAGGACACGGTTTTCGCCTGTGTGATTTTTGACCGCTCTCAAAGGGTGTCAAAACAAAAAATCCAAGAACTGAGGGCGGGGCTCCTTGACACCGGGCTGGCCGGGGTTCGTTTTTCCGTGGCAGGCAGGCTTGAACGCTGGGAGTTTTCCCCTGAAAATGGGGCGAACATGTACAGATCCGCTGATCTTGACCTGTTCGCTTTTCCCGGATTTTTTTCCCAGGTCAACTTTGCCACCAATGACATTCTGCTTGAGGAGTTGACCAAAGAGGCCGGAGAAGGACAAGGTGGGGAGGCCTTGGACCTTTACGCCGGAACCGGTAACTTCACCTTGCCGCTTTTGAGGCAAAACTGGCTGGTCACTTCAGTGGAAAACGCCGTCGGCTCTCTGGACGCAATTGTCTTTGGGGCGGAGGCTAACGGATTAAAGCAAGGGCTGGCCGGATTCCAGGGCAAGGTTGAAAAGGTTCTGCCGGTTCTTTGGGAAGAAAAGGCTCATTTTGATCTGGTGGTTCTGGATCCGCCCAGGTCGGGGGCCAAAGGTTTGATGCCCGGCCTGGCCAGGCTTGATCCCACTAAGATAATTTATATATCCTGTCATCCCGCGGCGCTCGCACGTGATGCCAAGGAGTTGATAAAGTTGGGTTATGAGCCATGCTCATTCATGGTTTTCGATCATTTCCCCCACACAGGTCATGTGGAGGCCCTGCTTGCTTTTGAGAAGTGATAACCTGAAACCACTCATTTTTACGTTTCTGTTTGTCGTGGCCCTTGTTTTTGGATTCAGCGGCGGAGTGTGGGCTTTGGGTCCTTTTGCGCATCTGAAATACGCCAAGGAAATTTGGCCCCATGTGGCCAAACAGACCGGCATGGAAGCTGGTGATGAAAGATTATGGCGGGTTTTTCAGGCGGGCGCCCTGGCCCCTGATGCGGGTTATTATCTGGAGCAAAAAAACGGTTTGGCCCAGGCGGCCCACCAGTTGGCTCCCTGGCGTTTCTGTAAAATTCTTTTCAAAAATGCCCACACAGATTCAGACCGGGCTTTTGCCCTGGGCTGGTTGAGCCATTGCCTTTTGGACCTGCAGGGTCATTCCCGGATCGTTAATCCCGTGGTGGGGGGAGGATATTCCAAGAATAACCTCTTGCACAAACAGGTTGAATGGGGACTTGACTGCTATCTGCTGGCCAAGCCGGAAAATGACTGGCTTTGGCAGGTAAAACCGGATCATTTGGCCGGTTTGGACCCTTGGGCAAACAATATTCAGCGGATATATGGTAAAAAGCCGCCTCTCAACTTGCTTAAGGAAGCCTTCTTAGCCCAGTTTTACGAAGTGGGCCGTTTGCCTTACGTGTTTTGGCTTTCCGGCAGTTTACACCTGGAAAACAGGGGCGTGGTGAACGGCCTGGGCTTTGTTCTGGGCAATACCGTGCGTCCGGGCTATGCGGCCTGGCTCGAATGGCGGGATGGCGATTTAAATGTATTGGCTGTACTCACCCCCAGGCTTCCTTCTGAAGAAGAAGTGTCGGACTGGGAAAAAATCCTGAAACAAGGGCCGGAAGATCTTTTGCCCCTGCTAAAGGGCGAGCCCTGGCCCTGCGGAAACCTGGATATGGACAAGGCCTGTGAAAAAGGTGACTGTCCCGAGGCCCTGGAGGCCAGGGCCTGGTTGGAATCCCTGCCTTGAAGGAGGGAGAGATGCGGAAAAAAAGTTTTTTTTATTGGCTGGTTGCAGGCTTGTTTTTTTCCCTGTTGACCGGTTTACCGGCAAAGGCCCTGACTGTGGAGCAGGTGATCAAACTGCGCCGGGCGGGCATTTCAAATAAAACCATAGCCATAATGCTGGAAAATGAAACCAGGGTGCGCAAGCGGGGTGGAGTGGGCCGTTATGTGGTAAGCGGTCCCCAGGGCAGCGAGGTTATTGTTTACCAGGCCAGCACCCCGGGAGGGGTGAGCGATTATCATGTGGATGTTCCCTTACACGCCGGTGGAGTTGACCGCATGAGTGTGGTGTTGGGCACTGAAAAAAGAACCCCGCCAAAGTTTGCGTCCAATCACGGCGGCAGCGGCTTTACCTTGCATCTGGCCAGTTTCAAGAAAAAGGATTATGCCGATCAAGAGGTGCGGAAACTCAACCAAAACGGCGTCCAGGCCAGACTGGCCGCAGTGGATCTGGGGGGAAAGGGCAGGTGGCAGCGGCTCCTGGTGGGCAAATATCGAACCAGAAAGGCAGCAAAAGCCGCGGCCGAGATTCTGAAAAACCAGGGCAAAATCACTTCCTACAGGGTTATCCCGCAATAACCTTTTTAAGATGACGATTTTAAAGCAAAATTACTGTTTCCCAAAGCCGAGTTACGGTTTCGGCCCTTTCCCAGGCGAGCCCTTCCTTTTATTTAAGCTGGTTCCAGCGGTATTTAGCGTATTTTTCCTTTTTGGGATATGATTATGAGTTCGCATTCATGCCTTGTAATATGCTTGAGTGGGTAAAATTCCTTGAAAGAGAGTTGGCTTTTGAGTTATGCCCGCAAGCGTCTTAATAGCGGCTGAAGAGGAGTTGGCTTGAAGAACCTGGAACTGTTCAGCCAGCGCCAGATCCTGAGCGTCAGTGATCTGGTGGCCCAGCTGAAAAAACATACTGAAGGCAGGTTTAATTTTATCTGGGTGGAAGGCGAGATCAGCGGTCTGGCCCGTCCGGCCAGCGGGCATCTCTATTTCAGCCTTAAAGATGACAAATCCACGCTGCGGGCGGTTTTTTTCCGCAACCGGGCTGGTTACCTGCGTTTTAAGCCTGAAAACGGGTTAAAGGTCCTTTGTCAGGGCAAACTTAGCGTTTACCAACCCAGGGGCGAGGTCCAGCTGGTGGTGGATTCCATGGAGCCCAGGGGCTCCGGCGCCCTGGCCCTGGCCTTTGAGCAGATAAAAAAACGCCTGGCCGAAGAGGGGCTCTTTGATCAGGAACGTAAAAAACCCCTGCCCGAGTTTATCAGGCGGGTGGCGGTCATAACCTCCCGTTCCGGGGCTGCGGTGCGCGATTTCATAGAGGTGCTGCATAACCGTTTTGCAGGCATTGAAGTGGCGGTTTTCCCCGCAACCGTACAGGGTGAAAAGGCTCCCGGCCAGATAATCGAGGCGCTTAAAGAACTTAGCCAATGGGATTGGCCCCAGGTAATCGTCCTGACCAGGGGCGGAGGCTCACCCGAAGATCTGTGGGCCTTTAATGATGAAGATTTGGCCAGAGCCATCGCAGACTGCCCCTTGCCGGTGATTTCGGCAGTGGGGCACGAGATTGATTTTACGATCAGCGATTTTGTGGCTGACCACAGGGCGGCTACACCCACTGCTGCGGCTGAAATGCTGGCCCAGCCTATGGCTGTTCTGGCTCAGAACGCAGGCGGTCTGGAGAAAAGGCTTCTGGCAGCAGGCCAAAGGCTGATCAACCAACGCAGGCTGGCCCTGACCTCTGCCGTAAAGGGCCTAAGTGATCCGAGCCGCGGGTTGATAGATAAAAGGCTCAGGCTCGACGACCTCATGATGCGGGCGGCTGCCGGGGTGAATGCAAACTGCCATGGGAAAAGGAAAACCCTTTACCAGTTTGAGCAGGGCCTGCATCAGAAAAGGCCGGACAGGCGTTTGGCACATTTAAAACAAAAGAATACCGAGCTTGGCTTTCGTCTGCTTGACGCACTTAAAACAAGGCTGCAAAGCGATCGGGGCCGCCTTGAAAACTTAAAGGCCAGCCTTAAAGCCCTGGGGCCGCAGGCTGTACTGAAAAGGGGCTATGCCCTGGTCACCGGCCCTGACGGCAAGTTACTGCGTCAGGCGGATCCAGGATTAGTTGACAAGGAGATAAAGGTGCGTCTGGCCCAAGGGGGATTGAAAGCCAGGGTTGAGGAGATTGACACTTGAAAAAAATCACCGTCCTTACGTTTCTGTTGTGTTTTTTGTCCACTTCCGCCTGGTCCGCCAGTCTGCAGCTGGCTGGCAAAACCGTGGGCATAGGCCAGCCTTCCTGGGTCAGGGTCTGCCTGGACCGCAAGGTTTCCAAGCTGACGGTGCGCCTTTGCCAAAGGGAGTTTGACCTGGAAAAGGTGAAAAAGAACTGCTATGCAGGTCCCATTGCCGTGGATGTGCGGCAAAAACTCGGTTATTACCTGGTCACAGCCCTGGCAGACGGGCGTCAGGTCGCCTCGGCCAAGATAAAAGTGGTCTCCAAGGATTACGGAGTAAGGCGGATTACGGTTAACAAAAAATACAGCAAGCTCACCGCTGAACAGCTGGCCCGCTATAGACGGGAAATCGCCAGTATCAAGGCCGCCATAAAAAATTCCTCAGCCGGAAGGCTCTGGAAGGGAAGCTTTATCAAGCCGGTCGCCACTAAAGTGGTCAGCCGTTTTGGCAAAAGAAGCATTGTAAACGGTATTGAAAAAAGCCCGCACGGCGGAGTTGACTTGAGGGGCAAAGTGGGGGATCCGGTTAAGGCTCCGGCAAACGGCCGGGTGAACCTGGTTTTGGATACTTACTTTGGCGGTTTGATGGTTATGATTGATCACGGCCGGGGACTGGTGAGTTGCTATCTGCACCTTTCCGCCGCCTTGGTTGAGCCCGGCCAGGTCGTGGAAAAGGGCGAGGTAATAGGCGAGGTGGGGTCTTCGGGCCGGGTGACCGGACCGCATCTGCATTGGGGGATATATTTGGCCGGGGCCAAGCTTTCACCCCTGGACTGGATCGATACCAGTAAGACACTTTCCAGGTTTTATGGAGAGACCAATGCCAAGAACTAAGAAGAACCCGGGTTTTGAGAAGGGTCTCAAGCGACTGGAAGAGATTGTGGGTAAACTTGAAGCAGATGAACTGACTCTGGAAGACTCGCTTAAGCTTTTTGAAGAGGGCGTAAAACTTGCGGGAGACTGCTCTGATCTGTTGGACGCGGCCGAAAAAAAGGTCACCCTTTTATTGAAAGACAGGGAAAAGGGGATTCAAAGCCGACCTTTTCCCACGGAAGAAGATGATGAACTCAACTGAACTTAAAGTATATCTTGGCGAGCGACGGGAAGTGGTGGAAAAGGCGCTTTTGACTTTTCTGCCGGAAGATGAATCCCTGGGCAATATCTACAAGGCCATGCGCTACAGTCTTTTTGCGGGCGGCAAGCGCCTGCGCCCTATTTTATGCATGGCAGGGGCCGAGGCGGTTGGCGGGGCCCCTGAAAAGGTCCTGTTCTGCGGCTGCGCCATGGAGATGATACACACCTATTCCCTTATCCACGACGATCTGCCGGGTTTGGATGATGATGATTACCGGCGGGGGGTCCTTACCAATCACAAGGTGTTTGGCGAGGGAATGGCCCTTTTGGCCGGTGACGGCCTTCTGACCCAGGCCATGGTGCTCTTGACCGATCCCAAGGCCCACCAGGGCCAGGACCCGGTCAGGGTGTTGCAAGCCAGCCAGATCATGATGACCGCCGCCGGGCTCATGGGCATGGTCGGCGGCCAGGCCGCTGACCTTGAGGGTGAAAAGCAAAAGCCGGATCTGGAAAAGGTTCAGTTCATTCACACCAAAAAGACCGGGGCCCTGCTTACGGCAGCTATTTTGACTGGTGCGGTTCTGGGCGGCGGCAATGAGGATCAGATCAACACCCTGCGGGAATACGGCAGCCGCATTGGCCTTGCTTTTCAGATTGCCGATGACCTTTTGGACCTGATGGGTGATGCCGAGGCCATGGGTAAATCCACCGGTGCAGACGCCGCCAAGGGCAAAATGACCTATCCGGCGGTGATGGGGCTGACCCAGGCCAGGCAGACCGGTGAAAGCCTGGTGGAAGAAGCTGCCCAACTGGCCAGGAACTTGGGAGCCAAAGCCGAGCCTTTGGAAGCTCTGGCACTCTACATAATGGAGAGAACCCACTAAAGATGAGTAAAAGTAAATCCGAAACTGAAGATTCGGTTTTAAAAAGGGTGTCCAGCCCCCAAGACCTCAAGGGACTCACCTTGGATGAGATGAACCTTTTAGCCCGGGAGCTCAGGCAGACCATTATCTCCCAGGTGCGGGTTACGGGCGGGCATCTGGCTCCCAGCCTGGGAGTGGTCGAGCTGACCCTGGCCCTGCACAAGGTCTTTAATCTGCCGAAAGACAAAATCGTCTGGGATGTGGGGCACCAGACCTATGCCCACAAAATTCTGACCGGCCGTAAGGACCGTTTCAACACCTTGCGCCAATTGGACGGCATCTCAGGCTTTCCCAAACGTTCGGAAAACCCTTGCGACTGTTTTGATACGGGGCACTCATCCACCAGCATATCGGCCGCCTTGGGCATGGCCGTGGGCAAGCACCTGCAAGGGGACCCGGGCCGGGTCATAGCGGTTATAGGAGACGGCTCCCTCACCGCGGGCATGGCCTATGAGGGCCTAAACCAGGCAGGCGATCTGGACGAAGACCTGATTGTGGTTTTAAATGACAACGGCATGTCAATCGCCCCCAATGTGGGCGCCTTGAACAAGTTCATGTCCCGGGCCTTGAGCGGCAAGGCTTACCAGGGATTTCGCAAGGACGTGGAAAAGGTGCTTAGAGGGGTGCCGGGAATCGGCAAGGAGCTAATTGACCTGGCCCGCCGCTCCGAAGAATCGCTCAAGGCGTTTTCCACCCCCGGTATGCTGTTTGAAGCCTTTAAATTTAACTACCTGGGGCCGGTGGACGGGCACCGCCTGGATCGGCTCACCGAAACCTTTGAGATGGTGAAAAGGTTAAAAGGCCCGGTTCTGGTGCATGTTCTGACCCAAAAGGGCAGGGGATACGAACCGGCCGAGCTGAACCCGGCCCATTACCATGGCGTGGGAGCGGTAAAGGCAAAAGACGCTCCCAAACAACCGCCTTCATACACCTCGGTCTTTGGCCGCACCATGGTGGAGTTGGCCGGGGAAAATAAAAATATCATCGCCCTTACCGCGGCCATGCCCGAAGGCACGGGCCTGACCGAGTTTTCCCAAAAATACCCGGAGCGCTTCAAGGATGTGGGTATAGCCGAACAGCACGCCGTGACCTTTGCAGCGGGGCTCGCCTGCGAGGGTTATCAACCGGTTGTAGCCATATACAGCACCTTTATGCAGCGCGCCTACGACCAGGTGGTGCATGACGTGTGCCTGCAGAACCTGCCTGTGGTCTTTGCCCTGGACAGGGGCGGCATTGTGGGTGAAGACGGCGAGACTCATCAGGGGCTTTTGGATATCAGCTATATGCGCTGCGTGCCGAATATGGCGGTCATGGCCCCTGCTGATGAAGATGAGCTGCGCCATATGCTGAAGACGGCCCTGGAGCATAAATCTCCGGTAACCCTTCGCTATCCCAGGGGATGCGGCCTGGGGGCCGAGCTTAAAGGCAAGCCTTTGGTCTTGGATTGGGGCAAGGCCGAGCTTAGGCGTGAAGGCAGTGACTGCCTTCTTCTGGGGATCGGCGTGGGGGTTAAGGCGGCGGAAGACGCCGCTTTTAAACTACAGGAAAAAGGCCATGACCCGGCTGTGATAAATGCCCGTTTTGCCAAGCCCTTGGATGAAGAGCTTATTTGCGCCTGGGCTGAAAAAACCGGCCGGGTGGTTACGATTGAAGAAAACGTCTTGGCCGGCGGTTTTGGCTCTGCTGTGCTGGAATGCCTTAATAATCGCAATTTACTGGATAAAGTCAAAATCAGACGCGTGGGAGTGGGGGACACCTTTGTACGTCACGGATCCCAGGCCCAGTTGCGCGCCTTGTATGAAGTAGATGCAGACGCCCTGGAAAAGGCGGCTTTGGAGCTGTTTGACTGACCATGGCTACCAAGATTCGTCTGGATAAAAAACTTTTGGATATGGGTATGGCCCCTTCCAGACAAAGGGCCCAGGGCCTTATCATGGCGGGCTTGGTGCGGGTAAACGGTCAAGTGGTGACCAAAAGCGGGTTTAACCTGCCTTCAGATGCCGTTGTGGAGGTGGAAAAGCCTGATCATCCCTATGTTTCCCGGGGAGGATTAAAGCTTAAAGGCGCTCTGGATCATTTTGAATTAAAACCCCTTGCATATAATTGCCTGGATATTGGCGCCAGCACCGGCGGGTTTACGGATTGCCTGTTGCAAAGCGGCGCTAAAGCGGTCACCTGTGTGGATGTGGGATACGGCCAATTGGCCTGGAAACTGCGTCAGGACGAGAGGGTTACCTCCATTGAAAGGGTGAATGCCAGGCATCTGCCCGAAGATCTGGCCCCAGGGCCGTTTGATCTGGTGGTTATGGATGTGAGTTTTATCAGCCTCACCCTGGTTTTGCCTCCTTTGCAAAATAGGCTGGCCCCCAAAGGGGCTATCCTGGCCATGGTCAAGCCTCAGTTCGAGGCGGGCAGAGAGGCTGTGGGCCCGGGCGGCGTGGTGAGGGATGAGGCCATACAGATGGCCGCTGTGGAAAAAATCTATGGTTTTCTTGCCAAAATGGGCCTTTCGGTAAAAGGCCATTGCAAAAGCCCCATAAAGGGGCCCAAGGGAAATCAGGAATATTTTATTTTGGCTGTTTCCGAATAATTATGAGGCGCAAAGCCGATAATACTAAAGTGAGGAATGGGTAATTATGGCCAAGCTGACTGAAAAGCAGGTGGAAGATCTGTCCCAAAAGCTTGCCCTGGAATCAAAAAGTGTCTGGGAAGAAGCTGACCAGGAAGCAAGAAAAGAAATATTCGCCCTGGCCGATCGCTACATGGAGTTTTTGGATAAGGCCAAGACCGAACGAATGGCTGTGCAAACCATCCGTGAGTTAGCGGAAAAAAACGGTTTTGCTCCTTTGGATGCCAAGAAAAATGCCAAGGGCTACTTTGCCGCTTATCATGAAAAGGTAATCTTTCTTTTCAGGCCCGGTAAAAAACCG
Organism: Dethiosulfatarculus sandiegensis; assembly: GCF_000931935.2. Lineage (GTDB taxonomy): Bacteria > Desulfobacterota > Desulfarculia > Desulfarculales > Desulfarculaceae > Dethiosulfatarculus > Dethiosulfatarculus sandiegensis. The sequence continues at coordinate 120,354 of NZ_AZAC01000016.1, forward strand.
GTCTCCCAGGGCTTGCGCATTTTAGGAGCGCATCTGGATTCGCCCCGGCTCGATCTAAAGGGAAAGCCCTTGTATGAAGACCAGGATCTGGCCTTTCTGAAGACCCATTACTATGGGGGTATCAAAAAATACCACTGGCTTTCCAGGCCCTTGGCCCTGCACGGGGTGGTTTGCCTGGAAAACGGCGAAACAGTCGAGATCCATATTGGCGAGGACCGTGACGACCCGGTCTTTACGGTCCTGGATGTCTTGCCCCATTTGAGCCGCAATGCCCAGGGCAAGAAAAAGGTGGCAGACGCCTTTGAGGCCGAGCGGATGAATATCCTGATCGGCGGCCTTCCCCTGGATGCGGAAAAGGGCAAGGAAAAGGTCAAACTGGCCGTTCTTCAACTGTTACATGAAAAATACGGCATAAAGGAAGAGGATTTCACCTCGGCCGAGCTGGAGGCCGTGCCTGTGGGCAGGGCCAGGCATGTGGGGCTGGACCGCTCCCTGATCGGCGGCTATGGTCATGACGACCGCTGCTGCGCCTATGCCGCCTTGGAGGCCATATTCGCGGCCACAGAGCCTGAGGTGGGCAGCCTGGTGCTTTTGGTGGACAAGGAAGAGATCGGTTCCGAAGGCGCCACTGGTGCACAAAGCCTGTTTTTGGAGCTGTTTTTGGCAGAGCTTCTGGAAAAAACCGGAGAAAAGGCCGAATACCTCAACGTAACCAAGGCCCTTACCACAAGCAGGGCTATAAGCGGTGATGTTTCCGGTGGGTTTGACCCGGATTATCCCGAAGTGCACGAGAAAAGAAACGCAGCCTTTTTGGGCAAGGGCATAACCCTTACCAAATACACCGGCTCCGGCGGCAAGTACTCGGCCAGCGATGCCAATGCCGAATATGTCGCCTGGATCAGGGGCGTGTGGAATCAGGCCGAGGTCGTGTGGCAAGCCGCGGGCATGGGCAAGATCGATGAGGGCGGCGGCGGGACCATCGCCAAATTCCTGGCCAAGCGGGGTATGGAGATCGTAGACGCAGGGCCTGCGCTTTTGGCCATGCATGCCCCCTTTGAGATTATGCATAAGTCTGATCTTTACTCCACTTATCAGGCTTACAAGGCCTTTTTGGAAGCCAAGGCAAAATGAGCCTTGGTGGATTGGAACTGGCCGGACTATCCCTGGGAGGGCTGTTCTTCTCCTCATTTGTGATAGGGCTTTCGGGCGCTGTCATGCCGGGTCCGATATTGACCGTGACCATTAAGCACACCACCCGCCAGGGGATCAAGGCTGGTCCCCTGGTGGCCCTGGGACACTGCTCCCTGGAAGTGGTTTTACTCCTTGCCCTGGCCGCCGGGCTGGGTCCCTTTTTGACCAGGCCCCTGGTCTCCGGGGTGATCGGCGTTTTGGGCGCGGGCATTCTTTTTTGGATGGCCCGGGGAATGCTGCACTCCCTGCCCGGGTTGCGTGTGGATTTGTCCGATGAGGCAAAGGGACAGGCAAGCCCCTTCAGAGACGGCATCATTCTGAGCCTGGCCAACCCCTATTGGACCATCTGGTGGGCCACGGTGGGGCTCTCCTTTATGGCGGTGGCCATGGAGTCGGGCTATGGCTGGCTGGGGCTGGCGGCCTTTTTCCTTGGCCACATCTCAAGCGACTTTGCCTGGTTTTCTTTGATCTCCACAGTTGTTTCCAAGACCAAAAATTTCATCACCGATAAGGTGCTGCGCTGGGTAGTGGGAGTCTGCGCAGTATTCTTGATTGTATTTTCCCTTTATTTTGCGTGGTTTGCCTGCGAAAAACTTCGGGGATGTTTTTGAGGGGGTAAGCCGCCGGTAGGTTTGGGAATTTTGATCCCGGAAACCGGACTCGGCTTGACAAAAAATCTCTGCCGTATTATGACTTTCCCTCAAGCCCAAACAAAGCAAAAACATGGTTTTTCTCCCTCTTTAATATAAACGGCGCTGTCAAGGAGTTTACATGACAAACCAATTCGACCGGTTCGTCGGTACTGACAAGTACATCGTTTCTCCGGCCCTCAAGGATGTGGTCAATGTGGCCATTGCCCTGGGACGCCCGCTTTTGGTCAAGGGAGAACCGGGCACCGGCAAGACCTTATTGGCCCATAACATAGCCAGAGGCCTTGAAAAAGAGCTTTTGATCTGGAACGTCAAGTCCACCACAAAGGCCAAGGACGGGCTTTACGTTTATGACACGGTCCAACGCCTAAACGACTCCCGCTTTGGGGGCGGAGATGTGAGTAATATTAAAAATTATATTCATCTCGGACAGTTGGGTAAGTCGTTCAATACAAGCGAACAGCTGGTTCTCTTAATCGACGAGGTTGACAAGGCGGACATCGAGTTCCCCAACGATCTTTTGAACGAGTTGGACGAGATGAGCTTTTTCATCCCCGAGACAGAGGAGACGATCGCGGCTAAAAACAGGCCCATTGTCATCATCACTTCCAATTCCGAAAAAGAGCTGCCGGATGCCTTTTTAAGGCGTTGTGTTTTTCATTACATTGAATTCCCCACCCCGGAGCTGATGCAGGAGATTGTCAGGGTTCATTACCCGGATCTGGAAAATCGCCTGCTCCAAGAAGTGCTCAAACGCTTTTACTGGCTCAGGGAGATAGACAATTTCCGCAAAAAACCCTCTACCAGCGAACTTCTGGATTGGATCCAGGCCCTGTTGGCAGGCGGTATTAAGCCCGAGACTGTGGCCAAGGAACTGCCCTTTGCCGGGGCTTTAATCAAAAAGGAACAGGATTTAGAGGTATTGGCCAGCGCGGTCAGCCGTTCCGGAAACGGCCGCCTGGGATTGCGGGGGCGTTTCTAGGTGTTTTTGGATCTTTTTTACACCTTGCGCAGTTTAAAGGTGCCGGTCTCGGTCACCGAATGGATGACCCTGACCGAAGCCTTGAGCAAAGGTATGGCCAACTCCAGCCTCACCTCTTTTTATTTCCTGGCCCGTTCGCTCCTGATCAAGTCAGAGGCCTATTATGATCAATATGATCAGGCCTTTGCCCATGTGTTCAGAGATGCGGAAATGCCTGCTGATATAAGGGATGAAATTCTGGACTGGCTGGCCGATCCCATCAACCGGCTGGTGCTTCCTGATGAAGAGCTGGAAAAGCTTAAAAAATGGGATTTGGAAAAACTCCGCGAGGAACTGGAAAAAAGGCTGGCCGAGCAGACAGAGCGTCACGACGGCGGCGGTAAATGGATCGGCACCGGCGGCACCAGCCCCTTCGGTCATTCCGGGGCCCATCCGGCAGGCGTCCGCATAGGCGGACCGGGCGGGGCGGGCAGGGCCATTCAGATTGCGGCGGCCCGCAAGTTCCGCAACTACCGCACAGACGTGACCTTGGATGTCAGGCAGATGAAGGTGGCCTTAAAGCGCCTGCGCCAGTTTGTCAAGGAAGGCCCGGAAGACGAACTGGATATTGAGGCCACTATTGATAAAACCTGTCGCGAGGGTGGCGAGATCGAATTTGTCTTTACCAGGGAGCGCAAGAACAATGTAAAGGTTCTGCTGCTCATGGATTCAGGCGGCTCCATGAACCCTTATGCCAGCCTGGTGAACCGGCTATTTTCCGCGGCCCACCAAAGCGCCCATTTCAAGGATCTTAAGGCCTATTATTTCCACAACTGCATATACCAGGATCTGTACACGGATATGTACACTTCAGAAGCGGTCTCCACTGCTTCCATCCTTAGCAACCTGGGATCTGAATACAAGGTTATCCTGGTGGGGGACGCCCATATGGCTCCTTCGGAGCTTTTGCATCCCGGCGGGGCGATCGATTATTTTTACTATAACGAACAGCCCGGACTGGACTGGCTAAGGCGCATATTAGACCATTTTCACTATTCGGTCTGGCTGAACCCATTGCCGGAAATGGCCTGGATTTCATCTTCCATTCAGATAGTGCGGCGGCTGTTCCCCATGTTCCCCCTGACTGTGGACGGATTGGAAGACGCAGTGCAAAGGCTTATGGTCAAGCACTGATAATTGGGGGAGATTTAGCAATAAAAACGCCCGGCCCTTGGAGAGGCCGGGCGTTTTTATTTTCGGACATAAAATCCTTACATCATGGCTTCCACCCGCTTTAACTCGGGTAGCTGCTCCTTTAAAGCCTTTTCAATCACATTATGCAAGGTGGAGGAGGCATGGGCACAGCCGCTGCACGCGCCGGTGAGTTTGACCAGCACCACATTCTCAGGGCTGACACCCAATAATTTCACATTGCCGCCGTGCTTTACCAGCTCCGGCCGGGCAACCTCCAAGGCCTTTTCAACCTGTTCTTTGCTTAAGGCTGCCATTTTTCTTCTCCTTTGGCGAAAAGCCCCTAAAGACCTGCGTGGCTTTCAGGAGCCAGGCTTATTTTAAAGCTTGGCCTTTATTTTGCGGGCCAGTTCCAAATAAGCCTCTCCCGCCGGGGTGTCGCCCAGGACCACGGGAGTTCCCTTGTCGGAAAGTTCGCGAACCGCGGTGTCCAAGGGCAGGTCGCCCAAATAATCGACACCCAGTTTTTCACACAAGGGCTTCACCGAGCCGTTGCCGAATATTTCATGGCGTTTCTGGCATTCGTCACAGATAAAGTAGCTCATGTTCTCCACAATGCCAAAGACATGGGCGTTTACCGCCTTGAACATGTCCACTCCCTTGACTGCGTCGACCAGGGCCACATCCTGGGGTGTGGTGACCACCACCGCGCCCGTGATGGGGACTTCCTGGGCCATGCTGATCTGCACATCACCGGTGCCGGGAGGCAGGTCCAGGACCAGCACATCCAAAGGCGCCCAGTCCACCTGGTGCAAAAGCTGGCGCACTGCCTTCATGATCAGGGGACCACGCCAGATCAAGGCCTTTTCATTATCCATCAAGTAACCGATGGAAACGGTTTTAATACCGTGGGCCACAATCGGGGCCAACTTGTCGCCGCTGCTGGTGGGCTCGGCGTCTTTAACGCCAAGCATGATCGGCACGGAAGGACCGTAGAGGTCCAGATCCAAAAGACCAACCTTAAGTCCCAGCTTGGCCAGGCCCAGGGCAAGGTTGGCCGCCACAGTGGATTTTCCCACACCGCCTTTGCCCGAGGCCACAGGCACCACCGCAGTCACACCCTCAATGGGAGTGGGGGTGGGGGGCTGGTTCGGGTCCTTGGCCGGGGCGGGCTGAGGCATGTTAAGCTCAAGCTCCTTTACGCCGGGCAGGCCGGAAAGGGCGGAAGCGATTTCATTTTCCAATTTTTCCCGCACATCAGGCGGGGCGGCAATGGGCCGCATCTTTATGACGGCCTTGCCGTCCACCAACCGGGCTTCCTCAATCAGTTCCATGGTGATGAGGTCCATCTCAAAACCCGGGTACTGTACTTTTTTGAGGGCGCTTACGAAGATTTCCTCAATGGCACCTTGCTTGGCTTTATCGCTCATATCGGCTCCTTCTCAAGGCAGCAACCAAATGCGCCGTTTATCTGCGGTTCAGGTGGTGTGATCACCGGGCAGCCTGCTGCCTGGCCAGCCATCTCAACCACGCTTGTGTTTTTAGCCACACCGCCACAAAAAACCAGAACCTTAGGCTTGTAGCGGCGGACCATCTGGGCCACCCTGCGCGCCACCGACCAGTTGATACCGGCCAGAATGCGTGAGGAATGCACCCCCTTTACCAAATGCCCCAATATCTCAGTCTCGCCAAATGTGGCGCAAGTATTGGTTATCTCAACCGGATCCTCTTTGGCCCCGGCCAGTTCCTCCAAGCTTGTATCCATGAGCCGGGCCATATTTTCCAGGTATCGGCCGGTTCCGGCTGCGCAACGGTCGTTGGTTACAAAATCCAAGACCTTGCCGCCTTCCACATGAATAACCTTGCTGTCTTGGCCACCCAACTCAACCAGGGTGAAATCACCAAGCCCTGTCTGGGCCAGGGCTCCTTTGAAATGCGCCCTGATCTCGCTTATGCCGGGCATCTGGGGCAGAGCGGCTTTACCATAGCCGGTGACCACCAACGGCCAGGCGGGGTCCAGACCTAATTCCTTTATATCCAGCCCACCATTGTTGTTCATGTTCCTAACAAAAGGAACCGATTCCCAGGTGTTTTTCTTTATAATCCCGTCCGGGCCGCAAACAACCAGCTTTACCGTGCGGCTGCCTATATCAAGTCCGACCGAAATTTCAAGGGGCCAGCTTTTTATATACCCAAAATCCCCAAAAACGTCAGGGGTTTTTTTAATGTTAGACTCAATCATGGTTCAAACATAAGCTCTCAGGTTGAAGCTGCAAGCTTTCCAAAGACGATGGTCTTGAAATTAACGTAAAACATCGACAAATGCCTCCAGCCTGAGCCTGGTGCGGGGGTCCGCAACTCCGGGGCGGTCTCCCTCCAGGGTCAGAACAGGCATTCTTATGTGCTCCCTTAAGAGAACATCCTGGGACATACGATAGCAAAAGGATTGGGTGTAGTGGATGAGGCCATCTATGTTTCTCAGCTTCACCTGGTCTTTTATATCCCGAATCCGACCGAATATATCATAAGGATAGGTAAAATGGGTATATTGATCCACCAGGTTTTTAATTGGCCTTTCCGGGTTGTCAAGCATGGCGAACTGGCGCGGAACCTCGTTGAAAACCACTTGGGCTCCGAGTTCCGCCAGGGTCTGGTGCAGATTGGTTATTATGGTGGGAACCCCCAGAATGCCGAGCCTGACCAGTCCTTTTTCCGGTGATCGGGTCTTGGCCTGGTTCAGAAAATCCTTTAACTTTTCATGGTAAGTTACAGGATCCCCCTCAAAGTCGGTTGAGCATAACTGCCAGAGGTGGTTTTCAAAGCCCGTCACCAGTCCTTTTTCCCAGGTCATGCGGTCAAGGAGGGCCAGATCCCGCCTCAGGGGAAGCAGTTGTTGGCGAACCTGTTCGGCTTGGCTTAATTCCACATTCAAGGCTGAACAGAGCTGCTTGATTTCGTATTCAAGCTCTTTTTTATCTCGGCTGTGGGGAAAGCCAAAGGGGATAACCCTGCGACCGGCCTCTGTCAACAGCTCCATCAAAACATGGGTGTTGGAACAATCACCCTGCGTCACACCTATGATGGATTCTGCCTCGGGATGCTCCAAACACCATGAATAGATTCCCTTGATCCAGGCGCAGAGGCTTCTGGGAAGCCCAAGTTCTTCGGCTTTATGCACCAGTCCCTTGCAGTTATGATCTGTAATGAAACTGTTGTTCAGGTCCACCGGCAAAAGGCCGGCTGCTAACACCACCTCCACCGGAATGGAAGTAGTGAATGCTAAAGTATGTTTTCTATTGTTGGCAACCATGGTTGCCCAGTATAACCGTCTGAGAGTTAGCTCGCCATTGCCCGGTCCATAAACCGGCCTACAAAATGGAGCTTACGAGGAAAGCCTTTAGATTTGATGTATCTTATCTGAATATTGGAAAGCAATCCGTTTATGGAAGATTTAAAACATCGGAAAAAACAAGTGAAAACATCGGAAAAAAACAATTCGGCTTTTTGCGAGTCGACCATTGACGAAGCCAAACTTCTATTGGCGGAAAAAAGAACCACGCTTGCCATGTTCCGCACAGCCATCTCCATGATGGGGCTTCCCATGGGGGTCTTGAGTTTTTTGATTGCCCTTTCCAGCCACTATCAAGTGTCGGATGTATGGGGCTTTTTACTGCCGCTTCTTGTGTTTTGCGCTTTTTTGTCTTCGGTGGGGATTTATTTGATGATCAGAAGTGTAAAACGACTCAAACATCAACAAAGGCTGTTGGGTGATTTAAAAAAACAAAATCCGGGACTCAAACGCTGGCTTTACTGAAAGCGCTTGGCTGATCAGGGTTATCCAAAATCTGTCTTACAGCCTTAAGAAGGCTGAGCTGCTTAAAAGGCTTGCCTAAGAAACCCAAAGCCCCTTGATCCAAAGCCGAACGCAGCTTCTTTTCCGGTAGGGTGCCGCTGGTTATCAGAACCTTGGCCTGGGGATCAAACGAACGCAGCTCCTGTAAAAAAGCGTGCCCCCCCAGGCCGGGAATCCCCACATTCAGGATAATTAAATCAATTATGCGGGGAAGTTTGAAATAAGTTTCAAGAGCCTCATTGCTTGAGTCTTTGGTTATTACCTCGTAACCTTGCTTTTCTAAAATGCGTTTAGTGATCACAAGCATTTCTTCTTCGTGATCCACTACCAGAACAGTCTCGTTACCTCTCGGCAAGTTGCTGATCTTAAGAGATCTTTCCGTGTCAATCTTTGCTCTTTTAAGGGCGGGTATATAAATTTTAAACTTGGTGCCCATGCCGGGACGGCTGGCGCATTCTATGGCTCCATGGTGGCTTTTGATAATGCCATAGACCGAAGACAACCCCAGGCCTGTACCCTTGTTTCGTTTTTTGGTGGTGAAAAAAGGCTCGAACATGTGTTTGATCGTGTCCTGATCCATACCCCGGCCTGAGTCAGAGACTTCAAGCAATACAAAAGGACCTGGCTCCACTCCAGCCAACAGACGGCATTCGTTTTGATCCAAGCGCAGGTTTCTGGTGGTTATCTCAAAGGTTCCCCCCTTGGGCATGGCGTCTTTGGCATTGCCTGCCAGGTTAAGGAGAATCTGTTCGAGCGAGACTTGATCACCGTTAACAGGCTTAAGTTCAGAGTCTGTCTTGGCTACCAGTTTTATGTTGTCGGGCATGGTGCTCTGCAAAAGGCCCAGAGTTGTCCTTATCGTCCGGTTAAGATTCAGAGGTTTGAATTCCAACTCAACCTTCCTGGAAAAGGTGAGAATCTGACGAACGGTTTTTCTGGCCCGGTCCGCAGCCAAAAGAATCTGCTCCAGATCAGCCATAGATGGCTCACCCTTTTGACCGGCATCTTTGGCCAGTTGGGCGAAACCAACGATAACGCCTAATATGTTATTGAAGTTATGAGCAATTTCACCAGCCATGGTCCCCAGGGATTCCATCTTGCGGGCCTGCCTGAGCTGGCTTTTGAGTTCGCTTCTTTTTTGTTCAGCTTTTCTGATCTGGGTTATGTCCCGCACATGCTCAACCACCAGTTTTATTTTCCCGAACTGGTCCTTGATTGGGTAGAGGTGCACTTCCTTTATGGATTCGTCCCGCGGATCAACAGACTCGAATGATTTGGGGGCGCCGTCTTTAAAAATGGGCTCGGCGTGACACAATCGGCAGGGTTTATCCCTGCCAAAGAGGAGTTCGTAGCATTTTCCCGGTATTTGTGTCCGGGTCCCCTTGGGCATATCAGGCTCGGACCAGTTGGTCATGATGATTTCCCTGGAGGGCGATATCACCACCACCAGGTCCTTGAGCGCGCTAAAGGTGCTTAAAAGCAGATTACGGGATTCTGCCAATTTTTGTTCGGCTTTTTTCTGCTCACTGATGTCTTCCAAAAAACCTTCGATGTATTGAACCTTGCCTTTTGAGTCCCTCACTGTCCAGGCGTAATCCCTGGCCACGAACTCGGAGCCGTCTTTTTTTCTTAGCAACAGTTCGTGCTTTTGAGGTTTATTGGAAAGGATGGATTTCTCCATAATCAAATCCCGTTGGCGAGAATTGACATAAATGGCAGGGGCGTTGTTCCTCATCTCGGCCATAAAGGAAGGGATGTCCGAATAGCCCAGCATGTGGACAAAGGCCGGGTTAACGTTTAGAAACTTTCCATCAACTGTACTTTGGTATATCCCCAGCACGGAATTAATAAAAAGGTTGCGAAACCTGGCTTCGCTTTCCCTTAAGGCCAACTGAATCCTTTCCTGCTTGGTTATGTCCCTTATCAACAGTACGGCATGGGACAATGCCCCGGTCTCCTGACGGAAGGGGAACAGGGAAAATTGCAGGAATTGACTTTTTTGGTTTTGATCTTGCGATTTCCTGTATTTCAGGGGAAAGGTCAGCGTGGTGCCTTGAAAACATTGTTTAAAAGGTTTTTCAAGTTGTTCTTTAAAAAAATTATCTTGCCAGAGATCCCTTAAACAAAGGCCGGTGACCTCTTTGGGGCCGGAAAAAAGAAAACTAATTGCGCTTTTATTAGCGGCCTCAATCTGTAAATCCCTGTTTACCAGTAAAACCGGATCATTTGACGCATTAGTGAAAAATTCAAACCTTCTTTTAACCTCGAGCAGATATCGCCTTTCCGTGATATCCCGGCAGATTCCCCTGAAACCCGTGGGGCAGCCCCAAGGATCTTTAATAAGGGAAACCGAGATACTTAAAAGCCTTATTGCTCCGTCAAGGCCTTTATGCTCCCATTCATAGGAGTTAAGAGTTTTTTGGCCTCTCAGGATTTTGCTAAATTCATTTCTGACTTGGTCCGCCGCTTTTACGGGCATTACTTCTTTGTAACTTTTACCCAGCAACTCTTTTTTCGCACTGCCGAGCATTTTTTTAAATGATCTGTTGCAATAGGTAAAGACACCGGAAGTGTCAACCTCGTAATACCCGTCTTCAATACTCTCCAGAATCGACAGGTACCTCTCCCTGGCCAGCTTGAGATAATGGTTTCCGGCCAGGCTAAAATCCAAAAGCCGGACAAAACAAAGAATTGCAGTCTGATTTTCAAATGCCGTTTTTTGAGTGCGAATTTCCACAGGAGTGGGGGGATGGTTGGGAATCGTCAATTTAAGCTTCGCCTGGAACCGGCCAAGCTTCATGGTTTTCATAATAATATTTGTATCGTTATGGGTTAGGTCGTCCGTGAGGATTTTATTAAACTCAAGACTAATAATTTCACTTGAATTGCAATGTACAAGTTCGCAAAAAGCCTGGTTAACTTTTTGGATCACACCAGTTTCATTGATCAGGAATAAAGCCTGATCAGCGTTTTCCAAAAGGGCATCTACAAGCTCCGGCTCTGTTCCATTCTCTTTATGGTAACCGATAGTTTCGCAAGCTGAGAGAGAGAACCCTTGTTCTTCATCGCCCATATGAGGCATCCGAGCACTCCTCGCCTTGGGCAGATATTATTTCGTTAATTAGACCTGTTAAGATATCGGCTTTCAAATGTTCGCTATTATTACATTAAACCACTGTAAATAGCAAGGTAATATGCAATTGGATTTAAAAGCCTCTAAAACCAACAACTAAATAACATTAAAATACTCATAATTCTTTTATTTGACAGGGCAACTTTCTTGTGGTTTAACTTGTGCAAACTTATTCTCAGGGCGGGGTGAAATTCCCCACCGGCGGTATTCCGTTTTTTTACGGAGAGCCCGCGAGCGCTTCTTTTTTTTAAAAGAGGGTCAGCAGATCTGGTGAAAGGCCAGAGCCGACGGTTACAGTCCGGATGAAAGAGGATAGGGCAGTTTAACCCAAGCGCGTAAAGGGCATATTCCCGCCGTCCTTTATGTCCCTGTGGCCGGATTTTTTCCAGCTGTCTTTTTCTGCGCCCTGATTCTGGTACACCCTGTTGTTTCATAAGGAGATTTACCATGAATCAGTCTTTACTTTCCATTTTTGGCTCCCCTTCGGAAAGGTTGCAGGCCGCTTTACATGCCCTGAAAAAAGGGCAGGGAGTATTGGTGGTTGACGACGAAAACCGTGAGAACGAAGGAGATGTGATTTTTTCCGCCGAGCATTTGACTGATGAGCAGATGGCGCTTTTGATTCGCCATTGCAGCGGAATTGTCTGCCTTTGCCTGCCCCCTGAAAAGACAGACAAATTGGGACTTAAGCAGATGGTGGAGGAGAATAAAAGCCGCTATGGCACGGCGTTTACTGTTTCCATAGAGGCTGCTCAAGGCGTAACCACCGGTGTATCCGCCGCAGACCGGGTGTGTACGGTGAAGGCGGCCACAGCTCCTGACGCTTCTTCTGCGGATATCAATCACCCCGGTCACGTCTTCCCCTTAAAGGCCAGAAAAGGCGGGGTGTTGGAACGAACCGGCCATACCGAGGCCACGGTTGACCTGATGCGACTGGCCGGATTGCAGCCCTGTGGCGTATTGTGTGAGCTGACCAACCCGGACGGCACCATGGCCCGCTTGCCGGAGATAGTGGAGTTTGGCCAAAAGCACCAAATGCCGGTATTGAGCGTGGAAGACATTGTGGAATACAGAAAAAAGACAGAGACTATTGAAATTTTGGCCAGTTAAATAATTACTTATACCGAAAAGGGTTTCAGCCGGATTTGTTCGTCCGGCTGAAACCCTTTTGGCCTAGGTCTGGCTTTTTTCGGAAAGCCACCTGATCAGCAGATCATAAAAATCCCGGCTCACCCTTTTCTCCAACCATGGGTCATGCCCACAGTCTTGCCATTGCCGGAATTCCATATGGGGGATGTATTTTTTTAATTCCCTGTGAATTTCTCTGCCGGGATGAGGGTCATACTCCCCATGCAGCATGATAGCCGGCAGGTCTATGCATGCGAAAGCTTGTGGGTAGATTCTTTTTTCCTGGCATTTCAACATGTCTTGCCAGGTTTCGTGGTGCGTCATGGCGTTGCATTGGGGAAGCTCGGGCTGAGGCCGGGCATCCAGGCAGTACAGCGGCCTGATGGCCAACCCCATAGCTGCCAGGTTTCTATCCGGATCGCCATTTTTTTGATTCAAGGCATTTAATTTTTTTTGCAGGTCTTGGGTCATGCGCTTTTTAAGCGTTCTTTGCATAAGCTCCCTGGAAGTAAGGTCAAAGGCGCCGCATCCCACCAGGACCAGGGAGTTCAGGCGCTTTTGGCTAAAGGCGGCATAGGCCAGGGCCAGCATGGCGCCCCAGGAGTGCCCAAGCAAGGTAACCTTTTCAGCAGGACAAAAGTGGCGGATCACCTCTTCCAGATCCGCTATATGATCACTTACCTTTATAGGATGCCCGGGCCCAGTTCTTTGAAACGGCTCCAACACCCTGAATTTTTCTGCCAACACCTCGGCCACCGGAGAAAGGTATCCCCAGGCTGCCGGGCCGCCGTGCAAGAGCACGACCCACGATCCGCTATCACCATAAGTTCTGGTTTTTAACATTTTTCTGCCGTTTAGAGCTATTCAAGCATAAAAATTTAAAAAAAGACTATTCAAAAACACCGGTAAAAAGTAGATGTTTATTGCGACCGTAAAGAGAAGATATATTCCAAGTAGTTTTCAAAATGCCGGGTCCGTGCAAACTAAACTAGAAGAAACACGGTTTTTCCTGTATTCCTGAGCGGATAAGGTGCCACGAAAAAGATGAGCAGGATTCGGCAACCCCCTTTAACGGGAAATATGAACTTGAAACAAGAGGATTGAAAGATCCATCTAACTTATGTATCATACTATAAATATAGACAGAGTATAATGTGTAGTGATTTATTGTTAGGTATTTTTAATTATTTTATAGGTCCCCCGCAACCATAATCAGAAGGTTTAACCATAAAATTCAAACAAAAATTTACTTTCTACAACTAAAATTCAATAGTGACATTAAAGAACAATAGTAACTAACTTAAAAATAAAATGTCTCCACAACCTGTGACGTCTTGTTGCCGATACAGCTAATGTGATCCAACTATAGGTAAAAACTTCTAAAACAACAACATGGGTGTGGATGTCAAGACTACATCCCATACACCCATTCAGGGGGGTATTGTTGGGCGTTAAAAAGCAGATAACACCTTTGATCTGCTGGGGTAAGCTCGAACTGTTCTCCAGTTTGGCAAAGAGGGGTATCGGCCGGTTTATTTTATACATGACCTTGGTTATTATAGCGATTTTAGCAGGTTGGCCCGATGCGTCCCTTGCCCGGATCGATAAAGTCGTCAAGGTCTCTGTCTATGACAACCCGCCTTTGATTAAATTTGGGGAAAACGTTCCAATCCAAGGTATTTTCCCTGATCTTTTGGAAGATATAGCAATCTCCAGGTCATGGCGCTTGCATTTTGTGAAAGGCTCCTGGTCCCAGAGCCTCGAACTGGTCCTGGTGGGATGCGGCGCCTTTGACCTTACTTCCAGGGAGCTTATGCAAAGAACGCTTAAAAAGCGCATGACCCAAGACCTGCAAAAAAAATTAAATGCCTTCGCCTCCACAAAGGCCAGGTGGATATACTGGCTGCCATCGCCTATTCCCAGTCCCGGGCCAAGACCCTGGCTTTTAGCAAAGAGACGGTCTTGACCAATTATGGTCAGGTCTTTGTTCCCTCTAAATCCGGAATCCAATCTATTTTGGATCTAAAAGGCCGGACTATCTCTGTACTGAAAGACGACATCCATTATCAGGCTCTGTCCGATTTGCTGAAAAAATTCCAGGTTAAAGTAGATTTTCTGTTTTTTAATGACTATGACCAGGTAATGAAGGCAGTGGAGCAAGGCAAGGCCCATGCAGGGGTTGCCAATCGCCTGTGGGGGCAGCAGTCTGCTAAAAATTACCAGGTTCATCCCAGCCCGATTGTTTTTAATCCCATTGAACTCAGGTTCGCATCTCTTCCTGAAAACAAAGCATTGCTTTCTATTTTGGATAAACATCTGGCCGAATATAAAAAAAACGTAAATTCACCTTACTATCAAACTCTTAACCGCTGGTTAGCCGCAAGCGGCGATTTTAAAGTCCCATTTTGGGTTTACTGGTCTTTGGCGCTGGTTTTATTGGTTGCGCTGTTTTTTCTAATGGCCAGTGTGTTTTTGCGTAAACAGGTTAATAAACAAACCCATGATCTTAAGGTGGAAAAAGATAACCTCAAACAAGAAGTTGGAGAGAGGATTAGGGCTGAACAGGCCTTAAGGGAAAGTGAAGGCAGATTCAGGGATATATTTGATTTCTCCGGGGACGCAATCTTTATTCATGACCTTGATGGTAAGATTCTGGAGGTTAACCAGGCGGCCAACAGATATTATGGCTTTACCAGAGATGAATTTTTGAAAGTTAAATTAAAGGATCTGATAGCTCCTGCCTATTCCTATCTGCTTCCCGAAAGAATGAAACTGGTTGAAGGTAAAGGCCAGGTGGTCTTTGAATCAGTTCATTTGCGTAAAGATGACCTGGAATTTCCCGTGGAAGTAAACAGCCGTAGAATGATTTTTCAAGGTCAGACCTGCATCCTGGGGATTGTAAGGGACTTAACGGAACGAAAAAAGACCGAAGCCAGGCTTCGGCAGGCCCAAAAAATGGAAGCAGTCGGCACCCTGGCCGGAGGTATTGCCCATGATTTCAACAATATCTTGGCTGCCATCATGGGGTTTGCCGAACTGGCCAGAATGGACGCGCAACAAGGCAAGGTAAACCCTGATGATCTGGAGCGAATTCTTTTCTCTGCCAATCGGGCCAAGAAACTGGTGCAGCAGATACTCACCTTCAGCAACAAGGTGGAGCCGGAATGCCGCCCCTTGGACCTGAACCAGGCAATTGAACATTCACTGGAACTTTTGCGCCACACCATACCACAAAAAGTGGGGCTCAATCTGGCCCTTTCCGCGAACCTGCGGCCAGTGGAGGCAGACCGCAGCCAGATCGGCCAGGTCATCTTGAGCCTGGCCAATAACGCTTTTCAGGCCATGCCAAAGGGCGGTGAGCTTAAAATTGAGACTCAAAACATCTCCCACGACAACAACAGCAGGGCATGCCCCACCTGTGGGCTGAATCTGAACGGGGATTGGGTGGTTCTTAAGGTGCATGATACAGGCCGGGGAATAGCCCAAAAGGACCTGCCCAGGATTTTTGACCCCTTCTTCACCACCAAGGGGTTGGGCAAGGGCAGCGGACTGGGGCTTTCCATGTCCTTGGGTATTGTCCGCAACCATGGAGGACACCTTTTTTGCGAAACAAATCTGGGCAAGGGCAGCTGTTTTATGGTTTATCTGCCCGCCCGGGAATTAGTCAGCCAGCAAAAAATCCGTAAAGTATGGGTTGAACAGGCCCGGCCTCCCCGAGGCAATGAAACCTTGCTTTTGGTCGACGACCTGAAGGATCTGCTCCATATGGGCTCCAGGGTGTTGCGCTCGGCCGGTTACCAGGTGCTGACCGCTGCCAGCGGCGAAGAGGCGCTTAAAGTGTTTGAACGGAAAAAAGAGCAGATTGACTTAATTGTCATGGATTTGGGCATGCCGGGCATGGGCGGTCAAAAGGCCTTGCTGGAAATCCACAAACAAGACGCCCAAGCCAAGGTGATCATTGCCAGCGGCTATTCAAGAGGACAGCAGTTGCAACAAGCCCTGAACGCAGGCGCTTCCGGCTTTGTGGCCAAGCCCTATCTGCCGGAAGAACTCTTGCAGAAGGTGCGTGATGTGCTGGACGGGTGAAGATGAAAAGGGGATGGATGGCCACCCCCCCTCTAACCTGGCTTAGAGTGCCAAGGGTTTGGTATTAAAAGTTATTTTTACCTGGTTAATGTCGTACCTTAAGCTACTTGCACCCTGTTTGTCACTTTAAGGAACTCCTAAGTCTGTAACTGTTTTTACCCCGGCCAGGGCCTTTCAAACGGCCCTGGCCGGGATGTGTTTAGGCCTTGGTTGCCGAGATCAGATACAAAATTTCCGTGTTGGTGGGCCAGGTTTTCCGTTCAACGGGTTGATTGAATCCGGCTTCAATCAACAAACCTTGCAGCTCTTTATTTGTCCAGGCCTTGGTGGTGCTTTTAAGCGGGCTCAACCGGCTGTTTGCCAGGTCGATCACTAAAAAGTGCTGTTCCGCGGCGCTTTGATCTTTATGCCAATGGTTTTCCATGAGGCAAAGATAAGGATCAGACGAAAACAGGCCTGATTTGGCCTTGAACCAGGTTGGCTGGGCCTGGGCCATGGCCTTGACTGCCGAAAACCTGTGCACTTCTAAAAGCAGGACGCCGCCCTTGGCCAGGGCATGCCGGGCTTTTTCCAGAATTTTTCTACAATGCTCAGGCGAAAAAACGTTCAGTTCCCCATAGAGCATCATAACCAAGTCATAGTTTTCGCCAAAATCAAGGTCCCTCAAGTCGCCCTGCCTGAAATCGGCCAGGCCTTTGCCAGGATTTTGTTTTTTGGCATAGGCTATGGAAGCCGGGGAAAAGTCTATGCCCCGGTAGGTGTGGCCACCCTGCACCAGGGCAGGGCAATACAGCCCGGGTCCGCAGCCCAGGTCCAAAATGCGGCCCGGCTCGGGCAGGATGTTTCGGTTTATCCATTTGGTCTGGCTTTGGATAAAGGATTCCCGGCGGCTGGCCAAGTCATGATCCTGGGAGAGATGTTCTCTCAGCATGCGGCGACTGAACTCCGGTTCGTCCCAGGGGATTTTGTATTGTCCCTGCCACAGGTCTTTGAAGGAAAAATCTATATTCAAGAGATCTGTAAGCCTTTTATCAGACATAAATATCACCTTTGCCGAAAAAACTTTCGGCCTTTTTTCGCGGACCATGCGGGCCGCTTCGGTAAAATGGGCGCACCTGTTCTGTAAGGCTTAATCAGGTCAACCCGTTAGGGGAATTAGATGTTTCTGATTGTTATGTGGCTTACATTTTTTTGAATCGTTTCTCTTTTATGCGGGCTTATATACCTGTTTTGAAGTCATAATGCATCCAAGCAAGTAAATAATTCGACTATATCCGGCAAGGGGCAAAAAGCCGCAACCGTCAATATTTTTCTACGCAGGAGCACCATGCTCGAGATTCAACAAGGACTTCCCGCGGATTATCGTGAGCAGGGAGCTGAACTGTTTTTTACGGTGCTTAGGGAAAAATTCGAGCCCATATTAGGCGACACTCTCCGGGTCAGGGCCTTGTGGGCCAAATCCGTGAAACCCAAAAGTTGTCTCACAGCCTGGAACGGTAAGGATTTGGTCGGGATTCTGGCCCTTCAAACCAAATTGCAAAGCTTTGTCTGTCCCAAATGGCAGGACCTGCAACAGACCTATGGCCTTGCGGGAGGTTTTTTGCGCAGCTTGGGCCTCGCCATATTGGAACACAAGCCGGGGGAGGGCGAACTCTATATAGAAGGAATAGCCGTGGCTGCATCCGCCCGTAACCAGGGGGTGGGCACCAAAATGATCAAAGATGCCTTTACCATGGCCAAGGCCCAAGGCTTCTGTACCCTCACCCTGGAGGTGGTGAACACAAACCAGGCAGCCGAACGCCTTTATAAACGCCTGGGGTTCACCCCCCAAGCAAACCGCAAGGTCTGGCCGATGAATCATATTATCGGCTGGAAATTTACAGAGTCACTTTTCATGGCAAGGGAGGTCTAAAGGAACGAAATGAGCTGGTTAGTTTAATTACGGCGGTAACTTCTGATCATAAACTGTGGTTTGAACCCCAGTCCGGAATAGAGCCCCTTTCCAGCTGCGGACGCCTGCAATGTGATATAGCGGCCATTCCAATTATCACTAAGTGAAATCACATAGTTCATCAAGTTGAGTGCAATTCCTTTTCTTTGAAAAGCCTTTGCCACGCCGACCTGATGTACACCTATGATATGCGAGGTCTTATAAAGTAGGGCAGTGGCGGCTGGAACGCCGCTATAGCGGCAGAGGAGCAATTTAATATTTATATCCGCAGAGACGCTGGTTATGACCTCCACATCTATCTCATACCCAAAAGCCTCACTGGCAATGCGTGTCCAGGCTTTAATATCCTTAGGGGAATGAATCATATCCACATCTAATCCGCCGGACCCCGGCTCATGTATTTTATGCAGCTTCAGGGTCATTGCAGTTTGTTCAAGCCTTGCTTTAAAGCCGTTCAGCATTAAAGATTTTTCAAATTTTCCGGAATCAGCACCTGTTTCATCCCATACCGGCACCATATGGCCCGGACTGATTGATTGTAATAAGGACTCAATTCCTTCCAGAGAATTTGGATCACAATCCCAGTCAAACCAGGAGCGGTATGGCCAACCTTGTGATGAATACAAGCTGCAATCGGGTGTGATCTTTTGAGATCGCGCCCCCATTATTTTCCAGAGGTCGGTGAGGTTGTCTATATTAGCTTTTTTCAATTCATCGGGAGTCATAAGTCCTCCATACTTTCTGGCATATGAATTTGGAAATCCGGTCAGGCTTTTCTAAAGGCAAGTTTTATTCACAAAGGTAAATGAAAACATCTGAGGACGCAATGGCGCAAAATTGGAACCAGGGGTTCTGTCGTGCCATGGGTTTGAGCCGTCAGTCTGGCAAATTCTAGAGCCTTTGCTTGAACAGTAAATGTAATAAAGCGAATGAACTTGTAAAGATCAACACCGGAGCAAACATGATGAGATGGGCCACTACCACCGGGCCGATTACATCACGACTATCGAAACCGAGCAGCATCAGACAGACAACCAGGGAGCCGTGAAACACTCCCACATATCCCACCGAGACCGGCACGGAAAGGCTGAGCCCCACCAGGGGATAGATCATTAGCGATTGGATATAAGTAATACCCACCCCGGCGGCTTTCAGACTACACCAGAGCAAACCGGCAGCACCGAGCAGAATCGCCATTGAAGCCGCAAGCGACCACAGTAGCGTGGCAATATGAATCATTCGCAACTGCCCCAGTGCGTCTCCGGCCCAAGCAGCCATGAGATTAAGCAGGTGGCTTTCCCTGCCTCTGACCCAGGCCTTCAAGCGGTCCGCAAGGCTGGTTTTAAGGGTAATATAGCCCGCGGCAAAAACCGCCGCACCAGCAAAGGCTATCAGAATCGGCCAATTACCAAGGCTGGACTTGAAATCCAATCCCAATGCCGCCAGCCCGACTAGGGCGAAAATAAACAAAGTGGCGGCATCTAGCAGTCGCTCCACCACCGCGGAAGTAAAATTTCGCACCATATTGCCCGCACCCATCCGTTTCAGAAACCAGGCCCTGACAACCTCGCCGGCCCTTGCCGGTATCAGTAAATTGGCGGCTTCGGATACCAGGGCGGCTTCCACAGCCAGGCCAAAGGGGTATAACGGAAACAGGCACTTCCAGCGCACACCTTGGGACCAGGCCATCAAAGCCCGGAAAGATATCGCCCCCAGCACCCAGCCCCACCTGATGCCGCTGAAACTCTCCCCCAACTGGGCCAATGGGTACTTGCGCAGCACCAGCCAGCAAAGGAGGCCAGATACGCAAAACGCCAACAGTATCTTAAATATTCTTTTCCGGCCTGTGCTCAAACTCATGCCTCAATTAAAATTCCAGCATCCCTAAGCCACGTGTACCCGATCTGCTTAAGAAAGGCCGCCAGGCGGCGGAGATTACCGCAAACGGCCTTTTACATTGGTTGTTTCGAATGTTATTATTGCTGCTGGTTGTAAACCGTAGTATACATGCGAAGTAATTCTAACTTCAATTGGGGTAAGTGCAATTCAACCATTATCTTCCTGCGGGGACCATATACGCTTCAGATCAAACTCATCTAACCTTCACACGCTTACAGTGATTATTCTGGCCGCATGTTTTATAGGGGTCTGGTTTTACTGCTGGCAGGTGGAAACAAAACACTTGGATCAAAAAACCGCCTGGATCGGATTCAGCCCGGCGGGCTGGATTAACGAAGCCAGGCACTTAAACGGAATTTCCCACGCCTTTCCCTCGGGCGTGACTGAATCATACAACAAATCGGCATTTATGGGCCTGTACCCTTTGGCTCTTGATTATCTCGGCATCCCGCCCATGGTGATGGTCAAAATCATGATCGCCCTTCAGATAGGGCTCATCGCTTGGGCTTTCATAAGTCTGGCCAGGGCCTTGAAGCCGGATGCATCCCCTGACCTGCTTTTTATTCTGGCCCTTCTGGTGATCGCCAGCAAC
Organism: Dethiosulfatarculus sandiegensis; assembly: GCF_000931935.2. GTDB lineage: Bacteria > Desulfobacterota > Desulfarculia > Desulfarculales > Desulfarculaceae > Dethiosulfatarculus > Dethiosulfatarculus sandiegensis. Next base: position 140,989 of record NZ_AZAC01000016.1, read on the forward strand.
GCCAGAGAGATGAACCTGGCCCGTTTCGCGGCATCATTTTTTGATGGCCTTTATTATATTATCGCAGACGCCATGCGCATCTTCGCCTTGGCCCGGGTGATAAAAAAACAATATCTTTCCGCAGGTGTCTTTTTACTTGCCTCTTTCCTCAGCCACCTCACCATGGGCATGAACGCAGCGCTTTTCATTGCTGCCATGCTTATAACGCCGAGCCACCTTCTCAGGGGAAAATCTTTATGGGCGGGGGCGGCGATTTTTGTTCTGGGCGCTTTGGCTTGGCTGTTCTATTCTATAAGTCCAAGCGATATCACCGGACAGGGGTTCCCCCATGATCTATGGATAAATCTCACCAGAATGATGACCTATCACTGGTATCCGGTGGATTTCGGTGTCTTCACCAGCCTGCACCAAACCAGGTTCGCGCAGTTCCTGGGTTTTTGCCTGCTCATTGCCTATTACCTCACCCGCGTCAGACCGATTCCCCGAATCAATCTGCGTCTGCTGGCCGCTTTCGCGGCCATGGCCCTACTGATCGGTTTGGGTATTTTTTACAGTGTGCACACTGTAAGCGTAACTCTGATCAAACTCTGCCTTGCCAGGGCCAGCGATATGATCGTAAATGTCGGGCTGGTGGTTGTGGTGTTGGGCCTTGATGAAGACATTAATAGCGAAAATTATTGGATAAGCCCCCTGGCGTTGGCGGTGTTGATTTCACCTTTTTACAGTGTGAGCGGCCATCCCGGCTGGCCAGTGTTAGTGTCCCTATCGCTTACTCTGCCAGCTTTCCGGCGCGCTATTAAAGGGCCGGACCGCAAAACCGCCGATACCGCTATCGCGCTGGGCGCGGTATTGATAATTGCCCTTCTCTTTCTTTATCAGGCCACGGGCATGGGCAGGGCTTTCATGAGCCCGGCTTACACCGGAGGAAAAGAATTCCTGAAAACCGCCTCCATCTTGGGTGGGTGTCTTTTGATCGCCGCATTGCTTGCCCGGTTGCCCACCCCATGGTTGAAATTATTGCCAAGAGCCGTGGTATTTATGACCTGCCTGGTTCTCGCCGTCTCCTGGCTGGGGGAACAGGGGATATCAAGAAAGAAACAAAAAACCTACACCGCATATCAAGATGTGCAGGTCTGGGCGAATCGGAACACTGCTCCTGATTCGCTATTCCTAGTCGACCCCAGCCTAGGAGCCGGCTGGCGGGAGTATTCCAACCGGGCCAGCTGGGGCACCGCCAGGGAATGGCTTTATTATTCATGGCTTTATTCCTCAAATTATTCCCTGTTTAAAGAAGGAGCTAACAGGCTAAAAACACTTGGTATTAATTTTAAAAAGTACCTGGCCTACGACCCTCCCTTAAAAGGGTGGATGAAATTGCGCAGGCGGGTGAAAAACCGCTTCAACGCCATGGATGATAAATGGCGAATGAAATTGGCACGGCGCTATGGAATTGATTATTTCGTGGTGCAAAAAAGACTGTTCCGAAGCCCCACCCGCATGCCGGTGGTGTATCAGAATGATTTTTTCATGGTGCTGGCCGCAAACTTACCCTGCCTCCCAAGCCCGGCTGGCAGGTAATTTATCAGAATAATTTTCTTGAGCCGCAAGCCGGAGATGTAAAAAAGCCGCTCATCTGGTCCGCTGAGGAGAACGGGCGGCCTTATCTGGTTTTCGGTGATTTATTCAAGCGGGATGGACGCGGCGGCAAGGTTCCTTTTCTCAAGAGAACCGACGCGGACAAAGCCTACCATTAACACAGGGCCCGGCGGCTTGGCTTCGCCTCCCAAAGCCCTCTCAGGCCTGAAATGGCCTTTACAGAACAAGCCGGGGAATCGTCACCAAATCCGCTTCACGGTCAAGGGAACCGGCAGAGTCAATCCCAAAAAGCTGCGGATTGAAACTTATCATTTGATGCCCGGCAAGTGTCTCCAGCACCAAGCGGTTTTCAACCTGCCTGGCAATGTAGGTGATTTCAGGATCGCCATTTCTCCGTGCAGACAGAAAATACCGGATCCTTTCGAGATATGGCTGAAAAATGTGAGAGTTCTAAAAAGGGGGCGCCCCTAAGCATCTTTAGCCTCTATCCTGATCCTCAATTTGGTGCGGCCGGTCCGATTCAATTCCTCGATATCAGGCTCAAGCAAAGGTTCCTGCGCAGGTGGTTCGGTTCCCTGGAAATAGCCTGCCGAAGCCATGTGGATGCCCACAAAACCCTGTCCCGCACTCAGACTCTCAAGGACTGTTGTTCCTTTCCCGGTGAGCCTTAGCTCGTCGCGGACCTCAACCGCATCCACTCCGAAATTCACCAACCTTATCAATTTTAGCCCGGCTTGTTTGCCGCCGGTTATCAGGATTTTCACCATGAGCTTTTTCACCAAGTTGCCCAGATAAATGCTGCGCATGATTGTGAGGTTCAGAAGACGCAGGATCACAAAACGGAAGGGTCCGGGCAAGGGTTGGGGCCAGTACTGGAATTCAACCTCCAGTTCGGCACTACCATCACTCACCTCGGCACGCCTGGCAAGGTCCGTGACTTGGCTGGTTATCATGTCCCCGCCTTTAAGCCGCCCCACATACCCGGCGTCGTCGAAGATGAGCTTCTTCCGTGCCTTGTCAAAGACCTTGAGCACCCCGCCGTTGGACACGCCCAGCACGGAATAGAGCGTCGGAGTGGCGGCCACATAGAGTCCGGCTTCCGGGAACCGGCGCTCCAGGCCGCTTGCTTGCCAGGGCAGTTCACCGGGCATACAGCGATCCCCCACGCTTTCCTGGGCCAGCAGGTAGCTCTCAGCCAAAGGAGCCAGATTGCCCAAGTCGATGTCATCCAGGGTGGTGGTGGATTTATTGGCAATGGCTTCAGCCATAAGCTCAGCCAGGGCCGAGGCCTGTGGGTTTTTTCCGGCCAGCCGGGCCAGGCCGCCGGGGTAGTAGATAGAGGTTCTCCGGGAACCGTATTCCCCGCCGAAGCCTCCGTCCGGATGGACGAAACAAGACAGGAAATCAACGGACATGTCCAAGGCCTTGCTCAGATCCTCCCGGTTCAGGAGTTCCCGCGCCTGGGCCAGGTAGTGCACACAAAGAGTCTGGTAACCTGGATCGGCTCCCTGGTATTCCGGGAACCAGCCCTCTGGGGACTGCCCGGCCAGAATTTTGGCCAGCAGATCGTCCGCGGCCCTGAGATAAGCCGGTTCTTCCACAAGAGCGGCGCTGTCCAAAAGGGAAAGCGCCGCCCCGGCAAGATGGTTGGAAATCAGGCCGTGCTCCTCACCATGCCGGGCCAGGAAATCCGCGCCCTTCCTCACCACACCACGCAGGATGTGGACTGCTTCTTCCGGCAGATTCCTGCCCAGCCTGCGTCCCGCCGCGGCCAGGGAGTGGATAAGAAATCCGGTGGCCCCATAGCTGTGCTCATGCACAAACGCCTGATCAAAGGAACCGTCTTTATGCTGAACCTTGGCCGCGTACTCAATGCCCGCAACCACCGCCCGGACAAGGCGGAGGTCATGATAAAAAAATGATTCTTTAAGGCCCCACAGCCCGGCCAGCAGGAGCACGTTTCTCTGATAAGTCGCTTCCGGGAAATCGACGATCTTCCAACCCCAGTAGCGGCGGTCAAAGCAGCCATAAGTTCTGGAGTGGTGGTTCCGGTCCTGATAACTCAAGGCCCGGCGGCCCGCCCTTTCCAGCATGGCCAGCATGGCGCGCCCCGCCTCTGACGAAGGGATTCCTTTTCGCGAGGTGTTCTCCTCAGCCAAGGTTCAACTCCACTCCCAGTCGCTCTTCGGCCGCACGGAGCCAGCCTTCCAGACAAAGCAGCATCCACACCCTGTGGGTGGGCAATACATCCAGAGGCCCCAGACGCTCACGGCCCGGCATCTGGTATCGTTTCCAGAAGCTCCTCAGGTAGTCGGACCGGAAAAGTCTGTTAAGGCGGCTGTCCTTTCCCAGAAGCCGTTTTTCCACAAATGCCCGGCAATCCCTTCGGAACCAGAGCCCTATGGGTGTGGGAAAGCCCCGTTTGGGCAGGCGGTAGAGCAGTTCCGGCAGGCGCGCTTTCATGGCTGTTTTGGGTATGGCCTTCAACTCCCCTTGATCCAGTTTCAGGGAAAGAGGGATCTTAAGCCCCAGTTCCACTAGCTGATTGTCGCATAACGGGGTGCGGGACTCCAGAGAATGGGCCATGGAGATTTTATCTTCCACCACAAAAAGGCCGGGCAGATAGGCCTGTAGATAGGTCCGGGTCAGCAAGCGGTAGAGGTCGTTTTCGCCCGCAGTGAGTTCCCTGAGCTCTTGCACCGGGTCCAGCCCGGCAAGCAGGCTCGCCCATTCCGGCCTGAGGGCTTTTTTCAGATCCCCCCGGCTGAAAAGACGGGGCAGAAATACGCCTCGGCCTCCGGCTTTTTTCTGCTGCATGTAAAAAAAAGCCAGATGCGGGAACTCGCTAGGCCTGATTCCCGACATATGCCGCAGCCCGGCCCGGGGGCTTGTGCCCATCTCCTGCCACAGGCGGATGAACTTAAAGACCGGGTACCCCCCGAAAAGTTCGTCCCCGCCATGCCCTGTGAGTATCACCTTGCCCCGCCTGGCCGCCTCTTTGGCTACTATGTACTGGCTGAAGGAGCCCGGCCCCATACGCGGTTCGTCCAGGGCGAATATAAGGTCGTCGAAAACCCTTGTGAAGTCGCTTGCCGTGATGCTCACCGTGGTGTGGCGGGAGCCGATTTTTTGCGCCACCGCGCCCGCGCCCTTGCTCTCGTCATACCAGCCGCCCGCGTCAAAAGCACCGCAATAAGTGGCCAGGGGCTCGGGGTTGAACCCGGTGGCCAGGGTGGCCACGGTGGAAGAATCAAACCCACTGGAGAGGTAAGAGGCCACTTCCACATCGCTCATCATGTGGCGCTTTACCGCTCCCTCAACCTCCTCCCGGTAAGCCTCCACCGCCTGGTCGAAGCTAAGGGACGCTACCTCCTCGACACCGGGCTGCCAGAACTGCGCCCGCTTAAGGCCGCCGTTTTCAAAGACCAGGTATTCACCGGGCCGAAGCATCTCTATGCCCTGGTGCAGGGTGCGGGAGCCGAAGGTGTTTTCAAAACCGAGGTATTCGCTAAGGCCCCGGGGGGAGATAGCCTTGGGCGCCCAATCCAGGGAAAGCAGCGCCTTGATCTCAGAAGCGAACGCCAAGTGCTCTCCCTTATGGCAGAAATAGAGCGGTTTAATGCCCAGCCGGTCCCGAGCCAGGAGCAGCCGCCTGTTTGCTGAATCCCAGATAGCCATGGCGAACATGGCGTTCAGCTCGGGAAGAAAGGCTCCGCCGCTTTGCTCATAGGAATGCAGCAGTACTTCATTATCGCTTCGGCTTATAAAGCGGTGGCCTTGCCGCTCCAGGCGCTGCCTGATTTGCGGGCTGTTGTATATTTCGCCGTTGGCGGCGAGAACGGTTTTCCCGTCCTCGCTGAGCATAGGCTGGTGCCCCTTGGGGCTTGTGTCCACAATGGAAAGCCTGGTGTGGCCCAGGGCTGCGCCTTCTCCCGACCAGAGGCCCTGATGATCCGGCCCCCGGTGGGCCATGAGCCCCAGCATCCTTTTTATGGCCGCTTCCGTGGAGTCCGGACCCAGCAGCCCGCAGATGCCACACATGGGCTCTACTCCTCCCTGTCTTTTTTTTGCCGACTGCTTATGCGGCTCATGAGTATATAGAGCTCTTCGAACTGCTGTTTGTTCTGCTTGGCCAGAAAGAACATGGAAACAAACTGAAACAGAAGCACCAGGCAAAACCCCAGAACCAGGTAGGAAACGGACGCGTTGAGTATGTGCTGGCGCAGGGCGTGGTAGGCCTGGAGCCACCAGGCCATTTGCGGCGGCTGAGCGGCCAGGAAATCAACATATGACCACAGGCAGAACCCGGTGATGATCAGCGATGCAATGGTGAGCAGGATTATTGGCACCGTAAACAACAGGGACGGCCTAAGGATAAAATTGAACACCAGGTGATTATAGGCCAGGCGGCTGAACTGACTTGCGTTGAAACCGCGTTTGCCGCTGGTTCTGGCCTTGTTGCGCCATTTGAGAACGGCGGGGATCTCGGCTATACGATAGCCCAACATCTGGGCCTTGAGCAGGATCTCAAGGTGAATTTGCTTACCCTGGCTGGTAAGCTCCAGGGCTTGCACCACCTCCCGGCGGTAACCGCGTACAATGCAGGTGAGCGTCTTGAGGTTGCCCTTCACCGCCAGGCTGAGCACCCGGTTGCCCATAAGTGAAACCAGGGCCCGGAACCGGGGCACGTTTTCCACCTTGCCTTTGGTGTGGTAGGCGCTGGCCAATACAATGTCCGCCCGGCCCGATTCCAGTTTTTCAAGCATGGCTTTTATGTGCTCGGGAGAATACGAAAGATCGCTGTCCAGGGTGATGACATAATCTCCCCTGGCCAGGCCGAAACCGGTGCGCAGGCCCTGGCCCCGGCCCATATTGCGGGAGTGATGCGCGGCCACCACGCCAATTCTATCAGCGGAAAGGGTGTCTATGATGGCCGCTGTGCCGTCGGTGCTGCCGTCATCCACCACAATAATCTCAAAGCCTTTATCAGACTCCAGGGTCCGGCAAAGGTAATCGTGGATTGTGCCGACGTTTTCCGCAATAACCCGTTCTTCATTGTAAGCCGGCATTATGACTGTGAGATATGGCTGCACCTTTGATTTACCACCTTATTAAAAAACTTTGCATCTGGCCGGTCCGCCCGGCATCATCCCGCCATTCAGATTAAGCCCGGTAAGCACTCATGCTTTCCAAACTGACTGCATAGTTATACCATAAACTTTGAACCTCCCCCGAATTTGT
>NZ_AZAC01000017.1 GCF_000931935.2 Dethiosulfatarculus sandiegensis
GTTTTTTACTGTCCCTTCATCGCGGATTTTGACCCGCAGGGCGTCGAAGATCACCAGAGGGTAAAGGGCGTCCAGGGGCCGATTCTGCCATTCCCGAACCTCTTCCATAACGGCGTCGGTCACTCGCGAAATCAGGTCGGGCGAAACCTGGACTGCGTATAGCTCCTTGAGATGTGACTGGATTTCCCGGACCGTCATGCCTCGGGCATACAAGGAAATGATCTTGTCGTCAAAGCCGTCGAAATGGCGCTGGCCCTTTTTGATCAACTGAGGTTCGAAGCTGCCGTCGCGGTCGCGGGGGACTGACAACTCCATTTCGCCACCGCTTGACTTCACCCGCTTTTTGCCGTGGCCGTTTCGGGTGTTGCCGCTTTTGGCTTCCGGCTTCTTACCTTTCTCGCACCCCAGGTGGTGCGTAAGCTCCGCTCCAAGCGCCTTCTCAACCAGGGCCTTCTTCAGCTTTTGGAATATTCCGTTTTCTCCCAACAGGTCTTCGGGCTTCTCATAGCCCTTGAGCAACTCATCAAGCAACTCGTCCTTGGTAGCCATTCTGCGTACTCCTCCGATGATGGGGTGATTATCTCACAATTGGCTCTATACACGAAATTCCTGACACTCCTTCGCTTAAAACGATCTTGGTTTCAGATACGTGCCGCTCCAGACGTAGCAGTCGCTCATGGCGGCTCAAAAGGTTGTGTCGCGACCACACGCCTCTAACCCCACCGGAGCTGACTTGGATTCCTTTGAGAGCCAGCTCATCGGCAACTCGAAGGCACCCGTGGGTGGGATAATCCAAACAGTGATCCAGAATGGCCTTTTCGATTTCCTCTGATACGCGGTTGGGGTGGGGGCCCTTGGGGCCTGGCAGCCGGTCTATCAGACCTTCTGCTCCGTAGGTCTGATAGTTGCGTCTGATCTCATAGAACTGCTGGCGTGAATAGCCCATGATCTTGCAGGCGCGACTTACGTTTTTCATTTCGGCAGCAAGCTCTAGCAAACTGAGCTTCCTACGTGCTACTTTCTTCTCGGTGGTCATGTCCTTTGCCTCCTTGGGTTTGAAGTGCTTCAGCAACACTTCTTCTAACCCAGTAGGAGGCGACATGGCCACCTCTTCATTTGGCTCAATGTGTCAGGTAATTACCATCACAGAACACGTGCGGCTAAAACCGTAATCCCTTTTCAGAGTACCGAAGCCCCTCTCAACTTTTCCCCTGAGGCCGCTGATAACCCGGTTCATTAATTTTTCAGACTCAGTCAGTTCTTTTCCCTTGACTGCCTTGCACATGATTCCGCCAGTGAGGTTGCCCTTTTTAAGCTCTATTCTGTTCTGGGCGCTGGCATATTCCTTGTCTGCGAAAACCATTCAAACCCGGGGTGTGTTTGATTCTTGGACCACCTCCATAAGCTCCTTGGTGTCCGCCTGGTTGTCCGGTGTTACATGACCGCCATTTTTGAAGCTATGATCAGCATCAGTGGCCATGTGCAGTTTGTAGCCGTAGTAGGATTTTTAGCCTTGATGGCCCATTTGGCTTCACTATCATCAGAGTAGGTGGTGGTCACCTCACAATTTGACAGGCTGTCTTCATCTTCTATTTTCCCCACGATTAGAGTTTTTCTGGGGCGACGACTGGATTCCACAATAGATGCGTCAACGATAGCCCCTTGTTTGATTATCAGGCCATGGTCTTCGAGTTGACCGGCAAAAATGTTGAACAGCTTCACGTCCAAACCGCGCTCTAAAAGATGATTGCGGAAGCGGCCTATAGTGGAGGCGTCTGGGGTGTCGTAATCAAAAGAAAAACCGGCAAATCCGACCACCGGCGGGGGCGAGAAAGGTTTGCCCCGGCTCGGCTGTTTCCTTGCCCGGACAATTCGAACCAATTGACCGCACAAGTGTTTAGGTGTTATTAAAAATTAATGAACAACGTCTGGGTGGGGGGAAACATGTCCAGATATTTTTATGTGCCGCTTTTGATCCTGCTTTTGGTTTGCACTGCCTGTAAAGAGTCTTCTCCTTCCAAAACAGATCTTGCCTCGGGCATCAAGGCCTATGAAGCTCACGACTATGTTACAGCCCTCAGGATATTGAAACCCCTGGCGGAAAAGGGTGATCCCAAGGCCCAGTATTACCTTTCCCTCACTCACTTGGGAGGGGCGGCCCGCTACCCTGAGTTTTCCTGGAAAAAGGGCGAAAAGTGGCTGAAAAAGGCAGAGGAACAAAAATATCCAAGGGCCCTGTTCGATGTCGCGGTTGATTGTTTCCATTCCGGCAGGGTTGATAAGTCAAAGTATCAAAAGGCAAGAGAGTATTTTCTGGAGCTGGCGGAAATGGGTGATCCCGTGGCCCTGGATTACCTGGGGGAGATGTATTTAGAGGGCAAGGGGGTGCCGATTGATCCTGCCAGGGCTGCGGACTATTTCCGCCGGGCCGACGCCCGTGGTGTGCAGAGGGCCAAAGTTAATTTGCACCAAATGTTTGACTACGGCCTTGTGTTTCCCCCTGATTATGCCCGGGCCCTTAAACATTACCGCAAAATGGCAGAAGAAAATGTTGGTGGCGAGGGCGCATATAACCTGGGGCGGATGTACCTGAAAGGCTGGGGCGTGGTTCAAAACGATGAAACAGCCGTCAAGTGGTTTGAAAGGGCCTTGGAACGGAATTTTTATCAGGCCGCGTTTAGTCTGGGGAGCATGTATTACCAGGGGATGGGCGTGAAGGCGGACCCCGAAAAGGGCCTGCGTTATTTGCAAAGGGCCATGTTGGGCGACAATGGAGCGGGCTATTTGTATTTTTATGCCATTTACCTTCATGACCGATTCAATATTTTGCCTTTTGACCAGGCTTTTAAGTTGATCAAAGATCGGGCAATAAAACAACAAGACCCCCATGCTGAATATGCCTTGGGCATGATTTTTTACCAGGGCAGGCTTGTACCCAGGGACTATTCCAAGGCGGTTTTCTGGCTTACCAAGTCGGCAGAAAAAGGTCATGCCGCGGCTCAGTACTGGCTGAGTAGATGCTATTTCTATGGGCGAGGCGTGTTAGAGAATGATGAGAAGAAGAAGTACTGGGTTGTTAAATCCGCCTTTCAGGGGAATCTGATTGCCTTGGATGTGTTTACGATAAAGGTGGATTACGCGCTTTGCTGGGACTTTCCCAAGGATATGGAGGATGCCAAGTTGTTTTTGAATGAGGCCTTTTTGGGTGATCCCAGGTTGCAGTATCAGGCCGGCCGCATGTTTGAAATGGGGTTATTGTTTGAGCAGGACTATGCCAAGGCAGCCCATTGGTATGGCCTGGCCGCTAAAAGGGGCCATGCCCTGGCCCTGTATCGAAAGGCCCGTCTGCATCATTATGGTCAAGGGGTGAAAACCGATTATAAAAAAGCGTTTTCCGGTTATATGCAGGCTACCCTGCAAGGGGTGAAAGACGCCTACATCGGTTTAGGAGAGCTTTATCGCTTGGGTTTGGGGTGTGAAAAGGATGCGGAAATCGCCCTGACTTGGTATCAGGGCACAAGTGGAGAGAGGGCCTGGGTTAACCAGATGGTAGGAGAGATTTATGCCAAGGGCCAAGGCGGTTCCAAAAATTATTTAAAGGCAGTACATTGGTTCAAAAAGGCTGAGTTTTGTGGTTATCTTTGGGCTGAATATCGTTCTGCCGAGATGGAAGACGATGATTCCAATCACTCCCAAAAGACCCTCCTTGAAAGAATTAAATATTTGTACAAATTGGCTGAAAAAGGAGATCCCAGGGCCCAGAACAACCTGGGAGTGATTTATGCCAAGGGTGTGGGGGTTAAAAAAAATCCTGCGTCGGCCCTTAAATGGCTCAAACGTTCCGCCAGGCAGGACAATCCAGTGGGCCTCTATAACCTTGGGGTGATGTTTTATAATGGAGATGGCGTCCCTCATGATTACCTAAGGGGATTTTATTCATTTTTGGCTTCAGCTGAAAAGGGATATGCCCAGGCTCAATATATGACAGGCTATTGTTATTACAATTGTCATGGAGTCCCCTTGTCCGGTAGTAGTCATGGACTCTCTTATGCGTCTCATGTGTCAAGTGAGTGGTTTGATAAGGCAGTTAAAAAAGAACATCCAGGAGCACTATATTTTACGGCCATGTTTTTAACCGGGCATTTTGAGAGAGATAAGTATCGGTATTTAATGAAAAGAGCCTGTAAGAAAAAATATGCAAAAGCCCTTTATGCGTGGGGGGAGTATATACTTCACGGTCATTATAAAAGAGAGCCTGAGACTGATAAAAAGGCCTTGGCCTTGATCAGGGAAGCTGCTTTAAAAGGAGTTGCCAGTGCCCAATACAGTTTGGGGGTTAATTTATTGATAAGGGCTGAAACATGGGAACAAAGAAAAAAGGCCATGGCCTGGATAAAACAGGCTGCAGAGTCTGAAGATTATGAGGCTCAGGGATTTTTTGGTGAAAAGCTGGCTAAAGGCGAGGATGTTGAAAAGGACTTGGTGCAGGCCTACAAATGGTTCAAGCTGGCTATGGCCGGATTGGCGAAGGGAGATTACTATGAAGATATCGGTGATCTTGTAGATGAAATTTCTCAAAAAATGACCCCAGAGCAGCTTAAACAGGCCGAATTTTTGACCAGAACCTGGGAACCGCCAGACAGAAAATATTATCTTACCAATTGAAATTCTATTGCCATATCTCTTGGTAAAAAATGGTGTTTTTCTTAATTTCTTCGAACCCATTGTCAAGGTTATATTTGCTTAAAAAAAGTAACTTTACCCATTGGCTATACATAATCACTTTAAAATAGTGTTATACCGTTTGGCTGCGAGAGAGGTGATATCCTTAGTCTGTCGGCTAAAGAAGTCACTGTTTTAGAGGGGGGCTATAAGATGGGTTCATTTTTAGGTGATTTAAAGGTTCAATATTTAGGTGCCTTTAGTGAAGAAGACCTTGATTATGATCCAGCAAGGGATGGTAAGGCTCCTATAAGGTTTGATTCTTATCACCAATGGCTGGTCTTGGATGATCTTTACTATATAACTGATAAAAACAGGTTGATTAAAATAGAAGCCGGTACTTTGACTGATTTTGCCAGTGTGCCTAAGGTGGTTAGAAAGTTAATACCTGATACAGGTAAGATGTCCAAGCCTGCGTTGCTTCATGATTGGCTTTATCGTAAACCTTTTTATGATAAATTAAAATATGCACCTCAGTCAGAGCAGCCCATTTCTTCAATTGGAGTAGAAGACTTAGAAAGATCGTCTGTTCTTATAAGAGAAGCTTCTGCATGTAAGGGTAAAAAATCCGTTAAATTTGATATTGAACATATCAAAAAAAAGAATGGTTGGTCTGATGAAGATCTCTCAAGGAGTTTTACCTATATTTTTAAATGCTGCAAAAATCCTACTCTTCTAACCAAGATATCACAAAATAGTCTTCGCAAAAATGGCAATGAGGATGTTAACCGGTCATTAGAAAGTGAAAAATCTTCTAATGTCGGTGAATTAAAACTAATTTTAGATAGCATTATAGTAAAAGAAAACAGTAAAAGTAAAACAGAGAAGAAAAAGTACCCGCTTTCGCAAGACTATATTGCTGACTCAGGAGAACGAGTTCCTTTTATCGATGGTGTTTCTCAGATTGGTTACAAAAAAGCGGGGATTGGGAGTAGGTTAGGAGGTAAGGGTGATGAGTTACGTTCTATATCTCGGTCAGATATTGATAAGATGCTATTTGAAAATATGCTTACAAATGGTTTTAATTATGGACAAGCATTGGCAACTTTTGTTGCAGTGAATTCTTTTGGGGCAGACTCATATAATGGTGGACCAGAAAAGAATGAAGGTGCTTCAATAGATCCCGAATTGATTCTTAAAATGCTTAATAATAAATTTAAATTGAAAGCATTAAAAGCAGAACTAGAATATATCACTGGGAATACTTTTCAAAACTTACCTAAAAATACTGATGCCGATGGTTTTCTCAAAAAATACTGTGGTGTACTTAGGCGCGTGTATAATAGTATAGATACCCCTGAAAAACTCCAATCCTATCATATAGCCCTTTTGAGGTCATTTAAGGGAGATCCCCATGAATATATGCGTAAGGCATCGGAATTTGAAAAGGCTTCTATTTTCGCCGGAAACAAAGAAGCCTCAGATAGGATGGATCAGCTGGAGGCCATGACTTATTTCATGAAAAAAAATCCTTTTTCTGATATTGAAAATACCAGGCAATATAGGGAGGTATTACGAAAAAATTTTTATCCAAATAAAGATTATGATCTTTTGTCCAAGCAGGAATTGAAACTCACCAGTTGGCCGGGATCGAACCATAAAATAGCTGAAAATAAAAATGACTTTTTTGTACCTAAAAAATCGATTTCCCAAAATCCTTCCATTTTGAATAAAGAGACAATCGATACTCCCGGCAGGAGTTGGTCGGGTAATAATTTTCGAGTTGATCGGCCGCTTTATGCTCAAAATTTAAACCAAAAACCAAAAACATATGGTGCAGGTATTGTTGGAGAGGGCTTTGCCAAAGAAATTGCTCCGGTTAATCCGTTAGCGGCTACGGCCCAAGCCGAGCCCCAACGTGCATCGTATGGCGAGAAAATCGTCAGGCAAGGCCTTTTGGCCGGGAACAGGCCGGTAGATAAGTCGGCGTCTATAGCCCAAGCCACACCCCTGAATTTTTTTCGTGGAGATCAGATTACAGGGGCGGGGATTTTGGGGCTCAACAGGCCTGAAAACCTGCTAGGCCAGGTTTTGGCTGATATTTTAAAGAGTCGAACAGAGACACCTTTTCCGGGGATAAGCCAATCAATTCCCACAGCCGGGCCGGAAACTTTGATCCCCGGGACAACGGGGCCGATGATCCCAAATGGGGGGGTAAGCAGTTTGGGTCTCTTAAATCTGCCCGCAGCCTTTTTTTTGAGGGATGAAATGCCCAACCAGCCGATCTTTGAATTTGGCGGTTTGGGGCAACATGCTCCTGCAACACGGCAAACAGGGCAGCCAATACCAGGCAAGCCAAGGCAATCGCCCCGTTAAGCCCATGGCGTTTTTTATGTTGCAATAATTACCATAGGTTCCGCACCTGATCCGGATCTGTAGTAATGTCGTTGCTTCTTAATTTTGCAGCGCACGGGAGCCCTTTATCATCAAGTTGACTAGTTTTATTAAGAAAAGGCCTTTTCCCCCAAAGGGCCGTCCTCCTTTTATAAATACTGCAAAGTTTTTTTGATCCTTACCGGCATAAACGGTGGTTCAGTCACCTGATAACACAATATGAAGCCGGCGCATAATTAACTTGGTTGTATCTTTCCCTTTTTGATACGGTTTTTTATGGTGCCAGCCCTGTTTTTTTTCAAAATGAGTAGCCTTTTAGTTGCCTCTTTGGGGCGCTTCGGACCGTATTGAGGCGTCTTTTATCCCCTCGGCGCACTACCCTCACCATAAGCGCCGCCTTTTTAAGGTTGAAGGCCATGGTGGTTAAGAGAAACTCCAGTTTCACCTTGGCACATCCAATGTAGCGAGTGCGGCTAAAACCGTGATCCCTTTTCAGAGTACCGAAGCCCCTCTCAACTTTTCCCCTGAGGCCGCTGATAACCCGGTTCATTAATTTTTCAGACTCAGTCAGTTCTTTTCCCTTGACTGCCTTGCACATGATTCCGTCAGTGAGGTTGCCCTTTTTAAGCTCTATTCTGTTCTGGGCGCTGGCATATTCCTTGTCTGCGAAAACCATTCAACCCCTGGGTGTGTTTGATTCTTGGACCACCTCCATAAGCTCCTTGGTGTCCGCCCGGTTGTCCGGTGTTACATGATGCCTATTATGAAGCTATGATCAGCATCAGTGGCCATGTGCAGTTTGTAGCCGTAGTAGGATTTTTAGCCTTGATGGCCCATTTGGCTTCACTATCATCAGAGTAGGTGGTGGTCACCTCACAATTTGACAGGCTGTCTTCATCTTCTATTTTCCCCACGATTAGAGTTTTTCTGGGGCGACGACTGGATTCCACAATAGATGCGTCAACAATAGCCCCTTGTTTGATTATCAGGCCATGGTCTTCGAGTTGACCGGCAAAAATGTTGAACAGCTTCACGTCCAAACCGCGCTCTAAAAGATGATTGCGGAAGCGGCCTATAGTGGAGGCGTCTGGGGTGTCGTAGTCAAAAGAAAAACCGGCAAATCCGACCACCGGCGGGGGCGAGAAAGGTTTGCCCCGGCTCGGCTGTTTCCTTGCCCGGACAATTCGAACCAATTGACCGCACAAGTGTTTAGGTGTTATTAAAAATTAATGAACAACGTCTGGGTGGGGGGAAACATGTCCAGATATTTTTATGTGCCGCTTTTGATCCTGCCCATGAAAAACGGACAATCAGTTAAGCTACAGTTTTCATTTCAAAGTCCAATGGGCTGATATGTGCCATTGGCACTATGCCTTATGGTTCGGTTGCATTCCGCCTCAATATACTCAAAGACAGCCTGACGCGTGATTCCACGGGTGTCGAAGCTTTCGCCATGGACCAGTTCTACTTTCATGGAATGGAAAAAGCTCTCGTCAAAAAGCATTATCGTATGGGTTGCCTTTGGCGCTCATGGAGCAAATCAGTTTTTGTTTTTTGATCAGGGCTTGGTATTTCTTAGAGTAATACTGGCTGCCCCGATCAGAGTGAACGATTACGCCCTTGGGCATGCGCCGCCGCCAAAGGGCCATTTGCAAAGCATCAGTGTCCAGCTTTGCATTCATGCGCTTATCCATGGCCCAGCCGACCACCATGCGCGAAAATAACTCCAGCACCACGGCCAGGTACAGCCAGCCCTCGCCGGTCCACTTGGCAAGCTGCCGCTTCAGCCGGGCATTTGCGATGGCCTGCTCTTTTTCGGTCTCACTGCGGCTGGCCTCAAATCTGTCTTTCTTGCGCCAACCATGGAGCTGGGACTCCTGAAGACCCAGTTGCTTAGCCGCACCGGCTACTCCAACCTGCTCGGCCAGCCCAAGCGCCTCTGGCTTGAACTCCGTCGAAAACCGGCGGCGTGGCGACTTCTTCTGATTTTTCTGTGCTGCCATTGAACACCTCCGTAAAGCAAATTACTCGCTTAACAAGGTGTCCGTTAAAGATGGGCTGGATTAAACAAGGTCTCAAACAGATTAGTGTACTGACGGGGTAAACAAGGCCGCAAACTTCCGGGTAAAGGCTGCTTCGCAGTTACTATCTCATAATTTGAGATATAGGCTCGAGTAAGGAAAGATCTTGGCAATCAGCTATAAACGGACGTGACTCACGGTGGAACGCCGGTGCCTCCCACATGAACCATGCCATTAGTAACTAATCGTTTTTTTTAAAGCATGTGCTTGATTATTAGGTTCGACCATTAAAGTTTTGTTTGTTGGAGCCGATAAGTATTATAGCGAGCTGAAAGCAAGAGGTCTCAGCTTTAAAACCAAGGGGGGGTAAATGTCTGAAATGGTTGTATCAAACACTGTTCAGCCTGTAGGGGTTAACAGTGTAGATATCTTTACAAAAAAACCTTTACAGTCTCCCGAGGAGGCAAGCGTGCTTGCCCCAGTGGAGTCCCAGGTGAAGGTTACAATTTCTGACCAGGGCAAGGCTTTGCTGAAGCAGTCTCAAAGTAGTGCTATTGCTGCAGAAGATTCTGTTACGATGCCTGCCGCAGCAGAACAAGAATTATCTTTTTCTGAAAGGCTTGAACTATCCAAGAAGGCCCTCGCCAGTATTGCAAAAACTGTAGATGAGATTACAAAGAAGCTTGATGCCTACTATGCCCAGCAAACTGGTGTTATAAATGACTTGAGTCTCACTATGGCGGAGAGGCAGGATCCTGCAGAGCCGGCAGATAGCGGGCAGGCTAGTTTGCTAAGTGAAATGCAAGCTATGCTGGAGGGCCTCCTGCAAAGTTTTGCTGATAGGATTTCAGCTGAGCCACAAAACGAAGAACAGCTTACCCAATTGGAACAAGGTTTATCTGATTTTAGTGTGTTAGCTGAAGCGTTGTCTGCTAGTTTAAACGATCACCAAATTGAGCAAAACTCGGAAAGTGGTGATCTTAGTCAGTTTAGCACCGGTAATAATTTACTGGAAGGCACCTTATTTAATCGAGAAAAGGGAATAGAATACGATGGAATTGCGCTTGAGGCTGAACTGAGAGAGGCACTTAAGGCAGTCAATCAGCTGCTGGAGGCAAACATATCCTCTTCCCAGGTAGGCCAGATAGTGGGTGAGATAGGAGAAAGAGCCGAAGTCTTCGAACAATCTTCCACTAAAGAGTCGAGTGCAGATGAAGCGTCGAGTGCAGATGAAGCGTAGAGTGCAGAATCAGAGCTTGACCTAAAGCGTTTTCATGGTGAATTGGGACGATTTTATGGTGTGTACGAGGTCCCGCCTCTCGATCGAACTCTTCCATTATCTGATGAATTAAAACAGAAAATAGTAAGTAACAAGACAAAACTGGATAAGGCCGTGGTTGATGAGCTGGTAGAGGGTGTCCGCGAAGATAAAGAGGATAAAGTGCAACACGAAGGAGATGTATCCAATAAAAATATGGAGGGACTGGATACAGAGACAACTCAGCAGCAGCTTGCAACCCGAGATTCTAAGATCGCAGATGTTATGGCATCCAATAGAGATCTAGAGGGGCTAGGTGCAGAGGCAGCCCAGCAGCAGATTACGACCCAAGGTCATAAGACTGTAGATGTTGTGGCATAGTTGGAGCTGCAGTGCGAGAAATCCTACTTTGTCCAAAAGATTATAAAAATTCGAATGAATAACCAATAGAAGATTGCTATTTAAGCATAATCGTCAAGCGAGGTTTTGACTCCCACAGGCCAGGAGGCTGCCTATATAACTGGACAGGTGCTATAGATTGACGGCGGCTGCCTCGTTATTAAACCAATCCACCCAGGCCAGGGAGGCGAATTCCACGGCTTGACGATGTCTCCAGGGACCTTGTTTATTGATCACTTCGGTTTTGTACAGGCCGATCACCGACTCGGCCATGGCGTTGTCATAGGGCATCGCCCACGCTCCCCACGGACGGCTCAATGCCGGCGTCAGCCAGGTGCTCGGTATAGCGGATTGAAAGGTATTGGGATCCGTGATCCGAGTGATGGACCAGATGACCAGTGTCCTGACGGGCGAAAATAGCCTGTTCCAAGGCAGTAAGAGGCAGATCGGTTTTCAAGGAATTGGACAGACACCATCCCGCGCTCATACGGGCGAACACATCTATGACAAAGACCACATAGGCAAATCCCCGCCAGTTCGATACATAGGTCATATCCGCAATCCACAGCTCAGTGGGCCGGCTGGCCGGGAAGCCTCATCATCGGGTGTGGTGGTCTTGAACTTCTTGCCCCTGACAGCCCCGGATAAGCCTATATACGCTCCTTGAAAGGCGCTCCCTTTGAATATATGCGTAAGGTATCTCAATTTGAATTTAATTCCCAAAATCCTTCCATTTTGAATAAAGAGACAATCGATACTCCCGGCAGGTGTTGGCCGGATAATAATTTTCAAGTTGATCCGCCGCGTTATGCTCAAAACTTAGCCCAAAAACCAAAAATATATGGTGCAGATATTGTTGGAGAGGGCTTTGCCAAAAAAATTGTTCCGGTTAATTCGTTAGCGCCTACGGCCCAAGCTGCGCTCCAGCCTGCATCGTATGGCGAGCAAATCGTCAGGCAAGGGCTTTTGCCCGGTAACAGGCCGGTAAAGCAGCCAGCGCCTACAGCTCAAGCCGCACCCCTGAATTTTTCTCGTGGAGATCAGATTACAGGGGCGGGGCTTTTGGGGCTCAACAGGCCTGAAAATCTGCTTGGCCAGGTCTTGACTGATATTTTAAAGAGTCGAATAGAGACACCTTTTCCGGGGATAGGCCAATCAATACCCACAGCCGGGCCGGAAGCTTTGATCCCTGGGGCAACGGGGCCGATGATCTCAAATGGGGGGCCAAGCGGTTTGGGGCAACATGCTCCTGCAACACGGCAAACAGGGCAGTCAATAGCAGGCAAGCCAAGGCAATCGCCCCGTTAAGCCCATGGCGTTTTTTATGGTGCAATAATTACCATAGGTTCCGCACTTGTCCGGGTTTGTAGTAATGTCGTTGCTTCTTAATTTTGCAGCGCACGGGAACCCTTTATCGTCAAGCTGACTAGTTTTATTAATAACAGGCCTTTTCCCTAAAGGGCCGCCCTCCTTATTTTTAAACACCGCAAAGCTTTTTGGATCATCACCGGCAAAAACGGTGGCTCAGTCACCTGATAACACAATATGAAACATGATGATTGACTTACCTGGTTGGCGGCCATTAGGATAAAATCGGTGGGAAACTTTATTTTCCCTTATTTTCCCTGTAGTTCCAAAGAAAAAAGACGCTATCCCGTGACCTGGTCATTTTCCAATGGTGTAGCTGTTAATAAACCAACTTGACTTTTCTGATCATCGCGTAATCACCCACAATTGTTTTAAGTTGACCCTGAGAGCCGGGATACAGCGTTTGGGCCAAGGAATCGATGACGTCCGGGCATGGAGCAGTATGCCGGGCGGATCACAGGAGGAGAGGGGCCATGACCACAGTTAAGGGGTGCGTGAAGGTTAAGGAGACCGGCGATCCCATGGACGGCTTGGTTGTTGCGGTGTTTTTCGGCAAAATGGGGGTGACAACCCCCATGAACAAGCCAACCTCCGCCGGTTTTTGGAAGGCGGACCCGCAAAGCCTGGGCTCGTCTATAACGGATCTTAATGGAGCCTTTGAGGTTCAGATAAACCCGGACGCCCTGGAAAAGATCAAGGGCAGCCAAAATGTCCGAATGTTGTTGGCCGTCATGGCCCCGGCAACAGCACAAACAGCCAAAGCCACTACCTCCGAAAGCCTGCGCGCCAGGCTTCTGCATTGGGTGGAATTGCCCAAACTGAGGCCCGGGCAAACAGAAGCCTGTGTGATCCGCGTGTTGGAGAAACAGTTGGATGGTTTTGGCCTTGTTTCTCGCAACCGAAAGCCAAAAGACAACATCAAGCGGATCGCCGAACGCCGAATTCAAGCCGAACATGACAGTGAGGAGCTGCGTCTCCGCATACGCGAAGGCCTGGCCCCACTGCGGAGCAAAAGGATAAACCTTCGCCGCAAGACCGCCGACGCGGCCCGGCTGTTTGCCTCCCAATTTAACGCAGTGCCCAAAAAGGCGCTCACCCACGCCAACTTTATTTTATCCCGGGACCAGGCCGAGGCTGCCCAACAGGATGCCGTGAGAGACGGGCTTTTGACCATGGCCCAGGGCGCGGAGCGCATAGCCTCTATTGGCGCGGTCTATCTGGACGATAATGACCTGTCATCCATTGGGGTTGCCGTTGCTCCCGTGGTGGGCCGGGCCGTTCAGGTGGATGGCGAACAGTTGTGCAGGCTTTTAAGCGAGCGGCGCGGGGGAACCGAGCTGGTCAGGGTTCACGGATTGCTTGAGGCCTATAAGGCCGCTTCCGAAGCCGCCGACAGGTTGGATGGTCAAACCACGGAGGAGGAAGAGACCGGGGATTCCACGGACGAGGCCCTGCCGGTGGAAGAGCGATTGGAGGCCTCTGAAGCCGCCCGGCAGCGTGTGTTGGGCCAGATCAAGGATATGCCGCTGGCCACCGGAAGCGATGGCCGCGAATTTCAACCCCTGACCAGGGAAGAGCTGAATGCCCTTTTGCCAACGGTTCAGCTTCGGGCCGGACCGGCCGACACGCCTGCTTTTCATGATTTTTACAGCCTGCAGATCGCTTTCCCCCATGTCTGGACCGAAGCGTTTGACGGCGAACTCCGTGAAGAAATAGAAGAACTCTACAAGCTGTATGTGGAAATCAATGAAGAATACGGCAGCGTGGAGTTGCCCGAGGTTGAACTTGGGGAGCGGGATGATCTTTTGAGGTTCCTGGCTCAACTCAGGAAACTGGATTCGGAAACAGACGAGCCGGTGCCTGAGTGGGCGGAACAGAACTTTAACTGCACCTTAGGCGAGTGGAACAGCTTGAGTGAGGCGCAAAAGCTCGAGCTCCTTGAGCTGTTCTATGAATATCATGATCCCACTTTGCATCCGGGGCTGCGGGAGGCCGTGATGCATAAGGCATTGGATTTGATCTCCGCGGCAGCCGGTTACAAGACTCGTCTGGCCCGGCTGCTCGGCCAGGTGGCGATTCGCATCAACGAACCCTATGCCTTTCACCATTTCGTGCCGGATACGGTAAATTTCGGAATCCTTTTGACTTACCGGCAAAATTGGCTGCCCGGCCCTTATCAGGTGGGGGACCTGGTTGCCACCATTCCTCTGGCTCCGGGCGAAAAGCGCAAATACACCACCAAGGAAAACGTCAAGCGCACCCGCTCCCAGACAGAGTTGGAAAAAGCCCTGGCCAGCAAGAGCACCGAGGCCACCACCACGCGGCGCGCCGAAGCCGAGATCACGGAAAAGGCCATGATGCGCAGCAACTTCCAGATGACGGCGGAAGGCACTTTCCGTTTCGGTATCGGCGAGATTTCTTCCGGCACCCAGTTCGGCATTGATCAATCACAGGAATCTTCAAGAATCAAAAGGGATTTTCGGGAGGCTGTGCTCAAGGCGTCCCAGGAGTATCGGCACGACCGCTCCCTGGAAGTTCGCACCACCGATGAGGTCACGACTGAAGCCACCACTTCCGGCGAACTTATAAATCCCAATAACGAACTCACGGTCACCTATCTGCTTTATGAACTGGAGCGTCAGTACCGGATCTCCGAACGCATCCACCGTGTAACGCCTGTTATTTTGGTGGCCCAGAAAATACCGAATCCCAACGAGATCACCGAAAGCTGGCTGTTGAGTCACGAGTGGATTTTGCGGCGTGTGATATTGGATGACACCTTGCGCCCGGCTCTGGATTACCTGTCCGAAGCCTTTGCCGGGGAAGAGGTCAGTGTTCAGGTGCGCAAAGCCGTCTGGGAAAAGCAGGTGGCCCTGGTGTCGGATCTTGAAGGCAAGGTCAAGGGGCTCAAGGAGGCGCGTGATGTCTTGAGAGGGCGGTTGATCGAAGCCGAGGAGGAGATCAGCCGTCTGGAAAGTGTGGAGGAGGCAAGCAAGGCGTCCCGCATTTTACGCGGCATCTTCACCTTCGGGCTGAGCGAGCTGGCCCCTTCGCCCGGAGAAGCGGCCCTGGCAGACGCCACCTCCATGCAGGAAAGCCTTGAAAAACGCCTTGAATACCTTGAGGAATACCTCACTGAATCCCAGGAGCGGCTGAGCAGCGGTCAAGAGGCCTTAAACGAGGCGACAAACGCCTATACAAGGGTCATAGAGACTCAAACCAACCGGCGTGTGGCCATTGATCAACTGCGGGTTCATGTTAAGGAAAACATACTGTATTACATGCAGGCCATTTGGGATCATGAGCCCCCTGACCAGCGTTTCTTCCGCCTCTACCATATTATGGTCGATCTTCCCGAATCATCCACTCGCACAGTTAACCTGAGGCGGGCCAGCGAGGCTGAAATTGAAATGGGCATTCCGTCCATTTCGCACGCAGGGAAAAAGTACATACTGGAGTATGATCCCCCGGAGCCCCCGGACCCGGACAACCCCAACCAAAAACGGCTGGTTGAAATCGCCGACCTTGATCATCCGTTGGGATACAAGGGCAACTACATCATGTTCTCCTTAAAGGAATGCCTGTATCTCACCAACTTTATGATGCGGGAATTTTTTGACGACTATTTCGGGGTCAGGGATCCGGATGTGGCCGCCAATTTCAGCATTGAAGAGCTCCTGGCCTACACCGAGGCCTTGATCCGGGAAGGTTCTCTCACTGAAGATCAGCGGGCGGCCCTGCAGGCTATTGTCATGACCAAGCTTAAGCATCCGCGGCGCGATTCGGAACTGGTGGTGGTCCCCACCGGCGAGCTTTATATGGAAGCGCTCTTGGGTGAACATGCCTTGCTGGAAGAATACAAGCTGAACCATCGTTTCTTTGACATGGCCAAGGCGCGCGCTGAATGGCGCGAAGTGGAGATCGAAAATCTCAGGCGGGCCTTCAGGCTGCTAAAGGAAGAGCCTGATCTGGATGACCCTGATATCGATGAAAATATCGTTGTCAAAGGCGCTGGTGATATTACCGTGGACACCCCCTGAATCCGGGATGAGGTTGAAAAATGGCCAACTGGCGAATCCTGAGGCGGGTGGTGAACAGCCGGGGGCGTCCCCGCGCGGACATAAACGAATCGGATCTCATCATCCAGGGTGAGGAGATAGAATTCGAGCTGATCTACGGCGCGGACCTGTTGTACGGGCAGTGGGAACACGCCCAGCAGGGCGCCAACTGGTCCCCCAGGTTTTCCATGGCGGTTTATCCCATGGGCGGTTCCGCATCCATGGCCGAGCCGGGAACCATAGTCTCCGCCACGCCTCAGCGCCCCCGCCACCTGCGCTTTCGATTCCGGGCATCAGGGCGCAGACGCCTGTTTTTCCAAGGAGCTTCGGTCAGCGCTCCCCACCGCTCCGTGGCCGCACCCCGGCCCGGAGCCGCGCCGAGTGAGCCCCTTTTCCCGCCGGTCGAAGGCGAGATGGTCATAGAGGTCGTAGACCGGCGCACCTATGAACAAAGACGGGCCTCCGGTCCCCTGGCCGGGCGTTCACGTCAGCAGGCCCTGGCCACAATGCAGGGCGAGGCAAGTCAAGGGTTCCGCCATTGGCAACGGGAACAGGCCGTGCTGGAGCGGGAACAGCAGGCCAGCCCCGGACGGCAGCGGTCCGGCGTTCCCAACGGAGTGCTGGATTTTCGGGTGCTGCCGGAGCAGGAGACCTGGGACCTGACCATGGGCGAGTTCAGCCAGTACATGGATGCCTTGAATAGGGCCGTGATGGCCACCCCCGTGCTTGATCTCAGCTCCAGCACCCATAGGCAGTTTTTGCCTTGGCGCGCTCCCGGCCTACAGCAGGGAAGCGGCCCCATCCTTCCGGATACCATTTCGGTTCAATTGAACTGGCAGGTGGAAGACTGGGGGGGCGCTGAGGTGCGCATTTCCGCGACAATGCAGGCCCGGGGCATACTCGGCAATGAAATGAGAATGTGGCGCAGCCTGGTTGCCGAAAGGAGAATTGAAACAGCTCAGTTTTATCCCACTGACTCCTGGCTGGTGGTTCGCATAAATGGCGGGGAAGGCCGTCCCGTCGGGCCGGTGCTCATGACACCGCGGGCCCTCATAGCCCATCAAACCCGGCTCACGCTTCTTAATCTATGGGAATGTGTGGAGCGGGTGGCAGATATCTATGATTTTTTCACCTTTGTGACCGCCGCAGGGGGACCGGCGCTGTTCGGAACCGCCCTGATCGGCCGTGGTCTGCGAGCCGCTATCCGAAGAGCGCGCAGCGCCATTGCCCGCCTGGGGCGTGAAGCCTGGCAGAGCGCCCGACGGCTCTTGCCGCGAGGCCGGGGAAGGCCGCTGGCCCTTCCCGCGCGCGGTGTGGATGATGCGGCCCGCGGAGCCTCCAGAGGCCATCGGGCTGCCGGGCGCGGCAACAGAGGCAGCGGGGGGCCGGATCGGGGCGTCACTGCGCCGCGGCTGCCTCGCGGCCCTCACACCGGCGGTGCCGGAGTCGAAGAGCCGTTTGAGGAGATCGGCATCCAGTTTGGCCGCAGATCCGTGCTCGAGGTGGGTTACGCGGCAAGAAGAAGCCGCAGCACTTTCGAGGTCAGCCAGGCCGAGCTTCGCCGCATAGCCGAGGAGATTTTTGATAATTCTCCGGTGCTCCAGGAATTGGCCAGACTGAGTCAAGGACAAGTGGGGGAGCTGCGGGAAGGGGTGGAGCAGGTCTTGCGCAATTGGCACCATCAATCCGGATACGGGATCGAGATTGTCAACAGCATCCCGGCGGCGAGCGGACGCGCCAGCCTTTTTTCCCGGCGAGGTTATCTGCAACTTTCCACTGCCTGTCTGGAGCGCAGCCCCGCCGGATTTCACGAATCCATAACCCACGAGTTGGCGGCTTATTACAGCTGGCGTCATTATCGCGCCCTGGGCGCTCCTTTGCCCAGATTCGGTGAATTTTACAACCTGCCTTTTTACCTGGAGGCAAGAGTCCTGCATGGCAGGTGGCTTTAAGGTTCAAGGCCCGAGACAGAGCAGGCAAAGCCAAAGCAAACGGCCTGTTAACCTCGGGCCGTTTGCTTTGGCTTTTTGCGGTCGGTTAAAGTTTTTTCAGACCTGATCCGGCCCTGCGGCAATGCCGTCTCTTCTGAACTCGGCAGCGCCCTGGAACCCTTTGCCGTCAAGTTGCCTGAGCACTGTGTGCACTGCGCCCAGGTAAAAGGATCGGGGCCTTCTCTGGTCCAGGGTGTAGCCCTGGTGAGCCAGGCCTTGCACCAGCTCGTCTTTAAAACCGCCTGCCTCCAGGCTTACGGTGCGGTTTGTTGCGCAGTGAATCCTGGGTTGGGCCTGGGCACGGGCAATGGAGAGTCCGCCGTCGGCCAGATACAGGAAAAAACGGGCCAGGGCGGAGATGATCCTCTCCGAGCCGGGACTGCCGGTCACCAGCCAGGGCTTGCCCTCAACCATTGCCATGGTGGCAGCCACAGAGGACCAGGCCATGCCGCCGGGGGCCCGGTAATTGGGGTGGCCGGGGGTGTGGTCCTGGGTGTCGAGAAGGTAGTTGTTGTACAGAAAGCCCAAGCCCTCACAGGCGGTTTTTGAGGCGTAAACCAGGTTTACCGACTGGGTCAGGCCAACTGCGTTGCCCTCGTTGTCCATCACCGAAAGATGGGTTGTTTCTCCTCCTTGCCAACCAGGCTCGGAAAAGCTCATATCCGGGGTTTTGCGGCTCAGAATCCAACGGCTGATTTTTTGGGGCAGCTCCGGTGAAGAAAGCACCGGGTCTTTTTCCTGGTCATATTGATCCGGCCAATAGGGGTGCTCTTCCCGCTCCATCAGGCCTTTTCTCATGACTTCGCAGAAATAGGCCATGGATTTTTCGGTGAGGGGCAGATGAAATTCAGGGGGCATGGCCTCCAGGAGTTTCAGGATGAAGAGTAAAATACGTCCTGAGGTGGGGGGAGGCGTGGAGACCAGTTCAATCCCCCTGAAACTGCCGGTAACGGGTTTTCTTATTTTGGGCCAGGGTGTTTCGGCCAGGTCTTCGGCCCGCAGAAATCCCTTGTTTTGCCTCATGTCCCGGTCTATGGCTTGGGCGATTTCGCCCTGATAAAAACTCTCCAGGCCGTTTTGGGCCAGATGTTCCAAAAGCCCGGCCAGGTGGGGCTGGCAAAAGATTTCGCCGGGTTCATAGGGTGTGTTTCCGTTTTTTAAGAAATAGCGGGCCGCCGAAGGATTTTCCGGCAGGAAAAAGTTTTCCAATTCCCTTTTTTGCAAAAAGCTCTGCAAAGGGGTTATGGTGTAACCCTCTTTGGCCAGTTCTATGGCCGGGGAAATCACCTGTTCCAAGGTAAGTTTGCCGTATTTTTTGTGCATAAAGGCCAACACCGCCGGGGTGGTCGGCACAGTTGTGGCCCGGTAACCCACTTTGGTGTCGTTGGGACCGAATTTGTCCGGTTTGGCCAGGGCCGGGATGGGGCCTGAGCCGTCCAGGGCCAGGGTCTGGCCGTTTAGATGCAGGAGCACCATGGACTGACCGCCAAGCCCGCTGGCCTGGGGCTCGCCCACAGACAGGGCCAGGGCTGTGGCGCAGGCCGCATCCGCCGCATTACCGCCTTTTTTAAGCATCAGGGCTCCGGCTTTGGAAGCGGCGGGAAAGGCGGAAGAGACCATACCGCCTTTGCTGAAGCAGGAGGTCTGGTCAGGTGTCGGTGTAAAGGCGCTTTGGATGCTTTCAAAATCAATCACAGGGCAGCCCTCCTTAAAGGCGAGGTAAAGACCCCGGTTTGGCACAGACGGGAGCATTCCAAAAGGGAGAGGGTGAAGAGCGCGGCCCTGGGGGCCAGGCTTTTGGTGACAATGAATTCCTGGTCACTGTGGTCCTTGCCCCCCAGTGGCCCCAGGCCGTCGACCACAGGGGTTCTCTGGGCGGCGATGAGGTTTGCGTCAGAAACCCCCTGCCTGAATTCATGATCCAATTCCTGGCCCAGTAACGCCGCCACCTGGGCCAGAACCTGGTAGAGCTTCAAGTTGCCCTGGGACTGGTCCATGGCAGGCCTTTGGCTGGTGGGTTCTGTCTGCACGCTGGTTCCGGGGATAAGCCCCGTTTCCGTGGCTTCCTTAAGGCTGCTATGGAAAAAATCCAGTTCCTTGGGGGTGCTGAACCGCACATCCACCAGGGCCTTGGCATTGGGTGCGATTGTGTTGGGGCCAATGCCGCCTTCAATCTGGCCCACATTCACCGTAAGGCCGGGCATCCTGTTGTTAAGGCCTTCCAGCACAATGATCTGGCGGGCCAGCTCTAAAATCGCGCTGGGTTTGGCTGCCTCGGCATAGGCGGCGTGGCCCGCCTGACCCTTGACCTCAAGCTTGAAGCCAAACTTGCCCTTGCGGCCGGTTACCACCTCGCCCTTGGTCCCGCCGCACTCCAGAACCAGGGCCAGGGCGGCCCTTTTGGCCTCCCGGCTTATCAGGCCCCTTGAGACCGGCGAGCCTATCTCCTCGTCCGGGTTAAAGATAAAGCGCAAGGGGATATCAGCTAAGAGTCCCCTTTGGCTCAGGAGCTTAAGGGCGAATATGCCGATAACCAGCCCGCCTTTCATGTCCACCACACCCGGCCCATAGCAGTTTTCTTCATCCTGCTTAAACCAGTTGAAATCAGTACCCTTGGGAAAGACCGTATCCATGTGCCCGACCAGGAGGATATTGTCCCGGTCTCCGGCCGCCGGAGTCTCGGCCAGCAGGATGTCCCCGTGGGCCGGGCAGGGGTGGCGGGTGAGTTCAAGCCCCAGGGGGGCCAGGGTTTGGCTGATAAAGCCGGCCACCTGGTCCACCCCTGGTTTGTTATGGGAACCGCTTTGGATCAGGACCATTTCCCGCAAAAGGGAGACCATTTCATCGGTCCCCTCCAGGCAGGCCTGGACCAGATCCCGGTTCAGCTCAGGCGTAATATTTTCTAAAGGCAAAGGCTGCATCTTCGGCATATTCTCCAGGTTCGGGATCGGGGTAGCTTACCTGCTCGCCCGACCAGGGCTTGCGCAGGGTTATCTTGGCTCCGGTCTGTTCCACCACATTGGAGCGGTGCAGGGGGACCTTGCCTCCGGCAGTGGCGATATATCTGGGAATGGCGTCTCCGCTGATATTGCCGTACATGGATTCCACAATGTCGCGGCCCTTTTCCACCGGCACCCTCAAGTGCATGAACTGGGGATTTCGGTAGGAACAGTTGAAAATGTAATAGGGCCTGACATCCGCTTCCTGTATGGTCTCGCATAGTTTCCACATCTTGAATTGATGATCGTTTATTCCCTTTAACAGAACCGCCTGGTTCAAAACCGCGGAGACCTTTTTGTTGATGCGGTGGAAGGCGTCTTTGCTCACCGGGGTGATCTCCTGGGCGGTGTTGATCTGGGTGACCACGCGCACCGGTTTTTTGTCGTTGGATTCTTCCAGAAT
Source organism: Dethiosulfatarculus sandiegensis (assembly GCF_000931935.2). Taxonomy (GTDB): domain Bacteria; phylum Desulfobacterota; class Desulfarculia; order Desulfarculales; family Desulfarculaceae; genus Dethiosulfatarculus; species Dethiosulfatarculus sandiegensis. Next base: position 21,554 of record NZ_AZAC01000017.1, read on the forward strand.
ATCCAACAGCTCCTGGTCCACCCTTTGGGGAGAAGTCACCGGGATGCGGGTGCCCAGGCGTTTCATCTTGAGGTGATCAATCTCATCCAGACGCTCGAGCAGCCAGCGCAGGTTTTTGTTGGGGAGCATAAAGGCGTCTCCGCCGGTGATCAGAACATCCCTGACCGCGGGGTTTTCCCGGATGTAGTCCAGGGCCTCTTCATAGGCTTCCGTGGCGTAGATGCGGTCCTTTTTACCGATATGGGCCAGGCGCAGACAGTGGGTGCAGTACATGGCGCACATGTTGGTGGCCTTGATGGTGACCACCCTGGGATAGAACTGGTCTATGAGCCTGGCCGGGGAATGGTCCGAGGCCACCGGCGGGATCTCCTCGCCCACATTATCCACCATCTCGGCCGTGGGCACGCTCTGGATCAGGATTGGATCGTTGATTTTGCCCGGCTGAATCAGGCTGGCGTAATAGGGGGTCAGACGCATGCGGTAGGTCTCGGTCACCCTCAACACATCCTTTATGGCGGCCTCGGGCAGGTCGATCACCTTGGACAGGGTCTCCACCGAGTCTATGGCATGGCGGAGTTGACCGGAAAAGGAGTTCCATTCTTCTTCCGTGATATTCAGGGTCTTTTTAATGCGGGCCATGTTTTCCTGGATCTGGCCCCACAATTCAATGCCGCTGGGAGCCAGCTCGCCCTTTTGCTCCAAATAGTCCTTGACCCTTTGGTTGGCGCTTAAGGCCACCTTGCGGGCCTGGGCCAGGCGGCCTCCAACGGTCACCCCGTGCTCCTCCATCTCGGCATAGGCCCCGGCCAGTTCGGTCAATGCCTCCAGGCTGAATCCCAGGTCCTCCGGGGTGAGTTTTTGTTCCTTTTTAATCTTGGTCAGCCGCAGGAAAAAATCGTTGACAGGCTGGGTTAAATTATTATTGTCACAGGCCTTTTGGTAAAGCTCTTTTAGTTCGTCCTTAACTGCCTGACTGGGGGCTCCCCCTTGGGCCGGGCTGAACAGGTCTTGGAAAAACTCTTTGCTGAATCCGTCCATTTCATAGCTTTTACTGCCTGGATTACACACTGTTACACACCTTGTTTACGGTAAGTTGGATGTATTACCCGCCTTTAAAGTAAAAAAAAGGTTTTGGTCAAAGGACGGGGTTTTATTTGAGCTGTAAAGCAAGCAAAGGATGTGCCTAGATTTATCTATTTGATATTACAACTAAAGATAGAATAGAGTTGGAATAATAGGAATTTGGAGTTCTTTTAATTTTTGAAAATAAGAATTACAAATTCCGATTGTCGAGCAAAACGATCCTTAACCCCAGGCTTTGCTTGAAAATAAAGGCCCCGGTTTGCTATTAGTGAAGAAGTTCAGATGAACGGGACAATGATTTTGGGAAAATAGGAACTATAAGTTCTTAAAATTTTGGAAACCAAAGCCGATGGATATTGTCAAGGTTGAACAGGGTTTTTGCCCAAGTAAAGACGGCAAGGCCACCCGATCTGAGGGAGGCATGGTTGCCACTGCCTTTCCCCTGGCCACTCAGGCCGGGGTGGAAATGTTGAAAAAAGGGGGCAACGCAGTGGACGCGGCCTGTGCCGCCGCCTTTGCCCTGGGGGTGTGTGAACCCCAGGCCAGTGGGCTCGGCGGCCAGACCATGGCCCTTTTGTATTTGAACGGCCGAACCTTTGCCTTGGACGGCTCCTCCAGGCTGCCTTCCCTGGCTCATCTTGACCGGCTGGGCACCCCGGAGAGGATAAGGGGATACAAGGCGGCCACAGTGCCTTCCACCCCGGCGGTGTTGGGTTACATGCATCTGCGTTACGGAAGCCTTTCCTGGGATGAAATTTTAGAGCCCGCTTTGAGGCTGGCCCATGACGGATATGAAATAAGCCCCTTACAAAGCGGGTTGCAGGAAAGGGAGCTTGAGGGCTTTAACCAGGTTCCGGGAAAAAGCGGGGCCAGGGCCTTTCTTAAAGACGGCATAAGGCCCTATGAAGCGGGCGACCTCTTTAAACAACCGGAGTTGGCCGCCACTTTGGAGGTCTTGCTGGAGCAGGGGCCCCGGGGGTTTTACCTGGGCCCGGTGGCCCGGCGTATTGACCAGGATATGCGGGAAAATCAGGGGCTCATAAGGGCTGAGGACCTGGCTTTGATTCCCTGGCCGGTGGAGAGAAGGCCCATAATGCGTCCCTATCGGGATCTGCAAGTGGCAACCATGCCTCCGCCTGCGGCCGGGCGCACCTTGCTCCTGGTGCTTTTAATGCTCGACAGCCTGAGGCAGGGCTTTTTGGCCAAGGAAGACCCTGAAACCTGCCTTTTTCTGGTGGAGGTTTTTCGCCGGGCCTTTTTGCAAAGGCGGCAGCAGCCCATGGACCCCAACCGCTATGCCCAGTCCCCGGACCGGACCATGACCAGCCTGGCCTTTGCCCGCTCCCTGGCCCGATCCATAAGCACCAAAGTGGCCCCGGACCTTGGCGCGCCGGAAGGCCGGGCGGGCGGCGGGGAGACCACCCATATTTCGGTCATGGATAAACACGGAAACACCGTGGCCTTAAGTCAGTCCATTGAATCCATATACGGTTCCAAGGCGGCGGCTGAAGGGCTTGGTTTCATGTACAACAATTATATGCGCACCATGGAGACCATGGACCCGGCTCATCCCTATTATCTGCGCCCCAACGCGGCGCCCTGGTCTTCCGTGGCTCCTGCCATTGCCTTTTACCGGGGCAAACCATGGCTGGCCGTGGGCAGTCCGGGCAGCGACCGCATCTATTCCACCATTGCCCAGTTTTTCGTGCATATTGTGGAAAGGGATTTTTCCCTGGAAAAGGCGGTGGCCCACCCCAGGCTGCATTGCTCCATGGGCGGCAGGGTGAGCCTGGAGGCCGAACGTTTTGATCCGGCCATTGTCAACCACCTGAAGGAGATGGGTTATAAGCTGGATAAGCGAAAACCCTACTCCTTTTATATGGGCGCCTTGAACGCGGTGATGAAGTGCAGGAGCCGCAGGGGTTTTTTGGGAGCCGCCGAGGTGCGAAGGGACGGCTCCGCCATGGGGCCTTATGAGGTTTAGCCGATGACCAGGCGGGAACGGGACGCGTATCCGGAGTCTGGGACCGGCCCTTCAGGATCCGGTCGGAGAAACCAGGGATCGGGTTTTTCAGATGCCCTCCCGGGGCACGAGGCAAGCCCTGATCTGTGGCAGGAGGAGGTGACCGATTCTCTGCGCACCTCTTCCCCTGTCATGGCCGAGGTGTTGGAGCAGGTGCGCCTGGTCGCCGCCACAGACAGCACGGTTCTTCTCACCGGTGAATCCGGCACCGGCAAGGGAGTGACGGCCCGTTTGATTCATGCCCTCTCCCCCCGCAAAAATCTTCCCTTTGCCAGTGTGCACTGCGGCGCTATTGCTGATTCCCTGATCGAAAGCGAGTTGTTTGGCCATGAAAAAGGGGCCTTTACCGGGGCGGTGACCCGTAAAAAAGGGCGCTTTGAGCTGGCCTTGGGAGGAACCATTTTCCTGGATGAAATAGGCACCATCACGGCGGGCACCCAGATAAAGCTGTTGCAGGTCTTGCAGGACCGCACCTTTCAGCCGGTCGGCGCGGAAAGGGTGATGGAGACAAACGCCCGCATCCTGGCCGCCACCAATAACGACCTGGAAAAGATGTGCGCGGAAGGGCTCTTCAGGGAAGACCTGTATTACCGTCTCAAGGTTTTTCCCCTGGAAGTTCCGCCCCTGCGCAAGAGAAAAGAAGACATCCCCCATCTGGCCCGGGTTTTTTTAAGACGCCTTGACCGGCATTACGGCAAGGGCATATCCGGCTTGGAACCGGGGGTGCTTAAAGCGCTTTTAGCCTATGACTGGCCCGGCAACATAAGGGAGCTTGAGAACCTCATGGAGCGGGCCTATATCCTGGAAAAGGGGGATATGCTGAGCCGGGGTAGTTTCCCGAGTGATTTTTTCCATTCCGGTAAAAGCTTTGTTGAAGCGGCAAAAGCCGAGGACCTGCCCACCTTGCCGGAGATGCGGGCCGAGGTGCTGGCCAGGGCGGAAAAGCAATATCTCAAGCAGGTGCTTGCGGCAAACCAGGGGCGCATAAACAAAAGTGCAGCCACCGCAGGCATAGGCACCAGGCAGCTGCATAAGTTGATGACTAAATACAACCTCAGGAAAGAGGAGTTCAAAAAAGGTTATTCCGATTAGGGCAAGGTTTTTTGGCTGGCCGGGGGACACTTTTCCAAAGTCGGGATTCTCGCAAAACCCGAGCAAAAAATCCTGATTTCAAATTGTTATTAAAATCGGATTGCCTTAGGCAGGAGCCAATGCGGGCTTTGTCTTTTGGTGATGAAAGCCCCCTTCCTGATCGGAAGAGGGCTTGATTTATCTGCAAGCTGAGAATGGGCGAGCCAATTCCCCTTTTTTACAGTTTAGGCTCAGGCGGGGGTGAAGACATAGTTGATCTGCCCGTTGGACAGGGTGTTGGCAATAGTCTTCATTTCCATGCCGACCTTTAATTCTTCAAAAGCCAGGTCGTCTGCAATACGGCCAAACACCTTGTAATCGCCGTAATCCAAAAGCGCGATGCTGTAGGGCAGGTCGTCTCCAAACCCCACCGGCGCATACATCAAACCGCCAAAGGCCACCAGCTTGCCTGTGCCGCCGACCTCAAACCATTCCATCTCCGCCTTGTCCAGGCATTTATAGCAATGGGCCCTGGGCGGGAAAAATTTGGTTCCGCAGGTCTTGCAGATCGTGCCGCAGATCTCCCCTGCTTCAAGCTTGTCCACAAAGTCGTTCACCTGGGTGGTGGCCGTGAAGCTGACTGTGCCGAACTTGTTGAAACGGGCGTCTATCTCTTTTTTCTTTTTCTTTTTGTCGGCCATGGCTCACCTCCCCAGGATGCTGACGTTGCCGTAAAGGCCCACACCGCCGATATTGTGCACCAGCCCTATCTCGGGGTCTTTGACCTGCATTTCACCGGCCTCGCCCCTCAGCTGCAAGACAATGGTGCGAATCTGGCTGCCGCCGGTGGCTCCTATGGGGTGGCCCTTGGAGAGCAGACCGCCGTCCACGTTAACCGGGATTTTGCCTTCTTTGTAGGTCTCCTTGGCCCGGATCAGCTCCGGCCCGCCTCCGGGCTCGGCAAATCCCAGGTCTTCGTAGGCCATCATTTCGGCGATGGTGAAGCAGTCGTGCACCTCGGCCACATCCACCTGGTCCGCGCTGATGCCTGCCATGGCGTAGGCCTCTTTGGATGCCATGCGGGCCACGGCCAGGCCGTTGAAAAGATCCCTGCCTGCCAGGTTCACCGGGTTGGAGGCCGATCCCAGGCCCAGGATCCATACAGGCTTATCGATCCCCAGCTCCTTGGCCTTTTTTTCGTTGGCCACGATCACGCAGCTGGCCCCGTCCGCATTGGCGCAGCAGTCAAAGACCTTGAGCGGCTTGGCCACCGGATCGGCGTTCATGCACTGTTCCAGCTCCACGCCTTTTCGGTAGACCGCTTTTTCATTTATCTGGCCATAGGTGGCGGCCTTGACCCTGATTCGGGCCAGGTCTTCTTCCTTGGCCCCGTAATGGTTGAGATAGGCGCTGGCATACATGGCGTAATAAGCGGGCATCATGGTGCCGAAGGGGCTTTCCCACTGGATGTCCGCGCCCCGGCCCATGCGCTCCTGGCTTTCCGCGCTGGTTATTTCGCTCATTTTCTGGAAGCCGATAACCATTACGCTGTCGTGCAGACCCGACTCAACCATGGCATAGGCCAGCTTGAGTCCGGTGGAAGAAGAGGAACAAAGGGTTTCAGCGTAAAAAGTGGGCTGGGGGGTGAGCCCCAGATACTCGGCTATCACACCTGCCGGTGAACGTTGTTTGTCATACTCGGGCGCAGAGCAGATAACAGTTGCGCCCACGTCTTTGGTCTCAATTGCCGCATCCTGCATGGCCTCGCTGAAGGCCTCAAAGGCAAGTTCGCGGATGGAGCCTGCGTATCCGCGAACAAATGCGGATTGCCCGACCCCGATGATGCCGACTTTCGCCATGACACGCTCCTTGGTCTCGGGAAAAAATCGTTTTCCCTGTCATTGACAGGGGTTTAGGTTCAGGTGGGAGCTCAACAGCTAAAATGTAGCTGCAATATAATTCAAATCCCGGCTGGTGACAAGAAAAACCTTGTTAGACTATAAGAAAGGGGTTTTTAGTGATAAATCCGGATAAAAACCGGCACGCGGAAATTATATTTCACCATAATTAATCTGGCTCGGCCCTTTGATAAGCATTAAAATTAAATTCCTGTTTGTATTATTAGCGCCGAGTTTTTTAGTCTGGTTTTAAAATCGGGTCCTGATTTCCGGTAATATAAGTAAAAAATAGGGATTTATGGATAGCCTGTTGATAAAAATGAGTCTTGGGTCTTGATAATCCGGTTTAATAGTTGAGGTGCGCGCGTTTTTGAGCTAGATTTCTTTATAAATGTGAAGATGTTATCCTTGTACATTCAACGCCCGGAAAAAGATGGAAAATTTTTCAGCGCCAAAGAGGTCTTAAAACAGGCGGCTTGCCAACCGGGGCCCGGCAGGCATAAAATTTGAAGTAACTATTAACGCAGGAAAAATTCATGGCCGGAGCCTGGCTGTTAAAGCCTGCGGGAATAAGATAAAGGGCCTGTGGGTGATCGTAAAGATTGCGGCTAAAGTCGCTCGGGCAACATGAAATCACCTGTAATTCTTAATTCATCAAAAAATCGGGTCGTGTTTGGCGGTCCGCTATAGATGCCAGAACATTTCGCCAAGGAGACTTGAAAGTGCTGGACCTGAAATTTGTACGCGAAAATTTTGAAAAGGTGAAAACTTCGGTGGCCCAAAGAAGGGCCAAGGTCAACTTGGAAGCCTTTCAGGAACTTGATTCTAAGCGCAGGGATATTCTGCCTGAGCTGGAGAGTTTACGGGCCAGGCGCAATCAGGTCTCAGCCGAGGTGGGCAAGATTAAAAAACAGGGCGGAGATCCTTCCGGCGTATTCGCCGAGATGAAGGAAGTCGGCGGCCGCATCAAGGAGTTGGAGGAAAAACTCTCCTCGGCCGAGGCCGGGCTGAAGGATCTGGTGCTCACCATCCCCAATATTCCCGACGCCTCGGTGCCGGAAGGCAAGGGCGAGGAAGACAACCCGGTGGTCTCCACCTGGGGTGAAAAACCCCGGTTTGATTTCGAGCCCCTGAATCATTGGGACCTGGGCGAGGCCCTGGATATCATTGATTTCGAACGGGCGGCGCGTATGACCGGGGCCAGGTTTGCGGTGATGAAAGGGGCCGGCGCCAGACTGGAGCGGGCATTGACCAGTTTCATGCTAGATATCCACACCACGGAGCACGGCTACACCGAACTCTTGCCGCCCTTTATGGTGAACAGTCAGGCCATGACCGGCACGGGTCAGCTGCCCAAGTTTGCGGAAGACCTGTTCAAACTGGAGAACACCGACTACTGGCTCATCCCCACGGCAGAGGTGCCGGTGACCAACATGCACATGAACGAGACCGTGGACACCGAAGAGCTGCCGATAAAGTACACCGCCTACACCCCTTGTTTCCGTTCCGAGGCGGGAAGCCACGGCAAGGATGTGCGGGGCCTCATACGTCTGCACCAGTTTGACAAGGTGGAGCTGGTGCGTTTCACCAGGCCGGAGGATAGCTTTGACCACCTTGAAGAGCTGACCGCCAATGCCGAGGAGATCTTAAGGCGGCTTAACCTGCCTTATCAGAAGGTGGTGCTCTGCACCGGCGATCTGGGCTTTTCATCTGCCAAGACCTATGACCTGGAGGTGTGGCTGCCCGGCCAAGACAAGTACCGGGAGATCAGCTCCTGTTCCAACTTCCTGGATTTCCAGGCCAGGCGGGCGGGGATCCGCTGTAAGGCCAAGGGCCAGAAGGGAACCGACCTGGTTCACACCCTGAACGGCTCGGGCCTGGCCGTGGGCCGCACCCTGGTGGCCGTCTTGGAGAATTACCAGCGGGCCGACGGATCGGTGGCCATTCCCGAGGCGCTGGTTCCCTATATGGGCGGCTTGACCGAGATTAAACCCGCTTAAATGAATTTGGGGAAGAATTTAATGAAACTCCTACGCAGGCCGATTTTCCAACGGGTCTTACAGGCCCGGTCGGCCTGTGTATTGTGTCTTCTGCTTTTGCTTGCCCTGGCTTTACCCACGCCGCTTATGGCCCAGACCACCTTGGGCAAGGAGCACATGCGCCAGCTTCTGGCCGGACATCTGACCCAGGCCACCAAAGGCGGCACCCTGGTTATCAAGGACAGCAGACTCGGCAAGGTGGTCATAGAAAACACCCTTGACCCCTACCTGCAGAAAAAAGTAAACCGCCTTTTAAAACACAGCCGCATGAGAAAGGCGGGCGTGGTGGTGATGGACGCGAAGACCGGGGAGATCCTGGCCTTGAGCGGGGTGAAGAGAAGGCGGCTCAAGCCCGAGGTGGCTCTTACGCCGGGAGGACCGGCGGCGTCATTGTTCAAGATCGTCACCGCGGCCGCGGCCATAGAAGACACCGGCGCCAAACCGGGGAGCAGGTTTAAATATGCCGGGCGCTCTCACACCCTTTATCGTTATCAGATCCGTAAAACAGTGCGCCGTAAAAAAAGGGTGATCTCCCTTAAATCCGGTTTTGCCAAATCCAATAACCCTCTTTTTGCCCGCCTTGGCATCTACCGGGTGGGGCTCTCCAAGTTAAAGGAACACGCCCTGGCCCTGGGCTTTGAAAGGCGCATCAATTTTGAGATGCCCACCGGTATAAGCAGGCTGGGCAAGGTGAATAATTCTTTTAACATAGGCGAACTGGCCAGTGGGTACCACCGCTACACCACCACCAGCCCCCTGCATGCGGCGGTGATGGTGGCTCCCTTTGTGAACGGTGGTCACCTGGTGGAGCCCTATGTGGTGCGAAAGGCGCTGGGCGCTGCGGGAGAGGTGCTTTATCTGGGGCATCCCAAATTCTCCGGCAGGCTTTACAGCCAGGGCACCTGCACCAAAATGTGCCAGTTGATGCGGGCCACAGTCACCGAAGGCACCGCCAGAGGGGTTTTCCGCAGGATAAGGCGGGACCGGGTGCTTAAGCACGTGGAGGTTGGCGGCAAGACAGGCACCCTGCGCAGCGCGGACCGGTCCGAGCTTTTTGTTTGGTTTGCAGGCTATGGCAAGGACACCCACACCGGCAAGACCGTGGCCGTGGCCACCATGGTTGCCCACGGCAAGGTGCGCAGGGGAAATCCCCGCAAGCTGGCCAGGCAGATTCTGCGCTATACCTTTGAGTCGGATAATTTGCGCAGGCAGGCCGCCTTGCAGAAACCGGTCAAGGTAACCAGCCAAAAGGCCGAATTGGCCGTGCCTTCCAAAAATCGGAAAAATTAAGCCCTGAAATTGAAAAAAATCCGGCTGCCCGGATTGTTTTATGAGCCCGGCTTGAAGCCGGGCTCTTACTGGGTATGGCGAGAAGATGAGAGCTATTCACCCAAATAGGTGGCCTTTGCATTGTCAGACTCCCAGGCCGAGACGCTTTTCATGGTGACCTGGGAGGGAAGGCCTTGGGCAATGGTACTGAAAAGGTGTTTGGCGATCTGCTCGCTGCTGGGGTTAAGCTGGTCAAACGGCGGCAACTCGTTCAAATACTTGTGGTCCAGCCTGTCCAGCGCCTGGTTCATGAGGGCCTTTAAGTCGCCAAAGTCCATGAGCAGGTCGGCTTTATCCAACTCGGTGCCGGTCACCACCACCTCGATCTTCCAGTTGTGGCCGTGAAGGTCTTCGCATTTGCCCTTGAAATTACGTAAAGAATGGGCAGCCGCGAACTTGCCCAAGACAGTTAATTCATACATGGAAAACTCCTTAACACAAAAAAACGGACTTGAATCTGATAGAGCCTTGAAATGGGCTTATCAGCTTTCCGTGTCCTGTTTTTTTTCGGGCCTGGAATTAGGTTCCTCTTCCTGTTTTTTTTCAGGTTCGGAATCGGATTCCTCTTCCTTTTTTTCCTCGGGTTGGGAATTTGTTTCTTCCTGAACCGTATCCAAAGGTTCTTCAGAAGCGACTTCAGGTTTGTAGGGTTTGCCGCATTCAGTACACTTGCCGTCAGGGCCGATAATCCCGATACACAGCCCGTCTGAACAGGCTATGCGTTCAGAGGGGTCAAAGGTGAAATCATCCTGGTCCTGATCCTGTTCTTCAGGCTCTGCGTGCCTGGAATGGCCGCAGCTTGGGCAGTAGTCGAATTCAGGCAGCAAAGGGCGGTTGCAGGAACTGCATTCAATCAGCTTGGGTTCTTCCCCGGCGGGCAGCGCCAGTTGGTGACCGCACTGGGGACAGAAATTAGCGCCCTCTAAAGTGGGCTGGCCGCATTGAGGGCATGTTTGCCCGGGTAGCTCTTTTTCACAATGTGGACAGTTCATTTATCAGTCTCCTGATTTGATTTGACCGTACCTCGGGCCTGGGCTTTTTGCCCGCCCGTCCAGGCAAATTTTGCGGCTAAACCGCTTCCGTGTCAACTAAAGTGGTAAAAGGGGTTGCCTTGACAGCGGTCAGGGCTCATGCTAGCTTACAATCTGCCATACTGGATTCAAAACTACCATTATAGTGGGTAATTTGCTATCCATAGGCATTTATTTGAAAAAGCGAAAATAATTTGACGCTGCATTCAAATTTGAAAATTCCACTAAGAACAAGACTAAAAATCACGGGGTGTAATATGCAGAACCGCCGGGTGCTTGGTCCGGTCCTTTGGGGCTTGGCCGTCTGTATGCTTTTTGTGACCCTTGGAGGCGGATATGCCCAGGCAGCGGCTCCCCAAAGGGTCGCGATCCTGCCTTTCACAGCCAATGCCAAGGATGATATTTCCTACCTGATCAAAGGTGTCAGGGATATGCTGGCCACCCGTTTGGCCTGGCATGACAAGGTAACGGTTATTGAACCTGATTTGGTGGCGCCTGTGATGAAAAAGGTAAAGCCGCCTTACAACGACGCCAAGGCCCGGAAAATGGGTAAGGAGCTCAATGCCCAGGCCGTGGTTTTCGGTTCCATAACCATGCTCGGCAAAAGCGTTTCCGTGGATGCCAGAGTGGTGAAGACAGGCGATGACTCACCGGCCTTGACCACCTATGTCCAGGCTTCGGATATGGACCAGATTATTCCGCAGATCAGCAACTTTGCCCAGCGCATCAATGCGGAGATTTTCAGACGGCCCGAGGCTGTGCAGGCCATGCGCGAGCAGGAGGCCAGGCCCGCCGAGGCAAAGCCGGGGGCAGGCGGCGACCAGCAGCAGACCGCCCAGGACTCCAATCTGAACAAGCTTCCTCCCCATATGAGCCCCTTGAACCCACTTTTTTTGCGCAGCCTTTCCGGGGTTGACTCGGATCGTTATTGGCGCAGCCCGCGTATAAAAGGCCAGATCACCTCCATCGCAGTGGCGGATATTGACCTTGACGGCAAAAACGAGATTCTGGCTCTGCACCACAAGGGACTTAAGGTCTATCGCCTGGCCGGTAAGCATTTTGCCCTGATCTATGAAATGAAAAACGGCCCCAAGGGCACCTATCTTTTTGTGGATGCAGCTGACATTGACCAGGACGGCAGGCCCGAGGTTTTTGTTTCCTGCTTAAACGACGAAGTCATCGAAAGCTTTGTCATGGTCTGGCAAAAGGGCAGTTTGGTCGTTAAATCCAAGAACCTGCCTTATTATTTCCGGGCCCAGCCCAGGCCGGACGGCAAGGGGGATATGCTCTTTGGCCAGAAAAAGGTTTTGGGCATGGCTTTCTCAGGCCCGATCTATGAGATGCAGGCCAAGGGCGACGGGTATGTTCCCAAAAGGGACATGAAAATGCCCGAAGAGGTCCACATCTTTAACTTCGCGGTGGCCGACTTAAACGGCGGCGGCAGCTACATGACCGTGCTTATCGGCCCTGCCTGGGATCTGCAGGTGTGGAACCGTAAGGGCACCCAGATGTGGATCGGCACCGAAAGCATCGGAGCCTCCAGCAAGTCCATTGTGTTGCCGGCCGGAAGCACCGGCGGCAACAATCCGGGCGATGAGGAGAGCTATTTCTATCTGCCGGTCAGGATTGTCACTACGGACCTCAACAAAGACGGGCGCACCGAGGTTGTCTGCGTTAAGAACAGCGACCGTCTCGGCAACATCATGGAAGTGCTGACTATGTATTACAAGGGCATGGTTTACGCCATGCAGTGGAACGGCATGTCTTTGATCGAGGATTGGCGCACCCCGCGCATCAGCGGTTACTTAAGCGACCTGGCGATCGCGGATGTGGGCAATGTGGGCAGGCCCGCCTTGGTCATGGCCGTTAACCAGGAGAAGTTCTCCGGACTTCTTTCCAAGGGAACTTCCCACCTGGTGGCCTTCACTTTAAAGGCCCAGAAAAAGAAGGCTAAAAAGAATAAGGGTTTATAAAGATAAAACCCTATAAGGCAATTAAACGGGCATGTCGCTTTGGTTTAAAGCGGCATGCCCGTTTTGATTTTATGGAAGCTTTTTAATGGCTGCTCAGGCGTAAAGGTGGCAGGCCATAAAGTGGCCGGGTTCTTTTTCCTTAAGCCCGGGCTCTTCTTTTGAACAGATATCCATGGCCTTGGGGCAGCGGGTGTGAAAACGGCACCCCGAAGGCGGGTTGATGGGGCTGGCCACATCTCCGATCAGAGGGGGAGGGGGTTGTTTTATATGGGGGTCCGCCACAGGCGCGGCCTGAATGAGCGCGTTGGTATAGGGGTGAATCGGCCCCTCGCCAAATCCCTTGGCACTGCTTATTTCTACGATTTTGCCTAGATACATCACCGCAATGCGGTCTGAAAGGTGCCTCACCACCGAAAGATCGTGAGCAATGAACAGATAAGTGAGGCCAAAACGTTTTTTGAGGCTGGCCAAAAGGTTCATGACCTGGGCCTGAATCGATACGTCCAGGGCGCTCACCGGTTCGTCGGCCACCACCAGTTTGGGGCGCAGGGCCAGGGCCCGGGCAATGCCGATGCGTTGCCTTTGCCCGCCCGAGAACTGATGGGGATAGCGCCTGGCCTGGTCCGCCCTCAGACCCACATCCTCCATGAGCCGGGCCACCTTTTGGGCCCTTTCCCGCTTGCTCCCCAGGCCGTGAATCTTAAAAGGTTCGCTTAAGATGCTTTCAACCGTCATGCGGGGGTTAAGCGAAGTGACCGGGTCCTGGAATACGATCTGCATCTCACGCCTTAAGTCACGCATCTTTTTGCGGGAAAGGCCGGTGATCTCCCGACCCTGGAAAAGGATTCTGCCCTTGTCCGGTTTAAGCAGGCCCAAGGCAAGCTGCCCCAGGGTGGATTTTCCACAGCCGCTTTCACCCACCAGGCCCATGACTTCTCCCTGCCTGACGGCAAGGTTCACCTGATCCACCGCATGCACCACCTGCTTTTGAGCGGCCATAAAGCCGGTTCCAACCTGGAAATGTTTCACCAGGCCTTCCAAGGCAAGCAGGTATTCGCTATTTGGAGCGCCGGTATGATTCATGCCGCGGCCTTTCTCTTTTTACGCACTTCCTTATGATGCAGAAAACAGCGCACCATGTGGCCGGAAGAAACCTCCACCAGGGCCGGCTCGGCCTCGCGGCAAAGGGAGAAGGCTTCCGGGCAGCGGTCCGAGAAGTTGCAGCCTTTGGGCAGAGCGTCCAGGGGAGGAACAACGCCCGGTATGGTGGGCAGATCCACTCCCAGCTCCTGTGACCTGGAAGGAAGGCAGGCCATGAGCCCTTTGGTGTAGGGGTGCAGGGGATGGTCGAAAAGTTCTGTTACATCCGCCTGTTCCACCAGACGGCCGGTGTACATCACCGCCACGCGATGGGCCATCTTGGCCACCACGGCCAGGTTGTGGGTGATCAAAAGAAAGGCGCTCTGGGTTTTTTGCTGCAAGGATTCCATCAAACCCAGAATCTGGGCCTGAATGGTTACGTCCAGGGCGGTGGTGGGCTCGTCCGCTATGATAAGGGCCGGTTTCAAAGCCAGGGCCATGGCGATCACCACCCTTTGGCGCATACCCCCGCTCAACTGATGGGGATAGGCCCCGGCCCTGTTCTCCGGGTCTGCTATGCCGACCTGGGCCAGGCTCTCTACGGTGAGTTCCCAGGCCTTTTTCTTATCCATTTTTCGATGAGCCAGGATCAGCTCCGAGATCTGCCTGCCCACGGTGAAGACCGGGTTCAGAGAGGTCATGGGCTCCTGAAAGATCATGGATATCTCAGCTCCCCTGATCTTTTGCAGGCGCTCAGTGCTTGCACCCAGCAGCTCCTCGCCCTTGAATTTGATACTGCCCCGGCTGACCCTGCCCGGGCTCGGCACCAGCCCCAAAATGCTTAAGGCCGTCATGGATTTGCCGCAGCCGCTTTCCCCCACCAGTCCCAGGATCTGGGCCGGGCGTATATTCAAGTCCAGTCCGTCCACTGCCTTGAGTTCGCCTTCGGGCCAGGGAAAAGAGGTCACCAGGTTTTTTATTTCCAGTAGTGATTCGCCCAATTGTCTCCTAATGAATAACAGTTTCGATTATCTACAATCTAGGCGCGGGTATGGGGTTCAGTCAAGCCAAACCGCCTGGGTTTTTAAGTTAAAAGAGCGGAATAAACTTTTCTTCGCAGGTAAAAATCCGCCCTTTAGAAGCAGTCTGCTTTTGAAGGGCGGAGATTTGACGGCTATATAACGGCCTGTCAGTTACGCCTTTTTATGTTTGGCGGGCTGGTAAAGGCAAAGCGGCTCCTCAGCCATTTCATCGCCGCTCACCTCATAGGCCCTGGCCCGGCAGCCACCACAGACCCGGCGGTATTCACAGATGCCGCATTTGCCCTTGAGCTTGTCTTCATCCCGCAGGCGGTTGAAAAGCTCGGATTCTTGCCAGATGGTGCTGAAGGGTTGCTTAGTCACGTCTCCGGCAGGCAATTCCAGGTAGCCGCAGGGCTGCACCTGCCCCACGTGGCTCACAAAGGCAAAGCCCTTGCCGCCCAGACAGCCTTTGGTCACTGCGTCCAGGCCATGGGTTTTGAATTCAACCTTTTCGCCCTTTGCCTTGGCCCTTTGCCGGATCACCCTGAAATAATGGGGCGCACAGGTGGCCTTGAGCTCCATTTTGGCGGTTTTCTTTTTCTCGGCAAACCAATGGAGAACATCTTCGTATTCCTGGGCGGTTATTATCTCGCCGGTTAAAGCCCTTCCCCTGCCGGTGGGCACCAAAAGGAAAATATGATGGGCAACCGCGCCAAGGTCTTCGGCCAGTTTATGGATATTCTCCATCCAGGGCAGGTTGCTCCTGGTGACTGTGGTGTTGAGCTGAAAATCAAGCCCCACCTTTTTGGCTGATTCCAGTCCTTCCAAGGCCTTGTCAAAGGCCCCGTCCAGGCCCCTGAAGGCGTCGTGACTCTTGGCGTCCGGTCCGTCTATGGAGACGCTGATGCGCTGAATACCCGAATCCACCATGCGTTGGGCTATCTCGTCGGTCATAAGGGTGCCGTTCACAGCCATGACCATTCTGAGGCCCAGGTCGGTGCCAAAGCGGGCCAGGTGAAAGATGTCCTTGCGCAAAAGCGGTTCGCCGCCGGTGAGGATAATAACCGGCTTGCCCATGGTGGCCAGGTCTTTGAGCATCTCCTCACCCTGGGCTGTGGTGAGTTCATTGGGATAATTTTCGTCTTCGGCGCCTGCCCGGCAGTGCAGACAGGAAAGGTTGCAGCGCCTGGTGGTTTCCCAGGCCAGAAGCCTCAATTCAGGTGTGCCTTTATGTCCATCGGCGTTCATATGTACGCCGGGATGGTTATGTGTCATGTGTACTCCTTGATTTTTGAGCACCGGAATGTAATACCGGCAGATTTGAATTCTAGCTTTGTTGGGCTTTTGCCGCAAGGAGATGGAAATAAATGATTCTTTATCAAATTAATTGACAAAATGGGTTAAGTTATATTACCGTGATAACTGAGCGAGCGCTCAGTCGCTAAAGCGGATGCCACGCAATCAGAGATGGATGGTTAACTACTAATGGAAAGACCCCAGGCAGGTAATCATTGGCGGGAGATACCAACCGAGGTCAAGGACCCTTCCCTGGTGACAGTCAGGAGAAGGCAGATAGTCGACGCGGCGGTAAAGCTCTTTGTGCAAAAAGGCTTTCACAAAACCACAACCAGGGAGATAGCCAAGACCTCGGGATTTTCCATCGGCACCTTGTATGAATATGTGAAGAGCAAAGAAGACGTGCTTTATCTGGTCTGCGAGGCGATCCACCAGGAGATGGAGGAAAAGATAACCCAAAGGCCCCAAAACCAGGCCAAGGGAGCCGTAGAGCTTAAAGAGGCGGTCAGGGGGTATTTGAGGGTCTGCGACCAGATGAGCGACCATATTCTTCTGATCTACCAGGAAACCAAGAGCCTGCCTTTTGAATCCATGCGTTTTGTGCTTAGTCATGATGAATATATTACCGAAATATTTGCCGAAATCCTAAGACGTGGGGTGGAGGATAAATCCTTGCGCCCTTTGAGTGAATCCAAAATGATGTTGTCGGCCCACAACATCGTGGTCCTGGGGCATATGTGGACCTTTCGCAGATGGTCATTGCAAAAGCGTTTCAGCCTGGACCAGTACATTGAATGCCAGCTTGAATTTTTGCTAAAGGAGCTGGCCTCTTAACGGGGGAGGAGTCATGGTAGTGGAAAGTGAGCCCTATGTACCCAAGCACAGTATCAGGGTGGTGACCGCAGCATCCCTTTTTGACGGCCACGACGCAGCCATCAACATTATCCGAAGAATTTTGCAAGGCACCGGGGTGGAGGTGATTCACCTGGGCCACAACCGTTCGGTTTCCGAGGTGGTCCAGGCCGCTGTCGAAGAGGATGCCCATGCGGTGGGGCTGAGTTGCTACCAGGGCGGACATGTGGAGTTTTTCAAATATACCGTGGATCTCCTGAAGGAAAACGACTGCGGCCATATCAAGGTCTTTGGCGGCGGCGGCGGGGTGATAGTGCCCGAGGAGATCAAGGAGCTGGAGGATTACGGGATTTTCAAGATCTATTCTCCGGAAGACGGCCGTAAGATGGGTCTGCAGGGCATGATAAACCATCTGGTCAGGAGTGTGGATTATGCCCTGGGAGACGGTCAGGGACCTGAGCTGGCCTCTGCTCTGGCCCCTTCGGCTCCCTCCAAGGTGGCCCGGGTCATGACCCTGGCTGAAAAGGCGGCCTTAAACGGCCGGGGAGGCAAGGCCGAGGCCTGGAAGGCCGCCCTGGGCAGTGCCATGGGAAAGAAAACGCCGCCTGTTTTGGGTATCACCGGCACCGGCGGATCAGGCAAATCCAGCCTGACAGACGAACTTCTTTTACGTTTCTTGCAGGATTTTCCAAAAAAGACCGTGGCTGTGCTTTCCGTGGACCCCACCAGGCGCAAGACCGGAGGAGCGCTTCTGGGGGACCGCATCCGCATGAACAGCCTGGTGAGCCCCAGGGTGTTTCTGCGCTCCTTGGCCACCCGCGGCTCGGGCATGGAGGTGAGCAAGGGGCTTTCCGGGGTCATAGACACGGCCAAGGCGGCGGGCTATGACCTGATCATTGTAGAAACTGCGGGCATCGGTCAGGGCGACGCGGCTGTGGTGGATATGGTGGATATAAGCCTTTATGTCATGACCAGCGAGTTCGGCGCGGCCAGCCAGCTGGAAAAGATAGACATGCTGGATTTCGCGGACCTGGTGGCCATAAATAAATATGACAGAAGAGGCGCGGAAGACGCCTTAAGGGATGTGCGCAAGCAGATGCAGCGCAACAAAGGGGCCTGGCACACGGACCCCGCCTCTATGCCTGTCTATGGGACCATAGCCGCCAAATTCAACGATGACGGGGTGACGGCCCTTTACCTGGCCCTTTTGGATCTCTTGAACCATAAATGCGGCCAAAAGCTTAAGACTTCCCGTCCAAAGGTGGAGGGCCATTCTTCCTCCAGCAAGACCATCATCGTACCGCCTGAACGCAGCCGCTATCTGGCCGAGATAGCCGACACGGTAAGGGGCTATCACGCGGAGACCAAAAACCAGGCCGAGATTATCCGTCTGGTCTGGCAGATGAAAAACACCCACGACTTGCTGGCCCAGAGCTGGCAAAAGGATAAAAAGCTGAAACCAGCCCTGGATGAGATGCGGGCCCAGGTGCACGGTCTGGAAGAGGGGTTCACCGAGGAAACTCACCAGCTTCTGGCCAAGTGGCCCCGGATGAAAGAAGACTATTCAGGCGAGGAATACGTCTACAAGGTGAGGGACCGGAAATTCAAGGTGCCTTTGATCACCACCTCCCTCAGCGGCAGCAAGATACCCAAGGTGTGCCTGCCCCGCTGGGAAGACCCGGGCCAGGTTTACACCTGGATGAGAAGCGAGAACCTGCCTGGTCATTTCCCCTATACCGCGGGCGTTTTCCCCTTTAAACGCACCGACGAGGACCCCACCCGCATGTTTGCCGGGGAAGGGGATCCCTTCCGCACCAACCGGCGTTTCAAGTTGCTTAGTAAAGACGCCAAGGCGGCCCGGCTTTCCACGGCCTTTGATTCAGTGAGCCTTTACGGAAATGATCCGGATGAACGGCCGGATATTTACGGCAAGGTGGGCAACTCGGGCGTGAGCATCTGCACCCTGGAAGACATGAAGGTGCTTTACTCGGGTTTTGATCTGGTGGATCCCAACACCAGTGTATCCATGACGGTTAACGGACCCGCCCCTGTAATGCTGGCTTTTTTCATGAATACGGCCATCAGTCAGCAGCTGGGAAAATTTGAAAAAGAGCATAACCGGGAACCTGAAAAGGAAGAAAAGGAAGAAATAAAGAAAAGGGTCCTGAATACGGTCAGGGGCACTGTGCAAGCCGATATCCTCAAGGAGGATCAGGGCCAGAACACCTGCATCTTTTCCACGGATTTCGCCCTGCGCATGATGGGCGATATCCAGGAATATTTCATTAAAAACAAGGTGCGCAATTTCTACAGCGTATCCATAAGCGGCTACCATATTGCAGAGGCCGGCGCCAACCCCATCAGCCAGTTGGCCTTTACCCTGGCCAACGGGTTCACCTATGTGGAGTACTATCTTTCACGGGGTATGAAGATAGACGACTTTGCGCCCAGCCTGAGCTATTTCTTTTCCAATGGAATGGACTCTGAATACACGGTTATCGGCCGGGTGGCCAGGCGCATATGGTCCATAGCCATGCGGGAAAAATATCAGGCCGGTCCCCGCAGCCAGATGCTGAAATACCATATTCAGACCTCGGGCCGCTCCCTGCATTCCCAGGAGATAGACTTCAATGACATAAGAACCACCCTGCAGGCCCTTTGCGCGGTTTATGACAACTGTAACAGCCTGCACACCAACGCCTATGACGAGGCCATAACCACCCCCACCGAGGAGTCGGTGCGCCGGGCTCTGGCGATTCAGCTCATAATCAACCGGGAATGGGGCCTGGCCAAGAACGAAAACCCCCTGCAAGGCGCCTTTATTGTGGATGAACTCACAGATATGGTGGAAGAGGCCGTTTTAAGCGAGTTTGAGCGCATCGCAGCCAGGGGCGGGGTCCTGGGGGCCATGGAGACCGGTTATCAGCGCTCCAAGATTCAGGATGAATCAATTTGTTACGAAACCCTGAAGCATACGGGCGACCTGCCGATTATCGGGGTTAACTGTTTTTTGAATCCTCAGGAGGATCAGGTGGTGCAATGCCAGGTTGAGCTGGCCAGGGCCACGGAAGAGGAAAAACAAAGCCAGCTGGACCGCTTGAAAGCTTTTCACCAGGCTCATGAGGACGAGAGTGAAAAAGCCCTGAAAAGGCTGCAAAAGGTTGTGCTTAAGGGTGAAAATATTTTTGCCGAGCTGATGGAGACGGTAAAGTCCTGCTCCCTGGGGCAGATAACCAGGTCCCTGTACCAGGTGGGTGGACAATACCGAAGGGGCATGTAACAAAAAGTGTAAAATATGTCAGACTGAAATTATGAGCCCCCTCACTTGTGGTTTCAGCCTTTTTAAAAATGTCGATCTGTTTTTACTTCCCTTGGAGCCTGCATGTTGTTGCGCTTTTTAAGGTGGGCGGTTTTTTCGGTGGCATTTTGCCTTTGCCTGATCTCAGGCCCGGCCGCTTATTGCGACGAGCCTCCCACACCGCCCGAGCTCGGGATCAGTGAGCAGGAGCTGACCCAAAAGGCCCGCTCCGGGCGTTTGAAAACCTCGGAGCTGATTCTGTTGGGGGAAGACCTTTCCTGGTTCACCAAGCTTAAACTTTATCTTTATTCCAAGGAGCTGGAGCCCTTTTTCCTGGGCCTGGAGGATGCCATAAGAGATTTGGCCCGCACAGACCCCAATGACCAAAAGGCCCTTGCCAGGTGCGGAAAAAAGGTTTTCGAGTCTTTGGCCCTTTCCAGAAAGCGCCTTGCCGAGGCCGGGAGGGGGGACCTTGAGCTGGAATGGCGTCGGGGCCTTGCGGGCTTGATTTTTTTGGATCATGACTGGCGCGGAAGGGTTTATGATCAGAAGAAAGATGAAATAAGAAATTCCTATGACCTGGTCCGTCTGCTTGACTGCATGGATGCGCGCCTGCGCGGCCTGGACCGGGGAGACCCCTTAAAATGTCCCTTGCGTTAGATCGGATCGACAAAGGAGGTGAGACAGGATGGAAAAAAAGGTTCTTTTGTGTGTGGACGGATCCCAGGCCTCCCGTTGGGCGCTGGATTATGTTTCCATGATGGAGAGTTCTGTGCTCAAGGGGCTTAAGATCACCTTGTTTCACGTCATGAATCCGGTGCCGCCTTTTTTGCGCAGGGAGGCCCAGACAAAGCCCGAACTGTTCCGCAGCCTGCGGGCCATGGAGCAGAAGTATCGCCAGGAGGCCAATGAAATTCTTGAAACGGCCAAAACCAGGCTGGTGGAACATGGTTCGCCTGCGGAAAATATCGAGACCTTATCAATGCCCAGGGCCTCTGACGCCGCCCGGGATATTTTGTTCCATTCCGAGCAGGGGCTTTATGACGCGGTGGTTCTGGGGCGCAGGGGCTTAAGCAAGGCCCAGGAACTGTTTGTGGGCTCTGTGACCAACAAGGTTGTGCAGCATGCGGACCGCACCCCGGTCTGGATCGTCGGCGGACAGGTGGAGAACGAAAAGGTGCTCTGCGCTGTGGACGGCTCCGAGGGATCGCTCAAGGCGGTGGATCATGTGGCCTTTATGTTGGGGCATAATCCGGATGTGATGGTGAACCTTTTTCATGTCACCGCTTCTTTGGCCAGCTATTGCCCCATAGATTTCAGTGAAGAGCTGCAAAAAGAGATCCAGGGGGATCTCATGAAAAGCGATCTGGAATGCATGGACTATTTCTTCAGCCGGGCGGTGAAGGTGCTGGAGGAAGGCGGCATTGACCAGAGCCGCATCTTAACCAGCATAAAAAGCACCACTCTGGGCATAGCCAAGGCCATTGCCAATGAAATGGAAGAAGGCGGCTACGGCACCCTGGCCATGGGGCGCAGGGGCGAGAACCGCTCCTTTTTCCTGGGCGGGGTGAGTGACAGGATGCTGGTCAAGGGGACCTCGGCCGCTTTGTGGATAGCGGGATGACTGAAAAACAAGCCCTGGCCAAGAATGTCTGGCGTCTGGGTAATCACCATATAGCCGCTTTTTTTATTAAGGGCAGTCACGGCCAGGCCTTGTTTGAAGTGGGAGTGGGGGCCACCGCGCCCCTTATTCTGAAGCAGATGCAGGAAGTGGGACTTGACCCTGAAAAGCCTCTCTATCTCATAGTGAGCCACAGCCACGCGGACCATTCCTGCGGCCAGGCGGGGCTTTTAAAAACCCTGTCCGGGGCCATACTGGTTATGACCGAACCCTGCCTCAAGCACCTGGGAAAACCTGCGGTGGCCAGGCACTTTAAAGAGGAAGACGATTTCACCACCCGGGCTTTGGGCCTTTCCAACGCGGCTGATCCCTTGCCCTTGCTTCCGAGACCGGTGAGTATAACCAGGTCCGGAGAAAGACTTGATCTGGGAGGGATTAGCCTTGAGTTTTTAAGCGCCCAAGGCCATGCACCCGGCGGAATTATGGCCTGGATTCCGGAAAAGGGTGTGGCACTTTGTTCTGATTCAGCCGGGTTTTTAAATAACAGCGGTCAGATTTTTCCTTTGTTTTTTGTTTCTTATAAAGTCTACATGGAAGAGTTGCAGGCCATAGCGAAACTTAATCCCCAGGTGGTCGCCCTGGGGCATCAGGCCTGGTTCAAAGGTAAGAAGGCAGGGGAATACCTTGAAACGGTCCGACAGGAGATGGAACAGGTCCGGCAAGGCATAAGAGACAGAAAGCTGAGGGGGATTTTAGACCAGGATCAGGCCAGGGAAATGGCCAATAGCTATTATCAAGGGGAATTGACCATTTACCGGAAAAGGGGGATTTACATCTGCTGCGACCTTTTGGTAAAGAGAGCCCTGGAAGACCAGCCTATTGAACCAGGCCCACCTTGATAAGCCTACGCAGGCTCACCGGCTTTTTACTATCCATGAAAATCGCCATGCGTTGAAAGATCAGGGCTGTGGCCAGACAGTCGCCAAAGGCGGTGTGCCGGTCGGCCAGGTTCAGGTTGAATCTGTTGCAGAGTGCATCCAGGGTGCATTGCCTGCGGTTTCGGTTTATGCCGTAAGGATCGTGGGGGAGAATCACCTGTTCGCACATGCGAGCCGTATCCAGAACCGGGTTCTGCAAGGCAAAGCCGTAAAGCCGCTTCATGGTCAGGTTAATAAAATGCAGGTCAAAGGCCGCGTAATGGGCCACCAGTATATCCGCCCCCAGAAAATCCAGAAAATCCTCAAAAACCAGGCTTGCCGGTCTGGCCCGGGCAACCTGGTCCGGCTTTATACCGTGGATCTTTATGGATTCGACCGGTATGTCGCGTCCCGGATTCACCAGTTCGTTAAAGCGGTCGGCCAGACGCACCCTACCCTTTACCAGGCGCACCGCGCCCACACTCACCACCCGGTCCTTTTGCGTGTCCAGGCCCGTTGTCTCCAAATCCACAACCACATAATTGAAGTCGGTATAGGGCAACTCGGGTTTGTATTTTTTCAGGACATGAAGGTTTTTTCGGGCTCTGGCCGGCAATTCCCGGCTGCCCACCCTGGCCCTGGTCAGGCGGTTTTTCAATCTGGCTTTTAAAAGGGACAAACTTTTTCCTTTTTTCAGGTAACCAGCCAGGTCTGGAAACGGTGTTCCAACAGGTCCTGCAACCGGTTTATCACTGTGAAGCTCTCCTTAAGCATGCTGCGCTGAAGCTTGTTGAGGCCCGCGGGATTGAGGAAGTTGTCCGGTTCTTTTCCGTGGGCCCGGTCTTCCAGATGCCTGGTGATGCGCAAAAGGGTTATAAAACAAAAGGCCTCTTCCAGGTCCGCGGCGAAATCGCCCTTTAAAATTCCCCTTTGAGCCAGTTCCCTTAAACGGAAAAGGGTGTTTGTCTCTTTTATTCCCTGTTCCAAGGAAAGCACCCTGGCCGCGTCAACCAAAGGGGTGAGGCCGCTTAGTTTCAAATTGAGTTTGTTCTTATGCTCCCCCGATTTTTCCACCACAAATTGCCTGAAAAAGCCCAAGGGGGGCCTGTTGTAAAGACCGTTTTTGGCCATGAAACGCAAGAAAAGCCGATTTGCGTCCATGGCCCTGCCCAGCTTGGCGGCCAGGTTGTCCAAGAAATCGGCCTCCACCATAATTCCGCGGAAATCAAAGAAAATGCTGGCCAGCCTTAAAGTCTTGGGATTGGGCTCCCTGACCCAGGAGATAAAGGTCTTTATCCATCTTTCCTCGGTTTGGCAGCATTTGGGGTTGCTGGCCATAACCCCGCCCTTGCAACGGGGAATACCGCAGCGTTCCAGTCCGGCCACAACCTGCTCGCCGAATTCCAGAAACCAACCCTGGATCTGGTCGTGTTTTTCCGGCGGTACATTGGCAAAGATAATGGAGTTGTCCTGATCTGTGCGCAGGGTCTGTTCCCGTCTGCCCTCACTGCCCAGGGCCATCCAGACATAGCGCACCGGCGGGCTGCCCAGGCCTGATGCCTCCATCTGGTTTTCAATTATGTGGATTAATTTTCTGACCACCCGGTCGTTAAATTCGGTGACCAGCTCCAGCATGGTCTGGGCGCTGCCTCCCTGGCGCAAAAGCATCTCCAGGATGCGGTCCACCCTTTCATGCTGACGCACCAGGTCGTCAAGTTTGGTGATTTTGTCTATGTCCCTGGCCACGGCCACCGGCGAGGAACCGGTGAGAGTCTGCAGGTCGTGATCGCTTAACACCCCCACCACCCGTTCATTATCCGTGACCACCAGGTGATGCACCCCGTGACGGCTCATTTGCAAAAGGGCCTCGAAGGCGAATTTATCCGGGGTTATGGTGTGAAGGGGCTGGCTCATGACATGATAAACGCTGGCGCCGTAGTCCATTCCTCGGGTCAGGACCTTGGTCCGCAGATCCCGGTCGGTGACTATGCCGACCGGAACGCCTGACTCCTCCTTGATCACCATGGCCCCCACCTGGGCCTGGGTCATGCGGCGGGCCGTTGTACGGATGCTGGTGGCAGGCAGGCAGGAGAGCACCTGGCGGGACATAAGCTCGCCCACCCGGCTGCGCACCAAGGCCGCCTCTAAATAAAGCCCGCCCAATCCGGTGACCTGGGGCAGCTGATTGTCCTTGCCCTTGCGCACCGCCTCCAGGTTTCTGGCCAGGGAAAAGGCAAAATGGCGCTCAAACACCTGGTTCTCCTCCACCAGGCGCTTGAAGTTAAAGGCAGGTAAAAGATAGCAGATCAAGTCCTCCCTGGCAGACACCTCAAACAGGGCCTTTTTGCCCTGCAAAAGGCTTAAGGCCCCAAATGAGTCGCCCTCTCCCCGCACATCAACCAGGATTTCGCCTTCGTCGCCGGGCAGGGTGATTCTGGCCGATCCTGACTGGATGATATGTAAGAAAGAAGAGGGCGGGCCGCCCATGGGGATGATCACCTCGCCCTTGGGGTAAAAGGCAATCTCCATCTGGGAGACCACCTCTTCCAGGGCCTCCCTGTCCAGGGCGTCAAAGGGGGTGACTGTGGCTACAAAGGCCAGCACCCTCTCCAGAGGAAAATCGGTCATGAATCCGCCTTGGTTGTAATCTGAAAAGCCACAGCCGCTTTTAAAACGGCTGTGGCTTTTTTACGGTTTAAGGCATGGTGAATGACCTTGCCGGGAGTTTTGGGTTTTTACATATTGCGGGCGTCAAAGACCCTCTTGGCCTTGCCCTCGGAGCGCTCAATGCTCTTGGGCGGCACACAACGGACCTTGACCCCGATGCCGATGATGCCCCTGATGCGGCTTTCGATCTTGTGAGCCACTTCGACGAGTTTTTCTTCGCCCAGATCATAGACTTCCGGCTTGGCTTCCACATCCACGCTGAGTGCGTCGAGATAACCCTTTTTGCGGATTATCAGCACATACTGGGGCTCAACCTCTTCCACATCCAGCAGAATGGATTCTATCTGGCTGGGGAAGACGTTGACGCCGCTGATGATCAGCATGTCATCGCTTCTGCCGTAGACCTTCTTCATCTTCAAAAGGGTGCGGCCACAGGAGCAGGTCTCCCGCTTCAGCTCGGTTATGTCCCTGGTGCGGTAGCGGATCATGGGCATGGCCCTGCGCTGGATGGCGGTGAAGACCAACTCGCCCTTTTCACCGATCGGCAGCACCTCTTCGGTCACCGGGTCGATGATTTCGGCCAGGACATGGTCCTCGTTTACATGCAGGTATCCGTCCTGGGCCGAGCAGTCAAAGGCAACGCCCGGTCCCATCAGCTCGGTCAAGCCATAGGCCTCATGGGCCTTGATGCCGATGCGATCCTGGATTTCCTTCCTCATCTCCTGGGTCCAGGGTTCGGCCCCGAAGACACCCACTCTCACCGGCAGCTCCCTTAAGTCCACGCCCATGTCCTTTGCCTTTTCAGCAATGGTGAGCGCATATGAGGGAGTGGAAAAAAGGACCGTGGTTCCAAGGTCTTGCATCAGGGTTATCTGACGTTCGGTCATGCCGCTGCCGGCCGGAATAACCGTACAGCCCAGGGCCTCGGCCCCCTGATGGAACCCCAGGCCGCCGGTGAACAGGCCCAGGCCATAGGCGTTTTGTGCGATATCCTCCGAGGAGACACCCGCTGCCATCAGGGTGCGGGCCATGCAGTCCTTCCACTGGTCCAGGTCTTCCTCGGTGTAGGGACCGGTTATGGGTTTACCGGTGGTGCCGCTTGAGGCATGCACCCTGACCACCTTGGTTGGGTCGACCGCACAGAGGCCAAAGGGATAATTATCCCTCAAGTCGGTCTTGACCGTGAAGGGCAGCTTGCCCAGGTCTTCCAACTGGTTGATGTCTGCGGGGGAAACGCCTAGCTCGTCAAATTTCTTTTTGTAAAATGGGATTTTTTCGTAAACCCAGGCCGCAGTCTCTTTCAGTTTATCCAGCTGAAAGGCCTGCATCTCATCGGTGGACATGCTTTCGAATTTTTCTTGCCACATACTCACACCCCTCCCTCATGAGAGTTCCATACCCCGCACAAGACACACTTGTCTCAGACCCGTCCCAATAGAGGACAATTCCGTCAAAACGCAGGGAGATACTGTGATTCTTTTAGCATAGCCAAGTTGCGCGGCGCAAGCTACTTTTCAGCTGAAATATAACTCTATTGTGGCTAGATTTATTTAGAAAGGGACAAAACGGTTGTGTCTGGGGGATTTTTCCCTTAAACCAGACAGAGGAATAAAAAAAGGCCTTTCACCCAAAATCCTTTGGCGGGAACAAAAAAAGTGCCTCCCCGGAAAGAAAATATCTGCGCCCTTTGCCACGGCCAGAGAACAGGCTGCTGCACCCTTGGAGCAGGGTCCCAAGAGCAGATGTTCGGCCTGACCAAAGACGAGATTAAGGAAATGGCAAAGGCAAGCGGACTCGCACCCCGCGATTTTGTGGTTGAAGACCGGATAGGCAGGGATTTTCAGGATCTGCTTCGTTCCATAAACCCGGTCTTTTTAAAGACCATGCCGGGGGGAAGACGTTTGAGGCTGCGCCTTAATCCCTTTGGGGACTGCATTTTTCTGGGCAGCCGGGGATGTACGCTTCCCCGCCGGGCAAGGCCGATCTATTGTCGCCTTTATCCCTTTTGTTTTACGGCTGAGGATCGCCTGATGGTGCTTTTGTCCGACACCTGTCTGGCCCAGAAAGGGGCCGGATCATGGCATGATGTGATTGAGCGCATGGGTGAGGATGAAACCGGCCTGCGTCGCCTTTTCGCAAGGTTCAAGGAAAACGCAAGGGAACACGCCGAGTGGGCCGCGGCCGGGGGGACTGTCGACGAACTGAATTAAAACCAGGGGTTTTATTCGGAACAGGCGTCCTGGTATAGTTTTTCCGAAAAGGTTTTTCAAAGCGACTGTTTAAGAGGATTTTAACTATCATGCTCGAACAGAGAAAACCTAAAAGCCCCTGGTTCGCCTTTTTTGCCATTGGCGTGTTGGCCGTGCTCTGCGGTCTGGGATTCAATTTTTTCATGCCCCAGGGCATTGGGCTCAGGCCCTCCTATGTGGAATCTCCCTTGTGGAAATCGGTTGATCTTAAGGAAGCCATGAACCTTTGGATCAACGGAGCCGGTTTTGTGGATGCCAGGGATCCGGGAGACTATAAGCTTGTGCGGGTGAAAAGGGCCGTCAATCTTTATCCCGCTGAATATGAAATTATCTATCCCCTGCTCAGCGAACAGCTCAAAGGTTTTTCCTCCCTGGTGGTCTACGGCCGCACCATTAGCAGGTTTCCGGCGGCCCAGGTGGCCCAGAAGCTGTCTGAAGCGGGAATAAAAAAGGTGTTTGTTTTGGATGCCGTTTTCGAAGATCTGGAGGAAGCGGGATTCCCCTTGCGCAAAAGGGCAAGGAGGCAAACCTCATGAAAGGTCTTATGGAGTTGATTTCCCTGGCCGCCAGACTTTTTCTGGCCTGGCTCTTTATCTATGCCTCCTATGACAAGGTGTGGGACCCGGCCGGTTTTGCAGATTCCGTGGCCCGTTATGAGGTGTTGCCCCTGGTTCTGGTAAACTCGGCTTCGGTTTTTTTGGCCTGGGTTGAGATGATTATAGGGGTGTTCCTTTTGGCCGGGGTGGCAACCCGCTCCTCAGCCCTGTGGGCAACCCTGCTTCTGGTTGTTTTCACTTCTTTGATGCTTTATGCCGAATACACCGGCGCGGGCTATGACTGCGGATGCTTCCCCGGGCAACACGATCAGCACACCGCCGGACTTGAGGCCGCTTTGAGAGATCTGGCCTTTTTGGCTCCCGCCCTTTGGCTGCTTTTCAAACCAGGCAACAGGCTTATCTTCAGTTTTCGGTTGAGAAGAAGAAGGACAAGCCGCATTTCCCTGTAAATGGAAGATATAAATAAAGACCCTGGATCTGGTTGCGGGCAGGGTCCATAGAGTATATTTGCCTGAGTTGAACCAAGACAGTTATTGCATACCGGAGGCCGGACCTATGGATAACCAAGCACATCAAGCCATCAGCCAGGCGGCAGGTCCTGGCAATTACACCAGGTCCCCCAAAACCCGCATGGCCTTTGCCTCTGATGCCACAGGACGGTTTTTCCCGCCCGAGGGTGTGGTCAGGGCCAGGGATATGGAGCAGGTGTCGAAGGTTATGGCCGCCTGCACGGCCACCGGCACCCCAGTGGTTCCCAGGGGGGCGGGCAGCGGCATAACCGGAGGCGCCCTGCCCGTGGACGGGGGGGTTGTCCTGGACCTGGCGGGCCTCACCGAGATAATCAGGATCAGCCCCGAGGATCAGCAGGCTATTGTGCAGCCAGGCGTGATCACAGCCGAACTTTCGGCCCGGGCCAATGCCCAGGGCCTTTTTTATCCGCCGGACCCGGCCAGCAGCAATTTCAGCTCTCTTGGCGGCAATGTGGCCGAGAACGCGGGTGGTTTAACGGCGGTCAAATACGGGGTCACCCGCGACTATGTCATGGCGGTAAAGGCGGTGTTGCCGGACGGACGCATCTTCAAGACCGGTTCCAGGGCCATTAAATCCGTGGTGGGCTATGATTTGACCCGGCTTTTGGTGGGAAGCGAAGGCACCCTGGCCGTTTTGATGGAACTCACCTTGAAGCTTATGCCCCTGCCCGAGGCCAAGTCCACCATGACAGGGGTTTTTACAGACCTGGATCAGGCAACCGCGGCCGTTAAGGAACTTTTGCTCAGCGGAATCAGGCCGGTGGCCCTGGAGTTCATGGACGGGGGCACTTTAAAGGCTGTGGAAAAATATGCCCACTTAGGTTTGGACCCCAAGGCGGAGGCCATGCTTTTGGTGGAGCTGGACGGACCGCCCGAGGTCTTGAATCGTCAGTCTGACCAGGTGGTGGGTATCCTGAAAAAAGCCGGTGGATCACCTGTTGAGAAGGCGGCGAGCGAGGCTGAGGCGGACCGCCTTTGGAAGGCCAGGCGCTCCATTTCACCGGCCATGTTTCAGATAGCCCCTTCCAAGCTGAATGAGGATATCGCCGTGCCCTTGGGCAACTTGGCCGAGATGGTGAGGCGCATTAAAAAGACACGGGAAAAAAGGAAGTTGCCTATTGCCTGTTTTGGCCATGCCGGTGACGGCAACCTGCATGTGAATATCATGCACGACGCTGCGGACCCGGACCAGAGGGCCAGGGCATTGGAGGCGGTGAGCGACGTGTTTGCCGATGCCCTGCACCTGGGCGGCACCTTGAGCGGCGAACATGGAGTTGGCCTGAATAAACTGGGCTATGCCGGGGCTGAGATAGACCCGGTGGCCTTGGACCTTATGCACGGCATAAAAAAATTGTTTGATCCGGCCGGTGTCCTGAATCCCCACAAGGCCATCCCCTATCCGGAGATCCTGTCATGACCGGCGCTGCCAACCCCAGGGAATCGGACGATTTCAGACAGGCCCTTGATTCCTGTGTGAGTTGCGGCTCCTGTCAGAGTGTCTGCCCGGTCTACAAGGTCTCCCGCCAGGAGGAGCTGGTGGCCAGGGGCAAGTTGATGCTTTTGAAAGGCTATGAAAAGGGCTTTTTAAAGGCTGACTCCCAATTGCTCGAGATAATCAGCCGTTGTCTTTTATGTGGCCGGTGTACGGACAACTGCACCAACAAGGTGAGGGCCATGGAGGCCTTGCGCGAGGCCAGGGCCAGGCTGGCCCGGGAAACAGGGCTGCCCTTTGTTAAACGGCTTATGATCGAGCAGGTTATTCCCAAGAGCGAGAGGCTCGATAAACTTGTCCGTCTGGGATATTTGGGGCATCCCCTTTTCAAGGGGCTTTTGTCTGCCCAAAGCGGTTTGAACTTGAGCCTGCCCGGAACTGAAGGCCTGGAAAAGCTGCCCCGGGCGGCGGGGCATTCCTACCTCTCCCTGGCTCCCAGGGTGGTGCAGGGGCCCAAGGGCGCACCCAAAGTGGCTTTTTTCGTGGGCTGCATGGCCAATTACCTGCGTCCCGAGTTGGCGGAAAAAGCAGTGGCGCTTCTCAGCCGCAGGTTTACCGTGTTTATTCCCCCTGATCAGGGGTGCTGCGGGCTGCCCGCTGTTTCAGCCGGGCTCACCCTTTCGGCCAGGGAGCTTGTGGCTGGAAACTTAGAAGCCCTGAACCGGGGGGAGCCGGATCTGATAATCACCACCTGTGGGTCCTGCGCCTTTGCCCTGGCCAGGGAAATCCCCAGACTCGCGCCGGAGACGGACCGGAAATCGGCTTCTTTGCTGAGCGCGAAGGTCAGGGAGATCAGTCAGGTGCTGGCTGAAGAGCCCGGTCTGGTGCAAGGCCTGGCCCGGCCAAAAGGGCCGGTGGCGGTGCATGACCCCTGTCACTTGAAGCTGGGGCTTTCCGTTTCAGAAGAACCCAGGGAGATGCTCAAGGCCGCCGGGGCGGAGTTGGTCCCCATGCAGGGCCAGGATGAATGTTGTGGTGGCGGAGGACTTTTACCGGCCAATGAGCCTGATTTGGCCGGCCGTATATTCGCCCCCCGCAAAGAGGCCTTTGCCAAATCCGGGGCATCGGTGCTGGCCACCAGTTGCAGCGGCTGTTTTGCCCAATGGCGCAGGGGGCTTGACCAGGGTACTCCTGTGGTGCATCCCCTGGAACTCCTTACGCTTTAGACTTAACCGCCTTATTGGTCAAGGGTAGCCGGTGAGAGATATTTCAGACAGCTTGTGCTCTCCGGGGGGAGGCTTGCAGTGCTTTGCCTGCTGTCCCCCCATCAGGCCCAAGGGATATGATCATTACCCCTTTCGTTCCTCCCTGCGCAGGTTGTTTATCGACTCCACCGCCCTTATAAAAAAGGGCGTGCTTCCCCAAAAGGAGATGTTGGGTTTTTTTTGCCCGGGCTTGGGTTTTTTGGACAAAAGCGGTCAAAAAATAGGCTGCCTATTACACCCCTTGCAAAATCAGGGCAGGGATCTGAGGGTGCTTACCGGGTATCAGCCCAAATGCGCCAGGGAATCCTGCCCTGCCTCCAGGGCCTATGCCGTTCTTTCCGCTGAGGACAGGCTTTATTTCAGGGATCTTTGCCTGGGCATGGATTCCTTTTCTTTTTCCAGCCCGGGTCAGAACCCCGTAATGCGGCTTTTAAACCTGGGGCCTTTACTTGCCCGGCTGGTTTTCAAGGCCGGGCCTTTTGGCCTGGCTGAGATGGATTCCTGGGCCTGCCTGGGGCCGGACCTGCCCCCTGCCGAGGGTTGGTTCTTGGCCGGTCTTGCAGGCCTGAGGGGGAAGCAATTGCTGTGGGACCCCGGCCTGCCGGTTCTGCTCAAGGAATTGAACCATGATCTGCTTTGCCGCCTGGAACCCCTTTCTCCCAGGGATGGGGGAGAGCCTTTGAATTGCCTGACAAATGAATGGGAGGCCCGTTTCTGGCGTCACCTCACCGGGCGGAACCGGGTTGTCCCGGCTGAACTTGAGAACTGGCGTGCTGCGCTTAATCGCATATTAATTTGACAATAACGTTTTAGCTGATGGGTTTAATGTTATATTGAAGCGGGGGGCAACCATTAACCAAAAGACCCTTGGAGCAGACGCATGGAAGAGTGCAAAGTCAGTTTGTCCCGCATCATGGTGGCCTTGGATCTTTCCGCCTATTCAGAGAGCGCCTTTTTGCATGCCTTGACCCTGGCCCAGTCTTTGGGCACCGAGCTGATTCTTTTGAATATCATCAATTCCCGGGGCCTGGAGTACATGGACAGCCTGGAGGCCCAAGGCTATGGAATCGGCCGGGACAAGTACATCCAGGAGCTTACGGCCAACCGAAAGGAAGAGCTGGAAAAAGAATACCTTTCCAGGGTGGGGCAGGTTTCCGCCAGGCTTGTTTTCAGGGTGGGGCTTCCCTATGAGCAGATTCTGAAGGCCGTGGACAAGGAGCAGGTGGACCTCCTGGTGATGGGCACCAAGGGCCGCACAAACATTGCCGGGGCTCTCTTCGGCACCACTGCGGAAAAGGTTTTCCGCCGGGCGAACTGCACTGTGGTCTCGGTAAGGGGGCCGGAGCATTGCCGCCTGCCCGAAGCTACTTGAGCCGATAAAGAACCGGGAGCAAAACCACCCCAAAAATCAAAGATTTTCGGGGGGCTATAATGGCAGCCGCCGAATTGGATTTTTTTTAAGGCGGGTAATTCGTGCCGGTTGGCAAAATCCGAAAGGGTTTTGTCTGTAAATTAAACCGGGGTCATATAGACCCCGGTTTGAAAATCAAAGGATTGTGATCTTTATCAGGTTTTTAGGTTGATGGCCTTTTGCAGCATTTCATCACTGGTTGTGATGGATTTGCTGTTGGCCTGGAACGCCCTTTGGTAATTGATCATGTTTACGAACTGCTCGCTCATGTCCACATCCGAGTTTTCCAGGGCATAGGCCTTGATTTTGCCCATGGCCAAATCCTCGTCACCGGGTTGTTCCACCTGGGGATCACCGGCCGCGGCTGTGGCCTGCCACAGGGTTCCGCCGATGCGGTTGAGTTCGGTGGGGCTTTTAAAGTTGGTCAGCGCCACCACCCCGATCTGTTCCTTTTCCTCGTTAGAGAAAAGCGCGGTTATCATGCCGTATCGATCAATATCAACCCCTGTTATGCTCCCGGCGCTGTAGCCGTTGTGGTCAAGGTAAAAGGTTTCATTGGCTCCGGCCAGCATGGTGGAGGAGTTGCGCGCGGTTGGTGAATAGTCCAGGGTCACCCTTTGCTCTTCGTCAAATTCAAAATCCAGATTTATTTCACCATTGTCAGCGTAGGCAGTGCCGTTGGGCGAGACGCCGCTCAGCTGCCCCTTGTCGTCAAACCTGAGGTAATAGGTGTTGTCCGGATCAGGTGGGTTGTCGATATAGGTGCCGCCCGAATACTCGAATACACTGGTTTTCCAGGTCAGTCCCACCCCGCCGTCTTCGTTTTTTTGCCTTTGATGAAACGCAGTCAGATAGTGGGTCACACCGTCTGCGTCAACCACTTCAAAACTGCTGGTGGTGTTGTAGGTGTTGATATTGGTGGGATCAATGGCCTGACTGTCGTTAAAAGTCCTGGTGTCCGCCGCATTCAGGTTTATGCCCAGATTGACCAGGTCCGTGGGTTCGGCTCCCTGGGGGGCCCTTGGCACCACTATATCGACCAGGACATTTTTGTTGATTTCACCCTCATCGTCAATGGCAAAGCCCTTCAACACATAACCTTCCGGGTTGACTACCAGTCCGTTTTGGTCAATGGTGAAATCGCCGGAACGGGTGTAATAAAGGGCCCCTTCATCTTGGGGATCTTCAACTGTAAAAAAACCATTTCCGTTAATCGCCATGTCGGTGGCATAATCCGAGGGTTGCATGGAGCTTTGGGCCATGATGTTCACCACATTGGTAAAGGCTCCACTGCCCGGCTGATCGTCCGCCCCCGCACCGCCCAGCTTCTGGTAGATCAGATCCTCAAAGGCGGCTCGGGTGGATTTGTAGCCCGGCGTGCTCACATTGGATATATTGTCTGCCACGCTTTCCATGGCCCTGGTGTGGGCCTTTATGCCTGCCAAACCGTTAAATAAAGAGCTTGCGTACATGCCTTTTTGATCCTCTATGGTTTTGGGCTGCGCCTCGGACTTGAACCTCTTGGCTGCAAGACAGGCGCTTTATGCCCGGCAATAAACCTGCGTTTTTTGTATTAGCAATTAGAGTGCCAAAGCGTGGCTATTGCTAACGTGCTGTTTTTAAAAACTAATTTTTTAAAGAAATAGAAGTGTCCAGGGCCGGTGGGCAATTTTTACCTGATTTATACAGGCAAAGTTGAACCGTTTTTCTTATTTGAGTAATCTGGAAAAGAGGCCTGTTAGTCGGAAGCGGATTTTTATCCACACAGGTTTGTTTTATATTTTCAAAAAGGGACGCGGTATTGGGAAGCGGTTATTCAAAACAGCCCAAGCTCACTTCAGACTTAATTATCCACAAAGAGGTGATGCTTAACATAATCCAGTCCATTGCCGACGGGGTGATGGTGATCAACCGCACAGGCGATATTATCCTGGTCAATCAGGCCTTGTGCCGCATCCTGGAAATGGATCAGGACCGGATACTCGGCAAGGGGTGGGGCGAGCTGTTTATAGCCGACGAGGCAAACCTTGATTTTGCCCAGGTGGTGGTGGATGTGATCCAGAAAAACCAGGTCCATTACAACCGGGAGGTCTGCTACGCTTCACCCTCTGCCAAAACCAAGGAGCTGATCGCCAATACCAGCCTTTTGCGCGAAGATGACGGCGATATTATCGGAGTTGTGGCGGTCTTCAAGGACGTCACCGAGCTTAAGGGCCTGCACAGGCGCGAGGTGGAGCTTCTGCGTCAAAGCAGGATGCTCTACGACGAAAACAAAGAAGGCCTGGATCGCATAGCCAGGGCTGTTGCCCATGAGGTGCGCAACCCGGTGACTGCCATCGGCGGGCTGGCCCACAGGCTGCTTAAGGAAGAATCGCCGAACAGCCGGGGCGCGGCCTATCTCAAACGGATTGTGGATGGAGCCAAGAGCCTGGAGCGGATTGTGGAGCAGGTGCGGCTTTACAGCGAGATACCCAGACCCAGCATCACAGAGGTGCAGCTTGATAAATGGCTTAAGGAATTTCTCTCGGATTATCGGGGCAGGGCAGAGCAGCAGGCGGTGAGGATAACGCTTAATTTGGATCAACACATCAAGGTCAGGCTGGACCACACCCTGATGCATATGGCCCTTGGTCATATTGTGGAGAACGCTTTGGATTCCATGCCCGCGGGCGGTGAGTTCACCGTTGACCTTAAGGCCGAGACTGGTTGGGCGGTGGTGGATTTTTCCGATACGGGTAGGGGGATGGAAAAAAGTGAAATTCCGTATCTTTTTGATCCCTTTTATACCACCAAGGCGGACTCGGTGGGTATGAGCCTGGCTATTTCCCGGCGCATCCTGGCTGAACATTTTGCCGAGATCAAGGCTAAGAGCACACCCGGCAAGGGTTCTGAATTTACAGTGCGTTTGCCCTTGGCTCCTGATCAGGCCTAACTGGCAGCCTGCTCCAAGCCGTTCCCAAAAAACGAGCCCGAACCGTCCGCACCCCTAAATTGCCTTTAAAGGCCAAAAGCCCGGCAGGTCCCCGATCAAATTCTTTTCACCGTTCGGCCAAATAGCGGGATTTTCTTTAGGGAATTAACAGGCGCCAACCGGTGTTCGGCATGATTCATAAATACTTTGTCGCCAAGCCAAAAGGCCGTCCCGGCTTTTTTATGATAAGGTTCCTGGTGACCGGTTACAGACCATCAGGACCTTTAAGATAAACCACCACCTCTGTCCGGGAGAATCAAGGCGTGGCCCCTGAACGGCGTTTTACATTTTGGCAGAGACTTCAGTTTGCGATCATCGCCCGGTTGGGTTCCTGGATCACCAAGAGCCTCATGGCCACCTGCCGTATAACCGTGGTTAATCCCGAGATGGAAGAAAAATACTTAAAAAGCGGCAATCAGCTTCTCATGGCCACCTGGCATAGAAGCTCCCTCTGCGGGGTCGCCTATTTGGGGAAATATAATCCGGCCATTATGGCCAGCCTCAGCAAGGATGGGGAGATTGTATCCCGCTATGAAAGAAACCTGGGCTGCGTGCCCATAAGGGGCTCTTCTTCCCGGGGCGGCATGGCGGCCCAGAGGGGTATGCTGCGTTTTATGAAAGAGGGCGGTCTGGTGGCGGCCAATGTGGCCGACGGCCCCCGGGGGCCGCGCTATGTGGCCAAGGCGGGGATGATCTCCCTGGCCCAGCTCACCGGCGTCCCCCTGGCGCCTGCCATGTGGTCGGCCCACCCTTGCTGGGTAATGAAAAAATCCTGGGACTTGAGCATTATCCCCAAGCCCTTTGCCAAATGCATTGTGATCTACGGAAAAGAGCTGAAGGTTCCCAGGAGGCTCACCCCTGAGCAGGTGGAGGAATATCGCCTGGAGCTGGAGCAGGAACTGAACCGCTTAAAGGACGAGGCCGACCGTCTTACCGGACACGCCGATCCGGTTGTTTGATCAGGGCAGCCAAGGGTTAAGCTGATCCAGAGTGGCCTTTTGAAAGCCCCGGGGCGGCCTGAAAAGTTCGGCGGGGAGATTTTCCCTGGCAATGGAGAAAATCCGGTTCCCATTTTTTGCCGTTCGGCGTATGGATGATTGATTTAAGGGCCAATCCCCTGATTCTAGCCTGTATCACCTGGGGACGCCTCTGCCAGGCCTGATACCCTGCTATGGACATCTCAAGGGACATGAAGAGGAATATTTTTGGGTCCCATTCCTTTGCCAGTCCGGGTATATCTGCTTGCCAGATTTCCTCTTTGAGTGTGTCGTTTATCCAAATCTCAGTCTTTACAGCCCGGTAACCGGCCACCTCCACGGTTTCCCGCCTGGAAATCACAAAGACCTTGTATTGCCTTTGATCCGGCGTTTGGCGGTAAAGTTCTCCTGTCTTGTGGGTGTAGGCCTTTTGCAGTCGCGGCGGCAGCTTTCTGATGCTTTTCAATAATTCTCTTTTGTTGAGTGCCCGTATTTCGTTTTTGAATTCCACTGGTGAGCCGCGCCAGTACTCGGTCAGGGCGAAATGAACAAAGATGAGCTGTTTTTTGTTGAGGTCGTAGATCCTTTTCCGGTAGGGGCAGCCCGCACGGATCGTGTTTTGCCTTATTGCAACCGTCACCTGAGGGCCCTTTATCACCCAACCCGCCGAGGCGGGACCGGGCCCCAGGACCAAGATCCGGCTTAAGGCAAAATACGGGGCTTTTAACATGGGGAATCTCCCGGTTTGAGTTCCCCTTCCTAGTTTCATGATAGCCCCTGAGAGACGCAAAGGTGAAATACCTTGCCTGCTAATGGCCAGGTATTAGAATGTTTGATCATACGTGATTTAAGATAAGCGGGTCTTTTGCCGGAGTGTCCGACTATAAGGACCATACCTTGCAAAGGGGATATACATGCCGAGCCGGGTTATTTGCCTGAAATCCATTGGTGTTATTCATTCGCCTTTCAAAGATGCTGAAGGCGCGCCCATTCAGCCGAGCGGGGCCAAGGGGACTCCCGGTAAAGTGGTGCTGGATGAAGCCTATGAGCCGGGGTTAAAGGATCTGGAGGGATTCAGTCATCTTATTCTGCTTTATCATTTTCATCTCTGTAAAAAGGAACAGCTCACAGTCACCCCCTTTTTAGATAAGGCGGAGCACGGGGTATTTGCCACTCGCGCCCCCACCAGGCCCAACCATATAGGCGTTTCGATTGTGCGTTTAAAATCTCGCCGGGCAAACACCCTTGAACTTCTGGATGTGGATGTGCTGGACGGCACGCCTTTACTGGATATCAAGCCTCTGGTGCCGGGTTTTGACCTTCCCTACCAAGAGGTCAGGGCGGGCTGGCTGGATGAAAAGGCTCAAAAGGCAACTGAGTTTCGCTCGGACGACCGTTTTAAATAAAAAAAACCGCCTTTTTTCACCAGCGCCAAGCCATTGCTTTCAAGTCAGGTGGGCTTGTGTTCATAATTAATAAATAAGCCTGTATTTGGCGAAGGTTGCCCCCTTTACCCCCTAATATGGTTTTTTATTGCATGGTCGGATCGGGTTTGACTGTCAATAAAGGCGAGGGTTGCTTTTTGTTCTTCAAGTTGTGACAGGCGGAAATTAAAAAAACCTTGATAATAGACTCAACAGTAGAGGGTGTGGGAGACTTTTTTTAGGTCCAATTTTTATGGGCCGCCAAACTTTATCGGAGGCATAGATGCTGCGCCGCACCAAAATAGTGGCCACCCTGGGGCCCGCTACCGACTCGCCGGAGATGATCGGCAAGTTGATAGAAGCCGGGCTGAATGTAGTTCGTTTGAATTTTTCCCATGGAACTCATGAAAGTCACCGCCAAACCATTGCCCTGGTGCGCCGGATAGCAAAGGAAATGAACCGCACCATCGGCATTCTACAGGACCTGGCCGGTCCCAAAATTCGTCTGGGAGACCTGGCCCAGGGTGAACTGGAAGTGCAAAACGGCGACACCATGGTGCTCAAGGCCGGTGAGGCCTCGGACGACCCCGGGATAATACCGGTGGGTTACCCTTACCTGGCCGAGGATGTGGAAAAGGACGAACGCATACTCCTGGCCGATGGTCTGGTGGAGATCCTGGTCAAGGAGATCAAGGACGGATTGGTTTACTGTGAGGTGATAGTGGGCGGCAAGCTCAGCTCTCACAAAGGCATAAACCTGCCCTCCAGCAACCTGAGGGTGCCGTCATTTACGGGTAAAGATAAAAAGGACCTGGCCCTGGGCCTGGAACTGGGGGTGGATTTTGTGGCGCTTTCCTTTGTTCGCCATGAAAAGGACCTTATCCAGGTGCGGGAAATTTTGAACCAGGTGGAGAATCCGCCCCTTTTGATCGCTAAAATTGAAAAACCTCAGGCTGTGGACCGCCTTCCCCAGATTCTGGCTCAGGTCGACGGTGCCATGGTGGCCAGGGGGGATCTGGCGGTGGAGATGCGCTTGGAAGAGGTTCCCTTGATCCAGAAAAGAATCATCCGCCTGGCCCGCAAGGAAGGTAAACCGGTTATCACAGCCACCCAGATGCTGCGCTCCATGATGGAAAACCCCCGCCCCACCAGGGCGGAGGCCACGGATGTGGCCAATGCGGTTTTGGATGGAACCGATGCCGTGATGCTCTCTGATGAGACCGCGGTGGGCAGCTTTCCGGTGGAGTCCGTGGCCATGTTGGACCGCATCGCCCATTACACCGAAGGCAAGATGGAGGATATGGATTTTGAGGCCCAGGACACGGAAGTGGTCCCGGCCACCGAAGGCTCCATCAGCCGGGCGGCATGCATGCTGGCCAGGGAGCTTAGGGCCGCGGCGATTGTGGCCGCCACCACCAGCGGCTCCAGCGCCAGGCTGGTGAGCCGTTTTCGCCCTAAAACAGCGGTGATAGCCATTACCACCTCAGAAGAGGTGCAAAGGCAGCTAGCCCTTTCCTGGGGGGTGGTGCCGGTGCTCTCGCCCAACTACGACAATACGGACCAGATGTTTGAGCAGGCCAAAAAAGACGCGCTCAACTGGGGGCTTGCCAAGGGCGGCGACCGCCTGGTTATCACCGCCGGAGTGCCGGTGGGGGTGCCTGGAACCACCAACCTGGTGAAGGTCATGGATATGATTGACTAGGGCCTTTTGCTCTTAACTTTAAAAACGGTCGGGGTTAAGCGCCCCGGCCAGTTTTTTTATAAGCACGCCCACCCTGGGACCGGCCCGGCAGGAAAGTCCGCAGGGCAGGACAAGCAGCCGTTGGTCCTTTATGGCCCTGGTCTCGCGCCAGCCCGGCAGCCCGGCCAGCACCTGCAACTCTTCTCTGTTCCATCCGCAGATCCACAAGGCCTCCGGATTCAGCCGGGCTATTTCTTCGGGATTGAGCCTGGGATAAGCGGATGAATGGGGGATATACGGATTTCTACCTCCGGCCAGGCGGATGACATCGCTCATAAACGAGTTGTTGCCTGCCACAATAGGCGGATCGGCCTCCATCAAACGCATGGTAAGGGGTTTTTCAGCCTGTTTCAGGCCTGCCAAGAGACTTTTTGTCTCGTTTATCAGGTTTTGGATGGATTGAACCAGGTCTGCGGCCTTTTCCCCGGTGTCAGTAAGTTCCCCCAGCCAGAGAATGGAATCCAGGATTTCCGCCACTGTGGCCGGGTCGATGAGCTTGAGCTCAAGTCCCTTTTCTGCCAGGGGGACTTTAAGGGAGTCGAAAAAGTCTCCCTGCGCCAGGACCAGGTCCGGCTTAAAGGAAATTATCTTTTCAATATCAGGTTTAAAGACCGGACCGGTTTTAGGAATGTTGCAGACAACCTCGGGGTAGTCACAGGCCTGGCTCACTCCCTTCACCCTGTTTCCCAGGCCCAGGGCAAACATCATTTCCGTGGTGACGGGGGTGAGGGAAACGATTCGCTTGGGCTTTTGAGGGGCCATTATTGGTTGATCCGGTCCAGGGCCTTGAGCTGGGTTTCTATCTTGCCGCGCCAGGTCGATTCATCGGTAAATGAAAACTCAAATACCACAAACTCAGGTTCTATCAAATCAAACAGGCGGCAGATGCCGGGATGGGCAAAGGCATCATGCTGGTCTATTTCACTTACATGTATATGGGCCTTGCCCAGTTTCTGCCAGAAATCACCCGCAAGATCCACGCCCCTTTTCCGCACCCGTCGCACATATTCACCAGAAAGGCTTTTGGTGAGGTGCACGGCCTTGATGGTCTTTTTCAGTTCTCCCAGGTTTTTCACGGTCTGTAAAAGATAGTCAATGGCCTGGGACTCGTCGGTTAATTCCTGGTTTTTGTTGAGCACATGCCCGGTGTCCAGAACCAGCCCGGCATTATTGAAGTCAAGCTTTTCAAACAGCCGCTCCACTTCTGCGGGATGATCCAGGCGCAGGCCGCCGGGCCACCACAGATTCTCGAACAAAATGGGGTAATCGGGTTGTGTCCGTTTCACCAGGGTGTTGGTGATCAAAGCCGAGAGGTCTATGGTAACCTGCCAGGTCCAGGGAAAGCGCCAGTCCACCAGGTGGTCCAGATCCGCCTGAGATGCGTGGAATACCGCGTATTCCACCTTGGCCCGCTTGCCCCAGGCCAGTTGCTCCTGATAAACCGAGAGCAGGTCTTCATATTCCAGTCCTCCGTAATAATGCCTGGCTGTATCGAGGTCGCCAAAGGTTTGCTCAAGGGTTTTTGAATCTGAACTGCAGATG
The DNA here is from genome assembly GCF_000931935.2 of Dethiosulfatarculus sandiegensis. Lineage (GTDB taxonomy): Bacteria > Desulfobacterota > Desulfarculia > Desulfarculales > Desulfarculaceae > Dethiosulfatarculus > Dethiosulfatarculus sandiegensis. The sequence continues at coordinate 62,853 of NZ_AZAC01000017.1, forward strand.
GCGTTCAGAAAAACAAAAAAGCGTAGGTGAAGACCCAAGGCCAATTCAGACGGTATGCGGTCCATGTCGTGGCCGGGAACCGGATACACCTCCAGGCCCTGAAAGGCATAGTCGGCCAGTAATTCCCTGGCCAGGCCCCAGTCCGGCCCGACTAAATCCAGGTGTGGCTTATAAGTGCTTAAGTTTAGTAATTTTTTCAAACCGGATTTTCCAATGTGGCCACCTCCACCAGATTGCAGTGAAAGGCGCAGGATTCGCCCATGTCCGTTATGTTTTGACTGGTCAAGTGATTGGCCGAGGCTTCTTTGTCAAAGATGCCTTCCATCACCACAAGCCCCGGTTGGGTGTCATCGGTCACTTTGGCCTGAACCAGGCAGATCCCCCTGTCATTGAAAACCCTGACCTGCCGGCCGTCGGTTATTCCCCTGGACCGGGCGTCTTCCGGGTGAATAAGCGCCCTGGGCGGACCTGCTTTTTCCCTTAAACTTTCCACCTCATTGAAAGAGGAGTTCAAAAGATGATGGTTTGGCGGGGTGATGAGCTGAAGGGTGTAGCGGTCCCTGCCTTCAAGATCCAGGCTGGGGCTGCCGTCCGGCAGGACGGGCAGACCTTTTTTGCCCAAGCTTTCGCTCAAAAATTCCACCTTGCCTGAAGGCGTCTTGAACCCCTGTTCAAAGGGGTTGGCCCCGACTTTAAGCCGCAGGGGCTTGAGGCTGCTCAGATCTTCAAACGTGATCTCCTGCATATAGGGAGAGTCAGTCTGAAGAAGCTGCTCTATGATTTCGTCTTCGCTTTGTTTGAAGACTTCCTCCGTGAAACCGAACCTGGCGGCCAGATCCTGGAAAACCTTAAGGGTGGAGCGTGAGCGGCCCACAGGTGGGATCACCGGCCGGGCCATCTGCAGGTAATAATGGCCATAGGAAGTGTAAAGGTCGGTGACTTCCATGGAGGTGGACCCGGGCAGAATAACGTCTGCATAACGGGCCGTATCGGTCATGAAAAGTTCATGAACCACGGTGAAGAGGTCTTCCCTTTTCAGTCCGGCCCGCACCTGGCTCAAGTCCGGGGCAACCACCGCCGGATTTGCCAGGTAGTTGTAAAAGACCTTTACCGGCGGTGAACCCAGGCTGGTAAGTGCCTGGCCCAACTCCACCATATTCACCACCCTGGTTCCCTCAGGTGAGAGGTCCGGCCTCAGGAAGGGAGCCGTGTTCAAGGCAAAGGCCGGGGATGTGGAGCGGTTGATGCCTGCGCCGGGGCGGGAAAAAGCCCCCACCAGGGCGGGCAAAAGGGCTATGGTGCGCATGGCCATGCCGCCTTTAAGCTGGCGTATGGGGCCGCAGCCCGGGCGAATGAAAGGGGCTTTGGCCCGGCCATAGGCCAGGGCAAGTTCTTCCAGGACGCCTCTATCCACACCGGTGATCTTCTCCACATAAGGCGGGGGGTATTCCCGTGATTTCCGCACCAGGGCTTCGAAGCCCTGGGTGTGATTTTTGATGAATTCATGATCCAGAAGATCCTGGGCGATCAGTATATGCATCATGCCCAGGGCCAGGGCCGCGTCAGTGCCTGGCTTGATTTGAATGAACAGGTCCGCCTTTTGGGCGGTTCTGTTTTTATAGGGATCGATGACTATAATTTTGGCCCCGTTTTTTTTGGCCTTTTCAAAAAAGGGCCAGGCATGCAGGTTGGTGGTGAGGAGGTTGCACCCCCAGATGAGGACCAGGTCTGAATTAACGGCGCTTTCTATGTCTGTGGAGGGGCCCGAGCCCAGGCTGGCCGTAAATCCGGCAGTGGCCGCATCGGAGCAGATGGTGCGCAAAAGCCTGCTGGCCCCCAGTTTGTGGAAAAAGGCATGGCCTGCGTTTCTGTGCACCACCCCAAAGTGCCCGGCATAGGAATAAGGCAGAACAGACTCCGGGCCGTAAGTCTTGATCGCAAGGCGCAGGTTGCCTTCCACCAGGTCCAGGGCTTCTTCCCAGGAGGCCGGTCGGAAGCTTCCGCCGCCTTTGGGACCGGTTCTGATCATGGGGGTGGTCAGGCGGTTTTGGTTGTGCACCCTTTCGGCGTAGCGGGAGACCTTGTGACAGATAAATCCCCGGGTGAAAGGATGTTCAGGGTTGCCTTTAACGGTTTTTATATGGTTGTTTTCCACCTCAACCAACAGCCCGCATCCATCCGGGCAGTCATGAGGGCAAACAGAAGGAAGTTTTTTTGTCATGGCTGTATCTCCTGACCTGGAACTGCCGGTTATTGAGTGAAAAAAACCGGACATGCCTTTTGGATTCAATCATGAAACACCCCAGGTTAAAACACAAGCAATAGCTGGTCAGGCAAATCATAGCTTGCTTTTTCGGGCAATTCATAGGCAGGATGTTGACATTTGAAATGCAATGGAGATGCCCTTTGCATGCCGCGTTCGGAATGGGGAGGTGAAGTGTGACCCATAAGGTGCATTACGGCAAGGAAATCATTGAGTTTGAGTTGCCCCTGGGGTGGCGGTTGATGCCTTCCAGGCCGGTTTCGCCTGTGCGCGAATCAGTCTCTGTGGCTGAACAAACGGTTCTTGCCTTAAAAGATCCTTTGGAGGCTTCTGTCCTGGCCCAGAGGGTCAAACCCGGCGACAGGGTGGCCATAATCACCGATGACGGCACCAGGCAAACCCCGGTGCGGGAAATGCTTCCCCCGCTTTTAAGTGAACTTTTGGGGTGCGGACTGGATAAAGAGGCGATTGATATTGTGGTGGGGCTCGGAACCCATGCACCGATGACCCAAGACGCCCTGGCCCATAAGCTTGGCCCTGAAGTTTTTAAAAACTTCAGGGTGAGCCAGCACGATTGCCGCTCCATTGATCTTGTGCCGGTGGGAAAACTTTCCACCGGGGCTGAAGTCTGCGTAAATCCTTTGGTGGCAAAGGCCCAGGTGGTTATAGGCCTGGGCGTGATACTGCCCCATCCCATGAACGGATTTGGCGGGGGGCCGAAGATTATTTTTCCTGCGGTGGCTGATTATGAGGCCATCAGGGAACACCATTTGGCTTGGACCACAGATCCGCAAAGCGTTTTTGGCAGCACCAGGAATAATCCGTTTTTAAAGGAGGTGGCTTCCGTGGCCAAGATGGCCGGGTTGACCTACAGCTTGAACTGCGTCTTTGATCTCGACGATCAGGTGGCTTCGGTGCTTTTTGGCTCCTGGCAGGCCGTGCACGGAGAAGGGGGCAGACTCTCCCAAAAGGTCTGCGGCATGGAGTTTGAGACCTTCTCCGATGTGACGATCATTGCCGGCTATCCTTATGAAGAATCCCTGCAATTGATGAAACCCCTGGCTTTGGGCTCCCTGCTCACCCGTAAAGACGGGCCGGTGATCCTGTTGGCTAAAAGTAATTCTCCCCTGCCGGAGTTTTTTTTGGATTCCTTTGCCAGGATTCTGTGGGAGTCGGGCGGCAATGCCAAGGATTATGTAAGGGAAAAATTTAAACGGGGCGAGCTTCTTTTGGAAGACGCGCCGATTGACTTGAACTGCGCCTTGTTCTTCGCCCTGGTCTGCAAAGGCAGGCAAAGGGTGGTGATTGTTTCCCGGGATCTGGATCGCGATCAGGTAGAGCGCATGGGATTTGTACATTATTCCGATCTGACAAAGGCCCTGGCCGGAGAAAGCGCCATAAAGCCAAAGGCCATGGTCAACCTTTGCCCGGTGGGTGGAATGCTGCCTGTTTTACCCAAGGGCCATGTGCTGGCCTATTAGCCGGTTTGGGGAGCAAAGAAAACGCAGAGATTGTCTTTTGACTATCTCTGCGTTTTGATTTAATGGTCGGGGCGATAGGATTTGAACCTACGACCCCCTGCGCCCAAGGCAGGTGCGCTGCCAGACTGCGCTACGCCCCGACATTATTTTGTTTTATGATGCTATGAACTCTTTAAGGCCTGGCACGATTTTTTGCAAGGCCTGAGCCCTATGACTGATGGCATTTTTTTCTTGAGCCGGAAGCTGGGCCACTGTAACCCCTTTATCCGGCAGCTCAAACCAGGGATCATAGCCAAAGCCGTTTTCACCGTGAGGCTTAAGTGCAATGCGCCCTTCCATGCGGCCATGGGCGGTTAAAAAACGGCCGTCCGGCAATGCGCAGACCATGCAGCATTCAAAGGCGGCTCCCCGTTTTTCAAGGGGAACTCCTTCCATTTCCCGGGCAAGCTTTTGGTTGTTTTCTTTATCTGTGGCGTTTTCTCCGGCATAGCGGGCGCTTTTCACCCCGGGACGGTTGCCCAGGTGATAGACTTCCAGGCCGGAGTCGTCGGCCAGAACGGGTAAACCAAGCTCAGCCGCCACTGTGCGGGCCTTTAACAGGGCATTTTCCTCAAAGGTATCTCCTGTTTCTTCTATTTCCCGGTCAAAACCCAGCTCACTCATCAAGAGCACTTCAATGCCCAGGGGTGCGGCCATGGCTTCAATTTCCCGGCGTTTGCCTTTATTGGTGCTGGCAAGGACCAGTTTCATGGCGGATCAACCTTTTATGGCGGCGTTTTGGGCCGCGAATATTTCCCTGGCCGCTTGCGCACCCAGGGAGATCATGGTGATTAATTCCTCTGGTGTGTAAAGGCCTTGCTCTGCCGTGGCCTGCACCTCAACCAGCTCCCCCCCCGGGGCCAGAACCAGGTTGGCGTCGACCTCTGCCTTTGAATCCTCTTCATAGCAAAGGTCCACCAGGATTTCGCCGTCCACCTTGCCCACGCTGATTGCGGCCAGTTGCAGATCAGGCTCGAGACCCAGGCTCTTAAGGGCGAGCGCCAGGGCCACGTAGGCTCCGGAGATGGATGCAGTGCGGGTGCCGCCGTCGGCCACCATTACGTCGCAGTCTATGTTTGCGGTATAGCCGTCAAGACGGCCAAGGTCCACAGAAGCCCGCAGGCTGCGCCCTATCAGGCGGCTTATCTCCCTGGCCCTGCCTTTTTTGTGGTGACTGCGCGAGGTGCGGGTGTGGGTGGCCCTGGGGAGCATGGCGTATTCAGCCGTCACCCAGCCCTTGCCCGAACCTTCCAGAAAAGGGGGAACTCTCTTTTCCAGGCTGGCCGTGCATAAAACCCTGGTGTTGCCAAAGGAGCACATGGCGCTGCCTTCGGCGTAGGGGTTCACATTCGGTTCAATCTTCACCGGCCTTAAGGCCCGGTTGGTTCTTTGGTCGATTCTATTCATTGGCCTTGGTTTTCTTAAAGAAAAAGGGCTGGAACAAGATCTAAAAATCTAGCTCAGGGGAGCTTTGGTGTCAAGGTGTTCAAAAAAACCTTAGTAAAGGTGTTGACAAGCCGATCCAAAGGAGCTAAACATAGCTTCAATAAATTCTCTGCATTCAGGCAGATCATTTCTTTTCACTGTACCAGGAGTACACTTAGATGGCGCTCTTAGCCCATTTAACGAGCACGCGAATTATTAGGCCGAACCGCTCCGGTGAGGCTTGCGAGCTCCTGTTACAGGATCACCTTCTGGTTCTGCAAAGGCCGGGCCTCTCCGCTGGGGGGTTCGGCGTCGCTGTAGCCTAGGCGGGCTGCCGACGAATTCTATTTTTGTCTGTCAGACTCCGCCGAAGCAAATCCTACTAGCTAAATAAAAATTTTATTAGTTAATACGCGATCATTAGCAGCTGTGCGCTAAATTTGCATAGTGCAGAACCCGAAGGAGTATTCAAATCATGTTTGCGCGCTTTTTTTCTGCGGATCCCCTCAAGGTCATGAACACCGAGTTGGCTAAACAGACCCCGGATTCAAATTTTTGGAAACATCTCTCCAAGTATTTGGTGCAGGGCGTGCGTCCCAAGGACGACAAAGCCGAAGCGGTGATAAAGACTTATCTGGATCTGCGCGACTCTCTGGGAGTTCGGGCTGTTTTCCGTCACAACGCGGTGTTGAGCCACGAAGCCCTGGCAGAGCCTTGCCGGAGTTTTTTCTGCAAATATTCAGGCCATGATTGCATGGAATCGTCCCAACTCATGTTTTGGGCGCGTTTCTGCCTGGCCGCAGACCATTTACTGGCGGTGGCCTATGAAGCCCGACTGGAAACGGGTGAGGCCCGGAAGCGGAGAATGGATGCGCTCATGCAGTTCTTCGCCAAGGTTCAGACTGACTACCTCAATCCCCTGCAAAGGGAGGGACAAAGACCTCGGGATCTGGCCGGGGACAATAGTAGGGAGTTTGAGGGGTCTGAACCCGCTGGTTTTGAGTCTGCCCAGGCAGCCTGACCAATTTTCCGCTCTTAACCTTCCGGGTTGACGCTTTTGGCTTAATGCCATAAAGTTCCGGCAGGCGTCCTGAAGCGCCGGGGCGAGAGTGGCGGAATTGGTAGACGCACTGGACTTAGGATCCAGTGGGGGAAACTCCGTGGGGGTTCGAGTCCCCCCTCTCGCACCAACATGATCGCGTGCAGTCGCGGCCCCAGCCTTTGGCTGGGGCCGCTTTTCTCCGCCGGCGTGAACTTAGCCGGTTCGCCATTTATGACTCGCCTTAACCTTATAACCGTTCCACCTCTCTCCTTATTTTGCCCATCCAAATTCTTTACCCTTTATTTTATTAGTAAAAAAGGTTTTGGAATGAGCGAAAAACATAGTAGTATACAGTATGTAAGTCATATTTGTCGTTAATAAGGATATCTACTGATGTCAAAGACACTCCCTTCGGCTGATTCAGAGAGCGGGTTTAAAGCGGCCTCCATTATCCTGCCTATTATGAACGAAACACATTCACTTTCTAAGACCATTGAAATTATCGAGTCTGAATGTGCAGATCTGGTGGGCCAATACCTGATAGTAGCCTGCGACCGTACGGAAGAAGAAAGCCTCAAGAGAGCCAGGGTCTTTACCTCTCGCGATTCAGACAGATTTCAGCTTTTTTTCCAGGAATTGCCTTTTTTGGGCGGAGCCATGCGGGATGCCTTTTCCCGGGTTTCGGGCAGTCATGTAGTCATGATGGCCAGCGACCTGGAGACCGACCCCCATGATGTCAAGCATCTGATAAGCATGGCCCAAAGATATCCGGCAGACATAACCACCTGTTCCAGATGGGTTAAAGGCGGTGATTTCGCCGGTTACGACAAGTTGAAACTGGTCCTTAATTATCTTTTTCAGAAGTTTTTTTCTTTGGTCTTTTCCTGCAATCTGTCCGACATGACCTACGGCTACAGGATTTTCCCCACTGCATTGGTCAAGTCGGTTGCCTGGCAGGAAGTAAGGCATCCTTTTTTATTTGAAACCCTGGTAAAACCATTACGTTTAGGTGTTAAAGTCCATGAAATTCCCTCTCAATGGAAAGCCAGGGAAGAAGGAGAATCTCAAAACACCTTTTTGCGTAATTTCGAATATTTCCGCACAGGATTAGCCGCCAGGTTCGCAGACAGGGATTCACTGATTCTATAAAGGCGATTTGGGAAAGCACCCGGCCTTAAAGCGCCGGGCAGGGAGAATTGCGGCACAAGGGAGGGGTCATGCGAAAGGTAATTGTCACAACCACCATCAACCCGCCGACTGAAGCCATCATTCGTTACGATTCCATGGAAGACTGGAGCCTGGTGGTCATAGGCGACCTCAAGACCCCCAAGGATTACAAGTTGAAAAAAGGCGTCTATGTCTCTCCTGAAGAACAGGAGGCATATGACAAGGAACTTTCTGACGCCATTGGCTGGAACTGCATTCAAAGACGCAGTTTCGGGCTTTTGTGGGCCAGGGATCTGGGAGCCGACCTGGTGGCGGTTATTGATGATGACAACATACCCTTGCCGGGGTGGGGAGAGAACCTCATGCTCGGCCGGGAGGTGTCGGTAAATTATTATGCTGATCAGTCGCCTGCCTTTGACCCGGTGGGGGCCACCAACCACCCCCATCTCTGGCACAGGGGGTTTCCCTTGCCGCTTTTGGCCCAAAGGGACTATACGGATGTCTCAACCCGGCGGATAACTTGCGATGTACAGGCTGATTTTTGGAACGGGGACCCGGACATAGACGCCATCTGCCGCATGGAGCACGCCCCGGAGTGTGATTTCAATTCTGAATTATTTCCCTTGGCCGGGCAGGGAATAAGCCCTTTCAATTCCCAGAATACGTTTGTAAGTGGCCGTTTTTTAAAGGATTATTTTTTGTTCCCCCATGTGGGGCGCATGGATGACATCTGGGCCTCTTTTTATCTCCAGGCCTTGGGCGCCAAGGTGGTTTACGGCAAGCCTTCGGTTTACCAGGAAAGAAACGTCCATGACCTGGTGAAGGATATGAAACAGGAATACCTGGGCTATGAGAACAACCTCAGGCTGGTTCAGGAACTGGAAGGCGATCCCAAAGCCCTTTTCAAATATCTGCCCGAACGCTCTCAAAAGGCTTTTCAACTCTATCGGAGGCACTTTAAAGATGAGTAAAATCCTGATCACCGGTGGGGCCGGTTTTGTAGGCAGGCATTTTTGTCACAGGTTGTTGGAGGCAGGGGACCAGGTCCATTGTGTTGATTCAGTTGCCCAATATACGGGAGGGGTGCATCCCGATAACCGGTGGCCGCTTTTCGAGCCCAGGGATTTTGATAATTTTCATTTTTATCACCAGGATTGCAGGGAATTTTTCCAAAACAACACAGACACTGATTTTGACTATGTGTTTCACCTGGCAGCCATGGTGGGCGGGCGCTTGATGATCGAGAACAACCCCCTGGCCGTGGCCGACGACCTGGCCATTGATTCCATGTATTGGCAATGGGCCCAAGAGGCCCGCCCCGGAAAAAGTGTTTGCTTCAGCTCCAGCGCCGCCTACCCCATAAAGCTCCAGACCAGGGAGAACAACCTCCTCTTGAAGGAAGATATGATCGATTTCAGTGAGGATATAGGCATGCCCGACATGTCCTATGGCTGGTCGAAGCTTACCCTGGAGTACCTTTGCCGCCTGGCTTATGCCAAGCATGGCCTTAAAAGCGTGGCCTACAGGCCGTTTTCAGGGTACGGCGAAGACCAGGACATGACCTATCCTTTTCCGTCCATTTGCCAAAGGGCGCTGGATAATTACGGGGCCGAGACCCTTATGGTCTGGGGCAGCGGGCTCCAGATGCGGGATTTCATCCATATAGAGGACTGTGTAACCGGAGTCTTGACCACCATGGATAAGGTGGACGATGGCAAGGCCATCAACCTCTCCACCGGTGTTCTGACCAATTTTCGCCAACTGGCCGGGATGATGGCTGAAAAAGCCGGGTATTCGCCCGAGATCGTAAGTAAAAGCGATAAGCCGGAGGGGGTCTTTGCCCGGGGCGGTGACACGGAAAAACAAAAGACTCTGGGTTTTGAACACAGCATCTCCCTGGACCAGGGCATTGGACGGGCTTTGGAATATCTTTCCGCCAAGACGGAAAGGGCCTGATGAAACAAGCCGCCAAAATGCACCTGTTTTTCGGGGCCAAGGTTGTTATCAGCCTCGGCCTGGTGGGAGTATTGTTTTACCGCCTGGATTGGGAGGTCATAAACCGCCTGAGCCTTTCTTTTGATTTTTGGTATTTTTTACCGCTGGCCGCGGCGTTCACCCTGATGCAGATTCCCGGGGCATGGCGCTGGCAAGAGGTTCTGAAATGCCACGGGCTCAAACAGTCCCTTTGGCAGGGGGCCAGGCTTTACCTGGTGGGTTATTTTTTTAATAATTTTTTACCCACTGCCATTGGCGGGGATATGGTCAGGGGTTATGAATCAGGCCGCAGGCTCGGCAGCCTGGCCAAGGTTTATACCTCCATCCTGATGGAAAGGCTTTTGGGGCTGCTGGCCTGCCTCACCCTGGCCTTGTTTTTTTTACCTTGGGTTAATCCGCCCCGGCCGCTTTGTTTGATGGTTCTGGGCTTGAATCTTTTGGCCTGGCTGGGCATGGCGCTGGTATTGTGGTCCAAAACCCATGCCCTGGTAGACACCCTCTTAAAGCGGCTTCCGAGTAAAATCAGCCAAAAGCTAACCCGTATAACCGGCTCCCTGGCCGAATACCGGGGCCATATCCCCAGGCTGGGGCTTGGCTTCCTGGCCGCCTTGGCTTACCAGGCAGGATTGATCTGGGTGGCCTGGCTCGGCGGCTTTCTGGCCGGATTCACCTGGATCAGCCTGGCGGATTATCTGGTATTCGTGCCCCTGATCTGGGTGGTTTCTCTTTTGCCGATCACCTTCAATGCCCTGGGAGTGCGGGAAATAAGCTTTGCCTATTTTTTCAGCCTGCTTGGCGGGGAGCCGGAACAGGGTGTGCTGGTCTCTTTGGTCCTTTTTGTCACAATTTTGCTCACCAGCCTAAGTGGCGGGGTTCTATGGTGGACAGGCGGTGAGAAACTTTCCGGCCTAAGGCAAAGGGCAGAGGCCGGTCCGGGAAATTAAACGATTTGGCGTCCTTTTTTGTCTTGGGACTGACTCCTATTTAAAATAGTGCTATTGTTGTAATGCGCGAGCAGGTGAGACACTGTTTTTCCGGGAGCATCCAAATTGGGTTCCATGTTGATTCCGCTGATCCTCATGGTCGGCGTATTTTTTTTGAATTTCCTTTCCCGGGTGGTCATGGGCCCGCTGTTGCCCTTGATTGAGATGGACCTTCACCTCACCCATTCCCAGGCGGGATCGCTTTTATTCTTTTTATCCTTGGGTTATTTCATTACTCTTTTGGCTTCGGGGTTTGTATCTCAGAAACTGGACCACAGGCGCACCATGTTGATCTCCTGTTTGGGGGTGGGGGTTGCCACGCTGGGGCTTAGCGTGGCCGACTCCCTTTGGAGCATGAGGCTTGGCTTGTTTGGCCTGGGCATGGCGGCAGGCCCCTATCTGCCCAGCGCCATAGCGGTTCTGACCCATATCATCCCCTGTAAGTATTGGGGCCGGGCCTTGGCCATTCATGAAACCGCCCCCAATGCCGCCATGTTGGTGGCTCCTTTGAGTGTGGAGTTTTTCTTTGCGTTTCTTTCCTGGCGCTCCCTTTTGCTGGCCTACGGTCTTTTGAGTTTGTGTGTGTTTGTTGGTTTCCTGCGCTGGGGTCCCCAAACAGACTTAAAAGGCCAGGCTCCGTCCCCAAGGGTAATGGCCGGTCTTTTGACCAAACCCCAGATTTTTGGGATGTGTTCGCTTTTTGTGCTCGGTGCGTCGGTCAGTCTGGGGGTTTACACCATACTTCCCCTGTATTTGGTATCCGCCAAGGAAATGGCCATATCCCAAGTAAATTATCTGATCTTCTACTGCCGCATCCCGAGCCTTATCATTGTTTTTGGGGTGGGGTGGGTCAATGACCGCCTTGGCCCCATGCGCACCCTGGCCATTGTTATGGGGATTGCAGGAGCATTTTTGGCCTTGTTGGCTTTGGCGGATGCGAGCTGGGTCTGGATAGTTGTCTGCGTACAGTCGCCAGTGGCGGGTTGTTTTTTCCTTCCCGCCTTGAGCGCTGCGGCCCGTATGGGCCCGCCGAGCCAGAGAAACCTGGTGGTTTCCATCTGTAGCGCAGGGGGAATACTTTTTGGAGCGGGGGTGACACCGGCCTTTGTGGGCTGGATGGGCACAAAGGGACAGTTCGACCTTGCTTTTATCCTGCTTGGCTTGGCCATACTTTTGGGCTTGTTGCTTTTACCACTGCTTAGGACAAAGGAAGACCCCCTGAAAGATGATTCCGCCGGGGCCGCCTGTTGAATTCAGTTAATGCGGCAGCCGCACTGCGAATATAAGGACTATGTAGTCAGGATTATTAGATGGGCTGGATTTTTGCAACCCGCCGATCTTAAAACAAATGCCCTGGAGGCGTTGCGCCAGGGCATTTGTTTTCCAGAAACGGGCTGTTTGTTAATTACTTGGTAAAGGCCTCACCGGTGTAAACCGCTTCAAACTCCTTGCCCTTGATCTTTTTCAGCCAGTTTATTTGATCATCATTCCAATCCGGATGAGGTGAGCCGGAAATAAAAAGATCTCCGCCGTTGTCCGCCAGGATCATGCCGTATTTTTTAAGGGCCCTTAAGATAACCTTGACCGGCTCGGGAAAGGGTTCAATATCAAAGCTTGCCTTCAGGCGCAATCTGAGGCCCATGGGCGGCCGCACATCAGCCTTAACCGGGCTGGCGTGGTGGGTTGCCGGCAGGATATATGCCTTTCTGGTCTTTTGTACGGTAAAGCGGAGGGCATGGTTGATCTCGCCCTTTTCGTGCACTTCTTCATACCTGATCAGGCCAGGAAAAATGGGCAGCCCTGCCGCGTCAGCCGAGGTCCAGCCTAAGGGCCTCAGTTTATTGGTGGTGAGGTCGAAAATAGCTCCGCTGCCAGCGTTCCAGCCCTTTCCCGCCTTGGAGGCCAGGTAGACCTCATAGAGCTTTTTGGCGTCATAGTCAACTACGATTATGTGCCGGTCACCGCCTTTTTCTATAGGCGCATCAGGGGGAATGGGGTAAGGACCTGGGTCGCTTTCCCTGTAGTATTTGAATTTAACCGGAACCTTGGGCTGGCCCTTACGCACCACCACGTAGGGGATGCCGAAGGGTGTGCCTTTTTTCAAGGGATAACCCAGCACTTTCCAGCGGTTGCCTGAGCCAAAGTCGGGATGCAAAGAAGTGTACATGCCTATGTTTTTGAGATAGACGTCTGATTTGGGATGCCTGGGCAGGCGGGAAATGTCCATGTTCCAGGGGTTGTCCGGGGGGAATACCTGTAAAGGCAATTTTTTGCCTTTATATACTACAAAGGTTTTTCCCGGAGCTTCCCGACTGGCCTTGAATTCAGGGGCGCTGACCGAAAGAGTTTTTCGTTGGGAATCAAAAGGCGCCCATTGGCCTGCTATGTTGTAGGTTGGCCAAAAGCTCCAGTTGCCGGGCATATCCAGAATAAATGACGCCTGGTAGGAAATGCTTTGCCCGGGCCGCAGCCGCCAGCCCTGGTATTGGTAGCCAAAGTCCCGATTCAGCATTTTGGGGCCCCTGGACCAGCGAGAGCCTACAAATATCCCGAATTTATTGTGAAATACAACCGAATCATTAGAAACATTGCGCAAGGTGAAGGAGATCTCCACCCTGCTTCCTATCTTGGGTTTTTCTTCGCAAACCAGGTTAAAGCGGACCAGCTCAATTCCCTGCCCCGAGACCTTGGGTTGGGCCCAGGCGTTTTCAATGCCTGTGAGGGCCGCCAAAATGATCAAAAGAAAAATGGTTGTTTTTACCCGCATTTCGGTAAATCAACTTTCTTATTTGATTTTGTTCAAAAGCTTTTGCGCCTCGGGTTTTTCGCGGAAAGACCCTGGTATGGCGAGTGCTTTTTCCAAGGTCTTCTGGGCCATGCTGATGTTCTCCAAGCCATAGTAGGCCTGGGCCATGTGATAGAGGATAGTGGGGTTGTCAGGCGATATTTTGAGAGCCTCTTCCAACTCAACCTGCGCGCTTTCGTAAGCCTTTCTTTGAATCAGAATCCAACCCATCGTGTCCAGTATCCTGGGATCTTCCGGGGCCAGGCGTTTGGCCTGCTGAATAAGGGGCATGGCTTCGTTCAAGTACTTGTCCCCGCCCAGACGGGCCAGGAGATAAGCCAGGTTGTTGAGGGCCGGGATAAAGTCGCGGCTTATGGCCAGGGCGTCACGGTAGTCCTTGGCCGCCTCTTCGGTATTGCCCAGGACTTCCTGCGCATCACCTCTGGCCACCAGAGCGGCCAGGTTGGTGGGGCGAAGTTCAAGCACCTTGTCCAGATATTTTTTTGCGTCTTTCGGCTTATCCTGGGCCCTGGCCACTGCGGCCATGCCCAGATACGGCCCGACCAGTTTGGGATTAAGGGCCAAGGCCTTTTCGTACTGCTCAACAGCCATGGGGAAATTCTTTTGCATCTGATAGACATCACCGAGCATGGTATGCAAAACATAGGGATTTTGCGATCTGGGCAGTTGCTTTTGAATGACTTCAACCGCCTTTTTGGGCTTGCCGTCATCCATGGAGATCATGGCCAGGCGCATGATGGAGTCATATAGGTCAGGCTGTTTTTTGAGCGCTTCCTCATAAAATTTAATTGCCTGCTCTTTTTGGCTGCGGGCTTCCGCCAGTGAACCGAGGCGCTGGTACCCCAGTCCGGATTGAGGGCGCTGTTTGATGATTTTTTTGAATTCCTGCTCGGCCTTGCCGTAGGCTCCCTGAGCCAGGTAGAGACGCCCCATCATATCAATGGCGCCCAAGTTTTTAGGCTCCTTGGCAAGTATTTGATCCACTTGGCCGATCGCCTGTAAAAGATCACCTTCCTCGGCCTGTATGTTGGCTAAAAGAAAGCGAACCCTTATATCAGCGGGATCAGACTTGATAGCCTTGTTCAGGTCCGCCTTGGCCAATTGGGTCTTCCGCTGGCGCACAAAGGCCTGCCCCCTTCTGTACAGGGCTTCCGGGTCCAGTGGCCTGGCTCTCAGCACCTCGGTAAGGGTGGTTACCGCCTTCTCCAGGTATCCCCGGATCAGTTCGATCCTGGCTTTCAGAATCAGGGCCGAGGATTCGGTGGGGTTTTTCTTGAACACCTTGTTCAGAGTAGCTTCGGCTTCCTGCAGCTTACCGCTTTCAATATCCAGTTCGGCCAAGGCGTTTTGAGGCATGGGTGAATCAGGTTCGATTTCAGCGGCTTTTTGCAGATAGCTTCTGGCCTTGGGCCGGTCGCCCTGGGCTGCGTAAAAACGGGCGGTCATCAAAAGGGGCCATATGGATTTGGGATCCTGTCTTATAGCCTCCAGATAGGTCTGCTCAGCCTGGCCGGGTTTGCCCGATACTGTGAAGAGACGGGCAAGAGCCAGTCTGTAACGCACTTCTTCCGGATGCTGGGAAATAAGTTGACGCAAGGCCTTTTCGGCCTGTTGGGGTTTTTGCTGGCGCATCAGAAGCTCCACCAGCATGAGTTGGAGGCGTCCCTCCTCCGGATGGGCCAAGGCTGCTTGTTTTAAGTATTCGGCAGCCTCTTTGTTTTTATCCTGGGTCAGGTAAAGCCTCACCAGGAGCAGTTTGGGGGTGAGCAGTCTGGGCGCCAGCTGGACGGCCTTTTTGAATTCCTTTTCCGCCAGGTCAGCTCGGCCTTCCTCCAGGTTCTGTTGACCTAAAAGGACATGGATGTCGGCCCTTTTGGGCGCCAGGGCCAGGGCCTTTTCCAGACTGGCCACGGCCTTTTTGGTGTTTTGCACCTGGGCAAAGGACTGGCCTTCCAAAACCAGGGCGTCTATATTTTCAGGCTCTGCCTTGAGCACCAGTTGAGCGCGCTCCAGTGACTCATCGGCCCGCCCCGCCAACAAGGCTATCTGGCCCAGCCTGATCTGGGCGTCAAGGTTGTCCGGATCCAAAGTGACCACATTAAAGAAAAGGCGGTATGCCTGGGCCATTTCCCCAAGTTTCATGTAAGTGAGCGCCAGACGATAGTGGGCTTCCACATATTTTGGGTCCAGTTTCAGCGCGTTCCTCAACTCAACTGTGGCTTCTTTCAGCTTCCCCTCTTCATAGTATTTCAGACCTTTTTGATAGTAATCATGTTTGTCTGCGGCCAGAGCAACAGTGGCCGTCGTCGATAGACTTAGCGCCAATAACAGAATCGCAAAGCCCTTGAGCCGAGTCTGAAAAACTCTCATGTTCTCCTCCAGGCGCCCGGCAGATCGGGCTTTACAAAAGGATGAGAAGTCAAGCGACGCTCTTCCCGGCGCCGACTGCGACTTTTTTAGGAGGCCTCTCATTATAATCGACAGATACCCTTAATTTCAGGGACTGGAATTATTGATCAACCTGTTTTTTGGGGTTTATTTAGAGAGCTGAGCCTTCCGGCAGGCAGATGGTATTTTAAAACGGTTGTGCCTGCGCGAGTTCCCTATAGCGCTCACCTCTCTATAACATGGTATAGCATATAAACTGCGTTTTATTAAAGACAGAGTTCATTTTACACAAATTCAAGGCGAGATAAACTTAAGTTTGTTTGGCGCCGTTTGAAAGGCTTGTATTTTGATTACGGCGTTTGGGAAACCAATTGGAGAAGGGAAAGCCTTGCGGGCTTTTAAGTCGAATCGGGCATGAAAACGGTTATATCCTGTTATTCAAGCCGCTTGATTTTTATCAGGCGTAATTGGGCCGGTCGGTGAGCATGATTTGCCTTCAATATAATTTGGATCTTGGAAATCTGTTCTTGACCGGTCTGGAATATCTTTTCAGGATGAAATCTTGATAAGCCGACTAGTGATAATCTGCCGACGGCATCTTAAAGGCGCTTAGGGCATAAGGTTGCCATTTACTGCTACCACAACCATTGATTGAGTAATGTTAAGGTTTTATTTTCTTGGAAGTTATCCGATAATTTAGCAAAGGCCTTTTTAGTTGTTTTGTTTTTAAACCCGGTTCAGAATAACTTTCATTGAAAAATGGTGTGAACGACATGTATTTGAACCGGCGGAGTAAAAATTGAAATTTGATTCAGCGTTTAAATTCATCCGGCAAGTTGTGTCCTTGCCTCAGGCAACCATTGACTTGTCTTTGGCCAAGGCTGAACGCAACGATCCTTTTTTCGCCCAGGTGGTAAGGGATTTTTATACAGAGACCCGAAAGCCTCATCCCAAAATGCCATTGCTGCGTCAGTTTCGCATAGGAATGGCCCTTTGCCCCCTGCCAAGTGATTTTTCAGAATATTTCGCCACAGTTGATGCCTCGGCCCGGCGCAACTGCAAAAAGGCGGAACGCCTGGGGTATGAATGCTCCCCGATTGATTATAATCAATACTTGGAAGATATAAGAGAGATCAGGGCTTCGACACCTGTACGTCAGGGCAAGGTCAGCGAGGAACTCCTTACGGGTGAGGTCGTTGAGGTTCACAACCCTGAGTCCCAAGATCCCACACATGATTACCCTGTTTTTGGGGTTAAGAAAGATGGAAAGCTGGTGGCTCAGGCCAGTTGCATGGTGGCAGGCGACCTGGCCATGATCCAGCATATTTTGGGGCATGCCGATTACCAGTCTGACGGCATAGTTCCCTTTATGATTATTTCCATGGTTGACCACATCATTAAAAACCACCCTGGGGTGCGTTTTTTTGGTTACGGCACCTATTACGGGGCCCTGCCCAAGATGCAGAGGTTCAAGGCAAAGTTTAACCTGTTGCCTCATCGGGTCAGATGGATTCTGGGGGACGGGAGCGAAAAAGAGAAAAAATGGCCCGCCTCTTTTGTGGAGCCAGCTCCTAGGCCCGAGGGGCGGGGCAGGTGGCAGATGGTCTATCGTCAGGTTCTAGAAAAATTTTTGGCGGTGGCCAAGCGCAAGGAGACTGAATTCGTTCTGTTTAAAAACCCTGTGCTTTTTCTTATGTTCGCACAGCCTTTGCTTAAGCTTATGGGGACTTCGGGCTATCTCCGCTCTCTGGTTAAATTGATTACTGTAAGGCGATCCTTTTATTGTGTTTTTCTGAAGGAGGAAGCTGTTGCCACCGGCTGGTGTACAACTTCTTTTTGCCGTCATTACCCTGTGGAGCCGGGGGCGGTTGTGGTGGGGCCCATCTGGACTTCACCTGATGTAAGGCGCAGGGGGTTGGCCACTTTTGCCCTTAAAAACGCAATCAATTGCCATCGCATGAGCGGGCACAGGGTTTTTTATATTGATACTTCGACAGATAACCCGGCATCGCAGAAGGTCATAGAAAAATGCGGGTTTGGCAGGCCTGTCAAATACCTGCCCAGGGAGGGGTGAGGGCTCATTGGGCAAGGCCTGAACGGCAGATGATGTTGTAGACCATATCCTGGCTGAACTGCTCAAAAAAAGGTTTTTCCGGATCAACCTTTAAATCCGGTTTTTCGCTTACCTGGAATTCAACCTCGGCCAGTTGGGTCAGCCATTTAAGCATGAGCGAGGGATCTCTTTGGGTCCTTTGGAAATGCCTGGGGTGCGCTTCCATTGAAATTACAAAACCATCCGCATTTTCAATGGTTTTTGAGGCTCCCTCAAGCACTTCCCATTCATGGCCTTCCACATCTATTTTCAGGGCCAGGCTGTAGCCCGGAGTAAGGTCCAGGCTATCCAGCCTTTCCACAAAAATATCACCTTCGGGGTCGGCCTCCACAAAACGGGCGTGGCTGGAAGGATCATGGGGCGGGCTTTTCAAGGAACCGGTTCCCTGCATGTTTCCAACCGCCGCCTGTCTGGCCTGGGCCGGCACAGGCAGGTTTGCCAGGTTTTTTTGCAGGAGACTATAGACATCCGCATTGGGTTCATAGGCCACAACCCGGTTTATGTTTGGGCAGGCAGCGCACATCTTGGCGCTCATTATGCCTATGTTGGCCCCGCAATCCAGAAAAGTCACCTTGCCTGGCAAATTTTTGATAAAGGCGGCAAAGGCCTGCACCACCTGTGACTCGTAATCTTCCACCCCAATGCCATCCAGGGCGTCGTCCGGTCGGTAAAGGGGGATTAAAAGCTGTACTTCCCGGCTTAAATGGTGACGATAAAGTTTGTTCAAAAGGCCTGCCTGCCTGGCCAGGGTGAGAAGTCGAAATCCTCCCCGGATTTTCTTGCGCACAAGATTCATAGCCAATCTAAAGATAAAAGGCTCTGTCTCCACTATGGGAAAATCAATAACCGGAGGTGTGGACTGGGTTGAAGTCATGTTGGTCCTTATCTGCCAACAGGCCGGGGAGACGGGTTGCACACTCCTGCCTGGATCATATGCGCCTTTAGGCGGGTTTAGGTTCGTCAGTTTGCTTTCACGTCCTGGCGCGGCTGGTCTGTTTTTTGGTTTCTTTTCCGGGGCTCCACCAGGAAGGAGAGCATGCCTCCCGGGCTTGAGGTGAGACCCTTGCCCGGCTTGATGCTTATGGAGTTTCTCCCGGCTGTTATGTGATAACTTTGGTTTGGCGTCAATCCGGCGACTATGTGCCTGGTTTTACCCCCGGGGTAGAGATATCTCAGGTCTGCCTTTGGATCGGGCTCGCCCAGGCGCACCGCCACTATCCTGGGCCATTTGGCATCAGGCACCACCAAACCCTTTACGTTTGCGTTTTGGGTGCTTAAAAGCCTGAGCTGCGGGGGCTCCGGAGCGTTTTCAGCAGCCGGCAACAGTGCGAACACCTGGGGTTTTTTAGGAATATCTCCCGTTTTTCCCGTGTATTCGGCCCGCCAGGTGGCCAGGATTCTGGTCCCCTTTTTGGGGGGATATGTTTTTCCGTTTACCTGGAAAGCGGCCTTGCCCATGCCCCCAAAAAGATGCAGTTCTCCCTGGGCAGGCCACAAGGGCACCACTGTCAGCCTGGCCCTGGTGGTTTTGAACCGAAGCTCCTGGGCCGGTCCCTTGTAACGGCCATCGCCCAGAGGCTTTACATCCAGGGGAATTTGGGGTTGGCTCGGAAAGTGAACTACAAACCCCACCTTGGCCTTCTCCCGGTTCAAGACCACATCGTCGATCACGGCCACGACTTCCGGAGCCAGGGCCGCCTGGGGGCCTCCACCCCTTAAATGAAACAGGTGCCTCACCACCCTGGCCGCTTTTTTGGTGCTGCCTTGGTAAGCCTTGGTGGCATTGGCCCTCATGTAGGTGAACCTGGGTTTGCCCTCCAAAACCTCTATTTCAGCAGCTTTGTAAATATCCTGGTTGGCCTGCCACTCTTTCAGGCTGCTGGCGGTCCATGGCAGGTTTTTGATTGCCTTGCCTTTTTTATCAAAAGAGGCCCAGGCCCTTTGGCCGCCGTCATTGGTAAAGGTCCCCTTGGGTTTGACTTCGCCCCTTAAGTCATACCAGGAGTATTCTTTGGGGTCTTTTATCAAAAGGGTGTTGTGCCCCAGGCTTCTTATACCGTAATTAAGGGCGTAATTACTGCGCAATCCGTCGTAACCTCCTGAGGGCGGCATCAAGAGGGCCTGTTGGAAAATGACCAGGGAAAGGGCGTCAAGGTGTTGATTGATGGCAAATTGGGGGCCTGCGCTAAAGGATATCCAGGTGGCCCGATCCGACCAGTCGGAACGGGAATAGGCCCTGCCCACATCCGGGGCAAACCAGGAAAGCGGGGCAGTGGTTAAAGGAGCCTGCTTGGCCTCCATGTCAAAAAATAAAAATTCCATAGGCAAAAGCGGTCCGGGCGCTACACCGGGCCTGCGGGAGTCTATCTGTAAAGCCCTGGCCCAGCCGGTCATGGGGGTCTGGGGCCAGATTTCCGTGATCATCAGCATTTGCAGGCGGGCAAGGTCCGAAGCCATGCGGGGGGAAAGCACCTGATCTCCGCTGGGCGAAACCAGAAGGGGGCCGAAATACCCGGTTTGGTTTGAGCCCGGTAAAAGGCTGAAGATCAGGCATCCCAACCGGTCCTGAAACCAGGGGATCTTTTCAAATACATCAATACCTGCCGCGGTTTTCAGCACGGCGGCAAAACACACCAGATCATAGCCGGCTCGAGCGCCGAGATTTTCTCCTTCGAACCAGCCTCCACCCTGGCCCAGTTGAGCCAGGCAGGGTTTGATTTCCCGGTTGAAGCGGGTGTCAAAGGCGAACTTGAAGATTTCGTCGGCCTTTTGATGGGTGCCCCGTATGGCCAGGGCCGTGTAAGCCGTGAGTTTTAGGGCCGAAGCTGCGGCCGAATTAAAACACCCCCGGCCCTGGTCTTTGAGCCTCATGGTGTGCTTAATCAGCCAGTCGGCCAGGTCATTGCGCTCCCTGGCGGTGAAGCCTTGCCAGGCCCAATCCAGGGTCAGGGCCACAGAGCAGATCAGATCCGCGTTTTGAGCCAAGGATCTCAAGGGTGGTGTTTTCAAGGCGGCAAAGGCGCATTTTGTTGCGGCTTCGCGGTTTTTTTGGGCCTGCTGAGGTTGAAGGTCATCAAGGAGCAGGGCAGCCAGGGCCAGGCCCGGCCCGTCCTGGGGAAGATGCTCTTTACGTTTATCCTGCTGGCTCCACAAGATCAGCCTGGTCCAGGAAGGTTGTTGCTGATTTGCTATTTCCTTAAGACGTGAAAGCCTTTTGGGGGTGAGCAAAAGGCCGGGGTGGATTACTTCTTGCTTTTCCACTTGGGGGTCCTGAGCCGCGGCAAAACCGGGCGCCATAAGCAAACATGCTATTAGAATAGCTAAAACCTGTCGAACGCTCAAAATGCTACCTCGCCCTTTTCAATCCTCTTGATGAGTTGGACCATCTCCCAGCATGTCACAAAATACAAGTTAATTCCATTTTCCTTTGCCTGTCTGCCGGTCATTGCCTGCCATTGGGCCTGCATGGCCTCGCCCAACAAGGCTTCATGATGAACCTCCGGCGCGCCGTGGCAATGCAGTTTTAAAAAGCGTATGTTTTCGGCGCCTATGACCCTGGGGGCGTACTTAATCCAGGCCGGGACACGGTCTTTTCCAGGTGGGCGATGGGCGCCCAGGTCCGAATTTTCCAGAGAAGGCAATACTCCGTATTTTCGCCTTCTGAAGTTCAAGGCCAGCACTCCCTGCACCATTAAAAGGTCGCCGGATGGGGGAACCCCCACCTTGACCGGTCGCCCCTGGTCGTGGCTTTTGGGCCGTTCGGGATCATCTGTGGCATAGTAAATGGAGTTGATTATCCTGGTCTGGGTGGGGCTGGGGGCCGAGGGCAGGGTGAAGTCCGCATAACATCCGGTGCGGGCCAATATGGATATCTCGTCGTTTACTCCGCACCACATGCCGTCCGGCCTTGAGTTGTCCAGGGCCCAATTGCCGTGGATAAAACCATAGGCCAGGTTGCCGGTCTGCGGGTCTTTTCGTAAAAGCCCGTGTTTTTGATGGAGCCGTTCAATCCAGGAGAGCAGGAACTCTTCCAATTGGGCCGAGGTTTCTCCATGATGATGCAGATGGACTTCAACATCACCAAGCCCCTGCTCCCTAAGGGCCGCCAGGCGATCCATCACCCAGGGGTCATACTCATCCAGGGGATAAAAAAAGGTGTGTTGGGGGCCTTTGCCCCGGCTGTCCCTGCACCCCTCGCCGGACTTGGCCAGCCTGTTCTCCCAGATCGAAAGACGAGTCAACGCGGTGTTGCGGTCCGCTTTTCCCCAGAAAGGTTCAAAATGGTCCGCTACGGCCACCACCAGATGCAGGGGCTTTTTTATGGAATGGGAGAAATTCCATAAAACCTGCCTGAGATAGGCGGGCAGCCATATTTCCAGATTGTGTTTCATTTATTTTTAAACCCCTGAGCCCTTCTTTGCACAGGGCGCCTGGTTAAAACCATTCAATGCCAACTGTTCCGGGTGAAGGTGTTTTTGTGCAGCCCTGCTTTCTCCTAATACCTTTTTATAGCGGAGGTCCGGTTTTTCAAAGGGCGATCGCACCCCGAATAATTTCAGGAGATAGACCAAAGAACCCTTAGGGCGATATGGACGAAGACAACGCTTCCCAGTGTGGCGGCAAGGGTATAAAGCATCTGTTTGGTGCTCCAGGGATGCCTTACATATATTCCCTCGTTGTCAAGACAGTTCAAGGTGGCCACCACCAGGGCCATCAAAATAAAACTTTGCGGCTTGTAAGATTGGCTCAGGAAAAAACCCGCTATCAGCCAGGCCACCAGGGCCTGGTGAAGCCCATCCAAGAGCTTGTCTAAAAAAGGCGGGGCATTGGGAAGGTTTTTGGTGAGGGCAATTTCCCTGAAGGCGCTGTAAAACATGGCGATCCAGATGAAACCGCCGAAAAGGCCCAGCTCCGCCAACACCAGCACCAGTGAGTTGTGGGCCGTATGGTGGTGGAAATCTGTGAATCTGAAGGCTCCCACCCCAAAGACGGGGTTTTCCTTTAAAAGCTGGAGACCAACCGACCAATGTTCCAGTCGCCCCCTGGAGGAGCTGTCTTGAGTGTTGATTTGGCCTATTCGGGGGATGCTCACCACCAGTGAGGCAAAGAGCGCCAGGGCGGCTATGGCTATGACAAGGCCGGTGCGCCGGTAAAAATAGAACCAGAAAACCGAGGCCAGAGCCAAAAATCCGCCTCTGGAGCGGGTGTAGATCATGCCCGATATCAAGCCCACCAAAAGAATTATACCGCTGATAATGGTTGGTGAAAGAAATGGTTTGTGAATGGCCGGCATGAGGAAGGGGATCCAGATAACCAGGTTCAGGGCCAGGTCATTGGGGTCTGAAAAAATGCCTATGCCCTGGGCTTGACGGATATAGGTTCCAGCTTCGGTGGATCGCATGGTTATGTCGCTTCCAAATAGTCCGGAGCCAAAATGGAACTGCATAATGGCGTGAATGGAGAGCAACAGGGCAAAAATGATCATGGCCCAGATGTATATGCGCAGTCTGTTGAAGGTGTTCACCGTGAGCACGATCAGAAAATACAAGATCAGGGTGGGTATGAACTTTCCCATGGCCATGGTGGCTCCGCCAAGCCAGAAATTGGCTATGTGGCTCATGGCCAGGGTAAAGAAAAAAACCGGGAGCAGGGCGTTTAAAAAGGAACGCTTTAACCGGGAGGCCTGAATGCTGCCTTCCAGAAATACAACACCCACCGCAACCATGGCTGTCCAGTCAAGGATAGGCCAGCCCTTGACTGCCTCCATGAAGTCCTGGGGCCTTATATAGATAACGGCTGTGAATAAGAGTGTGAAAAAAAAGCCCAAGTTTTTGACTCCGGGTTTGGCTTGTTTTTATCCGCCCTAAGCGTTTGGCTGCAAAAAAGTTTCTTGTTAGCTTCCTTGTGTAGGTCCCGCCGGAGGCATGAGCCTGTTCAGGGCCGGGATCAGGGGCTTGGCCAAACTGATCAGGTCTTTCAGGTGGTTGGGGTTCATGGGATCCACCACCATGGTGAGCCTCACCAGCGCACCGTCGCTTCTTTTTAAAGTGAGTCCGTCCAAGAGCAGGTTTATACGCTCTTTATATTCGTTTGCCTCGATACTGCCTCTACCCTGGTACCAGTATAGTACGCTGAGTTTCTGCAGCTCATTGGTTATTATAAGATGGTTTACCTTGTAGGGTCCGTTATTTCCGGGGATGTCGATCTGCTTTCGGCTGCTTATCTGCCAGCCCGATCCCGGCAGACAGTGTCTGGGGGAGTGGATTATGCGCCCCTCTTCCTGAAGCCCGAAATAGGCCAGAAAAACCGCTATGTTTTGGCCTCTGGGATTCACATAATCCCGCAGGAGGAAGTCAGAGGGTTTCAGGAGGCCCAAGGTGCGTTCGTCCAAGTCCACATCCGGGCCCACCCCATGCCAGAGACCGAGCCTGAGGTCCAACTTCTGCAAAGGGGCCCTGAGGTATTGAGCTTTTACATTTTTGCCTTGGTAAATCAAGAAACTTGTGACCCCCAGGCAGATCACGACCGCCCAAAGCAGGAGAAGTCTTTTTTTCTCAGGATTCATTGGCGACCTCCTTACGGCGTGTAAGGCGGTTCAGCAGCCAGGTTATTCCGCCCAAAAGGGCAAAGGCGGCCATAAAGACCAGCCAGCCGGTAAAGTCGTGCACGGTTCCTTCCAGAGCCTGGGGGCCGTAGAATTTAGCCAGAATGCCCCCGGCCACCACCCTGAGGGCGTTGGTAAAGACAGCCACCGGTATCACAAAAACTACTACCAAGACTTTCACCCAGCGGTTGGGCAGCACCATATAGGCCATGATAACCCCTACTGCCAGGAGAGAGATCAGGCTTCTGATGCCCGAGCAGGCGTCCACCACATTGAGTACGATATGGGGTAGATGCAAAACATTGCCTTCCACCAGGACCGGGACCCCAAAAAGTTCAAAAAACCAGCCTGCTATGGATGCGGCCACCAGTCGCAAGGGGAAGGCCACGGCATCGTAAAGTATGTAGGGCAGGGGCACCATAAGCGCCAGATAGGCAAAGGGGAAAATTACTTTTGCTCCCAGTTTCCACCCCCAATTCAAAAGGGTGAGCCCCCACAAAACCGGGATGAGGCTTAAGCGTTTCAAATAAAATTCATGCCCCAACTGCCCCACCAGGAGCATGAAAAGGCCTATCCCTATAAAAAGTAGGCCCCAGGGCTCGGGCCCGGCAGCCGCCCTTTTAAGCTGGGTGCGTCGCCGCCAGATAAGGCCGAATGAGACCAGGGGCACTAAAAAACCGTGGGAGTAATTGGGGTCGTTCCACCAGTTTTCCACCATGGATATAATCTGGGGGATATAGAGCCAGGCCAATAAAAAGGCCAGGGCGGTCCATACCAGGACCAGGTTGAACCCGGGTTTTTTTACTTCAAGTGAAGTGGCCTGACCTGAACTCAACGTCCACCTCCACCGAAAAGCAGGATTTTAATGGTTTGAAAAAGAATGGTTATATCCATGCTTAGTCCAAAGTGTTTTATGTAATAGAGGTCATAGTTGAGTTTTTCCATGGCCGCCTGTTTGGAAGAGCCGTAAGGGTAGCAGATCTGGGCCCAACCGGTTATGCCGGGTTTGACGTTGTGTCTTTCAGCGTAAAACGGCAGGTCCTTTTGCAGCTCTTCCACAAAGTGGGGTCTTTCAGGCCTGGGGCCCACAAAACTCATGGTGCCGATAAGCACGTTCCATAGTTGCGGTATTTCATCCAGGCGGGTTTTTCTTATAAAGCGGCCCACCTTTGTTATGCGGGGATCTTCCTCCTGGGCCCAGACCGGGCCGGAGGCTTTTTCAGCATCGGTTACCATGGAGCGGAATTTATATATGGTAAAAGGTTTTCCCTGGTATCCGGTTCTTTCCTGGCTGTAGAGCACCGGGCCTTTGCTCTCCATACGGATGGCCAGGGCGGTCGCCAGGGCAAGGGGCAAAGAAAGCAAAAGCCCCACACTGCTGACACTTATGTCAAAGAGCCTTTTGGCATAGGCCCTTATGCCGCCGGTGGTGAAGCCTTGAGCCGAGAAAATCAAGGCGCCTGCGGTGACATGGTCCGCCAGGATGCGGCCTGCTATGGATTCGAAAAAATCCTCGCCTGATTTGATCAAGACACCCTGCATGCGGCAGTGTAACAGGTCGTTCATGGGCATGGCCCCTCTTTTTTCCTCCATGGCCACCACCACAAGATTGGCCCCATAATAGCGTACAAGAGAGTAGATATCCTCAAATTCTTTGTGATAATCAGCTCTTAAAAGTTTGCCCCACAAGGGCATGAGATTGATTGGATTTTTATCAGCTTTGGTTGCAAGTTCTTTTTGGGAAGGCCCCGCATCCAGAATGCAGACCAAGTTGTGTACATTGTCGGTGCGTTTGGTGAGTTCCTCCAAGATTGCGTCGGCAATGGCGCCTTGCCCCAGCAAAAGAACCTTGGTGGACAATAGCCTTTGGTGCAGCGCCCAGCCGTAACCCCAGCGCCAAAGGGTGACCAGGGTGATAACCAGAAAAAAGCTCCAGACCATCACCCCGCGGCCCAGAAACAACCGGGGCATTATGTAGTAGATTACAGTGAGGCCCATATTCCCCACTGCCACGGCTGTGAGCAGTCTGGAAAAGGTCCAGATAAAGGGTTTGGCCACCCGGAAGTTGTACAGGTCAAAGTAAAAAAAGGTGGCCTGCAACACTATGGGCACCAGAACTATGCGGTGCCAGGAGTATTTCCAGGTAAAAAGTTCTCCAGGATCGCCCACCCTTAAAAGCACTGCCAGGGCCACGGCCACGCCGATCAGGAGGCTTTCCCCCAAAACGAAAACAACGTGGTATGGGCTGGGCCTGCTGGAGGGCACCAACATAGTTATTAAATCTCCCCTGCCAGGGGACCGCTGAAGCTGGTGGCGTCTGACACAGCCTGATGGCGGTCATTTAAAACCACACCGATTATTTTTTCCTCGGGCAGGCGGGCGATGCCCCTCATGGCCACTTCACGGTCTGTTGTGCCGCCCATGATCACCACCACTATGCCCTCCACCATGCGGGCCAGCACCGCCGGGTCGTCCACGGCCTGGACCGGGGGTGTATCCATGATGATGTAACGGTCTTTATAGCGCTCCTTAAGCTCCTCCACCAGATCCATCATTTTGTCGGTGGCCAGAATCTCGGCGGAGCGGCGGGAAGGGCTTCCGGCCGGAATAACCGAGAGTTTATCCATGCTGGTTTTGTGCATGATTTCCGGCGCGGTGGCCCCGTGTTCCAGATAATCGGAAAGCCCCGGTCGGAGTGGGGTGCCCAAGAGCCGGTGCATTTGGGGGTGAAACAGGTGGCAGTCCATGACCATTACGAACTGCTCCAGCCCCCTGGCAAATGATATGGCCAGGTTGGCCGCCAAAAGGCTTCTTCCCTCTCCGGGCAGGGCGCTTGAGACCATGATGATCCTGGGCGGGTCTCCATGAAAAGGATATAAAAGTTGGCTGCGCAGAATATCAATGCGTTTGGCTTCCGGGCTGCTCGGGGCAAAGTACGAGACCAGACGATCCTTTTCATTGCTGGAAAGTGTTTTCTTTCTGGCTTGCCTTGGTTCTATCTCCAGGGAATCCAGATCCGGCATAACCTGCCGCCTTGTAGGCGGTTCGGCCTGTCTGGCTTCTGGCGGCGCGGCTTCTCTGGACTCCTGGGGAGGGAGGCCGCTTGTGCCTTGGGTGGTCTGCCTCTGGCTGGGCAGTGTTTTGCCTCCGCGCTTTAAGATATCATTCATGTTAGCCATTAAGGCCTCCTTTGGCGGATGTTTCAGGCGGGGCTTCCACAATCGGGCCCCAGTCCCCTACGCCCTCAGATTGTTTGCTGTCCCGGGCCTTGGCCGTTTCGGGAGCTTCTTCAGGTACAAAAACACCCGGCGGCTGGTCGGACGTCCAGACTTTCCATTTGTAACGTAAATAAGAAACCCCACCTACTTTAAAAAAAGCAAAGCTCCCGCTGATAACAAAGAAAAGGGCCAAAAGCACTATCGCTCTTTTTAAAAGGCCGGAGCTTTTTTTTGCCCGGGGCGCTTTTTCTGCCCTGGATGGCCTGGTTTTGCGGGCGGCCTTTTTGCCCCCTTTTTTGAACATCCGTTTTTTAAAGCGGCTTGGCTTGGGAGAGACCTCTTCCTGGTCAATATAAGTGTCACCGTATGGTTCCTGGGGCACGGGTATGTATTCCCACGATTGTTCCTGGTCCTGGCCGGCCGGATAGTCATATTCCCACTTGGCGGGTTCGGGCTGCGGCGCTGTTTTTGGTTCGGGGGAGATCTCCGCTTCTTCCTGCACAGGTGTAGGCGGGGTGGGCTCCACCTGTTCGGCAGGTTTATATTCTTCAGGCTGCAGTTTGGCCGCCGCCTTTTTTTCCTTTTCAAGGAAATCAGGCTCAACCTGGGGTTCTTCTTCCGGCTCCCAGTTGAGCGAGGCTTCCTGTCTGGCCGCTTCCAATACTATTTGTCTGGTCAATTGCCGGGTGTCTTTGGAAAAGGCCAGCAGCATGGCTGCATCGCACAGGGTGTTTATCAGGCGGGGGTTGCCCTTGGTGACCTTGTAAACCGCAGCCAGGGCCCGATCACTGAAAAGTTGGGGGTCTCCACCCGCGATGGAGATTCGGTGGCGCACATAAAAGGTCGTGTCATCAAGGTTTAGAGGGGAGAGAAGATAAAATCGCCTCAGCCTTTGCAGCAGCCCGGAGGAGCGCGCCTTGCGCAAAAGCCCCGCCATCTCCGGTTGCCCCACCAGGAAAATGTTCAGAATTTTAGGCGAGGAGTCGTCTATGTTGCCCAAAAGCCTCAACTCCTCAAGCATCTCCATGGTAAGGCTGTGGGCTTCGTCCACCACCAACAATATTGTCTTATTGCGTTTTCTGCATTGGGCTGTGAATTGATTAAAGGCCGCTATAAATTGACCCTTGGTGGCAAAGGGGCCGTTCATGCCCAGTTCCAGGGCGATCATGTTGAAAAAATCCAAAGGCGTCAGTCTGGGATTGGTGAGGACCGCGGCTATGACATCATCTTTAAGTTGGCGCAAAAGAGCCATGATGAGAGTGGTCTTACCGGTCCCCGCTTCTCCCAGAAGCAGGGCCCATCCTTCTTTTTCCGTTATGGCGTAGACTAACGTGGCAAGCGCCTCGGCGTGTTCGTCGGGCAACATGATAAAGCGCGGATTCGGTTCTATGGCAAATGGTTTTTCGCGCAGATTGAAAAAAGCTTCGTACATTGTAGCTACAGCCCGGTGAATCCGGTTTTTCAGCGAAAAAGCATGCCCTCCGAAAGGACGTTGTTTTCACTGCCCGGAAGAATATGTTTACCTTTTTAGCCTACTTGGGTTCGCATGGTTTAACCTGCCGGATGTCTGGTCCCGGCAGATTGCGGGAATAATCCTTCTTTTAGTTTCTCCGGAATCACGGGAACCTAAAACTCTTGTGATTCCTTTGGGCAGTTATTTAGAGGCCCCGACGAAATAACGGATTTCGGGGTGTTTCCGCCCGTTTCAGAAGCCTTTCACAGGTCGCCCCTTAGGAGAATATCCCCAAGAGCATCTGCCTCAAAGCCGGCCCCTTACCGGTGAACAGAATGGCCAAAAGTCCGGCCATGAAAAAACCCAACAGTAAGTAAAGTAAAATAAGCAACATATTGTTGCGTTTCTTTTTGGCCCTTTCGGCAGGAGTGGTCAAGGGAGGGACCACCACCAGGACGGGCAGCTCGGTAAACCTTTCCATCTGCTCCACAGAGGTAAAGGAATTGTCCAGGAAATTTAGCCCAAAAGCCATTCCCACCGCCAAGGCCAGCGCCATGAGAAATGAAACCGGAATGGCCCTCTTAATGCTGGGGCGATAGGGCTCGTCCGGTTTCTGGGCCGGATCCACCACCTCAAACTGCTCTCCGCGCTGGGTGCGTTCCAGGTTGGCGGCCATGTTGGCGTCAAGCCATTTGGCGTGCATCTTCTCAAAGGCGTCTTTTAAAACATCGTATCCCCTGGTCAGTTCTTCCAGGTCCTTGGCCACAATGGGGCCGTTTTGGATGCGTTGCTGGGTTAGCTTTATATCTTTGGTTAGCTGGTCTCTTTGTTTTTCGTATTCCTTGACCCTGGCCTTATGTTCGGCTAGGGCTTTTCCCATCCGGTCTCTTGTTTCAATAAGGCTGGCCACCTCCAGGGCTTCAGCGTCACTGATCTCGGAATCGCTCTTGCCCTGGGCCTTTAAACGGCCTTCCTTTTCAGCTTTTTGGGCCTCGGCCTTAAGCAGGTGACGCTTGAGCCTTTGGATATCCGGATGATTGTCTGTGTAGAACACCCTTAAGCGGGCGATTTCCTTTTTGATCGCCTGCGGGCTGCTTTCGCTGATGCCCTGTTGCCCTCCTTGGCCGGGGCTGACCGCGCCCACCTTGCGTTCATGGGCCTTGCGCAGTTCGATTTTTTGAATCTCCGAGTTCACAACCACCAGCGAGCGTTCCAAAAAGGCGATGCGGTTAAGGTCTTCGCCTATCATTTCTTCAGCGTGTTCCCTGGCTCTTCTGGTGTGCTCCATTACCTGGAGGTTCTTTTCCTGGGCCGAAGGCAATTCTTGCAGGTGCTCCTGCTTGAATTTGGTGATTCGGGCGTCCCATTCCTTTAACTGGTTGCGCATGCGCTCCAGTTCCCTGGTCAGGAAGCGGGCCGTGCCCACGGCGTCCTGTTCCCTGAGTCTTAAGTTGCTGTCCACATAAAAGGAGGCCAGGGCGTTTGTGACCGCTGAGACTGCCTGGGCTTCTTTATATAAATAGGTGATGGTGAAATAGTTTTTTCTGGTGATTTTGATGGTGATGTCCTTGCGCATGCGCTCGGCCAGGTCATCGGGCGTCATCTTGCCCTTTTCCGTAGGGTAGAGCTTAAACCGGTCTATCAGCTCGGTTAAGCGTGAACGGCTCAAGACCCTTTGGGTGATGATTTGAAGTCGATCCTCTATTTTGCTGGTGATAGTGGTTTGAACGATGCTGCCCGGCACTTTTTGGGGCTGCACCACAATCAGTGCAGTCGCCTGGTAGGTCTTGGGCCAGAAGAGGCAATAGCCCACGCCTGTTCCCAATACCAGAAAGAAGATCAGGACCGACAGGGCCCAGCGGCGTTTTAATACAAACAGATACTGTCTAATGTCTATACTGGTCGTTTGTTGCATGGCATCACCAGCGGTAAGGGTATTCACCAGTCAGGATCAGCATGACCCTGTTTTCTCTTCGTTCTTCATCCGGGTCTTCTTGATCCCGGTATAAAAGCCTGTAGTCAAGCCCCAGGGTGAGGTAGCGGGTCATGGTCCAGCTTAACCTACTGTAAAAGGCGTAAGTATGCACATCTCCCCGGCCGAAGGAGGCGGCGAGAAGGGGCTCCTGCTTATAGGAATCCCTTATGTATGACGCCCTGGTATAGAGGTTCCAGTGTTCGGTGAATCTGTAGGTGAAATCAGCGTTGACCCGGTGGGTGAAGGTTAAGCCTGCGTTTTGGCCGTAGAGGTCGTACTCACCCAAAGATGTTTCCGCACTGAGCCCAAAGCGCCAGGTGTCTCCCCGCCATTTGGCCCAGAGGTTTACGATTGGGTAGATGTCCTGCTCTCCCCTGGTTGTAGGGGTGTCCGCCCGGAATGTCTTTGATACACCGGCTGCCGCGCCGTAGCTGAAGGTCTGGGTAAGGTCGTGGGAATAGCCCAGAATCACACTGTAGATGCGGTAGTCGCGGTTATCTGATATTTCCTGGTCGTCGGTGAGCGCCCTTGCCTGGCTGTAGGCAAAAGTGACCGAAGCCTCCTGGGTGGGGCCCATCAGTCTCACCAGGGTGAGACTGGCGCTCACGCTGTCTATGGTCGGGGTGAGGTCGTATTCGGTTCTTTTGGCGCCGCCTTCACCCTCCAGACGCCAGTTGGGGCTCATGCGCCATTTGCCGCCTAGGCGGGGCCAGTGAATGTTGGAGGAATCTGCGTCCTCGTCCTCAAAATGGTTTATTAAATAGGTGTATTCCGCAAAGATGGTGTCATCGGGCCCGAAATTGTGAGTCAGCCTCACTGTGGATGAGTTTCGGTCTCTTCTTCCCTCTACAGGTTCGAGCGTCACCAGCCGGTCCTCGTCCAGAATAGGGGCGTCATAGGTGGAGACAAGGGTGTTTGAGATATCCAGAATCCATTTCGGTGAAAAAACCCGGGTGTAATGCAGGTCCAGGCTCCCGCCCTCCACCCTGGTGTATTCCGAGATGTCGAAATAATAGTCGTAGTTTATTTTTCCACTGGCCCGGAAATGGTTCTCCGGTGGACCCAATTCAAGCCTGGCGCCCGGGGAAACCCGTAGAAAACCGGATTCCCTGGCCACTTCCTGGAAACGTGCGTTATCCGTATACCCCAGGTCCACCTCTACAAAAGGTGTGAACTTGTCCGCCCGGGCAGGGGCGGCAAAGGCGGTCAGAAAGGCCAAAGCGACCGTAAGTAAAACCTCGGGCACTATCCGTTTGTTTCGGTTTAAAACTAAACCAAACTCCGAATGAAAGCGCTTGGAGAAATATTTACGTTTCGCAAAGAGCACGGGCAGGCTCCACCATTAAACAGGTTTCGCTAAATAAACCGGGAGGCTGTTCGCAAACAGACTGCTAAGGAACTATGATTACATCACCCGGGTGCAGGATTATGTTCTGCTCCAGGGTTTCACCTTCGACTACTTTATCATACTCAAAGGGAAGTAATTTCTGTTCTGATCCCACTCCCCTTACAATCACCACCTCGTCGTCATTGGCCCATTCATTAAAACCTTCGGCAATGGAAAGCCCCTGCAGAACCGTTGTGGGTTTGAGCATGGGATAACGTCCGGGTTTTACAACATTACCCAACACACTGAATGTCTGGCTGCGAGGATCTTTGACTATAACGTATACTTTTGGGGCTTCAACAAAACGCTTAAGAGCTTTGGTTATTATTTCCTTTAATTGCATGGGAGTCAGCCCGGCGGCCATCATATCGTCGAGCAGAGGTAAAGTTATCCTGCCGTCAGGGCGCACTAATACTTCCGGAAAGCTCAAGGCATCCTCTCGCCAGACTATGATCTCCAAAATATCACTGGGGCCGATTCGATAAGTGGTTTGAGGTTCGGCCCATGCCTTTGGCGAGGTCAAAAACATGGCTGAAGTGACAGCCAAAATAAAAAAAGCCGTCAATCCCAACTTCATAAAGCTCCTGAATTGCCGCTCCATGTAGCCTCTCTTGGAATCATAAAAAAGAAATAGTCTTTTTAAATTAATATGGAAGGACCGCAATAGTTCCAATTTATTATAATACACCAGCAAGTGGTTTTATATCAATAAATATGCAATACCGAGGCCAATACTCTCTAGCCTTGAGAAAATACCTGAAATATGTTTACTATGTCAACAAGTAATAGGACAGGCACAAGGTATATTAGCATAATAAAAGTAAAAAAGGAGAAAACTCATGTTGCGGGCAAGGGTGTGGTTCAGGTGTGCGGCCATGCATGATCCTGTTAGTCCAGTATTGGTCGAACCAGCCCGGATAGGTTGGGACGCCAAACAAAGGGATGTGGATTTGACTATTGAAAGATCTTTCAACGGCGTGGAGTTGTTACGCAGAATGAAAGGTTGGGTTACAGTGAATGTTGAGCAAGCTATAAATATAATTACTAAATATGGGAGGTTGAAACTTTTAGACGATAGAATTCTGGTTATTGAGTTTGAAAATAAGAAGGACTACACTGCCCTTCAAGATGAGTTGGCCAAGGAATTTGACGATCAAGCTGATCTGGAAGTTATGAATTGACAAAATTTTGACGTGTAGCTTGGCTATGGTTCTAATAGCAGAACTGCCGGGATTATTTTTAGATGCTTGCTGAAAAGCATGAGCAAAACTATTCTCCAACCGGTTTGCTTTTCCTTTTTTGAATAAAAAATCGGTTGGATAATTTTTTGTTAAAATATCAGTAAGTTGCATCTTAGTTATACATGGAGTAGGAAAAATGAATGAAATATTTCAGCTATGGTGATGTCGTTAGTGGTTTTTTGCCGGTAAAGTTTTTTTCTTACTTTTGCATATTCTGAGAAGGCCTTCCCCGGCCCCTGGGCTTTTGCAGGCCCGACCGGTTACGGTTTTAAAAAAACCGGGTGCCGGACTTCTTTTTGTTGACGCTTGCCGCTTAAGGTTTTCTCCTTTTTTTATAAGGGCCGAAAATCATCGTACCCTTACTCCATGCGCCTGAAGGCAGTTTTCCAAAACATAAGCGTTACCCCCATCAAAAGGAACTGTAACGTGAGCTGTTGCCGCGTTTTCTCTTTTTGTTTATTGGAAAACATTTTAATCCCACCCCATTAGCCCGTATAAGCCGGCTCGAACAGCGTGAGAAAAAACACCAAGCAAAAAACGTCCTTAATAGCCGGGTCCTTAATTACCTCTGATTATGCTAGGATTTGACTATCTGCCTATTATTTTACAAAAAAATTTATATTTAATTGAGCGGTTCCAAAATTTGAGGAGTCAAAAACGGGTCTTAAAGGCCTATTTTATAAAATTACCATTATCGGTAAGTAAAATCTGGTTGATTTCAGGTTAAGATTCTTGATTTGTTAAGTAAATATGCATTATTGTTTTAATGTTACGTTAAGCAACAGTAAATATAGGTAAAAGCTTTCACCTGAGGCCCCTGTCAGGTTCTCGGAGATCGTAGAACAAAGGAACCAGCCGCATGGAAAAGTTCAGATACCTACAAAAGTGAAGAGTGCCGTTTGTTTTATGATTGCGATGGGAAAAAGGTAAAATTAGTCTTAATTTCAGCTTTTTAAGTTGGCTAAGGGAGTAGTTTTAATGTCCAGACAACTAAAAGTATTTTGCATTGCCACCGCAATTTGCCTTTCACTTATGATCTGCTCCACAAATGCCTCGGCCAAATCAATAGCCATGGGCACTGGAGGCTTGAAAGGGGTTTACTATCCGGTTGGCAAGGCGATTGCCAAGCTGTTTAACGGAAAAATACAAGGGACAAAGATTGAGGTGTTGTCAACTCAAGGGTCTGTTCAAAATATCGGGGATCTCATCTCCGGCAAGGTTGGCTTAGGTATTTGTTCAGGCAGATGTTGCCGATAAGGCCTACAAGGGGAAATTGCCTTTCCAAAAGGGGAAGCCATATAAGGGATTGCGGGCCATAATGTCATTGCATATGGAGCAAATGACAATACTTGCCCGCGAAAAATCAGGTGTAAAGAAGCTGACTGACCTGAAAGGAAAAAGGGTGGCTGTTGGAAAACCCGGGTCGGGAACTTATGAAAATGCGAAATTGGCCTTAAGCGTCGCTGGGATGACCTTTAAGAATTTGGGAAAGGTTTATAAAATAGGAGGCAAGGAAGCGGCGGCAAAATTTGAAGAGGGTAAGCTCGACGCCATCTTTTACTTTGTAGGTAATCCGAATAAATATGTAAAACAATTATGCAAGTCGCGTAAGACCAGGATCC
This sequence comes from Dethiosulfatarculus sandiegensis, assembly GCF_000931935.2. GTDB lineage: Bacteria > Desulfobacterota > Desulfarculia > Desulfarculales > Desulfarculaceae > Dethiosulfatarculus > Dethiosulfatarculus sandiegensis. The sequence continues at coordinate 98,055 of NZ_AZAC01000017.1, forward strand.
GTTTCGTCCCCGTCCCCAATGTAATCGAAAAGATATTAATGAAGAATAAATATTATAGCACGGGCTATGTTTCAAAATATTTTTACAGAAATTCATTGAATAAAGTTGGAGCTGAAACTTTTGGGATAAAGGCGCTTCTGGTGACTGATGCTAAAACCTCCAACAAAACAATTAAGAATTTGTTGGGTTGTGTGCTTGATGATTTTAAAAAATTTAAAAGGCAACACCAGAGCTTGATGTTATTAACGCCCACTGGAATTACAGAGGGGATTTCCATTCCCTTGCATCCAGCGGCCAAGGCGGTCTTTAAAGCCAAAAAACGGTAAAAATTTGTCCACTTCCGGGAGGCTGTGACTTTTATAAACGGCCATTCATCTAACTGCCTGATTTAACGCTGAAGGTGAAATGCATAGGTTTGCCTTATGCCGAAAGATGAATGGAGTTAACAATGGTTTTTTGAGTAATTACTAATATACGGCCTGCCCATGCGGCTGTCTGAAGTGATGTGGTCAGGTTCAAGTCGCGCAGCCTCTTTTAAACTTACCTGATTAGTATGTTTGCGTTCTGGTTAATGTCTTAATGATCCGCCGGTTTGCAAGTAAAGGGCCGGACCGCGCGGTGAACCGCCAAGATTAACGATCAAATCCGATCGGCCTTTTCTCCTGCCCGGGCCTGTGGGTTGCCAGGCCTGATCAGGCCGGGGAAATTTCTGCCGCACCTTTAAAATAAATGGATTTGTCCGTGCCGGCAAAGGGAAGCCGGACTTTATTTTGCAGTTTCCGCATCCCTTGGTTGAGGAGTGGACCGGCTTGCCAACTTTCGGGCTGTGTGCCAGAATGCAAGCCCAGAACGAGTTGATTTCCGAACAGATCCTTGCATGCCATTTTAACTTTTTAAACAGGGCAACGTCTTTTGATAATCCGCAATACACTGGTGGGCTGGTCATCCATGGCGGTTAACTTTGCCGTGGCCCTGGCCTCGGTCCCTATTCAGGTCCACTACCTGGGTAAGACCGGCCTGGGTGTCTGGCTTTTGCTCATGAATATGTGGGCCTTTATGCTGCTTTTGGATCTGGGAGTTTCCCAGTCCCTGGCCAGGCATGTGGCAGACGACCTGGTGAGAGACGATATCGACTCCCTGGGCAAGAGCGTTTCAACCAGCCTTGCCATGTATTCAGTTCTTGCCCTGGCCGCAATTTTGATCTACCTGGTGCTGGCTTTTAACCTGGACAGGTTTTTTAATATCCCGCCTGATTTTCTTGATTCCGCCACCTGGGCCATGTTGCCTTTGTGCGCGGTCACGGTTTTCAGTTTACCGGCCAAGATATTTGAAGCCCTTTTGTTTGCCAGGGAAGAGCTCTATATCTACCAGTCCGTGGTTATGACCACAGTGCTGGCAAGGCTCGGGCTGATTTGGCTTTTCCTGCACCAGGGCTGGGGGCTTTTGGGGGTGGGGCTCAGCTTTGCCCTGGCCGGATTCTGCGAGTTTGCCATGACCGGTTATTTCAGCTTAAGGGGCATGCACGCTTCGGCCTGGTTAAGGGTGAGCTGGGATTGGGCCAGAGCCCGAAAAATGATCATCTATGCCAGAGATGCGCTTTTGATCCAGTTGGGGCTTATAGCAAGGGCTCAGCTTCCGGTCCTGATACTCGGTATATTAAGCACCCCCGTGGCGCTGGCCTATTTTGGGGTGGCCATGCGGCTGACCACCCATGCGGTGAGCCTCTCCACTGTGGTTGCCAGGGCGGTGCAGCCCAAGCTTTCCCTGCTCAAGGCGGGTGACAAGGATGAAGACATGGTGCGGCTGCTTAAGCGCTCCACCCTGTATGCCAGTTATTTCGCCGGTTTTCTTGGCCTGGGCCTTTACTTTCTAAGCGAGCCCTTTTTGGTGCTCTGGCTGGGAGAAGGCTTTGTGAAGAGCGCCAAGGTTGTGAGAATTTTAGTGGTCCCCCTGGTGATGCTGATGTCCCTGGGGCCCTCGGAGGCCGTACTTTTCAGTATCAAGCGCCATGGCTTCACGGGCATTTTGAATTTGATTGAAATTGCGATAATGGGGCTGGTTATTTTTGGGTTGGTTCAGGAAAAGGGTGATATCGGCGCGGCCATTGGCTTGGGCCTGGCGCTGTTGCTTCTGCGGCCCTGGGTTTTGCCCTGGTATGTCTGTCGCAAAACCGGGGTGAGGCTAGGGGAATTTTGGCTGCAGGGAATTTTAAGGGCCTGGCTGCCTCTTCTTTTAATTGCTCCCCTGTTGGGCTTTTTTTTACATACATGGCCTGTGCATGGTTGGTTTGGGTTCGTGGCGGTATGCCTGGGCCTTGGTTTGCTCTGCGGCCTTGTTTTTATTTTTGTGGTGATGGGCCCTGTGGAAAGATCTTTTTGGCTGCAGAAGCTCTCCTTTTTTTAACTGATCGGAAAAAATAACCATCCGACGGCCCGGCCGCCGGATGGTTATATCCATTAACTACACTTTACAATCAGGGAACCAGGACCATCAGCCAAAGGCTGAAGGTCAGGGCTGAAAGTGCGGTGGTGAGGCTCACCATGGTGGAGGCAAAATCAGAGTCTCCACCCATCTGGTCTGCAAAGACCACGCTCAAGGTGGCGGTGGGTGAGGCCACTATAAGCACCGCCGTGGTCAAAAGAAGCCCTGAATAACCGAACATGCTCAAAAGGCCCCAGGCCAGGGCGGGGAGTATAAACAGTTTCATGAGCATGGGAAGCGCCAGCATGGGAAGAGGCGCTTTTATGCGGGTTTCCCCCAATTTGGCGCCTATGATCAAAAGGGCCAGGGGCACACCCATGCCTCCCATGATTTTAAGGGTTCTTCCCACCACGCCGCTAATATCAATACCCAAAAAGGATATGGTCAGGCCGATCAGAATGGCGATGATTATGGGGTTGGTGGCTATGGCCTTGACCTGCTCCAGGGGCTTGGCCTTGGTTCCGGCCAGGTAGGAGAGGGTTATCACGGTTATGGCATTTTGCAAAATGCTCATGACCCCCACCAACAAACCCGAGGCCGCCACCCCTGGGTCTCCCAAGGCATAGAGGATAACCGCCAGGCCTACGAAACCGTAGTTGCCATGCACCGAGGTTTGAATCCAGGTGGGGCGGGTTGATTCGTTGTTCTTGAAAAAGACCCTGGACAACTGCCAGGAGACCAGCCAGCAGAAGAGCATGGCCCCCATGGTGATGGCCAACTGCACCGGCTGCCAGAAGTCGCTGACATGGGTTCTGCCAATGGCGTTGATCAAAAGGGCGGGAAAGGCGAAGTTAAAGGCCAGCTTGTTGGCCGGTTTTTGAAAAGACTCGGGGATCAGTCCTCTTTTACCACCTATTACACCAAACAGAATAACTATGAATATGGGAGCAATACTTGCAATGATCTGCATTTTAAACGTTTCTTTCCAGAGTTATCAAATGCCTTGGATCAGTTGATCCAGATGGCGGGCCAACTCGCCGGTAAGGCGGCGGCGTTCGAAAAATAAAGGAGGGTTGGCAAGGCCGGTTGGAGGGCCAACCAGCCAGTTGGTTAAAATATCGGCCAGGCCTTGGGCATCCTTGGGCAGGGACACCTGGCCGGCTCCGGCGGCTTCAACAATGGCCGTGGCCGCGCCCAAGGGGGATATGGCCAGAACCGGCCTTTTGACCGCCAGGTATTCAAAGAGCTTGGCCGGGATCATTCTTTCCAGGCCCGGAAGATCGGCCATGGTCATGACCAGGGCATCTGCCGCGGCCATGCGCTTAAGCACCTGGTCATGGGGCTCATAAGGCAGGTAATCCACCTTGAAATCAGGCAGGCCTGGATCGGTTTTCTGGCCGGGCACCACTCTGCCGACCACCTGTAAAGATATTTTTTGCCGGTCCTGGTCTTTCATCAGGGCCAGGCCCCGGAAAAGGTCATCTAAGGGGTGCGACTCAAATACCGTGCCTGTGTAAAGAAGATTAAGCCTGCCCGGTTCGGGGGCCGGGGGGAGGTCTTCATCTGCCGGGGATGTAAAGTCATCGGCATCATAACCGTTTGGTATCCAAACGTATTTTTTGCTTGGCCCACCGTGGGTGGCAGCCAGGCGGCTGGTCATGCCGGGCGTGTTTCCGATCACCAGCCCTGCTTGCCCGACCAAGCTGTGTTCCAGCTTGCGCACCATTTGACGCCAAAAAGCACCGCCGCCGTGGCCTTTGAACCCCTTGGTGAAGAATCCGCTCCACTCATCCCGAAAATCCAAGACCAGCGGTAAATTCAGAATTTTGGCAGCCATGGCTCCGAGGATAAAGCTGGAAAAAGGCGGAGCAGTGACCATTATCACTTGGGCTCGGTCCTTGCGGGCGGCCCTCAGCAAACCGGGCAAGGCAGTGGCCAGCCAGACAACCTGGTGGTCTGGAAACAAAAGGGAAAGAGCCATTTCCTTGAGCAGTTTTTTGACTCCCCCAAGATCTGTTTTGGCCTGGCCGACAACGGCATCGGCGGCCTTGCCTCCCAGGTTGATTATAGGCAGATGATGCACCTTAAGCCCTTGGGGCAGGTCTTTTTCATGGGAAGGGTCTTTGAGCGGGGCATAGGGCTCCCTGGGGGTGGCTACAATTGGCTCCCAACCAAAGTATCTTAAGTATTTTACAAACTTAAGAACCCTTTGCACTCCCGCGCCGCCTGTGGGCGGAAATACGTAGCTTATGATCAGGACCCGTTTCAATGCTCTGCTCCCGCGGTTTTTCGCATGGTTTTCAGGATGCGGTCAGCGCCGCCCTGCCAGGACCGGTCTTTGACAGAGTCCACCAGGGTCTTTTCCGGGAAGTTTTTATTCAAAAGCATTTTAAAAGCCTTGGCCAATTCATCCGCATTTTCAGGCTCCACTAAAAAACCCTGTTCTTGGTCCCGCATCAGGGCCGGGACTCCACCCACCCGGCTGGCCACTACCGGCCTGCCGGTGCTCAAGGCCTCCAGAACCACATTGGGCTCGCCTTCACTGAGGCTGGGAAGCAGCAAAAAATCACAGGCCTGCATGTACCTGGCCACTGTTTCATGGGGCTTGGCCAGGGCGAATGTCACCCTTTGGCTGATCCCCAGTTCAGCGGCTTCGGCCCGCAGGGAGGCTAAAAGCGGCCCCTGACCCACCAGAACAAGGTCCAGCTCCGGAGTTTGGGCCAGGGCCTTTAAGGCATAAGTGATCCCCTTAACCGGGTCTAAGTTGCCCACAAACAGAGCCAGCCTGCGGGAAGGGTCAAGGTTGAGCTTCTTTTTGATTTCAAGCCTGTCGGCTGGGTGAAACAGTTCAGAGTTGACCCCGTTTCCCACCACCTGGATTTTATCCTCCGAAGCCCCCATTTCAACCAGAGTCTCTTTAAGGTGCCTGCTCACCGCGATCAGGGCCTGGGCCTGAGTTATGGTCTTGTGCAAAAGGGCTTTTCTGGCCGGATCTTGACCCAGTTTCAGAACATCACTGCCATGAACCTTCAAGGTAAGGGGAATGCCAAGCCTTTGGGCTGCCAAAAGGGCCGCGTAACCATCCGGATATAGCCAGGTGGCAAAAAGCGCCTGAGGCCTTATCTGTTTGTTCATGCGGGCAATTGCCCCCCAAATAGAGGCCAGGTAGGCCCTGCCTTGCCAGGTGCGCATCAATCGGGGCAGATACCAGAATACAGGCCTTTTCACCGGGATATCCGGCACCGGCTCCTCAAAGTCGTTTTGCCTTTTATTACGCAAAAGCGGCCAGGGAATCGGAGCCACCAGCCCCAGGCGGCAGAGATCGGCCAGGGCGGAAATCTGCTGCCGGTTAAAGGCGTATTTCAGGGGCGCGTAAGCGCTGGGATACAGGCTGGTCACGGCCAACACCCTGAAATCATCAGCGCCTTTTGGCCCCTCGGCTGATATGGCGGAATTTTGAATCATAAAAAAAGAGTTTAGCACAGAGCTGTGAATAAGGCTTTATTGACTTTGTGAGAATTGTGGGTCTAATGAATAGAGTAGAGTTAAATTAACGTATAATTCTTAAGAGAAAGGTTTTAAACAAGCGGTAAGGGAGACCGCAAGGACCTTATCAAAGGAACCCATGGAAAATAAAATAAAAGTTCTCCAGGTAGCCACTTCCCTCCATACCGGCGGGGCGGAACAGGTGATAATCGATCTGCTGAAATGGGGGCCTCAGGCTGGTTTTGAAAACCAGGTGGCTGTGTTGGTGGAGGAAGGCGAATTGGCCCGGGTGGCCAGGGATCTGGGCGTGGAGGTCCATTGCCTGAGCAAGCGCCGGGGCCGTGACTGGAGCATGGTGGGCGCGATTTTACGTTTGGCCAGACGGATCGGGGCGGATCTGATCCATGCCCATAACAACGGAGCCGGGCTTTACGCCGCCCTGGCCGGAAGATGGGGGCGCATACCTGTGGTGACCACCCGTCACGGACTCTACATCAAGCCCGGCACCGGGCTTTGGCTTTGGCGCTTGGTGGGCTTTTTAAGCACCAAGATGGTGTGTGTGGGCGCGGATGTGCGCGACCTGGCCATTGACAGGGTGGGGCTTTCAGAAAAACGGGTGCGGCTGATCTTTAACGGCGTGGACCTTAAAGGCTATGCCCCGGACATGGAGGCAAGGTCCCTGATCAGAGAGGAGCTGGGTCTTTTGACCGGCCAGGCCCTTTTGATAACCGTGGGCAGATTATCCCAGGTCAAGGATCAGGCCGGTATGCTCCAGGCTTTGGCCCTGCTAAAGGGTATTTCACCCCTGCCGGTTCTGGCCCTGGTCGGTGACGGTCCGGAGAGAAACTCCCTTACCGCCCTGACCGAGGAATTGGGTGTAAAGGACCATGTGAGGTTTTTGGGTGATCGCAGGGATGTGCCCAAGCTTTTGGCCGCCTCTGATTGCTTTGTCCTGAGTTCGGTCAGCGAAGGGATCAGCAAGGCACTTTTGGAGGCCATGGCAGTGGGGCTGCCGGTTGTGGCCACCAACGTGGGAGGAAACCCGGAGCTGGTGTGCCCCAAACAGACCGGACTTTTGGTGCCCCAAGGAGAACCAAAAGCCCTGGCCCAGGCCCTGGCTACGGTTCTTTTGGATGGAGGTCTGGCTCAGAGGTTGGGCCGGGCTGGCAGGGAAAGGGTTAAAAAGAGCTTCGATGTCAGGGCCACTGCCCAAGCCTATGGCGACCTTTTCGCCGAACTTGTCAATAAATAAGGAGGAGACTCCATGACCCGCCAAAACGGGCCTCTGGACATAAGCTTTGTGATTATTACCTATAACGATGGCGCAAAGCTCTCCCGGGCCATTTCTTCCGCTGCCCTGGCTGCTTATGAAAGCGGCCTGACCCATGAGATATGGGTGGTTGACAACGGCTCGATGGATCACACCAAGGAAGTGCTCACAGCCTATGAGGAAGTTTTGGGCGGCAACTTGAAAACCCTTTTTCTGGGGACCAACACCGGCACCACCTATTCCCGCAATCGGGCCCTGGAAAAGGCGCTTGGCAGATATATCTGCGTCATGGATTCAGATGCGAGCTTTCTGGATAATGACCTTAATCCGGTGTTAAATCTGTTGGCGGATTTGAAGGGGGTTGGATTGGTGGGGCCGCGTATTATCATGCCTGACGGCTCCACTTATAATTCGGTCAAGCGCCTGCCCACCCTTTGGGACAAGCTGGCCAAACTGCCCCAGATCTTCCTACACACCGCCCCGCATAACCGGGACTGGTACGATGAGTTCCCCTTTAACGATATAAGGCCCGTGCAAAGCGCCATAAGCTGCTGCTGGCTTTTCAGAAAGGATCTTTTTCAGCTTTTGGGGCCTTTGGATGAGCGTATTTTCTATGCGCCGGAAGATGTGGACTATTGCCTCAGGTCCTGGAAAAAGGGCAGGGCGGTGGTTTATTTCCCGTTTTTACGGGTGCTGCACCACACCCAGCAGATCTCCCATAAAAAGCCCCTTTCCAAAACAGCGTTAAGCCACTTCAAGGGTCTTTTGTATTACCTGGCCAAGCATGGCTATTGGTTCAGCCGCAAGGGAATTGTTCAGAAATGGGTGACACCCCTGGCCCGGATCCTGGGGCCCGAGTTGGCCCTTTGGCAGGAGGAAAACCATTTATTAAGCCCCGGAAAGGATACAAGGCCTTGATCCGGGGCTTTAGGCTTAAAATTTTCAGGATTCTTCCCGGTCCCCCATGTAACCCTGGCGTTTTTTAATGGTTTTATTTATTTCTTCTTGGGATTCCTGCATGAAACGCATGGTTTCCTCGGCCAGGGGCACCAGCTCTTCCTTTTTACCCTTGGCTATCACCTTGCCCGGCAGGAGTTTTTCCTTTTTGGCTAAAAAGGCCACGATTTCATCCTCTGCATCCAGCTCAACTCCGAATTTTTCGGAAAGTTGAACCAGCCGCTCGCCGAATTCCTGAGGGTGCTCCAGAATTTCAACCGGTATGGAGGTTTCACTGGCAAGGGCCGAACCAAAACCGGGGGTCAGGGCCGAACCTTCGATCAGGTCCGCGGCATGGGCAAACTCGTGAATTACAGTGGATTCATTTACATCGGGAGTCAGGGCGACGTAAATGTGCAATGGGTCCAACACCCTGGTTTTATAGGGGTTGATCAAAAGCCCCCCCGGACCTTGAGGTGTGGATTTGGCGTTTTTCATTGATATGGCCTGGTAGGCGTCCAGATCCACCAATTTGATTTTAATTTTTTTCCCTGCCGCTGAGGTGAACTCAAGGGAGCGGGCCATTTTTTCGGCCCCGGCGTGCCTGGCAGGGGGGAGGTCTCTTATTTTTAAGGCCAGCTCGCTGGTTTCAAACTTCATCCGGTCTTCCAGAATCTTGTCTTCGCGGCCCATATGACAGTTCTTGAATTTTTTGCCGCTGCCGCAGGGGCAGGCATCATTCCTACGCACGTGGCTGAAATCCATGACAAGCGCTTCTTTCCGGTTGGCTGGCTCCCCTTGGCTTGGCCTTTGGGGGAGGTGTTTAAAAAAACCGGGGAGCCAAAAATTGATTCCCCGGTTTAAGATGGATCGAATTATTCTTCAACTATTCCGTCTTTGCCAGCAAGCGGGGTGTTAACCGGGAAAGGCCCCAACTGCCCGGTATTGGGATCATAGCGGTGGCGGTAGCCTGCCTTGATGCCGATTTTTTTGAGAGTGAAGTCCCAGCTTCTTTTGTAGTATTCGCACTCGTCGTTGAAACAGATATAAAGATGATCCGTACCCCAGCTGTAGGTGGCAGGTGACTCCCACCTTTTCATTTTGGTGTTGCAATGGGGGCAGATGGTCTTGTCTTGTTCAGTCATGATCTTCTCCCTTATTGAGCCTGGGGCGGTGTTTTTTAAAGGCTGCTTCAGTGCCTTGTTAAATATGTATCCTTAAGAGGGCCGAGGCAAGCTTAAGAACCATAATTCTCATTAAGTATGTTTAGACTATGGGTTCAACCCGGGGAAAACAGGCCGTAACCGCCAGTGCGGACGGGCGGCTTTTCAGGCCTTTTCATGGCCGCAGACCCCGCAGCGGGTGCATTTGGCAGGGTTGCAGTCCGGCGACTGTTTTTCCTGCTCCGCCCTTTTAGCCTCGGCCAGAAGATATGATTTGGTGATTTTGTGGTCCACAAAATCCCAGGGAAAGAGCTCATCTTCCATCCTTTTGCGATCCGCATAAAAACCGGGGTCCAGATCCAGGGCGGCAAAGGCCCTTTGGGGATTGGGGTCCTTGGCCAGGGTCAGCAAAAGAGGGGCCAGGCGGCGGTCACCGCGAGACAGAACCGCCTGTAGCTCGGCGTATTTGGGCACATCGGCCACTATTTTCAGGTTGGGCATGCCGGCCAGTTCTTTTTTGACCCGGTTCATGCGTTTTTTTACAGTCTTAAGGGGAGCCATCGGCTGCCACTGAAAAGGGGTCCAGGGCTTGGGAATAAAGGCGTTCATGCTGATGGTCACCCGCCCCAGATACCCCCTGGCCCTGGAGAGGCTCACCACCTGCTGCCTTATGCGTTTTATGAGCCCTATCATTTCGGTTATGTCTTCTTCCGTCTCTTCGGGAAGGCCGACCATGAAATAGAGCCTTATGTTCGGAACCCCGCCCTGAATCAGTTTTTCCACCCCCCCGGCCAGGTCTTCCTCGGTCAAGTGCTTGTTTATGATTCTTCTCAGCCTGGGGCTGCCCGCCTCCGGGGCCAGGGCCACGGTCTGGTGTCGGCTCTGGGCCAGGGCCCTGACCAGATCATCGCCCAGCCGGTCCGCCCTTAAGCTTGAGACGGAAATCTTGCCGCCGAGCCTGATTACCTCACTGGCCAGATGATCTATGCCTTCAAGGTCGCTGGCCGCTGCGCAGACCAACCCGATTTTGTCCCCGTTTTTCGCAGCCTCAAGGGCCGGTTCCATGAAATCGTCGGCATGCCCCAACCTGGGGGGGCGATAGATGTGACCGGCCGCGCAAAAACGGCAGCCATGGCCGCAGCCGCGCCCCACCTCCAGGAGCTTCATATCCGCCAGCTCCGGACCCTTGGACTGGAATACACTTTGGGCCATTCCCTTGGCAGGGCCTGTGTATTTGGGTGCTTTGATGCGTTCGGGCAGCCCCTGGGACGGGGTGAATGCTTTCAGCCTGCCGTCCGGGTGATAAAGAGGGGTGTAAAACATAGGCGCGTAAAAACCGGGGGCATTTTTTGAAAGATGGAGCAGTAATTCCTCCCTGGATTCCGTGGGAGCCTCTTCAAGGGCCTGGATAAAGGGGTCCAGGATTACTTCGGCCTCTCCCAATAAAAAGCCGTCCATCAAAAGGGCCAGGGGCTCGGGGTTAAGCATCATGGCCACACCACCGGCTATCACCGGCGGGCCGTTTCGTTTTTCCGCCCAAGGGTCGAGCCCTGCCATCTCAAGCATGCGTACAAGATTGGGGTAGTCGTTCTCAAAAGATATGGAGGCCAGGATCAGGTCAAACTCGTCAAGCGGCCGACAGGATTCCAGAGTCAGAAGCGGGGCCTTGGCTTTTTGTTGTATCTTGAGACCGGCCCGATCGGGTAAAAAGGCCCTTTCACAAAGGGTGTCCGCCCTTTGGTTCAACATATCATAGATCACGGCCAGGCCCAGGTTGGCCAGGCCCACCTGATAGGTGTTGGGGTAGAGCAGGGCTACATTGAGCCTGCCCCCTGGTTCCTTTCTTACCCAGCCTGTTTCCTCCTTGAGGAGGTTTGCATGGTATTCTCTTACGGGCCAGAAGCGTTTAGCCACTTTTTTTCAGCCTTTTGGGGGTGTTGTATTAATAGGCAATTGATTACCATATAAAGGCCCCAAAGGCCACGTGTGCACCCCGGCTTGACGTCTTGCAAGCGCCCTGTCAGTCTTGAAACCACAAGCTACTGTCAATTCTCGGAGGTCGCCTCAAGGCAGGAAAAGGAGATTCCATGGACACCAGTGACAGCCGCAGGCTGCTCGAAGAGCTTGCCAAACAGGGAGAAGAGGCCAACACCACCCGGGCGGCGGAGACTCTGGGGCTGGACCGTTCCCAAGCTGAGGATTTGACTGTGGCCCTCATGGGCGAAGGCCTTTTGGAAATGGTCAGCTTGAGCGGCAAGGTGCGCCTGACGGAAAGCGGACGCCAGCTTTTGGGCGGTCAATCCGGGCTGGGCCCCGAAGACGGCTTGGAATCTTTGGTTGCGGATTTAGCCTCCTGGCGGGCCGGTGATATGGACCCTGTTTCCCTGCATGACTACACCCAGGACCTTAATTGCCTCAAGGCCCAGGCCAAACGCTCTGAGCCTCTCTTGCCTGTGGTGACAGCCTGCCTCAAAGCCATCCAGGACGCCCTTTCCAAAAATCCGGATTCAACAGCCACTGAATTGTCCCGGCGTATAGGCGATTTTTTGAACACACAGCCCTAGAAGCTAATCGTAAGCCCCGCGGTGAGTGCCTGGGCCTGGTAGTCGTCTGCCCAGGCCAGGTTGTAATGGAGATATAAATCCAGGTCTGGCTGCACAGACATCTGAATCCCCGCCTCAGTGAGCCAAAGGTCTTGGGGCAGGTCGGCTCCGTATACGGTAAAAGGTGCTGAGCCATAGCCCTTGAAAGCGGCCTGCAAAGATGGCCTGTCATGCTCCAGGCGATGCAGCCAGGAGAATTCCAGAGTGGGCAGAATCTCCCAACTTTCTGTTTTAAAAGGCCTGCTCAGGCCAAATCCCAGGTTGGAGCCCAGGGAGTTGGTGTCGCGGTCGGCTATATTCAGGCCCAGGAAGCCCGCTCCGTTTTCAGTAAAGCCTTGTTCCTGCAAGGATTGGAACTTCAAACCCGCCTTGGGTTCAAAAAGCCATTTTTCAAAACGCAGCTCATAACCCAGGGTCAGGCTGGCTGCAAAGAGATCCGCCTCAAAGCCGGGCTTGGCTGAAAGGTGGGTGCCTTGAAAGTTGATTTGCCTGGAGGCGCTGTTGTCCAGACGGGCGTAAGAGGCGGTTAACCGGGCATAGCCGCCCTGGTATGCCGCTTTAGCGTAGAAGCCTGTGTGCAGGGCATAGATCTCGCCTGCGTAATTAACGTTGCCCCATGAAAGATGGCTGCGGGTGACTCCTGCGGCCAGGCCTGCGGCCAGCCAGTGGTTCAAGGCGTAATCCGCTCCCAGGGCTCCGCCGCCGGTTGATTGACCGTAACCCCTAAAGCCGTTTGTCTGATCCTGATCCACCCACAACCCCAGGGCTCGGGCCCACATGTTCCAACCGCCGGATGCATGGGTTTCCGTATTGGGCCGCCTTTTAGGCAGATCCTGCATCCTCCAGGCCATGGCCTTGTCAAAGAGTTCGCCGCTGTTTAAAGAGGCCGCGCTGAAGGCGGTGTACATCTCCGGGTTCAGTGCGCTTATTACCTGCCCGATTTGGTTTGCCTTCAGGCCAAAGTCCAGGGACAGGAGAAAGTTTTCCATCTGCCCCAAGGCCAGGGGCATTAGGCTGTCAAGGCCTCGGCCGGTTTGGGCCGCGCCGCCTGTACCGAATTCACCGTAGGATCTACGGTTCACAACCAGGTTAAGGGTTGATCCTTCCGCCTTTTGACCCAGGCTAAGCACCGCAGAATTTGGCTGGCATTCGATATAATCAAAAGCCCCGCTCACCCCGTCACCCGCGGTGATGAGTTCCCAGGAAAATCCGTCAGTATAAAGGGCCCTTGGCAGTGAAGTAGTGGATAAGGTTCCGCCGTTTATGGTCACCATACCTGAGACCGAGAGCAGATCACAGGAGCCGTTTCCCCCTCTCTCCGCGATAAAGGTGGAGCCCGGTTCAAAGGTGACCGAACTGGCCACATTCAAGGTGCCTATGGAGTTGCCCGGACTTATAACGCCTGCGTTGATGATATCGGAGTGGATGACGCCTGTGCCGTTGATAAGTCCGGTATTTGCAAGGGTTACAGTGCTCAACAGGCCGTTTACATTGAGAGTGCCCGAGTTTTGGGTGCTCCCCGCGATAAGGGCCCGGCCGTTTATCACGGCCGGGCCGCTGTTGGTGAGGTTCTTTGCACCCAAAGATCCGTTCACTTCAAGATAACCTTGGTTGCTGACCTTGCCGCCTATTACCGCCTTGCCGCTGAAATAGGCCCGGCCTTTGTTACCGAGGTTGGATGCGGTGAGGTGATTTGCGGCATTGAGGGTGCCTGTGTTCATCACGCCGCCGTTTATGTTGGTTACCCCGTAAAATCCGACTGTGCCTGAATTATTGAGGCTGCCTGCGCTGAAGGTGCTTGATGAGCTGAGCGTGCCGCTGTTGTTGACGCCGTCGTCTATGGTGGTGTTTCCGTCAAAGGTTGCGGTAGCGCTGCCCGTGTTTTCTAGGCTGTTTGCACTAAAAGTGTCTGTGGCGCTGAGCGCACCGCTGTTGGTGACCTGGCTGCTGAAGCTCACCGGGCCGTTAAAAGTGGCTGTGCCCTGGTTATTCAAGCTGGGGCCGCTTAAGCTGCTGTTCAAGGTCAGAGAGCCGCCGCTGGTTACTGTAGACTCCAGGTTCAAGATCCAGTCACCGGTGAGCCAGGTGTCACCGTCTACATAAAGGCCCAGGTTCTCGAAGTTCAGGTACTTGGCTCCGATGCTGCTGGAGTCTATGGTCCCGGAAGCGCCGAAATACAGGTTGTCTGCGCCTTCCTGGCCGTCGACCACTCCGGCCACGCAAGAGCCGTGGAGGATGTAAACCGTGTCGTCCGCATCACCGGCAAAAATGCCTCCGCCCACGGTGCCGGAATTGTATACGGTGTTTCACGCCCAGCCGCTTGAACATCCTACGCCGTTGTTTAAGGTGCCGTAGATGCTGCCGCCCACTGTATGTACCGTTATTGGTTATGGTGTTTCCACCTCCTGTGGCGTTTGTGTAGTAATTTAAGGGGCCGTAGATATTGTCCTGGACTCTGCCAAAGTTTTTGATTATGTTTTCGCCGCCGCTCGAGTATTGTTTGCTGTTATAAGTGCCGAAGATAGTGCCGTCTACGGTGCCCGAGTTTTGTATACTGTTTTGGCCGCCGGTCGCGTATTTACCTTGGTTGAAACTGCCATAGATATCCATGTTTACTATACCGTTGTTTTGTGTATTGTTTTGACCACCACTGGCGTTGTCGGCAACATTGTCGTTTGCAATGATGCATTGGCTGACAGACCCGGTTGTTTCATTGGTCATGTTGTCCGGATTGCCGGTGCCCACCCAGTCTCCGGCGATAGCTTCGCTGTTGACCAGGTCGTCGGCGTGGGCGTTTAATGGTATGGCAAGGATAAGGAGTATGAGCAAGGTGATTGACAGGCGTGGCAAATAGTGCATTTTATTATCTTTAATAATTGAAGCTACAGTCCCGGCAATCTGAAATCTAAATATCTAAGCTTTGCTGTTCCGTATCGGGTTTATTTATTTGAAAAACCTAAATTCTTGTTAATTTTCAATAATATAGGGGCTTTTATTTACACCGTATAGTAAAGTAACTGCTGTTAAAGTTGAAGCATTAAATAATATATTTTAATGATAAATAATATTATTTTTTAGCCTGGATAATAGTAAGATACTTAAAAAATAAAAATTGCAGGGGCATGTTTGGTGGTAAATATAATGCTGTGGCCCCATGCTCGGGACCATTGGTGGTGGGGTAAGATGGCGGATTTGAAGTTGCCGGGAGCCTTAACCGTTTGGTTGGGTTCTTTTGGGCTAAAATGGAAAAAAGCCCACGCCGAAAAGCGGGGACTTGGTCGGCAAATTTGAACCCGCCCCTTGTGATCAAGGGGCGGGTTTTTAAACATAACCTATGTTAGGCCTTAGCAGCTGCAGGAAGCTCCGCAGGTGTTTCCGCCGCCAAGTGGGTTATCCGAAGAAAGGACAAATCCCTGCTGCCAGCCGTTATCCACAAAATCGACTTTTACGTTACCACTTTTTTCCATGAGATCTTTGTCGATCAGGTAGGTCAATCCGTCAACTTCGTACTTTTCGTCTGCGTCCTTTGGCTCGTCCAGAACCAATCTCAAAGAAGGACCTCCTCAGCCGCCGGACTGGAGATAGACCCGCAGGCTGGCAGAGTCCACCTGCTTCTCGGCCAGGAAAGACCTGATTGCCTTGCTGGCGCTTTCAGTGACATCAACCATGATAACTCCCTTAGTTGGTGTTAGTAGTATTTCCTACTAAAGTAATATGGCAACGGAAAGGGGCCTACGCAAGGTGTGACCCCTGTTTTTTTTCATAAATCTTGCCGGAGTTTTAATTTATTCCGTAAAGACTCCATAATTTCCTAGGAATTCACTTGGGAACCTTGGACAAACTTATATAGGCTACAAACCCACTTGTCAAAGCAAAGCCGCCTTGAATCAAGCTTCAAGGCGGCTTTGTGAAATCCCTGAAAAAATAAGGTGAAGCAACTGATCCTTCAGCTCCGGTCGATACGGGCCCGGCGCCTTTAATCAGTCTGCCTGGGCTGTGAACAAGAGGGCGAATATCTTGGCATCCTGTACAAGATCGCTCATAAGGCAAAATTCATTGGGCGTGTGGGCCGTGTCCTGGAAAGTGGCCCAAACCGCGGCAGGCAGGCCCTTTTCCCGGAAAAGCGCGGCCACACTGCCGCCGCCTATCCCACCGGCCCTGGCCTCCAGGCCGGTAACCGCCTTGATAGCCTTTGCAAGGGCCGTCACCACCGGGGCATCGGCGGAAGTGGCAGGCGGAGACTGATAACCCTGGACCCGTTCAACCTCGACCCTCACCCCTTCTTCCTCGGCAATGGCCTGAAATTTAACCCTGAAGGCCTTTTCCACCTCATCGACCTTGATTCCAGGCAGGATGCGGCAGTCAACATAAAAGGTGTCCTGGCCCGGAACCGTGTTCACATTCGGCACTCCGGCCTCTTTTTTGGTGGGTTCCATGGTGGATCCCGGAGGTGAGAAAAGATCGTCTTTTTGGGGAAACTGGTCCCTCACCTCATAGGTGGCCCTTATCATGCGGGCCGAGGCATAGAGCGCATTTTTACCCTTTTCCGGAGTGCTGGCGTGAATTTGGGTTCCGTAAACGTCAACCTTAAGCCAAAGGATGGACTTTTCCGATATCTCTATGAGGCCGCCGTCCGCCTCTCCTGAATCGGGCACCACGATGAGGTCATCTGCGGAAAAGATTTCAGCATGATTTTCCAAGAGATAACCCAGACCGTACTCACTGCCGGTCTCCTCGTCGCTGACCAGAATCAAACCCACCTTGCCGGCCGGTTTGATTCCCAGATCGATCAAGGCCTTGAGTCCGAAATAGGAGCTTACGATCCCGGCCTGATCATCCAGAACCCCCCTGCCGTAGAGCTTGTCACCGTCTACCCGCACCTGCCAGGGATCGCTTTCCCACAAGTCCAGCGGCCCGGTGGGAACCACATCCAGATGACTGAGCACCCAGATGGTGGGGCCGTCCCCCCCGGAGAGGCAGGCGGTTAAATTGGGGCGGAATCCGCACTCCACCCTGGAGTCCGGGGCATCGTATCTGGTTATCTCAAGTCCCAGCTCTGTCAGCCATTTTTCAGCCAACAGGGCCTTATCAAGTTCTCCCTGCCCCTGGTTCTGTGGCCCCAGGGCCGGGGTGCCGGTGAATTGCTTCTGCATTTCAAGCATTTGGCCGCTATAGGAAGCGGCCTGTTTGGTGAGCTTTTCAGCCAAGGACATGGCTTTACTCCTGATAGTAATTTAAGCATAAATAGATATTTCGCCCTGCCGCTTTAGGCGGTCAAGGGCCCATGGCTTTCATGTTATAATACATAATTTAACTGAACAAAATGAGCCTTCAAACATTAGCAGGCCGTCCTCAAACAGCCTGTCAGA
Organism: Dethiosulfatarculus sandiegensis; assembly: GCF_000931935.2. Taxonomy (GTDB): domain Bacteria; phylum Desulfobacterota; class Desulfarculia; order Desulfarculales; family Desulfarculaceae; genus Dethiosulfatarculus; species Dethiosulfatarculus sandiegensis. The sequence goes on from NZ_AZAC01000017.1 coordinate 115,303, forward strand.
TTAAAATCCGCCCCAAGGGGCGGGAATTTCCAATTTGAGGCAGACGATGGCCAAGTTTATAAATTCGCCTGACGTGGCCCGTTTTTCAGGCCTGTACAGTTTTATTTCTCCGGAAACCTATCAGGAACTGGGCGTGGACCCGGACGACCTTCCCTTAGGGGCCTTCCCGGCCAGGGATCATCCGCCTTTTTTGCCCAACCGGTTTGGGGGCAACGCCTATGGCCTGGGTTTTTTTGAACAAAGCCTGTTGCCCGCCAAGGAAATACAACTTCTGGAAAAGGTGGATTTTTCTTGCCCCGAACAGGTTGTTCAGCATTGGCGGGAGTTGAATTACACCTTTAAACGTCTGGGGCTTTTGATTCGTTTCACCCGTTTTGGCAACCCCTATTATCTCATTCCCAGGCAATATGTGGCTCACTATCTGGTGGAGTTGCAGGCCAGGGCGGATGAGATAGTGAACTTTTTGCGCGGGGTGTTGGCCAGGCATTTGACCGAGAGCCTTAAAGTCGGTATTTTGGCCGAGGACAGCCATCTGCTTCTGCCTGAGTTGCAAAACCGTGTTCCCCACATGAGTTACCGTGTAATTTCCAGTCTGCGGCAACTTTTTAATAAAAATAATAAGTTCGATGCCCTGGTCCTGGTGGGGGACCCAAGGGACTTTGTCCTTTCCAAAAAGATGGGCGCCGGTCCCCTGGACCAAAAAGTACGGGACTCCTATGGTTATTTTGCCTTTACCCGGTTTTATGAGCTCTTAACCAATGCCGGAGAGCTGTTGATTCTTTGTGACAGACCTTTGATCGACTCTCAGGAGACCATGGAGGTCAGGTTTTTAAATGAGCTGGATTATAAGCGTTTTCTGATTTATTCCCATGTCTATAAAACCAAGCGCCGCTACTTAAGCTCCCCTACCCTGGCTGATTCCATAAACCGTTTTGACTTTAATGCCTTTCTCTCGGGACCTCGCCTTTACAACGAAACAGTGGAGGGACTTTTGGAGGGCAGGGCCCTGGAACAGGTGACTCCCGCTGAACTCGATGCCCTGCCTTATCAGAACTTGGAGCTGGCCAAGGGAGCGGAACATACGGTTATGACCGCCTGGGCCCGCTGGTTGGAGCCTTTTTTCAGCACCGAGATCCTTGATACGGTTTTGCCCAGGTTGCAGAAGGAGGAGTGGTCTAAACGCTATGAAGTGGACAGCCGTTTTTCAGCCACTCACCTGGTTTTCAAGGGGCGGGTTAAAAAGGCCCAGGTGACCTTGGATCAGGTTCAGGCGGACTTGACTCCCCGCCGTCTGGCGGGCTGCGACCCCAAACTTTTGGCTAATTATAAGGATTCCTTTGCCTATGTGCTGAAAGTCCTGAAGATCCTGAAAAAGGTCAGGGAGGGCCGCTTCCGGGACCTGCCCGGCCTGGAGTTGAGCAGGCTGCGCAAGCCCTTTGAGACCTTTCACCGCATCCAGGAAGTCCTGGATGTGATAATGCTCATGGAAAAATCCAGGCTTTTGGCTCGGTTTGAGGATCGTTTGAACCCCGAAGACATCATGGGACATCGCACGCCGGTTTTGGAAAATCTGGAAAAGCTCGGCATGATGGGGCTTGAACCCGGGGTGTTGCACCAGCTGTATCTGATTGTGCTGGGTCATTCCACCATGACTCGGGTGACCTTTGGCAAACTGCCTGAAACCACTTTGCGTCAGCTTACCAGGCTTGAGTTTTATCGCAGCCTGGAAGAGGCGGTTGACATGCTCAGGCTTTTCAGGCTGATGAGCGTGGCCGAGGCCTCTGCCGCAGGCAGCCGTTCTCTGACCAAGCAGCAGGCCAGGGAGTTGTTTTCCCTTTATGACGACGCCATCAGTGTGGTCTCTGATCCCGAGTTGGATTGGGATGAGATCATGGCCCAGCGGGACCAGGAGATGGGCGGGGTGCAGGCCAAGGCCATGCGCAAGATGTTGAAGCTCTTTGACCGCTTTGAATTCCTGGATAACTGGCGTTCCCTGACCAGTACAGGCCCCAGGCAAAAGGAAGCCATGGCCGACTACGATCCTAAAAAGCTTTCCCGCATCTATGATGTGGTGGCCCTGGATCAACAGATGCAGCGGTTTTTGGGCAGGTTTTATGAGGGAGACTCCACGGCCAGACCCTATTTTTACCGGGCGCTTTTAAGTTGCGAGATGCACGGCACCGGCAGGCTTTTGCCGGTCTTGGGGCCCTCGGCGGGCTTTACACTGCTTTGGATCTGTGTGCATTTGAGCGAAAGAAAACTTTTGAACTTCAACAACCTCCTGGATGGCCAGGGGGCGGGTCCGAAAGAAGAGCGCCTGGCCAAGCTGAGAAATTCCCTGGATGAACTCACCCCGGAGATGCTTTCCCCGGACTGGCTCACAAGGTTGCTTCGCACACTCAAGGAAAAGGGCGAGGCCTATATCTATGGCTCCGGGTTATATCTGGTGGTGGAGCCCTCAACCGATGCCCTTTCCCCTAAATTTATAGATGCTCAGGAAGAGTTGAACCGCCTGGAAAGAGATGCGAAAGAGGTGGTGAAAAAAAATCTCTTCCAGGTGCCCTGGTTCATGCTAAAGGCAATGGACAACCGTTTTGACGAGTTGGGGCGTTTTTTGGGCGCCTTGGGGCGTTCCAGCCCCTTAAGCAGGATCGGCCGTTCGGGTTTGCCTGAGATGGCTCGCCACCTGGCCAGTTTTTCCTGGCAGATAGAGCAGTATATCCTGGAACAGCTTCTTTCCCTGCCGGTTTTTGCCGCCAACTTAAAGAGGCTTCTGGAATTTTGCCCCCACATTATGCAAAGGCTTTTACCCACCGCCCGGGCAGAAGTTGAAATGGCGGCCAAACAGGCCAGGGCCGATAAATTGGGGGCTCTTTACGAGCACAGCCTGGAAGGTTTCCAGGATATGCTTTTAAGTCACGAGGCGGCCAGGAGTGAATTCGGCCCCAATGCCGCCGGGATCGTGGGGGTCACCCCCAGGCAGTTTGAGCAGCTCTCGGCCACCCTGACTCAGGTTTTGGAAAAAAAACCCGAAACAGGCCTTTTGCTGATGCTGGCTATTTTGTTGAAACCCACCCAGCAGAGAGCCAGCGCCGGGGAGATAGCCGCGGCCTCTCCCCTTACCAGGGGGATGGTTCTTTCGGGTCTCATTCGTCAGGATCTGCAGTTTCTTCTGGCCCAGGGCCGGCTTTATATGCAGATCATGAACGGCGAGGCCTGCCTAAGCGGCCTGGCAGGGGTTCTTAAAAGAAAAGACCCGCTTCTCACTGAAGCGCTTTTTATTTTTTCGGTTATTGACATAGCAGCCGGTCAGGAAGGGATGCTCACCGAAGACCGCCTGGCCTTTTTACAGGCCCTGCAGGACCAGGTACGCCTGTTGGCCCTTAAGGGCACAGACGCCCGCAAGGCGCATCAGGAAAATATAAAGGAAGAGGGCAGGAAACTTTTGGCGGTCTACCGTTATCTGGGCCTGGTGGAAAAGCATATACCAGCGGCCAGCCTGCGCCACCTTTTGGAGACCACCAGGATTCCGCTTGAGGAAGAGCGGAAATGGTCGGCCAAGGGCAGGCTCCAGGCGGGCATGGACCGACTGTTGAGGTTAAGGGGTCTTTTCTTTATCAATTCTCTGGATCTGGTGCTTTTGAAAAAAGAGCTTCCCATCGCCTTTATCTATATGATGAAAGGCCTGCGCTCCATGGGGGAGACCCATTTTGAGCGGGATCTTTACGAGGGCCTGCGCCTGCATAAGGGGCTTACTCAACTTGAGCCCAGTCTACAGGAATTTTTACTGCATTCTCTGGCCAATGTTGAACGTCCTTTGCGTTTGGCCGGTTTTTCCTCTGTGGCTGAAAGACTCACCTACACCAACCAGGTCAGGTTGTTGTTTTTGGGCCTGGTGGCGGCCTTCAGGCTTAACCTGGAGCCGCAAGGCCCCAGAACCGTCAGTTTTGTCCCCCTGTCCAGGGTGATAGACCAGAAATTCGAGCTGATAAACGAGGCCGTGACCGAGTTGAACCCCGCTGATTTGATGGAAAACAAAAAGAGCCTGCAAAGTTTGTTCTCCATCAGCGAGGGCTTGGGCCTTCACTGGGATTCAACCAGCGCCACCTTGAGTGTTTATGTGGAAGACCCGGTGAGCCTGGATCGCAAAATGGCGGCCCTGGCCCGGACCACCACGGCCGAGGAGCTCAAGGAGGTTTATCACAATGAGTTAAAGGAACTCAAACTGGTAAGCCACAGCACCATGGATTACCAGGAGCGGCTGGAATCGGCTTATTACGAGCACTTGAACCGTTTGGGCGCGGAGATGCTGGAGCGGGTCAGGAATCTTATGGCTGCGGAAGAAGACCTCTTGACCCTGGAGAAGTTATTTGAACAGGCATGGCAGGAAGGCATGACCCTGCCCTTGAGCCAGGACAGGCAACAGAGTCTGAGGGACCTTTTTGAAATGAATGTGGAAAGGCTCAGGGCCAGACTTTTGGAGAAGGTGAACCGCAGGCTTATCGCCACCAACACCTTTGCCGGGCTGGATGCCCTGTGGGAGGAAGCCAAAAAAAATCTCAAGGCCAGGCGTCAGCTCTTGAGCAAGGAGTTTGACCTGTTGGTGGCCGAGCTGTTTGATAAAAGGGCCAGGGAAATCAGGGGCAAGGTGAGGCCAAATCTGTAGGATGGGCTTTACATTTCTCTTAAAGTGACTATTTGTCAAATACCGGACGGATCGGTCTCAAAAAAAATCGGCAGGCGGGATTCCCAAGGCAAGGGGCTTTTAAACCATTGAAACCGTCTGTGCTCGGACTTCATTTTTCTTCGGCCCGGGAGGCTATTTTTTCTATTTCGGAAAGGTATTGATTAAGGTCAAACTCAAAGGGGCCTAAATTTGAGTAATCCCAAAAACCGCGGCCAGCGCCCTTCACCCGGTGGGGTTGCTCAAAGTCGCTCCATATCACCCGGTTATCGGTCACCGTGATCTTCACTGCAAAAGGCCAACAACCTTCACTACGGCATTCGCATTCCAAAATGGCGACTTTGTCACATTTATCACCATAGGCCAGGTCAATTTTTCCAAGGAACAGTTCTCGCCTTGCGTAGCAGGTTCCTAACCAGGAGTAGTCGCCGGCTATGTCCGGATGACCTTCCGCCTCGGCAAAGGGCTTTTCAAACTTGCATAAAAGGTCTATCAGGTCTCTACCGTCGATTAAAACCTTGACCCCCTCGTAAGGGAATGCATATTCTTTAGGATATTCAAACACTTGATCAATGATGATTTTGATCTTGTTCATGACGCATTCCCCCACCAAGGAAAAAGGATGCGGCTTTGCGAACAAAACTGTTTCCTGCGGTTCTAAAGGCTCTACACGGCTTTTTGATCAGCCCGTATTTCTTATCATAAATTAAAAAAAAGCGGCCCGGATTAGGGGCGCGTCCGGTCTAAAAGGCCGCCCAGATAAGGGCCACCAGACCGGCCAGCCAGAAATTAAGGTCAACCAGGCCTTCACTCAAGGCTCCGGGCATGATCCAGGCCCGGTTCAAGACCAGTTGCATAACCGCCATTCCGGCCACAGGCAAAAGCAGGCCAAAGGCCAGGGTGGGGGCCTGACCCAGGATAGGGGCCAGGAAAAGGACCGCGGCCAGGCCAAAGGTGATTACCCACATGATGGTTTTGGTGCGTTTTTCCCCCAGCATTATGGGGATGGTCTCGGAACCCACGATCAGGTCGCCCTGCACGTCCAAAATATCAAAGATAGCCGAGCGCACCAGGACCAGGCAAAGGGTGAAGAAAAAGGCCAGAGCCGTGTTGGCCGGATCGCTCATGCCCAGGGTTGCCGCCGGTATCAGGGCGGACATGGTGGCCCAGGCCAGGGAAGCGCTGATCGTCTTGGAGCCCGGTATATCTTTAAGCCGTTCTATACCCAGTTTTTTTTGCAGGAATTTGGGGACCACCGGAACGGAATACAAAAGCCCCAGGCCGCTCATCACCGTGACCAGGGCAAAGGGCAAGATACCCAAAGTGGCGCAGATAATAAGGGCGCAGAGCCCGGCAAAAATCCCGGAGCCTATCAAGAGCCAGCTGAATTGGTTGAGAAAGTGCGCCCTGGCGGGTTCATTGTACTGCCCCGCCTCTTTATCCAGGAACTGGTTCAGGATGTGCATGGCAAAGATATAAAAAGCTGCCGCCATTATTAGAGAGCCGTTCAGGGGAAGATTTTGCAAAAGGCTGGCCGCAACCGCCATGGAGGCCGCGCCCACCCCCACCAAAACCTGACCGGCCACCAGAAAACGGAAAACCTGGCGCAGTATATAGCCCAGGCGGCTCTCCTTGCTGGAGCGGATGCCGCTAAGCTCCCGCATCACTTTTTTGATCATCCAGTTCGGTGTGCTGGCCCCTGCGGTGACCCCTATATCGCTTAAACTGGCGAGTTCATCTGCGGCCAGCTCTTCTTCGGTCTCAACCAAAAAGGCCCTGGCCCCGGAATCACGGGCTATTTCATAGAGCCTTTTGGTGTTGCCGCTTTGCCTGCCGCCAACCACCACCATGCCGTCGACATCCCGGCAAAGGCGGCGCACTTCCTCCTGGCGGTTGTGAGTGGCCTCGCAGATGGTGTTATGGACCTTCACTCGGGGAAACTTTTGCTTTAACGCCCCCACCACATCCAAAAAGGCGGCTCCGTTCTGGGTGGTCTGGGCCACCACGGTCACTTCTTCCAGGTTGGGAAGGCCGGGTATGTCCTTTGGGCTTGAAACCACATATCCCCGGTTGTCCACGGCGTGGCCCAAGAGTCCCACCACTTCCGGGTGGTCGGCGTCGCCCACAATGATTACATTGCCGCCCTTTTTGGAAACCCCCCTGATTATGGCCTGAACCTTGGTCACCCTGGGGCAGGTGCCGTCGATGAGTTTGCTGAAGCCCGCCTTTTTAAGCCGCTCTTTCTTCTCCCTGGGAACGCCGTGGGCCCGGATTATCACCGTGCCTCCTTCCTGGGAGCCCGGTTCCGGGATTTCCTTCAGCACTTCAATGCCCTTGTCCGCCAAAAGATCCAAAACCTGGGGGTTGTGAATCAAGGGGCCAAAGGTAAAGACCTTGTCCTGTTCAGTGTGGGCGGCGGCCAGGGTGAGTTCCATGGCGCGTCTCACCCCCATGCAGAATCCGGCGGTTCTGGCCAGGCGAGTTTTCATGACTGGAGGCCCTCCAGGTTGGCGAAAAAGTCCTCGGTGTGACGCCACAGCTCGTCCAGGTCAGTGCTGGGACCGGCTGTGCGGCGGAAGCTTACGGCCCCGGGCAGGCCCCGGGTGTACCACATCATAAACTGTTTTACAAAATGTACGGCATGGCCTTCGCCACCCTTTTGCCTGGCCAGGTCCATATGCTCCCAAAGGGCTTCCTTCCTTTGGGCAATGGAGACTTCCGTAGGCTCCCCGCCCAAAAGAACCTCTTGGGCATGGGTGAAAATCCAGGGGTCACCCAATGCCGCCCGGCCGATCATAACGGCTGTGCAGCCGGTTTCCTTAAGCATATTCACTGCGTCATAAGGGGTTTTTACATCCCCGTTTCCAATGACAGGCAGGGGGCACCAGGCAACCAGCTCCTTGATGGCCTGCCAGTCGGCCCGGCCGCTGAAGCCCTGATCCGTGGTGCGGGCATGCAGACAGACCGCCTTTACCCCTGTTTCCAGAATGGGGGGCAGAAACTCCCTTAAGTTGTTTCCGTACTTACCCATGCGGACCTTCACCGTAACCGGCGCCTTGGAATTCTCCACCACCGCCCGCACAATTTCCAGTGCCAGTTCAGGGGATTCAAGTAGTTTGGAGCCCGATCCCTGGCGGCGCACCTTGCGGGCCGGGCAGCCCATGTTGATGTCCAACAGGTCCACATTCAACAGTGAGGCAATGGCTGCGGCCCTTCCCATCACCTCCGGGTTTGAGCCAAAGAGCTGTAAACCGGTCGGGCGCTCTTCCGGTTCCACTCTGGCCATGGCCAAGGTCTTGGGCTGACTTTTCACCAGCCCAACGGCGGAGATCATCTCGGTGTAAACCAAAGACGCACCACCCCTCCTGGCCATGAGCCTGAAGGCCGGGTTGGTGACCCCGGCCATGGGCGCGGCTATGAAAGGTGTTTTCAGCTTCAGGTCGGCGATTTGCATGGCCGCAAGTCTACCTGAGGCTTGGCCTACTGTAAAATCAAACAGGAGCCTGAGAGATATGATAGTGAATTAGTTGTAATCATGGCTAATTTTGGATTTACAGGCCGTGTTCGGGGCATCTTGCCGATCTGTGAGGACCCTTGGGTGGGCCTTGACATAATCACCTGTGGGTTTATGCTGAGTTAAGGCCCTTTGACTGATTGATTATCATTAGTTTAAACCGGGTTTGCGACCTTTTGGAAAAGGATGCCAAGGTCCTTTAAAAAGTGCGGGACAAGCGGGGGGCTTAAAGGCTTGACAATAGAATTTTTGTTTATTAATCAACCCTATTTTTCGAGGGGAATAAATTGACTGTTCGTGAACAAAACGGCCAGGCGGTCTTTGGACCGGTGCCGAGTCGTCGCCTGGGCATGAGCCTGGGCGTGGACCTGATTCTGCCCAAGACCTGTTCCCTGGATTGCATATACTGCGAGGCGGGCCCCACCACTTTGCACACCAGCCAAAGGGGCCGTTTCAGAGATCCTGAAGAACTTTTGAACCAGGTCAGGGAGCGTCTGGCCGAGCTTGAAAATCCGCCGGATTACATAACCCTGGCCGGTTCAGGCGAGCCTTCCCTGAACCTGGATATGGGGGCTATCCTGACCGAGCTGCGTAAACTTTCTTCGGCCAAGCTGGCGATTCTGACTAACGCCACCCTGGCCACCGATCCCCAGGTGCGCAAGGAGATGTGCCTGGCCGACACCCTTATCCCGAGCCTGGACGCAGTGAGCCCCGAGGTCTTCCGCCGGGTGAACCGTCCGGTCAAGGGGCTTGACATCAAGGAGATAATCGAGGGAATCGCCCTTTTGAGCCGCGAGTTCAAAGGTGAGCTGATCCTGGAGATTTTGCTGGTGGAAGGGGTGAATGATCATCCCGGGGAGATCAAGGGCCTGGTCGAGGCCGCCGCCTACATCAATCCTTCCAAGGTGCAGCTTAATACCGTGGTGAGGCCTCCCGCCCTGGAGTCGGCCGGTCCTTTGAGTGATCAGAGGATGCAGGAGATAGCGGCCCTGTTTACGGTTCCCACCGAGGTCTGTTCTCTGCCCGCCAATCAAAGCGGCAAGGATTCAGGCAACTTGGCTGAGGAAATTGTGGAGCTGACCAAAAGAAGGCCTTGCACCCTGGATGATATTGTGAGCATGACCGGCCTTGGACAGGCCGAGGTCAAGGAGATGCTCGTCAGCCTTACCCGAGAAGACAAGGTTTTAGTTGAGCAATTTGGAGATAAAGCCTTTTATAGAGGAGTCTGAATCATATAAAATCTTAGGACAGGCTCATTTGTGGAGTCCGGGGCACCGGCGGTCTGTTTATAAACAGACCGCCGGGAGCAGGATTAAGTAAAGTCCCTTGAGATGGGAAAGGGGATATATCTCCCCGACCTACTGCCGGGCGCGGCGAGTCCTTAATCAAAACGCGTTTTCTGTATGCCAGCGGATTTTTAGTCAACGGCAAAAGATTTTGTCTCAATGGAGCATCTCTTCTGAAAGGGATTTTTCTGAAAGAGGCCCGGAGCACCGGTTTTTTTGGCTGATGATTTCGCAAGGAGGCATTTGACCCCGGCCGGGGAAAAGACTCGGCCGGGTTTATCTCCCTGCTTTTATCCGATAACCACTAGACTGCGGTTGATGGTGAAGATGGAAAAGGCGGATCAGACAGTAAAACGGAAAGAGCCGCAAGGGCTCTTTTTGGGCTTGGACGTAGGCAGCGTCAGTCTGGACCTGGCTGTGACCGGACCGGACGGCGAATTGATCAAAACAGGTTATCACCGCACCAAAGGCAGGCCCTTGGCCGTGGCCTTTGAGGTGTTGACTGACCTATTCCGGGAGATTCCCGCTGGTGATTTCAGGGCTTCGGCTGTTACCGGGGCAGGGGCCGCAACCTTGGCCCCGCTTTTAAACAGCCAGGAAGTAAACGAGATCATAGCCATTACCAAAGGGGTGGGCCGGGTGCACCCCGAGGCCCGCACCATAATAGATATGGGCGGCGAAGACGCCAAAATGATACTGGTCAGGCCCGACGCTGCAGGCGGCCTGGCCATAGACGACTTTGCCATGAACACCATGTGCGCGGCAGGCACCGGCTCCTTTTTGGATCAGCAGGCCCACCGCCTGCAACTTACCATTGAAGAATTCAGCGAGATAGCCCTTAAAAGCGAGAACCCTCCCCGCCTGGCCGGTCGCTGCTCGGTTTTCGCCAAAAGCGACATGATTCACCTGCAACAGGAGGCCACCCCGGACTACGATATTGTGGCCGGCCTCTGCTTTGCCATGGCAAGAAACCTCAAGTCCAATATTGCCAAGGGAAAAACAGTGACACCGCCGGTTTTGTTTGCCGGAGGGGTGGCGGCCAACCAGGGAGTCTCCAGGGCCTTGACCGAGATCATGGGCCTACGGCCCGGCCAGTTGATTGTTCCGGATACCTTCGCCTGCTTAGGCGCTTACGGTGCAGCCCTCATGGCCCTGGAACAGGGGGAGCATATGCCCCTGGCCGGGCTTGAGGCCTTGGCCGGACGGGCCGCCCAAAAGGGTGAACAGGCCAAAAGACTGCCCCGGCTTTGCTTAAGCCCCGGCCACGAAGCCCCTCCCGCCGAGCCTGTTCCGCCTGTGGAAATGGTGGAGGCCTACCTGGGAGTGGACGTGGGGAGCATCTCCACCAACTTGGTGGTGATCAACAGGCAGGGCGAGCTTTTGGGCAAGCAGTACCTCATGACTGCGGGCCGTCCCCTGGACGCGGTCAAACAGGGGCTTACGAGCCTGGGCAGGGAACTGGGCGACAAGGTGAAGATCATGGGGGCCGGCACCACCGGCTCGGGCCGCTATCTCACAGGTGATTTCATCGGCGCGGATGTGGTCAGAAACGAGATCACCGCCCAGGCCACGGCCGCCGCATTTATAGATCCCAAGGTGGACACCATCTTTGAGATCGGGGGGCAGGACTCCAAATACATATCCCTTAAGGACGGGGCCATTGTGGACTTCACCATGAACAAGGTCTGCGCCGCGGGCACTGGTTCATTTTTGGAGGAGCAGGCCGAAAAGCTGGGAATCAGCATCAAGGAGGAGTTTGGCCAAAGGGCCCTTTCCGCCAAGCATCCGGTGCGCATGGGTGAGCGCTGCACTGTGTTCATGGAATCGGACCTGGTCGCCCACCAGGCGGCCGGAGAAGAGATAGACGACCTGGTCGCAGGGCTCAGCTATTCCATTGTTTATAATTACCTGAATAAGGTGGTGGAGGACCGGCGCGTAGGCGATCGCATCTTTTACCAGGGGGCCACCGCCCTCAACAAGGGGATTGTGGCCGCCTTCGAGGCTGTGGTCGGCAGGCCGGTGACCGTACCTCCCCATAATGATGTCACCGGCGCGATCGGCGCGGCGCTTCTGGCCATGCGCCAACGCACCTGGAAAGAATCCGCTTTCAAGGGATTTGAGGTGTCTCAGGCCGGGTACAGCATCACCACTTTTGAATGCAAGGGCTGCCCTAATGCCTGCGCCATACGCAAGGTGAAGGTGGAGGGGGCAAGCAGACCCCTTTTCTACGGCTCAAGGTGCGAAAAATACGACGTGGATCTGAAGGCCCAGGAAAAGGCGGGGGAACTTCCGGACCTTTTTGCCCAAAGGGAAGAGCTTTTACTCTCCTATATCAAGCCCGTGCCCGAAGGGAAGGCCCTGGGGGCCCTGGGCCTGCCCAGGGCCATGGTGTTCCGGGAGATGATGCCCTTTTTCAGTGCTTTTTTACATAAGCTGGGATTTTCAGTTGTTGAGAGCGGCCCCACCAACAAGACGCTGATCCATAAGGGTGTGGAGGTGATGGTTAACGAACCCTGCTTCCCGGTGAAGGTGGCCCACGGCCACTTGGCCACTCTTATGGAAAAGGGAGTGGAGAGGATTTTTCTGCCCTCCGTGGTGAACCTGGATGTGCCTGCCCATCCCCTGGGCTACGGCCTGGTTTGTCCCTATTCCCAAACCCTGCCCTATACCGCTCCGGCCAGCTTTGACCTTAAGGCCGCGGGAGTGGAGATGGTAACTGCGCCTTTGCGTTTTGGCCTGGGGAAAAGGGTGCTTTTGAGGGATCTGAAGGTGCTGGCAAAGAGGCTGGGCGCTTCTTTGGGAGATCTGGAAGAGGCCCTGGAGGCGGGCCTGGCAGCTCAGGCCGATTTCCGGGACAGGCTTTTGGGCCTGGGACGAGAGGCCCTTCAAAGGATGGGGCCAAACGACCTGGGCATGGTGGTGGTGAGCAGACCCTATAACGGGGCCGATCCGGGTGTGAACCTGGGGTTGCCCCGCAAGATGCGCTCTCTTGGTGTTTGGGCCCTGCCCATGGATTGCCTGGACCTTTCCCCTGAACTGGGGGCCGAAGAAGTGGCCGAGATGTACTGGCGCTATGGCCAGTCTATCCTGGCAGCGGGCAGAATGGTGCGCAAAGACCCCCGGCTTTACGCAGTCAATATAACCAATTTCGGCTGCGGGCCGGACAGCTTCATAGGACATTTTTTCCGCAAGATCATGGAAGGCAAGCCTTTCCTGGAGATCGAGATAGACGAACACTCCGCAGATGTGGGCGCCATCACCAGGTTGGAGGCTTTCCTGGATAGCCTCTCCAATGCCCCGGTTAAGGAACGACCTGTAAGACCGGCCAAAAGGCGCAATGTCATGACCAAGGGCAGGACAATATACATCCCGCCCATGACTGATCATTCCCGGGCTGTGGCCGCCGCCTTCAACGCCTGCCAGGTGGAGGCCGAGGTGTTGCCCAAAAGCGATGAACGCACCCTGGAGCTGGGACGCCGCCACACCTCGGGCAAGGAGTGCTACCCCTGCGCCCTGACCACCGGCGATATGCTGAAACTGCTTTTGGATCAAGACGCGGATCCGGAGAAGGTGGCCCTTTTCATGCCCTCCGGCACCGGTCCTTGCCGCTTTGGCCAATATCATCGCTTCCATCGTTTGGTTCTGGATGAAATGGGCTTTGACAAGGTGCCGATTTACGCCCCGGACCAGTCGGAGGTGCTTTATGAGGAACTGGGCATGGCAGGGGGCAACGGTTTCACCAGGCTGGCCTGGCAGGGCGTGGTGGCGGTGGATCTTTTGCAAAAGGCCCTTCATGAAAACAGGCCTTATGAAATAAAGCCCGGTGAAACAGACCGGGTTTACGAGGGCTATCTCGATCAGGTCTGCCGGGCCATGGTTCAGGGAAAGGACTTGAGGGAGGTGATGCAAAGGGCCAGGCTGGCCTTTGCCGCCATACCCAGGAAAAACGGCACCCCTAAGCCCCTGGTGGGGGTGGTGGGCGAGATCTATACCAGGGCCAACGAGTTTGCCAATGAGAACGTGATCCGCTCCATTGAGGAACTCGGCGGCCAGGCCTGGCTGCCCACCATAGGCGAATGGGTGCTTTATATAAACTTCACCGCCACGAGAAGGGCCAGGCTTTTAAGGCGCTACCGCAATTATCTGGGAACCAGGCTGATGGATTATTTCCAGCATAAGGATATTCATCGCCTGGCCGGACCCTGGGACGGTTTTCTGAAGACCGCCGATGAGCCGACCATAAAACAGACTTTGGGCATGGCCTCCGCTTATCTGCACGACACCTTTGAGGGCGAGGCCGTTTTGAGCCTTGGCAAAACAACGGACATGTTCGGAAAAGGTATATCCGGCGTGGTAAACGTGATACCCTTTACCTGCATGCCCGGAACTATTGTTAACGCGGTGATGAAACGTTTCCGGGAAGACCACGAAAACCTGCCGTTTTTGGCCATGGCCATGGACGGGCAGGAGACCCAGGGCAGCCGCATCCGGCTGGAGGCGTTCATGCACCAGGTGGCCCGCCGCCGGGCTGAATCCAAGGGCTAACCAAATCTGAAACCTCCGGCAAGGCAGACCTTGGAAAAGGTCTGCCTTGCCGGGAATTCTTGCGACGCCGATTGTTACCGGAGGAACAAAAACTGGTTTTCACTCTGCTTAACCGGCCTTTTACCTGTTGTTATTTAAGTTTTTTTGTTTCACGGCCAAGGAAAACATGAAGCTTCTTTTCCTGAAAAAATTTTTAATTTTAAACTCTTATGCGAGCTTGTCCCTTTTGGCGCTTGGCAAGTTAACCGGTATGTTAGCTTGGTGAGTTGAGATAGTTATCACATTCACAAAATTTTTCTTGACATTATCTCTTAAGCTGGGCTACTTAATATTGAAACTCGGTAAACCCGTTACACATATTAAGTGAGTGGGTGACTGAAAGGGTGGATTTAGGGGGATATCCCTCTAAAAACTTTTTTTAGTCCGGCTTACTCGCCGGATACCAGTCGCGCCAGGCAGGTTCTGGATGCCGCCCATTATGGGTCGGTGTCCTCCTTAGTTAGGTCAACTGAGTTGTTCAAGGTTGTGCTACAGCCAACAACACCTATGGAGGAACTGAATGCCAAGTTTCGTAATGGTTGAAAAGTGCGATGGATGCAAGGGCCAGGACAAGACCGCTTGCATGTACATCTGCCCGAACGACCTTATGCTCCTGGATAAGGACGGGTCATTGGGTTACGGTGAAATGAAGGCCTTCAACCGCGACCCCAGCATGTGCTGGGAGTGTTATAACTGCGTCAAAATTTGTCCCCAGCAGGCCATTGACGTTCGCGGCTATGCCGATTTTGTGCCCCTGGGCGCCAGCGTGGTGCCTCTGCGTGGCTCCGACAGCATCATGTGGACTGTCAAGTTCCGTGACGGCTCGGTGAAACGCTTCAAGTTCCCCATCAGGACCACAGCCGAGGGCGAAGCCCAGCCTCTGGGCGGTTTTGAAGAGGGCGACGGCGACATCAACAGCGTCAACCTCATGACCGAGCCCATGAGCGCCGGCGTGGACAAGATGCCCTCCATCTAGTGAACCTTTGAGCTAATTGGGGAACGATCACCCGCTAAAAGATCCTTAGGAGGATTCAACTATGGCGAATTGGGAAACTGTAGAGGTCACCACTGACCTTCTTATCTGCGGTGGCGGCATGTCCGCTTGCGGCGCGGCCGTGGAGGCTGCCTACTGGGCCAAGAAAAATGGCCTTAACGTAATTATGGTTGACAAGGCCACCCCCACCCGCTCCGGCGCCGTGGCAATGGGCCTCTCAGCCATCAACGAATACATCGGCTACTCCAAGGACGAGAACACCTGCGAAGACTACATCAACTACGTCCGCCAGGACCTCATGGGCATCGCCCGCGACGACCTGGTTTTCAATATCGCCCGTCACGTCGACAGCTCGGTGCACCTGTTTGAAAAATGGGGTCTGCCGATCTGGACCGATGAAAACGGCAAGTATGTCCGCGAGGGTCGCTGGCAGGTCATGATCAACGGTGAGTCCTATAAGGTCATCGTGGCCGAGGCCGCCATCAACGCCATGAGCGAAGCCGGATTCGAAATCTATGAGCGCGTCTTCATCGTCGGCCCCATCATGGACGGCGATCGTGTGGCCGGCGCTTACGGCTTCAGCACCCGCGACGAGAAATTCTACGTATTTAAAGCCAAAGCCGTCATGGCCACCATGGGCGGCGCTGTGCACGTATTCCGCCCCCGCTCGGTTGGTGAGGGTCTGGGCCGCTCCTGGTATCCGCCCTTCAACAGCGGCTCCTCCACTTACTTCACCGTGATGGCCGGCGCAGAGATGACCTGCCAGGAAGTCCGCTTCATTCCGGTGCGCTTCAAAGACGCCTACGGACCGGTCGGCGCCTGGTTCCTGCTCTTCAAATCCCGGGCCACCAGCGCGGAAGGCGGAGAGTACATGGCTGTCCGCAAGGAAGAGCTTTCCAACTGGGCTCCCTACGGATTGGTGAAACCCATCCCGGCCAACCTGCGCAACTACCTGGGCATGCTCGACACCGACGCCGGCCTGGGACCGCTCTACATGGAGACCGCCGAGGCTATCCAGAACCTGGCCGAAGCCTACAAGGACGACAAAAAGGCCTTCAAGAAAAAAATGAAGGAACTCGAGAGCGAAGCCTGGGAAGACTTCCTGGATATGACCGTGAGCCAGTCCATCCTGTGGGCCGCCCACAACATCCAGCCCGAGTCCAGCCGCTCTGAAATCGCGGCCTGCGAACCATACTTCATCGGCAGCCACTCCGGCGCCAGTGGAGCCTGGGTATCCGGTCCCGATGACATCGAAACCCCCTACAAGTGGGGCTACGGCAACATGACCACGGTCCAGGGCCTGTTCACCGCCGGTGACGGCTCCGGCGCCAGCTCGCATAAGTTCTCCTCCGGCTCCCACGCCGAGGGTCGTTATGCCGCCAAGCAGGCCATCAAGTTTGTCCTTGAGAACAACACCCAGCCCAATGTGGGTGATCTGGACGCCATCAAGGAAGCCTGCTTCAAACCCATGGATCTGTTCGACGCCAACAAGGGCTACACCACGGATCCGGACATCAACCCCAGCTACATTCGTCCCATGCAGTTCATGTACCGCCTGCAGAAGATCATGGACGAGTACGCCGGCGGCGTTTCCAGCGCCTTTAAGACCTCCAAATCCCTGTTGGAGCGCGGTCTGGAACTGCTGGCCATGCTGAAAGAGGACGCCGATAAACTGGCCGCCGAAAACTCCTACGAGTTGGAGCGCTGCTGGGAGAACGTCCACCGTATGTGCCAGGCCGAGGCCCACGTACGGACCATGCTCTTCCGCGAAGAGACCCGTTGGCCGGGCTACTACTTCCGGGCCGACACTCCCAAGATGGACGAGGATAATTGGAAGTGCTTTGTCAACTGCACCTACAAAGATGGTGAATGGGAATTTGTCAAACGCGATGTCGTTCCCTTGTAATGCCGGCTTTTAGGGCAGAAAATATTCTGACCAGATAATGGACTCCAGGCGCCATGCCTTGGCGCCTGGAGTTTTTTGCCTGTCCCGGGGGAAAATGATTTTCCCGGGACAGGCAAAAAACAAACGGGATTTAAAAAGGTTTTAGACAACTTGAGGCGGAAAATGGTGGGCGCATGCGCCAAGGGATCGCTCATCTGCATGTATCGCTTGCTTTTTCTGGACTCCATAGGCGGGCTGTGCTATTTTCGTCGCAAGCTGCCGGCTGACAATCATGGGCCGGTTGTTTCCGCAATAACCCGTCCTGTCCCTATATGGGCCTGAAATGGTCGCCGATCCATCACGGTCCTCGCGGGAGTAGGCATCCGGGCGCGAAAGAACCATCGCGGAGGTGATAAATGACGGATCAGGACAAAACCAGTGTGCTGGTGGTCGGTGGCGGCATAAGCGGCCTTACCGCCGCCCTGGAAGCTGCCGAGGCAGGGCATGAAGTGGTTCTGGTGGAAAGAAGCCCTTATCTGGGAGGCCGTGTGGCCCAGCTTCACCAGTACTTCCCCAAGCTCTGTCCGCCCAACTGCGGCCTGGAGATCAACTTCAAAAGGCTGCGGGCAAACCCCAATGTGACCATTCACACCATGAGTGAGGTGAGCTCCATAGAAGGCGCGCCCGGTGAGTACAAGGTCACCATCAAAACTTCTCCCCGCTTTGTGAATGAAAAATGCACCTGCTGCGGCAAGTGTGCCGAGGCGGTGGAGACCATGATCCCCAACTCCTTCAACTATGGACTGGACCAGATCAAAGCGGCTTATCTGCCCTATGACATGGCCTTCCCCATGCGCTATGTGATCGATCCTTCCATCGCAAAAACCGAAGAGGGCAAAAAGGCTGCCGAGGCCTGTCCCTACGGGGCGGTGGATTTGGAAGACAAAGGTGCCGAGTTCACCCTGACCACCGGCTCTGTGGTCTGGGCGGCCGGTTGGACCCCCTATGATCCGACCAAGCTCACCACCTACAATTTCGACCAAAGCCCCAATGTGATCACAAACGTGCAGATGGAGCGCCTGGCGGCTCACAACGGGCCCACGTCAGGCAAGATTTTGCGCCCCGGCGACGGCGAAGCGCCCAAAAGCGTGGCCTTTATCCAATGCGCCGGCTCCAGGGACGAAAACCATCTTCCCTACTGTTCCACCGTCTGTTGCCTGGCCAGCTTAAAGCAATCCCTTTATGTCAGGGAGCAGCTGCCCGAGGCCAAGGTCACCATCTATTTTATTGATATAAGGGCCATGGACAGGAATGAAGACTTCTATAACAGGGTGAAGGACGACGGCGGAGTGGATTTCATAAAATCCAAGATTGCCACCATCACCCCCATGGAAGGCGGGTCCAAGCTCATCCTGGAAGGCGAGAACACGGCCACCTGTGAGAAGTTCCAGGTTGAACATGATTTGGTGGTCCTGGCCACGGGTATGCAGCCCAATACTGATCTGGACAAGATTCCGGCTGAGGTTTTGTACGATGATTACGGCTTCCTGCTTCCCCAGGAAGGCATTATCGGAGTGGGCACTGCGAGGCGTCCCTGCGAGGTTGTCTCCTGCACCCAGGACGGCACGGCCGCTGCCCTGAAGGCGATCCAGGCCGTGGCGGGAGGTAGATGATCATGGAGAAAAAGAGCACCTGCTATCTGTGTAAGGGCTGCGGTATAGGCGAGGCCTTGGATTTTGAGGCCCTGGCCAAGGCGGCCAAGGAACAGAAAATAACCGAAATCAAGGAACACGACACCCTCTGTTCGCCTGAAGGCGTGGCCATGATTCAGGCCGATGTGGACGCCGGAGTGAATGCGCTTTTGATCGGAGCCTGTTCCGCCCGGTTTAAGACCGATGAATTTTCCTTTGGCGACGCCATTGTGGAGCGGGTAAGCCTGCGCGAGCAGGTGGTTATGTGCAGCGAGCCGGAATATGAGGATGAAGAGGAGCCCGGTGAGGATCGCCTCATGCTGGCCGAGGACTACATCCGCATGGGCGCGGCCAAGCTGGACAAGTGTCAGCCCCTGGAGCCTTATCAGCCTGAAGAGGAGATCGTAAAGGATATCATGGTGGTGGGCGCAGGCCCCGCCGGGCTCAGCGCTGCCATAGAGGCAGCCAAGGTCGGCACCAAGGTCTACCTGGTGGAAAAAGAAGACCACCTGGGCGGCTTTATGTCCAAGATGGCCAAACTGGGGCCTCAGACTCCGCCTTACACCAACCTGGAAGAGAACAACCTAGAGGAGTTGATAGACCAGGTTGAGGCCAGCGAACTGATCAAGGTTTATACCAGCGCCACAGTGGCCAAGACCTCGGGCATGCCCGGCCTTTTTGACGTCAGCCTTTCCACCGGAGATGAATTCAAGGTGGGGGCGGTGGTCCAGGCCACGGGTTGGCTTCCCTATGATCCCGAAAATTTGAAAGACGACCTGGCCTACGGCTCCAATCCGGACATCATCACCAACGTGCAGATGGAGGAAATGGCCCGGGAAGGCAAGATCACCCGTCCTTCCGGCGGCGATGTCTCGGCTGTGGCCTTTATCCAGTGCGCCGGTTCCCGTGATGAGAATCATCTGCCCTATTGCTCTGCCTTCTGCTGCCTGGTCAGCTTAAAACAAGCCATGTATGTAAAGGCCCAAAACCCCGAGGCAGCGGTATACGTAATCTACAAGGATATCCGCACTCCGGACCAGAGTGAGGAAGTCTATCGCGAGGCCCAGCGCCAGGGAGTCATCTTTATCCGCCGCGACGAGACCTATCCCACCATTACCGAGTCCGGCGGTCAGCTCAAGATCGAGACCAAGGACGTGCTTTTGGACGATCAACTTGAGATCGAAGAGCTTGACCTGGTGGTTCTGGCAACCGGCATGAAGCCCAACAACCCCAAGGTGGTGGATGCGCCTTTGGTGGCTTTTGGCGTGAATCAGGACGAAGCCAAAAAAATTGCCGATCAGGCCTTGGCAGATTGTGAAGACTGGTCGATTCTGAACCTGGATTATCGCCAGGGGCCCAACCTGCCGACGATCAAGTACGCCATGCCGGACAGCCATTTTATCTGCTTCCCCTATGAAAGCCGCCGCACCGGCATCTATGCCGCCGGTAACGTGCGCAGGCCCATGCGTGTGACCAGGGCCATGGAAGATGGAGTGGGAGCGGCCTTAAAGGCTATACAATCCATTGTGGGTGCGGAAAAAGGTTGCGCAGTGCATCCCAGAAGCGGGGACATGTCCTTTCCCGAGTTTGCCATGCAGCGCTGCACTCAGTGTAAACGCTGCACCGAGGAATGCCCCTTTGGCGCGATCAACGAAGATGAAAAGGCAAACCCCTTGCCGAACATCACCCGTTGCCGCCGTTGCGGAACCTGCATGGGAGCCTGCCCGGAGAGAATCATATCCTTTAAGAATTACTCTGTGGATATGATAGGGCGCATGATCAAGTCCATTGAGGTGCCGGAAGAGGACGAGGAAAAACCCAGGGCCCTTTGCCTGGTTTGCGAGAACGATGCCCTCCCCGCTATTGACGCGGCTGCCCAAGCCGGTAAAAAGTGGAGCCCCTACATCCGCTTTATCCCGGTGCGCTGCCTGGGATCGGTGAACCTGGTCTGGATCGCCGACTCCCTCTCCGCGGGATTTGACGGTGTGATGCTCATGGGCTGCCGCCATGGCGAGAATTACCAGTGCCACTTTATCCGCGGCTCTGAGCTGGCCAATGTGCGTATGTCCAAGATCAGTGAGACGTTGGATCGTCTGATGCTTGAAAGCGAGCGCGTCAAGGTTGAAGAGATCGGCATCAATGATTCGGACAAGGTGATTGAGGTGCTGGATGAGTTCATGGAAGAGTTGGACGATTTGGGCCCCAACCCCATGAAAGACTTCTAGATCTTATTCAATGAATGATTTAAAGGGGAGCTGCCTCAGGGGCGGCTCCCTTAGTTTTCAGTCAAAGTCCTCCCGGGCTTTGTCAGAGGCCATTTGGTAAAAACTTGGGTTTTGCCAAATGGCTCGAATTTCTCGCCTTAAGAAAGCCTTACAACTCGGCGGGCCGTCATTCGGAGTCTTTGAAAAAGTTTTAGTATTTTTGGGTTGTTTGCATGGCCCGTTTATTTTTCCAGACGTGGTTGCCTTGAAAATATTTAACTGGGAAATACCATGCAAAGTCGCATAGATAAACGGAGAATAAATGCCGGAGGGCTAAAATTGGGGAGATTGGTTGGTTGTTAAAAAATATCCGGTAAGCTGCCGGTTGATTGCATAGTTTATAGCTATGCGATAAACTATTTTCAAATACTGTGTAAAGTATTTTTAAAGTAATCAGGATCAGGCCGCTTCTTAAAAGGCTGACGGTTACTTTTTCTCTAACAGCCTCTTTTAATTGCCTTTTGCCTGCCCCGGCAAAGAGCCTATGCCGCATATCCGTGCCATAAAACAAAATTTGAAAGATGCGCTTTTGCATCTGGATTCGGCTGAGGTGTCTGTTCTTTTGGCAGATGTCAATTCCGCTTCAAACAGGTTGCTTTCCATGGAACAGGTAATGGTGCCGGTTTTGGAGGAGATAGGACTGGACTGGGAAAATGGCAGGGTTTCGTTATCCCAAGTCTATATGGCCGGAAAGATATGTGAAAGCGTAGTTGATAAACTGCTTTTAACCCACGGCAAGTTGGAAAACGGGGGCCCCCGGTTGGCCATAGCCGTTTTGTCGGATCATCATGCCCTTGGTAAGAGAATGGTTAAATCAGCTTTGCATTCAGCCGGTTATAAAATGTTGGATTACGGGCATGGCTGTCAGAGCCGGGATTTGTGCGAGCATGTCTTGCGGGATAAGGTGGATGTCCTGTTGATATCCTGTTTGATGTTGGCTTCCGCCTTTAAGGTGGAAGAGTTGGTGACCAGGTTGCAGGATGCCGGTTCAAATACTGCTGTGGTGGTGGGGGGAGCGCCTTTTCGCCTGGAACCCACTCTTTATAAAAAACTCGGAGCCAAGGCCATGGGCCGCAATTCGGCTGAGGCCGTAGGCATAGTTCAGTCCTTTGAAGAGGATTAGATATGGGCATGACCTCGAGCCAAAGGCTTAACCTGGCCCTTAGCCATCAGGAGCCGGACCGGGTGCCCTACACCCTTTTTGCCACCATGCATCCTGCCAAAAAATTTGGTGTGAGCCTGAAAGAGTATTATTCCAGGCCGGATCTGGTTGTAGAGGGTCAGTTGTTTTTACGTGAGGAATATCAAAACGATATCTTGGGCTGCTATCCCTTTGCCGGAGTGGAGATGATCCCCTGGGGAGGGGATGTGGTTTATTTTGAGGAGGGGCCGCCCAACGCCGGAAAACCAGTTATCAAAGATCCTCGGGATATACTTAAGCTTAAAGCCCCCTCCGTTGCTTCCAGCCCGGATCTGCAATCAGTTCTAGAGGCCGTGACCCTGCTCAAATCCAAGGTGGGAGAGGACATTCCCATAGCAGGCACGGTAATTTCTCCTTTTTCCCTGCCGGTCATGCAGATGGGCTTTGAGGCTTATCTTGATCTGATCCATGCAAAGCCGGATCTCTTACAAGCCCTTTTAGATATTAATATTGAATTCTGTGTTGCCTGGGCCAACGCCCAGCTCAAGGCGGGTTGCAGTGCCGTGGTTTATGCAGACCCGGTTTCTTCCCCTACTATTTTGCCTTCTGAAATCTCCCTCAAATATGGCCTGCCCACTGCCCGTAAAGCCTTGGCCCGTATAAATGGCGGTGTGATGTTCCATCTGGCCTCGGGGCGGGGCCTTCCCCTGGTTGAAGAGCTGAGCAAATTGGGAGTGGCCGGTATGAGCGCCAGTGCGGAAGAAGACCTCTCAGAATTGAAAAGGGCCTGCCAAGGCAAGATGGCCTTGGTGGGGAACTTAAATGCCGTCTCCATGCAAAGTTGGACCCCTGAAATCGCAGAAGCAGAGGTCAAAAGAGCCATTGCCCGGGCCGGTCCGGGTGGTGGATTTGTATTGTCGGATAATCACGGTGAGATTCCCTTTGCCGTGGACCATCAGACACTAAAGGCCGTTGCCAAGGCTGTCCGCCGCTGGGGGCGTTATCCGTTGGATTGGGTGAATGGTAATGGCAGATAAACTGCGTATCTGGTGTTGCCCCCATTTTAAAGACGAAGTGGAAGCAATTGTAGCCTCCTCACCCCTGTTGTCCTCCGCCGAAATCACCACCTATCCCTTTTCCTGCCTGCAGATTGGCCAGAACGGTCGGGGAAAAATCGATTTTTCATCAAATGGATCAGATTACCGGGACCTGATAATTGGTGGAGGTTGCCTGAACAAATCGATTGCCAAAGACCTGGGGCTTGACCTGAGTGGGTCCTTGGTGCCGGATCAGTGTTTTTATTTGGTTACCTCCAAGGTCCTGGTGGATGATTATCTGGCCAAGGGAGCCTATCTCTTAACCCCCGGTTGGCTGAAAAATTGGCAAAAACAGATTGCTGATTGGGGATTCGACCAAAAAACCGCCAGGGAATTTTTTCGGGAAACCACCAAAAAGCTTGTTCTGCTGGAGACCGGAGTCAGGGATTCCAGTCAAACCGATTTAAAGGACCTTGCCCGGTATTTGGATTTGCCCAGCGAATCCATCCCGGTTGGCCTTGAGATGCTTAAGCTGTCCTTGGAACACCTGGTACTGGCCCAAACCCGGCCCAGGGAGGCGGTCGCGCCGCCAGATCGTTTTTTTGCCGATAATTTAATGTTGGTGGATCTGCTTAACGATCTTCTATCGGCCGGTCGGGAGGAAGAGGCGGTTGCCAGGGTCATGGAGTTGTTTCATCTATTGTTCGCCCCCGGGGTGCTCGATTATAAACCCCTTTTCAGCGGACAGCCCGGTGAGAAGGCTCCCTTGCTGGATGAATTCAACTGGACCGGATCGGGCCGGGGGTTTGAGATTGCCTTGAAACACAAAAACCAGGTGATGGGTTCCCTGATTCTTGATGACCTGGCCTTTGCCCAATACAAGGAGCGGTACCTGGCCTTGGCCTTGCCCCTGTCCAAGGTCTGTGCCCTGGCGATTAAAAAGGCCAGGGATCTTGAAGAACAGAAAAAGGTCCAGGAGGCCATAAGAAGAATGGCCGGAATTGTGGAATCCAGTGATGACGCCATCATCGGCAAAACCCTGGAGGGGGTTATTGTAAGCTGGAATCAAGGGGCCAGGCGTATTTACGGGTATGAGAAACAAGAGGTTTTGGGGAAGCATGTTTCCTTTCTTTTACCCCAGGACCAACCGGACGAGATAACCCGTATGCTGGAAAAGATAAGGCAGGGTAAAAGTGCTGATCCGGTGGAGACAGTCTGGGTGAGCAAGGAAGGTCGGTTATCTGATGTTTCTCTCCAGGTTTCTCCCATCCGGGATGAACAGGGCCGAGTGGTGGGCGCTTCCAGCATTGCCAGGGATATTACCGAAGAAAAACAAAGGGCATTGACTGAGCGGAAATCCTTGGAAGCTCAGCTGCTGCAGGCCCAGAAGTTGGAGTCGGTGGGGCGGCTGGCCGGAGGAATAGCTCATGATTTCAATAACCTGCTGGCAGTGGTTTTGGGTTATTGTGAATTATCGTTGGAAGATGTCCCGGAAAGTGATCCCACCTATTACAATTTGACCCAAATATCCCAGGCCGCCCAAAGGGCCAGGAGGCTCACCAGGCAGCTTCTGGCCTTTGCCAGAAAACAGGTTTTGAGCGTAACCAGTGTGGATTTGTCTGAAGCGGTCTCCGAGTTTATCGGCATGATCAAACGTCTGATCGGAGAGGATGTAAAGATCGAACTGGATTTGGCCGGTAACCTACCCCAGATATTGGCTGACCGGGCCATGATAGAACAGGTTCTCCTGAACCTGGCTGTGAATGCCAGGGATGCCATGCCCAAAGGCGGTGTTCTAGCCTTAAGCACCAGCCAGGTTGAACTGGATGAAGGTTACAGCGCCACCAAGTTCGCGGTGGTGCCAGGCGAATATGTGATGATCTCGGTGAGCGATACCGGTGAGGGCATGGATGAAGAGACCAGGCAAAAGATTTTCGAGCCTTTTTTCTCCACCAAAGGCCCTGGCCAAGGCACCGGGTTGGGGCTCGCCACGGTCTACGGCATTGTTAAACAGCATGGCGGTAATATATGGGTTTATAGTGAACCTGGGCAAGGCACTGTATTTAAGATCTATTTTCCGGTCACCAAAATCAAGGGACAGGTTGTTTCCGCGCCTAAGGAAGAAGATTTGCCCATGGTCGAAGGTGAAGTGGTTTTGGTGGTGGAAGATGAAAAGGAACTGCGCGAGCTTATCTGTTGTGTGCTCACCAAACAGGGTTATGAGGTTTTGTGCTGCGAGGGCCCTGAAACCGCCCTTGCCGCGGCGGCTCAATATGAAGATAAAATAGACCTTATGCTCACAGATGTGGTGATGCCCAAGATGAACGGCAAAGAACTTTATGACAAACTGTTTGTCCAGCGGCCCGGCCTTCTTGTGGTCTTCATGTCCGGTTATACGGAAGATGTGATCGCCAACCAGGGGATACTGCATAATGGTATAAATTTTTTACAAAAGCCCTTTTCAACCAAAGAACTGCATCGAAAATTGCGAGTGGTGCTTTCCGCATAACGCTTGCTTTGGTCTCCTTTCTTTATTCCATTAATAATGTTGCCGAACAGTCGACTGGTTTTCTGCTGATAATCGCCCTTTGGGCGAGGCAGGGCTGTCACCCGCCAAGCCCCGTGGTATGATTATGATTTCAGGCAGGTTTTATTTTTTTTGTTTTCCTAAAAAGCTGCCGTGTTTGTGAAAATCACCATGAAAACCGGAGAGACAATGGCAGACGAAAACGGGCTGTCTCCATTTCAGACCGATCTCAATGAGTTGCTGAAACTGAATCGAACCGATTCCAAGGCAGCGGAAGAACAGTTTAATTCCCTGCCTTTTGAAAAACGGGTTCGCCTGGTTCTGAACGCAGCAGGTGGGGATCGGGAGCGGTTGTTGACCCTGGACAGGCAAAGTAAGAGGCTGGTGTCCGCCCTGCCGCCGGACGAGTTTACCCGTTCGGTCCTGGAAGTGGGGCATGAGGATGCCGGCACTCTGCTCGCGCTTTCCTCAGACAGTCAGCTTACCTATTTATTTGATGTCACAGGCTGGCGACACGATAAGCTTGATCCGGCCCGTTATGAGGTATGGCTGCCCCTTTTGCTGGAAGCCGGGGCGGGGAGAGTGTTGCGCTGGATTGAAAGCACGGATCTGGAAACCATGGTGCTTTTGTTCAGGCACTGGTTCAGTGTGGTGAAATATCTGCCGAGCCAGGATATGCAGGAACCGCCGGACGACCTGCCGAAATTTACACTCGACGGGGTATACTACCTTGATCTTTTTGATAAAAAGTCATCAGATGTGGTGGGCCAGGTTCTGATTACCCTGCGCAATGAAAAGCCGGAGCTTTATCAGACCATTATGGAGGCCATGCTTTGGGAAGACGCCTCGCCTGTTGCTGAAGACGCGCTAAGATGGCGAAACGGCAGGCTCATGGACCATGGATTCCCGGATCGCATGGAGGCCCTGGAGCTTTGGGCCAGGCCTGCACCGGGTGAGACGGATTGGCAAAAACAACCGTCTAAGGATGACCTTGCTTTTCTGGCTGACGCGTCGCCCCGTTCGGACGCAGTGGTTCGGTTGTTGCCTCAAGTGGAAAATTTGCCCATGGTTCTGAATGAACTTTCCGGGCATCAGGCCGACCGCCTGCGGGCTGAGATGGCCTATGTGGCCAACTGCGGTGTGGTGGCCTTGGACGCAGACCCGGCCGACCAGGAGGAGATGCAAAAGGCCGCCAGGGAAAGCCTGGGTATGGCCAACCTGGGTCTGGCCATAATCTCGGAGGGGGAAAGGCAAACGGCCCTTAAGGTGATAAGCCGGGTGGGGCTGCCCGCCCTGGCCAGGCAGGGAGCCGCAGCCATCAGAGAGTTGAATAAAGAGGCCTGGGATTTGATCAAAGAGGGGTGGCTTCAGGGCTTCCCCACCAGCCTTTATGTGCTGGATCAGCCTCTGGACCGGAATCTGGCCGGTTTGGTCTATCCCCGTCCCAGATACTATGATCCCTCCTTGCCGGGAGATAAGGAGTACAGGGCCTTTTTAAACCTGGCGGATCTGGAACAATCCCGCCTGAGGCTGGATCAGGCATGGTTCTGGGGTAAATTGCTTTTCGAGCTGATCGGCCTGGATAAGGGTGATGTGCTGGGATTTTGGCAGACCAAGGTATATCCTGAAGATGCCAGGGAGATCAAGACCACTGCCGTTTTGGGCACCTGGCTGGCCAGAAGGTATCTTGGCCTTTCAGGGCCCTTGGCCCCATTGCCCAGGGATAGTTTTAACCAGGCGGTAAAGGCCTTGCAGACCGAACTATCAGACAGTTTGCCCGAGGAAATAAAAAGCTCCTGCCAGGCGATCACTGACCCCAAGGAAGCCGCCTTGGCCGGTTCGCTTTTGCGCAATTCATTGAACAGGCTGCTTCTGGAGCTTAAACGCCTTAATACTGATTACGATTTGGATCCGGGTAGAACCTGGGGAATTATCACGGAACGATGAGAGACGCCTCGAAGCAGATTAGAGATGTTGAAAGTATTTTTTCCCAGGTGGTGCCGGTTTATGATTTTTTAAACAGGCTGATGAGTTTCAGGGAAGATGTGCGCTGGCGGCGTTTTGTGGCCAGGTGCCTGCGTTTAAAACCCGGTGACCAGGTGTTGGATGTAGCCACCGGCACCGGCGATCTTGCCCTTGAAATAGCTGATTTGCCGGAAAAACCCCAGGTGGTGGGCCTGGATTTGGTGCCTGCCATGTTGGGTCCGGCCAGGAAAAAGGTGGCAAAAAGTGGAGCCAATGTGAGCCTGATCAACGGTGACGCCACTTGTTTGCCTTTCTTGGACAATTGTTTTCAGGCCATCACCATTGCATTTGGCATCAGGAATATCCCCTACAGGGTGCTGGCCATGCAGGAGATGCGTCGGGTTCTGAAACCGGGGGGCAGGCTTTATGTGCTGGAGTTCGCCACGCCACAGCACCCCCTTGTTCAGACGGTATATAAAAAATACCTGCTTTCTTTGTTGCCAAAGGTGGCGGGTGTGATCTCCAATAATCCCGGCGGATACCAATATCTGGCTGAGACCATACTCGAGTTTCCCCTTCCTGATGCCTTTCGCCGGGAAATGACTCGAGCCGGATTTGTAGGGGGCAGATCCCATGCCCTTACCCACGGTATAACCTGGCTGCACGTTGCGGAGAAGAGGATGGACCATGAAGCTTTTGTTTTTGGGGACAGGGGGAGCCTGGGGGCTTCCGGAGCATGAATGCCCTTGCCAGACCTGTCGCCATTTGAGGCGCATCGGCGAGTTCCGCACCAGAACCGCCTTATGGTTTGAGGCTGGAGCCAGGATCCTGTTGGACCCCGGCCCTGACCTGCGTTATCAGTTGATGCGGGAAAACCTGCCCAAACCGGATGCGGTTCTGATAACCCATGAGCATGGTGATCACTTTTTGGGGCTTGATGAGCTTTTATGCTTTAAAAGGGCCATGCCGCGCTCAAAGTGGCAGCCGATAAAGGTTTACGCCCATCCCCTGGCCTGGCCGGTTATTGAGGCCAGGTTTGGTTATCTTTTTGGCGACCTTTTGGAAAAACAGATAGCCGAGCCTGATATGCCCTTAACGGGCGGCCCCTTTGGAGAGGATCTGGTTTGCCTGCCTAAGAAGACCTTTCACGGCGCCCTTGCCCAGGGTTCACAAGGCTATGTCTTCAAGATAAAGAACTCAAGGGAAGAATTTTCCTGGGGATACACCGGCGATCTGGTGGAGGCCGAAGATCCGGATGCCTTTTCCGGCTTAGACGCCCTGGTCTGCCAGTGCCATTTCCTGAACGAACCCAAGGAAAACCGGGCCAACCACCTAAGCCTACAAAACGCCTTGCCGCTTTTAAAAAGATGGCAGCCGCGCCAGGTCTATTTTGTGCATATTTCCTGCCAGGACATGAGGCCTGAAGATGAAGTCGGTAACCAGATTTTAAAGAAATACCAGCCTGCCGAACCGCTTTGCGGCCCTTCAGGCTCAGTCTATGAGATTCCCAGAGACCAGAGATCATGGCAGGATACAGTGGAAAGAGTCTTCAGAGACCACGAGTTGACCACCATGGCAAAAGTGGCTTTTGACGGCCTTTCTGTTGATATGCCTTGAAAAAACGCCCTCAGGGCAGTGGATCTCTCCATTACACAGGCAGTTCCGGGAGCCTATTCAGATAAGCTCCCGGGCGCGGATAGAAACCCTACATCATGTTTACCAGAGACATCTGAGTCACTATGCCTATGCTCTTCAAGGTAACGTTATAGGTGGACTGCATCTGTCTCAGTTCCATAAAGGCCTCTTCAAGGTCCACTTTCTGCAGATCCTTCAGGGTCTGGCTGTGGAAGAGGTTGTAATCCTCAAGCACGCTTGTCCTGACAGTCACCCGGTCTTTTTTGCTGCCCGCCTCACCCACATAGTCAAGCAGGTTGTTAAGGGCCAGGTCCAGGGCCTGCAAGGTCTCCTGGCCTGCGGTCTGCGGTTCAAGCCCGTTGCCGTAAGCCAGCTGGTACTCAAGCTGAATCAGGGTGTCCACCACATGCACCGAATCCTTGGCAATGCGATGGTAGAACCCGTCGCCCACCTCAAATTCACCCTGGTCAATATAAAATTTAACTCCGTTGCAGTCCGGAATGGTCACTGCATTGTCCTGGCCTGTGCCGGAGACTGTAATCTCTTCGGATCTTTTTTCGCCGTCGTCTCCAGTCCAGCTTACCCGGAAAGTCGGCGGGTCTGCGGGGGCCTGGCCCTTTGAGATGACATCTATATTAAGATCTCGGGTGGTGAGGCCGTTGTAAGCCCCGGCCAGGTGCACGCTTCCAGTGCCTGTGTTGTTGTTTTTGGGCAGAGCCTCAACTCCCAGGAGGCTTCGGACCATATGGTTGCCGATTATCTGTTCCTGGTTCCAGTTGTAGGAAAGACGGTGGTCTGCACCCTGGCCGTCATAGTTGGCCATTATAATGCTCAGTTCATCATGGTTGCTTTGGTCATGGCCAATGGCCAGGTTCAAGACAGCGCCCTCGTTCCAAACCGAATCGTCTTTGTAAATTTTAAGGCCGCCCATGCCGAGAACTTCCACCGAGTTTTCATTGCCCGAACCCTGCAAGGTGGCTTCCTGGGTTTTAAGTTGGCCGTAGTCGTCATACCAGCGCAGGCGCAGGGTTACGTCTTCTCCGTCCACCTTCAGCACCGTGGCCTGAATATTAGTGGCCAGCCTTAAATTGCTTGAACCTTCACCATAGATCTTGCCGGTGGTGACGGTTTTGGCGCCGTCTAAGCCGCCGATAAGGGTGTCTGTGATATCCACCCCGGAGTTTGCGTTGGTTGCCTCAAGGCGGACATTGCCCGCCTTGCCCACAGCCCGGGCCTCAAACTGAACCGAAGAACCGGTGAGGCCGGTGGAGGCCGATGCAGTGAACTGATCGCTTCTCTGGTTGACCCAGGAGGCTAGGGCCTCACTGAACCCTTCGGCCGTGGCGGGCATTTCCCCGCCGGTGATTTCCTGCCAGGACCAGGACTGGTCCCCCAGGGTTACCGTGTCCGTGGCTGCGGGCAGGGCCACGCCGCCTCCGAAATGCAGGGATCCCACCGCCTTGGTCCCGTTGTTGATGGCGTTATTCAGTTGTTCCAGGCTGGTTGAAGCGCTTGTTCCCTGGTCAATGGTCATAACCCCGCCGGTATCCTGGGTTTCCTGAATGGTTATCGGCGGAGCTCCGTCCTTGGCCATGAGCTTGACTGTGCTGTCTCCTTCCAGATAGGCAAAATAATTGGGATCGTTTAATCCGGTTGGTGAGTTAATCCAGTCCACCAGCTCTTCTGCGCTGGATGCGGCGTCGGCGCCGCCTATGGTATAGGTTGTGCCCCCCACATCAATGGTGGTGGTGTTTGCACCTCCGGCCCCGCCGCTGAACTCGACTGTGGTCCTGGTGCGGAAGGTGTGGGTTCCGTCAGCCGGATCTGCTGTCCAGGAGAGAACCTCGCCCAGGCGGTCTGAAACAGGGCTGGCCGTGCTTGGCAGGCTGGTGGACCAGTTGGTCATGATCTGGCTGGTGCCGTTTCCGGCTATCTGGTCTATCTGCCATTGGGGCAGGCCCGGGGAAAAATCAATCCCGGCCATGGGGGTGGTGAGCCCCAGGTTGGTTGAAGGGTCAATGGAGATAATCGCGCCCGAGCCGGTGGTGTCTCTGGAAAGACGGAGATGATAATTGCCGGAGGCGTAAACCAGGCTGGACTGGGTGCCGTGCCCTGCGGCGCTGTCGGCCCATAGGGTGGAAGGGCCCTCAGCCTCCGGAGTTGAGGTGAGGGGATTCAACTCCGTGGGGTCCAGGCCGCCGTAGAGGGCTCCCGAGCTGAGAATGGCAGTGCCCGAAGCGGTAAGGGCCACATTGCCTGCTTTTCCCGCTGCCCTGGCTGTTATCTGAACCGTGGGCCTGGAGCCGGATTTAACCACGGAGGCATCGTATTCATCTGTCTCGGTGGATATCCAATTCGCCAGGACCTCTGCATAATCCTCAGGCGTAACAGGGGTTTCACTCCCCTTGATTTCGGCCCAGGACCATATTTTGTCACCAACTTTGATGGTGTCCGTGTCTGCCGGGGTGGAGCTTATCTGCAAAACACCCACCGCATGTATGCCGCTGTTGATCTTATCCAGCAACTCCTGCATGGTTGTGGTGTCTTTTACGCTCACCTCTCCGGTGGCGCCTGTGATATCAAAGGCGCCCTGACCCTTGGAAACCACATGAACCGTCTCGTCTCCCTCTATATAGGCGAAATAACCCCGCGTGGAGTCTGCGTTGATCATCTCGACCAGCTGAGACGCGTCGCTGAAAGAAGTAGCCGGGGGAGGGGGATAGGCGTCGCCGCCTATGGTGACAGTGCCCGCGCCGTTAACCTGGATTACACCTTCGGTGCGGAAAGTCTGGCCCCCTGCGCTTTCATCACGGGTTATGGTTAAATTCCCCGAGTGATTAACCTCTTCCACCTGGAAAAAGCCGGTGGAGACAGGTTCGATATGCACCTTTTCCGTGCCTTCCAGCCAGGCCCGGTAATCTGAACCGGCCGCATTGATCTGGTTGACCAGGTCCTGGGCATCGGTCACCGCATAGGCCGGGTCTGTGCCCACCTGAACCGTGCAGGCCCCTTCCACGTTTAAAATCCAGTTGCTGCGGTCCGGCAGTTGGCCTCCCTGGCTGTTGCCCTGCCAGGTCAATTCCTCACCGACCTGGGCGGAAACCAGATCGCTTAAATAGGTCACCATGGCCTGGTTGCGGGCAATCATGCCCTGAGACGGGCTGTCGCTGGCTGCCTGCTCGGTGATCCAGGTGTTGAAATCCAGAGGCGCGGCCAGGCTGGCTCCCAGGGTGTTGGAAGTGCCCAGGAGCAGATCGGCCAGGGAACCATGGTCATCCCTGGCAAACTGGAGACCGTAACCGCCGGCCCCTTCATAGGCCGAGGCAACGGTTGAGTGCCCTGTTCCCAAAAGGGTTTCTAATATATTGGCCATATTGGGCCGGTTTTCCGTGTTGGAGCCTGCGAAAATGTATCTTCCGTTCACCCTGGTGTTGGAAAGGCTGATGATCTGTTCCAGGATGTTATGAATCTCCGATGCTGTTGATCTGCGCTGGCTCAAATCATAGGTGCCGGTGGCCATCTTTTCGGCCACAACTTTGGCCCTCTTAAAGGTGTCCACAATGGATTGCATGGAGGTCTCGGATGTGCTGAGCCATTGCTTGGCCTCACTGAGGTTGCTGCCGAACTGCTCGATTTCAAATAGACTGTGTCTGCTGTTCAGGATAGTCACCGCCAGGGAGGGGGCTTCCGAGGGGGCATTGACCTTGTTGCCGGTGAAAATGCTCTTGTCAACGGCAAAGGATTCGCTTTGCAGCCGCATCATGTTGCTGACTACGGTGCGGTATATATTTGATTGCCCTACACGCATGTTTCCCTGCTCCATCAAGGTATTGACCGTCTAAAAACACAGCAAGGTTCATGCCATGGGCATTTGGGGAAATTTTTGATTCTATTTGATTGTTATTATTGCCTTAATTATTCCCTTCTTCTCAAGGGGGGAATCACTTGGGCATCTGAGGCCGTATTAGTGGGCAGTAATTGCCGGGAAAAAAAGGCATTTAAATAAGCGCCTGCCGGTGGCTTTCAAGCCTTGGCCAAGGGCAAAAGCGCGGGACGCCCGTCTGGGCGGACCTTCAGGCTGAGTCCGTATAAGGGAGCTAAGGAAAGGGCGGGTCTGCCGAGCAGCAAAAGAAGCTCATCCGGACCAAAGCCGTAAGTATTGCTGATGCCTTGACGTAAGTGATGATCCAGCTGCATTAGCTCCAAAGCCGAGGCGGCCTGGGCGGGATTATTGTCTCTGGAGACTCCGATCAAAAGCCTGTCCAATTTCCGGGCCGGGATCTTGAGATCGTATTCTTTGATCAGGGCCAGGGCGGTCTGGTTTCCGGCATACAGGGTTTCGCGTTCCAACCGGGGAAGGGAGTCCAGGTTGGCCGCGTTTTGGTTGCTCCAACACTCAAGATGTCTGCATTGCAAAGGGTGATTGGGGTGGATGGTGCATTTAAAAGCCCTGTTCAGAAAAAGACAGGCGCCTTCTTGCTCCCTGATTTTAATAAGGTCGTTTTTCAGGATGCTTCCCTTTTGGGTGCGGGCCGAATAAACCCTTTCCCCGGACCTCAATGTGTACATGGAGCTTTTTGTTAATTTCTGCGCCAGGTTAAGGTCTTTAGCATACAAGGTGGGGCTTGAGGTGCGGCAACAGGTTCCACACCCCAGACAGTCTTTCAGGGCGGCCAGCTCGCTCAAGAGGCCTGCCTGCTCTAAAAAATAGGCTTTCTGGGCTTCCGCCTGTTCCGGAGGATTGGCGCAGATCTGCTTGCGTTTGATTATGGCCAGGGCCCCTTTTTCATCCATGGGACGAAGATGGATCAATTCCCGGGCTGCCCAAGCTTTAAGATTTTCCAATTGCCTTTGCTTCCATGCATGACCCAGACGGGTGGCCAGATTGGCCTGGACGGTTTTGTCCATCTTTATCTGTCCGCCCTTTGCAAGGCCTTTTCCAGGAAGCCGAGAGAGTTCCTGTATACCTGGTCCGCCTGTTTTTGGTCAAGCCCGGCTCCCAGGGCCACTTTTCGGGCCTGGTCTTTGTTTATCAGGTCTCCGGGGGCGTGAGTGTCTGTGTTCACCACGAGTTCGGCCCCTGTTTGCAGCCCCAATCCGGCTACATGACCATTGGCCAGGCAATGTCCCTTGCGGGCGGAGATTTCCAACATAACCCCTTTTTCAGCAGCCAGGCGAGCTTCTTCGGGCAAGAGAAGCCCCGGATGGGCCAGGATATCGGCCCCACCCCGGATAGCGGCCAGGTTGGTCCCCGGCTCCACCGGTTCGGAAAGGGTTTCCCCATGGACCACCACCAACTGAGCCCCCATCCGCCTGGCCTGGGCTATCAATTCAGGTATCAGATCCGGAGGAACATGGGTCAGTTCCGCCCCGGCCAGAACCTTGGTCCGGTGAAAACGGTTCAGATCCTCGGCAGCTTTGAGCAGCCTGGGCAACACAAAGTCCAGATTGCTCATATCCACGTGGTCGGTAAGGGCAATGGCCTTGTGACCCATGATTTCGGCGCGCTGCACCAACTCCGAAGGGATAAGCTCACCATCGCTGAAAAGGGTGTGGCAATGAAGGTCTATCATTTGGTTCTCTCTTTTAAAAATAGCCCGGGCATGTCTTGTTTAGTGGGTGATTTTATCCACAGATGCTTTGATCGGTCAATCTTTGGGCTGATAAGCACTTAAGAGGCCCACCCGGTTGCGTCCTTTTTCCTTGGCCAGATAAAGACCCTTGTCCGCAGTCTCCAAAAGGGATTGGGCCTCTGTGTCGGATGCGGGCACGCTGTGGGCCGCACCCAGGCTTATGGTCACATATGGAGCAACCAGTGAGTCTGCGTGTTCTATTTTAAGGTCCTCTACGCTTTTGCGCATTTTTTCGGCTATGGTGAGCGCCCCTCCCTGATTGATGCCGGGCAGGATGGCGGCAAATTCCTCACCGCCGTAGCGGGCAAAAAGATCACCAGGCCTTTGCAGTAATCGGTCCAGGGTGCGGGCCACGCTTTTCAGACATTCGTCACCCTGGGCATGACCATAGCGGTCATTGTATTTTTTAAAATAGTCTATGTCCAGCATGATCAGGGACATGGAAGTCCCATCCCTTTTAGCCCTGCGCCACTCCTGATCCAGACTTTGGTCAAAGAACCTTCGGTTGGCCACCTTGGTCAGTCCGTCTCGGGAATTCTGTTTTTGCAACTCCCGATTAAGGGCGGACAGCTTCGCCGCCATATCCAGTAGTTCCTGCTCCCTGGCTCGGCGGCGGTCGATCTCCATTTTTAAGGTCAAGGCCGAGTTCACCCTGGCGATAAGCTCTATCGGCTGGATGGGCTTGGTAAGGTAATCCATCACCCCGGCCTCAAAGGCCCTGCCCAGGCTTTGGGGATCGCTGCGCGCAGTGACCATGATGATGGGAGTTTCTTTCATAAGGGGGTGTTTTTTGATCATGCGGCAGGCTTCAATGCCGTTCATGTCCGGCATGACAAAATCCATCATAATCAGGTCTATTGGCTTTTCGGGCGGGAAACCGTTCTTTTCATGCAAACCTAAAATGGTCAATGCCTCGGAGGCAGTGGTGGCGTGCAGTATATCGTTAAGGCCTTTTTCCCTTAAAACCTGTTCTATAGAGGTGCGGGCCAGGCGAGAGTCATCCACTAAAAGGATAACCGGATGGCTAACCTTCATTTTCTGATTCCCCTTCAAAGACAAAAATAAATTATCAGGCCTGTTGCAATAAATCCCGATACCATAAAAAGCCGCAGGCGGAAGCATTGAAAATTTGCCGAAGATTCAATAAAACCAATCAGTTCTGTGGCCTTTTTTAAAAGGGTAGCATATAGAGGAAGCGTGTGTGAGGAAGATTTGGTAATTTGAAAAAATAATTGCAAAATTACATTTTGTATTTTCCAAAATCTTCCGGCGTCATCTCTTCCAAGATGTCTTTCCATTTTTCGTCAGAGCGCTGGTCCTCATCCTGGCCGGAGATTCCGGACTGGTCTAAAACGGCCTTGGCCACAAAGATAGGGGCCTCGGCCCTTAAGGCCAGGGCTATGGCGTCTGAGGGGCGCGAGTCTATGGAGACTTCACCCTCAGGGCCCATAAGCTCTATTTTCGCATAAAAAGTGTTGTCTTTTAGGTCGTTTATAGTAATTTTGCCGACAGAGTAACCAAGCCCGTTGATAATGTTGCGTAAAAGGTCGTGAGTCATGGGCCGTGAGAACTCGACCTTTTCCAGCTCACTGGCAATTGCTGTGGCCTCAAGCAGACCTATCCATATGGGCAGGTTCCTCTCCCCCTCCGGATCCTTCAGGATCAGGATCGGGGAGTTGCTGCTGGGGTCTATGGTAAGTCCTTGGACGATCATTCGGACCACGGCTTATTCTCCCTGGGCTGGTTTCACCAACCGTCCCATTAACGAGTTTATGCGCGCTTCAGTTATCTCCACTGTTACCAGGGTACCAAAAAGCGAAGGATGACCGGGGAAGTTTACCGCCCGTCCGGCCCGGCTGCGCCCGGTTACCAGAGCTTCTCCCCTTTTGGCCGGTCCCTCCACCAGCACCTCCAGCTTGCGCCCCACCAACTCCCGATGCAGTTCAAGCGATTTCGATGTCTGCAATTCCTGCAGCCTGGCCAGCCTTTCGCTTTTCACCTCTTCAGGCACCTTGTCCTCAAAATCAGCGGCCTTGGCAAAGGGGCGATCCGAATACTTGAAGCTATATGAATAATCGTAACGCACTTGGCGGACCAGCTCCAGGGTATCTGCAAAATCGTCTTCGGTTTCACCTGGGAATCCCACTATCAGATCCGTGCCCAGAGCGGCGATCTTAATGTTTTTTTTGAGCAATTCCACTCTGTCCAGGTAATGCTCCCTGGTGTAGCGCCGGTTCATGGCCTTAAGCATCCGGTTGCTGCCTGATTGGGCCGGAAGGTGCAACGATTCCATGACCTGGGGGACCTCGGCCATAACTTCAATCAGCTCCGGGGAAAAGTCCTTGGGATGGCTGGTGGTGAACCTGACCCTCCAAAGACCCGGTATCTCGGCCACCCGGCGCAGGAGTTGCGGGAAATTGAGCCCGCTTTCCGCATCATTATAGGAGTTCACATTCTGGCCCAAGAGCATGATTTCCCGGGTGCCTTTTTCCACCATTCCCCTGGCTTCAGCCAGGACCGTCTCCGCGGGCCGACTGTATTCCCTGCCCCTTACATAAGGGACAACGCAATAGGTGCAGAAATTGTTGCAGCCCTGCATGATCGTTACCTGGCTTTTAAGGCCCGGGTCGGGCGGCAGTTCCGGCTCGATCTGGCGCCCCAGGGCTCCCAGGGATGTGGCGGCCAGCCTTTCCCCGGCTTGAGCCCTTTTGACCAGGGCGGCAACGTTTTCCACTTCACCGGGGCCGAAGACCAAATTCAGCAAGGGGACTTTTTTAAGGAGCTTTTCCCCTTCCTGCTGGGCCACACAGCCGGCTACTCCGACTATAAGATTTGGATTTTCTTTTTTAATTTCCTTTAGGGAACCTAAAAAGGAATATACTTTGTGCTCCGGTTTTTCCCGCACACTGCAAGTGTTCAAAAGAATCAGATCCGCGGCTTCCTTGTCCCTGGTCAGAGTATAACCTTCCCGGGTCAGCAAGGCGGCCAGCCTGCCTGAGTCATAATCGTTCATCTGGCACCCGAAGGTGGTTATATGGAGTAGTTTTTGGACTTTTTTATCGGACATGGAGATCGCTTTCCCGTTAGGATAAATTATTTTTGAAGAGTATCCCAGTGGTGGAAGGTATGCAAGAAAAGTGCATTTTTGCATGATTAAAGCCTTGCCGGGATTATAGAGGGCTTTGCTGAGCCGGGCGGCGGCCCTCAGCCACCCCTAAAATGCGAGCATTTTGGGGACCCCGGAGACCACCCCTAAAATCGGAGATTTTGGGGACCCCGGAGACCACCCCTAAAATCGGAGATTTTGGGGACCCCGGAGACCACTCCTAAAATCGGAGATTTTGGGGACCCCGGAGACCACCCCCAAAATCGGAGATTTTGGGGTCCCCGGGGGTGCATGGCCGTTGCGCAGACTTATGAAGCAAGTGAGCAGGTTTTTGGAAAATTTTTTTGAAAGGGGCCTGTTTAGAAGACTTGGACGGCTTTTTTTGAACACCTGGATGGACAGATGCGTCCCGGTTGCGGGAAAATACTGCCAAGGGAGGCCCAAATCGTGATTCCCATCAAGGACGACAACCCGGTAGGCCGGATACCTGTAGTGACAGTGGTGCTCATTGTCTTGAATGTGCTGGTCTTTATTTTCCAATTATTCATGCCGCCCAAGGTTGAGTTGATTTTTGCTCATCATTACGGGGTGGTGCCCGCCTGGCTCACCGGGTTGGGTCAAATTGCCTATCCCCCCGAATGGTTTCCCAGGTTTCTGACTCTTCTAACCTATCCTTTCCTGCACGGCGGGTTCCTGCATTTGGGCGGGAATATGCTTTATCTCTGGATCTTCGGCAATAATGTGGAAAATGCCATGGGCAGGCCGAGGTTTATCCTTTTTTATTTTTTGGGGGGAGTGCTCTCCGGCCTGGCCCAAGTGGTCACCGCGCCTTCTTCGGAAGCGCCGATGATCGGCGCGTCAGGCGCCATAGCCGCTGTTTTGGGGGCTTACCTGGTTCTTTATCCCCAGCACAAGGTGGTTGTGCTGATCTGGCTTTTGTTTTTTGTCAGACTTATCCGGATTCCGGCCCTGGTGGTGCTGGGCGGCTGGTTTTTTCTACAGGTCCTGGGCGCAGGCGGAGAAGGAGTGGCCTGGATGGCCCATATCGGCGGTTTTGTGGCCGGGCTGGTCCTGGTACGTTTTTTTCTGCCGCGCCCCATGGTGCTGCATTAAGCCCCGAAGAGAACCGGCCGGTCCTTTCGGGGCTGGATTTGCTTTATTTTTTAAAGGGCGCATAAAAAGGGTGAAGGCGCAGTTGCCGAATACCCCTTCATTTTTTATTGATTGAGCCCGAGCACCTTTATCATGCGGACTTCTTTCAAGGGAATCCGGTAGTTGCCGTATTCTGTCTTGCCTGTGGCCATGAGCCCGGGTTTCACCCTCAGCTCCACGGGTTCTCCCTGGGCCAGGGTGATTTTGGCCTTTAATTTGCCGTTGACATGGTTGATGATAACTTCCCGCACCTTGTCCAAAGGCACTGCCGCCTGGCCTTGTCCCAGATCCCCCAGAACAAATGCCACCCCTTCTATGGCAAACTTGGTGAGAGTCACCCTTGAGCCGGTCTGGTCGGTGAGCATGACCTTGTAGTTGGCCTCTGGGTCCGGAATGCGGGTGGGTCCGTCTGTGTCTCCACCTCCCATTGCCATTAAAAAGGGACTTAAAATCAGAATCACTATCAAAGAGGCAAAAGCCTTAAGCTTGTGCATGGATTCTCCTTGCCGAGTTTGGCGCCGACCGTAAAAAAACGGTTTTAACAGATATAGCAGCAATGCCTTTGGGCAAAGCCTCTCAAAAAAATGGGCCCTTTTTAATGCCTGTAGTGCCCGGCATTCAGGCCCCCCCGCGGGAACACCCGCCTTAACCACACGGATTTTAAATTTATGTGGTCAAGGGGAAAAGTATTTTATTACCTTTCCCGATATCTACCTAGATACCACGGTCTTATAGGCAAGGCCAAGGCTTTTGAGCCCACAGGGCTTCAAGTTTTCAACCCCACCTCAGCTTGGTGCGCAGAATCTCGAAATAATCCTTAAATGGAGAATGGATTATGCGCACCGCTTTTTTGGCCCGCTGAATATATATCTTGTCTCCGGGCTCCAGATCAAGCCCGACCTGGCCGTCGCAGGTAAGGCTGGTGTCCAGGGACCGGTGGTCCAAGGTTATGCTCAAAACCAGATCCGGCTCCAAAAGGACCGGTCGGTTGCTCAAGGCAAATGAACAGATAGGGGTGACCACTATGCAGTCCAGGGCCGGGTGGCAGATGGGGCCGCCGGCTGAAAGGTTATAGGCCGTGGACCCGGTGGGTGTGCAGAAGATGAGCCCGTCTGCCCGAAAGGTGGTGAGGGGGCGTTTATCCACCACAATCGAAAGCTCCACGATAGGCGCTTGGGCGGATTTGTTGATCACCACATCATTTAAGGCGGTGAACTGGGCCAGGGCGACTCCGTTTCTCTCCACCCTGGCATCCAGCATGAGCCTGGGCGGGGCTGTGTATTCCCCGGCCAGGACCCGGTCCATGGCAGGCAGGAGTTCATCAGGCCCCAAAGCGGTTAGAAATCCCAGGCCGCCTAAGTTCACCCCCACTATGGGGGCGTTTTCCAGACCCTCTTCAACCAGGTTGCGCACTGCCCCGAGCATGGTGCCGTCTCCACCCAATACCACCACCAGGTCGGTTTTCGGGTCCATTTTGCCTTGGGGCGTATCATCTTCGGGCAGGTGTGAACCGGCCTTGATCAGATTTGATTCCAGTTTTCGGCCTAAGAGCCATTTGTTCAATAGACTGGCTTGCTTAAAGGCTTCTTGGGAGTGGGATTTGTATACAATAGCCACATGCGGCATAATCGATTCTCCAAAAATGGAACCCCAAAAATCGGCCTGTTCGGTCTTATCTCTCAGTTTACAGGCTTCAGGCAGGAGGCCTTTTTATAAAATCCACTAAAGGCCGATCAGCACCTGAACGCCTTTGGCTCCATAATAGCTGTTTCAGGCAGGATGGGAAAAGCCGATAAATATGCCTGCCCTGCCATGGGGTTGATACCATTTAAAAGTCTGCCTGAGAATATACAGCCAGGCATCCCAAGGGCAATCTTAAAGTGTATGGCTGCCTCAATACTCCCAGAAAAAATATCCAGGTCAAGTAAATGGAATTTTATTTGTCCGGAATGGATTTCCGATAATCTGGCGAGATTATCCCGCTCTGGTGCGGGTTTGCAATCAAACTTTGTTTTTTGAATGAAATAAATGCTAACCTACTGTCGGGTAAGTATTTTTTAGAGGAATACCCTGCTTGGGCCTTTATTGGGGTGTATTAACTTAGAAGCCCTTTAAATATTCTGTTCCTTTTCAATAAAGGAGCAAAAGGTGACACCAGCCAAGATACTTAAGCTTATGCCGGTTTTTTGCCTGGCCCTTTTTTTTACTCTAGGCGAGGTCTTTGCTTATGAACCGGGAGTAATGCGCGCCTCTGGTGTCTTTTTGCTGGCGGGGCTGGGAATTGCCCTGATGGCCTTACGCAGTCGAGATGGGCCTTCACCGGTGGATATCACCATTTTTATCTTTATCTGGCTGGCTGTAAGCGGCATATGGCTGGCCCCTTTGTTTACCCAAAAAATTCTGGCCGGTTTTGCAGCAGCTTTGCTCTATGCGGCCCTGTTTTTAATGGCCGCCCTGCCTCCTGTTTTAGGGCTTGGTTTTTTTACCGAGTTTTTCGCCCGCAAAAGAACCCCTCCCCAGCTCAGGGAGACTGATATTTACAGAAAAATAAACCTTCACCTCAATTGGTTTTGGGCCGGTATTTTCGTGCTTTGCGGACTGGCCGGTCTGGTTCCGGCCTTTTGGCCCGATTTGGCAGGACACTTTACCCGATTACTATTTCACACCTTCATACCCTTGGCTTTCTTGTTGGGAGTGGGGTTTCCCCTTACCCGCGGGTATCCGGATTATTACCAGCGGAAGTTGGGGTTGGAACCCGTAACTTTTGAGGGAGATGTGGAAAAGAATGAATCAGTTATTCCCCGGACAATAAAGGAAAATGTCATGAGTTCACAGAATAAGGTCGTAGCTGTAAACGGCTCGCCCCATGTGGGTATGGGCAGTACGGATATCATGCTTGATATGCTTGCTGAGGAACTGGCTCTGCATGGCCTGGACCTGGAGGTTATCCACTTACATGGAAAGGATATCGGTTATTGCGTGGGTTGCGCCCTTTGCTTGAACAAGGGTAAGTGCTGGCAAAACGATGATCATAAAAAAATAACCGACAAACTTTTTGCCGCTGATGCGGTTATCCTGGCTTCTCCGGTTTATTTCCGTTCCGTTACCGGGCAGATGAAGACTTTTTTTGACAGATGTCTGGTCCATGGCCATAACCCAAGGGCCTTTTCCAAGCCGGGACTGGCTGTTTCCGTCTCCGCCGGATGGGGGGAGACGGAGGTGGGGGCTTATTTGGCCAATTCACTGCATGTCTTTGGGGCATATTCCGTGGGAACCTTTACCGCCATGGCGGTAAGCCCGGGGGCTTTTTGTGGTAAAGAGGCCGTGGAGGCAAGGGCCAAGGACTTGGCCGGAGACCTGGCCAGGGCGCTTAAGGAAAAAAGGCGCTATCCTCCCACTGACCAGGATTTCAGCTTCTGGTCATTCATGGGCTGGCTGGTCAGGGAAAATAAAGAAATCATGGCCCATGACTATGAGCACTGGCAGGAAAACGGCCTTTTCGAGAGCTTTGAGAAGTTCATTGGGCTTTCCACGGAAAAAGTCTCCTATGATTCACAAATGCACGAAGCCTGGATCAAAAAAGTGATATCAGAGGCTAAAAACACTTCCGGAGTGAAAGAAAAGGACAGGAAAAAGCCAAGCGGGGCCGCCTCGGCCGCTTCCTGTTATGAATTGATCGAGATGATGCCCCGTGCCTTTAACTCGGAAAAGGCAGGGGATCTTAAAGCCACTATACAGTTCAAGGTAACCGGCTCCGAAGATTTCAGCGCTTATTTAAGTATAGAAAACCAAAAATGTCTTTTTCAGCAGGGAGAAGCGGCAAAGGCGGATATTGTCATAACCACTCCGGCTGATTTGTGGATGGATATCTCCACCGGAAAGGTCAACGGCCAGACTGCCTTTATGAGCGGAAAATACCAGGTAAAGGGAGATATGAGCCTTTTGTTGAAAATGGGTGATCTTTTTGGCGGCTAAAACAGAGGCCGCTTGGCAATAAGCGAATTTTGACCAAGTGGCGCCTGACAAGAGCCGGGAGGAAAATTTTCAGTATGCTGATCGGGCGGCCCTTTTGATTTTGGGCCGCC
Organism: Dethiosulfatarculus sandiegensis; assembly: GCF_000931935.2. Lineage (GTDB taxonomy): Bacteria > Desulfobacterota > Desulfarculia > Desulfarculales > Desulfarculaceae > Dethiosulfatarculus > Dethiosulfatarculus sandiegensis. The sequence goes on from NZ_AZAC01000017.1 coordinate 158,486, forward strand.
CGATTGTTTTAGAAGCTGTAGCCTAAGGAGAGTTTGAAAATCATTCCGTCTTCCAGGTCAATACGGTTCTGATCCCGGTCATCATAGTTTTCCCCCTCAAAAATAAGGCGGTCAAAGGACCAGCCACCGGCGGCCTCAAGCTTTAGACTTTTGGAAAATCGGCTGGTGATACCCAGCAAAGCCCTTTTTTCAAAGAAGAACAGACGGTCGTCGTCATATTTGCGATCACTTCTGAAATAACCGTTGTGGGTCCAGGCAAAAGAAGTGAAAACCGTGGTTTCCTTAGTGAGATCGTAACCAATTTTTACATAGGTTTCCGTGGGATAGGCGTATCTGGCCAGGAAACTCAACTTTTCGAGCGGCCGGTAATAAATGCTCAGGGCAGGCACACCGAGATTAAGTCTCAGGTTTTTAGACGGTGTATAGAGCCAGGACACCCCGGGCACCGGAATGCCTCCCCAAAATGCGGCCAGGCTGGAGTAGAAAACATAAAAATTCCAGGCCTGAGAGGGGGATGTCCTGAGGCTGGCCATGCCTGCCGCACGAACCGCCGTGGCATCGCTTTTGTGAAAGGGTTCATCCGATGCCGAGCCCACTCCGGCAAAGCCGCCGGCTATCCAGCGGGAGCTTATTTTTCTTTTGTGATGTATTCCCAGGCCAAGATCCCAGAGGGTTTCCGGAAAATCCTTGCCGCTATAGGGCATCACAGCCTCTGTTTGTATGTTTTTGTTCCTGGCCCAGGCCCCTATGCCCCATTCAGACTTGTTGTCCTGGCTTAAAGGGGTTATAAAGCTCAGCTCCTGGGTAAAAATCGACATATCCGCGTTTTGTTTGTCCAAATCCTGGGTGGGGTGGTAGAACCCCTCGTAAGCTATGCTGGTTTTCAACTGGCCGACAGTCGGGCTGAAGAGTCGGGAAATGGGGTCTTCAGCCTGTGCCTGGCCAGCTAAAATCGTAAGCGCCAATGTCAAGGCACACCAGGCTGCAAAAAATTTGGACTGTTTAGCCAATCTGGACATCAAAATACTCCTGAATAAAACTTGTTTTGTTGATCCTTTTTTCCCTCGCCCCGGCCCTGTCTTCGGCCCTCCCCCAAGGCCCTTAAGTCTTTTTGGGGAGCTAATATGGCTCTGTTGGATGTTGCTCGCAATAAAAGTTTAACTTATTTTGGATTCCAACCGGTTTTTTTATGCTTCCTTTTTTTTATCCAAAACCTCCCGCAGAACCTTCAGGGCCTGGTTGACCACAGGCATGCCCGCATAAATAGCCACCTGAAAAATGGCCTCGGCGATTTCTTCAGGATCAAGTCCCACATTCAATCCGGCCCAGATATGCATCCTGAGCTCTTCTGTGCGTTCCAGGGCGGTCAGGGCTGATATTGCCACCAATTGCCTGGTGGGGTGGGGCAGCTTTTCCCGTGCGTACATTTGACCGGTGATAAAAAGACTTAAATCCTTGGCTAGATCTTTATCAAAGGAACGCCAAAGATCATAGGGCCTGTCCCAGGGAAAATCATTGAAATAGGCGTGCGCGGTTTCAGCGGTCTTTTGTTTAACGGTTTTTTCTTCTGCCATGATTCACCTTTTTGATAATCAGCTTTTTAAGTACAATTTTTCGATATTATTCAATAAATTAAATGCGAATTTGTCATCGTTTTGTGACAGGTCCGGATGTTTCTTACCGGAAGCGGAACTCAGCCCGAGGCCTTGGATACTTTGATTGCTCCCCCAAACCCTTACCCGTGAAGCCTGGGTCCGGCAGGTGAGGCAAAGAGTTTCTGCCTTTTTGTCTGTGCAGATATGCTAAATTTTGAGCTTATCCAACCCGATCTCCCCGCATAAATAGGAACACCAGGCGGCATCGTCCTTTTCCAGCCTGGAGGGGAGGAGATCTCCTGTCATGGGTCCCACGGCATAGGCCGGTTTAGGGTCTTTTTTTGCAAGCACTTCCATGATCAGGTCCGAGACCACCCTTGGGCCCGGAATGGAGGCGGGGTCAGTCACCTGTTTTAAAAAGCCCATGGCCTTTTCATGCACCGGCTTGTATGCCTCGTCCGAGTCGGCCAACCAGGGGGAAAGAGCGCCCACCACCTGGCCGAACTCCGTGGCAATAGGGCCGGGCCTGATGGCAACCACCTTGATCCCAAAAGGAGCCACTTCGGCCCGCAAGGCATCGGTTATTGCCTCAAGGGCGTGTTTTGTGGAGGAATAAAAGCCGTTGGCCGGAAAAGTAAGTTTGCCGGAGATTGAGCTTAGATTGAATATCCAGCCGGATCTCGCCTTTCTCATGCCGGGAAGGCAGGCCTGGGTGAGCCTGATAAGGGAAAAACAGTTCACTTCATACATGCGCCGCACAGCATCCAGGGGAACCTCTTCCACCACACCGCGCACAGAATAACCGGCGTTGTTCACCAAAACCGAGATCGGTTTTTCCAACGATTTGATCTTACAACATAACTCTTCCACCTCTTCGGGTTTGCTTTGATCCAGTACATGGGTGGTTATGTCTTTAGAAAGAGATGCCAGGGAGCCAAGCCTGTCCCGGCGGCGTCCCAGGGCCATTACCTCATAACCTTTTTGGGCAAGGCTGTGAACAGTCTCTTTACCAATACCACTGGTGGCGCCAGTGACCAGCGCAAGGGGTTTTGCCTGCAACTTTCAGCCTCCTGGTTTTGGTCTATGTAAAAAAGGCGGGGCCTTGTTTCTTTTCGCTGTAATAAGGGGAGCCGCCGTTTGTTTTGACTGTTTATTTAAGTGAAATGAAAGATAAATATGAAAAAATGAACCTGCTAAAAACGATTCTTTATTTCTGTGTTTGGAAGTTAACTGCTTCAAATATAAGTAAATTAGTTAAGAAACCACTTCGCTGGACCATGGTATCTCATTTAAGACGGCTCAGTCAATCATTGTGCCGTTAAGTTGAGGCGAAACGATAGGGATTAAGGGCAAATAACTTAAAATATTAAAATAATTTCCGAGGTAATTTAAAATTTTTGTAAATTTAGTCTCCTTCTTTTTTCGCGTTTTGAAAAAGAGGTTTTTTGGGTATTCGCTTGCCTTTTCGCAATATTGGGCAAGGTCTGGGACGGACTGAGATCCTTATTGGCTGCCAATGTATTTTTTTGTGTATTTACTGAAAGTTATTAAGGGCTAATTGTTTTGTAACCGCCTTTTAATCTTTTTGTGAATTATCCGTGACTCTTTTGGCTTTTGTTTTTTCTAAAATCGGTGGTGCTTTTAAAGCATACAAAGACTTCCTTGCAAAGAGTATCCGGCAAAAAACCGGGCAATGGTTGACCCCGGTATACGAAAAACTGCTTTTTGGAGATTCAAATGCCTGAAAAAACGATCGAACGCCGTTGTTTTCTGAAGTTGGGCCTGGCAGCGGGGGCTGTTGGCGCTGCCGCATTGGCCATGCCCAAATTTTCCCTGGCAGCTGTCAAAAGCATTAAATTCAGCGACTGCCAGGCAATGTCGCCTGTGAAAATGGCCGAAAATTCCAGGCTGGTAATGGATTCCTGGAAATACCTTAAAGCAACTGTGGAGACCATCAAAGACCCTGGGATCAGGAAAACCGTTAAGGAAATACTGGCTAACCCCGCGCCGACCCTGGCCGAAGACCTGATGGATGGCAAAAACAGAAAACAGGTCTATGGGGAGTTGAAAGCCAAGGGGTATGTGGAGAAGATCGCCTATGATCAATTTTTGCCTGCTGTCAATGATCCCGGCAGGTCTCCCTTTCCCTTTTATGCCGGTCCCGGTTCGGGCTATTCAAGCCACCATTCCTATCCCGGCGGCCTTGTCACCCACACCGCGGCCAATCTGGTGATTTCTCTTTCCATATATGATACTTACCGTAAAGTCTACGGCTTTGGCCTGAATCGGGACATGGTTATAACCTCCCAGGTTCTGCATGACCTGCACAAACCCTGGGTTTTTCAATGGGCTGAAGACGGTGAGTCCCGCACGGAATTGAGCTTGGCCGGAACCGGCGAACATCATTCTCTGAGTGTAGCGGAGTCTTTTAAGCGGGGGTTGCCTGCCGAGTTTTGTGTGGCCCAGGCCTGTGCCCATAATCACCCCGGTTTTCCCAAGGAAGAAGCCGGACCGGTTAACTGGATAACAACCGCCGGGATATTGCTCGGTATTGATCCCAGGGAAAAGGGACTTTTGTCCCCGGACGGCAAGACCCTTCCCCGACCCAGGCGCATGGAAAACTTTGTCTGCCATTTGGGCGACCACGACTGGATCTTGACCGTGCCTGCGGCCAAGTGGCTTATTCCGGTTTTACAAAGGATCGCTCAAGAGGAATACGGCCTTGAAAAATCGGATCTGAAGACAAAAAAATTCAATCAATTCAGGAATTATGTCTTTTCCCAGGCCACTATCATGACCCTTTATGAGACATACAGCACCAAGGGTTACAAAGAACTTTTGGGTGTGGTCAAGGCAATGGTTGCCAAGGGGTAGCGCTTGAAACCAAAAAACCGGGCAGGGAGCCTTAAGCGTCCTGCCCGGTTTTTTTATGATTCGTTTATTTTCTTATCCCTTGATAATCCTCGG
>NZ_AZAC01000018.1 GCF_000931935.2 Dethiosulfatarculus sandiegensis
GCATTGCAGAGTCTATCTGCTTCGGCATCCAGTAAATCGTTTAAGGTCTGCTCCACTGTGCCCCTGACCATTTCGTCCAAATGGCCCCGAATCTTACCCTCGTCGATATGTACGACATGCCCGAGCTTTTTGGTGTTATCCTTGTCCAAGGTGGTGGTCCTTTCGTTTGGTGTGAGTAATCTTAAGCAACTCTCATTTCACCATACGGAGACCACCGCCTACTTATAAAAGCGAAAAATATCTTACGTTATCATGGATTCTCCTTTTCCTCAGCCTTTTCGGTCTTTTGTTCATTCCTGAAGACATCGTATAAGGGATAATTGTATTAATAAAAAGTAACCGCAACAGCGTTTTGGTGGGATAACCGGCAATGGAATAGGAAAAACAGCGGGCTGAAAACAAAGGGATGATGAGAATTTTATTTTTTCAGCCGCCTTCGTGAATCACTTTTTCCAGGGTGGGATACTTGGTCAGGATAATCCAGCTCCCCTGGTTGTCTTTTCTGTGTTCAATGGCATCTACCGAGCGTTGGATAAGGTAAAGGCCAAAACCACTGTCCTTGGAACCGTCCAGGGGAGGAGGGGGAACGGTGGTTGGGTCAAAGACTCTGCCCTGATGGTTGATTTTAACCACCAGTCGGCAGGGAAAGGCTTCGGCTTGCATGGTGAAATTTTGGTCTGCCTGGTTTTGGTAGGCGTGTTTTACCACATTGGCGCAGGCTTCATGGGCCGCCAACTCCAGTTGGTACAGGGCTTCTTTGTCTAGTCCCGGTGCAACGGTGTGGGTAAAGGTATTTCTGAGAAATTTTCTCATTTCATCCAATGCATCAAGCCTGGCGGGAAAAACCCTTTGATTGCAGATCAATGGTTTATCCGGCTCATATATTTTCAGGGCCATGCAGGTGAGATCATCGGACATGGCTTCAGATTCCTGGAAACTGACAACCTGGTCACGGATAGTCTCCACCAACTCTCTGGCGCCTTTCTCTGATTTTTGAACCAAAAGGTCGGCCAGCCTGTCCTCGCCAAAGAATTCCCCTTTGGGATTTTCCGCTTCAGTGACCCCGTCTGAATAAAAAAGCAGGGTGTCGCCGGGCCTGATAGACAAGGCTATCGGCACATACTCATCATCTTTGCTAAAGCCCAAAGGCATGTTCAAACCCATAATCAGATCGGCTTCTTTTTGCCCTTTTCTATGATGTATGAGCCTGGTGTGTCCGCAATCCACCAGCTCCAGGACGCCGCTTTTCAGGTCCACGCGGGCATAACAAAGGGTGATAAAGCTCTCCAGGTCCATGAGCTTTTCCACCATTCGCTGATTGACATATGTGACTATGTCCTGGATCAGGGGCAGGTTTCTGGTTATGGTTTTATTTGAAAGGTGGCTGAAGGCCCTTTCAAACTGGCTTTTGGCCGCTGCGCCCAACAGGGCGGCCGCCACACCTTTTCCCATGATATCGCCTAGAATAAAGTCAAAACACTGGTCGCTGTGTTGGATAAAGTTAAAGAAATCTCCATCGACTCCCCTGGAGGGGATGGTAAGCGCGTAAAGCCTGGCTCCGTCGAGCAAGCCGGGCAGACGCCCCAACAATAACTCCCTTTGGATGCGGGAGCCGATACTGAGCTCCCTTTCCCTGGCCTGGGCCAGCTTTTTTCCCGCCTTAAGGCGCTCGGTAACGTCCCTGCCCACTCCGCTTATGGAGATCGTGCCGTCCTTTTGTTCTGTAAGTGAATTTTTGTATTCAATGGTATGCTTTGCCCCGTCTTTTCCCTTAAGAAGCATGGTCCCGCTGACGCTTTTATGAGCGTGTATGGCAGGCAGGTATTTTTCCTGAAAAAGGTTGCGATATGCCTCGGGAATAAAATCGGAAATCATCTTGCCCACCATCTCTTCTTCTGTGTATCCCAAACTTTTGGTGACAGTGGGGTTTACAGTGATAATGCGTCCTTCAAGATCGTGCACCACCAGGAAATCGCCCATGCTTTCAAAAAGATGCCTGTATCTTTTTTCCGTGCGCCTGACAATATCCTGAACCTGTATTTGTTCCAGAAAGGAGCTTAAAAGATCGCTGATTGTCTGGATCAGGTTTTCCTCTTCCCGCAAAAAAGGCTCCTGATCGGAATTAGGTAGATTTCTCCCGCAGCACACCTGGATCAAGCCTACTTTTTTGCCCTGGCTAATTAAGGGCTTTTCCAGGCACCATTTGGGTTCGATAAAGTTGCTGGAGGTATACTCCCTGCCCTGGTAACTGATTCTGGCATAGGTATCTGTGGGGTGCTGCCAGGCCGTCGGGATAAGCCGCGCTACATTTTCCAGGATCTGGACAGTGGAGGTTTGTTCTTCGTTAAAGAGCTTGGATATACTGTAAAGGCAGTTAAGCTCCTTTACCCTTTCGCCCAGGTCCTGGGCCTGCCGGGCCAGGGCCTTTTCCCAATTCTTTCGGGCTGTGGCGTCTCTGATGAAACCGGTTAAAATGGGTTGTCCCCCCAGACTCACCTGGCCCAGGTGCAGTTCAAAAGGAAAAGTGGAACCGTCTTTTCTGCGGCCGGTCTCAATATTGTCTTCTGTGTCTTTTTCATAATCAGTCAGCAAAAGGGAATCAAAGGGACGGTTGATCACCTCTTTTGCCATGAAGCCAAAAAGCTTTTCCGCCGCAGGGTTAAATGATGTAATCCTGAAGTCCAGATCCATGGAGATAATGGCATCCGGGGCCGTATCCAGGATCGCCTGCAGGCGGGCCTCACTCATGCCCAGATTATTCTGCGCCTTGGCCAGGTTTTCCCAGGAGGCATAAAGATCTTTATTGTTAATGCATGCCCCAATGGCCAGGGCCAATTTACGAGCCAGAGGGGGCAGGGATTCCGTTATTGTTTTTTCCAAGGGGGAACCACTTTTCATCAATAACAGAACACCCCATGGATTGAGATCAAAGTAGTAATAATATTCTTCAGTTGCCGCTATGCCCGTCAAGGGCATGCTTTTATGCAGGTTTTCTTTTTGAGACCTGGTCATGATCCGGGGAATTTCTTTTTCGGCTGTTTGATATACGGGCGTGGTTTCAAGATTTTGGGGGATGGACCGGATCAGTTTTGGGATAAAGGAATCCGAAGGGTTTTCATGAAAAAAAATAACTCCCCCGGCAAAGCAGTTGAGTTTGCGTAAAAAAGTTCGCAAGCTTTTGCCGAGCATTTTTTGCAGATCCAGCTCTTCACCTATGGCGAGGGCTATCTCATAAAGAACCTGGATCTGTTCCGAACAGGAGGAGTTCATATATCCAAAACACCTATTACAGCGGTCTTATTGTGAAAATCCAGGTAGTCCTTTCCGTAATTGGCTATCTCGCCCAGGGTCAGCGCACCGAAGAGAGGAGTGTTCGGGTTGTTGACCGCATCCATTTCCTCGGAAAAGTGGTCACCCAGAAAAAGAGCCCGGCTTACGCAGTCAAAGAACACAACCGGTTTTTTTTGCCAGCCGTTGGCGTAGTTGTTTCTGGCCTGTAAAAGAGCCTCTTTGGCGGCCTGGATTAAAGACGGGTTGTCGCCGGTCAGAATATGCACGTAGGTTTGTGAGGGAATTTCGCCCACGCAGACAATGGAACCGTCTTGCCTGGCTCTGACCGGATCCCTTACTAGTTTTTCAGCATTCAGCCTGGTGATGCCAATGGGAAAATTTTTGGCCAAGTCAAAGAAGTTGTTCTTACTGATCATGGCCTGGGCGTATTTTTGAATCACCCTTTTATACACCCCAAAGGCGGGTTCACCATCCAGGGTTAGAATGGTGTTTTTTTCGGATTTGGTTACCTTGAAAGGCCCTGTCACCACCTCCCAGCCGTGTTTGACCCCTGTGCCGCTTTTGACCTCCATGAAAGCCAGAACCGCTCTGTCCTGAACAAGGCCTTGATTGGTGATGATACAAGGCTTTTGAGTCATGTTCAGCGAACCTGCTCCGCCTCCCAGGAAGTCTATGGACAGGCCGAAGATGTCAAACAGGCTTTCGATCAGATCGTTGATTCTGGTGGCAAAACCGTCCACAAATACGAACATGCATCCCGCGGCAGACTTAACCGGGTAATTACGCTCCAGCACCCTGCCGAAATCCTGCTCCGAGTCGCTTAAAGGGCCAATGACCGCAATCCTGGGCTCTTGCAATAACCCCACCAGCACAAATCCTTTTGTCATCCGGTTTTTTTTGTGCAGGATCTCGGGGAAAACACCGCCAAAGATCGGTGTTTTCAGTTTTTTCAGCCCTTTGTCCAGGTCTTCAGGGCTAAAGTTGTTGCCCTCTGGCAAGAGGGCCAAAAGGCCCTTGACCTCGGGGTTTGCCTCCATCTTGAAACAGGTTTCCAAGAAGAGTTCCGGGTCAGGTCTGTTTTGAGTTTGCAAGATCATCGTGAGCGCCTGTTTGTAAATTGTTTTGCCGTGGCTGTCAGTAAAATTGCTTTTACTTCCAGATAGATAGATTGAGAAAACCTCCTGTCTACAGTTTCAGGCAGGTCTAAATCTTCTGGCTGTAGGCTTATAAAAAAAGTGTAGCATATTGAGCTAATTGCGTATGCGTTTGTTTTTAACGGCCTGATTTGCGGGCTTGTCACGCTTCTTCGTAAAATGCCAAAAGCAGGTCTTCCGGGATAAGCAAAGGGCTTTGTCTTATGGAGGCTATTATCCCTGTTCGACTTGCCGTTTGGGCGGTTTGGGTGATATGTTTTGAGCTATAACACAAAACCGGAGTTTCCATGTCCCGTCCAAGAAAACCCAGAATCTGCAATTGTATCGGCTGCGGTCGCGTTTTCAGGCCCGCCGGAGTCCCCATGGGTATGGTGGAAAGAATCACCTTGGCTCATGATGAACTGGAATGCCTGCGCCTCTGTGATCTCATGGGCCTTACCCAGAGCGAAGCTGGTGAGCAGATGGGCGTGAGCCGGGGTACAGTGCAAAGGACCGTAAAAACCGCCCGGGCCAAGGTGGCCAGGGCCCTGGTGGACGGCGCTGCTTTGGTTTTGGATCCTTCGGAACAGGAGTCGGAGGAGTCCTAAGACAACTGAGGTAAAGGCCTGTCCGGTTTGGCGGCAAAAACCCTTTGGGAGCCTTTAATGACTGATTCCCTGTCCATGCCGTTTAAAGACAGATTGATCCTGATCACTCCATGCTCGCAAGATTATCTGGAGAGTGTGACAGCCTGTTGCGCCAATATGGCCAGGCTTTGCGGTATGGCGGACCGGGCCCTGGACCGTTGTCTACTGGTGGCTGAAGAGTTATTCATGCATATGACCAGCCAATGCACCCTGACCGGTTACCCCGGCCAGTGCCGCCTGGAACTCGGTGTTTTGCCGGACGGGCTGGAACTGTGCTTTACCACTGATCATCTGGCCTATGATCCGGAAAAGGACCAGGACTATTCCCTGGACTCGGTTTTGGAAAACGGTGACGCCGAGGGTTTGGGGCTGCATCTTATCAAGGCTTATGCCCAGAGCATAACCCTAACTAAAAAGGGCAGGGACCAGACCCTTTGCCTTATCATGGCCGGTGGCGGGGGAGGAGAATTGGGGGCCCGGCCCTGGTCCCGCCTGGTGCCGAGCCTGGCCGGTGGAGTCAGGCTTTCACCCATGGAATACAAGGGTAAGCGTATCCATCGCCTGGATGACGAGCATTCCGGGAAATCCTTCAGAGTGAGGGCCCTGGCCCATCAGGCGCTGACCTTGATTGACGGCAAGACCAGTTTCGGCAGCATCATGGCCCGGACCTTAAAGGTCATGCCCGAGGTGACCTGGAACCAAGTGGAAGACCTGTTTGAGGTGCTGATTGATAATAACTTGGTTACCCTAAAGGAATTGCCCCGCCGCCAGGCTGAATTTCAGGTCAAACAGGAGATGGACGCCGCCTCTTTGAGGGCTTTGGAGGCCTACCGCAAGGCGGGTGAGGAAGAAGACACCAAGTAGCGCACACCCCCTAGCCATTTCTGAAAGGCGCCTCTGTCCCGGGTGGCGCCTGATGGTTCTGTCTTTTATGGCAGTTAAAGCCGATCAGGAGAATTTTCTTTTTATTTGGTTAAATTCCGGCGCATATGGTGAGCAATTTGGCTCCGGGCCCGGTCAGGCCCGGAGTTTGGAATTTCTGTCTGGTCTCAGTTGCGCAAGGCCTTGATCGGCGCGGGCAGGCGTCCGCCGCGTTTTACAAAGCGGCTGGAGTCAAAGGTGCTCACCGCCATCACCGGTGCGCGCCCCAAGAGCCCGCCAAAGTCCACCGAGTCTCCGACCTTCATGCCGGGGGCGGGGATGACCCTCACGCCGGTGGTCTTGTTGTTGGCAATGCCGATGGCCAACTCGTCTGCAATTACCGCCGACAAAGTGGAGGCTTTAGTGTCGCCGGGAACCGCGAACATGTCCAGCCCCACAGAGCAGACCGCTGTCATGGCCTTCAGCATCTCGAGGTTTAAAGCCCCGCATTCCACAGCCTCGATCATGGCCTGGTCTTCCGAGACCGGAATAAAGGTGCCGCTTAAGCCTCCCACATTGCCGCTGGCCATGGCCCCGCCGCGTTTAACCGCATCAATCAAAAGAGCCAACGCCGCAACTGTGCCGGGAGCACCGGTGCGCTCCAGCCCAATACCTTCCAGAATGCGGCCTACGCTGTCGCCAACCGCAGTGGTGGGGGCCAGGCTGATGTCAACCACCCCAAAGCTCACACCCAGGCGTTTGGCCAGCTCCCGCCCGACCAGCTCGCCTGCCCGGGTGATCTTAAAGACCGTTCGCCTTATGACCTCGCTCAAGGTGGTGAGGTCGCAGTCGGGGTGCTTGTCCACCACGGCCCTGACCACACCCGGGCCGCTGATCCCCACATTAAGGGAAAAGTCCGGCTCGCCGCCCCCGTGAAAGGCTCCGGCCATAAAGGGGTTGTCTTCGGGCGCATTGGCAAAGGCCACAAATTTGGCGCAGGCCAGACCACCGGGGGCGGCCACGCTCATATCCTTTAAGATTTCACCCAGGCGCACCAGGGCGTCCATATTAAGCCCGGCCTTGGTGGTGGCCAAGTTCATGAAACCACAGACCCTTTGGGTTTGGGAAAGGGACTCGGGCAGGGATTCCAAAAGACGGCTGTCCGCCCTGGTAAGGCCTTTTTGCACCAGACCGCCGAAACCGCCCACAAAGTCAACGCCCGCTTCCATGGCAGCCTGATCCAGGGCCTTGGCCAGGATCACCGGGGCGTCATCTTCCGGGCAGGGCTCGGTGAGCCAGGCGGCCGGGGTGATGGAAAGACGCTTGTTCACAATCGGCAGACCCAGATCCTCGCTGACATCCTGGGCGAGGGTGACCAGCCTGGAGCCGTATTCCGTAAGCCTCTCGCGACAGGCTTCGGCCATGCGTTCAGCCTCGGGGTGCATCAGGTTCTTAAGGTTTACGCCCAGGGTGACGGCCCTGATGTCAAAATCGTGAAACAGGATCATGCCCGCGGATTCAAGGGCTTCTTCCAGATTGATACTCATGGCGGTTACACCCTTTGCATGGCCTTTAATACGGCCTCGTTCTGAACCATGATGGTGAGCCCCATCTCTTCACCCTGCTTCTCCAGGGCGGTGCGCAGTTCCTTGATGCCCTGTTTGCAGCCGGTCACATCGGCCAGCATGGTCATCACAAAGGTGCCGTCCATTACTTTTTGCTGCAAGTCTTCTATATTGCAGTCATGGTCGTATAAAAGGGTGCTGATCCGGGCTATCAGGCCTCTCTGGTCCGTGCCCAGAACCACTACAAAAATTCTTTCCTTGTCCATAGGTGGAGCTTCACTTTCCTGTAAAGGCAAGGCAGCGGGTTTCCTTGCCGACTGGTTCGGTTTTATTTGGTTTTTAAAATATCGCCGTTCGCCGTGAAAAAACGTCGGCATGCGCCTTGTATTTTGGTGCAGGCCGGGGAAACGGCTTAAAAAAACTATTATTACCATAAATCATGAGATTTTTACTCCGAGTGTCTTTTTTTCGTTTATTCGGGCTCTTGAAAAAGGGAATTTTGCCCTTCCGTAAAAAGATTAAACAGCAAGTGGAAATGGATTTGATCCAGGTTTTGATTTAAGTTGCCGTAGACTGTCGGGCTGGATAGAAGATCTATTATGCAAAGCTTTTATTGTTCTGATCCGGTGACGGTGAAATGAAAAAATCATCCCTTTATTTTTGGCCCAGCCAAGCCTTGTTTCTGGGCAGCGTCCAGGATAATGCGGAGCACAGGCATTATGCCGTGCAACTGAGCTTTGCTTTGGATAAACCGTTTGAAATTGTCCATGCCGACAAATATGAATTGTTTCAAGCGGTTGCTATAGCCTCTAATTCCCCCCATCAAATGGAAGGGAAAAATGGCCGCCAGGTGATTTTACTTTTGGACCCCGAGGAAAAGATCACCCGGCGAATAGCAGCGCTTTATTTAACCAGAGAACCTATCAAGGGTATTGAGGTCAAGTTTTTTGCCGATGATCTGGTAAGGCTGCGAAACAGCCTTGATCAAGGGGTGTCCTGCCTGGAGGTTGGCGGCTTGATTAATGAAATATTCGCCAAATTGCTCGGCGAATACTGCCTCGTGCCGCCTGTTGATCCCAGGATTGAGAAAGCTGTCACCCTCATAGAACAGTTGCCGGTCAAGAAAATATCATTAAGCCTGATCGCAGCCGAAGTCCATCTGTCCGAGGGCAGGTTTATCCATCTCTTCAAGGAACAGATCGGTATTCCGGTAAGGAGATATTTGCTGTGGCGGCGGCTGCTTATGGCTGTAAAGGCTGTTGTCCGGGGATCTTCCTTCACCACTGCCGCCTATGAAACGGGCTTTGCCGATTCTGCCCATTTAAGCAGAACCTTTAAGGCCATGTTCGGTCTCTCTCCTTCTGAAGTATTCAAAGATAGCCGGTTTGTTCAAGCCGTGGCCTGTAGGTGAAGATAATCTTTCCAAAAAAGTGAGTTGATTTTAGCTCTTTTAAGCCAAGTTCGGGAAGCCGATCCGGTTGGCTGTATTTGGAGGGCAAGATGGCAGATAACCACCACAGATATCTTAGGGAAACGGATTTGCTTGATTTTTCCCACCCGGCCCTGGTTGATCTTGTGCGGGAAAGAAAGTGGAAGGCCCTTTCCGAGTATGACAAGATCGGCTCCATATACGTTTATGTGCAAAATGAAATAGTCTTTGGTTTTAATGCAAAGGACAGCATGCCTGCATCAGAGGTTTTAAGGGATGGGTTTGGCCAGTGCAACACCAAGGCCACGTTGTTCATGGCCTTGTTGAGGTCAGTCGGCATACCCTGCCGTTTACACGGGTTCACCGTGGACAGGGTAATACAAAAAGGCGTGGTAAGCGGGGGGCTGTTTTATCTGGCTCCCAAAAACGTAATTCACACTTGGGCAGAGGTGCTTTACCAGGGGAGATGGCTGAATCTGGAGGGTCTGATCGTGGATAAAAAATACTTAAGGGCCCTGCAGGCCAGGTTCCCCCATGTATCGGGGACGTTCAGCGGATATGGCGTGGCCACCCGAAATTTCAGGAATCCGGAGATAGATTGGAAGGGTGGGGACACCTACATCCAAAAGGAAGGCGTAACCCGGGACTACCATTCTTTTGATGATCCGGATGCCTTTTACAGGGAGCACGGAGAAAATTTCACGGGTATCAAAGCCCTGGTCTACGAACATCTAGTGAGCAAGCTTGTAACAAAAAGGGCGGAAAAGATTCGCTTGGGTTGAATGGCTTGTGATGCGGTGCGCAACTCGGCCGGGCTTGCGGTGTTTCTTTTAAAGTTCGGCCGAGGGGCACAGGGCGGCTAGAGTGCACTCACCGCACTTGGGTTTGCGGGAAAGGCAGACCTTGCGGCCGTGGAGGATCATGCGGTGGCTGAAGGTGGTCCACTCGGGCTGGGGGATTATCTCCATGAGTTCAAACTCGGCCTTGACCGCATCTTTTTGACTGGTAAATCCAAGTCTGCGGCTCAGTCTGCCCACGTGGGTGTCCACGGTTATGCCCGGAGTGTCAAAGGCGTCTCCCAGAACCACGTTGGCTGTCTTGCGCCCCACGCCGGGCAATTTCACCAGCTCTTCAAGGGTTTGGGGAACCCGGCTGTTGTGCTCTTCCACCAGTTTGGCCCCCAGGCCCTTGATTGATTTGGCCTTGTTGCGGAAAAAACCGGTGGAGCGGATCATTTCTTCCAATTCGGCTATATCCGCCTCGGCATAATCAATGGCCCGGGGGAAGCGGGCGAATAAAGCCGGTGTCACCTTGTTCACCCTCTCATCGGTGCATTGGGCCGAGAGTATGGTGGCCACCACAAGTTGCAGGGGGCCCTTGTGGTCCAAGGTGCAGGCCGCATCGGGATAGAGCCTGGCAAGTTCGGTCAAAACCGCCCGCACCCGCTCTTTGGCAGGGCGGACGGTTTTTTTGCTTTTTGAACCGGAGGTTCGGGGCACTAGTCCACCACCTCGGCTTTTTCAATGATCAGGGTCTCTTTGGGCACATCATCGTGCCAGCCCTTGCGGCCGGTGGGCACGTTTTTCATCTCATCCACCACCTCGGTGCCTTCCACGACCTTGCCAAATACCGCATAACCCCAGCCCTGCATGTCTTTGGCGCTGTGGTTCAGGAATTCATTGTCAGCCACGTTGATAAAGAACTGGGCTGTGGCGCTGTGGGGATCCTGGGTGCGGGCCATGGCGACGGTGTATTTGTTGTTTTTAAGGCCGTTGTCAGCTTCGTTTTTGATGGGGTCCTTGGTGGGTTTCTGCTGCATATCCTCGGTGAAGCCGCCGCCCTGAACCATGAAGCCGTCAATCACCCTGTGGAAGATGGTGCCGTCGTAAAAACCGTCTTTAACATAACCCAGAAAGTTGGCCACGGTATCGGGGGCCTTATCCTGGTCGAGTTCCAATACAATTTCGCCCTTGTTGGTGGTGAGTTTCACCATGGGGTTTTTTCCTTTCGTGAAGGCGTTTCCGCCCAAGCCCAGAGTTAAAATGGTTACAGTAAAAAACAAGACAGCCAAATAGCCGCCAAACTTCTTGACCCGATTCACATGCCACCTCCCGGGGAGCGTTTGGGTGATAAAAGGGGGGTAGTCCTCCCTTTTTTAATTCAAGCCCGCATCCCCTTTTTTCAGCACAGGTCCCTGACTGATCAGCGCGGATCGTGGGATAACACGCCTCTGAGCGGATAACCTTTGATGATCGGTTTGTTTCCTTTAGAAAAAAGGAAACTAAAAATATACCCAAAGAGTGCTTGCCTGGGGAACCCTTGCGCTACTCATAAGGGTTTTTTATGACCACGGGCTCTTAATACCCGGTTGCTTGAGCAGACGCAAGGCAAAGCCTTCGGTCTCACACCTTATTTTTAGATTAATTACAATATGACCGTCTGCTTTATGGCCCGCACAACCTCCTGGGGATCGTCCATCACCCTGATGAGGTCCAGATCTCCGGGGCCTATTTTTTCCTGGCCCATGAGTTTATCCTTGAACCAGTCCACCAGGCCTCCCCAATAGTCGGAACCCATCAGTATCACGGGGAAAGGCTTGATGCGATGGGTCTGGATCAGGGTAAGCGCCTCGGCCAGTTCGTCCAAAGTGCCGAACCCTCCTGGCATGACCACATAAGCCACGGAATGTTTAACAAAAATTACTTTGCGAACAAAAAAATAACGGAAATTCAAGCGCACATTGGCATAGGGGTTGGGACTTTGCTCAAAAGGCAGCTCGATATTCAAGCCCACCGAGTGCCCACCCGCCTCGGCCGCGCCCTTGTTGCCGGCTTCCATGATGCCGCCGCCTCCGCCGGTGATTACGGTGAATCCGGCTTCAGAAACCAGCTTGCCGACCTGTTCCGCCTGGTTATACTCCGGGCTTCCCGGGATTACCCTGGCCGAGCCGAATATACTCACTCCCGGCGGCAGTCCGCTCATCTGCTCAATACCGTCCACAAACTCGCTCAATATCCTGAACATCCGCCAGGATTCCCGGGAGTTCAGGGCGTCTATCACATATTGGTTTTCAATTTTATCCACTATGTTGCCTCTTTTGGGATTTAAAAGGTGAAAAAGCGAAAAGCTCCCTGGGTATTGTATGGTAAATGGTAAGTTTAGTTGCTCAAATCTTGACTTCCATATAATATTTTCCTCTTAACATGGACAATGCGGCAACTCAAGGCCGGTTATACTGGTTTATTATAAACCAAAGGACATGGCAATATTAAGGAGGGGTCATGCAGATCACATGCTTGGGTGCGGCTCGCACGGTAACAGGTTCCTGCTATATGGTGCAAGTGGATCCTGACGTACGCTTTTTAGTGGATTGCGGCATGTATCAGGGAGGGCGGCAACTGGAGGCCAGAAACTGGCAAACCCACCGCTACCGGCCCCAGGAGATTCAGGCCATTTTCATAACCCACGCCCACATTGATCACTCCGGCCTGGTGCCGCGCCTGGTGCGTGAAGGATATAACGGCCCGATATACGCATCCAAGGCAACAGCCGATCTTTTGCGCATACTCTGGCTGGATTCGGCCCATATCCAGGAGATGGAGGCCGAATGGCAGAGCAGGAAAAATTCCCGCCGGGGTAAAAGGACAGTGGAGCCCCTTTACGAAACCAAAGATGCGCAAGATGCCGGCGCGCTTATAGAACCCATACCCATGGATAAAAGCCGGGAGCTTTTACCTGGAGTGGAGGTCTGCTTTGTGCAGGCGGGCCATATTTTGGGGGCCTCCAGTCTGCATATCACCTTGAAGGGTGACAAGGGAATTCACCGGGTGGGCTTTTCGGGCGACCTGGGCAGGCCGGGGCAATTGATCGTGCCGGACCCGGCTCAGATGCCGCGGCCGGACACCGTCTTTATGGAGACCACCTACGGCAGCCGCAGGCACAAGACCCTGGGAGACAGCCAGAAAGAACTTCTACAGGTCATCAACCTGGCTTATCAGGAGGGGGGCAAGGTGCTTATTCCGGCCTTTGCCGTGGAACGCACCCAGGAATTGATCTACACTATGGCCGCAGCCTGGCGCAATGATCAACTGCCCAAGGATATGCCGGTTTTTCTGGATTCTCCTTTGGCCATAAACGCCACCCGCATATTCAGGGAGCACCCTGAATATTTTGATCGGGAGACCCAGGCCATTTTGGAAAAAGGCGATACGCCGCTTAATTTTCCCAACTTGAAATTTACTGCGGGAACCGATGAAAGCCGGGCCATTAACGAATACACCGGGCCTGCGGTGATTATGGCCGGTAACGGCATGTGCACCGCCGGCCGCATAAAACACCATTTGAAACACAACCTTTGGAAGCCCAATTGCCACCTGGTGATTGTCGGGTTCCAGGCCCAGGGAACCACCGGCCGCATGCTGGTGGAAGGGGCCAAGGTGGTAAAGATATTCCGTGAGCCAGTGGCGGTTAGAGCCCAGGTTCACACTATTGGAGGCTTCTCAGCCCACGCTGATCAAGCTGAACTGCTTGACTGGCTTGATAAAATAGTTCATCCGGGATTGAGAGTCAACCTCACCCATGGCGAGGAAAGTTCAGCGGTAATATTCAAGGCTGAAGCTAAAAAACGTTTTCCCCAGGTTGATTTCCATATACCGCGTTGGAAAGAGACCCTTAAATTAACCCTGAAGCCCTCTGACCAGCCAATGGCGGCGGCGCAAGCGGCTGATACTCTGGAGACTCTGCGCGCCCGCCTTGACAGGCTGTCCCTTCTTTTGGAAAAGGAAGGTGCAGAGCTGGCCGAGGCGGATATCTCCCTTTTGGAGGGACGCCTGGCAGCGGCTGAGCGCCTGCTTACGGCTAGGGAGCCGGACTGAATAATTTGAACAGACAATCTTTTTTAAACACCGTTATGAAGCCTGCCCGCTACCTGGGCGGGGAGGCGGGCCAGGTGGTGAAGGATCCGGAGCAAATCCGGCTGACCTTTGCCCTGGCCTTTCCCGAAATTTACGAGATCGCCATGAGCCACATGGGGATCAAGATCCTTTACGACTGCCTGGCAAAAAGGCCTGATGTGGCCGCCGAAAGAGTGTTCGCGCCCTGGGTGGACCTGATGGACCTCATGTCCGAAAAGGACATGGTCCCCTGGTCGCTTGAAACCGGCCGCGAACTAAGCACTTTTGATGTTATTGGTTTCTCGCTTCAATATGAGATGACTTACACCAATGTGCTTAAGATGCTTGAACTTTCTGGGGTGCCTTTTCGCAGAGAGGAAAGGGGTGCAAAACAACCGATCGTCATAGCCGGCGGCCCCTGTATGGTGAACCCCGAGCCTGTCGCCGATTTTATGGATTTGTGCGTGGTGGGTGAAGCCGAGGATCTCATGGGCCCATTGATGGATGTTTTCATCAAGGCCAAGGAGGAATCATGGGAAAGAGGCCGCCTTTACCGCGAGGCCAGTTGCATAGAGGGTGTATATGCACCCGCCCTTTTTGAGCCTTTATATGAAAACGGGCGCTTAAAAGAGATAAAACCCCTTGATCCGGAGTTTACCAAGGTGAGGCGCAGGGTGGTGGCGGATATGGATTCCCAAAAGCCGCCTGAAACCGTGGTCTCGCCCGTGGTCAAGCCGGTTCACGACCGCCTCGGCGTGGAAGTGGCCAGGGGGTGCACCAGGGGGTGCAGATTCTGTCAGGCCGGTTTTATCTATCGTCCGGTCAGAGAGCGCAAGGCCGATACGGTGGTCAAGGCGGTGGAAGATGGTTTGAATAAAACCGGCCTGGAGGAGGTCGGCCTCTTATCCCTGTCCACTGGAGACTACACCTGTATCGATGCCCTGGCCAAGGCCCTGATGGACACCCTGGAGCAGAAAAAGGTAAGCTTGAGTTTGCCTTCCTTGAGGGTTGACTCCCTTTCGGACGAGTTGATGAACCAGATCAAAAGGGTTCGCAAGACCGGCTTTACCCTGGCCCCGGAAGCGGGCTCCGGCCGCATGCGCCAGGTGATCAACAAAGACTTGAGCGAAGAGCAGATTCTTTCCATGGCCGCCAGGGTCTACGGCTTGGGCTGGAATCTGATGAAACTGTATTTTATGCTGGGGCTGCCCACGGAAACGGATGAGGATTTGGAGGCCATTGGCCGCCTCTCCTGTCAGGTGGCCGCACTCGGTAAAAAAGGGGCCAAAAGGGGCCGGGGTAAAAAACCACTGGTCAATTCCAGCCTCGGCATTTTTGTGCCCAAGCCCCACACTCCCTTTCAATGGGAGGGTCAGATAGACTTGGAAGAGTCCTACCGCCGCCTGAAGCTGGCCAAATCCAGCCTGGGCGACCCGGCGGTAAAGGCCAAGTGGAACGATCCCAGGCAAAGCCTTTTGGAAGGGGTGCTCTCCAGGGGCGACCGTCGTCTGAGCCGGGTGCTGGAACTGGCGGTCAAGGCGGGCTGCCGCTTTGACGGCTGGAGCGAGAAACTCAGTTTTGACACCTGGATTGAGTCCATAGAAAAGGCCGGACTCACGGTGGAGGAGTACTTACGCCCCCGCGACACCGCAGAGGTGCTTCCCTGGGATCATATAGATGTGGGGGTCACTAAAAAATACCTGCTCAAGGAACGCAACAAGTCTCTGGCCCAGGAGCGCACCGGCGATTGCCGTAAAGAGCGCTGCACCAACTGCGGGGTCTGCGATCATAAGAACATCCTGCCCCGTCTGGCCGAGACTCCTCCCCAGCCCCTCGAGGCGCTGAAAAGGCCTGAGTCTGAGTTGCGGGTGTTAAGGTTCAGGCTGGAGAAGACCGGCCCGGCCCGTTATCAAGGACACTTGGAGATGATAAGCCAGCTGGTGCGTTCTTTCAGAAGGGCCGGGGTGGAGTTGGCCTACAGCCGGGGCTATCATCCCCATCCCCATCTTAAGACCGATTCAGCCCTGCCCCTGGGGGTGGAGAGCCTGGTGGAGACCCTTGAAGTGGGGGTTTATGAGCTGGGCCGGGTTGATGAGATAGCCGAAAGAGTCAACTGGGTGCTTCCCTTGGGTCTTTGCCTGGCAGACGGCAGGCCGAAAATGCCGGGTGAAAAATTGGCCGAACCCCATGAAGTTACCTATATGGTTAGTAATATGGGGTCCTTTGACAAGGAGGCCCTGGATGCTTTTGAAAAGGCAAGCGAGTTTACCATGGTGCGTAAAACGCCTAAGGGCAACCGCACCTTGGATCTCAAGGCATCGGTAAAGGAATTGAAAATTGAGGAACAAGGGCTTTTCATGGTTTTGGCCAAAGCGGCCGGTGGAAGACCAAAGCCCTATGAAATATTAGAAAACGTACTGGGTCTGTCTCCTTGGCAAGCCAAGGCCGGGCGGGCTTTGAAGATCAAGGCCCGGCGGGAAGGTTGATGTTTTGTCCTGCACTTTATTGATAAATGCAAGGAACTACGAGACCAGGGTTGCCCTGGTGGAGAACGGCCAGTGTGTTGAAATTAATGTTGAGCGCCACAGCCGCGGATCATTGGCCGGCAATGTGTACCTGGGCCGGGTGGTCCGGGTTTTGCCGGGCATGCAGGCGGCTTTTGTGGACGTGGGCCTGGACAAGGCCGCATTTCTATATGTGGGGGATGTACAGTGCGAGGCTGATGTGGGGGATACGGTGGGGGTTGTTTCCCGCACCAATTCCAACCTGCGCATAGAGGAATTGCTTAAGCAGGGCAGTCATATCATGGTCCAGGTGGCCAAGGAGCCCCTGGGAAGCAAAGGCGCCCGCCTGACCACCCACATCACACTGCCCGGCCGGAATCTGGTTTATATGCCCACCATTGACCATGTGGGGGTGAGCCGTCGCATAGAGGACGAGGAAGAGCGCAACCGCCTGCGTAGTGTGCTGGAGGGTATGCGCCCCGAAGGCAGGGGGTTCATTGCCCGGACTGTAAGCCAGGGCCAGGAAGAAGATAAGCTCAAGGCGGAGATGGATTTTCTTATCTCCCTTTGGGATGCGATCAACCGCAGAAGGCACACGGCAGGTGTGCCTTCGCTTTTGCACCAGGACCTATCTGTGAGCTTAAGGGCGGTGCGGGACCTCTTTACCAGGGACGTGGATCATCTGGTGATAGATAATGAAGAGGAGTACCGCCAGGTGGTGGAGTTCGTCTCCAACTTTATCCCCAGGCTTATGCCCTGTGTGGAGCATTACAAGGGCGCCGAGCCGATTTTTGAATCCTATGGGGTGGAGACCGAGCTTAGCCGCTCCTTGGGGCGTTCGGTCTGGCTCAAGAGCGGGGGCTACATAATTATAGAGAAGACCGAGGCCCTCACCGCCGTGGACGTCAACACGGGCCGCTATGTGGGTGGCCACGATCTGGAAGAAACCATATTCAAGACCAACCTGGAGGCGGTCAAGGAGATAGCCTTTCAGCTCCGCTTAAGGGATATCGGCGGGCTGATAGTTATCGATTTCATAGATATGGAGCGCCCCAGCCATCGGCAAAGGGTGGTGGATGCGCTTAAGGCGGCCCTGGCCACGGACCGGGCCCGCACCAAGGTGCTCGGCATGAGCGCCCTGGGCCTGGTTGAGATGACCAGAAAAAGGGTGCGCGAGTCCTTTGCCGAGACCATAAAGGAACCCTGTCATTACTGCCGTGGCCTGGGCAACATCAAAAAGCCCACCACCGTCTGCTTTGAACTTTTCCGGACCCTGGAAGGGGAGTTTGCCGAGGAGCCCGGGGAGAGCGTCCATTTGAGCGTGCACCCCAAGGTTGCCGAGGAACTGATGCAAGAGGAGCGTCAGGCCCTGGAAGAGGTGGAAGAGAGGCTCAAACTAACCTTGCACGTTGAGGCCGACCCCAAACTCCATGTCGAACAATACGTCATAAAAAGAGATTGAAAATGGCTGAATACAGACTGCTGGACACCGGTCTATTGACCGCCGCTGAAAATATGGCCTTAAATGAGATCCTGACCAGGCGCGCGGGTGCGGGCGAGAGCCGACCCACCATGCGCTTTTTACGTTTCAAGCCCGATGCCGCGCTTCTGGGGTATCACCAAAGGGCGGAGCAGGAACTCCATCTTGAGTTTTGTCGGGAAAACGGCATCGATGTCAACCGCCGCCTCACCGGAGGGGGCGTAACCTATTTTCAGACCTCTTCCCTGGGCTGGGAGCTTATGGCTCCCTTGGGTATGACTCCCTTTGATCAGGGCTTTGCCCGCTCTTTGGAGCGGATCTGCACCTCGGCGGCCGGGAGCCTGAGCAAACTCGGCGTGAACGCCAGGTTCAGGCCCAGGAACGATATAGAGGTTGATGGCCGCAAGATATCGGGCACAGGCGGTTTCACCCTGGAAAAAGGTATGCTTTTTCAAGGGACTGTGCTGATTGAAAATGAGATCGAAAAGTTCATGCGGGCCATGAACGTGCCTCTGGAAAAGCTGCAAAAACATGAAATAGATTCCATGAAAGACCGCATGGCTTTTCTAAAGGATTATCTTGGTGACTCCTTTGATATGGAGGCCCTGAAAGCCGTTTTGGTCAAAGGTTTTGCCGAAGATTTGGGAATTACCTTGACTCCGGGCGGCCTGACCAAAGAGGAAAAGGCTGAACTGGCCGAAAGGCTGCCCTATTTCCAGTCTGAAGAGTGGATCTTCGCCAAAAAGGGCCTGCCTAGAAATCCCTATTGGTATCACCACGTACTGAATATTGAAAGTGGTTCCCTTACGGTGAATATATGGCTCGACCATAGCGGCCGTCTGGTGCAAAAAACCTTGATTTCAGGAGATTTTTTCTGCTCCCCCTACAGATTGATTCATGATCTGGAAGGCGAGCTCATGGGGAAGAAGGCCAGGCCCGGGGTGCTGAGCCGGGTTGTGTTGGATTATTTTGAGCGCACCCAAGGCGAGGTAATGGGCTTTAGCGCGGCTCAAGTGGCCCAAGCTGTGGCAGACACACTGGAAAACCCTGTGCAGAGCAAAGATTGATGACAAATAAACCTGAATACAGATTACTTGACACCGGTCTTTTGACCGCGGCCGAAAATATGGCCCTGGACGAGATCCTTACCAGCCGGGCCGGCAGGGGGGTGAGCCCTCCCACGGTGCGTTTCCTGCGTTTTAAGCCGGACGCTGCTCTCCTGGGCTATCACCAAAAGGCAGAGCGGGAGCTGCGCCTGGATTTTTGCAAGGAAAACGGGATAGATATAAACCGTCGCCCCACAGGCGGCGGTGCGTTACTGTTTCAGACTTCCGCCCTGGGATGGGAGATCATAGCTCCCCAGGGAGTCTCGCCCTTTGACCGGGGTTTTGAGGATTCGTTAAAAAAAATCTGCACCTCGGCCGCCGGGGCCTATTCCAAGCTGGGTGTAGACGCCTCTTTCCGCCCTAGAAACGATATTGAGGTCGAGGGCCGCAAAATATCGGGTACAGGCGGGTTCTCCATAGACGGGGGCATGCTTTTCCAAGGCACGGTCTTGATCGAAAATGAGATCGAAAAGTTCCTGCGCGCCTTGAGGGTGCCGGTGGAAAAGCTGCGTAAAAAAGAGATCGATTCCCTGATGGACCGCATGGCCTTTGTCAAGGACTTGATCGGCGACGCCTTTGACATGGAGAAGCTTAAACAATCCCTGGCCGAAACCTTTAGCGAGGACCTGGGGCTTGCGCTTACTCCTTCGGGTCTCACCTCTGCTGAAAAGGCCGAACTGGCCGAAAGGTTGTCTTATTTCCAGTCTGACGAGTGGGTGTACTTGAAAAGCGGGGACACGGGCAAGCCCTCCTGGCTGCGCCAGATCCTGCAGACCGACGACGGCACCCTGATCGTCAACCTCTGGTTGGACCACAGCGGCCGCCTGGTGCAAAAGGCCTTGATCACCGGCGACTTTTTCAGTGTTCCCCAAAGGCTGATCTACGACCTAGAGTGTGAACTCATGGGGAAAAAGGCTCAGCCCGAGCTTATCAGGGACCTGGTGCTTGGTTTTTTTGAAAAGTCCGGCGGCGAGCTTTTGGGCATACCGCCTGCCAGCGTGGCCCTGGCTGTGGAAAGCGCCTGTTCACGCAAGGTGCTTTCACCCCGTTATAATGAAATAGAGGCGGCAGAGCTTTTCTTTGTGAATATGGAACCTTGCGAGATGCGGGAACTGAAGGCCACCGCACTCTTGCTGCCTTATTGCTCCAAGCCGGTGGACTGCGATTACCGTTTTGTGCCTGATTGCGCCAGATGTGGTGACTGTCAGTTCGCCCCCATGTACGACCTGGCCGATGAGACCGGTATGGAGCCTTTTTCCATTCAAAGCTTTGAGCATCTGATCGAGGTTATCAAACAACTCGCAGCCGAAGGCAGGCATTTTGTGGGTTCCTGCTGCGAGGCCTTTTACTGCAAGCACCAGGTTGAAATGGAAGAGACCAAGGCCAGGGGAGTTTTGATCTGCCTGGATTCCACCACCTGCTATGATCTGGGCAAGGGCATGGAGGCCTATGTGGGCAAGTTTGAACACCAGACCTTCATGACCACCGAGCTCATAGCCAAGGTGGCAAGGGAGATGGCAAATGGTTAGGGAAGTTGATCTCCTGGTGGCCGGCGGAGGCCCGGCGGGCTGTCTGGCCGCCCGGCAGGCGGCTTCCCTGGGGGCCAGGGTGCTTTTGGTGGAGAAGAAAAGGCGTATCGGCGCCTTGCCCCATTGCGCCGAGTTTGTGCCCCGGGCCCTTTCCCTGGAGTTGGATATCCCTGAAAAGACCAAGGTCCAGGATATTGTTGGTATGGAATCCTGGCTCGGTGAAGAAAAGCACCGCACTCCCGGCCCGGGCTGGGTGCTTGACCGGCAGGTTTTTGATTTTCACCTGGGCGTCATGGCCGCCAAAGCGGGGGCCGAGATCTGGACCCAGGCCAGGGTGCAGAGCCTTGCCGGGGATCAGGCGGAGATTCGCTTGCCCCACGGACTGGAAAAGATTAAGGCCAAGGCTACGGTGCTGGCCTTGGGTGCAGGCAGTCAGATTGCGCGGGAGCTTGGGGTTGAAAAACCTTCACTTTTAACCGGGGTGCAGGTGGTTGTTCCCCTGACCGCAGCTGTGGATCGGACCCTGATTTTTTTTGATCCCGAGATAAAAGGCGGTTATGGCTGGCTGTTCCCCAGGGGGGATGTGGCCAACCTTGGCCTGGGTTGTTTGCCCGAGGCCGGGCCGGTGAAGGCCTTGGCCGCCTTGAGGGAGCGTATGCTCGCTGAAGGCCTTATAAAGCCGGGAATTCTTGGGAGGGGCGGCGGGGCCATTCCTGTTTCAGGACCGGTTGATTCCTTTTTAAAGGGCAATGTAATTCTGGCCGGTGATGCCGCCGGGCTCACCCATCCCGTAACCGGCGGCGGCATACCCCAGGCTGTATTTTCCGGCCAGGAGGCGGGCAAAGCCGCTGTGGCACTGGCCCGGGGTGATATGCAAGAAGCCCGGGAATATGAGGAAAACCTGCGGCTGCGCTATGGGCGTTATCTCACAAGAGCCCTTAAAGCCAGGAGGCTTTTAAGCGAAAAATGGGGAGTCGCCCCCTTTGAAGAGCTGATGAAGGGAACCTGGCCCGCCTGGGCGGGCGCGCAAAGAAAAAAGGCAAAAAAAGCCAAGTGAAACAAGACTTAAATCACCTGATAGATCAGGCCAGGGAAATATCGCGAGAGCATTTCGGCCCCGAGCTTGCCATCCATACTCCGGGAATGTTTGTGGCGTACGGAAGGCGGGGGCGGTATCCTGCGGTGAGTCTGACCGGCAAAAAATGTGCCATCAAATGCCTGCATTGCAATGGTAAACTTTTGGAACCCATGCCTGCCGCAGAAACTCCGGAAGAGCTTGTCAGGCTTGGGAAAAAGATGTGGGACCAGGGGCAGGAGGGCATGCTTCTCTCAGGCGGCAGCGATAAAAAAGGGCTTCTGCCCTGGGATTTGATGCTGCCCGCCATTCAGGAACTTTCCCAGAGCACCGGCCTTGTGTTCACCGCCCATGTGGCCAATATAGACGAACCCATGGCCAGGGCCCTGAAAAAGGCCGGGGTGAGCCAGGGCCTGGTGGATGTGGTGGGAGACGAAGAGACCGCGAAAGAGATCCTGCGCCAGCCCGAGGGGCTGAAGGGCCAGGAAAGGGCGCTTAACGCCTGCCGTTCGGCAGGGCTTGAGATTGCTCCCCACATTATTCTGGGCCTTTACAAAGGGCGCATGAAAAGCGAGGAAAAGGCCCTGGACATCCTGGTGAATATGGATGTGAAAAGGGTGGTTTTCGTGGTTTTTATGCCCCTTGTGGGCACCCCTCTTGAGCACGCAGAGCCTGTACCGGTTCATGAGGCCGCCCGTTTCATGGCCCACGCCAGGCAGAGACTGCCCCGGGCCAGGCATCACCTGGGTTGCGCCAGGCCCAGAGGGCGCTACCGAAAGGAACTCGATGCCTTGGCGGTGAGGATGGGGATCAACGTGCTCGCCATCCCCTCGGACGGAGCCCTGGATGCGGCCCGGGAAATGGGTATTGAGGTAAAACACTTTTTGACCTGCTGTTCTTTGTCCGGGATAGAAACAGAAAATAATGGGCAGCCGGAAGATCTGTGAGTAGAGTAATAGTAAATAAAGATTAATAGGGATTATTCAGGCCGCCGATGGGCTTTATGCCCCGGCTTGACAAAAGCTTTAGTTTTGCCACGCTTAGAAAACTGTTTTTTAAACAAAAAGGAAAGCGGCAAACCTGCTGGAACGGCTGTAAATAAACGGTTGCCAATTAGCCTGCCGACGGTTTTTTAAGGCGGGCAGATGCTGACGCAGCGTACTTACTCCTATTCTTTGGGAAATATGGGGGCGAAATCGCCCTTTGGAAGATATATTGCTTTTGTGCAGGGTTGCTGCACTATTAACGGAGGAGAACATGCCGGAAACGGCCAAAAATCTTGAGTTTCAAAAGCAAAGCCCCGAACATTTACGCCTCTCTCTGGCCGCGGCCATGACTTTGGGCTTTGCCGGGGGCAGATTTTACAGAGACGCCAAACTGGGCTGTATCAATTTATTGCTGACTTACCCCGGCGCCTGCAAGGCCAATTGCGCCTTCTGTGGTCTGGCCAGGGAAAAGCATGTTGATTTCTTTGATCCCAAATTTGAGAAGTTCATCCGGGTCACCTGGAAAGCCTATGCCCTGGACGAGGTGATTGAGCGCACCAAGAATGCCCCTGATTGGGTGCATCGCTTCTGCATCTCCATGATCACCCATCCCAAGGCAAAGGAAGACACCCTTTATGTGTGTGACAGGCTGGTCAAGGAGACAGGCCTGCCGGTTTCCATTCTGTGCGCTCCCACTATCATGAATGAGAAAGACCTCATTGACATGAAAGAGGCCGGAGCGGACAGGATCGGTGTTGCAATCGACGCGGCCACCCCTGAAATTTTTCACAACCTAAGGGGCAAACCCGTGGGAGGTCCCCATCGCTGGGATCATTATTGGGATATCTATGAAAAGAGCCTGGCCATTTTCGGCAAAGGCTATAGCGGCGTGCATCTGATCTACGGCCTGGGCGAGACGGAAGAGGAACTGATCAATGCTATTGATCGGGCCAAGGACATGGGCGGTTACACCCATTTATTCTGTTTCTATCCCGAAGTTTTCAGCGCCATGAAGGACCATCCCCAGCCTCCGGCCACCGGCTATCGCCGCATTCAGATGGCCCGCTGGCTTATTGATGGCGGAATGACCCGCGCGAGCAAGATGACCTTTGATGACAAGGGCAGGGTGCTGGACTTTGGCGTGGATAAAGAGACCTATGAAAAGGCCTTGAATTCCGGAGAGCCCTTTGAGACCTCCGGCTGCCCGGGCAAGGACGGCAAGGTGGCCTGCAACCGCCCCTATGGCAATGAAAAGCCCGGACCGGATTTGAGGAACTATCCCTTTACCCTGGAGTCTGATGATATCGCATTGGTTTCCAGGCAGATAAAGGAATACGAATAATTTATTTACAGTGAACAGGTGTTTCGAGCTTTTTCGCTGAAAAGTGCCTGTTTTAAAAAAAGGTATATTGCCAAGTGGTTAGGTTGGGAATTTTTTCGCCGCCGCTTGAGTTTATGGGTTTCAACCGGTTAAGGGAGGCAATAACCCCTTCCTTGCCGGTTGCGCAAGATCATATGGAATGTTATAAGTCCATATTTTTGGAAACATTTTTTTGCTTAGTGTTGGTAGAAGGGTTAGGAGACCATGAAGGTCAATACCGAAGAGTTGAGCTCTGTTGAGCGTTTGTTGACCGTGGAAATCCCTGCGGCGGAAGTCAAAAAGACTCTCGATAAGATATACAAGGCCATCAAACGCCAGGCCAAGATCAGGGGATTCAGACCGGGTAAGGCTCCCAGAAGCGTTCTGGAGAAATACTATGGGGATCGCGCTGCAAGTGAGGCTGTTGAGAGCTTGATCGGCGACTCTTATGCCGATGCCCTTAAAGAGGCGGATGTAAACCCCATTGCCCAACCGGAGTTCGATTTTGAACCGCCCGAGGAAGGTAAAGATTTTATTTATAAAATCACCTTGGATATCCTGCCCGAATTTGAGCTGGATCCCAAGGAATATAAGGGGCTTGAGCTTAAAGAGCCCGATATGGAAGTCACCGACGATATCGTAAACGAACGCCTTGACTCCTTGCGCGAACGTCAGTCAGTGCTTATTCCTCTAGAGGAAGAGAGACCTTCCGCTACAGGCGATGTGGTTGTGGTCAACTATGAGTCTTACCTTGAGGGTGAGAAGGTTGACGGCGGCCAGGCCGAAAACGTTGAGGTCGAGCTGGGCAAGGGATCCGTACAGGAGGAAATCGAGGTCGCTCTGGTCAAGGTCAAGCCCGGCGATATCGTGGAAGCCACCGTTTCTTATGATGAAAACGTATCCGATCCCAAACTTCAGGGAAAAGATGTGGTCTTTAAGCTCTTTGTCAAGGAGCTCAAGGTCAAGGTTCTGCCCGAACTGGACGACGATTTCGCCCGCTCGGTAAGCCCCGAGTTTGAAAATCTGGAAACCTTGAAGGAGCGTATCAAGACTGACCTGGAAGACAGTTATCAGGATCAGAAAGATTCAGCCCTTCGTTCCCAGATTATGGATCAGATAAGGGACTTAGGCGAGTTTGACGTTCCTAAATCTCTGGTCAGGGAAGAGGCCGGCCGCATGGTGGAAAGCCTGAAAAATCAGCTTCGCCAAAGTGGTATGGATCCGGATAAAGCAAACCTGGATCATGCAAAAATGGTTGAAGATTTTTCAGGTTCTGCCGAAAACAAAGTCAGATCCGGAATTGTTCTGGGCAAGATTTCCGATATTGAAAAGGTGGAAGTTGAGGATTCGGATATCGACGCTGAGATGGAAAAGCTCAGCCGACGCATTGGTCAGCCTGCTAAGGCCATAAAGGAAATGCATATTAAAAACAATATGATGGATTCCCTTAAGGCCCGCCTGACGGAAGAAAAGACGTTGCAGGCCCTAAAAGCCGATGCTATCATTAAAAAAGCGGATCCCAGCGAA
Organism: Dethiosulfatarculus sandiegensis; assembly: GCF_000931935.2. GTDB lineage: Bacteria > Desulfobacterota > Desulfarculia > Desulfarculales > Desulfarculaceae > Dethiosulfatarculus > Dethiosulfatarculus sandiegensis. The sequence goes on from NZ_AZAC01000018.1 coordinate 25,386, forward strand.
CTTGCAAAGGAATTGGAAGAAAAGGCTAAAGCGACCCAAAGCGCAAACGAAACGGATGAATAATGTCTTTAATACCGTTTGTGATCGAGCAGACTAGTCGCGGTGAACGTTCCTATGATATCTATTCGCGTCTGTTAAAAGACAGGATAATATTTTTAGGAGAGGCTGTTAATGATACGGTAGCTAACGTTATCGTTGCCCAACTTTTGTTCCTTGAGGCAGATGATCCCAGTAAAGATATTCATCTTTACATAAACTCACCGGGCGGGGTGGTTAGCTCCGGTCTGGCGATTTTGGACACCATGAATTACATCAAACCCGAGGTTAGCACCCTCTGCGTTGGTCAGGCCAGTTCCATGGCGGCCATTCTTTTGAGCGGAGGAGCCAAGGGTAAGAGATTCGCCCTCCCGCATTCTCGTATTCTGATCCACCAGCCCTTGGGAGGGTTCCAGGGCCAGGCATCGGATATAGACATCCATGCCCGCGAAATTTTAAGGCTCCGTGAGGAACTTAACCGTATGCTCGCAGACCGTACAGGCCAGCCCATAGACCGTATCTCTGAAGATACCGAAAGGGATTACTTTATGAGCGGCGAAGAAGCCAAGGCCTACGGATTAGTCGATGAAGTCATCGTCGAACGCAGAACGGAAGAGGACTGAACCTGGGCACTTTAATGGGTGGAGCAGGCTCCTATGAGCAAAAAAAGTAATGGCAAGGGGTCGGATTTGGTTTGTTCCTTTTGCGGGAAAAGCCAGGACGAAGTCAAGAAACTTATTGCCGGACCTTCGGTCTATATTTGCGACGAGTGTATTGAACTTTGTAACGAAATAATCGAGGAGGAATACCAGAAAGAGGAAACCTCCACCGGTGTTTCTGTACCTAAGCCCAAAGAAATCAACGCCATCATTGACGAATATGTGGTTGAGCAGGAAAGGGCCAAAAGGATTCTCTCCGTGGCCGTGCACAACCATTATAAACGGATAGACGCCAAGGTGGAGATGGGCGGCGTGGAGTTGCAGAAAAGCAACATCCTGCTTGTGGGACCGACCGGTTGCGGCAAGACCCTTCTGGCTCAGACCCTGGCCCGTATCCTGAACGTGCCGTTTACCATTGCCGATGCCACCACCCTTACCGAGGCCGGTTATGTGGGTGAGGATGTGGAGAATATCATCCTCAACCTTCTGCAGGCCGCGGACTATGACGTGGAAAAGGCACAGCGTGGTATTGTCTATATCGACGAAATCGACAAAGTCGCCAGGAAAAGCGAAAATCCCTCGATCACCCGGGACGTCTCCGGCGAGGGTGTTCAGCAGGCGCTTTTGAAGATAATCGAGGGCACCATGGCCTCGGTGCCTCCCAAGGGCGGGCGCAAGCACCCCCAGCAGGAGTTCGTCAAGATAGACACAACCAATATACTGTTTATCTGCGGCGGAGCCTTTGTTGGCCTGGACAAGATCATCAGAAACCGCATCGGCGCCAAAACCATGGGCTTTACAGCCTCGCTGCAGGACAAAGACAAAGAATTGCCGTTGGGCGATATCCTGGCCCGCTGCCAGCCCGAGGACCTGATCAGGTACGGCCTGATTCCCGAGTTCATCGGCAGGCTGCCGGTGGTCGCCACCTTGGATGAGCTGAGCGAAGATGCGCTCATGCGGATTTTGCGCGAGCCTAAAAACGCGCTTACCAAGCAGTACGCCAAACTCTTCGAGTTTGAAGGTGTGGAGCTTAAGTTCACCGACGAGGCCCTCTTGGCCGTGGCCCAGGAGGCCATGTGCCGCAAGAGCGGAGCCAGGGGCTTGAGATCCATACTTGAGTCGGCCATGCTGGATATCATGTATGATCTGCCTTCTCTCAAGGGCATTCAGGAGTGCGTGATAGGCGAAGAGGTTATTAAACAAGGTGAACAGCCCATTTTACTTTACTCAAACCAGGCTGAATATGCCTGATGGGTTAATCGCAGGCTTATTTGCGGCGACAACTCAGTTGGGGTCGGGTTTTGCGGGATTCAACCTTCGGAAAATTAATCAAACGGCCCATTGCGGCCGTGAGGGGACCTAATATGCGAGCACCTTTACTGCCGCTTAGGGATATTGTTGTATTCCCGCACATGGTGGCCCCCTTGTTCGTGGGTAGAGACCGGTCCGTGGCTGCTTTGGAGCATGCCATGCGCCACGACAAGACGATTTTTTTAGCCACCCAGCGCGACGCCCGGGTGGACGACCCGGGCCCGGATGATATTTACACCATTGGAACCATCTCCACGGTTCTGCAGCTTTTAAGGCTGCCGGACGGCACCGTAAAGGCCCTTATCGAAGGCAAACGCAGGGCCAAGGTGGTTAGCTTCGTGGAAGAGGACGACCTCTTCCTGGTTGAGCTGGAGGAGTTGCACGAGGAGTTTGATCCGGACCTGGAGTCCGAGGCGCTGGTGCGTTCGGTGAACCAGGCCTTTGAACAATACTCCAAGCTGCATAAAAAAATACCGCAGGAAACCCTGCATTCGGTGGCCAGCATTGATGACCCCAGCCAATTGGCCGACACAGTGGTGGGGCATCTTCCGATAAAGCTGGAAGACAAGCAGGAGCTGTTGGAGCTGGTCAATCCCAACAAGAGGATGTCCAGGCTTTATGAGCTTCTGCGTTCAGAGATAGAGATTCTCCAGTTGGAGCAGCGCATCAAGGGCCGGGTCAAACGCCAGATGGAAAAGACCCAGCGCGAGTACTATCTGAACGAGCAGATGCGCGCCATCCAAAAGGAGATGGGCGATAAAGACGACATCAAAAACGAGATCAAGGAGCTTGAGGAAAAGCTGGCCCAAAAGCGCATGCCCAGGGAAGCAGCCCAAAAGGTGCGCGCCGAGCTGAAAAAACTCAAGCTGATGTCGCCCATGAGCGCCGAGGCCACGGTGGTGAGAAACTACGTGGACTGGCTAATGGCGTTGCCCTGGTATGAAAAAACCAGGGATATATTGGACTTGAAAGAGGCTAAAGATATTCTGGACCAGGACCACTACGGCCTTCAAAAACCCAAGGAGAGAATTCTTGAGTTTTTGGCTGTGCAGGCCCTGGTGCGCAAGATCAAAGGCCCCATCCTTTGCTTTGTGGGCCCTCCGGGCGTGGGCAAGACTTCTTTGGCCAGATCCATTGCCAGGGCCATGGGGCGGAAGTTTATCCGTCTTTCTTTAGGCGGGGTAAGGGACGAGGCCGAGATCAGGGGACACAGAAGAACCTATATCGGGGCCATGCCCGGCAAGATAGTGCAGTCCATGCGCCGCTCCGGCTCGGTGAACCCGGTATTCTGCCTGGATGAAGTGGATAAAATGTCCACTGATTTCAGGGGGGATCCTTCGGCCGCATTGCTGGAGGTCCTGGACCCTGAACAGAACTATGCTTTTAACGACCATTACCTGGATGTTGACTACAACCTCTCCAGCGTGATGTTTATCACCACGGCCAACACCCTGTACTCCATTCCGGCCCCTTTGCAGGACCGTATGGAGATTATTCGCCTGCCCGGCTATACCGAGCTGGAAAAGCTCTCCATAGCCCGTCAGTTCCTTTTGCCCAAACAGGCCAAGGCCAACGGGTTAAAGCTGGAACAGGTGCAGGTCAGCGATGCCGCCATCTTGGAGGTCATCCGCCGTTACACCAGGGAAGCCGGTGTGCGCAACCTGGAACGGGAAATGGCCGCCCTCTGCCGCAAGGCAGCTAAAAAGCTGGTCAGTGCAAACGACAGCGAGGGCACTGTACGCATTTCCCAGGGCTCTGTGCAGCAACATCTGGGTGTACCCAGGTTCCGTTACGGCCTGCCCGAGGAAAAAGACTATGTGGGCCTTACCAACGGCCTGGCCTGGACTGAAGTCGGCGGCGAGATCTTAACCACGGAAGTGGTCATCATGCCCGGCAAGGGTAAGTTGACCGTGACCGGCCAATTGGGCGAGGTTATGCAGGAGTCTGCCCAGGCTGCGCTTTCTTACGTGCGCACCAGGGCCCAGGCCCTGGAGCTGCCCGAGGATTTTTACACCAGGGTGGATATACACATCCACGTGCCAGAAGGCGCCATCCCCAAAGACGGCCCTTCAGCCGGAATCACCCTCGCCACCTCCCTGGTCAGCGCCCTTACCAGACACCCGGTGCGGGCCGATGTGGCCATGACAGGTGAGATAACCTTAAGGGGCAGGGTGCTGCCCATAGGCGGGCTTAGAGAGAAGATTTTGGCAGCACATAGGGCCAGAATCGGCAAGGTCCTTATTCCCAAGGAAAATGAAAAGGACATCAAGGAGATCCCGACCAAGGTGCTCAAGGCTGTGGAACTGGTGCCGGTTGAGAGCATGGACCAGGTGCTGAAACAGGCCCTGGCAGTGGAAGACCCTGAAAAGATCTTCAAACCCGATGCCGCTCCCTTTTGTCTGAATTCAAAATCCAATGGTGAGGACGGTTCCAAAACTGTGGTGGCTCATTAAGCTTCCGCCTCTTGACACAAGGCCAATGCCTTGATAAATAGAGTGCCGTACAAAGGTTGTCGCCCCTGACCACCTTGGTCAGGGGCGACAACTTCTTAAGGGCGGGTAGCTCAGTTGGGAGAGCATCGGCCTTACAAGCCGGGGGTCGCAGGTTCAAGCCCTGTCCCGCCTACCAATAAAAATTAAAATCGGTCGGGTCTTTTGCCCCGGCCGTTTTTATTTGCCCCCAGCCCAATAGGTGTATTTCTCAAGATTCCCGGACCTATGCAGATTTGAAAAACTTCCTGCAAACAATCCGAAGGGTCCAGCCTCCCCTCTTTGAATGCTTCACTCCGGGGAAGGCTCATAAAGAGGCGGGGCAGACTTGCCTGCGCTCCTTTGAGCCCGAACTTTTTTTCCTCTCTCTTTCATGTTTTCAGAGTTCTGATTTCCCGTTTATACGCCTCCCTGGATTCATTTTTTTCATCCGGGGGCTGTTCAAGGATCTGGCATCTGACACTATGACCTTTTGCATGCCTGAAGACATGCAAAAGCTTCTGTTGGTCAAAGCTGTTTTGGGGAAAATCAATTTTAAAAAACAGACTGTCAAAAGAGGCTTAAGCGGGATTTAATCCCGGCTTGGTTTGTTGTGTAAGGGTTGGCCAGGGTGAAATTTACCCTGTAAAAGGGCCTAATCCCCTCGTACCCCCCCTTTATCCGGTAGATGGGGAAATGGATAAGGGTGGTCTAAAATCAGTCCTTAAAAGATATGTTACAGAAAAAAGTGTAGATAGCTCTTTTTGGGCTTTTTGGGGCTTGCCAAACTGCAAAAAAGACGGTAAATATTGCCCCACCGATCGCGACAGCGATAAACTGAATAATGATGCGGGGGCGTAGCTCAGCTTTGGTTAGAGCGCCGGCCTGTCACGCCGGAGGTCGCGAGTTCAAGTCTCGTCGTCCCCGCCACAGATATCAAAAGAGCCAGCAATATTTGCTGGCTCTTTTTTTCGTCCGGCTCAACTGAAAGGCCTGATAGCTATCGGCGTCAGCCCCCACTTCGGATAGAGCGCCGCGGCCGGCAGTACTGAGGCCAGCAGACCGTCTTGATCCAATCCCTTTTCTTGTACCTGGGAATTTGGTGGCCGGGTGGCTATACCCCGACCCATGGCGCAAGGATGAAGTAGAGTCCCAGAAAAGCTATGCCCACCCCGGCGGCTCGCTTGAACCAGAGGCTTCCCCGTTGAAACGATCCATTTTCCAAAAGATTGCTCACCGCCGCTGTAGAGCTTCCAGCAAAGGCAATGGGCAGGGAATGCCCAATACCAAAGAGCAGGATCAATATGATGCCGGTAACGATGTCGTTTTGTACGGTGATAATAGCTAATATGGGGGCTATAAACCCGAAAGTGCAGGAGCCGGAAAGCACTCCGTAAGCCAAACCCAGAACAAAAGCTCCGCCCACTCCTTTAACCTTAAGACGGCTCATCAGGCTGCCTGACATGGAGCAGACTTGTACGCCCAGCATGTCCAAGGCCACCCAGATAAGCACCGCCCCCACCAGTATGGTCCACCATGAACCAATCTCTCCCAACATCAAACCCAACAGGGAGCAGATGACCCCCACCAGGGCGATGGTAAGGAAGAGACCGCCGGTAAAGGCAAAGGCATAAGTGGCGGCGCTTTTAGGATTAACTGCCTTTTCCTGTCCTGCCACGTAAGTAACCATGAGAGGTATTGAGGCCATGTGGCAGGGGCTTAAGGCCACGCTGACCATTCCCCACAAAAAGGCGCCAAGCATGGCGATCAAGCTTCCGGAAGATGTCCAGCTGTTAACTGTGATGAAAAAAGAATCCATCTTTAATCTTTCTCGCAATCAACTAGTGGATCAATTGAGGGTGACTCCCATTTTTTCCAGGTAAGACACCATTTTTTCCTTGTCCATGAATCCAAGGTGTCGAAATTGCTCTTTACCGTTTTTATCAAAGAAAATCTGGGTGGGAATGCCCTTGAGTTTGAACCTGTCCACCTGTGAACGGTCCTTCCAAACATCTATGAAAGCGATGACTGCCTTGCCGTTATATTCTTCACGCACCTCTTTTATAATTGGAGCCATCATTTTGCACGGAATGCACTTGTCGGCTCCTAAATCAATCATGGTAACCATGCCTTTCACTGGCAATTGGTTGGCATCATGAGGCATTTCCGCCGAACTTACTATTGCCGACAATAGAACCAAGGCGATAGAAAAAACCAGAGATATTCTTTTCACCTCAACTACTCCTCTTCGAATTTAAATGTTTTAGTGTTTATCCATCATTAACCCGGCGGCTGGAGGTATTGCAGGTAAAGCAGTGTTTTCAATAAAATGGATTACCAAAACCAGCTAATAGTTGATTCAGGATTTGCAACTCACATGGCAGACCCCGGTTGGGGTCTCCACAGCTCAAGGTAAATATTTCCGCTTCGGCTTCAAAGCCACGTTCAGCATCGAGGTTAATACCGGCGCTTCCATCAAGGGCCCGATCACCGCCGCGGAAAGCCTGCCCTGAGTCGATGCCGTTTTTACGGCCATCTGGCGCATATAGTGTTCCACGATCTGACTGCGGGCGTCGTTCCCGGGTGTAAACAAATAAGACTTGGGGCATGATCCGTCTGCTATAAGGCACAGGGGCGCTAAAACTGCTCAGTCTCATGGAGGCAATAGCAAGGTCAAATGCCAGTGGCTTTTTAATCACAACTGCGGGTCGGCAAAGAATCGGTTTAAATAGGCGTCCAAGCATGAAGCCTGCTCCTGGGCCAGCTCGGGACAGTCTCCGGCTTCCTTTCCCCCTTCGGCGGCCTGAGCGGCAAAAACCATACAGGTGGGCTGGCCACACTTTTTACAATTGGTCTTGGGGAGCATTTTCAGGATTTCAAAGACCTGGGGGCGCGGCATACCCGTATAGCAGGGCTCGATATTTTCCCGGTTCTCCCAGGCCTGGTTAATCTCCCGTTTTAACCATTTGAGAATTTTGTCCGCTTCCGCCTCGTTTTTGAGGGCGTTTACCGCGATCAACCGGGGATGGACGGTTATGATTTTTCCCTGCGTCCGGAAGGTGACACTGGGTGGTTCTCTGGTGTATTCATAGCCTCCCAATTCAGCGTTCAAAAATGGCAATGCCTCCCCCACATCCTGATCCAGATGCGCAAAACAGTGCAGGGACTGGAAATTGGGATTGCATTCGGGCCTAAAAATTTCCTTGCGGTAACTTTCCAGAAGCATAAATACTTTCCAGATAGGTTAAACGACGTATGACGCTTCGCACCGCCTTTCTTTGCGCAGGCGGTGTTCTCCATGCAGCGCTTCCCCCGCGGTCCTAACAGCAGCAGCAGCCGCTTTGTCCGGCTGGTTCGGGTCCGCCTTGGGAGGATGCCGCATTTTTTATCAGCTCTTTAACCCTATCAATGTCATCCCGTTTAAGGTTGAAATCCTTGTTTTTGTCGATCCCCTCCCGGCTCAGAACAACATATCCCCGTAGCGGAATCTCGGCGTTTTTGAAGATGGCTTTGGCGCATCCCACCTCGCAACCATCCAGCACCACCATGCGCTGAACGTCCTTGGCTGATTGCACGAAACCTGACAGATTGCCGCCGATGCCGGCCAGGCAAAATATCTTGCCAAAGCCCTCCCGGGTCAGCTCCACACAGGCCTGGTTGGCCAGCTGCCCCACATTGGAGCCGCCTGAGCAGGAAAGCAGCATCACATTCCCATCAGGCGTGCAACAGTTCCCTTTGTGCGTGGTCTGGACATTGGCATCACAGCAACAATCAGACATTTCGCTCTCCTTTTTTATTTAAACCCGCGATAGATACCCCTATTTGGCCAACCAGGATTTGACCTGATCCTTACTGGGCACTTTACCCACCACCTTGACGTCTCCGTCGATGATCACAGCCGGGGTGCCGAAGACACCGGCAGCGGCGATTTCCATGGTGTTGGTTACCTTTTCGACCTCCGCCTCGATTCCGGCTTCGGCCACTGCTTCCTTAACTACTTCTTCCGTCTTCTTGCACTTGGCGCAACCAGGACCCAGTACCTTGATTTGCATAATTGTTCTCCTTTGGTCTTATTGTTTGCCGATCACTTGCTAAGCCGCCTCCGGAATCAAATCAGGAGGAATTGCTTCGTAGGTTTTTCCTTGATGCCAAATGGTTTGGCACAGGGTGCGCAGGCCCGGTAAATTCTTGCAGGAAGAACAGCAAATCTCCGACTTGGCGGCCTGCGGTAAAATTTTTTCCAAGGGCTTTCCGTTCAGTAAAACTTGGTTGGATTCAATAAATCCCTTTTTCGTCAAGAGGGTTCCCTTGAGCGTGACCGTCCATCCCCGTGGCCTAAATTCACCGTCCAATTCTTCAACAGCCCGTGGCACCTTTTCTTTGCTGTGCGCGCAACGCTCACAGGTCCGTCCGTCTTTGTCCAGGTGTTTCCACTCTGTTTTCAGCCGTTTTATTGGCCGGATCTCCAGACGATTGATGAATCCATCACTCTATTGTAGTAATCTTCTGATTTCCCGCTCGCTGGGAACCTTGCCCGTTGAAACCACTTTGCCGTTTATGATCAAACCCGGGGTAACCAATACACCGGTTGCGGCGATGGCATTGGCCTCTGTGATCTTGACCAGGTCAGCTTCCTCCCCGAGTTCGGTCAGCACCTTCATCACCCGTCCAAAAAGTTGATCGCAACGGGGGCAGCCCGGACCCACGACTCTGATCTCCAGACCTCCATCGGAACCCGCTTTATAGGGCTGCCCCAACGTTTTACGAAACTCACGTACAAAGGCGGAGGAATATTCATCCCGGGCCGAAGATGGGATGTAATTACGCTTTTCCATACGATTTAGCATCTCTGCCGCCACCTCCTGGTCGGAGCGGTCGGCGTATTCCGCTTTCATGTCAGTGATGACTTGGTCGAGTTTTTTGATTCCTATGGATATGCCACCTACGTTTATTTTCTTAATGTCGTCCATAATGCCTTCTCCACAGGTAAGAATCGCTTCAGGCAAAGACCGAACCATAAATAAGTCCGGCAATGGTGGACAGCACCACGATGATGGAGCAGAACACCACTGTCTTTTTCCAGCCCATGACCCCGCCTATGACCAGCATATTGGGCAGGGAAAGTGCCGGTCCGGCCAGCAGCAGGGCGAGGGCGGGGCCCTTACCCATGCCTGCTCCGATAAGTCCCTGCAAAATGGGGATCTCGGTCAGGGTGGCGAAGTACATCAGGGCCCCGGCCAGCGAGGCGAAGAGGTTGGACCACAGGGAGTTTCCTCCCAGGGCGGCCTGAATCCATTGTTCGGGGATCAGGGCGGCATGGCCCGGTCGCCCCAGCATGAAGCCCGCCACCAGCACACCCGCTCCCAGAAGCGGGAAAATTTGCTTCATGAAGCCCCAAGTGGACTGAACCCAGTCCACCCGCTCGTCTTTGATAAACCAATTTTTGAGCATGAAGCCCAGGATTACCAGAAGGCCCGCGGTCAGGTACCACTTGGCCGAGAATATGGCTTGCCACAGACCGGCCTCTCCATCTGCCGGCCGGGCAAAAGCCGCGAAGACCAGGATCAGCACCAGGGTGAGCATGAATAAGGCCTCCTGAACCAGGGTGCGTCCCTTTCCGTCTTCATCCGGCAGGTAGATCTCTCCGGCAGCGCGTTCGGCGTCGTCCTTGCGGAAGATGAAGGCCATTAGCAAGCCGGTTATGATCGCGAAGATGACGGCCCCTATAGCCCGGGCCAGACCCAATTCCCACCCCAGGATGCGTGCGGTGAGCACAATGGCCAGCACGTTAATGGCCGGACCGGAGTAAAGAAAGGCCGTTGCCGGTCCAATGCCCGCACCCCGGGAGTAGATGCCCGCGAATAAAGGAAGCACCGTACAGGAGCAGACCGCCAGCACCGTACCTGAAACAGAGGCCACGGTATAGGATAGGATCTTCTTGGCCTTGGCTCCGAAATACTTGAGTACAGAGGCCTGGCTGACGAAAACCGCAATGGCTCCGGCGATGAAAAAGGCCGGGATCAGGCAAGTGAGCACGTGCTCCCTTGCGTATTCCTGCAGCATCATGAAGGCCTCTAGGCCGGATTGGCGGATAACTTCGCTGTTCCAGGGCATATAGTAGGCTGCCGCGAAGACCGCGAGAATCATCAGGAGCTTGTATCGTTCCTTCATTTTAAATTCCTCCTCAAGCTTGTTCCTGAAGTTGCGGCCGGGCTTTTTGTATTTGTCCGGTCGTGTTTTAGCTGGTTTGATAAAGTGTCGGCGTAATAAAGTAAATCAAACGCGCACCTGATTACGCAGATGATAAAAAGGGGTTGCCCCTCCTTGTTGCAGTCAATGGGGCATGCGTTTTTCATGCTCAACAGATGACGTAACATCGTGGATTTGTGGCAACCGACCATTTCGTTCAAATCTCCCACGCTTGATTTCCCACTTGAAAGCCGCCCAAGTATCATCAGCCAGCCGGAATGGGCCAGGGTTCGTACAATCACCGCCGGAGCCTCCAGGCCATGTAGTTTACGGCTACCGGTGGGATAGGCTCGCATCTCAGTTGCTGTTCCGTTCGAAGCGTCTTAAGTTACTTTTTATTACTAGTTAATGCATATTTGGCCAATTATTCAAGTTTGAGCTCAAAAAAAATACCTCACTTGACAAGTTGAATCTGGTGTTGCACCTGGGCTTCCATCACCGATTCCACGCAGTTGAAGAAACTAAGTACACAGGGGGCCAACAGGGAATAAAAAACCTGAGTGGCGCGTCGTTCATCCTTGACCAGTCCAACGGATTTCAAGACAGACAGATGTTTGGAAATGGTCGACATGTCCAGGCCGACCGCTTCGGTGAGTTCGGCCACGCATTTTTCACCCGTGGATAACTCATCCAGGATAAGAAGCCTGTTGGGGTTGCCCAAGGCCCTTAGTATCCTGGCGCGGGCTTCAAATCGTTGTGCCTTGCTTACTTTCATGGGGTCCTCCAATTTGCTTATTTGAAATATTGGCCAAGTTTGCCAGATTGTCAAGTTCCTTTTCGAAAAAGTTGAAAAACCACCTGAAAAAAGGGAAAGGGGTGTAATGGCATATTTGCTTATTTTATATTAAATTTGATTGATTAGTTGCAAGTTGATGCGGGTGGTTACTCAAAAACAGCAGCAGTGTTTACTTCTGGAGTGCCTGTCACGCCGGAGGTCGCGAGTTCAAGTCTTGTCGTCCCCGCCACAGATATGACGAAAAGAGTCAGGTTTATGCCCGACTCTTTTTTTGTTATGTGATGCCAATTACCTGAGAGCTCGAAAGAGGAACCCCAAATAAATTAGGCATCGGATCTGATTCTATCGATGATGATATCGTTCAGCTCTGGATAATAGGTTTTTCTTTTAGCGGCCTGCCTGACAACACCCTCCCATTGCCTGAAAGAATCCACATTTTTCAAGGTGTGGTCAGTATTTTTGGGGCTACTTTTTTCGACAATTTCGTTGATTCCCGCAAGAGCTTGATCGTCGGCGGGAAAGTACATGGGGATCACGCCCGCATCCTTTGAAACCGTTTTGAAAATTTTTTTGGAATTTCTCTCTCGCTCACAATCTTCTATAAATTTTTCGATACTGAAAAAATTCAGACTTCCCAAGGCCCCCATGGCATGCCGTACTATATGCACCCCGTATTTACGCAGTGCATTGCGGCTCAATTCTGAATCTGCCACAGCCTGGGTAGTCAGCTCGGTTAGGCTGGTGCTGCCGCCGGTCTGGGCGGAAGGCAAGCCGGTGATCCAGGTGTTGACCCTGGCCAGGGCCGCATTAATAAGCGTTTGGCAAGGGGAACTGTAGGAAAGATTACCTCCGGCCTCGGCAAGGCTTGGAATGCCGCAGTGTATACACGTAACCCCGGGATTAAGCGTCTGCGCAATGACTATCATGAAAAGGACTTGGGCATGGATTTGGGTCAGAAAAGACTCGGGGCTGGCGGCGCCGGATACGCCGGCAATGCTCTGGTCAATGAGCAACAGATTGTTACCTGCCAGGGCGCTTCGCATAAAAGGTTCAACCATGTTATTCATGGGAGTTAAGGTGGAGATCAGGCTGGTGCCGTCTATCCAGTTTTCTTTATCCTTAAAAAATGCCACCTCGGCATCGCTCATGGTATTGGTCGGGATCATTTTGATGCCTTGGTAGTTTTTCTCCATCAGCTTGGCCGCCTCAATAAGAGAGATGCTCCTGTCGCAGGCCACCGGCAGGCTGAAAATACCTAGAACATCCTGGTTATCATCCACCGCTCGGATTATTTTTCCGTATTCTTCGCGATTTGCCGGGCGAAGCTCCTCGTCACCGGCCCGTTTTAGAAAGGGTGATGTCGAGCCGGTGCCAAATGTGTTTAAACCCGGATCTGCTGAAATTCTACGGGGCGTCTGTTCCAAACAGTGATCAATGTAATCCCTCTTCAAAGGTATTAACGGAGCCGTCTCTTTGTCAAAATCCACAGCGTCGGCTTCCAGGAGAATATCCATAATCGTTAGGGTGCCGGCAATGTTCATACCAGTTTCAGTGAGCACCTGTTTTGCGTTTTCGTCAATACGCTCATAGAGTTGTCTTTCCGCGATCAGATCATCCATATCCTCCATTCGCGAGCTGGCTTTTTTCAGAATATCTTCATCAGTGACATATTTTAACATGTCTGCATAGACGGCTTTGGCTTTTTCAAATTCAGCTTTTTTTTCCAAGAAAATGCCCTTGGCAAAGGCCTCATCCGCTTGATTGTTCATCTAATTCTTTCCATTTTCGGACTATTTTTTAGCGGGAAAGGATTTACTTAATAAATTGTGGGATAAATCCAAAGAAGGCAACCTTAATTTGTAGCAGGGGGGTGAGAAACGCCCTCTTATGCGGGCCACTGATACACCCCCAAAATGCCGGAGCATTTTCGGGGGCCCCGAATGTTACAGCCCCAAAATGCCGGAGCATTTCGGGGGCCCCGAATGTTACAGTCCCAATGTGGCCCGCCATTTCGCGCAGCCTTGAAAATTATGCGATATGAGGAAGTTGCTGAAATTGAACTTCAACACCCCGCTAGGCATTTTGTAAACCTCCCGTGCTTAGTGCCAGTCAACAGGAGACAGATTCCGGTTATCTAAAACCCCGTTGCATCCCTAGTTGTTCTCCAAGATGCTGAAATGGGACATCAAGATATCCATGAATGGCAAGGGGACCTGTGTGAGCACCATTTTTAGGGAAAGGTTGGGCAGACTTTTAAATATGAGTGAGGTCAAATCAACGAATTCGGTGAGGTCTCTGAAACAGGGGCTGAGCAAAATAGGATTAGCTTCTCTAACTCTGGGCTGTCTTATCCCTTGCTGGAGGATTAAACTCTGGATACGGCACACTTGAAAAAATAGAAAAGGCGACTGAACCACGAAGGCCCAATCCTATCTTAAGTACGCAGCCAAACTGTCCCAACTCAAATACCATCCCTACCTTCGCCCTAAAATGCCAATTGCTAAGCAACTATTGGAAGAAATTTGGGTTAATTAGCAAAATAGTTCTAATTTGATGTTACGAATATTATTTGTTGTATTTTATAAAATTAAGATATAAAAATGAATTCCGGCTGCTTTGTTTGTTTTTGGGCGGTGCAAGCCAAGACAAACCCTATGGGTTGCAAGCTAAGGCACTTGCACGGGTTTTGTTCTTTGTTGGCCCCCCGGGGATTAAAGGAGCTGGGAAGAAATTCATGATAGGCCTTTTCTGTGCCTGGCTGCTGAAAGATGGACCTGCTGATATATGTCACGCACCCCCCATCAATCCATACCAAACCAAGCGCAGTCTACGGCCCGGTCAAGGGGGGGCGGGAAGATCGAACAGGCCTTTAACGAGGACAACCCGTAATTTTTGATATGAATACGCATTAAGTGAAAAAGGAACAGCCATGGAAGGTCAAAAAATATTATCTCAATTGGATAACGTACCTGAAACTTTATTGATTCCTTTGAGGGTCCGCTATCTGGAGACCCAAAAGAAAGACGGCATCATCCACGATCCCAAATCGGTCGAAATCCTGGATCAAGTTGACTATGATTTTTCCAAAACCACAATCTCCAAGGGTTCCCAATTTGGAGTTTCGGTTCGCACGGAGATTCTTGACGAGCAGACAAGGAAATTTCTTTCAAAACACCCAAAGGCCGTTGTGGTCAATCTGGGATGCGGCCTGGACACCCGTTTTCATAGACTGGACAATGGTTCGGTTGTCTGGTTCGATCTGGATTTACCGGAGGCCATCTCCTTGCGGAAACATTTCTTTCCGGAAACCGACCGGCACGGATTTATTGCAAAATCGGTCCTTGATTTTTCATGGATAGAAGAAATTCCCAAGGACCTTCCCACTTTATTTATTGCCGAAGGCCTGTTGATGTACTTTACCGAATCTGAAGTAAGGTCACTGTTTGAGGCCTTGGGTGAGAATTTCCCAAAGGCGGAAATGGTGTTGGAGGCAATGTCGCCGTTTGTTGCCAAAAGAACGGAAAAGCACCCGGATTTGAAAAATTACAATGCCACTTTCAAGTGGGGGATAAAAACCGGCAAAGAGATTGAAACCTGGGGGCTCGGCCTGAAGTTCATCAGCGAAGATTATTATTTTGACAGGCACAAAAATAAAATTCCTTTTGCTATACGAACCCTGTCCATTTTTCCGGGTTTCAGAAAAATGATGAAAATCGTACATCTCAGGTTTTGATAAAAACGGCCGGGCGTTGTTTTTAAAAACGTGGTTCGCGGTAATTTATATTGCTTTGGATGTGGTTGTTTCCAGGGCTAAATAAGGCTTTTTATCGAGGTTAAAGTTGAGAAAATTTTCTTGATTGATAAAGGTTTTTTGAGCCCTGGGTAGATTCATTATTGATCTTCATTGATTAAAACGATCAGCTCTAGTTGTGATCATGGGCCGGTAGGGCCTGATCTCCGATTGGCAGTTACCTGACAGGCGCACTGTTTTGTCAAAATGATTTCAGATAAGAATCTTTCCATTATCATTTGCAATTTTGAACGCCTTCACATGGGGTGGATTGATCCTTCTTTACCCTTATCAGTAAAAAGGCGAGACCGTGGAGCCTTCTTTTCCGGCATATGTTCGCCTTGAAAAAGGTGGCAGGATCGTTTACTCACATGGCTATGCCCCAACCGCCCCTTTTGTTTAACCTTATCTGATTGCTGGCTTTTTCTGTTCCGTGTTTTTTATATGCCGAGCACTTGATTGAGACTTGTTCTTCGTGATTTGAGTGCTGGGGTGCGGATCGCTATGTGAATAGTCATTTTAGATCCTGCAACTGATCTAACCCCCAACCAGGCCCTGGACCCACTTCCATGCTAAAGCGTGACCAGAGTCGGGGGAGGGACCTGAGTTCTCGCCTCTTATCCGAATTTACGCTTGGCAAGGTTGGTTTTTATTCTGTCTCGATTTTTTTCTTGGTGTTAAATTCTAAAGGTCAAAGTAATTCCATAGTATTTTTATGGTTATTTTTTTACTTTACCCCTGAATACCTTTTTCCCCGGCGGGTGGAAGGGGTTAGCTTTAGTAGGTTATGTCCGGGGCATATGCCTTCCCAAAAAACAGTTGACATTTAATACCCGGTGTGTAATTTGTTCTAATATTTGTAGGGGATTAAATAGTCCAACGAATGGATCCCAATACTCCCTTCTTTTTCGCTTAATCAAATACATATGAATTCAATTGGCCACCAATAGGTTAGCCCGTCCGAAGGCGGGAGGTTTTTTGGTGGTTTTTTGTTTCCGAAAGGAGGAAGTGGGCAATGCCTGCTACTTTCAAAGACTGCCTGCCACGGGGGTCGTGCGCGCGATGGCAGTCGATGTTGGTGCTTTGGACTGCTTTTTGGGCCCTGCTCTTATCCGGAGCCGCGGTCGATGCGGCCACAGAGAAGCCGACCATGGATATGGGGCAGATGACTGTCATCTCCACTCAACCCGGTGTGGATATTTCACCGGATAAGACAGTTATTAAAATGGACGAGTTTCAGCGTCCTTCCGGGGTGCGCACCTTGACTGACGTGCTTACCGAAATCGGCGGCGTGGATGTCCAGCGCATCAACCCGTTGATGGCAAGCCCCGGTGACGAGGTCTCCATGCGAGGCTTGAACGAAGGGCGCATGGTCATTGAAATCGATGGCCGCCGCATTAATCACACCGGCCATTCCGGGCGCTACATTGTTGACTGGTCCTCTTTGAATATGGACGATGTTGAGCGCGTGGAGATTATCAGGGGCGGCCATTCGGTGCTGCATCCCTTTGCCATTGGCGGCGTGATCAATATCATTACCAAAAAGGGTAAACGGACCGAAGAACCCGTGCCGGAGGTCAAGGCCGAGGCTGGTTATGGTTCATTTGACACCCGTTTTGGCACTGTTTCGGTAAACGGCGGCACAGGCAATTGGCTGGGCTACAACTTCTCGTTCAGCGACAGTCACACAGACGGTTATCTGCGCAATAACTATCAGGACAACCAAAACGTAAACGGACACTTAAGTTTTTATCTGCCCAAGGATATGAAGCTTTCCTTCAGCGTTAAGCACAGCAATGTCGAGTATGGCTATCCGGTGCTTAACGATCCCACTCGGGCAGATTGGGATTCGGATTACCCGACCTTCCTCGGCAGCGCCGACCAGTTGCGTCACGTTCCGCCCACAACCCAGGTGGCAGGGCCTCCCACACCATACTGGAACCGCGATACAACCTATCAGGATATGATCTTTACTTCTCCTGTAGGTGAAGCGGAGTTTAAGCTGCATCTTTTTTCCACGGAAGGCAAGCGCTGGAATCACTATTATCGCAGCGGATCTTACAGGAAAGACTATTCAGGCGACCTGACCAGGGGAGTTATCGCCCAGTTGAGCGATTTGACCTTGGGCGAGCACAACAGCCTGACCTTTGGCGCGGAATACCAGGAACTGGGCACGCCGGATGAAAACAACAAAACCATCGGCTGGCCTGCCATGGATGACGCCACCTACCGGGTTACTTCACTGTACCTGCAGGATGTGGCGCGCTACGGTAAATTGACCATAACTCCCGGTGTGCGCTATTACCATGTGGACATGGGCACCTATTACTCCTGGTTTGAAACCGGCGGAGAGACCCCTGCCTGGCCGGTGGGCGGTAAAAGCCAGACCGAGGAAGACTTCTATCCCAGCTTGAAACTGGATTACCAGGCGACTGACGCGACCGCGCTCTATGCTGCGGTGAGCCGTTCTTATCGCCTGCCGTGTCCGTGAGATTATTACTGGTGGGCGCGGTGCGCCGACAAGGACAACACGGAACTCAGGCCTGAATCTGCATGGGAATATGAACTGGGAATCATCCAGGATTGGCAGCCGGTGACCTATCGAGCCGCTGCTTTTTACTACGACATCAAAGACTTTATCAACGACAACGGCATCACCTCTCCGGGCAGCGGCCTGGGGTCTGACTGCCTCTTTAACATCCCCCACGTAAAACTTTATGGTATCGAGATGGAAGCCAGCCTTCGGTTGGGCAAGCGCTTCCAGTCCACCATCTCCTATGTCTATCAGGAGGTGGAGGCCGACGAAACCCAATATGACGAGAATTGGACCTACTACCTGCCGGAGCTTCTGCCCAAGCACAAAGTGAAGTTCCTGGGACGCTATGAGGCCTGGAAAGACGGCTTTGTACAGCTTTCCGGACGCTGGGTGGGTGAACGCCAGACCCAGAAGGGCAGCACTCTGGACGCTTATGTGGTGCTTGATGCCGGCGTTGAACAGCGCCTCAACCTGGGCCCGGTTGAATGGAGCATCGGCGCTTATGTCAGCAACCTTCTGGGTGAGGAATACCAGGAGCAGGCTGGCTATGACATGCCGCGTCAGGTCTATGGCCTGCGCTTGAGCGCTAAATTCTAAAGGAGTTTCTATGGCTAAGCGTTTCATGCAAAGCCTTGCCGCCTTGATTTTGATTTTAACTGTAGCGTTTTTGGGGCTTGGCCTGACGCCGGGCTCCGCAGAGGCGGCTAAGGGTAAATTTTATGTGATCGGAACCGGGCCGGCCGGACCCAAGACCGCCACTTTACAAGCCCTTGAGACCATAGAGAAAATGGACGCCATTGTGGCACCTGCCAGGCATGCCAAGCTTTTTGCAAAATACATAGGCAAGACGCCTGTCGTAGCCGACCCTTGGCGGAATATTTGGGATTACAAGGGAAAGCCTTATAGCAAGTTAAGCAAGGAAGAGTTGGCCGCCTACAAAGTGGAACGGTTTAAATCCCGTGACCGCACCGTGGCCATGATCAAGGAACTAATGGCCAAGGGCAAAAATGTGGGCTTGTTGGATTTTGGCAACCCATGCCTGTTTGGCCCCAGCCATTGGTTTGTGGAACACTTCAAAAAGGACGAGATAGTCATTATCCCCGGAATGGGTTGCGATTCAGCTGCCATGGCAGCCCTCGGTGCAAGCACCATTCCGGCCCATGGCACTCGTTTTGTGGTTCAGACCGCACCGTTTTTCCTGATGGATCGTGCGGCCAGCCCAGGGATGGGTTTTAACCCGGACAGCCCCGAGGCTCAGCAAGTGTTGGCCGATTTGGCCCGGCACGAGCATACGCTGATCCTTTATATGGCGCTTAAGGACCCTATTAAGCTCTTTAAAACCCTTGGCCGTCATTGGGCCAAGGATATGCCGGCGGCCTGCGTTTTTTGGGCGGGCTACCCGGACAAGCAGCAGGTGGTGCGTGGTACAGTGGGAGACCTGGGCCCCAAACTGGCCTCTATGCCTGAACACATGATGGGCCTATTGTTTGTAGGCCGCTTCCTGGAAGGCAAGCCCTATGAGGCAGCCATGTACCGTCATCAGGGCGGGAAAAAGTAAATAATACTTAACTCTTTCTTTTCCTTAAAGCCAAGGGTGCTTTTTAGCGCCCTTGGCTTTTTTAGATGCCTAAAAAGTGGCTCAATAGGGTTCAACTACAGGATGGTCACTTCAGATGTTTGCTGATCTAGGGTGGGGGTCATGACGACCGAATAGAAGGATTTGTAAAGATATTTCTTGCAGAATAGTTTTTTGAGTGAATGCTCTGGGGAGGCACATACAATGGGAGCTGTCTTTAACTCAGACTTGGCGGCATCTTCCGGGATAGTTTGGCCTGGGCGCGGTTAATTTGCCAGACTTGTTGTACTAAATAGAAAAGATAAGTTGAAAAAAAGTGGTTTTTCCCCTTTTTTTGCGCTATTCACTGGCCTTGAGGTCAGGGCTGTGCCTTAATAGGCACAATATTTCGGATTAAACATACAGACGGCCTCAGGATAAATATAATATAAATTAAGCTTATTAACTGCTAATTCATAAGATTTACCTTCTGTATTTCTTGTATTATATAGATGATATAACTGGTTAAGAAATGTACAATTTATATGTATTTTCGATTTGTGGCTGGATGCAAGTGTCGTATGAACTTAGCCAAAAGATTTATTTGTGAAATGTTTGCTTGTTGAGTTCTGTTTACTATTAGCCGTTTTGTTTTAAGTACAAAACTTTGGCTTAAATTAAATATTGTCTCTTGCTTGAGGGCGTCAAGGATGTTGGTAGGTGTATATAAAGGTAATTTTCTGTTTAAAGGTTTATCGGGCCCAGTATTTTCAGCTTGCAGAACCGGTTTTGGCTGTGGAAGATTTTAATACCCTTCTCTGGTGTGAAACGGGAATCGGGTGAGGGTGTCTTTGGGTGCAGATGTAAACTAGTTGTTAAAACCGGTAGTTATGGCTAGAGCCCAGCGTGAGTGAGTCTCCTTGAATTAATAAATTTCACAAGTTGGCCACAAAGCGCAAATCGGGACTTGCCAAACCTGAGAAAAGACGGTAAATATTGCTCCACTGATCGCGACAGCGATGAAGCGAAAACAGATACGGGGGCGTAGCTCAGCTTTGGTTAGAGCGCCGGCCTGTCACGCCGGAGGTCGCGAGTTCAAGTCTCGTCGTCCCCGCCACAGATACAAAAAACAAGAGATCAGCAGGAAACTGCTGTTCTCTTGTTTTTTTACAGACGGCTTTTTTCGAAAGTGTCTTGCACTTCCACTAAGCAGCCTGAAGCAGGAATTAGCTGTTGGAAGCTGCCTTGCAATCTGTTCCCAAGGAAAACGGGACTTGGTATTCAGAGCTAAAATACATCTGTTATTTTAGTCTGTTATATTATGGGCCTTTTGCTTGTTCAGCTTGTTGTAAAAAAAGGCTCGGCCGCAATTGATCCAGTAACCTGCGGTCAGGCAACGAAAAATGAAATAATCGGCCAAACCAGAGACTGGGCCGTTGTCACATCTAACGGCATGTTTTTAACTGATACGATACGCGGTAGCATCATGATTTATTTTTTTAAATTTTCATGTCTCATTTTGGGGATAGCACTTGCCAGATTCATCTTGATGGAAGGCCGGGTTCTCTTTGCCCACCAGGCCTCCAAGCTGCTGAAAAAGACCTAATAAAGGGTTCCTGGGGCGCCCTACAAAAGAGGCCGGGTTTTTAAAATCTTAAATAACGATTGGGGGTAGGTGTTTTACCCGCCGATCAATCGCTTCTCGCTTTCTTCTTTTCTGATGCTTACGGTGCTTTTCAGCTTAGGTTGTGAATCAGTGCACAGATCATCCTGAGATTCGATTTCTTTATTTTCCAAGATCAAAACAAGATCATTTCAAGGACGGGCCTGGAAAAAATAGACCACCTCTGATGATAGGTCTGTAATCCTCTCAATACTCCAGCCCGCTTTTCTTAAATTTTCCAAAGTGCGGCGGTTAATATTTTCCTTCAAAAAATAAACCGAAAGTGGGTTTAGAAGGTCGAAGATTCTGCCCTGTAAGTTGCCTTTGGGGCGTACGTGTTCCAGTAAAAGCAACTGTCCACCAGGCTTACAAACCCGTTTTAGTTCCTTTAAACCGGCTACGGGGTCTGGAACTGAACAGAAAACAAAGGTGGCAAATACAGTGTCAAAGTAGTTGTCCGGAAGTGCCAGGTTCTGTATATCCATTTCCGCAAGCCGAACCGGGTTCTTTCCACGGTTTGCTCTTTCCCGGGCCCTGGCCAGCATGGCCGGGCTCAAGTCAATACCGGTATAGCTGAGCCCCCGGTGATAATAGGGCAGGTTCTTGCCCGTACCCACCCCTGCTTCCAAAACCTTGGGGCCAACCACTTCCCTGTGCAGCATCTGCCGCCAGGCCGCGAACTTCCTTTTCTCCAGGGGGGCTTCGAAGAAATCAAAGAGCCGGGCTATGCTGTTATAACGTCGGCGGGTTTCATTTGTGCTGTTTGATGCCATGATAAATAAAACATCCCGGGTTGAGGCAAAGGGGGAGGGTGAAAATCACCGGAGTTATCTGGGGTGTGATCAGGTTTTGTCTGTTGTTTTTACTAAAGTTAACAAAACAACCTTGCTTATTCTAATGACTATTCTAATCCAGGCGTCTTTCCAATCTCCTGATAAAATCTTTTTCCACGGATTGGCAGGGTGTCACGTTTAGTGCTATTCCCGCTGTTTAATCCGGGAAATCTGTTTTCAGGGGATTTGGAAACCGCGATTTGCTCTTTGTCTGGGTGTAAGTGCAGTCGCTTAGTTTAGTTTTATCCAAAGGGGAGATCACAATTGAAGAGAATCCTGAGCCTGCCCATATTCTGTCTTGTTTTGTGCTGCCTGTTTCTACTGCCTGACATCAGTTATGCGCAAGATGAATCACCTTTGGAACCGGACCAGGTGGTCTGGTCAGTCGAGGCCAAGGTGAAACAACTTTTTGACAGCTACACTTCTTATGAATTCGCTCATCCCGAAGTGCCGGTGTTATCGCCTTTGAGCCGTCTTGAGTTTTCCCTGAACAGCCTGTGGGGCGGGGTTGAGGTTAAGCGCTGGACGCCCAAATGGTCGGTCAGCCTGGAGGCAATGACCAATGTGCAGAAAAACATAGATGGGATATTGGCTGATTCTGACTGGGAGAATCCATACCACCCCAAAAAGCGCACAATTTATTCAGAGAGCACTTTAAGGCTTGAACCCAGTTATATGGTGAACGCCTCGGCCGATGTCTCGGTGGCCCGTCTGCTTTCTCTGCCCAAGGGACTGGACCTGCGCCCCGCCGCCGGGATTCGCTGGCAGTATTTTCATTTTGTGGCTTGTGACGTCACTCAGTGGGAAAGTATGCCAGATGGTAGTACTTGGAGGTATCTTTTTGAAGGTGACGGAATCAGATTCAAGCAAACCTACTGGCACTACTTTGCCGGTCTGCGCCTGGATTGGCAGCCCATGCCCGAGAAAAACCCCGGACTCAAACTGAGCCTCGAGGCGGATTGGGCCTATGTAAAGGGTAAAAACAAAGATCATCATCTGTTAAGGGAAGGCAACCGCATTACCGAAGAAACCACAGACGGCCATGCCTGGCACGCTGCCCTGAGTTTGGATGTACCTTTAACCGAAAACTTCTCCATCGGGGCCCAGGCTGAATACATGACCATTGACACCAGCGGCTCGCATCGCTGGTTTAATGACGCACCGGGTTATGAGGTGGATGAAACCTGGAGCAACGGGGTTAATGTGTGGTCCCAGCAATGCAGTTTTAGCCTTATGTGCACCTATTACTTCTAAGCTTTTTTGATGCTTGCATAGGCACGCCAATAGCCCGCCCGACCGTAAAAAGGCCGGGCGGGCTTTATGTTTCAGGTGCCCCCCGTGAGCGTTTAATTCCAAGGCTTGTCTTTGGAAAAAGCCAAACACCTTGAATAAACATCCCCTTCAGATCTCCGCCCAACACCATTAAACAGCAAAACTTTTGAGTTAATTGCCGGGTCAGCTCCCCTGCCTTTGTTCTTTCAAAACATGATTGTTTCGTTAACACCTGGGCTTCCCATAGCCTTAAGGCTTCATTTGAGTTGCTTTATAATGTTAGGAGAGGTAAAAGTAACCGATAGTTTTTTCTCTCCGGCCCAAGTAAAGACCGGGAGCGATCTAAATTAGAGGGACGGCATGCAACAAGGCACGGAAAAGGCCGCAATGAAGGTGGAGGGGCTGCAGGTCCCGGCCGGTATTGAAGGTCAGCATGTGGAGATAAAGCCGGGGCTGCGTCTGGTAATCTTGGATTCCCGGCTAAGGGAAGATCTTTGCCTGCATTTCGAGACCGAGGAAGCGCCCTATGAACTCACCTACCATCTGGACGGATTAATGCATTATTCCGTCAATAACAGCAAAGGGGGGAAATCGTTCTGGGGTAAACCGGGCTTTAACGTGGCATCTTCTTTTCCGTTTTCAGAAGGTACCATGGAATTCCCGGCTCAGGACCGGGTGCGCGCAATTGCCGTCCACATAGAACCCCAGGTTTTTTTAAGTTGCCTTGACGATCAGTCGGACTTAATTGCGCCGGAATTGGCAAGTGTCTTTGAAAACGGCTGCTTTTCTCATTATTTTCAGCCCTTCGGCATGCTTCCTTCCATGTCGCTTGCCGCAAATCAAATCCTGGAGTGTCCTTTTCATGGTTCCGCCCGCAAGCTGTTCCTTGAAAGCAAGACCCTTGAACTATTAGTTTTGCATTTGACTCAACTATTGCTAAAAAGCTCCCGGAAAATGAGTGAGCCAAATGTGGGCCGTCTGGATCGCACACGCATTCAAAAGGCCCGCGATTACCTTTTAGAGGATTTTCAGAATCCTCCTTCCCTGTTTCAACTCGCCAGTCTGGTGGGAATGACCCACACCAAATTGAACAGGGGATTCAAAGCTATTTACGGCACCACGGTTTTCGGTTATTTGCGGCAACACCGCCTGGAACAGAGTCGGCTAATGATGGAGACCGCTGAGATGAACATAGCGGAAATAGCCTATGCCACCGGTTTCAGCAGCCCAAGCCATTTTGCCAAGGCCTTTTTAAACCATTTCGGGATCCAACCCAGTGCATACCTTAAGGAAATCACCCAACGCCGCTTCATCTGCCTTAAGTAACCCCTCGATTATTCCTTAAACACCTGAATAAATGCAGCCATTCTTAATAAAGATAGAATTTTTGCATTTTTTTTGGGGTCGTTCATTAAATGACAGGAAAAAATCAGCAGGTGTTAGACCGGAGCCATAACTATTTTATAAATTCCCGGTCAAAAGAAGCTGACCAAGTACACACGCCGGATAAGGCTTTCCTATTTAATTGACTGATTTTAAAAAGAAAAGGTATGCCATGAGGAAAATGCCATCTGTTGATCTCAATTACTCCCCTCTGCACGAAATCGCCATGGGTCCGATAAAGGCCGCGCTTATGAACTGCGCCATCAAATATAAGGTGTTCGACCAATTGACCACACCCCGGACACCTCGGGAGGTGGCCGGAAAATTGGGGTTTCACCCTGATAACACAAGAAGGCTGTTGGATGCCCTCACCACCATTGATCTTTTGCACAAAAAGGCGGGCTTTTATTGCAACCAGCCCCTGGCCCAGGCTTTTTTGGTCTCTGATTCCGGAACCTCAGTCTCCCGCTTGATGATGCAGACACAGCATGAGGGCTTAAATCCCCTGGAAAAGCTGGAACAATTGGTTGCCAAAGGCCCCATGGGCCAAGATGAGGCGATCGACCTTGCCGATGAAAAAATGTGGACAGAAGAGGTCAAGAGTTCCGCCGGTTGGGTCTTTGGAGGTGTAGGACAGCTCGTTGCCGGGATTATCGCCGAACTGCCGGGTTTCTCTTCCTTTGAAAAGATGCTTGATCTGGGTTGCGGTCACGGCGTTTTTTCCCTTTTTATTCTTGATAAAAATCCTGACCTAAAAGGCGTATTAATGGACAGGGCGCCGGTTCTCGATGCTGCCGCTGAAATCGTAAGCGCCTATCAAGCCAAAGAAAGGGTTGATTTTCTGGCCGGTGACTACCTTGCCGACCAACTCGGTGCGGGCTATGACCTGGTATACGCCAGCGCCACCCTCAACTTTGCCCTGGGAACCCTGGATTCGCTTTTTACAAAGATTTTCCATTCACTTAAACCGGGCGGGTATTTTGTCAGTTTCCAGGACGGCATGACCGAAGAGCAAACCAAACCCGACACCATGCTCGGGGCGGTGATTCCTTCCATGATGATGGGGCATGATTACTGCTTTCCCCAAGGCATGATTGCTGAAACCGCAATCTCTTGCGGATTCCAAAAAGTCCGGTCCAAAACTCTAAAAACTCCCATCGGCGAAATGGATATCGATATATGCCAAAAGGGCGGCTAAGGTCCGGCTTGAAGAGGGATTACTTTCATAAATTTCACTAACTCTCTGGTTAAAGATGACTTTATCTAAAGAAGCCAAGGTGCTGGCATCGCCCGGTATTGGATTCAAGCTGTTCCTGCTGCTTTCGGCCTACATCTGCCAGGCCGTTCCCATTGGCTTTTGCTGGGTGGGGCTGCCGGTCATTTTCAGGCAGACCGGCGCGGGGTT
Source organism: Dethiosulfatarculus sandiegensis (assembly GCF_000931935.2). Taxonomy (GTDB): domain Bacteria; phylum Desulfobacterota; class Desulfarculia; order Desulfarculales; family Desulfarculaceae; genus Dethiosulfatarculus; species Dethiosulfatarculus sandiegensis. Next base: position 51,282 of record NZ_AZAC01000018.1, read on the forward strand.
ACAGGTTATAGGCTGGCTTTCCATGCTGTATCTGCCCTGGGCGCTCAAGTTTCTCTGGTCGCCTGTTATCGACCGGGTTTACAGCGAGCGCCTGGGGAGAAGGCGCACCTGGATTTTTCCGCTTCAGTGGGGGGCTGCCTTGTTGCTTATCCTGTTGGCCGCCTTTCCGCCCATGAACTCGCCTTACGTGGGTTTTCTGATGATGCTGGCCCTTAATTTCGTTTACGCCACCAATGATATTGCCGTGGACGGATATGCCACAGACATTCTCAGGCCCGAGGAAAGGGCCTGGGGAAACACGGTGCAGATGGTCAGCATGTGTCTGGGCCATATGATCGGCGGCGGGGGATTTGTGATGCTCTATGGCTATGCGGGCTGGCAGAGCACCTTGGGGGCAATGGCCGGGCTCACCCTTCTCTTGATCCTGCCCTTAGTGCTGCATCGGGAGATCTCTCCCGTCAACCAGGGCGAGGCCTCTGCCCGCAATGCACCACATCCGCGCATCCTGCCTTTTCTGAAGGCCCGAAGAACCCGTCTGGTTTTGCTTTGGCTGCTTCTGGTCGGCGTGATCTCCCAGGCCGGTTTTTACATGCGCATGCCTTTGCTCACGGATCTTGGTTTTCAAAGCGGCCAAATAGGATCTCTGCTTTTGGTTTACGGCTACCCCTTGGGCATTTTAGGTGCCGTGATTGGCGGCGCGGTGCTAAGGGGAGCGGGCCCAAGGGTGCTGCTCTATGGGGGCGGTTTGACAGCCTCAGCTGTTGCATTGCTTACGGTCCACACCGTCTCCGGATCCGCACTGTTCGGCAATGAGATTGAACTGACCGTGGCCTTGGAGAATTTGCTTTTGGGCGCAATGCAGGTGCTGGCCTACACCGTCATCATGGCGCTCAGCGCCGGGCCTCAGGCGGGAACCAACTACGCGGTGTTGTGCAGCGCCTTTCATCTTATTTTCCTGTGCCAGGCCCCTTTGGTGGGGGCAATTGCGGATTCGCTCAACTATGAAAGCCTTTATCTGCTATTGGCTGTGGTCTTTATTGTTTTCTCGCTCTTGGCCAATACGGTTTTCCGCCGCATCGGTCATGTCTTGATTCCGGTTAAAGCCGGGAAGGAGTTTTAAATGGAAATGTCACGCCCGGTTAAGCCGGTTTTGTGGGGTTTTGTTGCTTTAGTTGCGGTTTTCCTTTGCGCTGGAACAGTTATGGCCAAAGAAAAAACTTTGCGCCTGGAATCGGTGATGGTGACAGCTGAAAAAAGAAAGGCTGATCTTCAGGATATTCCTTCCAGCATTTCGGCTTTTTCCGAGACGGATATTGAGGACGCCAGGATTCAGACGATTCAGGATCTGTCGCGGCTCACGCCCAACATGTACATTGCCAATTGGGGAATAAGGGGAACCTCCTATGTCTTTATTCGGGGAATCGGTGCGGTGAATAATGAGCCCGCCGTGGGGTATTACGTTGACGGCGTGGGCTACATGGACAGCCGCGCCTTTGACAGCAACTTATACGATATAGAGCGGATCGAAGTTCTACGCGGCCCCCAGGGCACCCTTTATGGGCGCAACTCGTTGGCCGGGGTGATTAATATCATCACCCAAAAGCCGGATAATGAAACCCGCATGGGTGTTGACCTTACCGCCGGTAATTATAATAACTATCAGGGTGTTGCCCGCCTGGCGCTTCCCCTGGTGCAGGATAGGCTCTTTTTAGGCATGGCGGGAAATTTCGAGTCCAGAGACGGTTATACTGAAAATGACTATCTTGATCAGGACGTGGATAACCACCAGGCCTTTAACGGCCGGGTCCGCATGCGTTTCACACCCACCGAGAACTTGGATATCACGGCCAATATAGACGGCGAAAAGATCGATGACGGAGCCTTTCCCCTGGGGCGGCTCGAGGCTCTGAGAAAAAGACCCCGCCATATTGCCTATGACTACGAGGGCAGCTATAAACGCGACGGCTGGGGAAGCTCTTTGAATGTGGCCTACGGCACTCCCTGGTTTAAACTCACTTCAATCACAGCCTTTCGCAAATTTGACGACAGCGCGGACAATGATCAGGACTTCACCATACTGCCTTTGATCACCGCAGATGAAACCATAGACGATGAGCAGTTCACCCAGGAACTGCGCTTCGCTTCACCCAACTCGAATAGCGATCTTAAATGGCTGGCCGGATTTTTCGGGTTCAACAAGAAAAAGAAGCATAACTTGCATCTGGGTTTTGCTCCCGGCGTGGCTATTCCCTGGCTTCCTCTGGACCGGGTGACGGATTCGGACCTCACCACCAGCGGGATGGCCTTTTTCGGGCAGGCCACCTACACCCTGTACGAAAACCTGGATCTGACCTTTGGGCTTCGCTATGACTATGAAAAGGCGGATATCGATAATGTCATGACCATGAAGTCAAACGGCTATTCCTTGGGTGGAGACAAAATGAGTGAATCGGAAAACAGCGATGCTTTCCTGCCCAAGCTTCAAATAGCCTATCACTGGACGACCGGTTTCATGAGTTACGCCGGAGTCAGCAGGGGGTATCGGAGCGGGGGCTTTAACACCGCTTATATGGATGCTTCGGATATTCACTTTGACCCAGAATACAGCTGGAACTATGAGATCGGGTTCAAGTCTTCCTGGTTGGATAACCGTCTGAAAGTCAATACTTCTCTCTTCTTTATCGATCTTGAGGACCAGCAGGTGGTCCAACTGCTTCCCTCTGCCGATACCGTGATCAGAAACGCGGGCAAGTCCCGCAGCATGGGCATGGAAATGGACTTGATAGCCATTTTATGCAAAGGGCTGACCTTAGATGCCGGTTTTGGTTACACTGATGCCGAATATCGTGAATACAAAGATTCCCTGGCCGGGACTGACTATTCAGGCAACACCACCATCATGGCGCCGGAATATACCTACAACCTGGGATTGGAATACAGGAAAGACCTGAGCAAGACCTGGGGATTTTTTGCGCGCACCGAGCTCATCGGCATTGGCCCGTTTTACTGGAATGACGCCAACAACCTCAAGCAGGACGCCTATCAGCTGGTCAACCTGAATCTGGGCCTTGAGCGAGACAATATTGACCTTATTTTATGGTCCCGCAATCTGTTCGATGAAGAGTATGAGGCTGTTGCCTTTGAGTTCCCCGGTTCAGATCCTGTGGGCCAGTCGGGGGATCCGCTCACCTTTGGAGTAACTTTGAGGATGAGATTTTAGGAGTTTGTAAAAAAGTTTAAATTACAGTAACTTGTGTTTTTATTAAGAATAACTAACGGACCTTGTGGGAAAATTTTCCATAAGGTCCGTTTTTTGAACACAAGCCCCAATAGGGTTGGCTTAAATAAACTCCTCTTCAAAGGTTTATTCCCCCTGCTCTTTTGCCCAAGCGCTATCCAGAACAACTGATAGAATCCTGCTTTGTGGACTGCTACTTATCTGGGTGTAATTGCAGTCGCGAACTCAATTTTGTTTTAGAGGGGAGATCTAAGTGAAGAGGATCCAAAAACTGTCCATATCTTGCCTTGCCTTGTGTTGTCTGTTCTTGCTGTCTGCGGTCTGTTACGCGGAAGATGAGCCAAAAGCCGAACCCAACCAGGCGGACTGGTCGGTTGAAGCAAAGGTGAAACAGCTTTTTGACAGCCATACCTCTTATGAATTCGGTGACTCTGAGATGCCTGTTTTATCGCCCATGAGCCGTCTTGAGTTTTCCCTGGACAGCTTGTGGGGCGGGGTTGAGGTTAAGCGCTGGACGCCCAAGTGGTCGGTCAGCCTGGAGGCAATGACCAATGTGCAAAAAAACGTAAATGGGATAATGGCTGATTCTGACTGGGAGAATCCATATCATCCCAAAATGCGCACAACCTATTCGGAGAGCACCTTAAGGCTTGAGTCCAGTTATATGGTAAACGCCTCGGCCGATGTTTCCGTGGCCCGCCTGTTTTCTTTGCCCAAGGGACTGGACCTTCGCCCCGCCGCCGGGATTCGCTGGCAGTATTTTCATTTTGTGACTTCTGACCTCAACCAATGGGGTATTCTGCCCGATGGTAGAATTTATAAAATGTATATTCCCGGTGACGGAATCAGATTCAAGCAGACCTATTGGCACTACTTTGCCGGTCTGCGCCTGGATTGGCAGCCAATGCCCGAGGAAAATCCCGGACTCAAACTGAGCCTTGAGGCGGATTGGGCCTATGTAAAGGGTAAAAACAAAGATCATCATCTGTTAAGGGAAGGCAACCGCATTACCGAAGAAACCACAGACGGCCATGCCTGGCACGCCGCCCTGAGTTTGGATGTGCCTTTAACCGAAAACTTCTCCATCGGGGCCCAGGCTGAATACATGACCATTGACACCAGCGGCTCGCATCGCTGGTTTAATGACGCACCGGGTTATGAGGTGGATGAAACCTGGAGCACCGGGGTTAATGTGTGGTCTCAACAATGCAGTTTCAGCCTTATGTGCACCTATTATTTTTAAGCGTCTCTTGAACTTGGATTTAAGTTAAATAAAATCCCGCCCGGCCCCAAACGGGTCCGGGCGGGTCTCGTTTTACTGAAACAACCCCCTCAGTTTTTCAGCCTCTTTCACCTGGGGCAAAGCCAGCATCAACAAAAGACGGGCCTTGGGGCCGCGCAAATCCCGGCTCAATATAGCCCCCGCTTTTTCAAGCCGGCTGCCTCCGCCCACATCACCATAGCCCCCGTGTACTGGTTCATAGGGCACCCGGGTGGTGATCACCACGGTAATTTTTTGGGCCAACGCCTGCTTTACGGCCTGGAAAACCTTGGGGTTGACATTGCCCTGGCCCAGGGCCTCCAGCACTATGGCTTGTGCGCCTTGCTTGACAGCGGCCCGGATCATGGCCCCGTCATCACCGGCAAAGGTGGTGATCAAAGACACCTTTGCCATCTCTTTAGGCAAGGGCAGGTGGGGCTGACGCAGGCGTTTATTAAAGAAGCGGATTTCACCGCCGATTATATTGCCCAGGGCACCCTGCCAGCCGCAGTTAAAGGTCTGCACTGTGCTGGTGCGGGTTTTTTCCACGCAGCGCGCAGCCCAGATATATTGGTTAAGGACCACCATGACCCCCCGGTTGCGGGCCGATGAGGACGCTGCCAGGCATACGGCGTCCCTTATATTGGCCGGACCGTCCGGGCTCAAATCAGATGCCCCTCGCATGGCCCCCACCAGGACAACCGGTTTGACTGATCTTAGGGTGACATCCAGGAAAAACGCGGCCTCGGCCATGGTGTCCGTACCATGGGTCACCACCACTCCGGCCACTTCCTGTTTTTCAAGGGTTGAATTTATTTCCCGGCTAAGCTTGGCCCATATCCGGGGTGTCATGTGTGAACTGTCGATATTGCTGAATTCCTTGACCTTGATTCCAGCCAGTTTTGAAAGGTCCGGCACTGCCTTAAGCAGATCTTTACCGGAAACCGCAGGCACCAGGGCCCCGGTCTGCGGGTCTTTTTTTTCGGCTATGGTGCCGCCTGTGGTAACCACCACCACCAAAGGCAACTCGCCCTGGGCCAGGACGGGCCTGGGTCCTGTTTGTATGGCCGCAAAAATAAAGAAAAAAACAACCCAGAAAAATATTTGTCTCTTCATGTGTCTTTTGTGCTCCGGTGAGGTGGTTGAGATCGCCGCTTACGGCTGATGGTTGATACTCACCTATTATAAACCGGTATGGAGTGTAAGGTCCCATCTGAAGCTTGTATTTTGGGGCAAAAAATGACCGCCCCTATTCAGGCCTCATGGGAGGGCTGCATTCTTTGGCTGTTGAGTCTAGATGCCATGTCACCCTATAATGTTAAGGGGTTTTTGGGATTATCGAACGGCAATCAACAGCATAGCAAAGCTTCGGAGTTTTGCCGCCTCGGGGACAAAGGGGAGTTCAGTATATGAAGCGCGGGCAAACCGATTATCGCGATTTGGTGGAGCTACTGCCCCAGACCTTGTTCAAGATCAATCAACAAGGGAAGTTCAGCTTTGCCAATCGGTCGGGCTACAAGACATTCGGTTTTAAGGCTGATGAGCTGGGTGAGTCGGTTAGCGCTTTGGTTTTTTTCGCGCCTGGAGACAGGGCCAGATTAGAGGGCAATATAAAACGCATCTTAAAGGGCCAGGTCATACCGGGCAGCGAATATACGGCCTTGCGTAAGGACGGTTCCACCTTTCCGGTTTTGGTTTCGGCAAACGCGGTGGTAGACCACGGTGAAACAGTGGGCTTAAGGGGAGTGATCCTGGATTTAAGCGCCATAAAGCGCTCTCATGAGCTATTGGCCAGAAGCGAGGAACGCTACCGACAGCTTTTGGAGACCATGAGCGAAGGTTTTGCCATGCTTAATTCAGACACTCGGCTCAACTATGTCAATACCCGTTTTTGCGAGATGCTTGGTTATACCCGCGATGAACTGGTGGGTGAAAAGGTGGAGTCCCTTTTGAATTCAGCCAACCAAAAGGTGTTGCGAGAAAATTATGTCAAGAGACGCAAAGGGCGCTCTGACTCCTATGAACTGGCCTGGAGCAGAAAGGACGGCTCGCTTTTGGCCACCATCATGTCCCCCAAGCCCTTGTACCAGGAAAACGGTGAGTTTGCGGGCAGTTATTCGGTGATCACAGACGTGACCAGGCTCAAGCAAACTGAAGACGCCCTGCGCAGGCACAAACAGGAACTAAAGGGCAAAACCGTGAACCTGGAAGAGGTCAACGCCGCCTTGAGGGTGCTCTTAAAAAAGCGTGAGGAAGATAAGCGCGAGTTTGAAGAGCGCATCATGGCCAATGTGCGCGAGCTGGTCACGCCCTATATTGCCAAGTTGAAAAAGACTCACCTGGCAGAGCGGCAGCGGGCCTATTTGGAGATCCTGGAAAATAATTTAAATGATCTCACCACCCCTTTTGTGGATTCCCTTTCCCGCAGTTTTCAAAAACTCACCCCTTCCGAGATCAGGGTGGCCGCCCTGGTGCGGGAGGGGAAAAGCAGCAAGGAAATTGCGGAGATCCTTTTTGTTTCTCCCCGCACTGTGGAGTTTCATAGAGATCAGATTCGGCGCAAACTGGGGCTTTCCGGACGCAAGGTAAACCTGCGCTCCTTTTTGCTCTCCCTTCGATGAATACCTTCGAAAACATATAAACTACCTGTTTTTAGCCCGTATTTTGCAGGGATTTTTCCTGTCTGGTTTTCTCTCCTGATTTTCCATGAAAATAATGGTCATTAAGATAAGTGGTTTTTGGGTTGTTTTGAGGTGTTCAAGTCAAAAAGGCTTAAACAACACCGGTATTTTTACCTGGCAACCCCGCCACCATGGGCACGGGGAGGAAAGATGAAGAAGATCTATAAAGACCAGGCGATTTTTAATGCGGCAAGTTTCTTTATTGACAGGCACCTGGAAGAGGGCAGGGGGAATAACCTTGCCGTGATATCGGGTGAGCACAGAATGACCTATGCCGAGATGGCAAGCGGGGTAAACCGTTTTGGAAACGCGCTTAAGAGCCTGGGCCTGCGCATGGAAGACCGGGTGGCGCTTTTATTGCCCGATTCAGAGACTTATCCCCAGGCGTTTTTCGGGGCCGTCAAGATCGGGGCCGTGCCTATCTGCTTAAACACCCTGATGCGCCCCAAGGACTATGCCTATTTTTTAAATGACAGCCGGGCCCGGGTCGTGATGGTGGATGAGTCCCTGTTGCCTGTCCTGGAGCCGGTTAGAGACCAGCTCAAATACCTGGAGCGTTTGCTGGTGGTCGATGGTGAGGTCCCGGATTATGCTTTTGATTTTGCGGCCCTGGCCGATTCACAGTCCGCCGAGCTTGAATGCGCCCCCACCTGTGCCGATGATGTGTGTTTCTGGCTTTACAGCTCAGGCTCAACCGGCTATCCCAAGGGCACGGTTCACCTGCACCATGACATGGTTTTTGCCTCGGAAACCTATGCGCGCTCTATCTTGAATATAACGGAAAGGGACCGCTGTTTTTCCGCGGCCAAGCTGTTCTTTGCCTATGGCCTGGGTAATGGGCTTTATTTCCCCTTCAGCGTTGGGGCCAGTGTGGTTTATTTAGGCGGCAGAGTCACGCCTGAATCCGTATTTGATGTTATCGCCCGTTACCGCCCCACGCTCTATTTTGGGGTCCCCACCCTTTACGGAACCATGCTGGAGGCCGAAGGCTCCCTGGAAGGGGTGCGCATGTGCGTCTCCGCCGGAGAGGCCTTGCCCGCAGACATCCTGAGGCGCTGGAAAGACCGTTTTGGCATTGGGATCACAGACGGCATAGGCTCTACTGAAATGGCGCATATTTTTATTTCCAATGATGGGATTGATATTCGTCCCGGCTGCACCGGTAAACCGGTTCCTGGCTATGAAGCGCGGATTGTGGACGAGAATTTTCAAGACGTGCCTGACGGTGAGATCGGCACCCTGCTGGCCAAAGGCGACAGTGCGGCAGCCTTTTACTGGAACAAGCATGAAAAGACCAAAGAGACCATGATGGGGGAATGGATCAATACCGGCGATAAGTTCTACCGCGACGATGAGGGCTATTACTACTATGTGGGCCGCTCAAACGACATGCTTAAAGTAGGGGGCATATGGGTCTCGCCCATAGAAGTGGAAAGCTGCGTCATTGAACACCCGGCTGTACTCGAATGCGCGGTTATCGGGGCCAGGGACATGGAAGGCCTGATCAAACCCAAGGCCTATGTGGTCTTGAGGGAGGGCTATAACCCCACGCCTGAGCTGGCCAGAGAGATCCAGGTCTTTGTCAAGACCAGCCTGGCCCATTACAAATACCCGCGCTGGCTGGAGTTTGTGGAGGAACTCCCCAAAACCAAGACCGGCAAGATCATGCGCTACATGCTCAAACAATGGGAGACCGAAAAGGCGGCCTGACAAAAAGCGGGTGGGGGGAGGGATTTTAAAGGCTGGTTTTTTCTGTGATGATAATTATCTGACCCATTGAGCCAAATGAAGAGGTGGTCATGGTTTTCTCCTTCTTGGGTTCCCGGAAGGATGCGCCATGATCGCCTTTTTCCATGGCTATTTGTGTGATTAATTTTTGAGTACCTCAGTTTATAGTCTTTTTTTAGCCGCTTTTCGTAATAATCTGTTGGTGCTTGATTTGGCAAGTTTTGCATGTTCCTTTTTAGTTAACTTCTTGGTTACGTCTTCAGCTATTTTGTTCAAGTTGATTGATGCGTAGTTGGTTTTAGTTTTTAACACCCCAAAATCTTCACGCATGGAACCGGGATGTCCTTGGAAAATTGCGTAGCTTAATAAATCACTACGTCCGCCTTTAAATTGTCCTTTTGAGTTCATTGCCCCAAGCTTTATTACTATACTTTCATAATTAACTACGGCCTCTTTTGTTTTTCCATCACGGCCATAATAATTCTTTTTCATCTCCCAGTCGAAGGTGAGCCTTATTTTACCCACTATATCTACCAGTGCCGAATCCAGCGTCATGAGCCTCAACGTTGCAATCTTCTTTTCTCTTTTGCTTTTGGAATTCTTAAGAATGGAGGATAATAAATCACAGTTATTTAGCTTGCAAATAGCTTTTAATCGCGCTTCTTTATTTTTTGCTTTTAAGGCAATTTGGGCTAAAACTTCAGGGGACTTTAACCTAAAAATGATATTATCGTAAATCCCTTTTTGGGTGCTGTTTAGAGCTATTTTCATTAATAGATCTGGATCTTTAATTTTACCTATTGCTTTCCGTTTTATACGAAAGGAAGTGCCGTCAGCGAGGGCCACCTTGCTAAGTGCAGTTTGATCAGTCAAGAACTTAAGCGCATCTGGGTAGTTGCGATAGCCTCCATTCAAGACGATTTTCTCTAACACCTCCTGATCTCTTATTGCTTTTTGCAGCAAGGCTTTTTTAAAGTCTTTGTCCTTATGTTCCGAGAACAGCTTATATAAGAGATCCTGATCGGTTAGCTTTTTCGCTGCTTCTATTGCGATCAAGCTATCTCTATCTGACATAGCCAGGTCGAATAAGAGCTGTTGGTTCTCAAGGTTTCTGATGGCTGCAATCCTCTCTTGAGGGGGTAACGAACTGGAGGCAATAGATGCAAGGGGTTTTTGATTGTTTATCCTGCTAATTGCTTTTTGCCTGACTTTTGCATCTTTATCGTTAAAAGCCATCTTCGTAAGGATTGCCTGGTCTGACATAAATTGAGTGGCTGCAACCCTGATCTTCGTAGTTTCGCCAGTTTTAGCAATCTTTTTTATAACTGCTTCCACGGGCGTGCGGTCGGTTAACTTGGAAATAGCCTGAATTTGGGCGTCTTGATGTAATCCTTCAATTGCTATTTGGGTAAGCCCTTTTTGGTCTGTAAGTTTATCGATGGCTCTTTTTCTTACCACGAGGTCTTTATGGGTGATGGCCAACTCAATTAATACACTTTGTTTTGTCAGTTTTTCCAAGGCCTGTAATCGGATATTCGAATAATCGCTCTCCATTATCACTTTGGTAAGTAAATCCTGATCTGTGATTTTTTTAAGGGCCGCTTTTCGCACAGAGAGGTGTTTGTCCTCTAAAGCCAGTTTGGTAAGCACGGTTTGGTCACTTACCGTTTTCAGGGCTTCTTTACGGACCCGATAATCAGAACTTTGGAGCCCTGAGCACCCGGAGACAAAGAAAAGCAAAAAAGAAACAACCAGAGATTTGGCGAATAATTTGCTGCGTTTGTTCTGAACTGCGTAAGATGTCCGATGCATTTCCAGTCCCTTGTTTTTAACAGGCTTGTTCCAATTATCGTAAAGCCACGTGAGTATGTATCCAGTACTCAAATACTCCGAAATGTAGCAGGCATGGAATTTAACCCAAATTATGCGTAATTATCTGTGTTTCCGCTTTTGTCAGGCCCCTCCCAGGCTCGGTGAGCAGCAAAGTGCATATTTTTGATGCCCAAGCCTGCAAACGAGCTTTTTTACTTTCGATTTCCGGGAAATTTGGGAGAAAACCAGAATCCCCTACAAATGTCAGTGTAAAGTAACCCAATCAATCATCTTAGTCAATCATCAGGAGTATGTGTTTCTGCCTGCAACCGGCAAGGGCCCTGTAATGTATGGTCAGAAGAAAATAAGATGTTTAGTGCGTCCACCAGCGGCGGTCATTGTAGGAAATTATGGAAGCAACTTTTATGGTCCGGCGGATCAGCCACTCTAAAAACCGTTTGACAGCCTCGCTCTGCAAACTAAATTCGCGGATAATATGGAGTAAGCGGTGGTTGGTATGTGAATTGGAACTGCTCTCCTCCAAAACGTCAGCCCTCGGCGCAAAGGCATTGTGCCGTTGATCCAGCTCGCGCATTTAAAAAAATTGTGCCCGATAAAATCGTTACACCCTGCGAATTCGTCATGATTGAGCAGTCAAAACTCGGCCTCAAAACATCCTAAGATGTTGAGATAATATTTATTTTTCTCGCCAGGTCCTCACCACCGCTTTGGCCCAAAGGTCATAGACTTGGGGTCCGGGATGAAAGCCGTCTGTGGCCAAGGTCTTGGGATCTTGGCTGAAATCAAGCGGCAGGTGTTCGCAGTCAGGCTGAGTTTGGCAGAATTTTGCAACAGCCTGGTCATGGGCCTTGGCCCGTTTGCCCAGAAAAGTGCGCAAGGGTTGGGGCAAGGCCGGGAATTTATGCACGGGCGGCATGCCCGAGACTACGATAAACTTGGGGGTGAACCTGTTCCGCAGTTCGGCTACCAGTCTGGTCTTTTTTTTTAGGCAGTAATCCAGGGAAAAGTTGGAAGTAAGGTCATTGATTCCCGTGGCCAGGAGCACAAGGTCATATGGGACTCGGGGCAGCTTTGCCAGATAAAGCCTGAGCTCCCGGCTTCTCCAGCCGGTCTGAGCAGCAAGCCTCCAGTGAACCGTGTTTTTTGGAGCCAGCCTGCTCACCATGCGGCCGGTGAGGGCCTGATTCTGGCTTGGCGCTCCCACACCCGCGGCGGAAGAATCTCCGGTCACCAACAGCCTTAAAGACCTGCCCTGGCCGCTGACCCCCTGCCTCAAACCCGGAGGCTCTGGCAGTCTGGGCGTTTTGAAACGCACCCAAACTCCCTGGGCCAGATAAAGCGGGGCAAGAAGCAGGTCTGCCAGGCTGCCGACAGAGAAGGGGTGTTTTTGGGGGGGAATATCCCTGGTCTGGCGGTTTTTGTCCTGTTTCATGGTTTTTGCCAGCGGATGTAATTTGTTATGCATTATCCAGCAACTACCAGCCTTAGAAATTCCTCATATCAGCCTTAGCTAATTTTATGGTCAACACAGCCCACTTAATTAATAAGGGCATCCCTTATTAATTAAAAGGATGCCCTTTATCCCCCAGCCCCTCACAGTTAGCGGGTTGCCCGGTTTTTAAAGGCTTTCAAGGCAATCACCCAGGATGCCGCTAAAAATGCGGCCAGCACGGAAGCCGGTATCAGGGGGTGGTGAAACCATGCCTCCCCGGATATGCCATAGCGCAAAAGCTCAGCCACATAGGTCAGCGGTGAAATCATGGCCAAGGGCAAAAGCCAGGCGGGAAAGGCGGCCAGCGGCATAAAGACTCCGCTTATGAACAAGGTTGGGAAGCGGAAAAAATTCATAAGCGTCATGGCCTCAAAGACCTCTTGCACCATAACCGAAGCGATTATGCCCAAAAGCGAGAATACGCAGGCTCCCAGGATAAGCCCCAGGATAAACCAGGCCGGACTTGCCATGGGAAGCCCTAAAAACAGTATAAGCCCCAAGGTGAGCACAAAGGTGGTGGCCAGGCCATAGGCTGAGGCGCTGCCCGCCTTGCCGAATAAAATGGTTTCATTGCTTACCGGGGTGAGCAAAAGACGCCTCAGGGTCTTGGTGCGTTTTTCAAAGGTTATGACAATCGCCGCCATGGAGGTGCAGCCAAACAAAAGCGTCATGGCGATAATTCCCGGTGCAACCTTCAGGTAGCCGGCGGGATCTTTCACAAAAACCGCCAGCATCAATACCGCCGGGAATAAAAGGGCCCAGGTCACCAGAGGCGGCTTGGTGTAGTAGCTCTCCATGTCTTTGCGCCCAATGGCCATGGTGCGGCTGAACTGGATCATTTTTCGCCCTCCTTCAGGGCTCCTTTGTTTTCCACATAAGCTAAAAAGGCCTCTTCCAGGTTGGGGCGCTCCACACTCACTTCTTGTATGGCAAGATTTTCAGCCTCGGCCAGGCCCAGAGACTGTTTAAGGGCCTGGTTCAGATTATCCACTTTTAAGCGCCAGAAGCCGTTTTCCCGGCTGGCCTTTTGTACGGCAGGGCAGGCGGCCAAAAGGGTTTTTTCCTCTATTTCTCCACTCAAACCCAGCTTAAGATAGGTTCCGTCCTCCACTTGGCCTCTGATTTCATCCGGCGATCCCATTTTGACCACTTGTCCCTTGATAAGGATGCAGACCGTGTCTGCCAGGGCCTCGGCCTCTGCCAGGTTGTGAGTGGTCAAGAAGATGGTGGTCCCCTTTTGGTTTATGCTTTTTATGTGGTTGCGCAAGGCCCTGGCGCTGGGCACGTCCAGCCCTATGGTCGGCTCATCCAGAAAAAGTATCTCCGGGTTGTGGATCAGGGCCGCGGCCAGGACCAGGCGGCGTTTCAGTCCCCTGGATAAGGCGCGGAAAGGCATTTTGGCCCGGTCTTTTAAATCAAAGAGTTCAAGCAGGTCTTGGATGCGTTCTTCCCTGGTTTGGCGGTCAAGCCCGTAGAGCTCACCGAGATAATCCAGATTGCGGGCGCAGGTAAGTTCCGGGTAAAGGTTGGAATCGTCCGGCACCACCCCGATGAGCTCTTTTACCTTGACCGGATCTTGGTTTACATCCAGTCCGCATACCTTGATTTCGCCGGAATCCTTGGCCAAGAGGCCGCTAATGATGTTTATGGTGGTGGTTTTCCCCGCGCCGTTGGTCCCCAAATAGGCGAATATGCCCCCTTGGGGCACTTCAAAGCTCAAGCCCCTTAAGGCGGGGGCGGAACCATAGTTCTTAACCAGGTCCCGCACCGCCACCGCAGGCGCATTTGTTAAATTGGTCAACTATTTTTTCTCCGGTTTTGACTGGCAGGGATGATTTTTAGCGCTGCCGTGGCATTTAATGATCTGCTCTTCAGTGCAATCCTCAGGCTTGCCCAAAAATTCTTCCGGGCGCTGGCAACCGTCTTTGGCGCAGTTACACATTTTTTTCTCCTTTGGAATCAAGGGATATGGGGAAAATCCGTTCGCCGTATTCACGCCCGGCTTCCCGGCCAAAGGCTTGGGAAAGGGAGCAAACCCAGCGGTCAATAACCCTTTGATTGATCTGGTAATGCATAAAATAACCGCGTTTTTCCGGGATGATGAGATCTGCCGCCTTTAACACCCGCAGGTGCTGGGAAACCGCTCCCGGGGTTATGCCGAGCCTTTTGGCCAGAGCTCCCACGCAAAGGCTTTGGTCTTTTATCAGCCTCAAAAGGCGGATGCGGGTCTCCACGGACAGGCATTTTGAGATTTTGGCTAATTCCAGGGGATGCATTATCCTCTCTCGTTTGATTTAGTATATTTAAATATACTAAATCAAACTATTCAAGCAAGCGTATAATTTTAAGGGCCTCTGAATTAATGATTTTCCAGTTCAGGTGTGAACCGGGCCAGGGGAGGGCGCTGCCAGGCCCGTTGAGTTGCTTTACGGTGTTTAAATGAACCAAAAGGTCTTTGGATCCGGCAACTCATGTTCAGGCGTTTTCCGGCTTCCCCTTGGTCGCCGATTAAAGTGCTTCTTTTTTTTAATTTTGCTTTTGACTTGACCGGGAGCTGCCTTCTGGGCATTATGCTAAAAAAAACATATTTGCTATGGAGGCTGTCATGCGTTTTTCTTTTAAGCTGTTACTTCTCTTGTTTCCAGCCTTTTTATTATTGAGTTGCCCTTGTATCGGCACAGCAAGGGCCGACGATTCCTTGCTCCTTTACAGTGGGGCGGGTCTGCGCCAGCCCGTGGAAGAGGTGGTCCGGCTGTTTCAGTCTGAAACCGGAATCAAGGTTCGGATAGATTTTGCCGGTTCAGGCCGGCTCATGGCGCGCTACCTGGCCTCCGGCAAGGGGGATGTCTTTCTGCCAGGTTCACATTACTATGTGAACAAGCTGAAAGACAAGGGCGAGCTGACCTGGTCAAGGCAGGTGGTTCTCCACGTGCCCGTGGTGGGGTTTCCCCTTTCCGGCAAGGTCAAGATCAGCTCTTTTACAGACTTGACCAAGCCGGGGCTAAAGGTGGGCTTGGGCGATCCAAAAGCCATGGCCCTGGGGCGCACGGCCGAAGATATCCTTACGGCCTCGGGCCTGAGAGAGGGTGTTCTTAAAAACACCGTGGTGCGGGCCGCCACAGTCAAGCAGCTGGTTCTCTATTTACTAAAAGGCAATGTGGACGCCGCCATTGTGGCCAGGGCGGATGTGGTCCAGAAAAAAGATAAGTTGGGCATGATCGAAATCGACCCTTCCTGGTACAAACCCGAGATAGTCACGGCCGCGATTTTGAAAGCATCCAAGCAAAAGAAAAAGGCAAAAAAGCTGGCTGTTTTTATTTCTTCTCCTGAAGCGGTGAAGGTCTTTAACCGCTATGGTTTCCTGCCGGTCAAATGATAAAGCCGACAATAGGATTCAAAGGCCTTTTGAGCCTTCCTCTTTTGGTTTTAGGGATCATGGTGACCGGGGTGATTTTCGCCCTGGTCATCCAGGTTTCTCCGTCCGAACTGTGGCAGGCCCTGAAATCTGAGGAAACCCTTTTTGCCTTGCGTTTTTCCCTGACCGCCTCGGCCGGAGCCATGAGTCTGGCTGTACCCTTGGGCATAGGCGCGGGCTATTTTCTTTCCCGCAGGGATTTTTTCGGCAAACGGCTCTTGGACGCCCTTTTGGACCTGCCTTTGGTCATGCCGCCTTTAATCGCCGGGGTGGGGCTTCTTTTTCTTTTTGGGCGCGGCCTGTTAGGCGAGCCTCTGGCTCGCATGGGCCTGGAACTGGTTTTCACCCCCTGGGGCGCAGTGGTTGCCCAGGCCTTTATCGCCACCCCCATAATCATGCGCAACGCCAAGGCCGCCTTTGAGTCGGTAAACCCGGGTTATCAGGAAACCGCCATGGTGCTGGGGCTAGCTCCCTGGCGGGTGTTTTTTCGAGTCAACCTGCCCCTGGCCGGGCGCTCGGTCTTTGCCGGGGTGATTCTGGCCTGGGCGCGGACCATGGGCGAATTCGGGGCAACCCTTATGGTGGCCGGAGCCACCCGCATGCACACAGAATCCCTGCCTGTGGCGGTTTATCTCAATCTGGCCAGCGGCGAGCTGGGCATCGCCGTTTCCTGCGCCCTGGTTCTTTTGCTTGTCTGTTTCGGGGTGCTGGTCTGCCTGCGTTTTCTCAAGCCTGAAAAGGGCGGAATGAAAAGGAGTGGGTTATGGCCGGGCTCTGTTTGAAACAAGTGGAAAATAGTTTTGTAAAGTCTACGGATTTGACCATACCCAAGGGATCATTGTTTGTATTGGTGGGGCCTTCCGGTGCGGGCAAGACCAGCCTTTTGCGCATAATCGCCGGGCTGGCTCCTCACCAGGGCAGCATTGTTCTTGAGGGCAGGGAGCTTAGCCCTCTGCCGTCCCATCTGAGGGGGGTTGGCTATCTTAGCCAGGATCCTTTTTTGTTCCCTCATCTCAGCCTGGAGGCCAACTTGGATCTGGGCATGACCAGAATGGGGTTCAGTAAATCGGAAAAACGCCAGCGGCGCGGGGAGCTATTGGAAATGGTGGGCATTTCCCACTTGGCCGGGCGAGACACCTACACCTTGAGCGGCGGTGAAAGGCAAAGGGTGGCCCTGGCCAGGGTCTTGGCCTCCGGCCCCAGGCTTTTATTGTTGGACGAGCCTTTTAATCAGCTTGATTTCCGTTCAGCCGCTTACATGGCAAGCGAGTTCAAGTTTCTGCAAAAAAGGCTGCAACTGACAACCCTGATGGTGACCCATAACCTCGCAGAGGCAAAGGAGCTGGCCGACAGTCTGGCGGTGCTCCAGGACGGACGTCTTCTACCCCAGGGAATCGATCCGGCAGACGGCCAGAGCTTTCTTGAGATCCCCAATCTTATGGATTGCCGGGCCTCCAGGGTTTTGGAAAAGGGGCTTCTTGAGCTCAACTGGCGGGGCCTTTGCCTGTTTGCCCTGGATCGGGGGATGGTTTGCCACAGTTTCAAGGTTCGGCCAAGCAGCATTCTCTTGGGCAAAAGCCCGCCCAAGGGTCCTCTTGTCAACCGGTTTCAAGGGCAGGTCAAGGCTGTTCAACTGAACCGCCATACAGCCAGGTTGGAATTGCTGGTTCAGGGAGCGGAACTTAGGGCCGAGATCCGCCGCAAACAATGGGATCACGACCCGTTAAACAAAGGTGATCAGGTTCAGGGCTTGATTCCCCTGGAAAGCCTGGAGCCACGGTGACCTTTGCCGCCGCTTGAATTATATGAAGGAGTTAAAAAGTGGATACCTATGAGAAATTGCGCCAGACCCTGATCAAAACCATGGAATCTGAAAACTGGGCCGAGGAAAAGGTGCAGGTGAAGGTGCGGACCCTGACCCCGGAGGAGGCGATCGGTGATCCCGAGCACCGGGACTATCCTTTGATCAAGGGAAGAGAGCGGATGATGGCCGCCGAATTCAGGGGATGCCAGGGCCAGGCCTTTACCGACAGGTTCGGGGAGTTTCAGGGCTCTTTGCAGGAGGTGGCGAATATGGAGCTTTCCAATAATTTTCGCCGGGCGGTTTTTCTGGCCAGTTTAAATGCCGTGCTGCGGGCCCATGGAAAGGTGGAAAAAACCATCCACTGCAAGGATGAGGCCCCGCCCAATTGCGCCGCCCAATTGGCCGAGATGGTCGCCGAGCGCTTTGGCAACCCAAAAGTGGCCCTGGTCGGACTGCAGCCCCGCATGGCCCAGGCCTTGGCCACGCGTTTTGAACTGCGGATCACCGATATGGATCAGGACAACATAGGCCAGAAACGCTTCGGAGTTGTGGTGGAAAGCGAAAAGGAGACCGCAAGTGTGCTTGATTGGTGTGACTTGGCTTTGGTCACCGGCACCACCTTTTCAAACGCAAGCGTAACCAGCATGCTGAACGGCAAACCCGTTATATTCTACGGGGTGACCGTGGCCGGACCGGCCGCAGCACTTGGGCTCGACAGGTTCTGTCCCCTGGCGTCCTGAGGCTGGTTTGGATGTTTTTCCGCTACGGAAAACCCTGTATATTTTAGGGGGTTAAATGGCGCAGGCAAAGAGTCTGCAAGACTGGCTCTTTGCCTCTTAAAACTTGCTTCAGATAGACTTGCCAAGTTTTCGGTTCCAGCCGGGGCCCGGAGAAAAAACATGGTTTGAAAAAATACCGGTCCGGGCCAGGCGATTCATTTGTGAAGATGATTACTTTTATGGCCGTGCACAAACCCGCCGGCCTGAAAGGCCTTTAAATCTCCATGCCGCACCAAGCCTTCAAAAGACGCGGCGGTTTTTTAAACCCTCGATTGGTGGGAAGGCCTTTTTACCAGCCGATTCTTTTGAGCAGATCCTTTACTTCTTCTTCCCTGGCCTTTTCATCCAGCTTTATACGCTTGGCTCTTCCTTCTTTCACCTTTTCCACCAAAAGATCCAGGTCGGCGGGTTTTTCCAAAAAGTCAAAGGCGCCCTGGCGCATGGCCTCCACACCTTTTTTCACTGTGGCCTGGCCGGTGAGCAGGATAATCTGCAGATCGGGCTTTCTCTGCAAGGCCTGTTTCAAGGTCTCCAACCCGTCCAGTCCCGGCATCATCAGATCCATGACAATGGCGTCATAGATATTGTCTTTGATCTTCTCCAGGGCCTCTTCGCCGTTTAAGGCAGTATCCACTTCAATGTCTCGGTTCCTGAGGCGTTCGGAGACGTTTTCCAAGAATTCCTGCTCATCGTCCACCACTAGGATTTGGGCTATGGTCATATTTCTTCTCCTTTACTTGACCGGCGGCTTTTTTACTTGGGCCTGGCCGCAGGTTTGCTTCTAATTACTTGGTCGCGCTTATTAATCCCATTTCCAAAGCCGGGTTTCCCTGAAACCTAAAAGGGAACAATCATCTCAAGTCCGCCCTGTTCCAGGATCGTCACCCTTGCCCCCAAGGGGTCCAGAATCTGGCTGGGAGGCTCCTGTAATTGTCCGGAAAGCCGGGCCTCAAAACAAAGCGCCAGGCCATCGGGCCTTTTTTCCACTTTGGATCTGATCTCCTGTTCAGGCTCCGCCGCCTCTGCCACAGACTCGAGACAGGCCCAGATCGCCTGCTCCAACAAGGCCTGTTTCTTATCCGTACCGGCCGAGATGTCTTCACCCTCAAGCTTCAGTGTGAGCCGGTTGCCGCCGGTTAAGCGGCCAAAGAAAAAAGGCTCGACAATTTTGAGCGACTGAACCATGTCTGCGCCTTTTTGCTCCAGGTCCGCGCTGTGGGCAAACTTGTTCAGCCTTTTGACCGCTCCGTCAGCCTGTTCCAGACGGACAATGATCCTTTGGGTCAGTTCGCTTAAACGGTTCAGGTCCGGTTCCCGCCCTGATTCCGCCAAGGCGAGCATTTCCTGCATGAGATGGATCTGTTCGTTCATTACGGCCAGTTCGTTTTTAATCTCATGAGTGCCCCTGGCCGTCACCCTTCCGAAAAAAGCAAGGGTTAGGTCTAACAAATCCTGGTGGCTGTTTGACATAAGCTTTCTCTTCTTTAAGGTTGCATCATAAGATTAAGTAGGTCTTCTATATCCACAGGCTTGACCAGGTAGCGGTTTGCTCCCAATTTAAGCGCGTGGTCCAGGTCTTCGGCGGAACTGTGCCCGGTGAGCAGTATTATCCGGGTCTCCGGCCTTTGTTTCTTGATGGCCTTTATGGCCTCGAATCCGCCCAGACCGGGCATCTTGAGGTCCACCACCACCCAATCGTAGGGCTGCTTTTTGATCAGCTCCAGTCCGTCCTCACCGCTGACTGCCCAATCGCTTGAAATGCCCCGTATCTCCAGGCGTTCAGAAAGCGTGGTGACCAGTTCCTTTTCATCATCAATAAGCAGGACCTTCATAGGTCAGTTCTCCTTGTCAGAGGTTCCCCTGTTTTAAACAAGCCGGGAGATCACCTCTTCTTCATCTGTTTCAAGGTTTGTGTTGTTTTGCCGGGGCAGTAGAATTCTGAAGGTGGTGCCTTCTCCTGTTTTACTTTCCACATGAATATCACCGCCCATTTTCTGGACAATGCCGTATGTTATGGAAAGACCCAGGCCTGTTCCCTTTTCGCCCTTGGTGGAGAAAAACGGTTCAAAAATGTTTTTCAGGTTTTCTTCCTTTATGCCTTCTCCATTATCGTAAATACTGATCGCAACCCGTTTCCGGTCATGTTCGGCCACATTAATGTCTATGCGCCCACCGTCTGAAACCGCTGCCAGCGCGTTGTTTAAGATGTTTAGGAAAACCTGTTGGAGTTGTCCCTTGTCCGCCATGATCGGGGGGACTTCTCCGTCTCCATCCAGGTTTATTTGAATGTTCCGGTATTCTGCCTCCCGGCCCAAAAGACCGAGCACTTCTTTTATAAGGTCAACAAGGTGGATCTGTTCGGACTTGATCGGCAGGTGACGGGCAAAACCCAGGAGCCGGTGGGTGATCCTGCTGACCCTACGCACAGAATCTTTTATCACTTCGGCCTGCTTCAGGAATTTATCCTTAAGGGGACAACTCTCCGTGTGGGCCAGGATATCGGTCATGAGCCCGACTTTTTCATTGATAATAGCAACCGGGTTGTTTATTTCATGGGCCACACCGGCAGCCAGGCGGCCGATTGAGGCCAGCTTGTTGGTGTATTCCATTTCGTGCAACATGGTCACCCTTCTTAAGTCCGCGTCATAGATTCGCCCCACCAAGGTGTTGCTTCCCCAATAGATCACCAAGAGCATGGCCATCACGCTTAAACCCACCATGATCATTACGTTGATGCGCAAGATGTCCCATCTGTGCAAAAGGGCCTTGGGTTTGTTTATGGCCACCAGGTTAAAGGGCGTTCCCTCCACCTCTGCCACACCCACGGCAAGCGGCAGGTTGGTTGCGTCCTTGGTCTGGTATATGCCGTTTGTCATCGGGTGCTGGTCTGAGACAAGAGGAAATTGGGTCAGGACCTGGCCGTAAAGTTCAGATGAGGTCTGAAGCATTCCGGCCTGGTTCACCAGGAAAAGGTCACCGCCCCGGCGTATATCCTGGGCCTTCATCAGGGAGTTGAGCCTGTCTGTGTCAATGGTGGCCCTTAACACATAAGGAGGCTCGTTTTCGCTTTCGTGCCTTACGGCTATGACAAAATGGGGGAAATTCCTGTGCCCTAAAAACACATCGCTGATATAGATCCCCCTGATCATAACCTCCTGGTACCAGTCCTGGTTTTTATAGTTGTGCCCCTCCAGGTTATAAGGCCCCACATAGGTCTGCTGAATGCCCCGGGCATCTATCAGCCCCAGGTCCACGAATCCGCCAAAGGATTTGCGCAGGCGGGAAAACACGCTGCTTAAGCGTTTAATATCAGAGAGCTCTTCAAAGGTGTTGTCTAAGTTTACATAGGCCAGGGCGGCTTTTCTTTCATCCAGAAAATAAGAGACCTGCAGCTTGCTGGTGGCCAAAAGACGCTGCATTTGGTTGGTGATTTCACTGAACTGGAGTTCATATTGCTTTTGGAACTGATAAAAATTGATGGCCGCGAGCAGAAACAAGGGAGCCAGGGTCACCACTATCGCGGACCAGAAGGTGTTTTTCCACAGTCTACGATAGTTGAGTAGCTCAAGCTTGGAATGCCGTTTTTCCCAAAAGGACGGTTTTATCAGATTCCAAAGTCCCATTTATCCCCGCCTTGCTTTTACGGATTCATAAGCCTTTTGCATGGTCTGGGAGAGAGTTTCTATATCCACCGGTTTTTCCAGATAGGCAAAAGCCCCTTTTTCCATGCATTCTTGTCTGTCTCTATCCGAGCCGTGTCCGGTGAGTATGATAACCTCCACTTCGGGGTGTTCTTGTTTTATGCGTCTTAAAACCTCCATGCCGTCTATGCCCGGCATCTTGAGGTCCAAGACCATGACTTCGGGTTCGTCTTCGTCGGCCAGTTTCAAGGCTTCCTTGCCGTTATAAACCACAGCCGAACCAATGGCCCTGAGCATCAGCCTTTCTGAAAGCGTTTCTACGAATTCCCTTTCGTCATCCACCAAAAGCACCTTGGAGGGCAGTTTGAAATCCGCCCGGCGATAGACGTCCGCCTGGTAATAGTCCGGCCCCGGTTCGACCTTCACCTCTTTAACCCCTGCCACCGAAGAGGCCAGGTTTTTAAGCTCTTCGGAAAGGCGGTTCAGCATCAGAACCTTTTTGTTGATGCGAATGGTGACAACCCCGTTTTGGCTCCAGACCTCCGCGTCTTTGGGATTGTGTCCCTCCTTGGCCAGGGCCTGTTCCACCTGGGCTGCTGTTTTAAAATCTTCAAGATCCTTTAGGGAGGTCTCGGTTACTTGAAGGTCCGGGGTTTTGATTGCCTCGCAGATGGTGGCTATGGCCTTTTCCTGGGGAGTGTTGTCCATGGGTAAAAGAATGTCGTATAGCTGGGGAGACCAGGGTTCCTGGTTGTGCAGGTATTCGGCCCAGCGAAAGGCGGCCTCATCGTCAGTATGCACCCGCGAAATGGCGGCTTTTTCCTCCAGGCCCAGCTCGCGCGTGGCTCGGGCCACCCTGTACTTGGTCTCCGCGATCAGGCAGACCCCAAGCGCATGTCTTATTCTGCCGAGCATGAGCAAAGAGCCGTAACCAAGATAGACCATTTCGGTCTGCTTAAGCAGTTCGCCGAGCCCCATCCTGAGCCAGCTTATGGCCTGCTCTTTTTCATGGGAAAAGGGATTGAATATGGAGGCCCGGCCGAACATGGCCCTGCGCAGGGCCTCGGAAGAGGGGCCGCCGTTTTTCAGCACCCAGCCTATCAGGTCTTCGTCTCTCAGTATGGGGCAACTCATTTCAGAGGCCACGCCCTGGGCCAGT
The DNA here is from genome assembly GCF_000931935.2 of Dethiosulfatarculus sandiegensis. GTDB lineage: Bacteria > Desulfobacterota > Desulfarculia > Desulfarculales > Desulfarculaceae > Dethiosulfatarculus > Dethiosulfatarculus sandiegensis. The sequence goes on from NZ_AZAC01000018.1 coordinate 74,313, forward strand.
TCCTCAGAGGCGCAGAAAGAGCCGGTAAATATGGCAACAACGCTCATGGCTAGTCTCCCTCCCCTACATGGACATATTCCAGCGGACAAACCGTAATCAAGGGACAAGCCTCTTCATCAGAGTCCTTATGGGTTTTCTCGTGCAGGGCGGCTATTGCGTCGGCCGCCCTGGGGAAGACGTGATCCTGACCGATTTTGCTCAAAAGGTGTGTGCGTTTCATCACTTCCATAACCCTTTCCTTTACATGGGAGAAGCTTATGTCGTAACCTGCGCTGCGCACCTGATCCACTATCAGGGAAAGGGCGTCTTCACCAGAGGCATCGATATCGTTTATGCCGTTTGCCACCACCAAAATGTGGCGCAGCTTGGGCATGGTGCGGATGCGTTCATTTATCTGGTCTTCCAGAAAAGAGGCATTTGCGAAAAACAAGGGGCCGTCAAAGCGCACCACCGCAATATGCTCGCACTGGCGCAGCCCGAAATGCTCGGCGTCCATCAAGTTGCAGTCTTTGTGCATGGCCAGGCTCGCCACCCTGGGGCGCATGCTTTTATACAAAAAGACTCCGAGGCTTAAGGCCACACCTATCATGATGCCTTGATCAAGATGGGGTGCAAAAACGAGTGTGGCCAGGAAAGTTATTATGCTTATGGCTCCGTCGTACCACTGCGTTTTCCAGGCATGCACAAATCCCGAGACATTGATCAGCCCAACCACGGCCATCATGATAACAGCGGCCAGCACGGCCTGTGGTAAATGGTACAGAAGCGGGGTGAAAAACAACAGCACAATAACCACCATCAGGCTGGTCACCACGCTTGAAAGCCCGGTTCGGGCTCCTGTTTGCAGGTTTACCGCCGAACGTGAGAACGATCCTGATACGGGGTAACTTTTCCCTATACAACCCGCCATATTGGCCAGGCCCTGGCCGATCAGCTCCTGGTTGGGGTCGAGCCGCTGACCGGTTTTGGCGGCCATGGCCTTGGCAATGCTGATGGCTTCCATGAAGCCCAAAAGCGAGATTATCACCGCATAGGGAAAGAGCTGAAGTCCGACGTTCAAATCCAGTTTGGGTATGCTCAAGGTCGGCAGCCCGGGCGGGATGTCGCCGACCACGGCGCCTCCGCCCGTCAAGACCAGGGCATCTGTCTGCAAAGGCTTGTTCCCCACTTTAAGGCGATAGGTGTGTCCGTCTGACCGGGATGTCTTGGGTGTTTCACTGGCCAGGAAAAATAAGGTGTTGCTTTCCGGGCCCTCGACGGCTTTGAACATATGGGCTCGCAGGCTTTTTCTAAGCTCGTGGGCCGTTTCCTTGTCTTTTTCAATAAGAGCGGTGTCAAAGTCGGCCTCTTGCTGGTATTTAAGCCGGTCCAGGGATTGTTTGCCGCCGTTTTTTTCGGCCACGCGGGCTTTTTTATTGATTTGGGCCCTTTCGTCGCCAAGCTTTTCTATATGCCTGGTTTTTTCGTTAAAGGCTACAATCTGTTCTTTTACTTGGGGGGCCATTATGGCTTCCAGGGGAACGGTTTGGCGCACCTGAAAGCCGGTCGCCCAGGAGACTAGGGTGGTTACAGCCACGGCTGCCAATACATAGGGAATCTTCGGATTAATACGCTTAAGGCCGTACATTATGATAAAAGCGCCGATGCCCATGGCCAGGGAGGGCCAGTGGGTGAAATGCCAGGCGCTCTCCAAAACCCTCCAGATGGTTTCATAGTGATGAGGGGCTTTATCTACATAAACTCCGAACATTTTGGATAATTGACTGGAGGCTATGATAATGGCCGCGGCGTTGGTAAAGCCGTTGACCACTGGGTGGGAAAGGAAATTGACTACAACGCCCAAACGAAGCACACCCAAAAGGAACTGGAAAATGCCGACAATAAGGGCCAGAAGCACGGCATAGGCTATGAAGGTTTCGCTCCCCGCCGTGGCCAGCGGCTCCAAGGATGCGGCCGTCATTAAGGAGACCACCGCCACCGGCCCTGTGGCGAGCTGCATGCTGCTGCCGAACATGGCCGCCACCATGGGCGGGATAAAGGCGGCATAAAGACCGTAATAGGCGGGCAGGCCCGCGAGTTGGGCATAGGCCATGGACTGGGGGATCAAAACCAGGGCAACGGTGATGCCCGAGATTATATCCAGCCTGGCCGTGAGGGCGTTGTATCCCTTGAACCAGCTGAGAAAGGGGAAGATCTTGGTCAGGATTTTTCCTCTTTTCCCGAGTCCGGCTCCTTGGCCTCCTCCATTTGATATTTTTTTATCTTTCGCCAAAGCGACACCCGATCGATCCCCAGTATCCGGGCTGCCTGGGTCTTGTTGCCCTTTGTGTGCTTCAGTACCAGCTTGATATACTTGCACTCTTTTTCCTCCAAGGTGGGCAGTGTTTTTTCGGTCGGCTCTTTTTCCTCCACTGCATCTTCACCCCGCACCTCTACCGGCAAGTCGGCCAGCTCCAGCCTTCCGCCGCTGCGCAGGGTCACCGCCCTTTCGATAAGATTCTCAAGTTCCCTGACGTTTCCGGGATAGCTATAGGCCATGAGAGCCTCCATGGCCTTTGCCGAGATTTCCCCAATACTTTTATTTTGTTTTTGGGCGTGTTTTTCCAAGAAGTGGTGAGCCAAAAGAGCTATGTCGTCGGCGTGTTCCCTAAGCGCCGGAAGCTCAAGCCTCACCACGTTGAGACGATAATAAAGGTCTGCCCTGAAGCCACCCTGGTCCACCAGGGCCTGCAGGTCGCGGTTGGTGGCTGCCACCAGGCGCACATCCACATTCAACGGCTCCGTGCCTCTCACCCTGGTCACCACCTTCTCCTGAATAACCCTAAGAAGCTTGGCCTGCATGGAAGAGGGCATGTCCCCTATTTCATCGAGAAAGACAGTCCCCTTGTCCGCAGCTTCAAATAGCCCCGGTTTGGTTGCCGTGGCTCCGGTGAAGGCCCCTTTTTCATGTCCGAACAATTCACTCACCAAAAGTTCAGGGGCAAAGGCCGCGCAGTTGAAGGCCATGAATTTTTGTTCCCCCCGGGGGCTGGCGTAATGAAGGGCTCGGGCAAAGAGTTCCTTTCCGGTTCCTGTTTCACCGATAATAAGCACACTGGCGTCTGTAGGGGCGACCTGGGCAACAGTGTGGATGAGCTCCTGGATGCGGGGATGGTTCCCCACAATGGCGCTCACCCCTTCTTTTTTGCGCAGGTCCTGCTTCAAGGTCTGCAACTCATGTTGCAGCTTGACCTTCTCCAGGGCATGGGCCACCTGGGTCCTGACTTCGTCTATCTTGTAGGGCTTGGCGATATAGTGAAAAGCGCCCCGCTTCATGGCTTCTATGGCCGAATCCACCGAAGCGAAAGCGGTGAGCATTATCACCTCGGTAAGGGGAGAGTTGCGCTTGATTTCTTCCAGAACCCGCATGCCGTCGACCCGTTCCATGCGCAGGTCGGTGAGCACCAGGGAAAAGTCCTGGCGGGCCAACAGTTCCAGGGCTTCCTGGCCGTCGGCTGCGGTTTTTACCTGGTATTTGTCATCCCGCTCCAGGATGTGTTGCAAATTTTTACGGGCCAGGACATCGTCTTCCACCACCAAAAGCCTGGGTTTACCTTTCATGGCTAGCCCTCCCTTCGGTTCGCGGGAAGAGTGACTATGAAACGGCAGCCTTTTGTCTCCTTGTTTTCAACCTTAATACGGCCCTGGTGCCTCTCTATGACCCCATAGGTAATTGAAAGCCCCAGTCCCGTACCGTTGCCTACTTCCTTGGTGGTGAAGAAGGGGTCAAAGACCTGGGGCAGAATCTCCGGGTCTATGCCTGTGCCCGTATCGTCTACGGTTAGTTCGATCTGGTTAGACTCTTTGATTTCCCTGGCTCTGACAGTCAGAACTCCGCCTTGCTCCATGGCCTGAAAGCTGTTCATAAAGAGATTCAAAAGCGCCTGGAACATATGGCCCTTATCCAGTTCAATGGCCATCTCCCGGGGGATATCGATTCTGGTCTTCACACCGACAGGGGTCTCCCCCCTGATGAGCTTTAAGGATTCACTGACAAGCTGGTATAAATTTTCCCTTTCCAGTTTGAATTTGCGTCGGCGGGAAAATTCCAGAAGCGAACCCACGATATCCCTGGCTTTTTCCACCTGGGAATCGATCGCCGTTAAAAGCTCCTTGTGATAAGGCGCTGTCTCCGGCGGCATTTCTTCCAAAAGGATCTGGCAGGAGGTGGAGATATTGTTAAGGGGATTGTTCAATTCATGGGCCACACCGCTGGTCAGGGTGCCCAGGGCGGTTAACTTTTCAGTCTGAACCATTTGTTCATTGTTTTGTTTCAGATGCAAGGCCATGCGGTTGAAGGCCTGAATTAGATGGCCTATTTCGTCTTCCCTGTGGTCATAGGGTATGGGCCGGAAATCGCCTTTACCCACAACCTTGGTGGCTTCTTCTATGGTGTGTAAAGGCCTCACCAAGCGCACCAGGAAGTAATAGACCACCAGGGCGCCGATTCCGGCCAGGCCGGCCAGAAAGATTATCAAAAGCGGCCGATACTCCTTAAGCAGCCTGTGCATGTGATTTCTTTCAGACCGAGCCAGCGCTTCCGAACGCTCTATCAGGGATTTTCCGGCGCTCCTCAGGTTCTCCACCAAAGGCGCTACTTCCTCAATCGACCAGCGGCCCGTGCGTCTGTGAACCTCGCGGAAGAGTTCCCGATATCCGTCGGCAAGTTGGGCCAGCTTTTTATGCTCGGAAAGGCCCAGGCTGTTTAAAAGATGCTGACGGTTATTGGTCAGCATGGCCTCGTATTGGCTGAGATAATCCAGGGCCTGGCGGAAGTCTTTGTCCTGGTGATATAGGAAATAGTTTTTTTCGTAGCGGCGGGCCTCAAGGGCCATGTTGACCATGGCATCGGCCTGACTTAGGAAGACGAGCTTTTGCTCCATGCGGAAGAAATAGCTGTAACTGATACCCCCAAAGGCGGCCATGGCCAGGAAAGCCAAGCCAAAGCTTAAAACCAATCGCACCCTGATTTTGCTCAACGCAGGCAAAGGATTCATGCTCCTCCTCATGTCAGGCCGGGTTAGGGGCCTGCCGGTATCTATTGAAATAAATGTGCCAATAATCACTTTCATACCCTAACTGTCTGTAACTAAGTGCTTAACCTCTAGAGAGGCCCACAAGGGGTGATGAGAAGGGGTGTTGCTAAGTGCAACGGTGAAAGGGGATTACCTTACTAATCTCCGAATGTTACATTCGTTTGTTATTAATTTGGCCTCTTTAGGTAATATTGTTGCACTATGCAACGATACCTGGCAATGATAAACCCGACCGAACCGGGTTTCCGGGGTTTCAGGCTGAAAAATGCCCTAACAGATGTATGGAGAGGCATCAGGGAAGGAAAACCGCTTCATTTTACAACACTTCGCGTAATTATCCGCGGTTCTTTGATTTATTTGCCCTCAAACTGGCTTTTCTCCGCCTTTTGGGTGGGATAGTTTCCACCTTTTATTTTGTGCAGGGTTATGGTGACAACTTGGCGCTTGCCCGCTGGCGGTTGGACTGTGATCTTCTTTCCCTTGGAATAGCGATAGTCTTTTTCCGTTTCACCATACCTGGTCACAATGTAGTACACCCCGTTTTGGGTGAGCACGCCCTTGCTTGCCCGGTCCGGCACTTCCAATTCCTCCACCTTTACTTTTGTTTTCTGATTAAAGATCCTTACAGTGGCTGGTTGGCCGGACCGGTTGACAAATCTCACAAAATTCTTTTTTTCTCCTTGAGGCTTGGGGATGCTTCCCACAGGCACCAGGCCGGGCAGCTTGATATTCGGAACTTTGAGAGGGACTTTAATCTTGGGTGCAGAGATTTGGGGAAGCTTCATTGGCCCCACAACCTTGGGGCCGGTGCTGGTGTATTTCTGAACTCCTGTTTTCTTTTCCGGCATAACCTCAATGGACTTCAGGTGTTTAAGCCTGATGCTGAAGCTGCCCAGGTCTGTTTCCCCGCTGAGCCCCTTGCCCTGGTCTTCCAAGATAAACGCTTTCAGTTTTTTGCCGTTTTTTAGGGTGATTTGGGCCTGATAAGGCTCGGTAAAAACAATTTTTTTGATCTTGCTCCAGCTGAGTATCGCCTTACCCTTGCCTTTTTTTACCATCAGGCCTTCTTTGACCAGCCTTTCATGCTTAAAAAGGATGCCCGGGTTTTTGATTACGGTTTCTTCGTCCTCCTGGTCAATCAGCTTTAACTTGGCCGCTCGGGCGGGGCAGGTGGTTTGCAGGAAAAATAGCAGGCAAATGAGGCTGATAAAGGCCAATGCAAAGTGCCTCATGATTAAGCCTCCCTTGTTTGGAAGGTAAATATTTTTTCGGATTCAGACCGGCTTGTGGGGTGAGGATGCGGTTTAAGGGGGGGAGCTGTTTTTTTCAGTCTGGTGGCTGCATCTGGTGGGCAGTAAAGAGATCGGCATGGATAATAACCTAATTTAACTACAGATATTATATTATTTTGTGAAAAAAGCAAAGCCCATTAAAATAAAGGCCAAGTGTTGGTCTAACCTTTTGGTATCCAATCCATGGGCGCCGTGACCTGCGTTGAATTTTAGATTCACCAAAACGCCTAAAAATAAATATGTAATCCAGGAGTTAATTTGTAATACTGGTTAAGGCTTGGGTTTTTTTGAGACTCACCTCCAAGGGAGAATTCATAATGAAGCTGGTCCTTTTGGGTGTTGGCGTTATTTTGGTGGGCTTTGGTTGGATTGTATTGAATGCGAGCGCCGGTTACACCAATGCATGGTGGTGGTTCAGATGGAGTGAGTTTAAGCCTATTTTCGGTGCTTTTATTTTTGTCGGCGTGTTTCTGATCGGTTTGGGTATCGTAAAGAAAAGAAAGAAGGCGAGAAGCCGGATTATTTCCTGACAAACTTTTTCAAAAATCCACCTATTTCAAATGCTATATAAAGCTGGGCGGGCGGGCCGCTTTTCCCCGGCGGCTGAGCGTAAACAGCCTGAAAAGCGTGTACTTGGATCTGCTTTTCTTTAAAAGGACAGCAATGCGGGTTGCCATGCCTTGATGGGGAGAATTGTCTTTTATTTTTAGAAGGATATAGACCTTAAGAGCTGGGTCGGGAAAGACGGTCTGGATTAGGGGCCTTCATGACATCAAGGTCTACCAGACGATTTTTGAACAAACAGCCCACACGTGAAAGTGTCTGCCTGGCTTTTACCCCACACCCACAGCTCCCTTGTGCAGGTAAAGGGCCATGGCCCAGTCTGTCTCAAAAGCGCTGGTGGTGGATGACCAATAGGACTCCCTCGTTTCTATAAATAGATGTCCGGCAGGCAGGGCAGGGGAATGCCTGCTTGCGTCTACCAGCGATTCAAGCTCATTTATATTGGGCAGCCGCCAAGGTGTGTATCCCGCCGGGGCGGGAAAGCTCAGGCCTTTGACCAGATCAAGGGAGGCTTGCCAGTCAACAGAGCCGCGGGCCAGATCCGCATTTTGGCTCCAGGCCAATCCGGTCAAGTTGTCTCTGACCACTTCTCCCCTAAGCTCAAAGCGGGTCTCGGGCCATTTGGCGCCCAAACGCAGGTCCCCGTCCTGGCCTGTGTTGTTTCCCTTTATTATTTTCCCTTCCTGGTTGTAGCAGTTTTTTTGCCCGGTCCGCGGCAATACTCCATTGCCCTGGCCGCTCACCGGCCAGACCAGACAATACTGGGATTTGTGGCCGTAAAACATGCGCCCGCCTTCGGTGTGCCCATACCAGGCATAGGCAGGATTTAGGGCTGCGCTGGTTGAGGTCCAATACCAACCCGGGAAAACCTTTATAAACTTATGATCACTCGGTAAAGCGGGTTTGCTGTGACGGTGACTCAAGAGGCTCCTGAGTTCCCTGCGGTTCGGTAACCGCCAATCCCTGATGCCTTGCCAATTAAATTGATTAAGCCGCCGAATTTCTTCCAAGGCCTCGTTCCAGGTGACAGGAAAACCTCCCCGTTTGGCATCTTTAAGCCAGACCAGGCCGGTGAGCCGGTCTGTAACCACTCCATTCCGCACCTTGAAACGTGGCCTCGGCCAGGCCCGACCAAATTGGATCTCCCCGTCTTGGCCAGTGCTCGGGCAGGGGATTTCCATGCCCTTATGGTCATAGCACCTGTTTTGGCCTGTCTTTAATATGTGGCAAGGCAAAGGTTGTTTTTCTTTTAGTGGAGAAAGGTCGATAATTTTTAATAATATAAATGTAAAAATAGCGAATTGGTGAAAAATGAGTTTTTTTTAGCTGTTGGTGTGATCCATAATTTATGGATGTTGGAAATTGATTAGACCTTGCTATAATAAGATAAAACTAGTCTTTGAAGCTATATCGAAAAGAAAATCCAAATGACTTTCAAGTAGGCTGACCAGAACCCTTATAGATATCACCCATGAAGCACCAACGGTAATGTCAAAATATTTTTCATCGCTCCCTCTCCATAAAAAACCAAAAAATCCGATACTTAGCGTTAAAATAATTAATTGAGCCCAGTCCATATTTGGAAAAATAGGATAAAAAATAAACCAAACATTATAGACTTGTAAGGAAATGAATAAACGTAAATTTTTCTTAAAGGGCAATTCATTTATTTGGAATATTTTTTGGAAAAGGGAGACTAAAATAAAATATGGTATGTAAATTATTCCGTAGATAATAGCAAGCTTAAACAGAAAAAAGCAAGTCAAGTAGAAGTAGTGAAATAAAAAATAGGAATTTGACATAACATAAAAAGGTAGTGAAATGTCATATTTCGTTCGGGATATGAGTAATCCCAAAAAAAATAAAAATAAGTTGATAAGGGTAAAAAATACAAAATAGGAGGAAGCTTTGGTTAACTTTAAGTCTTGGAACATTAATAAGTAGTTGGCAGGTGAAATAAAGGCCATTTTAATCCATTGGAATAGATTTTTGGGAACAGTTATATTTTTTTTCGGGTCCGCCCTGTAGAGCAGCTTGGAATCGTCCATCATCCCCTCACTAAAAAAGTAATTTTACCCAAATGTATTAGCCTCGTCATCCCAACTTCTTTCGGGATCATCACCAATGCTTTTTTTGCGAAGCTGATCAAAATACACTTTCAAACTGCCTACCCCAAGACCAAGCAGCCCGCCAACAAAATTGTTAGCTCCGGGCGGCAAAGGTAAAGCTGAACCTAAAAGCACTCCTATGTCTACGTAATCATAAACTTCATAATAGGAGAGTGCTGCACAGTATCAGGATGCGCAATTCGCTTTGGAAAGATTTAACTATTTGATATAGTGGTTGAAACCTGTTTTGGGGGGTGTGTAAATGGCTACAAGGTTCGATCACAAGGGCGGTTTCGCGGATCATGCGGCAATCAGGCGCAAACGCCGGGAAAAGACGGCGGACAAAATAGA
>NZ_AZAC01000019.1 GCF_000931935.2 Dethiosulfatarculus sandiegensis
CCGAGGATTATCAAGGGATAACTAAAAAGCACCCGCCCTGTCGGAGAAGGGCGGGTGCTTGAACACAATATTTTTTGTTTGAAAAAGACGACCCCGAACAAAGCGCTCAGAAAAGCCATGCATTTTCTATTTTATTGGGGAAATGGCTGACCGGCATGAATTAAAAGAAGCCGGGAAAACCTTTTCAACACCCTGCTTAAAAGCCGTCCCATGAAACTGAACTGCATTTTTAGTTACTGAAGAAAACGGAAATAAAGGTGTATTGGACTCAGACAAATCAAAAATCACCAGGTCAAATATTGCTCAATAATTCCCAGTTGACCTATCATAAAAACCATTAAGTCAACCAAGGAGTTCTGATGCAGGAAAGGCAACCTGATCGCGATTTTATAAACGCCTTGGCCAAAGGCTTGGACCTTATCATGACCTTTTCCAAGGCCAAACCTCTTTTAAGCCTTTCGGAGGTGGCAAAGGCAAACCAAATGAGTTTGCCCACTGCGAGACGATATCTCCACACCTTGAGTAAGCTTGGCTTTATTGTCCGAGACCACGAAACACTTTTGTTCCAGCTCACGCCCAAAGTGCTGCGCCTGGGAGCCTGGGTTCTGGACAGCATGGGGCTTAGGCAAAGGCTTTTGCCTTTTATGAATGCTATCACCAAGCAACTGGACATTACAACCCATTGCGCCATATTGGAGGGTTTGGACGTAGTAACTTTAGAACGCCTGCGTTCCCAGGACGTGGTTAATCTTGACTTGACTGCGGGTTCTCGACTCCCCTTGCATGCGACCAGTTTGGGCAAAGCCATCCTGGCTTTTGCGCCTTTGGAAAATAGGCGGGGCATTCTGGAAGAAATGGAATTTGTTCCCCTCACAGAACAGACAATCACCGATCGAGACACCTTTGAATCTGACCTTAAAGCGGCCCGGGAAAAAGGTTACGCTGTAGCGGATCAGGAACTTACCTTGGGTCTCAAAACACTCGCCAGCCCTGTTTTTGATGGCAGCGGCCAGGTTGAAGCATCGGTCGGAGTTTCATACCCCATAATCCGATCTGCCGAGCCGGGCCTAGAGAATTTGCTGATTAAAAAATTATTGGCAATCACTGAGCAGGCATCAGGGAAATTACCCAATGATTGGAAGATTAAAACTAAATAACGGTCTCTTAGGAACAACCCAGCCTCCCATGAAATTACTATTTTCAGGCTTGTTCAAGGGACCTTTTCCTGGACGAACAGCAGCGTCTTTGCCCGGCCTTCCCGCTTAAGTTACAAATATCAGTTTTTGAATTACCGATTATCAACTCCGCAAGATATTGAATCTTTTCTCTGAAAATTTATAAAACCGCATCTCCCGCCACTCACATTAGAGCATTAAAGACTGCTTCACAACGTGCATCTCTACCCCTTTTATGTATATCTGACTTGAAAACGCGATCTTTATCCCCATTAATACAATAAGTCATCCTATAATTAATCATAGGAAAGGGGATCTTTATGAAAACAATATCCTATTTTCAAAAAATATTACTCGGTCTTGTTTTGAGTATATTCTTTATCATTCCCTCACTTGCCGTACAGGCAAATACATTAGAAAGCATAAAGAAAAACAAAGAGTTACGTCACCTTGGGATTCCCTATGCTAATTTTGTCACCGGCACCGGAGACGGGCTCGACGTTGATTTGATGAAGCTTTTCGCCTCTCACCTGGGGGTGAAATACGTATATGTACAAACTGACTGGAAAAATGTAATCAGTGACTTAACCGGAAAAAAAGTAAAACCCCAGGGCGACGATATTCATATTTTAGGCGCCGCGCCTATAAAAGGAGATGTAATAGCAAACGGCCTCACTAAACTCCCCTGGAGAAAAAAAGTTTTAAACTTTTCAGATCCTACTTTCCCAACCCAGGTCTGGTTATTAGCCAGAGCTCATTCATCGATTAAGCCTATTAACCCAACTGGCAATATAAAACACGATATCCTTGCAACTAAAAATTTATTAAAAGGAAAAACCATCCTTGATAAACAGGGCACCTGCCTTGACGGCTGTCTTTATAACCTTAGCCAAGAAGGGGTGCAGTTAAAACATTTCCAAGGCGGGTTAAATGATATGGCCCCAGCCATTATCAATGGAGATGCCGAGTTAACCCTATTGGATGTACCCGACGCTCTGGTAGCCTTGGCCAAATGGCCTCAAAAATTAAAAGTTATTGGACCTCTTTCCCAAAAACAGGTAATGGGCGTCGGCTTTGCCCAAAATTCGCCTGCCCTTTTAAAGGCCTTTAACAACTTTTTAAGACAGCTCAAAAGCAGCGGTAAGTATCATGAAATGGTCAGAAAATACTATCCGTCCGTATTTGCCTTTTACCCCGAATTCCTTAAATGACATCAAAAGCCTAACCTAAGACCGGTTTTAGCTTAAGGCGGACATGAGTATAGCTATCCAAAAAGTGCCCTACAGGCTCATTTTGTATTTGTTATTTGGGATTGGCCTCATCATCATCCTTTCCTGGCTTATCCTCTCTCATTACCAGGCCCAGGTTGCTCTGCAAAAAGAACTTCAAAAAGAATTAATTCAGGATCTTAAACATTCAGATTTATTAGTCACTCACTTCTTTGAGAGCAGGCTGCGCGAAATTCAACTAATTGCCCAAGATCAATTTGTTACCAGCTATTTTGCAAACAAGGCTCTGGGAATGAGCCTGGAATATGGGCTCAGAGCCAGTCTTATACAAATTGAAAATCTTATAAAAAGAGTGAAAAATGATAAAGAAGCCAGATATTACGAAATTTATTCGGAACTGGCGGTTTTGGACTTTGAAAGCAATATTATCGCGGCCAATAATAATACTCATAAAGGCTACAAACATCTTCTCACAATAGAAAACAAGAGGCGCTTAGCAGAAACATTTAAAAGTAACCCCTTGATACAGCTATACAACTCCAAAATTTACATCATAAAATCCATTATACTCAAGGATAAAAATGTAGGATTTATCCTTGCCATAATCAATATCTGCCCTTGGTTTGAAGAAATAATATTGCGCAGCAGCACTAAAATTAAAGGAAGCATTATATTAGTCGGTTGTACCAAGGAAAGGGCAGAGGTTATTTGCGGCGACCCAAACCTCTCCTTACCTCAAGGATTAAGCGCCGTCTTGAATAGGGGGCCTCATAATGAGAAAATCAAATTCAACACCCCCCAAACCTACACTATAGCTCTACCGATAAGAAACACACCTGTTTATCTACTTTCCTTAAACACAAAAGGAAAGACGCCGACTACCCAACGTGTCACCCATATACTTTATTTTTTGTTGGGTCTTTTGCTTGTTTTTCTAAGTGGTCTTTCCTATCTGATCCGATCCGAAATCAAATCAGCCCGTCTTAAAATGAAGATGGCCACAGAGGAGCGAAACAAAAGGCTTTTGCTTGAAGGGCTGAACCGGAAATTAGACGCTGAGGTTCTCGAGCGAAGCAAGGCCCAAAAAAAACTTAAGGAAAAAAACAACCTCTTGGCCGGGGTAAACCAAGTGCTGCTTTTGGCTTTACGCAGTTCAAGCCTGTACGAAGTAGCCCAAGCCCATCTCAAGCTTGCCCAGGCCCGAACCAATAGCACCGTTGGTTTTGTCGGTTTGTACAAGGAACAAACAGAATTTGTCTTTCTGGCTATGGATGAATCGGTTGACGACACCTGCCGACTTTACTTGAATGATCTTAAAACGGCCCACGGTGACATGTCCAAGACTCCTTTACTACGAAAGGCTCTAACCAAAAAACAAATCATTCTTATAAATAACATGAGCAACTCCTCACCCAATCTGCCCGCAGGCCACCCTAAACTCGACTCCCTTATCTTAATTCCACTTGAGGTCAATCGCAGCTCCATTGTCTTGATAGCCTTGGGCAACAAACCCGGCGGTTACACCCAACAAGACAGCTACGACTTGGCGGAACTCTCCACTTTCTTTGTTACAGCCATTAACCAAAAGATCACAGAAAATGAACTGAAAGTAAGTGAAGAGCGCAACCGCACCTTGGTTGAATCCATTACCGAAGGTCTGATTGTTGTGAATCAGGACGCTCAACTGGATTATATAAACGATAACATGCTCGCCCTGTTGGGGTTGGATAGAGACCAGGCCGAAGGTTTTAAAATCTTTGATTTCCTGGACATAAGGAACGAAGAAAAACTGCGTAAGAAATGGCGGTCACGCAGGATCGGCATTGCCGAACCATATGAACTGACCTGGCAATCCGTAGATGGTTCGCCAATCCACACCATGGTTTATCCCAGACCCATTATTGGGCCCAAAGGAGAATTCTGCGGCTCCGTGGCCTTGATCACTGATCTGACCAAGCAAAAAGGCAAGGAAGCCCAAATTCTCCAGGCCCAAAAACTGGAGGCAATTGGACAGCTCGCCGCAGGAATAGCACATGAAATAAACACTCCAACCAATTATGTCTCTAATAACATTTTGTTTCTGCAAGACATTTTTCAAGATATTCTGGGCTTGATGCAAACCTGCAATAAAATCTGCGAGCAAGCGCCTCAAGTCGCGGAAGCCAACCCACAACTAAATGCCATAAAGCAGGCGACCAGGGAATATAACCTGGACTACATGCTTGACGAGGTGCCGAATGCCATAGCCGAGACCTTGGACGGTTTAAAGCACATAACCAAAATCGTTCAATCCATGAAGGAATTCGCTCATCCCAGCGCGGAATCACTCTCCAGCATAGATATCAATGAGGCCATAAAAAACACAGCCACAGTGGCCAAAAACGAATGGAAATATGTGGCTGAGCTGACCATGGACCTGGATCAGGATTTACCCAAAATATCCTGTCTGGCCGGGCAGATTAACCAGGTTTTGCTTAATATGATAGTGAACTCAGCTCAGGCCATTAGCCAAAAAAAAGAAGAAAATCCTGAATATAAAGGTGTAATACTTATCAGGACGGCCCGCATTAAAGACAATCTTCAGATAATCATCAAAGACAATGGCGAAGGTATCCCTGAGAACCTTCAAAAAAGGGTTTTTGAGCCCTTTTTCACCACCAAGGAACCTGGAAAGGGGACCGGGCAGGGACTTGCCATCAGCCATTCCATAATTGTTGAAAAACATAAAGGCGCCATAGTTCTGGAATCAAAACAGGGTGAAGGCGCTCAATTCACCATAACTCTGCCCCTGGAATTTGAGGATGGATCTTTATGATCAGCATATTGTTTGTCGACGACGAAGTAATGCTCCTCAACAGTCTCAGACGAATGCTCCGTTCCAAGTCGTCCAAGTGGAAGATGCATTTTATGGATAGCGGACCAAAAGCCCTGGAGCTTTTGAAAGACGAGCATATAGACATCATTGTCACTGACATGCGTATGCCGATGATGAGCGGTGCTGAATTATTAAAAGAGGTGCGGAAGCTTTACCCCCATATAAACAGAATCATTCTTTCGGGTCACGCTGATCAGGAAATTCTGATCAAGAGCACGCAGGTTGCCCATCAATATATTGCCAAGCCCATTGACAGTAAAAAGTTCATCCACATTCTGGAAAGGGCCGCCGACTTTATAGGCACTCTGACCAACCGGGGCATGATCTCTCTGGTCTCCAAGGTGGAAAGCATGCCCAGCCCCCCCGAAAATGTGCAACAGGTTCTAAATATAATCAACGATGAGACCTCATCCATAAAAGATGTGTCCGAGGTTGTTTCCAAGGATATGGGTATGACCTCCAACCTGCTCAAGATAGTCAACTCGGCCTTTTTCGGCATCCCCAGGAGAATAGCCGAAGCCAAGGACGCCATAGCCTTTTTGGGGCTGGATATCTTAAAGGCCTTGGTCCTGAGTGATCATCTTTTCGCTGTTTTTGACTTCAAAAAACTTAAAGGTTTTTCCTGCTCCATGCTTTGGGAACATTGTTTGCAGAGCGCATTTATAGCTAAAACGCTTATCAAGACCCACTCAGAAGACCAAAAAGAAATAGATAACACCTTTATTGCCGGAATGCTTCATGATGTGGGCAAATTGGTTTTGGGATACACACTTACAGAGGAATTCGAAAAAATCATACAAATCTCCCAAGCTGAAAACCGGGCTATCTACAAAGTGGAGATGGAGAGGCTGGGATTCACTCACGCTGAGGTCGGGACTTATTTCATTGGTCTTTGGGGAATGAGCCAGCAGTTGATAGAGGCGATCCGCTTTCACCACAGCCCGCAATCGGCACTGGAAACCGGTGACAAAGTGGTTATCGCCATTCTCCTGGCGGATTATTTTGAGCACCAGTTCAATGTCATTCATCCGGATTATGATCAGCCCCATATAGACATGGGTCTGTTAGATGACCTTGGTTTGTTGGACTACTTTAAAAATTGCCAAAAAATCGCAGAAGACTATTTCACCCAAAACAAGGAGGGGTAATAGGGCAGGGCCCAAAGCAACCGCTTGGCCTTGGAAGGCCTTAGGCCAAAAAACTTCTTAAAAGGAAGGAGCACTCCGGTTCCTCCTCTACCACAGAAGCCCCCTTCAACCGGAAAGACCTGCCACTTTATAGGAACCCAAATTTCTAAAACCCGGCCGCCTTTTTAAAAAACCTCGCAAAGGTTCTTCTTCTGCGTGGCCTGACACCTCAAACACATAGTAGTGACTGTCAATTCCCTGTCCGGTGGGGTGCTCGAAAATATTCAGTATTGAAATATCACTTTTAACCAGAAACGCCAGGGTGAAGGCCAAGTTACGATCCTTTATTTCAGCCAGCAAGGTGGTCTTATCCCTGCCCGAAGGGAGGGGTGTCCGCCTGCCCAAAACCACAAACCGGGTCAGGTTGTGCGGCCCTTTTTCTATTTCATCAGCCAATACCTTTAATCCGTAAATCCCAGCTGCTTCTCCGGGAGCCAGACAGGCCGCGTCTTTACATTCTCCGGCCTTAATAAGCCTTGCCGCCTCGGCAGTGGAAGAAGTCTCTTTCAGATCAAGGTGCGCAAAATTTTCTTTCAGGTAATTACGGGTTTCTTGAAAAGCCACCGGGTGGGAATAAATTATCTTGAGATCACTTGCCGCCACCCCAGGGCTAGCCAAAAGAGCGTAATAAATCAAACGGTTATATTCAGCTATCACCTTGACCTGCGAAAGCCCGATCAGACGCTCAAAATGCCTGCCAACCAAACCAGCCAGGGAAGTGCTGAGGGGGAGCAAAATATTCTCCGCCTCCCTTGTCTCATAGGCCGAAAAGAGCGCATCCAAATTAAGGGGAACGAGGCTGTGGTTGGGAAAAGTTGTAGAAAAATATTCCTTTGCCGCCAGGCTGCTGAAGGATCCCCTGGGCCCCAGATAGGCGGAAACAAATTCGCTCATAACAGGCTCCACTATAAAACCAACTCCCAAATAATAAAATAAGCTTCTCTAAACAGACTTGCCGCATAAATTAACCAAACTTTTTTAAAAACACATGGTTTTACCGGCCTGTTGAAAAATCGCTTCAGTTCCCGGGGAATACCCACCACCAAAAGCCTGTCCAATTCCCTATGCCGCCTTACGCATTTTCTCAGGGTGCTCATGGCCACCCGGAATACGATTCTTTTATAAGGCAAATAGTCAGAACAAGCCGGTTCCGACCTGCCCATTAAAAACGCCAAAGCCTTTTTAAAGGCTTTGGCGTTTTTAATGGGGGGGGGATGTGCCGTTATTTCGGCTTTTGGATTTGTTGCTAAATTTCCTGACTGAAATGACAGGCAGTGTAATGCCTGACGCCCACTTCCCTATACTCAGGCTCTTTTGTTTTACAGATATCCTGTGCCATGGGGCAACGGGTGTTAAAACGGCAACCTTCCGGCGGGTTCAAAGGTGAAGGGATGGTGCCTTTCAGGATTATCCGCTCTTTTTTGGCCCCCGGCCTGGGGATCGGTACACTGGAGAGCAGGGCTTTGGTGTAGGGATGCTTGGGATTGGTGTATAGCTCGTGCTTATCCGCAGTCTCCACGATCTTGCCCAGGTACATGACCGCTATCCGGTCGCTGACATGCCTGACCACGCTCAAATCGTGCGATATAAACAAATAAGTGAGGCTGAGCTCCCTTTGCAGGTTGCGCATCAGGTTCAGGATCTGGGCCTGAATGGAAACGTCTAAGGCGCTCACCGGCTCGTCGCAGATAATCAGGCTGGGGCGCAGGGCCAGGGCCCGGGCAAAGCCGATCCTCTGGCGCTGGCCGCCGCTGAATTCGTGGGGATATTTTTTCATCTGCTCGGCCCGGATGCCCACAATCTCAAGCAGCTTTTCAACCTCTTCCATTTCATGGCCCTTTTTCTCGTCATGAATGGTGAAGGCCTCTTTCAGCATCTGGCCAACGGTCATCCTGGGGTTCAGGCTGGCATAGGGATCCTGAAAGATAATCTGTATATCCTTGCGCAGATTACGCATTTGGGCAGAGTTGAAAGAGGTTATATCGCGGCCCCTGAAAATAACCTGGCCGGAAGTCGGCTCCAAAAGCCTTAAGACCACCCTGGCGGTGGTGCTTTTGCCGCATCCGGACTCACCGACCAAGCCCAAGGTCTCCCCCTGCTCGACAAAAAAACTGATGCCGTCAATGGCCTTGACATTGTTTACAGTTTTTCCGAGCAGACCTTTTTTAATAGGGAAGTATTTTCTTAAATCGTTAACTTGAAGTATTTTTTCTCTCATTTGAAACCCTTCCCTCTTACCAAAGGCTGGAGTACTTATAGCAGCGAACCTGTCTGTCGCCCGCCTGGTAAAGCTCGGGTTGTTCAGTTCGGCAAATATCTTTGGCATCTGGGCAGCGGGGATGAAAGCTACAGCCCTTTGGCATATTAAAGGGGCTCGGCACCATTCCCTTGATAACGTTAAGCTCTTCCTTTACGTCATCCAAAACCGGTATAGAGGCCAAAAGGCCTTCGGTATAAGGATGCAAGGGGGAATCGAAAATAGAGTTGACGTCGGCGTATTCAACCACCCTGCCCGCATAGATAACCAATACCTTATGCGCCATCTCGGCGATCACCCCCAAGTCATGGGTGATCATCATGATAGCGGTGTTGAACTTGCGTTGCAGCTCGTTCATCAGCTCCAGAATCTGAACCTGAATCGTCACATCAAGGGCGGTTGTGGGCTCATCGGCAATCAGTATCTCGGGATTGCAGGCGAGCGCCATGGCGATCATCACCCTCTGCCTCATACCGCCGGAGAGCTCATGAGGATAACATTTAAGCCTTTTTTCCGGCGAGGGGATCCCGGCCAAGGTAAGCATTTCTATACACTTGTCCCTGGTCTGGGCGGCATCCAGATCCTGGTGCAGCTTAATCACCTCGGAGATCTGGTTCCCCACGGTGTACAGGGGATTCAGCGAGGTCATGGGCTCCTGGAATATCATGGAGATCTCATTGCCTCTGATAGACTGCATCTCCTTATCGGTTTTTTTCAGGAGATCGGAGCCCTTGTACATTATGGTTCCGGATTCCACCTTGGCCGGTGGTTGGGGCAGAAGCCCCAAAATAGCCAAAGAGGAAACGCTTTTCCCGCAACCGGATTCACCCACTATGCCTAAAGTCTCACCTCTGTTCAGTGTGAAATCCACACCGTTCACCGCAAAGGCCACACCGTCTTCGGTTCGGAAGGAGACTTTTAAATCTTTTACTTCAAGAATTGAATTGCCCAATCCTTCTCACTCCTTATTTACCCAACAAAAAAAGCTCTCAAGGAATGGATACATTCACTAAGCATTCTTGAGTTTGGGATCAAGATAGTCTCTCAGCCAGTCGCCAAAGAGGTTAACCCCCAAAACAGCGATGGTAATGGCCAGTCCGGGTATAATGGCCAGCCAGGGAGAGGTGACAATATAAACCCTGCCCTCGGAAAGCATTCTTCCCCAGGTGGCCACATGAGCCGGGACCCCGAGCCCCAGGAAAGAGAGAGCCGCTTCCATCAGGATGATCCTTGCCATTTCAAGGGTGCCGATTACAATCGCCGGGCTGATCACGTTCGGCAGGATATGGCGGAACATGATCCTTATATCGCCCGCGCCCAATGAGCGGATGGCCTCAATGTATTCCATCTTCTTGACCGAGAGGATCTCTCCCCTGACCAGACGGGCGTAGCGCACCCAACTTGAAATGGCTGCCACCACAATAATGTTGAAAAGGCCCGGTCCTAAAACCGCCACAATGAATATGGCCAGAAGAATAAAGGGAAAGGCCAACTGAACATCGACAATTCGCATGATAATGTTGTCGACCTTCCCACCGTAAAAACCGCTTAAAGAGCCCAGGACAACCCCGATAAAACCTCCGGCCATAGTGCCCAGGAAGCCCACCAAAAGGGAAACCCGGCTACCGTAGATAAGTCGGCTCAAGATATCCCGACCCATGTTGTCCGTGCCGAGAATATGGTCCATGCTGCCCTTAAGCGTCCAGAAGGGGCCGATCAGGCGCTGGCTTATATCCTGATCATTGGGATTGTGAGGGGCTAAAATGCCTGCGGCCAGGGCAACCAGGAGCATAAGGCCGATGATTATCACCCCTATGAGCCCCCCCTTATTTCTTTTTAAATTATTCCACATAGATACGTCTCACTCAGTAGCTGACTCTGGGGTCGATGATTGAATACAGGATGTCAACAATGAGGTTGATGAGCACAAAGCCCAGGGCCATGACTATCACCACGGCCTCCACCACCATAAAATCGCGGTTGTGGATGGATTCCACGGCCAGGCGGCCAATGCCCGGCCAGGCAAAGACCGTCTCAGTGATCACAGCGCCGCCCAAAAGGGCTGCCACCTGCAAACCTAAAAGGGTCAGAACCGAGCTGATGGCGTTTTTAAATGCGTGTTTTATAACTACTACTTTCTGGCTGAGCCCCTTGGCCCGGGCCACCCGGATAAAGTCCTTGCCCATGATATCGATCATGCCGGATCGCAAAAGCCGGGTGATTGAAGCCGAGGTGAAGACACCAAGACAGAAAGCGGGCATGACAAGGTGCCAGAAGGTGCCTCTACCGGCAGTAGGAAGCCAGTGAAGCTCCACGGCAAAAAGCATAATCATCATAATGCCGAGCCAGAAAACCGGGATACACTGCCCCACAAGGGCGATTATCCTCACCAGCACGTCTGTTTTACTGTTCCTTTTGACCGCTGAGATAATGCCTGCCGGGATTCCCCAGATCAAGGCCATAAACAGGCTGGCCAAGGTCAGCTCCAAGGTGGCGGGCAGCCTTTCCAGGACCAGGTCCAGCGCCGGTTCATCATAATAATAGGAAGTTCCGAAATCCCCCACACACAGGCCTTTTAAAAAGCGTCCGTACTGTACAATTATCGGATCGTCAAATCCGTGGTCCGCTCGAAAGGCTGCTATATCATCCAGCGTGGCTGTGGGGGGAAGCATCAGCTCCACCGGATCGCCGGTGAGGTTCAGGACAAAGAACACCACCGCTGTGATCCCCAACAAAACTAACACAGCCTGCAGTAGCCTTTTTGTTATATAAGTTGCCATCATCTACCTTATGCAAAGCGCATGCGTGAAAATACAAACCTGTTTGCGAGAGTTTTTTTGAGTCCCTCTTAAGCGGCCCATGGGTATAGGCCGCAAAAAGAGGGACTCATTGTCAGCATTAAGCGCCTTAAAGTCAAAATCCCCTGCTAAAAGAGAGGCTGACTACTTTTCCAAAGAGGCTCCATAAAGGAGAATCATCTCATCCAGCCTGGGGGACCAGTTCTTCAACTTCTTGTTGTAGGCATAGGTGTCGAACTGCTGATACAGGAAGATGGCCGGGGCCTCCTCCTTCAGCATAGCCTGGACTTCTTCCCAAGCCTTTTCGGCCTTGGCGTCATCCAGGGTTGAACCCGCCTTCATGCGAAGATCGTCAAACTTTTTGTTGTAGAAGGTGCTGTAACGCTGTTTGGTGCCAAAGGCGATCCTGGTGATCAGGTCCGCGTCATTGTAGTGTCCACCGATACCTAAAAGGTAAAAGGGATTGTTTTTCTTGGTAAGCAGCTGAGTTCTGGCCACGGAGTTTTCCAGTTCGGCCACCTGGACGTTCACGCCCACCTTTTGCAGCTGACCGGCGATGGCATGGGCCACCTCGGTGTTGTTGATATAGGCACCCGGGGCCACGGAAAGCTTCAGCACCTGGTCGCCTTTGTAGCCAATCTCTTTCAAAAGGGCCTTGGCCTTTTCCGGGTTGTGCTTGTAGGGAGTCACATTGGGGCTGTAGCCAAAGAAGGCCGGGGCAATCAGGGTGGCCAGCCTGGTGGCGTTGCCGTGGAAGATGTGCTTGACAATCGCGGGCACGTCCACGGCATAGTTCATCGCCTGGCGGAACTTCTTGTTGCTGGTGGGGTACTTGGGATGAATGGTATCCATACCGATAAAAATCACGCGGGTGGTGGGAGCGGTGACCACCTTGATATCCGGATTGGCCTTCAACCGTTCGATCTGGCTGGTGGGCACTGCGGAGATAACATCCACCTCACCGGCTTCCAGAGCCGCCACCCTGGAAGAGTCTTCGGGGATAACCCGGTAGACCACCCTCTTGATGGCCGGAGCGCCCTCAAAATAACCGTCATAGGCATCCAGGATGATCTTGTTGCCCTTGAGCCACTTGATCAGCTTGTAGGGACCGGTTCCCACAGGGTGCTTGGTAAAGTAGGCATGACCCTTTTCAGTGATGTACTTAGGCGGCAGCATGGTGAAGTTGAAGCAGCGCAGGGGGAGGCCCGCAAAGGGATACTTGGTGATCAGACGCACGGTGTGGTCGTCGATGATCTGGATCTCTTTGAGGAAGTCAAAGTCCTTGGCCAGCCTGAACTTGTACTTGGGATCGTTCATCATCTCAAAGGAGAACTTCACGGTCTCAGCGTTGAAAGGCTCGCCGTTATGGAACTTGACGCCCTTTTTCAACTTGAATTCCCAGGTATTGTCGTCCACCTTGGTCATGGACTCGGCCAGGTCACAGACCACCTTGCCCTTGACGTCACGCTTCGTCAATCCATTGAACATGTAGAACTTGATCATGGATGTGGTGGTGCCGAGCGCGTTGTAGGGATCCACCGAAGAGATGCCCCTGCCCTGGGCAAAGACTGCCTTGGTTTGATCTTTGTCCGACGCCATGGCATTTTGCGGTGCGGCCAGCACCAGGCAAAGTGCCAGGATCATCGAAGACAAGGTCAAAAAGTTAAATGCTTTTTTTGCCATGATTACCTTCATCCTTGGGTTTAAGTTAAGCTCGAAAGCGAAGCCGCAAGCATGGACTCACACGGATTGGTCAGGGTGGTCCACACCTGTTCGTCCTCGGGCACTATGATGCTTGAGTAAATGGTTTTTGACGGAGCATCCGCGGTCCCGTGTCTGCAGATGCAATTAACCGGGCCATGCTTATGGTCCTGGGCAAGCAAAAGCATGTCCTGAAAGGCCAGCCTGCCCATACGGGGCCATACATATTCCGCAATACGTTCGTATCTGCGGTAGGTGGAGGGGTATTCCTCCTCGGTCTGGTTCAGATGGGTCAACTCTTCGGCCACATAATGGTTGGACCTGAAAAGCACACCTTCCACACAGTCTTCAACCACCATCCCGTCCCTGGTCAACTCAACGGCAACAGCCTTGTTTTTGTCTGACAGGATAAGGTTCAAGCCGTTCATGCGGGGGACTTCCCGCAAGTAAGACAGCGCCTGATCCACTGTGGAGCACTTTTCCAAAACCAGGTGAGAATTCAAAAGCACATGGCAGGATCTGCTCTGGTCAAGCGTAATGGGAATCCTGCGCGACCAGACCCCTGTGGTGGCAAGGGCAAGCCCCTCGCTGTTCAGGCCGTTGCCCGGATAGGTGACAATCCCGGCGCCGTTAAGCTCTATGACCGATCTGTTGTCCCCATATTCCCTGGTTAAGATCACATGCTCCAGGTTGAATCCCATGTCCCGGTTCTTCAGCAGATAACTTCTACCGTCGGCCGTGGCCCTGGGTCCGAAATAAACCATGGTGCATTCCTGGGGCAGCCAATTGAATACAAAGAAAAGCGGGATATTTATAAAAAGGATCTCCGCGAAATCAATCTCAGCCCCTGCGGCCAGGCCCTTGAGTTCCTCGACCAGTTCAGGCTCGGTCCTGGTCAGAAATTCAAAATTGGCCTTTAAGCGGCACCAGAATTCACTTCTGTCAAAAGAGCTTTTCTCCAGCACCTCTTCCATTAATTTGATGTTTTGACGGATCAAGGGCCGGGCCAGGCGGCCGTGGGCCGCCCCCTGCTCAAAGGGAGAACCTTTGACAGTTATTTTTCGCGGTGTTTCAACTGGCTTAATCATCTAAGCACCCGGTGTTTCGCTCTATTTATTGTGGTCTAGGACAAACTGGGTAAACATCGCCGTGCCACTGGGCAGGACGTCTTCATCAAAAACGAATTCACTGCTGTGGAAAACCGGCCTGGGTTTACTCGGGTCATAGATGCCGATCCTGGCAAACACACCGGTGGGCACCTTCTCCAGGTAGCAGCCAAAGTCCTCGGAACCCATGGCCCGAGAGGCGATCTGCTCCACGTTTTCTTCTCCCAGGGCGTTTTTGGCAGACTGGGCCACCAGGTCCACCACCTCGGGGTCATTGGCCAGGGGGGGAACACCGTAGTCATAATCCAGCTCGGCCTCGCAGTTGTAACAGGCAGCCGCGCTTTTGATCACCTTGGCCATGCGGGCTTCCATGAGGCCCCGCACATCCTTGTCCTGGCAGCGCACTGTGCCCGAGATCTCGACCTCTTTGGGAATCACGTTCTTGGCTGAGCCGCCGTTTATGGTGCAGACGCTCAAAACCACATTATCCAGGGCGTCCACCTGCCTGGTGACTATGCTCTGCAAAGCCATTACAGCATTGGAAGCGGCCAGCACAGAGTCGCAACCCAAGCGGTGAGGATAGGCGCCATGACCGCCCTGACCTACTATTCTGGCGGTAAAGGCATCGGCGCTGGCCATATAGGGGCCTTTCCACAAGGCCAACTTGCCGCACTCGTGATAGGAATTTCCGTGCAGGCCTATGATGTAGTCGGGAACCGGGTCCTCTAAAACACCCTTTTCTATCATATGAGTAGAACCGCCAAAACCTTCTTCGCCCGGCTGGAAAATCAGCTTCACCAGGCCGGAGAAGCGGTCTTTCATGGAGACTAAGAGCTTGGCAGTCCCTAAAAGCATGGCAGTATGGCAATCATGGCCACAGGCGTGCATCACGCCCGGAACCTTGGAAGCATCCGGTTGGCCGGTCTTTTCCTCAATGGGAAGGGCATCCATCTCCGCCCTTAAAGCGATTACCTTGCCTTTTCCTTCCTTCTCTCCTCTTATCAGACCTAACGCACCGATCTCAGTATCAATATCGGCCAGCTCCACCCCCATTTCGCTCAGCTTGGATTTCACAAAAGCGCAGGTTTCAAACTCCTGCATGCTCAGCTCGGGGTTTTGGTGGATATGGCGTTTTACCTCTACGATGTAATCCTTGATAGCCAAGGCTTTTTCAAATATCTCTGAAGCCATTTATCACAAACGCGTCTCTTGTGGTTTTTTGGGTTACCACTGTTTTATAGATGGTCATTAAAATTCGGAAAGCATAGCTCCGAGGCTTAAAATTTCAGCCTGTCAGTTTGGCAAAGTCCTTTCTATCAGGTTTATATTCAAGGGTGCCAGGGGCCTTGAATATCCCCAAACCCGACGATTAAAGGCGCCGCCTGAATGCCCTCCAAGCGCCCTTGCCGGGTTGCGGCTTTTGCCTGTTTTCTCACAGGCTGATTTTATAAAGCCTGCCGCATGTCACCACACGACAGACATTTACAAAGAGCGTTAAATCCCGCTTGCTTTGAATCGTATTTAGAAACCCAGCTTTTTGGCCATGGCCTTCCACTGACTGTTAATCAAATCCACGATCTCTTTTTGCCGCTTCTGACCCAGTCGGCTCCTGATCGCAGCTACCGTCACTGCGGCCAGAAGCTCTCCCTTGGCGTCGCTCAGCGGTACGGAGACTGAAACCGCCCCGGGGTGGATCATACCGTCACAGACCCCATAGCCCCTTTTTCGGGTATCAATCAGAGTCTGGCGAATGTCTTCGGCAGTGGAGTTCATATATTCGGGATATCTGACAACGTTATAGGCCAGAATTTTGTCAATATCGTCCTGGTCGATAGAGGCGATCAGAACCTGGCTGCCCGCACCGATGCCCAGAGGCATGACCGAACCGACATCAGTGAGCGTGGTCCTTATGGGAAAGCTGCCCTGGACCATATCAATACACTGAACGTCATAACCGGAACGGATCATCAAAGTGACCGTGTCCTCGGACACTTTGGCGATCTCCTCCAACAGGGGGCTCAATTTGTAGCGTAAGGTGAATTGCTGGGCGTTTTTACCTAACAGGTAGACTTCAAAACCCAAATTGTAGAGTTTGGTCACCGGATCTAAGGTAACGATCCCTTCCTCAACCAAACTTAAAAGAATTCTGTGGGCAGTGGTGATGTGAAGGCCCACATCCTCGGCCAGGGCGGTGAGGCGCGCGCCGGTTTGATTGCGTTTGGCCAAGGCCCGCAAAAGGGCAATGGTTCGGTGAACGCTCTGCGCACCTTTAACCGGGGTGGAATTTGCCGCCGCTGGTTTTGAAGTCGTTTTCATATCAAAGACTCCCGAAGTATTAAACTTTTTTAATTCTTCCTCCCATGACTGTCAAGAAAAAAATATCATAATGTCCAATTCAATTATCACAATATGGTAAAAAACATCTAAAAAGGCAGGGTTTTTCGTAGGTTAAGAATTATCACAATTTACTAAACAGCAGCTCTAAGTTTTTATCCTTATACAATTTTATTTTTAGTCCTACATATTATTCATATCATTAAATAATATAGCGAACCCTTCCCCGTACACCCAAGGACAGCCAAACGCCTTTAGTGGGCCTTTCTCAAAGCCGCCTCACTTGGAGCACTAAACAACCGCAAACGGATATGAAGAAAGCTAGCGCGGCTTGTGTCTATCTATATTTCATAAATGAACAGAATATGCGTGGTTCTTAGGACACCTGGTGATACTGAGCCCCAAAACACCATAAGCAGTCATACTCAGGCTAAGAACCATAAAAAGGATATTAGCGCCCAACAAACCAATTCACCCGGCCAAGCCTGAATAACAAAAAAATTTTTGGTTTCAACAGTTATGTTGACAAGATTTTTCGTGGATTCACATTATAAAATGCCGAAAATGATAAAATGTATCTATGGCAGACTTATGGAATCAAAACGAGTTGAAAGAAATTTATATGATCAAGGACCGGCAAAAGGCAAGTTTCCACTGATCTGTTCAATGCAGTTTCTTTAAGACCAAAACGGCCATTGAAGATTTACAAATCACCCTTACTACTTTCCGGGAAATGAGCCTCGTCCAAAAACAATCAGGCCGGCGATTTTTTTTAAACATCATCTACTAAATGAAAATCCGAGAGAAACTGTCCCAAGCCGATAGGCCGGATCCGTCTCCCTGCCCTGACCACCCCTCTACCAGCTTTATCAGGCCGGATTCACTTTTCCTATATCGGCAATTATGATTTATCCGTATAATATAATAGCAATTCAGATATTTTTCTCACCATCCTTAACAAACACTTAACTTCGTTGCAACATATAAGCAATCGCATTGTTTTAGAATATGTTTAGTTTTAGTTAAAATTATTACAATATAGCTACAGAACAAACATTTTTTAGGTTTAGCACTTGCGAGTTATATTCAATTCCATTATGGTCAGGATTTTGGTTGAGCTAAAAAGAAAAACATATTTCCCAATGGAAATAACTAGTCTGCATCCTTTTTTCATAGTTATTAGTAAAGATAGTTGTAACACATGCGGTTTTTGACATCACTTTACCTGTTATATCTACTCACTCCCATTATCCTGCTTTTTGTGGGAAGTTTTGGTGAAACCTGGGTGAATGAACTCCTGCCCACCGGAATCACACTGCGCTGGTACCTGGATTTGTGGGACGACCCCAGTTTCTCGCGGGCCTTTTGGGTAAGCCTCAAGGTATGCTTTGCCACCTGCTCCTTGGTCACGGTCCTGGCCCTGCCCATGGCCTACGCCCTTTACATGGGCAGAAGCGCCTATCTTAAGACCATAACCCGGGTTATCTCCCTTTTGCCCATTGCAGCTCCGCCTTTGGTGCTGGGTTTTGGTTTCATTCTCTTATTCTCCACAGACACCCTCCCCTGGCTCGGCAGCACCTGGCTGTTGATCGCCGGTCATGTGGTTCTCACCCTGCCCTATATGCTGCAAACCCTGGTGAGTGACTTCAGGCACCTGGGCATCGGCCAGTTGGAAAGCGCCTCCGAATCCCTGGGTGCCACCTGGTGGCAGGGCTTTTACCAGATTGTAGTGCCTTGTCTGCGGCACTCTTTGGCCACCGGCCTGATCATGGTGGCCGCCCTTTCCATAGGTGAATTCCAGCTCAGCAACCTGATAGCCGGATTCCTGAACCGTAACTACCCGGTGGTTCTTTTGCAGGCCTTTTATGGAGCCACCGGCTTTGCCTGCGCCGCCACAGTAGCGCTTTTATTACTGGCAACCTTGGCAGCCTGCGCAGGTTCCGTTACCAGCGCCATGGCCCACGCCCAATTGGGGGGCCAAAGCAAGGGGCGCTGAGAACAGGCCCAAAAAAAATATAAAATATTTTAAACCTTTATTTTTATTGCGAATATAAAATGACCCAACCCACTGTTCAATTAAAAGACTTAAACTTCACCTATCCGGGCACCACCACCGGCATTTTTGACATCAACCTGGAGCTGGCCCAAGGTGAACTCCTGGCGGTTATAGGGGCCAGCGGCTCCGGTAAAACCACCCTTTTAAAGGCAGTGGCGGGATTCGTCACTCCCCAGACCGGCAAGGTCATGATAAACGGCCAGGACCTCACAACAGCCAGGCCCAGGCTGCGCAACCTGGGAGTGGTTTTCCAGTCCTATGCCCTTTTCCCCAACCTTTCTGTCTGGCAGAACATTGCCTACCCCTTGAAGGTGAGGGGCGTAACTGCCGCCCAGCGCAAGGAAAAGGCCATCCAGATGGTGGAGAGGGTGGGGCTGAAGGGCTTTACCGAGCGTAGAATTCACACCCTTTCCGGCGGCCAGCAGCAAAGGGTGGCCTTGGGAAGGGCCCTTGTCTTCGAACCCCAGGCGCTTTTGCTTGACGAGCCCCTTTCCGCTCTGGATGCCGGTCTGCGGGTGGAGATGAGAGACGAAATCCGCTCCATCCAAAAGCAACAGGGCATAGCTGCGTTGCATATCACCCATGACCAGGAAGAAGCCCTTTCCATGGCGGACCGGGTGGCGATAATGGAGAAAGGCCGTCTGGTGCAGATAGCCCCTCCCAAAGAGGTCTACGACCATCCCGCCACTAAAAGCATCGCCGCCTTTGTGGGCCAGGCCAACCTGATCGACGGGGTTATCAAGAACGAAAACCTGGTCGAGACTCCCATCGGGACCTTAAAGACCGTTGCTCAAAAAAGACCGCCCCAAAGCAAGGTGTGTGTTTTGATAAGGCCAGAAAACGTAATTCCCCTGCCTGAAATACCCACAGAAAAAGGCCGGGAAAATATTTTTGCCTGCTCTGTCACCAATGACCGTTTTCTCGGTTCCATCCGCCGTTTCGACGCGGAGGTTAAAGGCCAGGTCATCACAGGTGAAACCGCCCGCCGCACCGGTATGAAGGCGATCAAAATTCCCGAAGAAGGCGTCCAGCTTCTGGACAACTGAGACCCTTTACATTGTCAATCAATCCGGGCCAGTTGGGGCCTGGTTTTTAAACAGACAAAGAAAAGATGACATCGGAGGTAAGCTATGCGCAAGTTAACCGCAGCCTTGGCCGCAGCACTGATGCTGGCCGCCACAGGCGCCATGGCCTTTGAAGGCCCGGAGCTTTATAAGGGAGAAAAAGCCCTTTATGAAAAAGCCAAAGAAGAGGGAATGGTCGTCTCCTTTGACACCGGCCCCACCTGGGCCAACTGGGCGGGTCAGTTCAAGGCATTTAAGAAACGCTATCCCGGCGTGGAGCTGGTCTATAACGACCTGGGCAGCGCCGCCACAGTAGTGGCCCTGGACAAGGCCAAGAACCGTCCCCAGGCAGACACGGCCTATTACTTTGCCGCTTCTGCCGTGGACGCCAAGAAAAAAGACCTGGTGGCTCCTTTTAAACCGGTGAATTTTGAAAAGCTTCCCGATGTGTTCCGTGATCCCGAAGGCCGTTGGTTCACCATTCACAAACTGACCATCGCCTTTTTGGTGAATAAAAAACTGGTGAAAAACGCCCCCGCCTCCTGGGAAGACCTGCTGAAGCCGGAATACAAAAAAAGCGTGGTCTATCTAGACCCCCGAACCACCGGCCAGGGCCAAGTCCTCACCTTTGCCGCCAACTTTGCCGCCGGCGGCAACATGGACGACGTTACTCCGGGCCTCAACTATTTGGGAAAACTTCACAAAGCAGGTAACGTGCTGAGGGTCGAAGGAACCACTCCCTACGCCAAATTCGTCAAGGGCGAGATCCCCATTTGGATCGGCTATGAGAACGACGGCCTCAAGGCCAGGCTCAAAGACGGCATGAAAGACTGCGAAGTCATCATTCCCAAAGAGGCCAGCGCCGCCGCCCCCTATGCCATCAGCCGGGTTAAAAAAGGCCCCAACCCCAACGCGGCCGCCCTGTGGCTCAACTTCATCATGACAGATAAGGGCCAGGCCATCTTTGCCAACGGCTTTGTGCGCCCCTCGGTCCCCGGTGTGCAGCTGCCCGAATCCGTGGCCAAGCACCTGCCCGCCGCTCCCCAGGTCAAGCCCCTGGATATCATCAAGGCTGCCGCCCGCAAGGCAGACATTGACAAGGGCTGGGCCAAGACGGTCCTGGGCAAGTAGAAAGGTCCTTTGAGCATGAGGCGCCGGTGGTTACTATTTTTACTGGCAGGCCCCGGCGCCCTCTTTTTGCTTCTGTTCTTTTTGACCCCCCTTTTCGGAGTGGTCACAGAGGCCTTTGGCAATGGGGGCGTCGCCTTTTGGGGGCTATTTGAAGGCAATCTTTTCTGGTCCGGGCTGAAAGGCAGTATTGTCTTGGCCACGGTCACCGCCGGTGTCTCGCTTATGGTGGGATTTGGGGTGGCCTATCATCTGGCCCGCCTTTCCCAGAAAGTGCGCTCTTTTCTTTTGGCCCTGCTTTCCCTGCCCCTGACCTTCTCCGGGCTGATTGTGGCCTATGGTTTTATCCTTTCCTTTGGCAGGGCCGGGTTCATAACCCTTTTGCTGGCCAAGGTGGGGGTGGACCCCACAGAATTCGCCGGATTCATCTACAGTCCCTATGGCCTGGGCTTTGCCTATGCCTATTACCTGATCCCCAGGGTGGTTCTGATCATCCTGCCGGTTCTTATTAACTTCGATTCTTCCCAGCTTCTGGCCGCCCAATCCCTGGGCGCCAGCCGATTCAGGTCTGTGGCCGAGATTCTTCTGCCCCAGATAATGCCCTCTTTATTTACGGCCTATTGTCTGGTGGCTGCCGTGGCCCTGGGGGCCTATGGCACAGCCCTGGCCCTGGTCGGCACTCAAGTGAACATTCTGCCTTTGCAGCTCTTCAGCAAAATATCCGAGACAGGCAGCGATTTCCCGGCTGCCGCAGCCCTTTCAGTGGTGCTTTTGGCCCTCTGCTCCTTTATCATGGCGGCGGGCGAAGGATTTGCCTCATTTAAGGAGCGTGGGCATCAGGAAGCTTAAATTCAAAAGACCGGCCTTTCGGGGCCGGTCTTAGCTTACTGCCAAAGCCCTCCTGGACTTTGGCAGAGGCCACTTGGCAAAAACTTGGATGTTGCCAAGTGGATCGAATTACTCGTCTTTAGAAAGCCTCGCAACTCGGCGGGCCGTCATCAGCGCTGCTGACAAATCCTTCCCAAAATCAATTATCGCCCCCATCTTTTTCCTTTTCCACGGCCTCTTGCCTCACCTGGCGTACGGGTTCCATGAGAATCGCGGCCCAGCGGGTTTCCTCGTGACTTTCTAAAATAATCTTGGCGATCATGGTTAAGGGCACGGAAAGCAGCATGCCCACCGGCCCCAAAACCCATCCCCAGAAAACCAGGGAAATGAAAACAATCAAGGTGGAGAGTCCCAGACTGCGCCCCATAAGCCTTGGCTCCAGCACACTGCCCACCACCAGATTAACCACCAGAAAACCAATGCTGCTGAAGATAAGGCCGGAAAGGCCCAACTGAAGAAGCGCCAGCATAACAGCCGGCACCGCCGCTATGATAGAGCCGATATTCGGTACGTAGTTCAGGGCAAAGGCCAGTACACCCCAGAGGATAGCGTAGTCCACCCCCACAATCGCAAGCCAAATTGCAACGCAAACCCCGGTAAGCAGGCTTAAAAGGGTCTTCATGGCCAAATAATTGTTCAAGGATTCCATGAGTTCCGTGGCTGCTTCCTGGGGCCTTTGGTTGGAAGCAAAGGCGACCTTTATCTTCTGGGGAAGATCCACGGATTCCAAAAGCATAAAGACCGTGGTCATGGCGATAAAGGCCGAATCGGTAAGGGTGTTGCCCAGTCCAGTGAGCAAACTGGAAAAAAGCCCCACCGCCTTACCGGGATCAAAGTAGTCCTTTACCAAGTCTGGAGAAAGATCCATCCCCAGGGAATTGAGCCAGGCCAAAACACTGCCCAGCAGGTTCTGTAGGTTCGTGGTGTATTGGGGCAAGGCCGCGGAAAAATCCCGGATGGAAACCCCCACCATATTCACCAAAAGCACCGCCGAGACGATAACCGTGAATATGGTCAGCAAACTGGCCAGCCAGGCGGGCGCCCCTTTTCTGCGAAGCCAGCGCAGGGGCACAGTGGCGGCCACAGCCACAAAGGCGGAGAGCAAAATGGGGACCAAAAGCGAAGCCGCGGCCTTGATGCCAGCGATCACAATAACCAGGGCAGCTGCGTTGACCAGATAGCCGATACCTTTAAGAGGCTTTTCCGTAACTGACATATCGGTCTCCCCATGACCCAAAAAGGCACAAAATACACTATGTGGCATTCTGAGCCAAAAAAACCGGATTTGTAAAGCCAGACCTTTGCTTAAGAAAAAAGAGGTTGAAGGCGACCTTCAACCTCTTCCTGATTTTAATCATTTATTTTTGCCCAAAGGCAGGCTCAAACTGCTTGTCAGGCCATTTTCTTGGTCGGCTCCTTGGGAATTTTTTTTCCCCGATCTGTGCGAAACACAAATCCGGCCAGCCCGGCCACAAAGGAAATAACCGCATACAAAATAAACAAGGGAATAAAGTCCTGGCTGGTGAGGCCGGAATCCATATGGCCGCTCATATCCAGGATAACCCCGGCCAGGGGTTGAAAAACCGCGCTTCCGGCCATGGGAAACACATAAACCAGCCCGGTTACGGTTCCCGCCATTTCCACTGGATAACGCTCCTTGGCAGCGGTAAAGCAGACCCCGGCCGGTCCGGCTCCCAAAAAACCGAAGCTTAAGGCAAACAGATATAGCTCCATTTGGCTCATATGACCGTTTCGCAAGATCAACCACAGGCAAACCAGGCCCAACCCGGTCATGCTCAGGCCCAGCACCTTGCTTCTGGAGGGGAACCTGGCTGCGATCCAGGCAAAGATCAAAGGCCCGAAAACCCAGCCAAAGGAGAAAAGGTCGATGACTCCGGCGGCCTGGGTCTTGGTCATACCGTAGGCTCCCATGAAATAGGGACCGGCCCACAGCCCGGCAAAACTGAAAAGAATACCGCCGTTGAAAAAGAACCAAACAGCCAAAAGCCAAAAATCCAGGCTGCCCAGGGCCAGGGACAGGGATTTTTTCACCGGCATGGCAGCCTTGGTTTTGCCTGTTCCCTGACTGACCTGAGGCTCCACCCTGGGAAGCCCCATATCCGTGGGTTTATCCCGAACCAGAAACCAGATCAAAAGTCCGTTGACAAAAGTCAACCCGGCCAAGGCCATAAAGCTGGAACGCCAGCCAATCAGCTCACTTAGCCAGGCCAGGGGAGAACTGGCCACCACACCGCCCAAGCCCGCGATGGCGATTATCACAGAAGCCCCCATGACAAACTGACGGGCGGGGAACCAATAGGTAAGCGCTTTATAAGAAGGCACCAGCACGGCCGACAGCCCCAATCCCACCAGAACCCTGGACCAGAAAGCCGCGTTTACACTGCCGGAAACCGCAAACAAAACCGACCCCAGGGTGGCGACCAGCATGCACAGGGTTATCAGGCGTCTGGCGCCCAGCTTGTCGGCAAGGATGCCGCCCGGCGCCTGCATCAGGGCATAGGGGAAAAAATAGGCAGAGGCCATCAGCCCTGTCACCGCGGCCGAGGTGTCGAAAGACTGCATCAGGTCCTGGGCCAGAACCGCCGGGCACATGCGATGCACGTAGACCAGGAGATAGGAAAAGGACAAAAGGCCCAAAATCAGCCAACGATAGGGGGAAGCGCCGTATTCCCGGCTTGCGGGTGAATCTGTATGGGGCATGGGTGCTCTTTTTCGAGATTTGTAAAATAAAAGCGGGAAGCCGATTAAGGCAGTCCGCTTGTTTCACTTAGCGAGATACTGTCTCAATATATGATTTACAAGTTTTACACCCTGCTTGTCAAGCAGACTGAAGCTACTTACATAATTTTATAAAACCACCTGACCCGAACCGTTCTTGGCAAGGGGCGACAACACCTTTTAGCATGCCTCAGCTGGAGTTGCCTTGCCGATCAGACCTGGGTCTATTTCTCTTTCACCCTCTTTGGACGATTCTCCAGCCTTTTTAAAAAACCGTCTAAAAGTGAATTAAACTTAACTGGTTTTTCCAACATGGGGAAATGGCCCACCCCTTGCCACAGGTGATATTCAAAATCGGAGAACAAGGTTTCAAGGTAATGCCGATTATCTTGAGGCATATCCGGACTGTCGGCATAGATCGCCAGGGTGGGGACCCCCATCGGCTCTTCAGTCCAAAAGTGCGGATTACAGAAATTGGCCATGGCTGAAACGGCCACCCGAGGCTCTGTAGAGGAGATCTTTTCAGTAACCTCTTGAGCCACATCCACAGGGGTTTTTTTATCCAGAAGTCCCTTTACAAAGATCTGCACGCCCCTTTTAAAAGGCTGTTTGCGAAACATATCCGTCAGGGCCGCGCATTGGACTTTTTGTTTTTCCCGTTCCTTGGGATCTTGGGGAATTCTGATATAGGCTCCGTCAGCGATAACCAGACCCTCCACCCTGCCGGGGCATTGCCTGATAAACTCCCTGGCCACCCCCAGCCCCATGCTGTGCACCACCAACACCACCCTATCAAGCCGGGCGTGATCAACGACCGCCTTGACAGACTCGGCAAACAGGGCCAGATCATACTCAAGCTTTGGTTTGTCGCTCTTTCCGTGACCTATAAGGTCAACCAGCACCAGCCTGCGCCCCTTGGCCAGGGGTGGAATCTGCTTGCGCCAAAAGCTTGAATCACAGCTCCAGCCATGCACAAAGACCACAGCCTGACCTGTCTCTCCGATCAGCTGATAATAAACCTTGGAGCCGTCGAGGCTTGCATATTGCCATTGGGCCGTTTCCCGGCAGGAGGAGCTCTGTGCAAACGCACTGTGAGACGCCAGGGCAATCAAAAAAAGGACCGCCAAAAACACTCTTTTCAGATTGAAAGCCATCATGTCCCTCTGACAATAAATAGTTAATGTGGAATCAGGGTTCATATTCGTCTTAAATCAGGCCATGCCCAGGGAACGAATTCTTTTTATTTCCTTGTTGGGCACGCCGAGATACTCTAAAAATTCGCGATGCTTTTCAGAATCTTTCAAAGGCAGCATGCCAGGCAAGCATCCTTTCATCGGTCATGCCCGAGGCCCGCAAAAAGGTCGGTCCAGGTCTTGCGATCCAGACAGCCAAGCTGTTATTACCAAGGAGGTTGTTCACATTTAACCAATCTTGAGATTGGTGGTTTGCGATTTAAAGCGGTGTGTGGCCGCTGTTAGTTGTAGAAGGCAGCCCATGGTTTGAGGTGGCCTGTTCTTTCCTCCGAGTTTTCATAGACCTGGCTGTAAGCCCATTCCTTGATGCTTGTTTGGATGAAGCGCTCTGCCTTGCCGTTGGCGCGGGGCGTGTATGGCCGCGTGGTTACATGCTTGGCCATGATGTGGTCCACAGCCGTCTTGAACAGATAAGAGCGATAGCACCCGCCATTATCCGTCATTACTCTACTGATGGCCACACATGCCTTTGGAACCAGGTTGGGGCGCGGATTAAGAAGCAGGTGGCACTGGTTGCTTTTTCGCCCGGCAGCACCTCGGTGTAGGCTGTGCGACTGTTATCATCGACGCAGACATGCAGGTATTCCCAGCCTGGCTTGCGTCTTTTGCCGGAACGGTCACCGGTGATGCGATGTCCCACACCGTCGATCTTTCCCAACTTCTTGATATCAAGATGGACCATGTCGCCTGGGGCCTTGTATTCATAACGCACAACAGAAATCGGCTCATCCAGACAAGACAGCTTGTTCAAGCCCAAACGCCTCAGTTCAAGGCCAACCGTGGAAAGAGGCAGGGAAAGAGAAAAGGCAAGGGATTTAAAAAAGGGGCCCTCTTTACAAAGTTTAGATATTCACCAATAGAAGAAAAATTTTTATCCAAAAGATCAAGGCTGGGTTTTATACCTGCGGTTACCTTGCCCCATTGTTCAGGGGTCAGGTCGGCTCCGGCGTCCATCAAAATCATCTTCTCCACCAGATCCGGGCGAAGGTGGCAAAAAGCCAGGCAAACATAGCCCCCCAGAGAATGCCCCATGAGGATGACTTTGTTTAAAGCAAGATCTGCCAGAAGGGCCTCAATATCCGAGGCATGCCTGAACAGGGAATAGTCCTTGGCCGGTTTTTGCCTCCTGCCCCTGCCCCTGAGATCCAGGGCGTAAAATTCGCAGGCGGAATTTATTTCAGAGGCAATGGCATCAAAGGACCTGCCGTTAGCGATAAGTCCGTGAACAGCCAAAGGCGGCTTTCCCCGCCCGGACTATTTATGTAAACAGATCTCAACTCCCGATCCCTTTGCCATTATCATCCCAGATGCAGTCATTAAAAATTCCCCCTGTTATTCAGCGAATAAACCAGCAAGAGATAGTAAAAAACAACCTATTTTAAGTAACATTTTTCAGGAAATTTAGGTACAAATTTAATATCAATTTAAAAATATTAAGGAAGCGCAAAAACAGGAAGAGGTGCAAATTGAATTTACAAGGAATAATAGAACAAGACGATCACCGGTAGCCATAAAAGGTATGGATTATTGCCCGGTAAGGTATTCTTACAGATGGGCGACCTGATTCCGGCCCTTTCCCTTGGCCATGTACAGGGCGTGGTCAGCCCTGGTCAGAACTGAATCAAGGGTGTCTTTTTTCTGGTATTGGGCAAGGCCGAAACTCATGGTTATTCTGAACTCCTCTCCCTCATGGGAAAAAGAGGCCTCGGCAACGATTTTCTTTATCTTCTCCGCAGTGTGAATCGCCGGCCCCAGGTTGGTGTGTGGCATGAGAAATAAAAATTCTTCACCACCCCACCGGGCCACCACATCGGAACTCCTCAAATTATTGATCAAAAGCCGGGTTATCCCCCTAAGCGCCAAATCACCGCAATTATGGCCGTAGGTATCATTGATTGTTTTAAATTTATCTATATCCGCAATACAGACCGACACGCCCTCCCCATATCGTTCAAAACGGGCAATCTCCTCCTTCAAACGCTGGGTGGCGTACCTGCGGTTAAAAAGCCCGGTTAAGTGATCGGTTACAGACTGCCTTTCATATTTGTCTTTCAAGTCTCTCAGTTCAGCCTGAATACCGTCCGATATGCGGGATATCTTCTCCAGCCGGCTCTCAAGCTTTTGATAATAATCAAATAAACAAATCAGTTCCGGATAAAGTTCCTTCTTTTCCATCTCCGGCTCGGCCAGCCTGGCTTTCAGATCCCCTATAAAATGATTGAAGCTGGCCACGGGTTACTCCCTTTTTTGCTGGGCAATAATGTTAAAGGGCATGGTGTAATCCTCTTCAAACTCCTCTGCCGTATCCAAAGCCCGGTCATTGTCCTCGTCATAAAACCAGTTCAGGGTTATATCGTGGCCATTGCCATGGGCTTCTTCCAGAACATCCAATAACTCCAGCATACATTTCACACTGCTGGTGTTCATGTAGATCAGATACAGGTCAAGGGTTATCGTTTTGACCTCTTTCACATAGGCACTTATCCACTCGATGATGGGCTTGAAAAAATCCAACGTATTTTCAGGATATGATTCTCCCGATATCTTGAGCGGCCCGCTTTGGGGATCAAATTCCACAGAAGGGGTGGAAGAAGTTTTTTCTATTATCAAACTGTTCATTACCTTTTTCCTTAAACCAGCACCGTCAGGCTGTAAAAACTAAACTCTGCATCCACTTCCCTTATGGAATGCTGAAGTGGAGCTTTGGCGGTGCGGGCCATATCAATCAACCCCAAACCGGCTCCCAAGGCGCCTTCCGGCATGGGCTTTCTGGCCTGCTCTTTGTAAAGCGCGCGCAGCTCTTTGCGGTCCAAGGTGTTCAAATATTCCAGCCAGTCGATGAGCTTTTGGGCATCTTGTTTTTTAATCATATTGCCCGAGCTGACACTGTAATCCACTCCAGCCTTGGCTATGGTTACCATCCCGGTGGTGAGAAGCACCTGGTCCGGGCAGTCCTTAAAGGCTGTGGTTACGTAGTTCTTCACATTCTGGGCCTGCTCCACAAATACGGAAAAAACCCGCATGGTATCGGAAGCCTTTAACTTTTCATCTTCCAGATGCCCCCTTATAGCTTTACCCAGCTCCTCTATTATCTTGTGGGTAAAAGGTCCGCTGAAGGTGATGAGTATGCCCTTTTCCCGAAATTTTTTAGTCAGGTCAAATAAATCCAATTTACTCATAGTTCGCCCCTAAAATTACAAAGGACTTTTAGCAGGGTGTAAAAAACGCCCAGCTATGCGGGCCATGCCCCCCCCAAAAAATGCTTCGGCTTTTTCAACACCCTGTTAAGCCCGGAAGCCGAAGAAGACAAGGTCGTCTCTCTGCTCCCTTGGCCCGGAGTATTCTAAAAGCACTTTATAAACAGCCTCCCCCTGCCTTTCAAGAGGCAAATTCGCAAGAGACTCCAGGAAGTTTATAAAACGTCTACTGCCAAAAGGCAGACCACTTTTTCCACCGGGCTGATCAAGAATACCGTCTGATGCTAAATAAAACACCTTTCCTTTCAGCCCGGTTATCTGGTGTCTGGTAAAGACGTAATTATCGGGAGACCTACGGTATCCCAAGCCTTTTCTGTCCGGCTTGATAACCGTGACTTTACCATTCTCCCTAATATATATAGACATACCGGCTCCGGCAAATATCATTTCGTCATTATGATCGGGAAGGTAGCAGATTCCTATATCCAGGCCGCTGTCCACCGGAGAAGCGGGGTCATGGTTCAGGGTTTTTTTCACCAAAAGATTCAACTCGGTTAAGACGAGAGAGGGATCGGTGGGGGAAACAGTTTTCAGCGCCCTTTTTAAAAGCGCCTGAACACTCATCACCATCAAGGCTCCGGGCACACCGTGGCCTGTGCAGTCTCCCACCACTATAATCCTTCCGCTGGGTGTACGGGTTACAAAATACATATCCCCGCCGACCAAGTCTTTGGGCTGCCACACCAATACATGCTCCGGGAATATTGCCTTCAAGTACTCATCAGCAGGCAGCACCCCTTGCAAAATAATCCGGGCATAATTGATGCTGTCGGTCATCCTTTGATTGGAAAATTCCAAGGCCTGGTTGGCCAAAGTAAGGCTTTTGGTCCTTTCTTCGACCATATCCTCCAGGTTCTCTGTATATTGCCTCACCTGAACAGCCATTTGCCCAAAAGATCTGCTAAGAGCACCGATCTCATCATTTTTGTCTTCCGGCAGATCCACCTGGTAATTTCTTTGGGAAATCAATTCAGCTGAATCTGATAGCCTGGAAAGAGGCATTAACATTTCCCGTCTTACAAACCAGCTTATCAAAAAGACCGCAATTCCCAGCAAGACCAGCATCAGCCCCAGGACAGGAGTAAAGGTTTTAAGGTCTAATATTTTGGGCAGATCAATCAGCACAAAACATTGCCAGCCTAGGTTGGCCAACCTCACTCCCGAGGCGAGATAGGATTTTCCGTCAACATTTATCTTAAAGGTTTCGACCTGTTGGGTCCCTTTATCCAATGCCGCCAGATGAGAGGCGAACCTCTCTTTATCCTCTTGGCTTTCCAACAAGTCGAAGATCTTAATTTTTTTACCGCTTTGCTTGGCCCTGGCATTGGCCTCGATATAGGTCGGATTTTTATAGGCGCTGATATTGCCTTCGCGGTCCAAGAGGATAATATCCACCCCCTCTTCGCTCTGATAAACCACGTCTTTCAGAAAACCGGTAAGGTCAAGACCTGTGCCGGTAACCCCCACTTTTTCGCCCCGATTTTTAATAATGACATTTATCCAGATTTTAACAGTCTGCAAAAAGACGTTGATATCCAGGTTCAGTTCATAATCATCAACTTCCTTGAGCATCCGATAAAACCAGGCGTCTTTTTCAACCTTCCCGTGTAAGGTGTAACGATGCCGAAGAGGATCATATTTGTTTGCACGATCATTAAAGTAATAGTGGCCTGAGTGGCTCATGGCCAAAAAATAGTTATGATTTTTGAAGTGCTTCTTAAAGCTCTCCAATTCGGACAAGGCCAGGGATTTTATACGTTTATCTGATTCATCCGTGCACCATTTTTTTATGATCGGTGAATCCGCCAATTTGAGGGCCAGGGCGATTTCCTTCTCCACCAGGGCCTCCACCCGGCTTTTCTCCCTCAACACCCTGTTTACCGCGTAACTTGTCCCCAGCTCGTCTACTATGGGTTGCCCCAAAACCATGAAGCCAAAGGTAATCAAACCACCCATGGCCAAGAAAATAACCAGGACCATTGTATTCATTTTGCGGGTAAGGCTTTGGCGCATTTGTTCTTTCCCCTGGTTTTGCCATCTGTCTCCTGCTTTTAGAGCAGAGAGTTGTCTGTGAATTCCACTCGGTTATAAGGAGCACACAGGTCCCGAAAACGTAAAAAGTAGTATTCACATGGGCCTGACAGGCAAAGTTGACCATACCTATTAAAACCGTTAATATATTTAAGCAGATACCTAACCATATTTCTTTATAACTTCTACTAGGAGGCGTTTTCGGCTCCGGCAGCTGTTATTCTTAAGTCGGAATAATTCTAAAAAGTTAATATATAGTGGAACAAAGGATGCCTCTAAGGTATTTTATCTAAAACGTTTGCCTTATCAAAGAGTTATATATTCTAAGAAAAAAGAGTAATCATAGGTGATCCGTTTTTATTAGTCTTAGGCCGGATTCTATAGGCACGCTCCAAGATAAGCCAATACCGGCCAAGCAACCGAATTAATAGAGTATTTCAATAAAGGTTTTCTTCCAAAAGGATTTTTTGCCTTCTGGCAGTCAAAAAACGCGAGCAGGCCGAAAAAGACGGACTCCTCAGGATAAGCGCGGGAACAGGTGAATGGAAACAAAGAGCGCCCACACAGAACTCAGGCGCATGCTGGAGAAACTGGTTTTCAACAGAATGCCAAACAGCCCAGGCCTTGGTCTAGAGTTCTTGGAGAACGGTCTTTATAAACTCATCGTTAAAAACACCCCTGGTATCCATCTGATTCTGGATACTGACTTTCAAATAATATTTATCTCCGATTCCATATCGCGCAACCTGGGTTATGCTCCCGGCCCCTGCGAGCCCATGCCGTGGGAAAATCTTGTCCATCCCGGAGACCTCAAGCAATTTTCAGTCAGCCACCTAAAAAATCAAGATTTTTCGAAAAAAACAGATGCCCTGCCCATTAGAGTAAAAGAAAAAAATGGTCAATACCTTTGGGCGGACGTTATTTTTTCATCTCTTTTAGATGATCAGGAGATACCACGCGGGTATTTGGTCAGCTTAAAAAATCTGCACCCAAAAGCCATAAGGGACAATGCGCGCAGGCTTTCCGAGGAACAGTGCCGCATCCTGATTCAGGCCATGCCGGACATAGTTTGTTTCAAAGACGCCAAGGGGCGTTGGATTATGGCCAATCAGGCTGAAATTGACCTGTTCGGCCTAAAGGACATTGACTATCAAGGCCTTACAAATGAAGAACTGGCCGATCTGATCCACCCGCTATTCAAGCCCATTTTCGAGACAGGCTTTGAGACGGATAATCGGGCCTGGCAGCAGCGGGAGCCCACCCGCTATGAAGAAATAATCCCCTTACCTCAAGGCGGACAAAAAATCCTGGATACTTTCAAGATACCCTTGTTTGAAGACGACGGCACAAAAATGGGTCTGGTTGTTTTGGGCCGGGACATAACCAAAAGAAAAACAGCCCACGACGCCCTTCAAAAGAGCCGTGAAAACCTAAACAGGGCCCAACAAATATCCCAGATAGGCAGTTGGGACTGGGACCTGGAAACAAATGAACTCATCTGGTCTGACCAGACCTACCGCATCCTGGGGCTTGCCCCCCAAAGCATCCCCCCTTCAGTCACCTACATCTTGGGGGCAACTCACCCGGAAGACCGCGAGTTGCTAAGAAGGGCCATAGATAATTCCATTGGTCAGGGCCAAAATTTCGACATAGGACACCGCATAATAAAAGCCGACCAAAGCATGGCTTATGTTAATTCAATTAATAAAGTCGTAAAAGACGCCTCCGGGGCTGTGGTCAGATTAGTCGGCACTTTGCAGGACATAACCACCTGGAAACAAGCCAACAGCCAGTTGACCTTGGCTAAAAAGGCTTTTGACGAGGCCCTGGAAGGCATACTGGTCACAAACAATAAAAACCACATAATCATGGTGAACCGGGCCTTTACCATAATAACCGGTTATCACGAAGAAGAAGTTCTGGGCAAAACTCCCCGTATTCTCAAATCAAAGCGCCATAACCGGCAATTTTATGAAGAAATGTGGGAGAGCCTGAGCACCTACGGCGAGTGGCGGGGAGAAATTTGGAACAGACGTAAAAGCGGTGAGGCCTATCCCCAATGGAGCACCATCACCACAATCAAAGACAGTTTGGGCCGGGTCGACAAATACGTCGCCATCTTTCACGACCTTTCTGACATAAAAAGTAAGGAAGAGGAACTTCACCATCAGTCATATCACGACGCGCTGACCGGATTACCGAACCGAAAACTCCTGGTCGATCGCCTGAATCGGGCCCTAAATCAAGCCAAAAACGATCAGAGGCACCTGGCTGTCATTTCCCTGGATTTAGATGAGTTCAAGACCGTCAACAACAGCCTGGGGCATTTGGCAGGCGACTCCCTTTTACAGAAGGTTGCCAGCCGTTTGACCCAAAATACTCATCATCCCGACTTGATCTGCCGTTTGGGGGCTGATGAATTTGTTTTAGTAACCCCAGGCCTTAAACATCCAGAGGACGCCATATTTGAGGCCACCCATATTCAGGAACTCTTTAAGTCGCCTTTTATTGTAGATGACAATGAAATCATTCTCACAGCCTCTTTGGGAATCGCCGTTTGCAATCACCAGGATTTCTCACCGGATCCGGAATCATTAATTAAAAACGCGGACCTGGCCTTGAGTTGGGCCAAGCAGGACGGGAGGGGGAAACACCGCTTTTTTACTGAAACCATGGATGCCGAAGCCGTCAAACGGCTCAAAATGGAAAACGATCTCAGACGATCCTTGGCAAATAACGAAATTTTAGTTTATTTCCAGCCCAAGGTCTCCTGCCCTGATGGGCACATACTGGGAATGGAGGCGCTGGTCCGCTGGCAGAAAAACGGAAAACTGATCTCGCCTGCGGACTTTGTCCCACTTGCCGAAGACGTGGGGTTGATTGTTCCGATCGGCAGATATGTGCTGACCAAATCGTGTCAGTTAACTGAAAAATGGCGCAAAAGCACTGGTCAGAACCTGAAGGTTGCGGTCAATGTCTCGGCCCGGCAATTTAAGGATGACGATCTTATTCAAGCAGTGGAGGATGCCCTTTCGGAAACCGGCCTGCCCATATCAGCCCTGGAGTTGGAGGTCACGGAAAGCGCCTTGATGCAGAACCCCGAAGCGACCAAGAAAGTCCTGGAAGAATTACGAAAAATGGGCGCCACCATCGCCTTGGACGACTTTGGCACCGGCTACTCTTCCTTGTCATATCTTCGCTTCTTCCCCATTGACGTGCTTAAGATAGACAAGTCCTTTGTGGACGGCGCGCCTGCCGATCAGGATGCCAACATGCTTCTACGGGCAATTTTGGCAATGGCCCAGGGATTGAAGCTGCGAGTGGTGGCTGAAGGCGTGGAATCCGCAGATCAGGTGCGTTTCCTGCACAGCCTGGGGGCAAACAGCATACAGGGATATTATTTCAGCCGTCCCTTGCCGGATCAGGAAATGGGATCTCTATTGGCAAAAAAAGTCGTCTTTACTGTAGACTAAGAAAACCTCTCTTAAATCATTCCCTGTTTATTTTCTATTCCCTAAAACATTTTCCTTGGCCCGAAATTTTTACAATTGACAGAAACATAAGTCCGAGTCTCTGCCTGTGAGGCACAATTCG
This sequence comes from Dethiosulfatarculus sandiegensis, assembly GCF_000931935.2. Classification (GTDB taxonomy): domain Bacteria; phylum Desulfobacterota; class Desulfarculia; order Desulfarculales; family Desulfarculaceae; genus Dethiosulfatarculus; species Dethiosulfatarculus sandiegensis. The sequence goes on from NZ_AZAC01000019.1 coordinate 34,673, forward strand.
CCTTTAGATCCCCTTTCTGCCGACCCAAAATTCAAGCCGCTTAATCGCAAAGACAGAAAATTAAGCTCCGGATTTGAAATTGAACCGGGAGTTATTATCTTGAAAATTAAAAGATGGGGTCGTTTCTCGAAGGAGTGCCAACCCCATGAACCGCATATAGATTACCGAAAACTTCCAAAGAGGAGGTGTAGAAATGGCAAATCTGACCACACGCGAGGGGCGTCCCTGGTGGATGACACCATTTGGCCGTGAGCCCATGGGAGATATCTTCTCTGACCGCCTGTGGACCGAATGGCCTCGCCAGATGGAAGAACAGTGGCAGCCAGACCTGGAACTCAAGGAAAGGGACGGCAAATATTTTCTGAGAGCTGAACTGCCCGGAATGGAAAAGGACAAGCTGAAGGTGGTGATTGATGGTGACAGAATAACCATCAGCGGTGAAAAGGCCTATGAGAAAGAGGAAGAAGGAGAAACTTTTTACCTGAAAGAGGCCCGCTACGGAAAATTCAGCCGTAGTTTGCGCCTGCCGGTGGAGATCGATTCCAAGGCGGTAAAGGCCAAGCTCAAAAACGGCGTCTTAAACCTGGAATTGCCGCAAAAGGCAGAGGAAAAGGCCAAAAGCATAGAGATCTCCTGATGGGTTCAACCAGAAGAAATATCAAATAAAACAAGAGGCTCCGGGTTGCAGGGCCCGGAGCCCCTCAGGTCATCATGGGAATTCGGCTAAGACTCGTCATCGCTTGGAGATGCTCACGGACAATCATTAAATCAACATACCCGCCAACCTTTTAGCAAATCACCTGTCTATCCGGTTTTGCTAAATATCCCCGCTCTTCCTTGGTTCTAATGGTGGAAATGAAAATTATCACCCGCCCGGACTATGGATCGGTAAAAGGCATCTTCATTTTTTCACCGTCTGGAGCTTATCATCGGCATTTATTTGCGGAGCAGCCGATTTTTGTGCCGACAAGTAGGCAGGTCTGCCGTTTTTAACTACAGCCTGATAATAGCCGTAAGCCGCACCCTCGCATGCCTTTCTCTGGGGCAGATCCCAAAAGGCGTCATAAACCTTTTGGCACTGTTTTTTCATGTCTTTATAAAATTTTTTATCACAGCTTGACCTGGATCTGCCATAGGTGTCGTAGCAATCATCATGGCGTTTGCATGCATTGTAAAACCCCACAGGCTTTAGCAATTTACTGTCCAGGGATTTAATATGCCGCACCGGCCTTGGCGGCCAATAGTCTGGGACCAGATGACTCCGCCAGTCATTTTCGGCCCCGCAATGCTGCCCAGCTGAAGCCGCTTCAGGTGTGTACAGAATTACAATCAAACAAATACATAAATAAATCAAATACTTAAGGCTTATTGCAAGGTTTTTCGGAAAGGTAGACACCTGCATAGCCCCCTTTCAAGCGTTGCGCGGACCTTACCTATCATGCACAGATTACAAACAAAAGTCTACTGATACTAGGCATTCCCTTATCAGGGGCCAACACAGCAAACCCGGCAATAACTTGCCGACCAACAATCACAGGAAAATAACACCAATCTGCAGAATGCTTCGTTTTTCTTGTATTTTCAGCTTGATGTATAAATTTTACACATTGGTTCATTCCGGCAACCTTGACATCTGCTTTGCGTCGTGATAGTTTGATCGCAAACCATATCGCCACGAATCATATAAATAACAATGTGATCCTTTTTTATAAACCATTTTTATTTACCGGCGCATTGCGCAAAAGTTTCAGATAAATGACTGAATCTTATACTGAAAATGTTTTCAGATATATACGCCAGATAATCAGGGCCACGGACCTGTACAGCCGCAAGGTTAACAAACAATACCGGCTGACTGTTCCTCAGGTGGTATGCCTGCGGCAAATCATGGAAAGTGAGTTCATCACCCCTTCTAGCCTGGCGGATAACGTCTATTTGAGCAGGGCGACCATTACAGGCATTCTGGACCGTCTGGAAAGCCGGGGATTGCTGCAAAGGCAACGCAACAATCCTGATCGCCGCAAAATTTATGTGAGCCTGACTCCCAAAGGCCAAGAGCTGACCGAAAATCTTCCCACTCCTTTGCAGGACAAGTTCGCCGAGCGATTTGAGAGTCTCCCCTATGAAAAGCAGAGGCAAATTGACGAACTGCTTGCTTCAGTGGTGGAGATGATGAACGCCCAGGATCTGCAAGCTGCTCCGGTTGTTTGCACCGGATACTGGAACAGCAAGGGCGAAATGCTGGAAGCGCCGGAAACTCAAAAAAACAAAACAGAGAAAGAATCTTCGGGCTAAGAAAGCCTTACAAAAGGTCAAAGGAAAAGTATGAGTGAAAAAATTCAGATAGAAGGGTTGTATAAAATTTTCGGCCCTAACCCGAAAAAGGGGCTGGAGCTTAGCAAAAAGGGCCTCAGCAAGCAAGAAATCCTGGAGAAAACCGGCATGACCGTAGGTGTCCAGGATGCCAACTTTACCATCGACGAAGGCGAAATTTTTGTAATTATGGGGCTTTCCGGCTCCGGCAAATCCACCATAGTTCGCATGTTCAATCGCCTTATCAAGCCCACCGCGGGCAACGTCCTTGTAGACGGCCAAAACGTAACCACCATGACCCATGATGAACTGGTCAGCTTCAGACTGCACAACATGAGCATGGTCTTTCAGTCGTTTGCCCTTTTGCCGAACCTTACGGTTTTGGAAAATGCCGCCTTTGGCCTGGAGTTGGCCCAGGTTGATAAGAAAAAAAGGAATGAACGCGCAGGTCTGGCACTGGCCCAGGTTGGCCTGGAAGGTTGGGAAGACTCCCTTCCCGCACAGCTCAGCGGTGGTATGCAACAAAGGGTGGGCCTGGCCAGGGCGCTGGCTGTTGACCCGGCCATCCTTTTGATGGATGAGGCCTTCAGCGCCCTGGACCCGCTTATCAGGACCGAGATGCAAGATGAGCTTATAAACCTGCAGGAAAAACAAAAAAGAACCGTGGTGTTTATTTCCCATGATCTGGACGAAGCCCTGCGGATAGGAGACCGCATCGCCATCATGGAAGGCGGCCGCGTTGTTCAGGTGGGTACGCCGGAAGATATTTTGCAGAACCCGGCCGACGACTATGTACGGGCCTTTTTCCGAGGTGTGGACCCAACCAATGTTATCTCCGCCGGAGATATTGTCCGCGATGTCTACCCAACCATCATTAAAACCAAAGATGGCAGCCTGCGCACAACCCACGAACTTTTAAGCCAAAAAGACCGTTCCTATGGTTATGTTCTTGACTCCCAGCGCCGTTTTCTCGGCTTAGTATCCACCGAAAGCCTGACCAAGGCCATAGAGGAAAACACAGGCAAGGCTTCTCTGGACAAGGCCTATATTAAAGATGCCACGGCCGTGAACATGGATGACTCCATGCAGGATATATTGCCCGAAGTGGCCTCCCGCAACTGGCCCATACCAGTGGTAAACGAAAACAACGTCTACAAAGGCGTTGTTTCCAAATACAGTTTCTTAAAGACTCTCCACAGGGCTGATCAGGCAGTGGCTTAGTGTTTAATTATTTAAAAAACAACGCCACCTGTTAATCAAATGTTCGGAGAAAAAAGTAATATGTTTGAAGATAAAGTTATTCCTCTAGATATATGGGTTAGCCAATTTGTGGAATGGTTGGTTGACAATTACCGTGATTTTTTCCAGACAATTAAATGGCCGGTTGACCAAACCCTGATGGGGCTTGACTCAGCGTTAAACGCCATTCACCCTCTCATTGTAATTGCGGTGATCGCTTTTGCGGCCTGGCGTTTTTCAGGTGTGATTCTGGCCATTTTTTCAACCGCGGTAATGGTTCTGATCGGGCTTTTGGGGTTATGGGGAGAAACCATGACAACCTTGGCCATGGTCCTTTCCGCGGTTCTCTTCTGCGCCGTCGCCGGACTTCCCCTGGGTATCATGGCAGCCAGGAGCGAACGGTTTGACTCATTTTTAAGACCGATCTTAGACGCAATGCAGACCACGCCCGCCTTTGTCTATCTGGTTCCGATTGTCATGCTCTTTTCCGTGGGCAATGTGGCAGGTGTTTTGGCCACCATCATCTTTGCCCTGCCCCCGATCATCAGGTTGACCAACCTGGGGATCCGAGGTGTGCCCAAAGAGTTGATCGAGGCTGCCCAGGCCTTTGGCGGGACCCGCTGGCAAATCTTACGTAAAGTACAGATCCCCCTGGCCATGCCCACCATATTGGCCGGCCTTAATCAAACCATAATGATGGCTCTTTCCATGGTGGTTATCGCCGCCCTGATCGGAGCCGGTGGTTTGGGATCACCCGTGATTTTGGGCTTGAACACTCTTGATATCGGCAGGGCTGTTATCGGCGGCTTAAGCATTGTGTTCATGGCCATGGTGTTGGACCGGATAACCCAGTCCATGGCCCAGAAAGACTAACTCGCAGTAGAAAAACGAGCCGTCCTTTATGGTAAAGGACGGCTCGGCCAACACAAACCCGACTGCCTTGGTGCAGTTTGCCTCCTAATTAACTGGTTGAAAACTATCTCACTAACAAAGGACCGTCCCGGATCAACAAGAGGGCCCTTAACGCAATAAGTACAACCAATTCTTTGTAACATACCTATTTAGCTTAGCAACGGAGGAAACTACATGCGACTTTTTAAGTTAACCTTACTTTTTACCTTAATAGCCTCCTTGGCAGTAGTTGCACCGGCACTTGCCGATTATAACAAACCCGGCGAGGGAGTGGTCGTAAAACCCGCACGTGCAACCTGGAACACGGGATTTTTCCAGGAAGCCCTGGTCCGTCAGGGACTCAAGGAACTGGGCTACGATGTCAAGGCCCCCAAGGATTTGCAGAACCCCATTTTCTACAAATCCGTAACCTTAGGTGACGTGGATTACTGGACCAATGGCTGGTTTCCCAACCATGACAGCCAACTCCCTAAAAACTTCAATGAAAAAGCAGGCAAGTACGGCTACGTAGTAAAAGCCGGTGGTATGCAGGGCTACCTGGTCTCTAAAAAAGATGTGGAGAAATTCGGCATCAAGTCCCTGGATGACTTCAAGCGCCCCGAAGTTATAAAGGCCTTTGACCGCACAGGCAACGGCAAAGCCGATTTAACCGCCTGCCCTCCGGGATGGGGTTGCGAAAACGTCATCTCCCACCACATGAAAGTTTACAACCTTAAAAAATACATCAACCCTATCAAGGCCTCTTATGAAGCGGGCATGGCCTCTGCTCTGGGTGACTTCAAAAGCGGCAAGCCGGTCTTTTTCTATACCTGGGCCCCCAACTGGACCATCTTTAAATTGAAACCCGGCAAGGATGTCATGTGGATCAACGTCCCCAAAATCATCCCCAAGGCCTCCCAGAAGGCAGCCGAAGAGCGTATGACCGTCAGCGGAGTTAAAGGCGCGGTCAGCGATCCGCTTAAGGCTGGTTTTGTGGTCAGCGATATCCGTATCGTGGCCAACAAAAAATTCGTGGATAAAAACCCGGCTGCACAAAAATTCTTTGAAGTCTTCACCTTGCCCTTGAATGACATCAACGCCCAGAACACCTTGATGTATGAGGGTCAAAAATCCCAAAAGGATATTGAGCGTCATGTGGCGGACTGGATCTCCAAAAACAAGAAAACCTGGGATTCCTGGCTGGACGCAGCACGCAAAGCTGCCAAGTAAAGCTAAAATTTAATTTCTCAAGAGGGCATCCCCAAAAGGGGATGCCCTCTTGAGATTGCTGACAAATCAGGCACTCTAGCATTGAATGCCCGGTTTAACATTTATTAATGGTATATTTTTCCGACAAATGACTTATCGATTTATCACTTTACTTTTCACCAAGTCTCAGGGAGACTAACCAACTAAAAATTCAAGCCAAATAACTACACTTTACATTATTCAAGTTTTAAATAATCTTAAGAGGTCCATATTATTTTACCCAATCCCTTGACTTGGGGACAGACTTATCCTAATACTAAACAGTGCAAAAAATCCGCTTTAGCGGCCCCAAGGCCGATCTTCTAAATATTCCATCTTGATCCCCCTGACCTTTTGCTGGTCAGTAAAGCCCCAAAGGGCCGACGCAGCGGAGTCGCGTTTTAAAAAGGGGCCTTTCCCGAACGATTATCGCGGCAATCTTTTGACATAACCAAAACCCAATTATTTATTGAGTAGAGGAGACCTAATGCGAAAAATCAAACTGGCTATCACTCTTTTACTGACCTTTTCCCTTCTCTCCACAGCCCCTGTATTTGCCGACTATCAAAAGCCCGGTGAAGGCGTTGAAGTGAGCCCCGCCCGCGCAACCTGGAACACCGGTTTTTTTCAAGAGGCCCTTGTCCGCAAAGGACTGCAAGAGCTGGGTTATAAAGTTGAAAAACCCAAAAATCTCAGCAACCCAATTTTTTATAAATCCCTGGTCATGGGAGACGTGGACTACTGGACCAATGGCTGGTTCCCGCTTCACAATGCACAACTTCCCAAAAATTTTGACCAAAAAGGCGAAATGATCGGGTATGTGGTTAAGGCCGGAGGGCTTCAGGGCTACCTGGTGTCCAAAAGGGAAGTAGACAAGTTCAACATCAAGTCTCTGGAAGACTTTAAGCGTCCCGAAGTAAAAAAGGCCTTTGACATTAATGGCGACGGCAAGGCCGATCTTACTGCCTGCCCTCCGGGCTGGGGCTGTGAAACCGTGATCAGACACCATAGCAAGGTCTACGACTTAAAGGACCACATCAAGCCCATTAAGGCCGCCTATGAAGCAGGCATGGCCTCTGCCCTGGGCAACTATAAAAGCGGCAAGCCGATTTTTTTCTACACCTGGGCTCCTAACTGGACCATGTACAAGCTGAAACCAGGTAAAGATGTCATGTGGATCAATGTGCCTAAAATCATTCCCAAGGAGAGTCAAAAGGAAAACGTCTCCCGCATGACCGTCGCCGGGGTCAAGGGCGCGGTCTCAGATCCCTTGAAAACCGGTTTTGTGGTCAGCGATATCCGCATAGTGGCCAACAAAAATTTCCTCAAGAAAAATCCCGCGGCCAAAAAGTTCTTTGAAATCTTTAAGCTCCCCTTGTCTGAAATAAACGCCCAAAACACCAGAATGCATCACGGCGAAAAATCCGCCAAGGATATCGAGCGTCATGCCAACGAATGGATAGCGGCGCATAAAGACCTGTGGAATTCCTGGCTGGAAGCTGCTCGCAAGGCCGCTGACCAAGCCGAAAAAACCAAATAAGAAGGACAAAAGTTAGCTGATTAAAGGGTGCGGGCCATGAAATACCCCTAAAATCAGAGATTTTGGGGACCCCGAATGACGGCCTGCCGAATTGCGAGGCTTTCTTAAGACGAGTAATTCTAGCCACTTGGCAAAACCGCGGTTTTGCCAAGTGGCCTCTGACAAAGTCCAGGAGGACTTTGTCAGCAAGCTAGTGTGCGGCCCGCATGGCCGCACACTTTTGCAATAAATTTAAAAGGAGCCGCAGGATCTTGCGGCTCAGCTCGCCCCAACCAGCCGGGCCTCTCTTTACCTTACGATCACATCCATGGTTTTCCTTGGCTTGAACATCTGAAACGTAATAAAATCCATTCTATTTACAGTCTATCTACTAAGCGGCGTCATTTTTCCAAATCCAGTTTACGGAGGCCTGCATGATCACCCTGGGCTGCTCCACCTGGTTTTTGAGGCATATGCCTATCTCCGAGGCCTTGCGCATCATCAAGCAAAACGGATTTTCCCTGGCCGAGGTTTGGAGCGACCAGATCCAGCTTCACGGCGGGTCGGCCAGGGAGATAGGCGCCCTGGCCCGGCAACTCGGCCTGGAGCTTACCTGGCATGCAGCCTCCCATGATCTTAACCTCACCTCGCGCAACTCCTATTTGCGGGAGGCGGCATTTGAACAGACCAAAGCCTGCCTGGACCTGGCCAAGGAAGCCGGGGCCAGCCTCCTGGTCCTTCATCCCGGGCGCAAATCCTTTACCGCAGACGAGGATGACTATTACTGGGCTTTAATGCGCCATATTTTCTCGGACTTAAGCAAGGAGGCCCAAAAAAGGGGAATTCCATTGGCCCTGGAGCTGATGGAAACAAAGCCCTGCGAGCTTGTCTGCTCTTTAGAAGCCTTTGCCAAGGTGGCGGCCTGGAATCTTTCCAACCTTTTCTTCACCGTGGACCTGGCCCACTTGAATACCTGGGGTGATCCCTGCCGAATCTGGCAATCGTTTGATCAGAAAAAATTGCTGCACATACACTTAAGCGACAACAGCCTTGAGACCATGCACCTGCCTTTAGGCCGGGGCAACATGAATCTGGACCGTCTTTTAAGGCTGATCAAAAAGGATTTTAAAAAAAGCATCGTCTTGGAAGGGCCCAGCCAGGGGGGCCTGCCCCGTGACTTGGCGGCCGAATTTGATTTTATGAAAAAACGCCTTTAGGCGATCTTCAAGCCAGGTAAAAACCTTTCCCGGTTTAGCAACCTGAAGGGATTGAATTGAAAGGCTCGCCAAAGTCAGTCGGACTCCCCCCGGCATCAGACAGGTTCAGTCAGTATAATTGACAATAAATCCCTAGGTGTTGTTAACAAGGACATTGTTCACAATTATGCAATCTTGAGATTGGTGGTTTGCGATTTAAAGCGGAGTGTGGCCGCTGTTGGTTGTAGAAGTCAGTCCATGGTTTGAGGTGCTCTGTTCTTTCCTCGGAGTTTTCATGAGCCTGGCTGTAAGCCCATTCCTTGACGCTTGTTTGGATGAAGCGCTCTGCCTTGCGGTTGGTGCGGGGCGTATATGGCCGCGTGGTCACATGCTTGGCCTTGATGTGGTCCACAGCTGTCTTGAACAAGTAAGGGAACACCAGTCAATATCCGCCATTAATCTACTGATGGCCACACCATGCCTTTGGAACCAAGCTGCGGCACGGATCAGAAAACAGATGGCACTGGTTGCTTTTTCGTCCGGCAGCACCTCGGTGCAGGCTGTGCGACTGTTATCATCGACGCAGACATGCGGGTATTCCCAGCCTGACTTGCGTCTTTTGCCGGAACGGTCACCGGTGATGCAATGTCCCACACCGTCGATCTTTCCCAACCTCTTTGATATCAAGATGGACCATGTCGCCTGGAGCTTTGTGCTCGCACAACAGGAATCGGTTCATCCAGACCAGACAACTTATTCAAGCCCAAAGCCTCAGTTCAAGACCAACCGTGGAAAGAGGCAGGGAAAGAAAATAGGCAATGGCTGTCCCGGTCATCCTCAAGCGCCTCATAGCCGCGATGGTGGCAACCTGCTCAACAGGCATCCGCTTGGGGCTGTCTATAGGCTTTGAGCTACGGGTATGCAAAGCTGCCAGCTCCCCTTGCATATTGAAAACCAACACTCAATGCAAGTCACCATCACCAGATTGCCGATTCCACCCAACAGGCTGGGATTATTTGCAAAAGAATCCGTTTTGATAACTAATCCCGTAAAGGTGAAAATCGAGACAGACAAAGAGGGGGATCTTTATTTTTCCAACGATACCACGCTTAATGATTTCAGCCGCATAGCAGATCCCAAAACAGCAGCTAAAGGCGGAGCAATAGGCAAACTCTCCACCCTGGGGATTAAACTCAGCGGTCTTTTGGCCACAGCCGGACTTTTGACCGTAGCCCTTGGCTTTGCGCCCCAGACTTCAATTTCCAACATTATTTCAGGTTTTTTCCTGTTAATGAAAAAACCTTTGAAGTAGGCGACGTGGTGGAGATTGAAGGCGAGGTGGGCATAGTCCTCTCGCTGGATCTGCTCTCAACCAAGCTGCGCACCTTTGCCAACCTCTTTGTTCGCATACCCAACGAAAACATCCTGAAAAATTCCGTCAAGACTTCCAGCAAATACAAGGTAAGACGCATCACCGTTGATTTTTCAATTGCATACAAGGAGAAAATAGCCGAGGCAAAAGAAGTGGTGCGCAAGTTCCCGAAAGCCAGCCCACTCGTCCTGGAAGAACCCAAACCTATGACAATAACAACCTCTCTTGCAGACTCAGGAGTCCTGTTGGAGGGCATAGTCTGGATTGACCGCACCCAATTACTGAAAGCCAAAGACGTTGTAACCGCTGGGATAAAAAAGGCGCTGGATGATGCGGGCATTGAAATACCCCACCCGCATTTGACACTTTATCTCGGAGACCCGAAACTATTGTCTAAAAAAGGGAGCGCCGTTGCCCCGTTCGGCGCGCGCATCCCCAAGACACGAATTCTGCCCTTAAAGGATTCCCATCGACCCAAAAGAAAAAATCACCAATGAGTCAGTTTTATTATTATGCCAAGCAGTGAAAACAAGGGGATTTGGCTGTTTTCATGAGAGTCTGCGGCAATAGCAAAGGGATCAACCGTAAATAATCACCTCTTCGCACCCGCCCCATACAGGGACAGGTCCCTTCCCCTAAGCAAACAAAAGCAGCCCCGGGGCTTTATCAAACAGGTGTCACTGCAAGCCGTTGGAGCCCAACCACCAGTCCTCCACGTTTTTATTAATGTGTAAAAAAATGCCTGAGTCCTTGGCAGAGGCGCAATTCATATTTATTCAGCTCTGAATTACATTTTCTCCCGGACCGCTAAAGCACCAGAGGTGTTGGTGAATTACATATTCAGAATCCATTTTGGTTTTTTAAAAATGACTTGCAACTTTGCTCAAAATTATTTCATGCGATAAGTATAGTTAATCAGGGAAATATAACTTTAGTATAATACTCGCCTTTTCCAGGCCTTCCCTACTCTGGCGGGGTGCTTGCCAGGCAAATCACCCTTGCTTTCTGAGCTGAAAAAACCTTTAGCCCGGAGTTTTCCCTTGTCCCCCCAAAGATATCAACGGCCAAAAACCAAAATGCTCAACCCGGACCCCTACCCGGACCGGGAGACCCTGCTGAGAATCCTGGATCACATGTATGACGAGCTGTACGTGATCAATAGCCAGGGCACCTGCATCTATGTAAACAAGGCCTGTGAAAGGCATTACGGGATAAGCCCTTTGGAGATCATCGGCCAGAAGGTATGGGAATCCACCCAAAAGGGATATTGGTTTCCGCCCATCGGCCCCATTGTGCTGCGTAATAAGAAAACCGCCACCTATGAGCAAAGGACCAACACCGGCAAGTTGATGCTGGTCACCGCCACACCTGTATTGAATGAAAAAGGCAAGGTGGAGATGGTGGTGGAAAACTTAAGGGAGATCTCACGGCTAGATCAAGTCAAAAATGACTTAGCCCACACCAGAAAACTGCTGGCCCGCTATAAAAAAGAGGTTAAGCAGTTGAGATCCAAGCATTTTTCCGGCCAAGGACAGATAGTGGCCAAGAGCAAGGCCATGGAAAACACCCTGGAGCTGGCCAACCGAGTTGCCCAGGTGGATTCCACAGTCCTGATAACCGGCAAGACCGGCACAGGCAAAGGGCTATTGGCAAGGCATCTGCACGAATCCAGCCCTCGCCAAAAAAGTCCTTTCATTACAGTAAACTGCGCCGCCATACCTGAACAACTCTTTGAATCGGAGCTTTTCGGATATCAAAGCGGGGCCTTTACCGGCGCCAGCACCAAAGGCAAGGCCGGGCTCTTCAGCCTGGCGGGCAAGGGCACCCTGTTTTTGGACGAGATCGCCGAGATCCCTTCCCAGCTCCAGGCCAAGCTGCTGCACGTTTTACAGGAAAAAAGATTTATATCTATAGGATCAAATAGTTACGAACAAATCGATTGCCGTATTCTGGTAGGTACCAACCAGAATCTGCGTGCTTTGGTTGATCAGGGGCTGTTCAGGGAAGACCTTTTCTACCGCTTAAACACCATAGAGATTGAGATCCCCACCCTTGCACAGAGGCCGGAAGATATCATCCCGTTATTGCAACACTTTTTGAATAAGTACAATCTCAAATTCGCCAAGGATCACTTCTTTACCGCCGAAGCCCTGGATATCTTGAGCCACCACACCTGGCCCGGCAATGTAAGGGAGCTTGAGCACCTGGTTGAAAGGGTGGTGGTTACCTCACCCCAGCAGGCCATTGGCCCGGAATCCCTCCCGGCCGTAGTCTTTCCCACCGAAAACCTTAATCCGGACTGGGCTCCCAACCAGGCCCAAAACCTGGACCAGGCCTTGGAGAAGGTGGAAAAGTTATTAGTGCAAAAGGCCCAACAGGCCCATGGCAGTTCCTATAAAGTGGCCAAGGCATTGGGAATCAGCCAGTCAAGGGCCTACCGGCTCATGCAAAAACACTCCTCCGACTGAGAGCCTTTTTTGTGAAAGCCTCCCAAGGCAGGGCATCCAACCCAACACCCCGTATGGGGAGCTCGAGGAAGGCGATCCGCCAAAATCGTACAAACTTAAAACATATGTAATTTTGCCTAGTTCTCAAACCTCACCTTGTAAAATTCAAAAGGGAGAACCTTTCAGATGAGTTATTCCGGCCCACTTTCAGCCCCTTTTAAGTCGTCTACGACTTACTTTAATTCAAAATCACATTATTCATAGAGCTTGTTCTTTTTGTCACTATTCCCTTCCCCCTCCTCAACCATGCGGTTTTACGTGTCATTACCTCTAACCCACCAAACATTACGTTTTTGGTACGGAACTTGATATCTGAATCAGCCTGTGAGCGTTGCTGGAGCTGTCTGAATTTAAGCCTTGCTCTTGTTCCCAAGATGTTTTGCCGCACAGCCCCTTCTCCAATTCACGCTCTCAATCAGAAATAATTGCCAGGCTAAATACCTGGCAGCAACTAAGGAGGCCCCCTCATGGATAACGTCAAAAACGCCGGTATCGCCCCTTTGAAATTAGTGTCGGAGAGGCAAAAAGCAATAGACGTGTTGATGGACCCCAACCAGTTCGCCGACGTGGTCTTAAAAGGCGGTAATGTGGTGAATGTAATCACCCGGGAAGTCTACCAGGCGGATATTGCCATCAGCGGTGAATATATCCTCATGGTGGGAGACTGTTCCAACCTGATTGGAGAAAAAACCGTTGTCCATGACCTTGAGGGCAAGCACCTCACCCCGGGATTCATTGACTCCCACATGCATTTCGAGAGCGCGATGCTCACTATCACCGAGTTCTCGCGCCTTTCCATTCCCACCGGCACCACCTGCCTTGTCTCGGACCCCCATGAAATCGGAAACGTCCTCGGCCCCAAGGGCATAAGGACCATGTGTGACGAGGCGGCGCTGATGCCCCAGCATGTGCATTCCAGGGTTCCGGCCATGGCTCCGGACTCTCCCGGCCTGGAAACCGCGGGCTATGACATCACCTCCAAGGACCTGCCCGAGATGCTTAACTACCCCTCGGTCTCGGGCATTGGCGAGACCCAGGGCATCAGCGCGGCCAAACACGTGTACAAACACAATCCCTGGGTCTTCAGGGACAGCGTGGTCTCCACGGTCTATGCCGATTCCATCGGTAAAAAGGTGGACGGCAACGCGCCCGAGCTCTTTGGCAAGGATCTGGCCGCCCATATCATCGCAGGCGGCACAGAGATAAGCTGCCACGAGACCACCACCAAGGCCGAAGCCGTGGAAAAACTGCGAAACGGCGTGTACATGCTGATGCGCGAGGGCTCCACCCAGCGCAACATGCCCGAATGCATCCGCGCCGTCACCGAAGAAGGCCTGGACTCCCGCCGGGCCATCCTGGCCACAGACGACATGCTGGCCGAGGATATCGCCAAGACCGGCCATATGAACGACATCATCCGCCGCACCATTGGCCAGGGCGTGGACCCGGTGGAGGCGATCCAGATGGCCACCATCAACGCGGCCACCTGGCAGGGCTTCAAGGATATCGGCGTGCTGGCCCCGGGCAAGCTGGCCGATATCGCGGTTATAGAAGGCGAACTCAAGGACATGAACGTTTGCCAGGTATTTTTGCGCGGCCAAAAGGTGGCCGAAGACGGCAAACTTCTGATCGACCTTCCCCCTTATGTCTACCCCGACCATGTAAAGCACTCGGTAAAACGCGAGCCCATCAGCGCTTCCGACCTCATGGTGGCCTGCAAAAAGGACGGCAGCGCCAAGGTGCGGGTGGTGGGACTTATCCTGGACCAGAACCTCACCGACGCGGTGGAAGCCGAGATGCAGGTGGAAGACGGCTATGTGGTCCCCTCCCTGGATGAAGACCTCCTGCCCATCTGTGTAGTCGGCAGGCACGGCCAGAGCGACATTGGCTCCACCTTTGTGAAGGGCTTCAAGATGAAGCACGGAGCCATTGCCGAGACCGTAAGCCATGACACCCACAACATCATGGTCATGGGCACCAACTACGAGGATATGGCCGTGGCCGTGAACCGCCTGATCGAGCTGCAGGGCGGCCTGGTCCTGGTCAGGGACGAGCTGGTGATCGGTGAATTGCCCTTGCGCATCGGCGGCCTCATGACCGACGAACTCAGCGCGGACGAGCTCACCAACCAGATGATCCACCTTACCAAGCTGGCCGAGGACCAGCTTGAATGCCAGGCCCACGCGCCTTTCATGCACCTGGCGTTCTTATCGCTCACCACCAGCCCCAAATGGAAGATCACCGACAAGGGCGTGGTGGACGCGGTTAACTACTGCGTGTTGCCTACAATCATCGATTAAGGCCAAGTCTTAAAAATAGAACGGTTTATACCCCGCCGGGCGCAAAGTCTCCAAGGCTCTGAGCCCGGTGGGTGCAGGGCTAAGTGCACCCTAAAAAGCCCTTTTACCTTTGCAAAGGAGCTCGAACCGACATGGATGCTACAGTCGACGTTAAAGACATCAGCCAGATCGACCAGGTAGGCAAGATCGAAGAGAACGACCTGGAACCGATTGCCTTGAAACACCGCCACGGCAGCCCCAAGGACCTGTTCGGCATGTGGATCGGGGCCAACACCAACTACGTGGTCATGCTGAACGGCGTTCTGATGATCACCCTGGGCCTCAGCTTCAGCCAGGCAATCTGGGCCATTTTGATTGGCAACCTCCTGGGTTGCACCATGCTGGGCCTTTCCTCCATCTTCGGCCCCAGAACCGGCACCGCCGGCATTGCCACCAGCAGGGCCCCTTTCGGCCACCTGGGCGCGCTTATCCCCACCTTTATCAGCACCATCAGCGTTTTGGGCTGGTTCTCCATCAACTCGGTGGTCGCCACCAGGGGCTTGGAAGAGCTCTTCCACCTGGTGGGCCTGCCCCAGGACATGTGGGTCATGTGGGTCTGCCTGGGCCTGGTGCTCTTTGGCGAGATCCTGCTGGCCATCTATGGCCACGCCACCATCATCAAGGCCGAACAGTGGATCGCCGTGGTCCTGGGCATTATGTTCATCGGCCTTTTCCTGTTCGTGCTGCCGAATGTAAACTGGTCCCACGCCACCACCGTGGTGGAGGCCGACGGGGTGACCGGCTGGGGAACCTGGCTCCTGGCCATGGGCATCATCTTCAGCTACCCCATTTCCTGGACCAACTTTGCCAGTGACTACTCCCGCTACTTCCATCCGGACGTAAGCTGGAAAAAAGTTGCTTTTTACGCGGGCGCGGGTCAGTGCACCGCCTTGATCGTAACCGAGTTCATCGGCATCTGCCTGGGCGTGGCCCTGGTCTCCCATGTGGGTGAAATGCCCGACGATCCGGTAAACATCCTGCCCAAGCTTCTGCCGACCTGGTTCTTCGCCATATTCATGATCGCCCTGGTTTTGGGCTGCGTGGCCACCAACGTTCCCAACGGCTACACCGCGGGCCTCTCGCTTCTGGCCCTCAGGCTTCCCTTGAAAAGGGTCCAGGGTGTTCTGGTTATCGGAGCCGCCACCCTGCTCTTCCGCATCGCCACCCTGCTTTACGGTGACTTCTTCACCCTTTACGAGGAATGGCTGATCTACATCATTATCTGGACCTGCCCCTGGGTATCCATCTTGTTGGTAGACTACCACCTAAGGGACGCCAACTATGACGCCAGGGAGCTGACAGTATGGGGCAAAGGCGAATACTGGTACGGAACCGGCATCTTCTGGCCCGCCATGGTGAGCTTTATCGCCGGTATGGCCGTAAGCCTTCTGTTCACCAACTCCTCGCTCTACGCCAGCCCCTTCATGCTCGAGTACTTTGGCGGGGCAGACTTGAGCTACTTTGCCGGCATCGGTGTGAGCGCGGGCATGTACTACCTGTGGGCCAGGAACAACCCCATGTACAAGAGGGCCAAGGAACTGGGCAAGAGCGTGTTCCCCGAGGCGAGCGAATAGAACTTAAACCGCTTTCCCGGAAGGGGGCCTTGAAAAAGCCCTTCTTCCTACTGATACCAAACCAAGGCAAAGGCCAGCCTTTGCCTTAAGGAGAATGAAGATGGCCAATTGGAATCAAAAATTTGAGCTCATCGACCTTTCCCAGGAAATATACGAGGGCATGCCGGTCTTTGGAATGCACCAGAAGACCTTTTTCATGGTGAACCAGACCCACGAAAAAAACATGCAGGACACCGGTTCCAAGACCCTGGGCTTTTCCGCCAGGAACATGCTGATCAGTGAGCACGGCCCCACCCACTCGGACGCTGTGTGGGAGTATGAGCCCAGCGGCCCGACCATTGAAAACATGGACATGAAGCTCTTTTACGGCGACGCCATCTGCCTGGATCTCTCCCACAAGCGCTACCCGGACTACATCGAGGTGGAAGACTTTGAAGAGGCCCTTAAAAAAACCGGACTCACCATTGAAAAGGGCGACATTGTGCTGATGTACACCGGCCACTTTGAGCGCACCTATCCGGACAAGGACTATGGCGGACCCAACAGCAAGCACACCGGCGTGAGCTACAAGGCCGCCGAGTGGCTGGCCGAGCAGGGCGTGGTGAATATCGGCGTGGACGCCCCGGCCATTGACCAGACCCCGGACGACCTGGATTTCTCGGGCCACTGGGTCTGTGGCAAATACGGCATCACCAACACCGAAAACCTGTGCAACCTGGACAAGCTGGTGGGCAAGCGCTTTGTGTACATGGGGCTTCCCTTGCGCATTCGCGCGGGCAGC
Source organism: Dethiosulfatarculus sandiegensis (assembly GCF_000931935.2). Lineage (GTDB taxonomy): Bacteria > Desulfobacterota > Desulfarculia > Desulfarculales > Desulfarculaceae > Dethiosulfatarculus > Dethiosulfatarculus sandiegensis. Next base: position 51,652 of record NZ_AZAC01000019.1, read on the forward strand.
GGCTCCCCCATCCGGGCCGTTGCCTTTGTGGAAAAAGACTGATTCATAATTAAATGATAAGCGCCCCTTTTCCCGGCCAAGGGGAAAAGGGGCCTTTAAAGGAACCAAGATGTCTCAATTCATTCACGCAGTGCCGAACTTCAGTGAAGGCCGCGACCAGAAGATCATAGAAGCAATCGTCAGCCAAGTGCGGGAAACTGAAGGTTGCAAGCTCATAGACTTTTACCCGGACGCAGAGTTCAACCGCACTGTGATTGAAGCCATCGGCAGGCCCGAACCCTTGAAAGAGGCCATGCTCAAGATGGCGGGCAAGTCCTATGAGCTGATCGATATGGAAAAGCAACAGGGCGCCCATCCCCGCATCGGGGCCCAGGACACCATTCCCCTGTTCCCCCTGAAAGGGGTCACCCTGGAAGAATGCGTGGCCCTGGCCGAAGAAATCGGCCGGGAGATTTACAAGCGCTATGAAGTGCCTGTATTCTTTTCCGGTGAAAACGCCAGGAATGAAGACCGCAAAAACCTGGCCTTTATCAGAAAAGGCCAGTACGAGGGGCTGAAAAAAGTCGCCCATCTGCCTGAAAGGGCTCCGGACATCGGCCCGGCCGCACTGCACCCCACGGCGGGCGCAACCATTGTGAGCGCGGCCACCTGTGGGCTCACTGCGGTTAATGTTATCTTGGACACCACCGACGTTTCCATTGCCAAGGCCATAGCCATGATGGTGCGCGGACCCAGCGGCGGTTTCAGCACCATTCGCTCGGTTGGCTTTTACATGGAGGACAAGGACAAGGTCGCAGTCTCCATGAACATGTTCGACACCCAAAACACGCCTTTGCACCGGGTTTTCCGCCTGATCGAAGACGAGGCCAGGGCCAAGGGGGTGGGGGTCTTGGGGACTCAGATCGTGGGCACCCTGCATAACGACGCCCTGATAAGCTGCGCGGGCCATGCCCTCCGACTGGTGGATTTTGACCCCAAACAGATCATTGAAAACCACATGATTGGCCTATAGGGAGGTTTAACCACATGCTGACCCAACTCAAGGTCGAAGATTTCTTGGATGTTCTGGCTTCGGACGCGCCCGCGCCGGGCGGCGGCAGCATAGCCGCCTTAAACGGAGCCATGGCGGCCGGGCTGGTGAGCATGGTCTGCCGCCTGAGCCGGGGCCGCAAAGGGTTGGAGCAGTATGCAGGCGTCCTGGCCGAAACCCTGGAAAAGGCCCAGGCCTGCCAGGCGCTATTGACCAGCCTGGTGGATGAGGACACCGAGGCCTTTAACCAGGTTATGGCGGCCTTTAAAATGCCCAAGGCAAGTGATGATGAAAAGGCCGCCCGCTCACAAGCCATTCAAAAGGCCTTTGCCCAGGCTGTGAACACACCCCTTAAAACCGCCGAGACCTGCGCCCGGGTGCTGGAGCTGGCCCGGGGCATTCTGGGCAAATTCAACCCCAACACAGCCAGCGATTTGGGCGTCAGCGCCCAATGCGCCGAAGCGGGGCTGAACGGCGCTTTGATGAACGTGGCCATCAACCTGCCCTCGCTCAAGGACAAAGACTTTGTCCAAACCATTGAGCAAAAACAGACCCAAATCAAAGCCCAGGCCGCCGCAGCCAAGGCCCAGGTGGATGAAGAAGTGAAAAAGGCACTCTAAACAACAGCCCTTGAAAGTGGGCGGTGTGCGCCGCCTGATTTTAGCCGCCGCTGGAGACAGCGGCGGCTTTTTTTTGGGGGGGGAGAGGTTGGTTTGCTTAAGGGTTCTGTTCCTGCTTCAAGTCCTCTAATACCTCAATTATCGGTGACAAAGTCTTCTGATCCGGCTCAATTCCGGCTGCCTGGTAGGCATTATTGTAATCTCCTATTAAAGCGGCCATGAGTTGCCCATGGAGTTGGGGATTTAAAAGGAATAAACGTTCAAGTTTAGTTATTCCCAAAAGGAATGATTCAATCGCTTTCCCATCTTGGCCTGCTTCTTTTAAGGCGTTGCCCCTTGCACCGCAACTCAGGGCCAAATCTGGTTCAAAGGCATCAGGATGCTTCACGGCAAGGCGCTCACGAATCTCCACAGCCCTAAGGCTGGCCTCCAATGCTTCCTCACGGCGGCCAAGGGCGCTATAATCATTACCTAAATTATTCAAGCTCTTGCCCAAATCTGGTTCAAAGGCCTCAGGATGCTTCACGGCAAGGCGCTCATAAATATCCACAGCCCTCTGGCTGGCCTCAAGGGCTGCCTCATGAAGGCCAAGGGCGCTATAATCATTACCTAAATTATTCAAGCTCTTGCCCAAATCTGGTTCAAAGGCCTCAGGATGCTTCACGGCAAGGCGCTCACGAATCTCCACCGCCCTCTGGCTGGCCTCAAGGGCTGCCTCATGACGGCCAAGGGCGTTATAGCAATGACCCAGGTTGTTCAAGCTCAGGGCCAAATCTGGTTCAAAGGCATCAGGATGCTTTTGGGCAAGGCGCTCATAAATCTCCACAGCACTAAGGTTGGCCTCAAGGGCTGCCTCATGAAGGCCAAGGGCGCTATAATCCATACCCAAATTATTCAAGCTCATGGCCAGGTCTGGTTCAAAGGAATCAGGATGCTTCACGGCAAGGCGATCATAAATATCCACAGCCCTCTGGCTGGCCTCAAGGGCTGCCTCATGAAGGCCAAGGGCGCTATAATCCATACCCAAATTATTCAAGCTGCCGGCCAGGTCTGGTTCAAAGGAATCAGGATGCTTCACGGCAAGGCGATCATAAATATCCACAGCACTAAGGCTGGCCTCAAGGGCTTCCTCACGGCGGCCAAGGGCGCTATAGCGATTACCCAGGTTGTTCAAGCTGCGGGCCAGGTCTGGTTCAAAGGCCTCAGGATGCTTCACGGCAAGACGCTCATAAATATCCACAGCACTAAGGCTGGCCTCAAGGGCTTCCTCACGACGGCCAAGGGCGCTATAGCGATTACCCAGGTTGTTCAAGCTGCTGGCCAGGTCTGGTTCAAAGGAATCAGGATGCTTCACCGTAAGGCGCTCATAAATCTCCACAGCACTAAGGCTGGCCTCAAAGGCTTCCTCACGGCGGCCAAGGGCATCATAACTGTATCCAAGATTATTAAAAATACGGCCTCTTTCGGGTAATGCTTCTTCTTCCTGTTTTATCAACCTAAGTAAAGCCTTGTATAAAACCGCCAATATCTTCCGATAAGCAACCGATGCCTTCCCCGCCAATTTTTCAACTGCGTACAATTCTTCTGCAGACCGACCGGGAACAAACTCAAGCAGCCAATCTTCAATTACATCCAACTTTTCCAGGTAATAAAGGTCAACCACAGCGCGTAGCAGCCTGCCCCAGGCCTCTGTTCCAGACAGCGCCACTATCCTGGCCAGCAATTCCTGGATATGAGCTGGTCTTTCCTGCAGAATGGTTACGGAAAAGGCGGCGGCCAAGATATCCGGCTGCATGGGGGAGATGCCGCCCGCCTCTTGGCCCAAAAGGCTTTTCATGGCCTCGCACAATTCACCGGGCTGGATGTTGGGGTAGCCGCAGTCTTTTGCATCCTGTTCAAGCAGGTTCATCCATTCGCTGCTATCCACAGGTTGGGGGCCGGTGAAGTTTAGCAGGGCCACAGCCCTTTCCAGGCAGATTCTGAACGATGCGTCTGGGTGGATTTTTCTAATAAACTCCCGTTCCCGCTCCACCGCATTTTTGATCAAATCATCCATGGTCCAGTGATGCAGGCCCAGGGCATCGCCTGTTTCACAGGCATGGATAGCCGCCATCTGCACAAAAAGGGGACGCATCTGGGTGGCTTCCCGAAAATGGGCCCTGGAGTCATCATCAAAGCCAGGTATTGGGGGCGGAGTTTTGCCTGTGATCTCCTGCCAGCGCTTAAAGGAGAGGCTTAAAATATCCTGTAGGGTCTCATCAGCCGAGTCGTTCACCGGGGCATATAGCTCTCTGGGCAACACAAGGGAGAATTGCAGGTCTTGCTTTTGCGCCCCTTCGCCTGCGCTGAGCAAGGTTTTCAGCCAGCCGTCATCCATTGCGCCCTGGCGTTCCAAGAGCAACAGCCTAACCCGCACCGGCTCTTCTTCCTGCCCATCTGCATCAGCCAGGCGAACGCAGCGCAACAAAAGTTTTTTTAAGGGCTCGGTCTTTTGGGCCGCATAATCCACTATCAAAAAGGTGTCAACAAAGGGCCGCCATTTCTTAAACCCCGGATTACTGACCAGGCTCTCCAGGCTCTCAGCCCTGAGAAACCCGGCATGCCAGCCTGCCTGTTCCCGGCTTTTGGCAAACTCATGGGCCAGCCTAGTCTTGCCAATGCCGCCGTCACCTGTAAGAAAAGTCCAGAGAAAGGGATCTGAACTTTCAGCAAGTTCACCAAGGCTCTCAAGCTCCTTGTCACGGCCTTTCAGGGGGATGAAATCATTATAGGGATGCAACCAAAAACTGGGGGGACGACCTGCCAATTCCTTGGGTTTATCAATATCCAGGGTCACCTCTGCGCCGAGGTCCCCCAGGGCCAGGCTGATCTGCTCCAATTGGGCAAGCTCGGTGATCCATACCTTGTTCTGTTCGCTGAACCTGGCCCAGTCTTTTTCATCTATATCCTGTGGTTTTTGGGTCAGATTTTTAAGGGCTTTATCCTTGGCCATGGTTGGCCTGAACCTGTAGGCCAGCCATATGCTGATGTGTTGGGCTATTTTCTCGTATTTACTGGAATAGGCCTCAAGGGATTGGTGCAGGTGCTTGGCGCTGCGTTTAGCCACCCCACCAACCAGCTTACCCAAGGAGGGAATCAGAATCTTGGCAACCAGCTTGGCCTTATATCCCTCAAGGCCCATCTCCTCCCGCAAAAACGCCTCTATGAGCTGGTCTCTTTCCTTGGAATCCCACAGAAATTTCAACGCCTCCTGGCGCTCTGATTCAGGAATCAGCTCAACCACCTCGGCTTCCATATCAGCAACCAAGTCGACCATTACAGCCTCCGCTGTTTCAGGTGGGATCAAGGCAAGTCATATCTTCCGGGGCGATAATTCCCAACAGGGGGACAGTGATCAATTTATAGCCCTATTAAAAACCGGGAGTCAAGGTCAAGGCGTATTTGAGAGACCCTCCGAACCGACAGATCCCCATAGCTGTTTCGGTTATCCTGACCTGCCACCTTTTCCAAGGTTTGGCTTTTCCCGGAGCGGCGATTGGATGCAACCATTGACACCCCCAAATTGCATTCTTAAAGATGCTCGCAAAACCGCCATAATAAAATTCGATTACCCAAGGCGTTATCCATGGCCTGTAGGTTTGAGTTATCGATACCTGGGATCTAAAAATAATAGGTAGCCATGCCAAGCAGAGGGAGGAGAGAAAATGCCTCGGCATTTTTATTTTGCCTTAGTTTTTAGATTAGTGATTTCTCAATGTACCCCCGGTCATGGCCATGTTAAAGCTGAGCAAAAAGCTTCTTGCCCTCTTGCGGAACGAAATAGACATACAAGGGAACCAGCCCTCTTTTTCTTCAACCGATCAGAGGGAACCAGCCTCCATATCACATCATTTGATACATTATAATTTATTATCTCCATAAGCTTAGTAAATTTAAATATCAAACTTTTTATGGAAATTTCCTATGAGACCGTCCCAATAAGGTTAATTTTATCAAAGCAAAACGTATTACCTTTTTTCAAAACAGGCTTTAAAATTTTTATTTATTTTCTTGTTTTTATCCCTATGAATTAAAGAAAAAAAAGAGCAGTATTAACCTATATGCTTGGGGAGAGATATAATAACAACTAGAGGATTTTAGATATTTACCCCTTGGGTGTGAGGTTGAAAATGGCTGTGTTGAGCAACTTAAAAGTCGGCGGAAAACTGGTTCTTTCTTTTGTAATTATGATTATCTTCATGGTCATAATAGGTTTAACCGGCGTTAAAGGAACCCATGAAATCCAACAGAATCTGGAAATCATTTTTGCTGAACGGCTCCCTTGTTCTGATTACTTATTACAAGCCGATCGAGATTTGCAACAGCTTCTTATAGCCGAACGAACCCTGATGTTTACGGACTCGAAAAGTGATGAGTTCAATCTACTTCTCAAGGAATATGAATTAAACTTAAACCAGGCGAATGACCGCTGGAACAAATATAAGGCCTTGGCCTCCACTGAAGCGGAAAAGGCAACTTTCCCAAAATATCAAGCGGCCCGGCAGGAATGGGCTAAAATATCCCGGAAAGTCCTGGAGCTGCGAAAATCAAATAAAAAAGACGATCAAAAGCTCGCTCAAAAGCTGAGTTTGGGCGAGGCAAAACAAAAATTCGAGGCCATGCGGGATCATCTTGACAAGCTCCAGGATCTTAACCTTGAAATAATCCAGTCCGAACACAAAAAGGCCTCGGAATCATATCGCTCCCAACTGATCAGCCTGCTTATCATATTGGCCTTGGGCATCTTGGCCGGGATCGGCTTGAGCCTGGGCATTGGCAGAAGCATTACCAAATCATTACGCGGGGTGATCAAAAATCTTCATAATATCTCAGACCAAGTCTTCGCGGCCTCGGAGCAGACAGCCGGGGCCGGGCATTCATTGGCAGAGGCCTCGGCAGAGCAGGCCGCATCGTTGGAGGAAACCTCCGCATCCTTGGAGGAAATGGACTCCATGACAAGGCAGAATTCCGATAACGCCCAACAAGCGGACAACCGCATGGGAGAGGTGACCAATATTGTAGGCAAGGCTAATACCGCCATGGGTGAGCTGAAGACGGCCATGACGGAAATAGACAAAGCTTCCGATGAGACTGCAAGCATCATAAAGACCATAGATAACATTGCCTTTCAAACGAATTTGCTGGCCTTAAATGCGGCGGTGGAAGCGGCCCGCGCCGGGATTCACGGCGCAGGATTTGCCGTGGTGGCCGATGAGGTCCGCTCCCTGGCCATGCGCACGGCCGAGGCGGCTCACAACACTCAGAATCTTATTGCGGATAATATGAAAATTATCAAAAACGGAACTGAATTGGTTTCTACAACCGACGATGCTTTTGGTGAAGTGGCTCAGAGCGCATCCAAGGCGGTTGAGCTTGTGAGCGAGATCGCCGTGGGAAATAAAGAACAGTCCCAGGGAATTGAGCAGGTGAATATTGCCGTTGTCGGGATGAATAAGGTGACCCAGAGTTTGGCCGCCAATGCCGAGGAATCCGCCGCCGGGGCTGAGGAGCTGAGAGCCCAGGCCAAAAACATGATAGCGTTGGTCGCAAATCTGGAATCATTGGTGGGCGGGGTGTCCACACGGAGAAAAACCTCGTCAAAGGGGCAAAAGACCATACCGTTTAAAGGTTAATTTGACCATTAATACCAATGAATTTTACCCTTTATTAAAAGGGCGCCCACCGGGGCGGCACCAAGAACCGCAAATTTCGGTGCGGTTGCCGCCCCGGTTCAGTAAGCACTATTGGGGTTAAATCAACTTATAGGGCTTGGCGGGCTTGATATTTAAGAAGACTTGGTTCGCCAAGCCTTCGGGGGTGCCGGCATTCAAACGGATTTCCTCCAGATATCCACCCGGATGACAGGCGGATTGATTACAGAATCAAAAGGCTCTTTTAGAGTCGAACACAGGACGCCACAAAGTGGAGGCGCGGTTGAAATCGGGCTTTCTGGAATTGCCCAAGCGAATCAAGCCCATAAGTTAGTTAAAAGCCAAATCCTGCCGCTATCTTGCGCAATCACAAAAAACAATGCGAGCCGTTGCTAATTACCCTCCCCCTTCTCCGCCGCCCTTGGCCGCATTGACTATAATTTTCGCTTCTTATATAATCCTTTCAATTCACCAAACGAATTGGGAATTTTCTATTTAACAACAAACCGCCTCTTGGGGCGCCAAGTTTCCCTTTGAAGCTTAGCTCATTGAAGAGCCTTCCGGGCCTCAAGTAATAATACGAATTAATTTCGGTCACGAAGACCACCTTTCCGTTTTTGGACAGGTGGTCTTTTTTTGGCTCATGGGCAACAAGCCATATGAACACGGTTAACTTTGGCCAGGTTTGAGCTATCCCCTGCGCCTCGGGAGAGGATAAGTGATCAGGTGTATTAATTCCATTGGAACCAGCGAGATCCCTCCTGTCCATGGGGCCCTGAGTGACGGCATCTCTGTTCTCGCTGAGCGCCGGGAGAGGCCTTTCCACGAGGAGATCAAATTCAACCCGGGCCATTTTATGACAATAACCCGTCAAACCCGGGGCGAGAGCCTTAAGATGTCTTTTGACCAGGACCAGGCTCCGGTGTGTTTCTGCTACAACCTCGCCCAAAAGGCCCGCTGCACCGTGTTGGTCGGCGGTGATAACAAAATAGCCTTTGAGCGCAAGGCCGGTGACGGCGTGCTGGCCTACCTTCCCCAAAGCCGCGGCATTCTGGAATCCACCAGCGGCGAGAACGTACTGGGCATATCCCTTTACTTCCCGGTTGAAGCATTCATGGAGATGTTCGGTATAAGTAAAAAGCTGATGAATCTTATGCGCACCTGGCCCAATCAAGGCGGCCACACCCCGGCCTTTTATCATCAATCCCGGTTTGACTCGGAAACCAGGTTGGCGCTTTGGCAAATTCTGCAGTGCCCTTTTACCGGAAAAGCCCGCGAATTATTCATGGAGGCAAAGACACTTGAATTGGTGGCGCTCAAGCTGGCCGAATTGGACCCCAAGAGCTGTATGGAAACCGACGAACCCCGGGGGCGTATAATGCAACAGGCGCGCCAGGCGCATCAGATCCTGGTTGAGCGCATGGCGGATCCCCCGGACCTGAACCATCTCAGCCGCATGGTGGGCCTCAACCGAAACAAGCTCAACACCAGCTTTAAAAAGATTTACGGCGACACCGTTTTCAACATCCTGCGCAACGCAAGGCTTACCAAGGCCTGCTCTCTTTTGCAGCACACCGAATTGAGCCTGGTTGAGATAGCCTTTTCCATTGGCTATAACAGCCAAGCCAACTTCACCACCGCTTTCAGACGCCATTTTGGCCAATCGCCGAACATGGTGCGCAAATTTGGTTTATCCAAGCCCGTAACAAAACCGATTTCCCTGAGTTAAGACCTATTCTGCAAAAAAAGTGCATTTCTCAAAAACAGCCGTGCGCCGTTCATAATACAACTCCGCCTTTTTAGCCTATCACTCATGCAAGATCCCCGTTTCCTGCCGCCTGAAGCACGGGAGCAGGAGCCTATTGCATTTCAACCGGAACATAACAGGTTTAGTGATGAAGGCTTTTCCCTTAACGAGCATCCACGATAAATTGGTTTCCAGCACCTCGCACAAGTTATCTCTTCTCCTGGTGATGTACCTGTCGCAGAGAATTTTCCTGTGCTTTTCCTGGACCCTTTTCCCCATTGTTCTGCGCCGGAACGGGGCGAGCCTCAGCCTCATCGGTTTTTCAGCCCTGGTCTATTGCCCTTGGGCACTGAAATTCATCTATGCCTCACTAATCGACCGCACCAAAGGCAGGCGCTTGGGGCGCAGAAAAAGCTGGATAATCCCCTTATTGGGCATCTCGGCCCTGACAATGCTGTTTCTGGCCTTTTTATCTCCTGAAGGCAATCTGGGCCTGATTTTAGCTGTGGTCACTCTGCTTAATTTTGCCTTTTCCACCATTGATATAGCTGTTGATGGATATGCCACGGATATTCTGGAGCCAAAGGAGCGGCCCTGGGGAAACACAATTCAGACCATAGGATATGTGGTGGGCTATATGCTGGGCTCCGGCGTGTTTTTAATCGTCTATCAGCACGCCGGGTGGCAGGCCACGGTGCTCATAATGACCCTGATACAGCTTATTTTGATGGTGCCGATATTTTTGCACCAAGAACTTCCCGCCATTTACCCCGCCAAGACCGGCATTCAAAATCAGCTGAAGGCAGACGTCAAACCAAAAGTGTGGCCTTTATTAAAGCAGAAAAACACGCTTTGGTTCTTTTTGTTCGCCGGATTATTGATAGTGATGGACCAGGGCGGTCTGCAGCTCAGGCTGCCCATGTTGGTCGATATAGGCCTGGACCCCGCCGGGTTTGGGCGGCTTAACATCTGGTTCGGCTCACCTTTATGCATTGTCGGCGCCACCCTGGGCGGCGCGCTTCTCTCCAAATTGAACGAGAGGCCGGTTTGCGTTCTTTATTGTCTGGGCGCAGCCGGCCTTAGTCTTTTCTCGGCTTATATCTCCCAAGGCGTATCTGAAAGCACCCGGCTCATAGCGGTGATGATCGGAACTGAAAAGCTCATGGCGGGCATAATCATCACCTTTATTTCAAGCATCATCATGAATATCAGCGTGGGTCCCCAATCAGCCACCAATTACGCGGTTCTGACCAGCATGGTCCAGCTCGTGCAACTGGCGGTCATGCCCGCAGCCGGTGTGATCTGCGACATGATCGGCTACTTCCATCTATATATCTTCCTGGCCCTGTTCGGAGTCACAACCCTTTTCATCGGAGATTACATTTTACGAAAACGCCTGATGAACATTAACGTTTTCAATAGTGACATAGCTGATTGAATCTAAACTATGAACGCCATGGAGCCTTTTATGCGTAACAAAACCCGGCTGACTATTTTGGTAATGATCTTGTCAATCTGTGCGCAAAACACCATAACCTGGGCGAACACCCACAATTTGGAGGAAATTTCGGTTACCGCTCAAAAATATGAACAAGACCCGCAAAGCGTACCCATAAGCCTTGATCATTTTTCGGAAGTGCAACTGGAAGATTCTAAAATAAACAACTTATTTGATCTTCTCACCTTCAGCCCCAACACCCACATGTTGGAAAGGTCTTGCGAGCATATTGTGGTGATCAGGGGAATATCGCCTTTCCGGGGCTGCACCTACTCGCCGGCCGCATTTTATGTGGACGAGGTGAGCTATCCTTTGCATTACATGCAAAACATAGAACTGTTTGAGCTGGAGCGCGCGGAAATACTGAAAGGCCCCCAGGGCACCCTGTATGGCCGCAACGCCGAGTCCGGGGTTATCAGCCTTTTCACCAAACAGCCCGGAAACCAGGTAAAAGGCAACATATCGGCCGATTATGGAAATTACAACACCCTCCGCACAATTGCCGGTGTCAGCGGCCCGGTTATCGAAGACAAACTCTTCTTGGGCCTGTCTGGAATGTACTATTCCACCAACGGTTATGTTGAAAACATAGCCAATGGAGATGACAAGGCAGCCGATAAAAACAGAGCCTCCGGCCGGGCCAATCTGCGCTGGACGCCCTCGGAATCCTGGGACATATCACTCCTGGCCGATTTTATAACCGCAGATGATCATGGCGGCGAGTCCCGCGTGTTATCCGGGCCGATGGCCACCGAACCTCACAAAAACCGCAGAGACACAGACGCTTTTTTACGGCAGGACTGGAACAGCCAGACTCTGCGGGCCAAATACACCACCGACACCGTCAAAGTGGTGTCCGTCACCAACACGCTTTATCAAACCCTGGAAAAAGTCAACGACGCCGACCTGTGGGACAACCCCGGGATGAAAGCCATTAATCCCATTGATATGACCGAAAGGCAGTACAGCCAGGAGTTGCGGGTTTCCTCTACCTATGACAGCCCTTTGCAATGGCTTTTGGGGGCCTACGGATTTATCGAGGACTCACATTTTGATTACCGCTATGAAGTCCTTTCCGCCAACAGTATCTACATGCGCCCGGTGACCGATGTCGACACCAACGGCTATGCCTTTTTCGGCCAGGCCACCTACACCATGTTCGACAAACTTCATCTCACCCTTGGTCTTCGTTTTGACCACCAAAGCATGGAAGGCGACCTGCGCGATGACGTAAAAAAGGTCCGCTACAGTAAAGACCTTGAGTTCAACGAAGTGTTGCCCAAGATGTCATTATCTTATGACATTGACCCCGACGTCATGGTCTATGCCTCGGCGGCCAAGGGATATATGGTGGGCGGCTACAACTGGGGCCTGACCGGAACCATCGATACTTTCTGTTTTGATCCAGAATACACCTGGAACTACGAGGTGGGGGTGAAATCCAAATGGCTCGACAATAAACTTATGGCCAATCTGTCTGTTTTTTATATCTCCATTGACGATAAACAGGTCTCGGAATTGCACCCCACCATAGCAGCCACCACCATAACCAACGCGGCCGAAGCGACCTCAAAGGGCTTCGAGTTCCAGTTGCAGGCGAAACCGCTATCCTGTCTGGATATATTCGGCGGTTTTGGATACACCGAGGCCACATTCGACAAGTTCAACGCCACGGTGTGGAACAGCACCGGCACAGCCCTTACAACCAAAAATTATGAGGGGAACCACCTCACATATGCACCGAAATACACCTACAACTTCGGCGCGCAATACACAGCTGATTCGGGAATCTTTGCGCGGGCAGACTTTTTAGGCACCGGCCCGTTTTTTGGGGACGCCGCCAACAAGGCCGAGCAAAGTTCCTACATGACCGTGAACCTTCAACTGGGATATAAAACCAACACCCTTGACTTTGTCCTGTGGATGAAAAACGCATTTGATGAGGAATACCTGACCTTCCTCAGCCCGTTCAGGCAGTCTATGGTGGGCATCGACGGTCCTCCTCAAACCTTCGGCGCAAGTTTGACTTATCGCTTTTAGCCGATGACGGCTCCACGGAGAACCGCTCCGGCAAAATCAATTAAAAGGAGAAATCGCAAATGATTGCATCAAACACAATACTCGGCGACTCCCGCGCAACGGACTTGCTGGAAGATCCGCGACATGAATTCGGCAAGGCCATTCTGGAAAAAGACCTGGCAGCGTGCCTGTTGAAAACAGCGGAAATACACGGGCATTATTGTCCGGGCAGCGCCATGGGAGTCATGGCTTCGGTCTGGGGCCTTTCCCAACTCGGCCTGGATTCCTCCCAGTCGGACGGGCTGGAAGAACTCATGGCAATCGTTGAGATAAACGCCTGCTTCACAGACGGGGTCCAGGCGGTCTCCGGATGCACCCTGGGCAACAACGCTCTGGTCCTGCGGGACTATGGCAAACACGCCGTCACCTTCACTGTGCGCGGAAGCGACTCCGGTGTGCGGGTGCGGGTGCGGCCCGACTTTCAGAGCCAAATCGCCCAGGCGGTGCCGGAGTTTTATCCCCTTCTGGAAAAAGTCATAATCAAACGCGAGGGCGGCCAGGAGGCGGCCGACACCTTCAAGGCCACGGCGCGCAAAGCGGCATTCACCATACTTGAAATGCCGTTTGAGCAGCTCTTGATCTCCCAAAAGGTCACTCCGGAACTGCCGGATTACGCCCCCATCACCGAAAGCCATATCTGCCCGGCCTGCGGAGAGCAGGTCATGGCCAGCAAAGTCGTTAAAGATGGCGACAATAAAGGGCTTTGCTATGCCTGTGCCAAGCATAAATCCGGCCAGATTGACGGACGCGGCATAGTGATCTGAGGATCAGGCAAACAGACGAAATTCCCCAAACCAAGGTTGACAACGCCAAACATATGGATTGGTCAAGGTTACAAGGAGCGAAATAGATGCATGCTAAAAAAGAACCGCAGCGGTGCGGGCATGCAAGACATGGACGCGGGCCCAGCAGTTATTGGATGCACGATCCCGGACAGGTCTTCGCAGAACTTAAACTAAAACCCGGAGACTGTTTTCTGGACCTGGGATGCGGACCTGGAGATTATTCTCTCCAGGCCTCCAAGCTGGTTGGCGATTCAGGCCTGGTTTTCGCCCTGGATAAGCAGCAGGAAAGCATGGAGCAACTAAAGGAAAAAACCGCAGCTCAAGGGTGCTCCTATATCCATGCAATGGAAGCCAACATCTTAGCCCCCTTGCCACTAACCAATGCTTGTGTTGATGTCTGTTTTCTGTGTACGGTTCTGCACGTTCCTCAAGTGCAAAAAGCCGGAGCTGAATTGTTCAAGGAAGTTCGCCGTGTGCTGAAGCCCGGCGGCCGTTTGGCGATCATCGAATGTAAAAAGGGAGATCAACAGTTCGGGCCGCCGATCCATATGCGTCTTTCTCCTGAGGAAATAGACGAAGCCCTGGATGAACACGGTTTTTTAAGAATCAGCCTGGCTGATCTGGGGTTGAACTATATGGTGCAATACGCGGTTCAATAGCCCTTTCAAAAGGTGACGGCGCTAGTTTCTATTAGACGGACGATCGTAACAAGGAAGATGAAATTGTCTGAAAAACAAACCAATTCTCATGCGAATCGACAAGGTCCGGAAATGGTGCTGACCCCCGTGGGCGCCATAACAAACACGACAAAAGAACCCTTTCTAAAGGCGGAAGAATCCGGCCTTAAGATGCGGGGCAAACTTGATGATGTCGCAAAGGTGGTGCACGAAGCACAACATGGTTTATCCGAGATAACCATAAATGATGAGTTGGGCGACATCTTGGACGGCATAGACGATTATTCTCACCTTGTGGTGTTGTATTGGGGCCACAAGGTCCCCGGGTCCGGCCGATCCCTGAAAAAGATTCACCCCATGGGCAGAGAAGATGTACCCTTGATGGGGATCTTCTCCACCTGCAGTCCGGCTCGGCCCAACCCCATCCTCATGACCGTCGTCAAGGTGTGTGAACGAAAAGGCAACACCCTCATCGTATCCGGCCTCGACGCCATCGACGGTTCGCCCGTGCTTGACATCAAACCCTATGTCAAAAGCTTCTATCCACAAAAAGAGATTATGATAGCCGATTGGATGCAGCAGCTGTTAGAGGAAATGGCTGAAGACGAAAGTTAACCTTGCATGGCCCGGCCCCTAACCTGCGTAGTGAGTTGGTCGCGTGTCCTCCACTTTTCCAACCACGGTTTTGCCCGGGCCGCAGTAAAGCGGCCCGGGCAAAACACCACCATGGCAAGGGCCGGGCCATTGCTAAAAAAATCGGATAATCTCAAAAATACACAGTAGTTGGCATCAAAACGATTAATAGATCCCGCCCGCCATACCACCAGATATAGGCCAACTTGGTTAAAGCCACCGGCCTCGAGCGTGCCGGTCTGCCCAGTTTAAGAAAAAGGCAAAAAATGTCTTAACGGGTTTCCTTATCACCAAGCAGCCAAGGACCTGGAACAGATTTGCCAATACATATCCAGCCCCGTCTTCCCGCAAAAAGACAGATCACTATTAAGCTAAACTTAACCAACTCTGTAAAACCTCTCCCAATTACACACACAATTGGCATATCCAGACTCGGGCTATCCACATATTCCAGGGCCGGCGGATATTTATAATGTCGATAGATGATAACCACGGCGAAATTCTGTTCTTTTGCCAAAGACGACTGCCGGAAAACAGTGGCCTTTCAAAGACGGTTCGCACTTTCAGAACCTTTTTTAATTCTAACCTCCCAATAAACCGGCAGGCAACTCATGCTATTTATTGATTTTATTTAACCTAACAGGTAGCCTATTACATTTTATTAATGCTTTTTAATATAGATATAGGGTATAAACGTACAACTATTTACTTAGTCGTTAACCTCTTATTGTATTGCCTAGTTTGATAATTACAGACAGCGTTTAATTTACATTAATCCGGAACAAAAACTCTATCTCGATTTTTTTACAAAGATTTGAATTGTTAAACATCAACTCAAGCAGCACTGAAATCATCTGAACCGCAACGCCTATTCCAAGGGGGAGAAATGCGTCTGCACTCATATCTTATTGCCTCCGCGTCAATCCTTTTCATACTGGCAACCCCGAACCCGGCCCTTTCCGCAGACCTTGTCAATAACGCCACCATCACCGGTGACTGGACCGGCACCAGTGATCCGGACACCATGACCAACCAGGCCGCCGGAAATGTAACCGACGATATTATTGCCAATGACAACAGCGCGGACAACGCAAGCGGCGGCGGGAACACCGTCAACAACTACGGCTCGGTGGGCGATGAAATAGACGGCAGCTATAACAATGGCCTCAACTCAAGCGGCGGCGAAAACACCATCTTAAACTATGGCAATGTAGACCAAAAGATTTTAGGCAGCTCAAGTTACGGCAAAAACGCCAAGGGCGGGAACAACACCATTACCAATGCAGCCACTGGCGTGGTGGGTGATTTCATAGCGGGCAGCGCTAATGAAGGTGAAGGCGCAAGCGGCGGCGGAAACACCATTATCAACCATGGAACGATCAACCTGACCGGCATCCACGGCAGCTTAAATGGCGGCAAGAACTCAAGCGGCGGAAGCAACTATATAGTAAACACCAAAGAAGCCGGGTCGTTCATTGACGGCAGCATGAACGCCGGAGTCAATTCCAGCGGTGGAAGCAACACAATAAAAAACTCCGGTTCAGTGAAATATATCTATGGTTCCTATAATGCCAACTCAGGCGCCACAGGCGGCGGAAATACTATCTACAACTCAGGCGAGGTGGGAGCTTATATATATGGAACCTCCAACGTAGGCGACAATTCAAGCGGAAGCTCCAACAAGATCATCAATCAATCCACCGGCTCGGTTCAAGTCATCTACGGCGCCAAAAACGAGGGCGGCAACACAAGCGGCGGCAACAACCTCATATACAACTACGGAACCGTCAGCAACACCATTTGCGGCCTTTTCAGCAGCGGAGCCAACTCAAGCGGCGGTGCAAACACCATCTACAACTACGGCACAGTGGGAAACGACATATACGGCGATTACAGCATGGCATTCACCACCGGCGGCGGCAACAACTTCATATATAACCACGGAATTGTGGCCGATGACATCTATGGCAGCAATAACAGATCAGCAGGAGTCCAGGGGGGCTCAAACACCATCGTAAACTACCGGACCGTGGGCGACGGCAGCACAACAGACAGCAATATCTACGGCTCCCGCAACATGAGCGAAAACAGCGGCGGCGGAGGAAACACCATCTTGAACTCAGGCAGTGTGCTTGATGATATTTACGGCTCCAAAAACGAAGCCAAAAACACCAAAGGCGGTGAAAACAACATAACCAGCTCAGGGACCGTGGGCGGCTCGATCTACGGCAGTCTGAACGAGGGTGAAGGAGCGGACGGCGGCGGAAACACCATTACAAACTCGGGAACCGTGGGCGGCTCAATCTACGGCAGTCAAAATATCGGCGACAACTCCACTTCCACCGCCAACACTATTACGAACTCGGGTACTGTGAGCGGCTCAATCTACGGCGGTTACAACATTGGCGTCTACAGCACCTCCGCCGGAAACACCATTACAAACTCGGGAACCGTAAACGGCGACATCTGGGGTTCTTGCAACAGTAACTATGGCGCCAGGGGCGGGGACGACCACATCACCAACAGCGGAACAGTGGGCGGCTCAATCTACGCCGAAGACGGCGACGACACCGTGATCATGGAATCCGGCCCGGAAACCGTGGGAGGTGTTATCGACGGCGGGTCCGGAATCGACACCTTTGGAGTGCGAAGCGGAACCTGGCTCAGCACCAGGGTAGACAACTTTGAAAAGCTGGACATCAACGCCACCGGAAACCTCACCCTGCTCCAATCCTGGGACGCGGGCAGCGCCACCGTCAGGGTGAGTGGCGGCAAACTGACCGTGAGCGACTCCCTTAACGCGGGTGGACTGACCATCAACAGCGGATCGGCGGTTATCAACGGCCAGACAACCATCAGCGGCGGCGTGGGCAACATGGGGAGCCTTACCGTTAGCTCAGGCGGAACATTAAACGCAGAAACCCTCACCAACTCAGGCACGACAACCATAGGCGGCACTGCTTCCATCGCAGGAGATGTCAATAATACGGGTAACTTCAGCGTAAACTCGGGCGGAACATTAAGCGCCGAAACCCTGACCAATTCAGGCACGGCAACTATTGGCGGCACGGCTTCCATCGCAGGAGATGCCAACAATACGGGTAACTTCAGCGTAAACTCGGGCGGAACATTAAGCGCCGAAACCCTCATCAACTCAGGCGCGGCAACTATTGGCGGCACGGCTTCCATCTCAGGGGATGCCAATAACACACGCAACCTGACCGTTAACTCGGGCGGAACATTAAGCGCCGAAACCCTCATCAACTCAGGCACAGCAACTATTGGCGGCACGGCTTCCATCTCAGGGGATGCCAATAACACAGGCAACCTGACCGTCAGCTCGGGCGGAACATTAAGTGCGAAAAGCTTCACCAGCAGAGGGACGGCTGTTATCAAAGGCTCGGCAGCCATAGGCGGCCGGGTCGCAAACAGCGGCTATCTGAATGTTGGCGGCAGGTTAAGCGCCGGAAGCATGGGCAACTCGGGCACGGCGGTCATAGGCGGCACTACCTCCATCTCAGGAAACGCAAGCAACACAGGCAGCCTGAATGTCAACGGTCTGCTCAAAAGCGCCGGGCTTAACAACTCGGGCCTGCTAAGCGGCTCGGGCCTGATCCGCGCGGAGGTTTACAACACGGGCGTCATCAGCCCGGGCAACTCCATCGGCACCCTCAATATAATCGGTTCATTGAAATTTACAGAGGGTTCAAGATTAATCGCCGAGCTTGACAGCCAAGGCCGGAGTGACCAGATAGCCGTTACCGGCGCGGTGACAATAGACGGCGGAACCATCGTAACCAACATTTCCCGCGCTCTTTACAAAAACAATTTTTCCTGGAAACTCATCACAGCCACAGACGGGGTGAACGGAGTCTTTGACACAATTGACGACAGGCTGGAGTCAGCGGTGCTGAGCCTTGGCCAGCAAAATAACGGCGACACCCTGAGCCTGGTGCTCAACCGCAAATCCTACGCCGATTTCGCCAAGGGCGGTGCGGCCGACACCGGCCGTGGAATGGACTCCCTGGTCTCCCTGGCCTCGGGCAATATGGAAAACCTGCTTCTGGCCATGGACTTTGATATGGACGCGGCCCAGATAGAGCAGGTGCTGAACAGCCTGAATCCCGAGATGTACCTGGCCTTCAGCGCGGCCTCGCTCAAGGCGGGCGGCCTTTTCGACAGCTCCCTGGGCCTGCGTATGCGGGAGCTTAGCCGGGAGCGGGCCTTTACCGCAGATGACCAGCCAAAGCAAGCCTGGAACGTTTGGGGCCGGGCCCTGGGCCTGTGGGCGGACCAGGAACAGGTGGACTATCACCTGGGCTTTGGCCAATCCACCGGCGGCGGGGTGATGGGTGCGGATTACGCCTTTAATCAATGGCTTTTGCTGGGCTTGGCAGGCGGCGTCACCCAAAGCCGCCTATCCTGGACCCGGGGCAATTACGCAGGCGACATTGAAGCCGCGCACACCGGGTTCTACGCCCAGACCGGCTTTGGCGCGGGCTACGCCCGGTTAACCGCCTCCTATACCCGTCTGAAAAACAGCGCCTCCCGGCAGATCAATCTTGCAGGCGGCAACACCAAGGCGACATCTGAATTTGACGGAGATCTTTTCGCCTCCGGCCTGGCCCTGGGCTATCAGGTTCGCCTGGGTGAATGGCTGCTGGAACCGCTGGCGGGCCTTGACTACCAGGCCTTAAAGGAGGAAGGCTTCTCGGAATCCGGGGCTGGTTATCTTAATACTGACGTGGCGGAGCGCAACACAGACTCGCTTATGACCAGCCTTGGCCTCAGCGCCTCACGGATGTTTTGCATGCAAGGCTATGAGATCCTGCCCCGGCTGGGGATTTCCTGGCGGCATCAGCTCCGCGACGATCAACCCTCTTTGGACGCGGCCTTCACCGGCTACCAAACAACCCCCTTCACGGTCTACGGCGCGAATTTTCCCGAAGACCTGCTGCTCGCAGAGGCTGGAGTGAGCCTGACCATAAAACCTGGGCTTGATTTCTTTGCCGACTACAGCCTGGCTTGGGCCGACGACTATCAGGCTCAGTCCCTAACTGCGGGGCTTATGATCAGCTTCTGATTCCCGCTTTATTCCGGCGGAAGGCCGCACCAGCTGTTTCAGGACGTCAAGAAACGGGATAAAGGCGGGACAGATTGGTAGATTGACGGCACAAGTTGTCAAGTTTGCCCGAAAATCGAAATAACAAAGGCCCTGCCGGTTTTAAGCGGCAGGGCCTTTACCTGTTTTTAGCCGGCTCTATTTTGGGGGCGATGCGGGATTCGAGCTCACAGCCTTAGGCTCCCCATGCCAACGCTTATACATATAACTTAAAATAGTTAGATGTCCTGGTCCGTAATTGCTTCCGAGAGATATTCTGCCTTTCCTATATTTTTTCAAAGCCCTTTACAATCAAAAAGCCGAGCGGAAATCGGCGGCAGAACAGATTGCCCATAACCGGCTGATCCTGAAAAATTAAGCTTATTCCCCGCAAAATTATCCTCGCTTGGAAAATGAGGCATTGGTCATTGGACCGGCCTCGGGTTTGTTGTATACGGATTGCAAGAGGATAAAAAACCCTCTTATTTCCGCCTGAAGAGACCATGAATTTTGTGCGTAAAATGGTAAGGCACAAAAATACTCCGCAAAAAAGCTCTAATATTTATAAAATTATAAAAACAAAATCCTTTAGAAATTAACAACCATAAAAACTAAAAAAATTATATGGTTACGGCCTCAGTTCACCTCCAAGACAAAACCCAAAAAAAACTAAAAAGTAAATCCTGCCTCCATTTTCTCCTGAAATGGGCTTGACACAGAGTTTCATAATTTGTTTGAATGGCTACAGTATAAACGTAACGGCTATCTAGTAGCCACATCGCGAGAAATTAAATGCCCCATGTAATTCTTGAAGACGAAACCTTAAGAGACGGTCTGCAGCCTGAGCCCACCATAATTTCCACCACGGAAAAGGCTGAACTTTTCTACGGTTTACTGGAAGCAGGGTTAAAACGCGTCCAGTTGGGCAGTTTTGTTCATCCCAAATATGTGCCCCAAATGGCAGATGCCGACCAACTTGTAAAAATGTTGAGCTCCGAACAGAACGCAGTTTTGTTAACCGGCCTCATATTGAACCGTAGAGGTTTGGAAAGAGCCCAAGCATGTGGTTTAAAGCACTTAAGCATGTCTGTTTCGGCTTCTAACGAGCATTCTTTGAGAAACGTAAAAAAAACGGCTTCAGACGCTCTTAATGAAATGACAACCCTCATAAAAGAAGCCCATGTAGCCCAAATCACAGTCAGAGCCGGCTTACAATGCGCTTTTGGCTGTGTTTATCAGGGCAAGATTGAGGAGAAAACCATCCTGACAAGCCTTTTGGGGTTGGCAAAGGCAGGTGCGACTGAGCTTAATCTTGCCGACACCACCGGCATGGCGAATCCCAAGGCTGTTTTCGAGCTTGTGACCAAAGTAAGGCAAGAATTGCCGGATCATCGGATTTCGCTTCATCTCCACGACACCAGAGGTTTGGGCCTGGCCAATATGTACGAGGGCTACATGGCAGGCGTACGCATCTTTGACGTGGCCTTGGGTGGCTTAGGCGGCTGCCCCTTTGTAAAAGGCGCGGCAGGCAACATACCCACAGAAGACGCGGTTAATCTTTTTGAGCAAATGGGAATAAATACCGGGATTAATCTCGACATCCTCTGCAACATGGTGCAAAGACTAAAAAGCCTTTTGGGCCGCGACTTACCCGGCCGCATGTGCCATGTGCTCAAAACCCTAAATGGATGTCGAAAATGACCCCCAACACCAAACAAGCCGAAAGACATGTGGAAGCGGTCTTGGCCGCCATTGAAATGTTGGATTGCTTTCAAAATCAACCCCACCTGACCACCAAGGAGCTAATGGACCTGACCGGGTTCACCCGCAACCGCGTAACCCGCTTGGCCGGAACCTTGGAGCATAAAAACTACCTGATCTCAGACCCGTCAAACGGCAGCTACAGCTTAGGCCCCAGGGTCATGATCTTAGGCAAGGTCTATGAAAGAAGCCAATCACTATTGACTTTGGCAAGACCGATCCTAAAGGAGCTTGTGGCCCAAACAGGTGAATGCGCTTCTTTATATGTGCGTGAGGGCTTGGAAAGAGTAGTCATGGCCAGAGAAGAAGGCACCCGCTTGCTGCGATTTTCGGTGACTGAGGGTCAGCGCATGGAAATACACGCCGGAGCGGGCGGTAAGGTGCTTTTGGCCTTTGCCCCCAAAAACGTTCAAGAGCGTTTATTTAAGCAAACCGAACTTAAAAAACTCACAAAAAGCACTATCAGTGATCCCCAAAAACTCAAAAAGGAGCTTGAACAAATAAGAGAAGCCAAAATCGCAGTGAGCCTTGCCGAGCGTTCCAATGAGGCAGGAGCCATAGCCGGCCCGGTTTTTGATCAAAACCATCGTCTGGTGGGGGCCTTGGCCTTGGCGGGCCCTGCCGCGCGCATAGCAAATCTCATCGAAACAAATGGAAAACAAATAATCACTAAAGCCGCGCAGAAACTTTCCGCCCAATTAGGGCACTCAAAAAAAACCTAGGAGGAGTAGTGATGTTCAAAAAAGCCGTTGTAATAATCACATTTCTGGCTTTGGGCTTTATTTTACCCATGAATGCCTTGGCTGATAAAACACTCACCTTGGGAGCTATTGGGAAAACTTCTGACACCTACATGATGGCGGTCGCCTGGTCCACTGCCCTTAAAAAGGCCAAAACCGGCCTCAATCTGACTCCCTTGGAAGGAGGAGGCACGGTCAAGCTTTTAAGGGGGGTTGCCATGAACAAATTCGACATCGGCTTTATTGGATCTCCTCATTACATAAACGCCTTGGAAGGCACTCTTAAATTTAAAAAAGACCCTGCTCAGCTAAGGGAAAAATACAAAAACATCAAAGCCCTTTTCGGCGTTACCTCAGGCATGGGCCAGTATGTGGCCAGGGCTGACAGTTCAATCAAAAACATCAACGATCTCAAAGGTAAAAAAATAGCCATAGGCAGACCCGGCGGCATGGCAGGCACAGTGACCAAGCTGCTTTTCAAATCCTATGGCATGGAAGCGGACAAAGATTTCAGCCCGCAATATCTCAAATACGGGCCTGCCTTGGATGAAATGCGCAACAACCGCCTGGACGCTTCTTTTCTTTGGGGCGGAGTTCCCCAGGCGGCTGCTTACAACTTCTCCCGCCAGATTCCCCTAACCTTTCTTCCCATTGACCAAAAGGCTTTCGAGGATTTCAAGAAAAACATGCCCCAAGGCAAATGGTATGTACTGCGTGAATTCACCCCCGCCGACTTGAAAAAATTCTATGGCAAAGGTGTCGAACAAACCACGCCTGCAAACTTCTGGACCTTTCAGATGCAGGTCGTAACCAGAGCCGATATGCCCGAAGACATGGTTTACGAACTTGTAAAAGCTTTCTGGGAAAACTTAAGTGACATAAAAAGCACAGGAGCCGCTTTATCCAAACTCAACCATGTTGAAGGCCTTGAAGCCCTTTCAGCCGAACTACATCCCGGCGCGATCAAATATTACAAAGAAAAAGGCTGGCTTAAGTAACCGACTTGGGCTTTGAGGAGCTTAAAAGCTCCTCAAAGTCTTATTGGAGCACCCATGACACAGTCTCTTACAATTGAAAGCACGCTGGATAAGTGTCTAAAAATATTTGGTTTGACCCTATGCGCCATCGTGGCTGCCTTTACCTTTTACACCATTTTAATGGGTCAATTCACAGCCCAGGTGCAGCGGGGCATCTTTTTGTTGGCTTGCGGTTGCGCTGTATTTTGTCTCAAACCTTTTAACAAAAAATGGCTGGAATCCGAAAAACCCACCTTAAGATGGGCCAACCGGGTTGTTGATCTGAGCTTGATCTCTCTTTTGACCTTTGCGGTGGTTTATCTTTTTTTGAATTACTTCGAAATCTCCGAATACCGGGAAGGTTTACCCAATAACTGGGATCTTATCTGTTATGCCGCAGGCACCATAGCCTGCCTTGACGCTGTCAGAAGAACAGACGGCTGGGCTTTGCTGACTGTGGTGTTGCTGGTTTTGGCCTATTTATTTTTGGGGCATCTGATACCCGGCTTTTTAGGACACCACAAAATCACTTATCAGGAAATTTTAGAGATGTCCTTTGGCATGAACGGTGTTTTCGGCATTGCCTTAAACGTTGTGGTCAATGTGGTTTACATCTTCATCATATTTGGCGCGATTTTAAGGGTAACAGGCGCGGGCGAGCTTTTTATTGACCTGGCCTATATGTTGACAGGCCGCTTTGCCGGAGGCCCTGCCCAATGCGCTGTTGTGGCAAGCGCGTTTTTCGGTTCCATAAACGGTTCCGGCCCTGCAAATGTGGTAAGCACCGGCTCATTTACTATTCCCCTCATGAAACGCACCGGCTTCAAGCCCGAATACGCGGGCGCGGTCGAGGCAACGGCAAGCTGCGTTGGCCAGATCATGCCGCCCATTATGGGCGTGGGCGCTTTTATCATGAGCGAAATTACGGGCATAGGCTATGGAGCCATTATGCTTGCGGCTTTAGTCCCCGCGATCTTATACAGCATCTCGCTTATGGCAAATGTGCGTCTTCAAGCCGGGCTGAGAGGCATTGAACGCGTACCCGAAGACCAGATACCTCAATTCAAAAAAAGCCTGATCCCCAGAATAATTGTCCTGGTTTTATCTATTGCCGCTATCCTTTGGCGCATATTAAGCGGGCAAACTCCCGCCACAGCGGGTCTTACCGGAGCTATTGTTCTTTTGGGGGCCTCATTTTTCGTAAAAGAAATGCGCCCCAATTTTAAGACGCTTATCAAAATGCTGGTTGAAGGCGGAAAAGACGGTTTAAGCCTGACCATAAGCTGCGCCGGAATCGGCATTATCATAGGCGGCATATCAGCCACAGGGCTGGGCATAAAATTCAGTCAGGCCATTATCGGAGTTGGAGAAGCCAATCTTGTCCTGGCTCTTATCATGGCTGCCGCCTGCTGCCTTATGATCGGAATGGGGCTTCCCACAGCGGCAAGCTATCTTATGGTGGTTTTTATCGCGGCTCCAGCCATAACCAAGTTGGGCTTACCCCTTATAACAGCTCATTTATTCATTTTTTATTACGCCGTAATGTCCGCCATCACCCCGCCTGTGGCCTTGTGCGCCTACGCGGGTGCGGGCATAGCGGGAAGCGATCCCCTGAAAACCGGCGTCATGGCTGTGCGTTTGGGAGCGATCGGATTTTTGCTGCCGTTTTTATGGATCTATAACCCTGAGCTGATGCTCATGGGAGACCATGTAGTCGCAAATATCTGGGTGATTCTTTGTTGCGGCCTGGCTGTGGTGGCCTTGGCCTCGGCAAACACCGGCTATTTAAGACGCAAAATGCTTGCCTGGGAAAGATTGGCCATATTGCTGGTGGCCTTTGGTCTGGCCTTTCCCCTTATTTGGGTAAGAATCGCGGCCCTTGTTTTGGGGTTGGTGTTTTACCTTTTTATTTTCTCCCCTTCCCCAAAAACAAATCCCATGACTACAAGTGATCAAGGAGCCTTGAGATGAAGCAGAATAAACCAACAGAACAAATAGAACAGGGATTGATCGGTCTTACCAGGATAAAGGATCAGGAACTGAAAAACGATATCATCGCCTGCTGGCAAAGATGCTGGAATGAATCGGCCTGGGAAAACCTAAAAGATTGCCCTTTTAACCCGCATCTTTCCGATGTCTCATTGGTAGAGCATGTAAACTGCTTAACCGACTTGGTTTTAGGCGCGGCGGATTCTCTTGAAAAACACAATCCCGAACTAAAGCTTGATCGCCAATATTTGATCACAGGTGTGCTTTTGCATGATGTGAGCAAACTTGTGGAGATCGAGCCCTCGGATGAGGGACCGATATTCAGCGCCTTAAACCGTCAAATGCCTCACGCCACCTATGGAGCCATGGTGGCCATGGCCCAGGGGCTAAGCCCCAAAATCGCGAATATCATCCTGGCCCACACCAAGCTGACCGGAGCAACGCCCGACTCACCGGAAGCCGTACTTTTGCATTACCTGGATTACGGCATGGCGGATGTGTTAAGAGCCTCGCGCAAACTTCCTCTTATTATGGTGGGCGGATCGAAATTTGGGAAATAGCCGGGAGAGAACCATGAGCGACCAGGAATTACCCTTGGCGGGCATCAAAGTTTTGGAAATGACCCACACGGTCATGGGGCCTACGGCGGGTTTGATCTTAGCTGATTTAGGGGCAAGCGTTTTAAAAATCGAAAAAACTCCCAAAGGAGACGACACTCGCCATTTAAAAGGCTTTGGCGCGGGGTTTTTCCCTTATTTTAACCGCAACAAAGCAAGCCTCTGTTTGGATCTTAAGTCCGAAAAAGGCGCTGACGTACTGAATCAGCTTGTAAAACAAGCCGATGTTTTGATTGAAAACTTTGGCCCCGGCACCATAGAAAGGCTTGGGTTTGGCTATGATAAAGTCAAAAAAATCAATCCCAAGCTTATTTTCTGTTCCCTAAAAGGCTTTATGCCCGGCCCATATGAAAAACGCCTGGCTTTGGATGAAGTGGTTCAAATGATGGGCGGCCTTGCCTATATGACAGGCCCCAAGGGTCGGCCCTTAAGAGCCGGAGCATCGGTAACCGACATTTTAGGAGGCACTTTCGGCGCAGTGGGCATATTGGCGGCTTTAAGGGAAAGGGAAAAAACAGGGTTTGGTCAATTGGTGAAAGCAACTTTGTTTGAATCCATTGCCTTGTTAATGGCTCAGCATATGGGGGTCACAGCCTTGACCGGTCAAGATCCTCCGCCCATGCCGGAAAGAGGAAGAACCTGGTCTGTTTATGATCTTTTTAGCACCTCAGACAATGAACAGGTTTTTATCGGTATTACAAGTGATCGCCATTGGAAGCGGTTTTGCGAAACTTTTGGTTTTGACGATTTTTTAAACGACCCTTCACTTGGCAGCAACCAACTGAGAGTTGAAAACCGGGATAAATTCTTGCCCGAGCTGAAAAACAGGCTTGGCAGCCTTACCAAAAGCCAGATAATGACTTTTGCCCAGAAAGCGGTTATTCCCTTTGCTCAAGTATCCAAACCGGGAGACCTTTTTGATGATCCGCATTTAAATGACTCCGGCTGGCTCATGAAAACCGAGCTGCCCAATGGCCAACAAGCCAAATTTCCCAAGCTTCCCTTAAAGATTGGCGAGCATGATTTGGGCCTTTATAAAAATCCGCCCAAACTGGGACAAGGTGGAAAAGAATGGCTTTTAAATTCCGGTTTTTCCGCAAAAGCGATTGATGAACTAATTAGCGATCAGGTGTTGGTGGATAAGCAAACCTAAAAAAGCACCTCAATATCCCAATCAAGAGGGGCGATTTTTATCGTCCCTCTTTTCTTTTACTGTTTCTTTTAAATTACCCATTGATCCCAACCCTTAAATATGCACTACTTATTTCATAAGGTTTCAAACCGGTCATATGGAGGATCAGGTGCGTTTGAATGCGAATCCCAAAGGGCAGCAAGCAGAAGAACTGGAACAATACTTAAGAAACATGCTTAAAACACAATTATTCGCTGTGCTCTCCACAGTGGGAGGAGATCAACCCTACGCCAGCCTGGTAGCTTTTGCGACAAGCAACGATCTTTCGCGCATATATTTCACCACAAGCCGCATGACCAGAAAATTCAGCAACCTTGAAGGCAATCCCAAAAGTTCCATGCTTATAGACAACAGAAGTAACCAAATCGGTGACTTAAGAAAAGCGGCCGCGGCAACAGCGCTCGGAAAAGTAAAAGAGCTCTCCCTTGATCAGGAAGAAGATTTCCAAAATATCTTTCTAAAAAAGCACTCTCATTTTGCTGACTTTATATCTTCTCCCAACACAGCGAAAATCTGTCTTTTGGTTGATCGCTACTATGTGGTGAGTAGGTTTCAGAATGTCTTTGAATTTAAGGTGAAGCCATGAAATGGATATTCACGTTCCGGGAAAATCCGCCCAAGGAAAAAATCGGCGGGAAAGCCTTCGCCCTTGCCGCCTTAAGGCAAAAAGATTTAAATGTTCCAAACGCCTTTTTTATCACTGCAGACGCTTACAGATATTTTGTTGAACAAAACTCTTTGGACCAGCAAATCAACCTGGAGTTGGGGAAAAAAGATTTTTCCAATATGCGCTGGGAAGAACTTTGGGATATTGCCTTGCGCTTAAGAAACAGGTTCAGTAAAGGGGATATTCCTGAAGATCTTTTATTTGAAATATCCCAAACCATAGAGGATATGTTTCCCCAAACGCCTGTTGGCGTACGCTCTTCCAGCCTTGCCGAAGATTCAAGCCAAACCTCCTTCGCAGGACTTCACGAATCCTATATTAACCTTGTGGGCAAAAAAGAAATAATCCAACATATCAAGCTAGTATGGGCTTCGCTCTGGTCTGACAGAGCCTTGCTTTACCGAAGAGAACTAGGCTTGGACCCATTTGAAAGCGCCATGGGGGTTGTGGTTCAGGAAATGGTATTCGGAGACAGTTCGGGCGTTTCTTTTAGCATGAATCCGGTGAATCCAAAACAAGGATCGGTGGAGGCTGTTTATGGCCTCAATCAGGGTCTGGTTGACGGCACCATTGAGCCGGATCACTGGGAACTTGACCGGGCAAACAGCCAAATCGTAGAGCATAGACCAGCCAAAAGGACAAAGGCCTTAAAAGCCCAAAAACAAGGCGTGGCAGCCCAAGCCTTAAACAAAATTCAGCAAAAAATACCACCTTTGAATGATCAGGAGGTGCAAGAAGTCTACGATTTTTCAAGGCAAATGGAAAAGATCTTCCAATCGCCCCAGGATATGGAATGGACCATCAGACTTAAGCAAATTTATATTCTGCAATCCAGAAGCATAACCACAATCACAGACGAGCATGACGAACGCAAAAGATATTTGAGCCTTAAAAGAAGCCTGGATAATCTAAAATCCCTTAAACTGGTAATTGAAAAACAACTCATCCCGGACATGGAAGCCCAGGCTAAAAAGCTAAACAAATTTTATCTTACTCAACTTACCGACCAGGACCTGGTCCGAGAAATTAAAAAACGGCAAGAAATCGTACGGCAAAGAGTAGGCGACTATTGGGAATACTGCATTCCCTTTGCCCATGGCATGCGTTTATTTGGTCAAGTCTACAATGACCGTATGAACCCCAATGATCCTTATGAGTTTATGAAGCTGTTAGAAAACTCGGGCTTGGTGAGCGTAAAAAGAAATCAACGGCTTTCCCAAATTGGAAAAAGCATCCGACAAAAAAAAGAAATAGCTTTGGCGTTGGAGCGAAATGAGGATTTTGATCAATGGCCTGAATTTACAGATCTTTTAGATGAGTTCATAGAGTCCTACGGCAAGACGAGCTGGGGCGGCCTTAACATGGGCATGACCCGACAAAAACTGGCCCGATTGGCCGCTAAATTTGAGACGCCAAAAGACACGAAAAGTAAACCGAATCAAGGCCGAATGCGGAAAGTTTTTTTAGAAAGCTTTGAGCCTGAACAAAGAGAAGAAGCTCAAGATATATTGGAAATAGGTATAGCAAGTTATCGTTTAAGAGACGATGACAACATTTTTTTGGGTAAAGTTGAAGGTGAACTCACAAGAGCATTGGATGAGGGATTCATTCGTCTGGAAGAGAAGTGGGGCAAATTGGACCATAGGCCTGGACCAGAAGAAATTTGTAAAGCGCTTACCAATCAAATCAAACCCCAAATCAGCTCAATAAAAGATCAAAAAACAAAGCCCACAACCTCATTAAAAGAAAAACCCCGCCAGCTTGTAGGTCAGCCCGCAAGCCCGGGCATTGCCGTAGGCAGAGCCAGAATAGTATCCACTCCCCAAGATCTTTATGATTTCAAAAAAAACGAAATACTTATCTGTGACGCCATAGATCCCAACATGACTTTGGTTGTTCCTTTGGCTGCGGGCATTGTGGAACGAAGAGGTGGCATGTTAATCCATGGAGCCATAATCGCAAGAGAACAAAACATACCTTGCGTAACCGGTGTGCCGGAAGCGGCGAGCCTGATCAAAACAGGCGAATCGGTCTGTGTTGACGGATATTTAGGTATTGTTATAGTAGGAGAGAATTCTCTTAAAAAAAGTTTGGAAAAAGAATAAAATGCTTCGAGTGACAAACAACATATTTACCGACACTCTTTTCCGCTACAAATTACTATTTCTCTTAATTTTTATCTACGTAAAGGTTCCACGTTTTTAAAATACTGCAAGTTTAAGTTGGATTTTTTTAGAATAAATATATACATAGTGTCAAAATGACATAAATCTGGCCAATATAAAAAATGAAACATAAAATTATATATGAATAGAAACTTCTACCAAAATCGTAAATTATCGAGTTTAATAGGGCAATTTTTTTAAATTAATACCCACCCAAATAATCGATTAAAACGCATATTATTAATTTAAAATAGAAATTAAAACTTCAAGGATCAAGCTTCACTATTTGTGCTTTACAAGATAAAAATAGCGTTTAATTATGCCATATATCAAGCTAAATAAACCTGTAATTTCGCTTCAAAATTTGAACTGTTTTTTACTTTTTCTATTTTCACTGATTTTGCTATATTTTTTTGATCGGCTGTAAGCTGTCAGACGAAATGAGAATTTCTGCCACGCAAAGTGAGAACTCCCAAAGTAATTCCGGAGTGACTGTAAGGTGTGCTCGTCCAGTCAGCCGCCTACGGATGCAAGCTGTTATGCGAAATAATAGACCGAACCTCGCCGTATGGCATGCTGACAGATATCAAACTACTCATAATCAGACCGCCTTAACCTTGAATTAATTGACTGAATTGAGCAGGTTTTCCAATCGGTCCTTGTGAGCCTCACCCCTTAGCGGCACCGGGTAATTATAGAGAAATCCGGCTTTCTGAGGCCTCCTCCATAAACTGATCCGGGATGTGAGCTAGTTACCGAATCTGAGGAGGCATCGCCTGGGCTAAAAACTATATTTCAACCCCACAGTCAGAGTCTGGGCATGGTAGCCGTCGGCTACGGCCAGGCTGTAGTCGGCAAAGAAATCCAGGCCCGGGCGCGTGGAAAGCGACAGGCCTGCCTCGATCAGCGCCAAGTCGGACGGAAACTCAGCGCCGGACACGCTAAAAGGCGCAGACCCGTAACCGATAAACGACGCGTCCAGGGAGGGACGGTCGTCGCCGAACTGGTGCTGCCAGGAGAGGCCCAGCCTGGGCAGAAGATCCCAACCATCTGCCTGGATGTGCCTTGTGGCGCAGAGGCCAAGGCTGAACAGAGCCGAATCGGTGTCACGGCTTGCTATGTCATAACTGAAAAGGCCTGCCCCGTTTTCGCTAAAGCCGTCTTCGCGCAAGTGCTGGTAATCCAGCCCGGCCATAGGCTCAAACAGCCAATCGCCCAATTGGACCTGATAGCCCAGGGCCAGGCCCGCCGCGTAGAGGTTCGCGTCGAAATCTGCCTTTGCTTTAGCGTCAAAGCCCTCGAAGCTCACCGGCCTAGTGGCGCTGTTGGTAAGCCTGGCATAGGAGGCCGTGGCCCTGGTGTAGAAGCCGCCGAACCCGGCCCGCGCATAGAGGCCGGTGTGCATGGCGTCAATGTCGCCGCTGTAGTTTCCGCCGCTCCAGGACAGGTCCGTCCGGGTGGCGCCTACGGCGAGGCCGAGCACGAGCTTATCGCTTACCATGTAATCCGCGCCGATGAACGCGCCGCCGGTGGTCTGCCCCCGGCCCAAATAGTCGTCCTTTTCTTTCTGGTCGGCCCACATGCCCATGGCCCGGCCCCACATCCCCCACCCCCGTGGCGCCTGTTGATAAACCTCGGTCATGGGGGCCGCCTCTGCCGCGGCCAGCTGCACCAGGCCGCTTCCGTCCCGCCCGCCGGCCAAAGAATAAGCCCGCCGTTGCCCCAGTTCCGTCAGCCTTTGGACCATGGCCCTGTCGAACAGCCTGGCCGCCTTGAGCGAGGCCGCGCAGAAGGCGGTGTACATCTCCGGGTTCAGCGCGTTGACGATCTGGCTGATCTGGTCGGCCGTCATGTCATAGTCCATGGACGTGAGAAGGCTTTCCATGTCGCCCGAAGCCAGGGGTACAATTTTGTCCAGTCCCCGGCCCGCGTCGGCGGCTCCGCCGGATGCGAATGCGCCGTAAGATTTCCGGCTGATCACCAGGCTCAGGGCGTTGCCGGTATTTTTCTGCCCAAAGCTCAGCACCTCGGATTTCAGCTGGTGGTCAACGGCCTCGAACTGTCCTGTCACGCCCTGGTCCGCGCTGATGATGGTCCAGGCATGGCCGTCGGCGTACAGCGCCTTGGAAACGGCAGTGGAAATCGTACCGCCGTTGATGGTCACCGGCCCGGAGGCGTCCAGCTGATCACAGAGGCCGGTGCTGTCCAATTCTGCAACCAGGGTGGATCCGGGCTCGAAGGTCGCCGCACCGCCCACGTGCAGGGTGCCGATGGAGTTGCCCGGGCTGATGAGGCCTTGGTTCACGATGACGCCGTTGATGGTGCCGCTGCCGCCCAGGGTGCCAGAGTTGGTCAGTCTGGCGGTGGTGAGTGTGCCGTTTACGGTCATCCTGCCGGAGTTGCCGGTATCTCCGCTGATTTCCGCAATGCCGGAAATGGCGGCGTAGCCCGTATTGCTCAGGCTGCCCGTGGTCATGGTGCCGCCCACGCTCAGGGTGCCAGAGTTGGTGGTGGTCCCGCTGATGTTGGCCGTGCCGCTAACGTAGGCGGTGCCGCTGTTGTCCAGCCTGCCGGCATTGAGCGCCCCGGTTATGCTTGTCCTGCCGATGTTGGCCAGGCTGCCCGTGGTCATGGTGCCGCCCACGCCCAGGGTGCCAGAGTTGGTGGTGGTCCCGTTGATGTTGGCCGTGCCGCTAACGTAGGCGGTGCCGCTGTTGTCCAGGCTGTCCACGACGAGGGTCCCACCCTCGCCCACGGTCAGGCCGCCCGAATTGGTCACACCGCCGTTGATGTTGGCCCTGCCGTTGATGTCGGCCCTGCCGCTGTTGTTCAGGTTGGCGGCGCTGAGGGCGCCGCCCGAGGAAACGTCCAAGGTGCCGGCATTGGCCACATCGCCGCTCAGCGTTGCGTCGCCATTGATGGTCGCCGTGCCGCTAACGTAGGCGGTGCCGCTGTTGTCCAGCCTGCCGGCATTGAGCGCCCCGGTTATGCTTGTCCTGCGGATGTTGGCCAGGCTGCCCGTGGTCATGGTGCCGCCCACGCCCAGAGTGCCCGAGTTGGTGGCGGTCCCGCTGATGTTGGCCGTGCCGCTAACGTAGGCGGTGCCGCTGTTTTCCAGGCTGTCCACGACGAGGGTCCCACCCTCGCCCACGGTCAGGCCGCCCGAATTGCTCACACCGCCGTTGATGTTGGCCCTGCCGCTTATGGCGGCGGTGCCGCTGTTGTCCAGGCTGTCCACGACGATGGCCCCACCCTCGCCCACGGTCAGGCCGCCCGAATTGGTCACACCGCCGTTGATGTTGGCCCTGCCGCTTATGGCGGCGGTGCCGCTGTTGTCCAGGTTGGCGGCGCTGAGGGCGCCGCCCGAGGAAACGTCCAAGGTGCCGGCGTTGGCCACATCGCCGCTCAGCGTTGCGTCGCCATTGATGGTCGCCGTGCCGCTGTTTATGTTCAGGCCGCCCGCGTTCAGGGCGTCGTTCACGGTCAGGCTGCCGCCGCTCACTTGGGCGGTGTCGCCCGGAAGATCCCAATTGCCGTCCAGGGTCAGATTGGCGGTGGCATCTATGGAAAAGCTCTCAAAGTTGATCAGCTTGGCGTTGCCAAGGGCCCAGGTACCGCCGCCATAGACAAGCTTGTCCGTGCCCGCACCGCCGTCAATGCTGCCGGTCACGTTTTCAGCGCCTGACTCCATGATCACCGTGTCGTCGCCATCGCCGGCCAGGATGCTGCCCCCCACGGTGCCGGAGTTGGTTATGGTGTTGTCGGTGGTGACGGCGCCCGGCAGGGCAGAATAGGTTCCATAGATATTGCCCTCCACGGTTCCCGAGTTGTTGATGTTGTTGCCGCCGCCGCTGTTGCCCGCGCCCCAGTTCCAGCTGCCGTAGAGGTTGCCGGTCACGGTGCCGGAATTGGTGATGGTGTTGTTGCCGCCGCCGCTGTCGCCCGAGCCCCAGTTCAAGCTGCCGACAAGGTTTGCGTCCACCGTGCCGGAGTTGATTATGGTGTTGCCGCCGCCGCTGCTGTTGTTGGCAAGGTTGAAGCTGCCGCAAAGGTCTCCGCTCACGGTGCCGGAGTTGGTGATGGTGTTGTCGCCGCCGCTGGCGTTTAGGCCGGCATTTTCGCTGCCATAGATTCCGGCTGCCACGTCGCCCGAGTTGTTTATGATGTTGCCGCCGCCGCTGCTGTTGTCGCCCCAGTTGCTGCTGCCGGTGATGGCGTCTTCGGCGGATCCCGAATTGTTTATGGTGTTGAAGCCGCCGCTGGTGCCCTCGTCGAAATTGTCGCTGCCGATGATGACGCCCCACACTCTGGCGGAGCCTATGTTGGTAATGGTGTTGCCGCCGCCGCTGCTGCCCAGGCCCTCGTTGCAGCTGCCGATTATGCCTAACGGATAGCCGGAGCCGGAGTTGATGATGGTGTTGCCGCCGCCGCTGCTGCCCTCGCCCTCGTTACTGCTTCCGAAGATGACTCCATCCACATTGTAGGAGTTGTTGGTGATGGTGTTGCCGCTTCCGCTGCTGTTCGCGCCGGTGTTGCGGCTGCCGTAGATGTTATCGACCACGGCGCCGGAGTTGGAGATGTTGTTGCCGCCGCCGCTGGAGCCAACCCCTTCGTTGTAGCTGCCGTAGATGCTCTCATCCACCTGGCCGCCGGCTTGGTTGGAGATGGTGTTGCCGCCGCCGCTGGAGCCGCCGGCGCTGTTATGGTTGGCGTAGATGTCGCCGTTGACCGTGGCCCCGGATTCATTGGTCAGTTGGTCTGGATCGGCGCTGCCGTACCAGTCTCCGGTTCCGCTATAGTCCAGGGGGTTGCCCGAGGTCGGGTTGGTTCCCACCCCGGCCAGGCCGGGGATGGGTATAGTCAGCAAGGCCAGACATAGCAGGAGGGAAAAAACCAACCGAAACGATCCGACAGATAAAATGGGGCGAGGCATGACGTCCTCCGGGGGCGTTGGATGATTGCCGCCCTCCAACGAGATAGGTTAAGAGGGGATTTGGTTAAATTCGTAACACGCAATATGGAGCGGTTGGACTGGTATTCGACGAACGGTAGGGAATATCTGGTGAACGGTGGGCGAATATTGCCGGCACCCGTGAAGCAAGGATAAACCTTGTCGCTGCGGGACAAGGGCAGCAAGGTCATGCCCCGGTGAGTGCTGTAATTTGGGATGGTGGCGCGGAGCTATGGGGCTGGTGACGACCTACAACGAAGGCGTTTAAAATATGAAGAGCCAAGCGTGATGCCTGGCTCGTTTTTATGTTTTTTAGATCTACGCTTGTCGGTATGGCAGTTTTGGTGACAGTCTTGATGTGGGTTAGGCTTTAAGCCCATGGCAGGAGTGTCAGGAATTTCGTGTATGGAGCCAATTGTGAGATAATCACCCCTTCATCGGAGGAGTACGCACAATGGCTACCAAGGACGAGTTGCTTGATGAGTTGCTCAAGGGCTATGAGAAGCCCGAAGACCTGTTGGGAGAAAACGGAATATTCCAAGAGCTGAAGAAGGCCCTGGTTGAGAAGGCGCTTGGAGCGGAGCTTAC
>NZ_AZAC01000020.1 GCF_000931935.2 Dethiosulfatarculus sandiegensis
GGCCAAGGGGCCATAGGCCTCACGCAGGTATACGTAATCTCCACCGGCTCTGGGAAAGGCGGCCCCAAGCTCGCCATAGGTCAGCGAACCCATAAGGGTCAACACCCCTCCCAAGAGCCAGACAGAGAGAATCAGCCAGGCATCGGCTATCTCCGCTGCTATGAATCCGGTAGTGGTGAAGATACCCACCCCCACCACGTTGCCGATCACGATCATTATCGCGTCCACCGGACGCAGCACCTTACTTAAGCCGTTGCCCGCTTCAGACATAGCGTTTCACCGTTTCCAGAGTAATTCTTTAGCGCACTTCAAAGGTGTATGTGGTCTTGAATAAGTTTGTGTCGCAGACTTTCAGATCCTCATACGGAGTGGAATGATTCAAAATAACCAGCCACCAGCCAGGCGCTGAAAGTTTGATCTCAGCCTTACCCTTTGCATCGGTCTTTAACCGCACCGGATAAGAGGAGGCCATTTTGTGCTTCATTTTCAAGCGGGCCTTCTCCTTGGGCGAAAGCTTGGGATCTATCTTGGCTTTGGGAAGATCCTTGGGCGGCTGGTAACCGGCGTAAGTAGCTGTCAACTTGGCGCCCGCCAGGGGAGCTCCCTTAAAAAGCACCTGCACAGGCAGGCTGTCTCCGCTCTTAAGACCTGAGATGTCGACTAAGGGAAGAAGCTGCAACTCCTGATCTTTCGGAGGGGTTTGGGCTTTGGCCGCACTGCCGACCAAAATAGGGGCATTGGCGATCATTTGAAAATGCATGCATGAGGTTACGTTCTGCACCTGTTTTTTATTGCCGCGTTTAAAGCCTTTTTTGGTTCGGCAGAAAAAACCCGGTTTCATCAAGGTTCTGACCAGATAGGCTCCGGGAGCTTTGGGGGTCAGGGTGTAAAGACCTTCGTCTTTTTTAACTAACGGAAAGACCTTGCCGTCCGGACCTACCGCACTTACTTCCTGAAGCATGCCCTCTTTGACCTGCTCATCGATTCTGCTGGCCGGGTAGGAATGACCGAACCCGATCATCACCTTAAGTTCCTGGCCCACTTCAGGGTTATAATCCATAGGCACCAACCACAGGTTATGGGCCAGGGCGGGGACAGCACACAATACCAAGGCCAGGGCGGCCAACCAAATTTTAAGTTTCACTTTGAACTCCTGTCGTCAAGTTGGTAATGGGCCCTCATTAAGAGGGCCCGGTCTCGATCTAAATCAATAGGGTTGTTTGTTGGTAAGGGCATCACCCACATAAAGCATGTGCTGGAACGGAAGCCGCTTATCCCCAGCCTTTTGCAGGATGTCGGCGACTGTGCCGCGCAAAACCCTTTCCTTTGCCGCATAGCCTGCATGAAAGACCAAAGCGGCAGGGGTGTCGGCTGGATAGTGTTTCTGTATGGCGTCTGTGAATTTCTTTAAATTGGTGCGCATGGTGAACAAAACCATGGTGGCCTGATGGCGGGCCATTTTCTCGACGCTCCAGCCCGAGGCCAGCATCACTGAATGGGTTTTTTTGCCTTCGGTCACGGCGGCGGCCAAGGCCGCGTTGGCCGCGTTAAAGCAGCTTATGCCCGGAACCACCTCGGTGGGGATATCCCTGAACTCGGTCAGAACCCAGTTGCAAGGGCCGTAAACCATGGGGTCGCCGCTGTCAAGCAGGGCCACTTTCTTGCCCTTGGCCACTGCCAGGCGCACCATGGCACCCAATTCGGCCTGTTTCTGGTGGTATTGTTCGCAGGTCATGCGCTCGCGGCGGGGTTTTTTATTGACTTTTTTCGGGCATGGCTGGCCGTAAAAGGGGAACAGCCTATGATAGCCTGAAACCACCTTTTTGCCTTTAAGCTCCTCTTTGAAAAGCTCTTGAATGCGCTTGTGGGCAAAAATGACATCCGCCTCTTTGATGACCTTTAACGCCCGCAGGGTGGCCAAATCGGCATCTCCCGGGCCAATACCCACCAGATAGAACTTGCCCTTGCTCTCGGGCTGGGGTGAGGCGTATTGAGCCCTGGCCAGGGTCCGCCCCACATAAACCAAAGAGTGCCGGACATCCTTGCCTTTAAGCTTCTCCTTGATGTTGCCGATGGTGCCCAACACCACGGTCTGCTTATCCGGATAACCAGCGTTGGCCACCACGCTTACAGGCATGTCTTTGGGATAAATCCCGGCCAGGCGGTTCCACAGCTTTTCCATCTTTCGGGGCATGAAAATAGCCATGGTGCCCCGATCGTAATCAACCAGGGCTTCGAGGCTGTCTTTCCCTCCCTTTTTCATGAAAGGCGCTGTGATAACGACCTCGCCCAGGCCGCATTTCTGGGCGGCATTGGCAGCGTTAAAGGAGCTTAAGCCCGGCACCACCTTGGCGTTGATATCGCTCAATTCAAGCACGGTCCAAATGCCGGGGCCGTATATGGTGGGATCACCGGAGGTGGTCATGACCACTTTCTTGCCCTGGCTAACGGCGGAACGAACCTTGGCGGCAAACTCGGCCTGTTTTTGATGAAACTCATCGCAGGTTTTACCCCAGCGCTTTTTCACGGCCTTTGACCCCTCGGGGCATTTTTTACCGTAATAAGGGAAAACCAGTCCAAAACCTTCAATGACTTCCTTGCCTTTGAAGTCGATTTTCGGCTCCAGCATTTTGCGGGTTCTGGAGCTTGTAAAAACTATATCCGCTTCTTGAATGGCCTTGAGGCTGCGCGGGGTTGTCAGGTCCAGTCCTGCCGGGCCCAGTCCCACCAGCTGGTAAGACCCCTTTTGCGCCTGGGCCATGGCCACGGGGGCCACTCCCAACACCAGGCACAGCAAGGCCAATACCAGAATTTTTAGTTTTTTCATTTTGTTATCCTTTCAATTTGCTTATTTTGCCGCCTTACATCGCAAAGGAAAGAGCCACCCCGAAGGTCCGATCTGTGGAGGGGTAGCCGCGGGCGTCTTCATAGGTTTCATCAAAAAGATTGTTCACAAAAAACTTAAGCGAACCGTTTTGCAAAGCGCCCCACTTCTCGAACAACCTTTGTTGGACACCGAAATTCACCAGGCTGTGGGCGTCTATGGCAACCCGCCTTACCACCCATTCGTCCTCGGCGATCTCCTCGGAGTATTCACTCACCTGCTTATCCTGGTACTGGTAGTCCAAAAGCAGGCTGGTGTTTTCAAAGAGCAGATAACGCAACCCGGCCTTGACCCGGTATTTTGCCCTGTCCGAGGCGGTGTCGATACCGGCCAGCTCGTCACCCTGGTTCTCCATGTCGAGATAGGCGTATCCCAGATAAAAGGAGAGATCGCCTGTGATATTGCCGCTGAACTCCAGATTGACGCCTTGGGTTATCATCTGGTCCAGGTTGATCATGTAGTCTTTGCATTCCATGCCGGGCGCCACCTGGTGGGATCTGCTGGGCGTGTATTTGGCATAGGAGCGGTTGTAGGCAATGTAGTCGTTGATGACGTAGTAGGAGTAGTTAAGC
Source organism: Dethiosulfatarculus sandiegensis (assembly GCF_000931935.2). GTDB lineage: Bacteria > Desulfobacterota > Desulfarculia > Desulfarculales > Desulfarculaceae > Dethiosulfatarculus > Dethiosulfatarculus sandiegensis. Next base: position 3,457 of record NZ_AZAC01000020.1, read on the forward strand.
CTCATCTGAACGCTGCTGAACAGCCTGCGCTGTAAAATGGCGTCTATACCCACTCCATGTTCCGGGTCAAGATAGGCTCCGGTGGGACGGCCCTGGGGATTGTAAATGCCGTGAGCATCCGGCGCGTGCCAGATACGGCTTACACCCAGGCTCAACGACGTATCACGCAACCAGGGAGCCACATCGTCCATTTCATAGGTCAAAAAGCTTTTGGGAATAATGCCGTCCCAGTTGCGTTCGATCCAGGGGCCTTCGGTGGTGATATAGTTGTTGCTGACCCAGATATTGACATGCTCGTAGCGTAAGCCCAGGGTCAACTTGAGGCGCGGGATAATGGTCCATTCATGCTGCAGGCCGGAGCCGTAGATCTGGTAGCGTTTATGCTTGTCGTCCCGGTCCTCGCCACCGTCTGAGGCCTGCTGACCGTCCAATTCAATGGTTGTCACATGGTTCTCGGCCAGTTTGAATGTGTCCTGAATCTTGGCCCCGCCCTGATACCAGCGTGTGTACCAGTCTGTCCAGACGCCTTTCTTTATGTAGCCGCGATTTTTGTATTCCTCGCCATAGTAGGCCTGGGCCGAGACATCACCAATATTTAGAGGCTGCTGGTAATCCAGGCGGACGCGGTTACATTGGCCGTTCCAACTGGGGTCCTGGTCTATGGTGCGACTGGCTCCGAGTACATCGGGATAGTCGCCGTCATAATCAGACCTGCTGGGGTCATTGACAACCGGGTCGTTACGCTTATTGCTGGAATAGGAACCGGTCACAGCCACATGGCCGCCTGTGGGGATTACATAACCCATGCGCCCCAAAACCGTGTTGACCTCTGCCTCGGTGTTGCGCAGATAGCCGTCTGTTTTGTAAAGCTGATAACCAGCGTCATAGGTGATCTGGCCTGCGCTGCCCCGTGCGAGCAGGGTGTAATTTTGGGTGTTGTATGATTTGTAAGAGCCGGAGACCTTCAGTTCAGGCACCACACTCTTTTGCAGCTTGGGCGCGCGGCTAACCACGTTCACCACACCGCCCAGACTTTTGGCCGGATACAGCGCCCAGTGCGGACCGGGCAACACCTCTATCTTCTTCACCAGCATCGGCGGCAGATAGGCGAAATCCACGATGTGAGAACTGTTGCGGCCACCGGTTTTACGCAGGTCCAAGCCGTTGACGGCCATGGTAAAACGGCTCATGGAAAACGCGCCCATGTTAAAGCTGTCTGACCCCGGCACCAAGTTGGTGGTGTCACGGTAATCGAACAGGATCAGGTTTTTCAGATAATCACCGACGTTTTGGGGCATGTCTATGGTCTGATACTTATCGAGGTCGATCTCCTGCATAGTTGGTTTCAGGTTGACTTGAGCCCCTTCCTCCTTGGCTGTTACTATCATCTGGCCAAGCTTTTGAGTCTCTTTTTTTGCTTTTTCCTGGGAATTGGCTTTGATTGCCCAGGCGGGTAGAGTCAAGAGCAAAGTCATGCTGACGGCCAATAAAATGGAATTGAAGATTTTCGCTCCGCCTTTTCGCTTCATTATCTTCCCCCAATACACACAAATGAATTCAACGTGAATAAAAACAGCTAGTTAACTCAACGAAAAAACGGCCACAAAGATTTCTCCCCTTTTAAAGGGAAAAGACCTTCATGGCCGTTGGTATTGGTAGGCTGCCACCCTTATGGCTTAGTTTTTCAGGGATTGGCTCCGCGGCGGTCAGATCATTGTGCGAAGTTTCGACTAAGCACCATTTTTCGTAATATTTTTTGACGGCCGCCACGGCCTTTTTTACTTGTCCTGCCGGTTAGTTAAAACCGCAGCTCAAAATGAAGACCTGTCACAATGACCAGAGCAAAGACATAAAAAACGGAAATCGCCCAGAACTAATTATGCCGCCTTTTTGCCCTTCTCCTTATAAAAAAGGCGCACCCCTTTTTCTTCATAGGCAAACATTAAATAAACGCCCTGAAATAGGACAGTTATCCTTTTTCGAAAAGGGCGTCTTCTGCTCCATCTGCATCCTCATACGTATATCCCCGTACGCATCGGAATTTCTCGTTGGACAGGTCTTCTGGCTTTCGGTTCGTCCTAGTTGCCGCGCCTTCCCGCCGCCCTTTGGGGAGACAGTGGCTATGCTGCGGTTTTCGCTACCGATTACAGCGGCGGGACCACGTCGGATTTTCACCGACTTCCCTATTAAGCCCTTGGGGCATCCACCGAAATTATGTTGTCTGACCTTATTAAAATAATTAAATAGTGTCAACGTCATTTAAATTTAATAAAAAATAAAGTCGGGTTTTATTATTTACCCAGCAGGTCGACATTTTTTCCAACAAACCGGTCGGCTGGGCAAATAAAAAGCCCGATGTGATTTAAGCTGGACCTACCCGTTTTAAAAAGGCTATTTACTTCAAATATTGATTCATCGAAAGCTGAAGCAGCATTCCAGGCAAAAAAGCCTACTAGCAAGAGCAGGAATATTATTCACACCTGTAACAAATATTTTTTTGTAAGGAGGCGCTAGCGTGGGTCACCCTGGTGTTGAACAATTTCCCAACCCCGGTATAAATGCCCCGTCCTCCAAAGAGGATCTGCTGCGCCGTTTGACCAAGCTGCGTCTGCTCGGCTTTTTTATTTGCCTTTTAATCTTGTGGAACGGAGTCTGTGACCTGATCTACGGTTATTCCCCTGATCTCGGCGGAAGCGACTATTTTTCACTGAAGATATGGGAGACGGTCCGCACTGCGGGCGGACGCTCCCATGCAACTGTGATGCTGGCTCAAACAGCGGGCTGGCTATATCCCTTCTATGCCCTGGCCTATTACCTTTGGTGGGTCGGCATGCGCCCCGCCGGACTTTGGCTCTCCGGCCTGCCCTGCGGCCTTTTGGCCTATGCCATTTTGATGATCGGAGGCATCCAACATTGCGGATGGGCCTTTTTAAGTGTCCTGTCCCAGGCAAAAGTTGTGACCGGATGCACTGACCAAGCCTTTTACAACACAGCGGAGACCTTTATTTTAGAGCACTTTATGTTAGGAGACCTGACCGCATTGGCGGCTTTTTATATGGGCTCCATCTGGCATGCTGGGGCGATTATAAGCGGCCGGACCTCTTTTCCCCGCTGGTTTGTGCTGGTTTCACCCCTGGGAGCATTGGTATTCACCTTGGTTTTGGGGCTTATAATGCCTGCGCCCTGGGCCGGGTTGATATTAGCGCCTTTCGGCACCTGGTTCATGCTTATCCCCTGCCTGGCTGTCACTTTGTGGTTGGGGCGTTTTTCCACCCCCAAACCTGACCAGTTCCCCGAATGAGGAAAACCAGTCCGCCGCGGCACCCTAAAAAAATTCATCTTAAATGATTTGGATATTGCGTGAATCCAGTGATGTGCAAGGGCTTTGGCAGACCGAGGTCTGCCAAAGCCCTGTTACTGACGCTCGGATTGAATCAGCACCGCTTTGCCGGCTAGAAGTTAAACACCTTGGCCTCGGCAGCCATGTCGATAAGGTGCGGCCCGCCGTCCAACTGCATGTTCGAGAAAAACTTCGCCTCGTCCATGTTGCGGTTCTTGGCGCAGGGTGTGCAAATGCCCGTCTTGACTTCCTTTTCCACCAAAAACGGCAGATAGTCCTGGGGGCAGTCGCCTGTGATGGTCTTGATGGAAAGATCCCTCTCCTTGTCCGCCCAGTTCACCCCGCTGTCAATAAAAAACATGTCCACATGATGCCCCTTGTCAAAGGCGATCTTGGCAAACTGAAAGCACCGGGTGGCGGCCTCGTTGTCATCCTTACTCAATACAAAAAGAAAATTGGCCATGGTCCTCATCCATTTTTGACGTGAATAAAAGATTACCTGTCCCAAAAGGCAACCGCTTCACACTATACCCTGTTACCAACAGGATATTAAGGGAAAATTTATGAAGAAAAGGTTAGGAGAACATTTTCGCCTACTTTTTTATGAGATTACATAGCGTAGTTTAACAAGCTAGAAGTAACTCTGAAGTTCCTTTTGAGCAAGAGGGTAAGGAACCCATAAAGTCAGCTCTAATTAAAGATAAGTTACTCATTTTAGCAAACAAAGGTTGCAAAATTTTTCAGTGTCAAATCAAGACCTTACACACCTATACATCCAATTTAGATATTCCCTTATTTTTTTATTACACCTTTTATAAAAACATATCTACAGGTTAAACACTCTACAATCAGATAAATTTCAATTATGCAAAGCATAAAATTAAGAAAATATTTGCTATTTATAAAAATATTCTTTAAAATTACATAAAAGTTTGGGGTACCTATATAAAAAATTAAATCAAAACTGAATACATAGAACTGAATCAAGCTTGGAAAGCAATAAAATTTATTTACATAATTGTTATAATTTTTGTCAAAAATTTTTATATAGTCATATTTAAACCCTACCGACACCAGGAAATAAAAACTATGCAACTTAATTCGGAGGAAATAGCATAATATTAATTACCTCCAATATATAACTAAAACCTGACAAATATTCTTTTATCTTTCACCTTAAAGAACTTTAAAAAGCATATTAATTTGTCGGTAATATAACTTGAAAAATTTAAAACACTATGCAGGAAAAAAACAAAACCGATTTATCTCACGAAGTATTCAATGAGCTTCCGCGCTACATAAATTTCTACGACCAATTAGCTTATGGAACATTTCGATTTATTACGCAAGGCACGCATGCCTTTTGTAATATAGATTCTTATGTTTTCTCTTCAGTTCAAGGCACCGTAACATCAATAAAAATAGTATTAGAACAAGGAAGAATCAATGATGCCTATGCACTTTTGCGTAAATATTTCGACTCAGTAGTGATAAATATTTATACAAATCTTTACATTCAAGCCAAATTTAGTATGAAAAATTTAATCGTTGAACAAATCAATCGATGGATACAAGGTAAGGAAAAACTGCCCCCATATCGCAAAATGTCTCAATACATCTATTCCTCAAATATTGTTAAAACTATAACAAAATTGATTCATAAAGACACTCGCTATAAAGAGATAAGAGATCGCTGTAACGATCACACACATTACAATTTTTACAAATACATACTACTAAACGATTGCGATATTTATCTACCAGAACGAAAAAAGCACTTCGATCTCTTTTTAACTGATTTCCGGAATATCTTCATTATGCATATTGCCTACCTGTTTTTCATAAACGGGCATTACATGATGTCAAGTGATTACCTTGATTCATTAGATTGCGGTGTAACACCAGACCCAGACTCACAATACTGGGTTGCGCCATTTATCCAAGAAATCTTCGACCACCCTCTCTCTGAAGTAAGGCCTGATATAGCTATTAAGATTCGCGAACACACCGATATGTATTTAGCCGATTAATTTGTTTATTTTTACTCAAAATAAAGTCATTACTTCATAGGCCTTCTCTGCACAATCCCCTTTTCCCCCAATCCCCGGATAAAAGTATTGATTTTTAGCGGCATTGGGCGGATAACCTGTTTGGCTGAACTTGAAGTTAAGAAATCCAAACCTAAAAAGCACTTTAACTATGCATGACAAGATTATAGATACGGTTATCATCGGGGCGGGCATAAGCGGGATTTATGCGGCCTCTCTTTTGGAAGAAAAGGGTGAATCCTATTATGTGCTGGAGGCCCGGGACCGGGTTGGCGGCAGGATTTTGAGCCCGGATTATGAGGGTTATTGCACAGACCTGGGCCCTTCCTGGTACTGGCCGGAGATCAACCCCAGGGTCACCAGGCTTATCCATGATCTGGGGCTCACCGGATACCGCCAGTATGACACCGGCTACGGGCGCTACCAGACCTCAACCGGGATAGTCAAGACTGTTTCCGGTTTTCCCACCGAACCTCAGAGTTGGCGGGTAAACGGGGGAATGATCTCCCTGGTTAAGGGCTTGGAGCAAAAGGTCCCCCAGGAAAAAATCCTGCTCAACCACCCGGTCTGTGAGATTGAAAAAAAAGAAGACCACGCGCTTATCAGCGTGGGGGTGCTGGGTGAAGAACCCCGCTGCCAATTCAAGGCTTCCAGAATTTTCCTTGCCCTGCCCCCGCGGCTGGCAGCCTCGACCATACTTTTCACTCCCGACCTGTCGCACCAGCTGACCCAGGCCATGCTCAGGACCAACACCTGGATGGCCGGGCACGCCAAATTCTTTGCGGTTTATGAACAGGCCGATTGGCGCAAGGCGGGCCTTTCCGGCCAGGCCTTTAGCGAACGCGGCCCCATGAGCGAATTGCACGATGCCGCCAACAGCACGGAAACCATTTTCGGGCTGACCGGCTTTGTGGGGGTTCCGGCCTTTTACAGAAAAGACAAGGAAAAAGTAATTGAAGCGATCCTGGAGCAGCTGGAACTCCTGTATGGAGAAGGCGCGGGCAAGCCTGCCAAGGTGTTTTATAAAGACTGGGCCTATGAGAACTTCACCGCCACAGAGATAGATCAAAGGGCTGCTCACGAGCACCCCCTATACATGCCGCCAAGGGGCAGAAACTATATGTGGGGCGGCATGGTGGTATTCATGGGCACCGAGACCTCGCAAGAAATGGGCGGCTATATTGAAGGCGCTCTGGACAGTGCGGAAAAGGCGGTCCACCAGGCTTTTGCCCTTGCCCAGGCCGGGTGAATGCCCTTGAAACTGGATTAGGGCTTTTAAATTACACCTCACCCCCAAGTGCACGGCTTTTGTATGTCTGCCATTCCCCCGGGTGAGTTTGCTTGATAAAACAAGCCGGTCGGCCAAAACCAGATTATTGCCGACCGGCTCGAATAAAGTCACACAAGACTTTGCGGGCAGGCTGCAAGTTAACATCACAGCAAGGCTTATCTGACTAGCCCAAACCGTCTACTGGTGCATTTTAGCGATACCCCCTCACTTGGATTCCAAAAGCTTAATCACCTTTTGCCTTTGCTGCTTTTGGTAAAGTTTTTCCCTGCTTCGCGGCGTCCTTGCCCAATCCAGGGCGGTTTTATTATCTTTATCGCGAAGTTTGGTGTCAGCGCCGTGGGCAAGGTAAAACTCGACCGGCTCAAGCCAGGCCATTTTGGCGGCGTTCATCAAAAGGGTTGTGCCTGCTTTAGAGATGGGGGCATTGATATCGGCCCCCTTATCAAGCAGATATTCAAGCATTTCCTTGGCCCCGGGTTTGAATTTTCCGCCCTTGGTCTTAAAGGCGATTTTCCAGATGGCCGTTTGCTTATCAACCGGCACACCGGCTTTCACAAGCACAGGGATAACCTCTCGCCAGTGCTTGAAGTTGCTTTGAGCCTGGGCAAGGGCATTATCCCCGGAACGGTTTTGATAAGAGAGGTCACCGCCGCGCTCTATGACGAGTTTAACCATTTCGGCTGTGCTTAAATTAGCCGCCTTTTGCAATAACGGAGCGCCGTAAACATATATATTGGCATCCATTCCCTTATCCAGATATGCCTTCACGGTTTTCACATCGCCGTGGTTAAGCGCCTTGATGATCACCCTTGAATCCGCTTTATTCAGGCGGTTGCCGGATTTGCCGGGGCTTTTTTTAGTGGATCTGCCGTAGGTTTTTATCGGCGTGGTCCGAACCACCTTTGGGCCACTGGCTGTTGAGCCGGTCTTTGCCTTGGAAATGCTCCTCTTTGCACTCTCCCTGGCGGGTTGCTCAATCCTGAACTTGACTGCGCCCGTTTTATTGATCCTGAAATCACAGATGGTGATTTTGTGACCAGGGGGGAATTCCCAAGTCTTGGTTTGGCCGTTTGTAATGGTTATTCTTTTTTCAAACAATTTGTCCTTGCAACTGCCCTTGCACCCGGAAAAAACAAGCTCGGAATCCTTGGCATCCTGGCTGTCACCGGTTACTCTGACCATTAATTTTCGATCTGAATAAACAAAAGCTCCCCTGCCTCCGGCTGAATGGAGGTAACCTTCCTCGAGTTTACTGTCTCGGGAAAACTTAAAAGGATCCTTGGCGTTTACAACCGTTGCATAGATCAAGCCCTTTTCAACCCGGATGTAAACCCATTCGGTTTTCTTTTTCTTGCTGACCTCAACTTTTTTTCTCTGCCAGTTTTTAGTGAAATCAAAAGGTTGGGGTTTAATATCAGCCTGTGCCGCATTTTGGGGAATAACTTTATAAGAACCGGTTGATGATGAATAGAAATTGCGCAACTCAATAACAACCGGCCTCATTGGGTCCACCTTGACCCTGATCTCACCGCCTTCACCGATGCGCCTGCCCCAGGGGGCCTTGCCTTGAACGGTTTGTTTCACAGCAGGCAAAGCGGCAAGGGCCTTTTTTCTTGCCTCCCGAGGGTCAGGGGCCTTGCTGAACCCGGCGGGAATATTCAAAGAGGCGGTATCCACCGATCCCGGCTTAATATTGCTCAGCAAAAAGCGGGTGTCACCGGTATTGATCTTTATCTTTACCCGGCGGTCATTGCGCCCGCTCACCATATGGGCTTTGATGGGAAAGGAATCAAGCTCAAGGGCATACCATACGTCGGCAAGTTTAAAATCTTGGTCATAGTAGGCGTAATGGTCACAGAGGAATCCGGAGACCTTTTCCGAACCCACCTTTTTGGAAGTGGCAACCTTTTTCAACTGCTCAATCCCCTGGAAAGGGTCAAGCATAAAGGCAAGGAAACTAAAGCTCTTAACTTCCTTGTAAGTCTTTGTTTGCGGATTAAAAAGCCGGGTTTTACCGCTTTTTTTATCCACCATAATAATGGCCTTACCTGATTTGCCCTTTTTTTGGGTAACGCTTAAGTCCATCCGATATCCCCTGGGATGCACCAGTATTGTGCCCACAGCCTTGCTGTTGGTAATTTCTTCTGAAATATCGGCGGTAAATTCAACTGCCCAGGCCTTGTGCGCTCCGCATAAAAACAAAAAACACAGAACAAAAGAAATAAGGGCTTGTAAGCATCGAGTATTTTTGATTTTCATTTTTTCACCGAATCCTTTTCCACTACTAAAATACTTTGGGGTATGTGGCATCAGACAGTTACGGTTATGATGAAAGTCAAATTTCAAACAATTCAGACACGTAGTAAAAAAGTAATGTGAAACTTATCCACACAAGGTTTTTATTTGCATTTTAGGTTTTTAAAAATACACCGTCAATATTTAGGCATTTATTCCAAACAAAAGTTTAACCTACGCCTATTTGCCAACAAGTTGAAACTATGCGGGCACTTCACAAGTATCCAACAGAACCTCGGTCTTAAGCTATTATTAAAAATATATTATAATATCAAATATTTAAATACATGCCTTCAGTAATCAAAAACCCAATAAACAGCCCCCCCAACACAGCATAATTAAAATCCGCTTCAATATATTACAAAATTATTTAAACATAAAAATTATTCAATCAGGTATATTATATTGACTTTTCCTTTACTTACAGGTTTCGAAAAAGGGAAAGACTCGAATAAAAAATCAGTACCTCGGCAGTTCCATTTTCTCACCTCGGCGCGAAATGTATCCAAATTGACGCAAATGGTGATTTCTTTTTCGACCGGAAACCGGGATGATAAAAAAATAGAAGTATTGCGCAGGGTTTTACCTGACAAAACCAAAGGGGGACCAAATGTTTAAGCTAAAAGTAAACGGAAAGGTTCACCAGGTCGACTCATCTCCGGAGACCCCGCTTTTGTGGGTTTTGCGGGATGATTTGGGATTCACCAGCGTTAAATACGGGTGTGGAATCGGCGAATGCGGCTCCTGCACAGTGCTCATAAACGGTAAGGCGGAAAGGTCATGCAGCATTACTGCCGAAAGCGCCCAGGGCCTGGAGATAACCACCATCGAGGGCCTGCCCGAGGATCATCCGGTCAAGCGGGCCTGGATAGCCGAGCAGGTGCCCCAGTGCGGCTATTGTCAGCCAGGCATGATTCTGCAGGCGGTTGATGTCATAAAGAGCAATCCCAAGGCCTCCAAACGGGAGATGGCACAAGCCATGGATGATGTTATGTGCCGATGCGGGACCCATGCCAGGGTGCTTAAGGCCATGTCCATTGCAGCCGGCAAAATGGGCGACAAGGGAGGTGCGACATGAAAGCAGGCATAACGCGCCGTCTGTTTTTAAAAAGCACCGGTCTGGTGCTGGCTGTGGCGGCCAGCCCTACGGGGATTCGTCTGTTCAATCCCGCCGTTGCCCGCGCCGAGGGTAAAAATTTCAAGCCTCACGCCTTTTTGGAGATCGCCCCAAATGAAACCGTGATCATCTGGGTGGGGCAGACGGAAATGGGCCAGGGAACCCACACCGGGCTTCCCATGGTGATAGCCGAAGAACTGGGCGCAGACTGGCAAAAAATAAAGATAAAAATGGCCGGGGCCGGTGAGGCCTTTAAAGATCCGGTAAACCATATGCAGGTCACCGGAGGCAGCACCAGCATAAGGCACCGCTGGGACATGTTGCGCCAAGTCGGCGCAGCGGCGAGGGAGATGCTTATCCAGGCAGCGGCCAATGAATGGGGGGTTGCCCCCTCCCAATGCAAGGCCCACAAGGGCAAGGTGCTGCATCCAAACGGCAGGAGCATAAGCTTTGGGCAATTGAGCCAAAAGGCAGCCGCCCTGCCTGTGCCGAAAAAACCCGAGCTGAAGCAGGCTAAGGATTACAACCTGATAGGCACCAGCCCCATGCGGGTGGATATACCGGAAAAGGTGGCGGGCAAGACAGTCTTTGGCTTTGATTTCAAGGCGCCGGGCATGTGTGTGGCTGTGGTGGCCCGAGCCCCGGCCTATGGAGCCAAGCCTGAATCCTTTGACCAAAGGGCGGCCATGACCGTCAAGGGGGTTATCTCCGTGGTGCCGCTTAAGGACAGGGTGGCGGTCTGCGCGGAAAACACCTATGCCGCGCTTAAAGGCAGGGAGGCCCTGGCCATAAAATGGACCAAAGGCTCTCATCCGGACTTGGACGACGCCAAACTGAACAAAATATATCAAGAGGCATTGGCCAAGTCCGGGGCTCCGGCCTGGCCGGTGGGTGACGCCAAGGCTGCCCTGGCCCGGGCCAATACCAGGCTAAAGGCAAATTACAAATTCCCCTACCTTTCCCATGTCCCCCTGGAGCCCATGAACTGCACGGCCCAAGTGGAAAAAGACCGCTGCCGTCTCTGGGCGCCCACCCAGGGCCAGACCATAGCCCAGAAAGTGGCGGCCGGGATAACCAAGCTGCCGCCGGAAAAGATCGAGGTCATAACCCCCTATGTGGGAGGCGGATTCGGCAGGCGCATAGAATGGGCCGTATTGACCGATGCCGTTCTTCTTTCCCAGGCCATGAAACGCCCGGTAAAGGTTATCTGGACCAGGGAAGACGATTTCAAGCACGACTTCTACCGCCCGGCCTGCCACACCTATGTGGAAGGCGGCCTGGACTCCCGGGGCCGCATCACCTCCTGGTTTCAGAAAAACGCCGCCTCCTCCATCATGCAACGCCTGTTTCCCCGGGCAGTGAAAAACGGGCTGGACCCAACCGGGGTGGAGGGAGCAGGCAACATGATTTACAACCTGCCGAATCGGCTGGTGGAATTCATCCTGCTGGACCTGCCGATCCCGGTTGGCTTTTTACGCTCAGTGGGCCACACCTATAACATCTTCACGGTTGAAAGTTTTATGGATGAACTGGCCGCGGAGGCGGGCAAGGACCCTCTGGAATTCCGCCTGGCCTATCTGAAAAAAGGCTCCAGAGAAAGGCGGATTCTGAACCTGCTGGGCCAAAAAGCGGGTTGGGGCAAAAAACTGCCCAAAGGCAGGGGCCTTGGCCTGGCGGTGAGCACCTGCTATGAATCCACTGTGGGACATGTGGCCGAAGTATCGGTGGACTTAAAAACCGGCCAAGTGAAGGTGCACAAGCTGGTGGCCGCCCTGGATTGCGGCACTGCGGTGTTTCCCGACGCGGTAAAGGCCCAGATTGAAGGCGGGGCGGTGATGGCGCTCAGCATAGCCTTTAAGGAGCGCGTATCCTTTGCCAAGGGCGGGGTGGCCACCGCCAACTTTGACGACTACCCCCTTTTGACCATGGCCGATGTACCGGAAATCGAAGCGCATCTTGTGGGAAGCGGCGGCAAGGCCGGAGGCGTGGGCGAACCTCCCATACCCACTGTGGCCCCGGCTGTGGCCAACGCCATATTCGCAGCAAGCGGAGTGAGGTTGAGGGAGCTGCCTTTTGACACCCAAAAGCTGAAAAAAAGCTAAACATTAATGACGGTCAATCCGGCGCCCACTGCCAGACAAACCTTGACAACCCGGAGGTATTGGTGGATTTTATAGGCTGAATAACGGTCAGGCGCCCGCAAGGGCTTAAAAGAGAAGCCGGTGAAATTCCGGCGCGGTCCCGCCGCTGTATCCGGGGACAGAAGCCGCAAAAAAGCCACTGAAGGAAACAACTCCCTTGGGAAGGCGCGGCAAGTAGGATGATCCGGGAGCCAGAAGAACTACCGGCCGTGTAACTCCCCCCGTCAGAAGGGGAGTGATGCCTTTTGCCCTTTTCGAACTAAAAAGGGCGGGCGCATATTATTTGGGAGGCCAAGCTAAACTGGGTGCAACCCCCCGGTCCTTATCAGGGACCGGGGGTTTTTTTATGTCTAAAGGAGACTTGATGCCCCTCCTGGGAAGGCGAAATAAGCGGGGTTGTTTTGGGTTATTTACGGCCCTTTTGGGATTGATCCTGGCGGCCGGGCCGGTCTGTAGTGCCGCGGCCACCCCGGAGCAAACCGGCAGAGGACCGGAAAACAGGGGCATGCGCCTGTTTACAGACGACTTAAAGCGCACCCGCAAAATACCGAAACAAATAAAACGGCTGGTTGTATTGAGTGGCCCCGCGGTTGAGGTGACCTGGGCCATGGGCAAGGGAGACTTGATCGTGGCCCGCTCTGAGTGGGCCACCTGGCCGCCGCAAATGAAAAAACTCCCCTCTCTGGGTTCCATCATACGCCCCAACCAGGAGCTGATCTGGGAGCTTAAGCCCGATGTAATAGTTGCGGATATGCATTTCAGGAAAAGTGCGCCTTTTATGGAGCGCATGGGCGTGCCGGTGGTTTTTCTAAGCGCGGTTCATGTGGAAGACATCGGCGTACTGGTTGAAAGAATGGGCAGGCTTTTAAACAAGCCCAAACGGGCCCAAGAGTTGAGGGCCTTTGTGCAAAAATACATGAATGCCGTCAAAAAACCTTTACAGGGCCTCAAGCCGCAAGAAAAGCCGCGGGTCTTTCACGGCTCCGGCCGACAGCTCTATTTCACCTCATCCTCCAAATACGGACGCAGGGTGATAGACGAGGCTGGGGCGATCAATATCGCCGACAGCCTGCCTTTTTACTGGCAGCAGGTCTCCCCGGAGTGGCTGGTGTGTGAAGACCCGGACTACATGGTCTTAAGCCCCAACCTGGCCAAATACAGCTATGAAGTGCCTGAACGAAAGGCAATGAGCTCCCTATGGGAACACGCTGCAAACAGGCCGGGGATTCGCAGCATGCGCATTACCCGAGACAATCATCTGTATTTACTCAACGCGCGCCTTGGCTATGGCCTGCGCTCCTTTATAGGCGCAATTTATATGGCCAAAATCTTTCATCCGGATTTGTTCCCCGACCTGGATCCAAAGCAGATCCATGCCCGCTTTCTGGAAAAATTCTATGGCCTCAAACTGGAAGGGAGCTACCTCTACCCATGACCTCGTCCGCCCAGGTTTCATCTGAGACCGACAAACCGGCCTTTGGCCGCAACGCAGTGATTCTACTGGTTATCCTGATCTGCATTTTGCTGGCCGGATGTCTGGCCGCCTCCCTGGGAATTGCCTCGGTGGGCATGGTCGAGGTGGGGCAAAGCCTTTTGAGCCTTATCTGGCCCCAGTCCGCTCCACCGGGCGGTGCGGATATCGTGGTCTTTGACCTCAGGCTGCCCAGGGTGCTTCTGGCCCTGGTGGTGGGCTTTTCCCTGGCGCTTAGCGGAGCGGCGGCCCAAGGGGTTCTGATGAACCCCCTGGTCAGCCCCTTTGTGCTGGGGGTTGCTCCGGGAGCGGCCCTGGGTGCGGCCCTGGCCCTGGTGCTGGGGGTGGGGCTCGGAGATGACGGGGGCAGGTTTCTGGTGGTGGCAAACGCCTTTTTCATGGCCACCTTGGCCATGTTTCTGTCCTACGGAATCTCCATGGTGAAAAGGTCTTCCAAGGAGACCATCATCCTGGCCGGCGTGGCGGTGGGCTACATCTTTTCGGCCCTGGTCTCCATATTGGAATACATCTCCCGCGAGGACACCTTGCAGGCCCTGGTTTTCTGGCTAATGGGCAGCCTGTGGGAGGCCAGCTACCAGTCGGTTGTGATCATAGGCATCATAGCCTTTATCGCCTTTTTAGTTCTGATGCGGCTCTCCTGGGATTTAAACGTGCTCAGCGCGGGCCAGGAAGTGGCCCAAAGCCTGGGGGTCAGGGTCAAGGGGGTGCGCCTGACAGCGCTTTTGATCAGCGCCCTAACCACTGCGGCGGCGGTTTCATTCTGCGGGATCATAGGCTTTGTGGGGCTGATGGCTCCCCACATGGCGCGGGTCCTGGTGGGCACCGATCACCGTTGGCTCTTGCCCACGGCCGGTCTCCTGGGCGCTTTGATGCTGGTGGTGGCAGACACCCTGGCCCGCACCCTGGTCTGGCCGGTGGAGATTCCGGTGGGCATAATGACCTCCCTGGTGGGAGGGCCGTTTTTCATATACCTGCTCTGGAAACGAAAAAGGGATTGGTGGTCATGACTCTAGTCACACATAATTTGGGCTTCTCCTATGGCGGGAAGCAGGTGCTCTCTCAAATAGAGATGGAGCTCTCCCCCGGGCGCATGGTCTGCCTGGCCGGCCCCAACGGATCGGGCAAAAGCACTTTGTTGCGATGTCTGGACCGCATTCTGCGCCCCAAACAAGGGCAGGTGCTGATCGATAATCAGGACATTAAAAGCCTTGCCCCGCGCGAGCAGGCTCGCCGGGTGGCCTATGTACCTCAAAGCGCATCACAAAACTTGCACTTCACTGTTTTTGAAGCGGTGATGATGGGCAGGAAGCCCTTTTTGGACTTCCGGGTCAAGGAAGATGACCGCCGGGAGGTGCACCGGGTCTTGGCCATGATGAACCTTAAGGAAATGGCGGATCGCTTTTATGACGAATTGAGCGGCGGTGAGAGGCAAAAGGTTCTGATCGCCCGCGCCCTGGCCCAGGGCAGCCAGATCCTGCTCTTGGACGAACCCACCAGCAACCTGGACCTGCGCTATCAACTGGAGGTGGCCGAGCTGCTGACCCGTCTCAAAAAGGAGCATAACCTGATCCTGGTTTTGGCGCTTCACGACCTCAACCTGGCGGCCCGCTATGCCGACCATGTGGTGATGCTCCACCAGGGTGGAATCTTTGCCCAGGGGTCTGCGGCCGAGGTCCTGAACCGGGAGAACATCCGGGTGGTATATGGGGTGGAGGCCCGGGTTTATATGGAAGAAGACGGCCGCCCGGCAGTGAAGCCCCTCAGACCGGCGGCCTAGCAGGCTTACCGAGACCCGTGCAGGGTGCAAGGTTCGGTGACTGCCTGGCCGGGGCAATGGGGTGAAACAGAAAGCGCTTGGGGGGATCAAATAAGGGAGTGCCGCCGGTCGGCCTGCTCAATTTCATCCAGGCCCGCCATGTCTGCATAAAGCCCTCCCGCCTTCATAAGGGTTTTATGGTCGCCGTCCTCCAGCAGCTTGCCGTCTTGCATGACGATTATGCGCTCGGCATGGCGGGCGGTGGAGAAACGGTGGGCCACCAGAATCGTGGTGCGCCCGGCCATGATCCTGGGCAGGGCCTGGTGCACCGCCTCCTCGCTGGCCGGATCCACCTGGCTGAAGGCCTCGTCCAGGATCAGCACCCTGGGATCTCCGGCCAGGGCCCTGGCCAGGGCCACCATTTGGCGCTGCCCCTGGCTCAGAAGCCGCCCACCCTGGCCTATTACGGTCTCCGACCCCTGGGGCAGTTCGTCCAGCCATTGACTCACTCCGCTGATTTCCAGGGCCTCGCCCAGACGCTTTTGGTTTACTTCGGGGCGTCCCAGGCTGACGTTTTCGGCCAGGCTGCCGCGGATAAGGAGGCTCTCCTGGCTGACCAGGGCCATGGAGCGGCTTAGTTCCTCGGGAGCCAGATCAGCCAACTCCCGGTCGCCAAGCATAATCCGCCCGGCCCCGGGCTTATAAAGGCGCAGAGCCAGGTTGACCAGGGTGCTTTTGCCGCTGCCGCTGGGTCCCACCAGGGCCAGGGATTGGCCCCGGGGTATGTATAAATCCAAGTCCTTAAACACAGGCGTGTGGGCGCGGTAACCGAACTCCACTCCCTTAAACTCCAAAGCCCCGTCCTGCAAAGAAAAGACAGCCGATGCCGGGGAGCGTTGAATTTCGGGCTCATGGCTCGACATAAGTGTAAGTATCCGCTCGGAACTGGCTAAAGCGCCCTGCAGTAAATGGTATTGTTCCGCCAATTCGCGCAAGGGGAGCATGAACAACTGAAAATAGGCGATAAAGGCCACCAGGGTTCCCAGGCTGAGCCGATCCTCCATGACCCAGCCTCCGCCCTGCCAGATGATCAGGACCACAGCCAGGCTGCCCAGCAGTTCAACCAGGGGCAGAAATACGGCAAAGAGCTTTACCTGGGCCATGCCTGCCTTGAAATGGTCGTGGTTTAATCGCTTCAGCCTGCCCAGAACCGCCCATTCCGCGCCCAAGAGCTTCACCTGACTGATGCCGGTTATCGTCTCGCCCAAAAGGGTGTTGATGCGGCCCACCAGGCCTTGGGTCCGACGAAAAATCTCCCGGGTCAGAAAAGAAAGCCGCCAGGCCGACAAAGCGACCAAAGGCCCCAGGGCCATACAGATCAAAGCCAGTTTCCAGTCCAGGTAAAGCATCATTGCCGACACCCCGACCAACATGAAAAGCCCCCGAAAAAGCCCCACTAAAAGCCCCCGGAAAAGTTCCACCAGGTTCTGTACATCATTGTTGGTCCGGGTGACCAACTTACCCAGGGGATTGGCATGAAAAAAGGTCAGGGGACGGGCCAGAAGGTTTGCGTAAAGCGCCATCCTGAGATCATAAACCATGCCTTGCCCGGCCTTTTCCAGGGCCATGGTTTGAAAATAGCTCGCAGTGAGAAGGCTAAAGCCCAAGCCCGTGAAGATAAGCGCCCATATAATCAGCCAGCGCAGATCCTCTCCGCGCAAAATATCCAGTTGCTTAGGGTTAAGTCGGCCAAGCTGTTCAACCGTTATGAACAGATCATCTCCCGCCCTGGTGAACCATGCGGGGTGTTGCCTGGCCAGGGCGTGGGCTTCCGGGCTGGCAGGCGCTCTATACCAGTCCTCCCGGCCTGCTGCGCCGCTTTGGCGGACCCGGGAAATCAGGGCCGGGTCCAACTCCCGCCAAAGGCTTTTGGATATCCACCACCCCCCTGCCCCGGCCTTTCTCTCTGCAAGCGGAATGGCCCTGGCCACCTCTTTTTCCAATTCCGGGCCCAAAAGGGAGACTTCAAAGCGCTGGTAATAGGGCACCAGGTGACGATCTATGGCCAGCCGGGTGACATAGGGCATGGCCAATTCCAGCCCGATAAGAATCACAATCAATAGCGAGGCCAACAAAACCAGCCTCAGGTGGGGACGCAAATATTTATAAAGACGCTTAAGGATGCCTAAATCTCTGGGACTGCCGAGCCTGTCCCCCTCAAGATAGCCGTAATCGTATTCCCCCATCAGTTCTCCCCCAGCTTGCTCAATAACTTTTGCCTCTGCGTCAGTCTGCGGTAAAGCGAACTAAAGGAGAGCAATTCTTCATGTGTGCCGCGCCCTGCCAGTCGGCCCTGGTCCAGCAGCATAACTTCTCGGGCAACACCCAAGGAACTGGGGCGATGGCTCACGATAAGGGTGATCTTGCCTTGCCGGTGCCCAATAATCCTTTGCAGGATTTCGGACTCTGCCAAAGGGTCCACGGCAGACAGAGCATCATCCAAAAGTAACACCGGCAGTCCGGGCAAAAGGGCCCGGGCAATGGCCAGGCGAGCCTTTTGCCCCCCGCTCAAGGTGTGCCCATGCTCGCCCAATTCAGTCTCCAGGCCTTGCGGCAGGGCCCGGATTTCATCGGCCAGGCCCACCAGCCTAAGCACCTGCCAAAGCTCCTCCGGACCGGCCTGAGGCGCTGCCATGCGCAGGTTTTCCCTTACCGTGGCCGAGAAGACGAACGGTTCCTGGTTCACCAGCCCCACCAGCCCATGCAATTCAGGCAAAGGGATCTCTGTCAAATCGCGCCCACCTAAAAATATGCTCTTAGGCGGGGCGGGATACAGCCCTGCCAAAAGTTTCAGCAGGCTGGACTTGCCGCTGCCCACCAGGCCGGCCAGGGCGGTTATGCCCCCGGGGTTCAAATCCAGATCCAGCCCGCAAAGAACCGGCCTCTCCTCGCCGGGATAGCTGAAGCAAAGCCCTCTGGCCGACACCTTGGGTGTGAGGCCGTTGCGGCTTGTCTGGCAAGGCTCCGCAAGATCCGGGCCTTGATATATTTCCTGTAAGCGGCTGCCGGAAGATCTCGCCCGCTGGTACAGGTTTATGAGGTAGCCCGAATAGACCAGCGGGGTTTTCATCATGACCACATAGGCGGAAAAGGCCACAATATCTCCCGGCGATATGTAGCCCAATACCGCGAGTGCGCCGCCGGCCCCCCACACCACGCCCTGGCTCAAATGGGTTACCAGGTTCATCACCGGCAGGTAGAGGGCCGACACCTCAGCCAGTTCAAGATTCCGGCGCTTATGCTCCCTTGAGAGTTCGGCAAACCCCTGCCGCTTGGCCCGGGCCAGATTGTGCACCTTGACCAAACGTATGGCCCCCATGCAGTCATGGGCCTCTTCACTGAGGTCTGAAAACGAAGACTGCACCCTCTGGTGGCAGTTGTGGAACAGAATGCTTTGTCTTCTGGTAAGCCAGGGGATGGAGAGAACCGGCAAGGCGGCCAGCAGGGTGAGGCATGGGCTGAGCCAAAGCATATATAAAACAGCCAGGGCCAGGGTGAGAATCGAGTCCCAGGCCGCCTGCACTCCATAACCCGCAGCCAGACGCAGGTTGTTCAAATCATAGGTGGCCCGGGCCATGATCTGGCCTGCGGTCTGGCCATCGAAAAAAGATTGGGATTGGGCCAGAAGACGCATCCCCAGACTGTCGCGCAGGTCGCGCTCAACCCGGCGTCCCAGAGCCATGAACAGGGGCCTTCCCAGCATGCGTAGAACGGTCACTAAAAGCGCCAACCCGGCCAGGGCTCCGGCTATATGGAGGAGGCTTGCGCTATCGGCATTGTCCAGGGCCAGCTCATCCACCGCCTGTTTTATAAGTTGGGGCGAATATAAATGGAGGACATCCATTAAAACAATGGAAAACAGCCCCCCGGCCACCAAATGCCATCGGCGGCGAATACTGTCTAAAACCTCTTGCCAGACTCCACGTTTAACGGGCCGCTCAGATCGTGGCATACTCCACCACTCTTTTCATTTCAAACGAGCCCCCCGGGATATGGAATACGGGTTGAATTCCGCCATGGAAAAGATGCACGTACTCTTCAACCTGACCATGGAGGTATCGCGCGCGCTTCCGGTGGTTAGCGCCGGATGCGGTTTATGTATCAAGCCGGACGGGAATCCGTCCGGCTTGAATAGTAGCTAGAACTCGAAAGTCAAACTGAGATGGTAGGAACGTTCGGCCTGAGGATAGCCGCGGTTCCACTCATAGGTGTCATCGGTAAGGTTATAGATGTTGAAAGCCACCTTCCAATTGTCAAAAAAACTGTATGAGGCCGAAAAATTCCAGAAATCAAAGGTTTCTTTTTCCATGATGGCGGTTGGATAAACATCATAATTCTGAATTTTCTGCGGTCCCACCACCACGTAGAAAATATTGGCGGCAAATCCCTCATGGGCGAAGCTCAACCAGGATTTAACCTCATACTCGGAGACGTAATTCAGGTCATCGCCGGTTTCTTTGTCCGTATACTTGGTATTAAAGGTCATCCGGCTGTGCAGGCTGAGGTTGGGCGTCCAATCAAAAATATTGGAAAGCCTGATATTGGCGTTGACATCCACTCCGGCGATCTCGGCCTCGCCCAGGTTTACATAGGTGGTCCACAGCTGGCCGGCATGTTCCACCTGTTTACTGGCCTGCACTATTTTGTCTTCATAGTCGGTGTGCCAATAGGTGACTTCCAGATCGGCGTAGTCGTGGAACACATCAAAACCGAGGTCCCAGGTGAGGCTTTTTTCCGGATTCAGATCAGGATTGCCCAGGTAGCCCCTGTCATTGGTATCGCGGTATTGAGCCGTGAGCTGGTCCGGACTCGGGGTTTTAAAGCCCGTGCCCACATTGGTGCGCACCCTGAAAAGATCATCCAGTAATTTATAGGCCGCGCCGGCTTTGGGCGAGAAATGGTCAAAAGTCGCCGACTTTTGTATAAATTCATTGTAATCGCCGGTATCGGGCTTCTTGGTCTGGAGGTCAAAGTAGTCATAGCGCATGGCCAGGACGAAATTCAGCTTATTATCCAAAAGGCTGATGTTGTCCTGGGCGAACAAGCCATAGGTGTCATACTCCATGCCCGGAGTATAGGGAGCGGCAGGCTGATAGTTATTGGTGCCGGATGATTCCTTTTCCAGCTTCTCAATGGTGAAACCGGCCACCAGATTGCTCCAGGAGCCGAAATTCAGGTTAAACTGCTGGTCCAGGCCAATGGTTTTATCTGTGTATTTAACTGTGGTTGCATCCGGGTCAGGGTCGCCGTAACGCCAGTGGTTGCGATCCCAAAGGTAATAAACCATGGTGCGGACATTTAAGAAATCGTCCTTAAAACTGCCGTTGTATTCCAGGTCGCTGTAGCCGTGGCTCTTGACGTAGCTCTGGCCGGAGTCATAGTAATGTGAATAGGTTCCATTGGCCCACCCGGAAGAACCGCCGTTAATATCGGAGTAGTTTCCGCCCCAGCGCAGATTTTGCTTGGGAGTGAAATCATAGGTTCCGTTCCAACCGAAATTCGCAAATCTGTAAGCCGTGTTGTGGACTGTCCCATACTCGGGAACCTCAAAATCACCCTGACTCAGGTAGCTTGTATTGAGATAAAACTTGAATTTGTCGTCCACCTCGCCGCCGCCTGAGAGGCCGGTTTTAAGATAGTCGAAGCTGCCGAATTCGGCCCGTATTTTACCACCCAAGGGGCCGTCGCCCTTTTTGGTGATGAGGTTAATGACGCCGCCCATGGCTGCCGAGCCGTAAAGGGAGGAATAGGGGCCTTTCAGGACTTCAATGCGCTCGATACGGTCCATGTCGATTTTGGCCGCGTTGCCGCTGCCCACCCTGTGACCGTCCACCAGCATCAGCACATACCCCTTGATATCGTCTCCATGGGCCTCCATACGGAAACCGCGGATGCCGACAGAAGTGAGCACGCCGTTGTATTTGGTGATGTGGCCGGTGACGTACATGGAGATAACGTCGCCCAAGTTATCAAAACCAGAGGCCCGGATCTCTTCGGAAGAGATGGTCTGCACCGGCACGGTCACATCCAGAATCTGCTGGTCTATCCTGCCGGCCGTAACGGTTGTCGCAGCCATTTTGCTCGATTTTTTATTATCTGACTTCGCTTTCTGAGTTTTTCCCGCCGCCCAGGTCGGGGACACACTGCACAACAATAATGCCAGTACACAACATAATAAACGTAGGCGCATCTACCAACTTCCTTTCTTGTTTTTGTTGTCCCTTTAAACTTTAAGAGGCCACAAAAAACCCAAGGTTGTCATAACCTTGGGGGGAGGATTGCACCCTGTTGCTTCATCCTGAAGAACCATCCGGGCAAAAGGCCTGAAGATGGATTCCACACCGCGGCCGATAAATCGTCGGCCGTATACCGGTTCCCTGGGTTGGCAGTTCTTCTGGCTCCCGGATCAATCTAATAACCGCGCCTTCCCATGCCTGTCCGGCACAGTGACTTGCGTCCTTTAAAAAAACGCCTGCGGTTTTCGTCCCCGGTTACAGCGGCGGGACCGCGCCGGATTCACACCGGCTTCTCTATTAGGCTCTGACAAGCCGGTTCAAAACTGCCTGCCAGGGCACCAACCCAATGTTTTTATTTACAATTACAACAAAATATTAAAGATCTATAAAACACCCCAAATACTGATCAGACCGTTGTTTCTTCCACCTCTCCTTCCATTTCCAGATAAACTTCCTCCAACTTCTTTTTGGTTTCCGGATCTGCATTCCACATGCCCCGGTTGATAGCCTCCAAGAGCCTTTCGGCTATGTTATGCAGGGCATGAGGATTAACCTCTTTGAACCATTCCTGAATTTCAGGATCAAAGGCGTATTTCTCGGCCAGGCCCTGGTACATCCAGTCATCGATCACCCCGGTGGTGGCGTCCCAGTGGAAGGAGTTGTCCACCGTGCGGGAAAGATCGCCGGCCCCCTTATAGCCGTGGCGCATCAGCCCCTTCATCCACTTGGGATTAAGGATGCGGCTGCGGTAGATATGCTTGGCCTCTTCTTGAATGGTGCGGTTTTTTACCCGGTCCGGGTCAGAGGCATCGCCGATATAGGCCAGCGGCTGAATGCCGCTCACCATACGCACCGCGTTGACAAATCCGCCGAAATAGGCGTTGTAGTCGTCCGAGCCCAGAATGTCGTATTCGCGGGAGTCGTCGCTTTTAAAGAGCACCTTGATATGCTTCAGCCGCCGTTTCAAGGTCTCCGGCTTTTTGGCTCCGTAATGGTTTTTATTGTAGGCGTAACCGGCCCAGGTAACCCAGACCTCGCCCAGATCATCGGCCTTTTCCCAGGCCTTGGCATCAATGGCCGCGGCCACTCCGGCCCCATAGGTGCCGGGCGGATCTGAAAACACCCGCAGGCTGGCTTCTTCCAAAGCCTCTTCCGGGCTCATTCCCTGCTTTTCCAGCTCGCCGACTTCCCTGATCACGTTGCGGCGCAGGAAGTTGCTCTCCGGCGGCTCCTTGAGGGCGGACACCATGCGCACCGCCTTATCCAAAAGCTGCATCAGATTGGGCAGGGCGTCCCGGAACAACCCGGTGGTGCGGAAAGTGATATCCACCCGGGGGAACTTGAGTTCATTAAGGGGGATCACCTCCAGGCCCTCCACCCTGCCGGAGGTCCGGTTCCATACGGGTTTCAAGCCCATGAGGTACAAGGCCTGGGCCATTTCTTCACCCTGGGTGCGCATGTTGCTGGTGGCCCAGATGAGCTGCCCCACATTGTCCGGGTATTCTCCGGTCTTTTCCCGGTGCTTTTGCACCAGATCGTCGCCCAGGGACACCCCCACCCGCCAGGCGGCAGGCGTGGGCATTTTAAAGGGATCCAAAGTGAAAAAGTTGCGCCCGGTGGGCAGGCAATCCACCTGCCCCCTGGTGGGGGATCCGGTGGGGCCCGGAGGTGCATAACCACCGGAAAGGCAGGAAACGGCCTGGTCTATCTCCCCACGGCAGCCTTCTATATTCGGCAAAAGAATCTCGGCCAAAAACTTAAGCGCCTCAGCCACGGAATCTTCATATTGATGCGCCTCTTCCCGGCAAACCGAGCCCACCGCATCCAGGCAATGCTGATGTATAGCCTCCAGGGCCTTTCCATAAGTGAGGTATTTGCCGTTGGGGTCGCGGGATCCCCGATTGGCCAGCACCTGGTCCAGATCATAACCCATCTCATGGGCCATGGCCTCGCGCAGGCTGGGAGTGGAGCCCATACGGACCCGCAGCATCTGGGTGGCCAGCTCCACCAGGCGCTCGCCCTCGGGAACCTGCCCCATGATATGCAGCCCGTCGGAAATGGCCGAGTCCTGGCATTCACTCAAATAGGAATGCAGCTTTTCCAGAAAAGCGTCAAAGTCCTGAAAGGCTTCCTCGCGGTCTGTCTCCAGATCCTTGTCCAGGTTGGCGCGGGCAACCGCTTCCCAAATCTCCTCGGCCGCCACCTTGAGCCGCTGGGGATTCAAATCCTTGATCTGCAGATAATCAGTAATCCGGTTATCCACCTCGGCCAATTCTTCATAAACATCGGCATTGGTCATCACTGGAATCAAATGGTCGATCAAGGCGCAATAGGAACGGCGCTTGGCTTGGGTTCCCTCGCCCGGGTCATTTACTATATAGGGATAAATATTGGGTAATTCCATGATGGCAAGATCCGGGTAGCAGGTGCCGGAAAGGCATACGCTTTTGCCGGGCAGCCATTCCAGGGAGCCGTGCTTGCCGATATGCATCACTGCGTCGGCCTTAAAGGCATCCCTGATCCAGCGATAGTAATACAGATAATGCCAACTGGGCGTCATGTAGGGGTCGTGTATTTTTTCAGGCTGTTCGATGAACCCCCTGGGCGGCTGAATGCCGATATAAACGTTGCCGTTCACCACCCCATTGATCATGACCTGATTCTCATGAACAAAGAGTTCACCCGGACTGGAGCCCCAGTCTTTATCCATGTTATCGCTGTTGGCCTTGGGCAATTCCCTTAGCCAGTCTTTGTGTAATTCAGGCCCGGCAAGTCCGGCGGCCCGCTCGGCCATGGCATCCGGGGTCAGCCAGCGCTGATCCACAGAGAGCGCCCCGACCATTTCCCGGGCCAGTTCCTGGGGATCGTCCCAGGTGCGCTCCACCCGGTAGCCCTCCTCTTTGAGCCTGTCCACCAAAAGAGCCACGCTGGCAAATGAATCCAGGCCCGCGGCACAACCGATGCGGTCGTTTCTGGGCGGATAATTATGAAAAATGATGGCTACTTTTTTCTCGTGATTGGACTTTATCCTCAACCTGGCCCAATTCTTGGTCAAGCGAACCAGCTTGCTTATCCGCTTAGGCAAAGGCTCATAACGAAACAGCCTGGCCCCGGTCATGGGATCGGCCTCGGCAACCTGCCTGGTGGCGCTGGGCACTGATATCAAATGGCCGTCGGTCTCTGACGCGCAAACCGACATGGAGACATCCATGGGGGTCACGGCTTCAACCGTCTCGCGCCAGAATTCATAGGTGACCATAAGCATGGGAGCTTGCAGGATCGGCACATCCAGATCGCGCAGATACTCCTGTTCACCTGGACACAAAAGGCTCAAGGAAAAACTCATGGTGGATATCACCGCATTCACCAAGGGTCTCCCCTTGTGGCGGCAATAATTTTCCACCACCCATTTCGTGTCCTTCACATCAAGCAGGGGATCGTTGTAGCGCCGCCAAAGGATGGGAACGCACAGGCAGCCCTGGCTTTCGACCTCCTTGAAAATCGCGTCAATGGGCTCGGTGTTTTCCTCCAGATACACATACTGGGCAAACCAAAGCCCTATAATAGGCCGCTTTTCATTGGCCAGATCCTCATCGCCATAGCCTCTTGCCGCCCAATATTCATCCGGATTCTCAAAAACGCCCAGGCTGGGATGGTACAGCGCCTGGCAGGGCTGGGGATGGGGCGGATCAAATTCAAGGGAAGGAACCCCCAAAAGCGGCAAAAAGGATTTAAGCAGGTTAAACCAGTTTTCCCGGCCGCCGTGCTTCAGGTACAAAACCGTCCGGCTGTATATGTCATGGTCCATACCGCGGGTGTGCTGCTTGGCCAAGGCGGTTTCTTCTTCATCACCGGGATGCACATAAACCAGGGGAGCGTTGACAGCCCCCATAAGCTCGTCAAAAAAGGGGCAAGAGCTTTTACCGCCATGCAGAATCACCATCAGCAGATCCGCCTCGGCTGCTTCTTTAATAAAGTTCTTCACCTGCTTGCGGTCGAACAGATCCTGTCCACTACGGGCCATAATCTCCATACAACCAGGAGCCTCTTCCTGAAGCATCCCGAAAGCCCGGCCCAGGCTGGCCAGACCTCCACCGGCCCCGTAAATAACAAGCTTTGGTGCGCTCATTTATTCCTGCCTTCCAATACCGCTCGACCAATAAAAAAACCCCAGCCCGCATATTGCGAACTGGGGGAGTAAACCCTGATTTACTTGCTCGTCCCAGGTGGCCCTGTCAATAGGTTAAAAAACCCGACTATACTGAACACCGCAATCCCCGACGGCATCAAGGGGGCCTTTTTCTCCGGCAGGTCTTCTGGCTCCCGGATCAACCTACTTGCCGCGCCTTCCCATGCCTCAAGGCCCAGTGGCTTATCCCCGCTTTTAATGCGGCTCTCGGCTTTCGTACCCGGTTACAGCGGCGGGACCGCGACGGAATCGCACCGTCTTCCCTGTTAGGCGTCTAAGCACCGGAGCACCCACGGTACTACCCCAAAATATAGTTGTCAAGCTTAAGGCTACGACGCCTGCATCCCCTATTGAGGCCGCCGTCATAGCCAACTATTACCGTTTACCGAAAGTTATAGATAGCGCTTCATTTAACAAGGCTGGATCTTTATATTATTGGATCAGTTTTCAGGGATAGTTCTTTTGGATCGAATATTAAGAAAGGGAAAACCGGTAAAGATCAGGCCCAAAATAATTTTTAATTTTAAGCCTTATCAAACCGTTAAATCCATCTTTAACGATAAAATAAAAACCGATGCAAGACTTTTTTAAACTGCCGCCTGGCATAAACTTATTTTTTTCAACCGGCAGCTGGTTAAGTCCAGGAGAACTTGGGCGGCAAACTGTAAAGAAACTATTCGGCATCTAAAATCCCTCTGATGGCTCCCGCCAATTCGGCTTCCGGCACAGGTTTTGGAATAACGGCTTTAATGCCTATTGCGGCAATATTCTCGTCTGTGAGGTTTAAACCGCACCCCGTAGTAATAACAATTGGAATCAGGGGGTTTATCTTCATCAACTCCATGGCGAGCCTGTCCCCGGTCATCTTCGGCATGGTCAAATCGGTCAGCACAAGATCAATTTCATCATAGGACTTTTGAAAAATATCCAAAGCCTCAAGACTGCCGCTTGCCGTGGTGACCCTATACCCCAGCCTGGTGAGAATCCGTTCGACAATGTCTACCAAGTCCGGTTCGTCGTCCACCAGAAGTATGTGCTCGGTTCCGGTTTGTAATGAAATGGCCGCCTCCCTTTCGGCAAGCGCCTCTTCTTTGATGGTAGGTAAATACACATTAAAGGCGGCGCCCTTCCCCGGCTCGCTATAAGCACAAATGGAGCCGCCGTAAGCGGTCACGATTCCGTGAACCACGGCCAAACCCAAACCGGTGCCTTTCCCCTCCTGTTTGGTGGTGAAATAAGGGTCGTATATCCTTTCAATCACTTCCTTGGAAATACCGCGGCCTGTGTCCTGGATAACGAGTTTTAGGTAGTCGCTGGCCCGTAGACCGGGGTGCAGTCTTATATCACTTTCCGTGAGTGTCACCTGGGTCAGGGTGACGGAAAGCGTTCCCCCACCGTCTTCCATTGCATGGGCTGCGTTGGTGCATAAATTCATAACGATCTGGTGAATCTGGGTGGGGTCTGCCCGAATGTTCTCCAGACCTGAATCTATCTGTGTAAAAAATTCAATGGTTGAGGGCAAAGAGGAACGCAAGAGTTTAAGGGCTTCCTTGACCAGCGGACCTGCTTGCAGGGGGCGCAATTCAGTCTCGTTCCGGCGGCTGAAGGTCAAAATCCGGCTCACCAAATCAGTGGCGCGGATCCCTGCCGTTAAAATCTGTTCCAAAAGGGTATGAACCTGGGAACCCGGCTCCACCTCGCCAAGAGCCAATTCCGAATAGCCTGTTACCGCGAAAAGGATATTGTTGAAATCGTGGGCGATTCCTCCCGCAAGGGTGCCGATGGCCTCCATCTTCTGTGACTGGGCCAGGACGGATTCCAGATGTTTGGTTTCCTCCTCTGCCTGCTTTAGATTGGTTATGTCCTGGATAAAAACCGCTGAATATTGTTGGCCGTCATACTCGAGATATTGGGCTGATATCAGCACCGGAAACTCAGTCCCGTTTTTTCTAAGTTGAGTGCTCTCTGAAACATCCGAGCCTTTTTGAGAGAGCTGTTGCCACAGATTTATCCACACATCCTCGGTTACGGAAGGATCAAGATCAGATACGCTCATACCGGTCAATTCCTGTTTGGAATAACCAGTCTGTAAAACCGCCTGATCATTCACCTCAAAAATGCGACCCGTTTCTCCTATGAGGTAGATGGCCAGAGTCGCTCGATCGAAAAGAAACTTGGTCTTGTGCAGTTCCTCAATCATGCGGTGTTTTTCAGTGCTGTCGATCAAAAATCCGTGAAAAGTAAGTTCATTCTCTATCTCCAAGGGGGTTGCCCTGCATTCAATCCAGATAATTTGGTTGTCGGGTTTTATGAAGCGACCCTCGTAGCTCCAGGCAGACCTCTGTTTTATGGCCTTTTTCGCCGTTTTTTTAAATTCTGCGACATCCTCGGTTGGTAAACAGCTGATAAAGGTTTCTAATATTTTTTCGAGCGACACATGAAACCCCAAAATTTCTTTATACTTGGGGCTTACATAACTAAGCTGATCTTTGCCGTCTGATAATGGAATAAGTTGAAAGGTCACACCGGGGAGATTTGCATTTATGGTTTTTAGTAGTTTTTCGTTTTCCCGTAAGGTTGATTCGGCAATTTTGCGATCAGTAATATCTCGATTGCAAATCCTTCTACCACGCCTTTTCCCGCCACGATCATAGACCGTATGGCATGTGTGCCCAATCCAGCGCACCTTGCCGTCACGGGTCCTGATGCGAAACTCCATGGCAGCTACGTCTGTTTCATGCGCATTGCAGGCCTTGTAATGATCCAACACCGCCTTGCTGTCATCGGGATGAACAATCTTAAACAATAATTCGGGGTCGTTGGTAAACTCATCGAAGCCGTATCCTGTGATTCTTTCACAGGAAGGGGAGGTGTAACGAAGTTCACCGTTTTCATCACGCCAGATTTCCCAGTCATAGGTGAAGTCAGCCACGGTGCGGTATTTGTCGCTCAGCATGGCCAATGACTTGTAGCGCCAGGCAATGATCAAAATAAACAACAGGACGCCGCCCGAGCCCATGCTCCAAGCCACCTTGCTTATAGTCCAGAACGGTTCGGGTTCGCCGTACCACTTGCGATAGACCGTTAAATAATCACTGGATTCGGTGAGGGCTGTTATGGCGGGGCTCAGCAAGGCGAGAAGTTTCTTTTCATCTTGACGAACCAGGTAGCCTCGCTTGAGTTCAAACAAGGGATCGCCTGCCACTTTTATGCGGCCGGCAAGTCCAACCTTACGGGCAATTATCTCTATCGCGGGCTTTGAGAAGACAAAGGCTTCCACCTCTCCAGCCAACAACTGCATCAAGGCTGTCTCAATATTAGGGATTATGACAAGTTTTATGCCCTTTTTGCTTGACAGAAAAGTGTGAGGAGCGGTTTTTTGCAGCACAGCCACCCGCTTACCCAAAAGATCCTGCAAGCCTTTGACTGTATAATCTTCCGAACGCACGAAGATGCAAATCGGGACGGTTTCAATCGATTCAGTGTAGGCAAACTCGACTTGGCGCGCCTTGGTAATACCGCATCCGGGAATCAGATCGGCTTTACCCGATCGCACGGCCTGCAGGGCCTGCGCCCAATTCTCCACAACCAGGTATTTAATCTGCAGGTTGGTGTTCTGGGAAACCAGATGCAAGATATCTATGGCAAAACCGGTGGGTTTTCGGCCGGGGCCCTGGATATAGAGGGGCGGAAACTCGGCCAATACCGCTACAGTCACCTTTATCTTTTCATTACTCGCAGGCTCTTCGGCTCTGCAGGGACGGGATCCGGCGCCCAGAAAAATAAGGCAACCTAAAAAAATCAGAACAAAAAAAGGGTGCAAACGGCGGGGAATTTCCCTGAAAAATAAAGCGTTACGCCTTTTCACTATTGCTCACTCACATTCAGTGTAGTGGGAAGGACTCCTGCACTATATCAATCAGAATATTCTGAATTTACCTGTCACGTCAACAAGATCGCTAACAACCCAAAGCCTTTCCAGGCCTTTGACTGCCAAGGGATCATAAGCCATATGATCATAGCTCAGTTAATGAGGCTTTTACAAAGGCAGAGCCGGTGGGTGCAGGTGAGTTCGTGCTTTTTTATCTTCCACCGGGGCTCTGATTGAGGATGCCCGTATTCCTCCAATAAACCCAAGCATACTAATCTGAATTATACAAAGAAACTACCCGTAACTGCTGGGTTCTCTTCAAAAAGCCGCTTTGCCAGACCGGCTGGAGAGGCTTTGCAGGCCGCCCAATGGACGAGCCAGGTGTGTCTGGAGCGTTGGGAGGAACAAGGAAGGAAAACACCAAGCTTCTGTTCCATAATAGCCTGGGCAAATCTGCAAACCCTGGATATCAGGCTGACCAAATGCCTGTCGGCCAAAATCCCATCATGGCTCTTCGCCAAGCCGGTTCAGGAGGATCCTTATGGCGACCACCAAAAAACAAACGCTCCAAACCAAAATGTTACTCTTGCCGCTCTTCTTTGCGGTGGACAGGATCCTTATGTTTGTGGCCGGCTATATTGTAAAATACCCAGGGAATATACCATCAGTTCGAAGAGTTAGCTTTCAAGGGCAACCGCGCCCTTTTGAAAAGGACAAAAAAGGTAATGGATTATCTCAATACCATTGCCTCAAACAAATGGATATTGAGTTGGAATTCTTCACCAAAATACTCCGGCAAAACCTACCTTTCTCCAGAACTTACGATCGGTAATAATCAAGAGTACTCCCTGGTTTTCATAAACATAGCCAAGGACAATCAGCGTAGCGATATTGTATTAAGCCTGGAATTTTCAATTGGAATCCCAGCTCAACATCCTTCATCGGCAGACAAATAACCTATCAGTACTAAACGACCTCAACCGTTTTAGCCGCTTAGTTTGCGCTCCATCGGGGATGGAGATCCTATTCGCCCTACGATTTTTCAGGGCCTTAAAGGGGAGAAAAAGGGCTGCCAACTCCGGCAGCCCTTTTTTTAAATCTGGTGAGCATCTGTCAGGTGATCATGGCCTATTTACCACCCCATGGGTCTTTGTATACTCCCCACAAAGGATGCGCGCCTGGACCGCCTTTTTGTATGGCCAACAGTCAGATTAACTTTTAAGGATCCCCTGTTAATATATCTCAATCTTACAACGCTTGCTGTCTGCGAGGGTGATCACCAATTCATAATCGCCTCCGGGCCAAGTTGCCCTGCCCACCAGAGCCAAGGAACCATCTTCCAGGCAATAGGCCTTTTCCAGTATCCAGGTGTATGCATGGTCGTGGAAGTTATGCGTAATGTACAATTTACCGTAGTCCTTCCACACCCGGTTACGCTCCATCCCCACATCTTCCAGGTAATCGCTGTTCCATCCCCGCCCGACAACCCTCGGCTTGCCGTTTTTGGCAGCTATCTTGACGCTCCCCTGGCCGGAGCCATGGTAGCTGTACTTATGTTTTCCTATCAACTCATCAGCGCTGATTTCTTCTATCGGCACTTCTTTGTAAGCTCCCTCTTTGGAGTGAGAGACCATTTCCCAAACGTTCTTGCCGCAGCCGGCAAATAACATCATCAAAAAAAGCGCTGAAATCACGCAAAGATATCTTTTCATCTTAGTCTCCCTTTTGGAGAAATTTTGCGGGACAGGCTGATGATGCCTCATTTCTTTTTTCTGAAATGTGCGGCACGGACCAATTGGTTTTTTTGCAGACTTCCATGGGAAAGAAAGTTGCTAAGCTGGTTCGATACTTGTCCGGGGCATGGTTATACGGATTTGGTAATGGCGATCCGCTTGAATCCCTTTTAAACGGCAAAAGCTGAACTTAATATTTCACAAAGATCCAGAGAAAATTAAACGGCTGCGAGTGCTTATTTCAGAAGGTACGAGGCCTCACCAGGCAGGTTTATTCTTTTTTTACGGACGATCTCCTTCCTTAACAAAAAATCATACTTTATTACTAAGCTAACGGGCCGATATGCCAACAATCAAGTGAATTTTTACTAGATTGAGAGCCATGGGAGGTGCGCCGGTGCAGCAGTGAAAGTATAAATTTGCCGCCAGGTTAAAATTGCTCGCTTGTGTTGCTCATAATTTCGTATGCCCATAGACTCCCTTCTCTCCAAGAAGCTGAGAAATAAACAATAATTTATTTTCCTATAAAACTATGGTTAAATAGATATTCAATTTTCCCGATCACAGCAGTTCCTATAAGTCGTCTAACAAAAGCAGCCACTGTAAAGCCAAGATTCAGGACCGCATGTTCCACTATCTGAGACATAAAAATATCAGCCGAAAAGGGATGACCGTTTCTTGTACGGCACCCAAGTGGAAAAGGGGTAACACCTTTGGGAAAAATTCCTTGCCGGGGCAGGGGAAAGGCCTGTTTTTGATTAAATGGCTGCTTCCGCTCGCTCTTGTTTGCTGTTTAATATCGCCTGTAAACGCACAAAATAAAAATACGGACCACCAAGATTTTCTGATCCGCTTCCCCAATATGAGTTCCAGCGAAAGGCTGGCCGCACTTGAAGAGGCCATGGGGAGCCTGCTTTACAGCTCCAAGCAAATAATTTCCCTGTTGGATAAGCCAACCCTCCAAAAAAGAATTTTGCTTGCCGAAAAATTCGCCGAAACCAACCTGCGGCTGAAAAGCTCCGCCCTGCTGTTGCAGAAAAAATTGTTCCCCAAAGGCACACCTCTCACTGATTCAGCCAAAGCCTACCTAGTCAAAAATTTAACACAAATACAAAACAAGGCAGAAAAACAGGCCAAGAGCCTGGCTGAGCAGCATCAGAAGCTTGATGAACAAAAACGTATAGCCTGCAGTGCGGCAGATACTACCAAGGCGGAAAAGGCCGAAGCCCAGACTGATGCAATTATAAATCAAATATCCTACCTGGTGGCAGGCGTGTCAGAGCTTAAGCGGCAAGGAGCCAAGCTCGCCGAACCTTACATGCTCTCAAAAAAAAGGCTAAAAGAAGTTGAGACCCAGGCCAGGGAAATCAGGCGCGACTGGCTGAAAAACCAAAAGGAATTTGCCAATACTTTTGGAGATCGTGAAAAGGCCCTGGATTATTTTGATCCAGTTTACCAAAAAGCCATTGAATTGAATGAGCTCTATCTGAAAAGTGCATTCAGAGCCAATAAGATTGCGGCCGCAGGCGTGAGCAGCTCCTCAATCAGCCTGGAAAACATCCTGAACGACATTGAGGCCGGAAAGGCATCCAAATCTGAAGCGGAATCCAGATACAGGGCTTTTATTTTTAAAAACAAAGACCTGTTTAAAAAGGCCCGCAAACTTTACACCTTAAACTTTGACGATGATAAAAACATATTCAAAGAGTATTATCAGTACTGGCCAACCAGGCAGCCCCCGCAAAGCGTGGACGATCTTAAAACAACCACAAACATATTAAATACTCTGAGGCTCCTGGACTCCATCAACCAGGCGGCGGTCAATTCTCTTAAGAAAGCCATGGCCAAAGCCGAAAAAGCCCGGACTTGCCTTGCGGCGCTCCGTAAAAAGCGCGACACAATAATAGCCCGGCTCAATTGCCCTGAACATGCGAAGCCGTTTTGGCCGGCGAGCGCAGAGCAACCCGTATGCCGCTGTAAAAAGGGCTGGATATTCAACACCGACAAAAGCGCCTGCCTGCCCAAAAATTATTGTAAAAAAATGATCCTGGGTTACCGGGAACACCTTAAAAATGGAAATAAGGAAAAGGCCCGGGCAGCCCTGAACCTGCTTAGACTTAAGAAATGCCCCAACCTTGCCGCTCTGAGGCCCGAGCGCACCATACCGGATGTAACCAAACTCCCCATAAAAGAGGCTGTCTCAGTTTTACAAAAAGCAGGCCTTGGATATGCAGTTTCTTCGGCCGGACAAGCCACTGAGCAGAAAAATGCCCGCCACGTCCTGGAACAGTCTCCCAAATCCGGAGAAAGCGTGGGCGCGAATAAGGTAGTTAAATTAAGGGTATTTGATTCCTGGAATCAGGCCAAGGCCAAGATCAAGGCAGACAAGCTTTGCGCGAAAAAATACCCGGGCGCTTCTGCCCTATGGAACAAGAAAGAACTCAAATTCGGCTGTGGCTGCCCCAAGCCCGGCGTCTGGAACCGGGATAAAACAGCCTGCATTGCTGCAAAGGCCGCGGCAGTGGAAAAATGCCGCCGACAATATCCCGGCTCAGTGGCGCGCTATAGTCCTAAGCATGGGGAATACCGTTGTTTCTGTCCGGACGGCATGGAGTGGAATGAAAAAGGCAGCGCCTGTATTACCGCCAAGGCCAGGTATCAGGCAATCTGCGCAAAAAAATACCCGGGTTCGTCGGCGGTCTGGAACAAGAAAAGCGCCTCTTATGTCTGCACATGCACAAACGGGCGGCGCTGGAACCCAAAAAAGACTCGCTGCCTCCTGAGCCAGGCCGAGGCAAATAAAGTCTGTTTACGCAAAATCGCCAATACGGAAGCCAGATATATTCCCGAAAAAGACCGCTATGAATGTTTTTGTGCCGGAGGCCGGTTCTGGCAGCCCCCAAAAAAATGTTGCAGCCAAACAAGGGCCGAAGCCCAGCAAAGTTGCGGCCGTAAATATCCGGGTTCAGAGGCGCGGTATAGCCAAAAGAATAATGACTATCTTTGCTTTTGCCCGGACGGCTACACCTGGAATAAAAATCGGACAGCATGCGTACAGACAGCCCAAAGCGCCCAGGCCTATTGCTCCCGGCACTATCCCGGCACCACTGCAAAATGGGTTAAGGAAATGGCAGAGTTCCGCTGCTTCTGCCCTGGAAACGGCAGATGGGATCCACAAACAAAGAAATGCCAAGGCAACAAGGCGAACCGCAATCAGGCCCGGGGTTCCAACTGTTCCCGGCTTGCCCAGGCCTACATGCAAGAGGTCAACGGCTTCAAATCCACCGGAGGCAGCGGGTCCACGGCAGGGCTTTGGAATATCCTGAACCAGGCACAAAGTTGCAACTGGTATTTTCAGGAGGCTCGCAATGTAAAATGTCTTGATTTGGCCAGAAAGTTTGACCAGGCATTTGGATATGTGAATTCGAACAACCAGCACTCGGTAAATGTTGTCCAAGGGATCTTGACCCAGGGACAAATCAACGGTTGCGCCTGGGTTGCCCAAGCCCAATCCCAGGTGAATTTAAAAATAAACCAAACCAAAAACGGTAATTTAGGGAATATCTTCAAAGGCGGCGCATTTGATAAGGACTCCTGGAAGGTTAAAAACGTACCAAAGGTTAACATTCCCCAAATGCCCAAGGGGGGCAATCTGGGGGGTAAATAAAAACCGTTAAAGCAAGGTGAAATTCTCGAATATCGTCAAGCCGAGACCACTTTCGGTCTCTTTCACCTTGAGGAGTAAACTGCCGAATAAATTATGCAAATTTTCTTTGGTCAACATAAGTCAAACGACAGCGGGGTGTTCTCCTTAAAGAATATTAAAGGCTCATAACTCAACAAAAAAAATATGCCGGTAAAAAGTCGGCTCCGGCACGGAATCAAGCGGTCTGCAATGGTTGACACACCCCATGTCCAGTATGGTAGAAGAAAATAAGGCCGGGAGGAAAAGCCGCCTCTTTACAAGCAATAATTCCTAATTGGAAGTGCCATTTATATGGGGCATGAAGCCAGGCGCAAAGACCTGCCCGGATGATGCTTACGGGAGATAAATTATATCTCCGGTTAAAGTTTTTACTTCCGCAATGTTTTTTCGTGACATTGGGAGCAGATCAGTTTCACCCGCCCTAGAACAGGTTTTTTCACAGTTACGCTTCTCTTAATCCAGATGCCCTGATCCCCCCCCAAAATGCTAAGCCGGCGACACCTTTAACGAAGCGTCATTTCTATAGCTTTTATCCAGGGTACAGTAAATGAAAAGCCCGCTTTTAAAGAAACAGAGGCCAGATGAACCCAAAAGTCCTGCAACAATTGACCAGCAACGCGGCGTTGCTTCTGGTTTTGAGTTTGCTATACATCCAAATAGTCAGGCGCTGGCAAAACAAAATCCTTATCGGACAAATACTTAAAGGGTGTTTATTCGGGGTCGTATCCATTGGTGTCATGATGAGCCCGTTTCACCTGCTGCCCGGCCTTGTTTTTGACACCCGGTCCGTGGTGATAAGTGTAGGCGGTTTTTTCGGCGGCCCAATCGTGGCGGTTATCTCGGTTCTCATTGCAAACGCCTTCAGAGTGTTCTTAGGAGGGGTGGGCGCATTAACCGGTGTCTTGGTCGTATTCTGCTCAGCTGGTATAGGAGTATTTTTTTATTATTATCGCAAGCAGAGAAAAGTAAAAAACAGGGCCCTTCAATTCTACCTTTTCGGTGTTTTGGTTCATCTGGTCATGCTGCTCTGCATGCTTTCCCTTCCCTGGCCGGTGGCCCAAAAAGCCCTGAAAAACATCTCGATACCGGTCATGCTCATTTACCCCTTGGC
The DNA here is from genome assembly GCF_000931935.2 of Dethiosulfatarculus sandiegensis. Classification (GTDB taxonomy): domain Bacteria; phylum Desulfobacterota; class Desulfarculia; order Desulfarculales; family Desulfarculaceae; genus Dethiosulfatarculus; species Dethiosulfatarculus sandiegensis. The sequence goes on from NZ_AZAC01000020.1 coordinate 39,843, forward strand.
AACGGTCTTTCTTTGCTTTTTGATCTCAGACAATGAGTCCAAGGTAAAAGCGGAACAACTCTTCCGGGAAAGCCAGGAAAGATACCGCCGTATTGTGGACACGGCCAATGAAGGTGTGTGGGAGGTTGACCAATCGCTGACAACCATCTTTGCCAACCGGAAACTAGCTCGGCTTTTAGGCTATGAGCCGGATGAACTCATAGGAAAAAACCTTTACGATTTCATTCTTCCGGAAGATTTGGACAATTTTGAAAACAGCATGCTCATGCGCAGACAGGGGAAAAGTGGGAGCTTTGAACGCCGTTATCTGCGTAAAGACGGTCAGTCGGTCTGGGTCCAGGTTAATGCAAGCCCCTTTTTGGATGACAAGGGAAATTTCGACGGTGCTGTAGGCATGGTTACGGATATTACCGAGCGCAAGCAACAAGAAGAAGCCTTAAAAATGAGCGAGGAGCGATATCGGGAAATCATAGAAGGAACCAAGAACCTGGTAACGGAAGTCGACAGGAAAGGTAGGCTGACTTTTGTTAATGAAGCCTCCCGTTATGTGTTCGGCCTGAGCCCGCAAGAGTGTATCGGCCGTTTGGCGTTTGATTTCATTCACCCGGATGACCGGGAAGAAACCATGGCCCAGTTCGGAGGCTGGTTAAAGCACAAGAAAAAACATGTCACATTTGAAAACCGTCAAATAAGCCAATCCGGTAAAGTTAAAGACATGCTTTGGAGTATTAACTTCCGGTTTGACGAAAACGGCTACATGGCCTCTGCCAAGTCCATTGCAAGAGATATTACAGAGCGCAAGCTGGCCGAAAAGGCCCTGAAAAAATCGGAATCATTTCTCTCCGCGACTATTTCAAGCATTCAAGACGGAGTCAGCGTTCTTGATCATGGGTTGACCATAATAAAGGCCAATCCTATCATGGAACAATGGTATGCCCATATGATGCCTTTGCAGGGGAAAAAGTGTCATATCTGTTATAGATCCGCCACTGAACCTTTCAAACCTTGTCCCTCGCTGCGCGCCCTTAAATCCGGGCAAAAGGAATCCGATGTGGTGCCGGGGCCTGAAGGATCGCCTGTGGAATGGATTGAACTCTTTAGTTATCCCATCCACGATCCCGAATCCGGAGCCATCACCGGCGTGGTGGAGTTTCTCCGGGACATTACCGAGCAAAAAAAAGCGGAAGAAGAGCTTCGCCGCCACCGTGAGCATCTGGAAGAGCTGGTGCAGGAGCGAACATCCGAATTACAGAAGGCCAATGCGCAGTTGAAAAAAGAAATCAACGAACGCAGACGAGTGGAGGAAGAGTTAAGGGAGTATGCCCAAACCCAGAAGGTTTTGGTCCGGGAAGTCAACCATCGGGTTAAAAACAACCTTACGGCGATTATCAGCATGCTGCACATGAAAGAAGATTCTCAAGAGGTGAAAGGCCACAATGGTTTTCAGCATGTGCTTTCCGAATTAGAAGGACGTATTAATGGCCTGCTGACCATACACAGTTTACTTTCCGCATCGGGCTGGCGTCCGCTCAAGGTGACGGAGCTATGCCGCCAGGTGGTGAATGCCGCTTCCAAGGGGATTCCCACCGACAAGCAGGTAAAGGTGAAAATCACCCCCAGCGAAATCAAGATCAACAGCAATCAGGCGCACCACCTGACCATGATCATAAACGAGCTAACCACCAACACTATTAAATACGCGTTAAAGGAGCGCAGGGAAGCGGCCATTGAAATTGCTATTGAGCAACAGGAACAAAACTTAAGGTTGGTCTTTAAAGACGACGGGCCCGGCTATCCGGACCATATCTTCAGGCAGACATCTGAGGTTGATAGTGTCGGATTCGAACTGATAAAGGGAATAACCACCAAAAGCCTTGGCGGAAATATAACCTTTGCCAATAACGGCGGGGCTCAGGCATCCATAACCTTTGTCAACAAACCCTGACAACTCTTATTAAGAGGATTACATGTTTGCTCCCAAAGAAATAATCCGAGTCCTGGTGGCTGAAGATGATTATTTGGTTGGCAAGGATATCGCCAGGTCGTTGAAAGGTATAGGCCACCAGGTGGTAGCCGAGGTCGCCAACGGCGAGCAGGCTGTAAAGATGGCCTGTAAACTCAAGCCGGATGTGATCCTGATGGATATTCAAATGCCCGTTATGGATGGGCTCAAGGCCTCGAATATCATCCAGGAAAAGTGCCCCACACCGGTGGTGGTCCTAACCGCTTATGAATCCCTGGAAACCGTCCAACAAGCCGGCGATATGGGAGTGGGCGCCTACCTGACCAAACCTCCCCAGCCTGCGGAGATCGAACGAGCCATTACCATCGCCATGGCCCGCCATGCCGACCTCATGATTTGCCGCAACCTGTACAACAATCTGGAGCAGCGAAATAAGGAACTTGAACAGGCCCTTGTTGAAATCAAGACCCTGCGGGGGATATTGCCAATATGCGCCAATTGCAAAAAAATAAGGGATGACAAAGGTTATTGGAACCAGATCGAAGCCTATATCAGTGAACATTCGCAGGCCGAATTCAGCCACGGCTTATGCCCCGAATGCATAAAGGAACTGTATCCGGATATGGCAGACGAGGTGCTAGATAAAGACGAAGAGCTGAGCTGATGTATCAATTTAGTTGTCACTAATTAAAATCCTGGTTGCCTGGTGATCCGGGCGAACCATGTAAAACCTGCTGTTTTAAGTTTGGCCCTTAAAGATGAATGACGCCTTAATATTCAGCCACGTTTCAATCAGCGGACCATATATTATTTATCCACATGTAAATTAAAACAAATATGGGAATGAGCCAAACCAACTACCTTGCCCAATCGGCCGGAAAGCAGTTTTACCCCTCTTATAATCAAGCGCTCCTTTTTAGCCAGATCAGGTTGCTATGGGTTATTTTGCGACTAATGACGGGTATTTTAAAAGCAGGAGCAAATTTTCCTTTCCTCGCCAAAGATCTTTCTCGGACCCCTCCTCATGATCCCCGGCCCAAAATACTTTTCATCCAAAAACTTAACGTAGGTTAAGTTTCCGGGGATGACCGGTAGAGGGAAAAGCGGGCTTACGTGAATAAATCTGGTAAATTTTTAAAAAGTAAATATCGATAAATTTTAGTTTTCACGGATATTGGAATTATCATGCATAGCCCTTTAGGTATTGACCTGGATTCCCTTATAGATCACCTGCCGGGAATGGCGTTTCGGTGTCTTAATGATAAGGAACTGACCATTCAGTATGCCAGTAAAGGGTCTGTTGAGATTCTGGGCTACGAACCGCATGAGCTGATCGAAACCAAGGCGTTTCGGAAAATGGTTCATAAAGACGACCTCGCCCGAAATTCCAAAGTTCTTAACCGTCTTTCCATACAGTCTCCAAAATACCGACTGATCTATCGGGTTAAAACCGCAGATGGTCGCAATAAATGGGTCTGCGAAGAAGGCGTCGCGCTTTTCTCCAAAAGCGGCGAGATGAAGTACGTCGAAGGCCTGATTACCGATATCACAGATCACAAAATTATAGAGCTTGAACTACAGCAGGAAAACATCCGTCTGAAGTCATCCTTGGGGCAGCGTTACCAGCTTGAGCAACTGATCGGGAAATCGGAACAAATGCAGAATCTGTACGACCTTATCCTTAAGCTGGCGGAAAAGGGATCGTCTGTTGTAATCACCGGGGAATCGGGCACCGGAAAAGAGCTGGCAGCCCATGCCATCCACTCCTTGAGCAAGCGGAGCCAAAAGTCGTTTATTCCGGTAAACTGCGGTGCAATACCAGAGAACCTGCTGGAAAGGGAATTTTTCGGGCATTGCAAGGGCTCGTTTTCCGGTGCTACTGCGGATACTCCCGGTTACTTCCAACTGGCCAATGAAGGAACCCTGTTTTTAGACGAGGTGGGAGAGATTTCATTGGATTTCCAGATCAAGCTTCTCAGGGGGCTGGACGGCATCGGCTACACCCCCATTGGGGGGAAAAAACTTTTAAAATCCGATTTCCGTTTGATCTGCGCTACCAACCGGGACTTAAAACAATTAGTTCGCCAGGGCAAAATGCGGGAAGATTTTTACTACCGCATCAATGTGGTGCCGGTTAAAATGCCGCCTCTCAGAAAGCGAATTGGAGACATCCCTTTACTAATCGACCATTTTTTGCAGGAAAGCCGGGACAAAACCACTTCCATCAAGGATATGCCCACCACCTTGCGGCTGAGAATGGAAACCTATTCCTGGCCGGGAAACGTCAGGCAACTTAAAAACGTTATAGACCGCTACCTTACCCTGGGCAGCCTCCAATTGGAGGAGGTGATGCCCATCAAAAATTTCAATGCCGATTCCGTCCCGGAGACCCAGCAAAACCTGGAACTAGCCCAAAACGTTGAAAACTTTGAAAGCAAGCTGATACGCTCCGCTCTGGAGCAATGTCACTGGAGAAAAGGAGATACAGCCTCGTTATTGGGCATCACCATGAGGACGCTTCAACGGAAGATAAAAAAATACAAAATCCACTAGCCACATAATTTAGGCGACAGTAATGTCGTTTTTTTCTACATAATTGTCGCCTACCGCCTAACTTTTCCATACCAAAACACTTTCCCGTTTATCACCCGACCAACACGACACATTTGTCGCATCTCAATCCATGCCCCAGCATTCGCCCAAAAGCCTGACTCAAATAGTATTTACTTATATTATCAAAGACTTAGATGAAAAAATCTACTTACGGCTTCGCCTGGCATATTTATTGCGCTGTATTTGTGAAAAAAATAACGGCAACGCATCGTGGTGCGGGCAACTAATGATCCGGATCACAACCCACGACTGATTCCCACAATTCCGGGACTCACACATGGGGGATAAATAAAGGAGAAACCTAAATGCAGAAGCGAAATAAAAACGTGGTCATGATCATGTGCGACAGTATGCAGTGGCACTATCTGGGCTGCTATGGAGGAAAGATCAAAACCCCCAACTTTGATCGACTCGCCCGAGAAGGTGTTGTCTTGGATAACGTTTACTCAGAAGGGCTTCCCACCATTCCCGTTCGCCGCGCGCTTTTCACCGGCCGTTACACCCTGCCTTACAGGGGATGGTCACCGCTTGAGCTGGACGACACCACCATTGCCGACATCCTTTGGCGCTACAGCACCTATTCAGCCCTGATTACCGACACTTCCGTCATGCACCTGCCCAAATACGGCTATCAGCGGGGGTTTGATTACGTTTTCAACCTGCGGGGGCATGACGATGACAACCACTATTATGCCGACGATCCCCTGTATCACCTGAAAATGGAGGACTACCACAAGCCCTCTTATCGGACAGATGAAAACGGTGAGAAGGTGGAGGAAATGTGGTCTGTATTTTCCAAAGACGAGATGAAGGGTTACCTGGCCCAGCGTCAGTACTGGAAGACAGACGCCGACCAGAACGTGGCCCAAATCGCCAAACAGTCCATCCGTTTTTTGGAGGAGGCCGACCGCAACAAACCCTTTTTCCTCTGGATTGACAGCTTTGATCCTCACGAGCCCTGGGATGCTCCCTCTGTCTATGATCCGGATCTGAAATGCCCCTATGATCCCGATTACGACGGCAAAGAGATCTGGAACCCCGTATCCACCTATGCGGACAATGTTTACACCGACCGGGAAATGGAGCATATCCGCGCCCTTTATGCGGAGAAAATCACCAACGTGGACAAATGGCTCGGCAAGGTCCTGGACAGAATCCGGGATTTGGGCCTGGAGCGGGACACCATGGTGGTTTTGATGTCAGACCATGGCGAGCCCCTGGGCAACGAAGAGCACGGCCACGGCATTGTAAGAAAATGCCGCCCCTGGCCCTATGAGGAGCTGGTCCACGTCCCCATGATCGTAAAGGCCGAGGGACTGGAAGCCGGGACCCGGAAATCCGCCCTGGTGCAGAACATCGACATCACCCCCACCATGATGGAATGGATGAATATTCCCCAAGAGGCATGGGCGGATATGCAGGGCAAAAGCCTCTGGCCTCTTTTAAAGGGTGAGGTCGAGGATATCAGGGATTTCCTTATCACCGGTTTCTTTGGACAGTCATGGTCCCTTATCACCAAGGACTGGTCTTATATCCACTGGCTGAACCCGGTGGCTCTGGAGAACTCCGAAGCCGGCGGGAAAACCATGTTCGAGGTCTTCGATATACAGGAGGGAGAGGTCTCCGAGGGTGTCGCGGACACCCAAACCATGTTCGACCGCATCAGGAAACAACAGGAAAATCAGTGGACCTGTGTACCCGGTTCTCTCACTGAAGTGCCTGAAAAAGACGGCTTATACAGTCGCAGCAATGATCCCTTCCAGCTCAAAAACGTAATTGAAAAAAATCCTGAGGTCGCCAGGGAACTCTACGACAAGCTGCGTGAGTACATGCTGGAGTTAAAGGCCGAATCTGTTTATTCAGACATTTAGTGTCAGATGTGACTATTTCTCGGGGCAAACCGGTGTTGACCATCCAGCACCGGTGAGTCCCAATCAAATCAATGAGGACTGATCATGATAACCGAAATTACAGACCGTGAATTCGAGGCAAGTATAAAGGGCGGTTTAGTTATCGCATTGTTTTACAAGGATAAATGTCCTTACTGTAATGCCATGAAAAAAATATTGACCAAATTCGCTGGCATGCCCGCAGCCCAGGGCAAGCAGATCAAATATTTCCAGCTCAACCGTGAATCCTGTCCGGAAACCGTGAAAGAGTTAGGCGTGAGCCGAATTCCCTCGCTGTTCATTTTTAGAGACAACGAAAAAATCGCTGAGAAGACCGGTGATGTCACCTATCGACAGCTGGAGAAAATGGTTTCATAACCTCTTGGCGTCACTTGGAGAGTCCCATGGACAATCAATACGACGTAATAATTCTGGGGGGGGGAATAGCCTCCATGACCGCGGCTATTTACACGGCCCAAGCCAACTTGAAAACCGTGATTCTGGAAAAAAGCATCTGTGGCGGCCTGGTCAATACAACCTTTAAAGTCACCAATTTCCCTTCCAAAACGGAGATCAGTGGACAGGAGCTGATGGAGCAGGTCCGGGACCAGGTTGAGGCGCTGGGAGTTGATATCCGCGAGGTGATTGAGGTGGACAGTATTTCACTTAAAGGAGACCTCAAGGTCGCCCAAACCGATGAAGGGAATTTCTCGGCGCCAGTGATGATACTGGCAACAGGTAGAAAGCCCAAGGCCTTACCGATTGGTGCGGAATGTGAGCAGATCCATTACTGTGCCATTTGCGACGGCTCCGCTTACAAGGGCAAGCGTGTACTGGTGGTGGGGGGCGGCAACAGCGGGGTGGAGGAGTCCCAATACCTTCTTTCCTCAGGTGTCGCCCATATAACGCTCATTGAACAGATGGGGCGGCTTTTTGCCTCCAAACAGTCCCAAGCAGAGTTAAGGAGTCACGGCAACAAGGTGGATGTACACCTTAACACCCTTGTCGAGGCAATTCTGACCAAAGACGGCAAACTGACCCAAGTTCAACTAAAGAATACCGAAACAGACACTGTTACCAAACTCAATATAGATGGTATTTTTATATATATGGGTCATGACCCGCAGAACGGGCTCTTCAGCGAAGCCGTGTCCCTGACTCCACAGGGATACATAAACGCCGGAGCACATATGGAGACTAATATCCCGGGAGTGTTTGCCGCCGGGGATATTGTCCATAAAAAATACCGCCAGATCACCACAGCCATGCACGACGGCACAATCGCCGCCCTAAGCTCCGCAGACTACATCCGAAAAATACAGCACAAGATCTGAAACGAATGCCGGAAGCCAAGACAAAAACCCTTTCAGAAATGGCTAAGCATACGATGTCTGACGCACAAACCAAAACCATGGATGCATCCGCCCAGGCCGACGGCCCGGGTCTAAGCAAAATAATCGGGAAATACGATCCCACCATCTTTTTCATAACTGCGGCCGTCACTTTGCTGGCCGTTATCTACGGGATAGTCGATCCTGTTAACTTTGACGGCCTACTGTCTGCCATACAATCTTGGATTACTTCCAGATTCAGCTGGTTCTTCATAATCTCCGTCGCAATTTATCTGGGTGTGGTTATCTACATCGCATTTAGCAAATACGGGAACATGAAACTCGGTAAGGAAACCGATAAACCTGAATTCAGCTATTTCGCATGGATAGCCATGCTGTTTTCATGCGGCGTCGGTGTGGGTTACGCATTCTGGGCTGTGGGCGAGCCCATCATGCACTATATGAACACGCCTTATCTGGCCGAGTCCGCCACCCCGGCGGCCAGACCCATTGCCATCCAGATCGGGGTGATGCACTGGGGAATTCACGCCTGGGGTATATTCGCCCTGGTCGGACTCGCCATCGCTTTCCCCGCCTATAGGTTGGGAAAACCCATGAATGTATCCATATCGCTGTACGGCTTATTTGGCGACAAGATTTCCCAAAACGCCCTGGGCAAGGTGATCGAAATCCTGGCGGCCTTTGCCACCATCGCAGGGGTCAGCACGGCCCTGGGGCTGGGTATTATAAGCACCAACGCGGGGATAGAACACCTTTACGGAAAACCACTGGGCACCTTTGGGCAATTGACCTTCCTGGCGATCCTGATCGCCTTGTATGTTCTCTCCGCAGTCTCCGGCATCAAAAAAGGCATCAAAAACCTCTCTACCATAAATGTGGGCATCGCGTTCTGCTGGGGCGCCTTTATCCTTTTTTCCGGACCCACCCGCGAACTGCTGGAGCTGATGGTGCAGACCATAGGCAGTTACATCAACAACTTTGTATTTGCCACCTTTTGGACCGATGCCAACAACGTCAAGGGGCAGTGGCTTGACTGGTGGACTGTTTTTTACTGGATCTGGTGGATTTCATGGGGACCATTCTGCGGCGGCTTTGTGGCCCGCATCTCCAAGGGCAGAACCATCAGGGAATTCATCCTGGGAGTCTGCGTAGTTCCCACCCTGGTGGCGCTTGTATGGTTTTCCATTGTCGGTGGAGCCGCCCAGAGTGTGCAGATCGCACACATAGCAGACATTGCCGCAGCGTTAAAGGCAGACATGGGCTCCGGAATCTATGTACTATTATCAACCTTCCCTTGGGGTGATTTTGTTGGGGCGATCGTTTTCTTGAATCTGGTCATATTCTTGATCACCTCTGCGGACTCGGCTTCCTTTTTTGTTGCCATGCAGATGTCCGGCGGCAAAACCGAGCCCAGCACGCCCATGAAACTGATATGGGGCATTTTCATCGGCTCCCTGGCCTTTGTGCTGCTGGCCAGCGGCGGATTAAAGGCCTTGCAAAAGGTATCCATTATCGCAGGAACGCCGTTTGCCATTGTGACCTTTATGATGGCGGCATCGCTCATAAAAATGCTGAAGCGATCCTATAAAGCCGAACATCCCGTCATCCAACCAAACAAAAAAAAACCAAGTAAGTAACAACAAGGAATAATAGAGTGACCACTCAAACAGCCAAGCAAAAATTCGGCAATCCGGAACTGTATGAGCAGATCCACCAGGACGCAATGATGCTCATAGAGTCATACGGGTTTTCCGTCTCCCCCCAAGCCAGCCAAAAACTTTTGGAGGCCATGGCCCCTGGGCAGCTTGAAAAAATAAATTACAGTGAAGAACTGGGGAGAATTTACATTTCCCAGGATGTAATCGAATCCTCAATTAAGCTTATAAAACAGGGTATGGACTTCTTTCCCAAAGGATTCGGCACCGGCGGCATGGCGGCCTATATTGTGGATCAGGATGGCCCCAGAACACCGGTGCTGGAAGATATGAACCGGCTGGCCGATATTTACGGCCAAACTGATATTCTGACCAGCCTGCAAAGCTCTTTCAACGTTTTAAACACACTCAAAAGAAAGGACACCGAGGGACGGGCCAAGCTGGAATGCCAGGCCATTGATCACATGGTTCTAGCCGCCGGCGGCAAACTGATCTTGCCCACCATTTACACAGATCAAGGCTATGACCGGCTTAAGAGCCACAACGAGGCCGGACGGCCGGCCGGTGCGGCCTTGAGCATCATTGCCACCTATATGACCGTAAGTGACGAAATGGTGGACCCGTTTATAAAAACCACCACCAGGGGCCTGCCGTTTATCATGAACTCAATGCCCATCGGTGGTTTGACTGGTCCCTACACCATGAGCTCCCTGGCAACCCTGGCCCATGCCGAGGCGCTTTTCGGCATGGTTTTGGGGCAGCTTATTTGTCCGGGGATCAAGTGCTTGAATTCAGCCATGCCCACCATCGCCAACATGACCAAAAAAGATATGCCCATGATGTTCGGCAGCGTATCCAACACCATGGTCAATATTCTGCTGGCCGAGTTAAACCTCCATCTGGGCATCCCCTGTTGTCAAAGCTCCTGCGGCCATCACAGGGATCAATTGGATGACGAGGCCATGGCACAATGCTCCAAGATCTACAGTCTGGTCAATCAGTACGACTATTTCATCATGCGCCATATGTTCGGATTTTCAGCCCAAATCAATGATTTCAGCATAGACAATATGGAAAAACAGATCGAGTTGTACCGTAAGATCGAGGAAAATCCGGCGCCGGTTGAGATCCCGGAGCCGGCCAAGTATGACGAACAGGGTCTGGAGGCCATTTTAGAAGGCCTGGCCCGGCAGGATTTCAGGGTGCTTGATCACACCCTCAAAAACATCGGCAAATCCTTTAACCACTAAAACCAATGCCTTTTATTCACGAAATAAGGGTATTGGACCTGGATGCCGGACGGCTGATGATAGCTGAGAGCAAAGTGAAATCAGCTGTCCGGCGTTTAAACCTTCGAGCCGGAATAAACATGGTCGCCGACAACCTGGCCATCACCCGTCAGGGGCTGTTGGACAAGACGCCGGTTCTTTTAGTTGACGGCAAAATCGTGCAACACTCCCGCCCCATAGAAACATCCCAATTGATCGAGCTCTTGTCTGAGCTTTTAGAGGGATAACACTGATTAAGGGTTGATTGAAAGACAGGCATGTCAAAGGCGGTTGGCCATACCAAAAGAGAGCTTAGGGAACAGAAATACGCTGGGATTTCTGTCGTGTAAAGCCAATAACAATTCATTTCAGAGACAAAGGGGGCTATGAAAACACACCCAAAAACGTATTTTTCCGGAGCCCCAAACGACAATCCGCCCAATCGAGAGGCTTTCCTAAGGTAAAAATTTCGACCGGTTGGCAAAACCACGTTTGTGCCAACCGGCATATGACAAAATCCAAGAGAAGGATTTTGGGCTCCAGGCAGCCCTAATCAAGGACGCAGACGAGCCAAGCTCTGGAGAACACCACAAATTCCATGTATGGACTTAAAGTCAATATTTTTCAAAAATTACTCATCCAAAGGCACAGGACGAGGGAACTTATGATTCCACACGGGATCTATTGTGTAGTTCATGTCCAGGCCGGCAAACTCGGTGATGGTCAGTTCCACAGTGGCCAGAACCGGAGCTGAACCCGGCTGAAGATTGCCGCAACGCATTTGGCCTTCCTTGTCCAGGATCAGGCCATGAAGGTGCATGAACAACTCCCCGTTTTCATCAACCCCAAAGTAACCCTTGGCCACCCCCAGCTCCACCGGCCCTTTCATCTCATAAAGTACGGCCTCATTTTCAAAGTCCCCGGTAAATTCCTCGGTCTTGGCCCACATGACAGAGGCTGATTTAAGGGAGCCGATGGCAGTCACCTCACCGGACTTGAATCCGGATTCCTTGATCAGTGCGACAACACCTTGGTAGACATCTTGATCTGGCAACAGACGGGCGGCCACCAGCCTCCCCGGACGCCCCATGGCGAAATGGCATTTAACTCCCGGAATTTCCATTATTGATCTCCCTTCAATTCAAAAAGAATATTTGACTGGTTCCACGCGGCATTAGTAGTCCTCCGACTGATCGGCTGACACCGAGGAGCTCTTGACCGCCGTTAACGTCAAACATTTGCAACGACACCAGCACTGTTTACTGGAACATCAATTCGAGCAAACCGATAAAGGGTGAGTTTGACATCGCTTTCAATAGAGAGATCCGCCCCCCCCAAAAAACCGTCACCCGTTTCCGAGGCATCGGCACCCTTTTCAATATTACCTTGTTTCTCGAAAATTTTTTCCATGATTGATCCGCACAAAAAGCTCATCACAAGCGAACTTAAAAAACCAATTCGCTTTGCCCAGCCGGGGATCTCCTCTGGAGCTGCCGTGGGTTTCGCTATGCGAACACCGTCAGGTAAAAATTCAAACAAAAATGTTGACAAAACAACGTTGTTATGACAACAATTAATAAAATTAAAAAGGAACCTGACAAATGTCGAATAATTTCAAAGTATTTCCCATTGAAAATTCTCCGGGCTTCATAATGCACCACCTGGATCTACTCCTGAAGTTGGGGCTTCACAAGGCCTTCCAGGCTGAAGGGATAAACATCACAGCGGAACAATGGGCTATTCTAAGTTGCCTTTGGGAAAAAGAAGGAATTCATCAAAGCGCTATCGCGGTGAAAATAGGCAAAGACAGGCACACCATCACCAGAATGCTGAATCTTCTGGAAAAAAAAGGCTTTATCAAAAGAGTCCCAACCAATGAAGACAAACGGCGCTTAAATGTCTACCTAACCGACAGCGGCAAGGAAATAAGGGGGACACTGGTGCCCATTGTTACAGGTTTCCTGGAAAGAGCCTTTATAGGGTTAACCCGCGAAGAAATTACCGAATCCATAAGAATCCTCAGACACATAACAGGCAACCTGGAATCGTTGAAGGCGTGATGCAGCAGATCGCGCCAAGAGATGGATGCCCAAGAATCCGGGCATGACCATTGGAGGCGGACAAATGCTTGAAGTCAGGGTGATTGGCCCAATATTTCAACTCCACAGGGGACGAAGCGCCAACGGGTCAGCCTTTCGGATTCCATCCACTACCAAATGCCGGAGCTTTCGGGCGCGTTTGAATCAAACTCCACTGCACCATGCCCGGATGATCCTGGATTTTGCATCCCGGAAATCGGCAGATGGCCATATTCCGCCCTGTTATGCCGGATTGAAATAGAAAATAAGGGGAAAGGCAATTTAAAACCATGACACAACAATTTATTTTTTCCCAGGCATTACGAGCGTCTTGATCCGCACCGTGCTGCGGACCCGCTCCAATGCAGCCTTTGCCGCATAGGATCTGCCTGCGAAACAAGCAACTAAAAATCAGGAAGGTTAAGCCATGTCAGTGCAATCAGTTCTTGAAGAAACCAAAATATTTCTGGAGCACCTGGGCTTGAGCGAAGAACCGTTCGGAGTGCATTACGATGACACTAAACCGGATAACGCTTTCGGCCCCAAACCCGGCCCCCCCATCTCGCGAAAGCTGGAAGAACAGGGCAAGGTTGATATACAGGAGGTCTTCAAGCGGTTTTCGTGCGTTATGGGCAACGTATGGCTGGCCAGGAAGAAACACCGCGCCGCCTTTATTTCCCCGGAAGAGTATGGGTGCGTCGGAGGCGCTTTTTACTGTTCCATGATGAAGCCAAACCTTAGGTTCATTGAGCACTATGTAACCACGGGCTTTGAGGGCACCCCCATACATGGTGAACGGTATTTACCTTCTCCCGAGGCCATGAGAAAATTCCTGGATCAGGTCAATCCTCGTAAGGCCCCAGGAAAATACTGTATATTCAAGCCTTTGTCATTGTTTACAGAAGACGAGCGACCGGAATTTGTCATCTTTTTCGCACGGCCCGAGGTGTTATGCGGCCTCTTAACCCACGCGGCTTTCACCACAGGCGATGTGGATTGCGTGGCCTCTCCCTTTGGAGCGGGATGCACCAACATGATCTCCTGGCCGCTTTACTATAAGGAAAAAGGGATAGAAAAGGCGGTGCTTGGCGGCTTTGACCCTTCGGCCAGAAAATTCATGAAAACCGATGAATTGACCTTCACGGCGCCCTGGTCCATGTATAAAAAAATGTTGGCCGCCCTGCCGGAATCCATGTTCAATGTAGACGGAGCCTGGAAGGAAGTAAGCAAAAAGGTGGCCCGCAGCGCCAAAACCTGGGGAGAAGACAAGTAAACACAGTCCTTTTAATCCAAGGAGTAAAGAGGTTGGCTTATTCAGGCCAACCTCTTTTCAACTTTGAGGCTCTGTTTATCGGAACCAGATTAACGGCGGCTAAATCAAAAAAAGCGGGGCGTTAAGCCTGTTTTTCATGTTTTCGGCTTTTTGCCCTTAAGCATAGGACCAAGCGCCCTGCCCTGAAATCCGTAACGTCATCAGCCTTTCGTGGTGTTGGGAGGCAAACCCGCACGGTTTTCGCACTGGTGGGAGACAAAGGCGTCTAAGCCATGATTTTTGCCGGGAGAAATTTCGAGAAACCCATTATATCATTTTTTATCGTTGGATTAATAAGTTGCGTCATGGCAGGGGCTATTGCCTTGCAAGCAAAAACCGCTATGGCGGCCAATGAAAAACCTGTGCCAAAAGAAAAAAACAGACTTATATTATCGGATATAAAAATAAAGGTCACTTCCAAGGGACGCACAGCCACTTTCCAGCTCTAGGACACAGTCGCCGCCAAGGAATTTAAAAACCACGTGGAAGGGCAGCGGGACTACAGTGAAGATTTAACATCTGTGCCGCTTAAGCATGGCATATCATTAAAGGAAGCCGAGGTTGCCAAAGCCTTGTTGGATTGGGATGTGTTAATTGATATCCCCATCGCCAAGCACCACGACGGAGTGCTTTTCACCGGCGCTATGAAAAACATGATGGGATCGCTTGCCAGCAGCACCACCCATTTCTTTCACTTTTCCACCGGGGCAAGCGGGTATTACGACGATATCGAGTTTCTCTCCCCTGGTCAAGCCGCAAGCCGTATTTGCCGGAGTGGAGCGGGTTGCAATGGATGTTCATGGCGCAAACCTGCTCGGCGTAAAAAGTGAGGATGTTCGAATCATACAATTGGCGCATGAGCACGGCCCGGGAGAGATGGACCTTAAAAAGCTGCGGATTCAAGAGGTGTCGCTATGAGAGTAAAGATCAAACATGGCATCAGCTTTATGGCGCTCCTGTTTCTGCTCTAGGGCAATGTCGGCATTGCGGCTGATTTTTCGGACTACCTGCCCGCAAACGGCGAGGTGAACGGCTGGAGCCTGGAGGGTGAGCCGGTGAAGTATCAGGGCGAAAACCTTTTTCGCATGATAAACGGCGGGGCCGACATATATCACGAGTACGGTTTCAAGCAGGTGGTGCGAGGTGAGTATTTCGGGCCAAAAGACAGGACAATCAAGCTGGAAAGCTATGAAATGCAAACCCCGGCCGCCGCATACGGAATGTACACCTTCAAGGCCGGTAAAGGCGGCAAGGCGCTCAAGATCGGCCGGGCCTCACTTATGCAGGAGTATTACCTGAACTTCTGGAAAGGCAACCTCTTGGTCACCCTGGTTGGGATGGACTCGGATAAACAGACCATGGAGGGCCTCACCGCACAGGCAAAAGCGGTTGATAAGCGGATTACCCGGACAGGGGCGAGACCCGAATTGGCCGAACTTGTGTTGAGTGAGCCCACAACTCTTTCCAATGCCAGGTATGTGCGCGGCCCGCTGGGGCTGATGAGCAGCTACATCTTTGACACCAAAAATATTTTCCAGGTCCGCCAGGGCATGGTTGGGGAAATCAAAGATTGCAAGGTGCTGGTTTTTAAATACCGGGACGAGGCTGAAAGCCTGACCACATACCAGAAGGCCGCCGCCGGGCTCAAAACCAATAACCGCTTCAGCGGACAGGATATACGGGAAAACCAGGCAGCCATGGTGGATCGGGATGACAACCTGATCCTGATCAACCAACTTGGCAGCTATATCGCCGTTTTAGTCGGGCAGGACCGGGGAAAGGTAAAATCCACCCGGGACAGCTTGGCCGAGAAGCTGGGTAAAAGTCGGCCAGTAAGCAAAGGCTCAGCATAACCGGCTTGAATTACAAAGGTAATAAAGGAGCGTTCCATGGATCGCCGTGAATTCCTGAAAAAGGCCGTCGGAACCGGCATTGCGGCCGGGTGCACCATGGCCTCGGGCGCCTTCTCGAATCTGCTGGCACAGACCCAAACCCCGCCGTCGGCCTACGACCTGGTGGCGGTAAAGGGGGGTGAGCCGGAGGCAATGTTCGACAAGGCCATAGCCTCCATGGGCGGTATGGAAAAATTCATACCCAAGGGCGGCAAAATCCTGGTCAAGCCCAATATCGGCTGGGACGTGCCTCCGGAGCGGGCGGGCAACACCAATCCCAAGCTGGTGGCCCGCATTATCGAACATTGCCTCAAGGCCGGGGCCAAGGAGGTCTCGGTATTTGATCACACCTGCGACAACTGGTCACGCAGCTACAAAAACAGCGGCATTGAAACAGCCGTCACAAACGCGGGCGGCAGAATCGTCTCAGGCGACAGTGAGGGCTATTATCAGACCGTTTCCGTCCCAAAGGGCAAACGCCTCACCGAGGCCAAGGTTCACGAGCTTCTCTTGGATGCCGACGCCTACATCAATGTCCCGATCTTGAAACACCACAGCTCCACCATGCTCACCATCGGCATGAAAAACCTCATGGGCGTGGTGTGGGACCGCTGGTATTGGCACCGCAATGATCTGCACCAGTGCATCGCCGATTTCGCATCCTACAAAAAACCTGCGCTCACCGTGGTGGATGCCTACAAGGTCATGAAACAGAACGGGCCGCGCGGAGTGTCTTTGGGCGATGTCGCGCCTTTGAAAACCCAGATCCTCTCCACGGACTTTGTGGCCGCAGACGCGGCCGCGGCCATGATCTTTGGGACGCGGCCCTCTGACATCCGCCACATTCAGTTGGCCGCGGAGATGAATCTGGGCCAAATGGATCTGAAAAAACTATCCATAAACCGCATCAAGATGTAACGAGATGAAACTTCACCACCTGAAGCCTCTGCGTGTGGCTGTATCGCTTATCTATCTGGCTCTGATCGGTTTTTTGTTTTTGGACCTGTGGAGCAGCGTTTCGCCTTCCACGGCCCAAGGCGTTTTGTATCTTCAGTTTGTTCCCTCATTCCTGAATTTCCTTGATGCGGCGGCTATTGGCGCGGCAGGGTTCATGGTGATTCTTTTTCTCACCGCTTTCTTTGGCCGGGTCTACTGTTCGGTCCTGTGCCCCTTGGGGATACTGCAGGATGTGATCGGCCATGTGGCCCGAAAATGGCGCAAACGCCCCGGCTTCAAGCTAACCAAGCCGCACAATAGGCTGAGGTATTCCATTCTGGGGCTGACAGCGGCGCTTTTGATCACAGGAAGCGGCCTTTTGCTGAACCTGCTCGATCCCTTTAGCAGCTTTGGGCGCATCTTCACCAATCTGTTCCGCCCCCTTGCCATTGGGCTTAACAACACGGCAACCTCCGCCCTGGAGCCCATGGGGGTCCACAGCCTCCACCTGGTGCAGGGGGGAGCGATAGCGCCTTTATCACTGGGGATCGCCTTGGCGACCCTGATCCTCCTGATCTGGCTGGCCGCCCGGCACGGCCGCCTTTACTGCAACACCCTGTGTCCGGTGGGAGCCCTGCTGGGCCTTGTCTCCAAAACGGCGCTTTTGCGCTTAGATATTAATCACGATACCTGCAAGGGATGCAAGTTGTGTGCGGGTGTGTGCAAGGCGGGCTGTATTGACGTCGAAAATAAGACCATAGACGCAAGCCGTTGTGTTTCCTGCTTTAACTGCCTTACAGTATGCAAAATGAACGGATTGCATTTTGAAAAGGTCTGGCAAAAAAAAGAGCCCGCCCCACTTCCGGACTATCAGCGCCGGGATTTCATGACCAGCTCCGGAATGTACCTGATTGGGCTGACCGGAGTTAGCGAGCCGTTAAAAAAGATTCTTCAAAGCAGGCCGACCACCATCCCTTTACGCATAACCAGCCCCATATCACCGCCCGGCTCAATCAGCATTGAACACTTCACCTCCACCTGCACCACCTGCCATCTCTGCGTGAGCGCCTGCCCCTCCAGAGTGCTTACACCCTCGGCCCTGGAATTTGGGCTTCAGGGCATCATGCAACCGCGCCTGGACTTCCGGAAAGGTCACTGCAACTACGATTGCAACATCTGCACCACCATCTGTCCCAGCGGAGCCCTCAAGCCCTTGAGCGTGGAGCAGAAAAAGCAGACCCAACTGGGCGTCGCCCAGTTCATCAAGGAAAACTGCGTGGTTTTCACGGATCATACAAACTGCGGCGCCTGCTCGGAACACTGCCCCACCAAGGCGGTGGACATGGTGCCCTTCCCCAATAACGCAGGTAAAAAACTGGTGATCCCCAAGGTGAACCCGGATATCTGCGTGGGTTGCGGAGGCTGCGAACACGCCTGCCCCACCAAGCCCTACAAGGCCATCTACGTGGACGGAAACCCGGTGCACAAAAAGGCCCAAAAACCAGTGGTCAAAAAGATCAACAACCAGGTTGATTACAAAAAGGATTTCCCGTTCTGAAAGCCTTTGGCAAACTAGCATTCGGAGACATAATTTTCATCATTATAAGAAGAAATACAACAGTATGGAACCGGCTAATTTGTCCTGGTCTAGAAAAGCGTTGACAGTTTGAGGCTTTAAGAGAAAGAGTCGTGGCCTTCCGGTTAAGATGGTTCAAGCCAAAAGAAACATCTTAATTGAGAGGAAGGACCATGACTCAGAATCAGTATATCATCAACCGTAAGTGAACATCCTGGAGTTGGGGCAACCCCGGGCAATATCAACGATGCCTGCCGTACGCTGGGCGTAAGCCTCCGGCATTACAACGATATCAAACAAACTATTAAGGAAGAGGGCTTGGAGCGGTTTTTGGAAAAGAGCCGCCGGGTGTCCAGGGTCGGCAATCGGGCAGCCCCTGAGATAGAGCAAAAAGTGCTGGATTACGCTCAGAGAGGGCGCTACGGAGTATCTCATCATGGCGGGGATGATTTGTATCTGCAAAGTCAGAGACGTGGCGGCCTGGGCATATGGCCTGTTCTTCGGTGTATCGAATATCGCCCAAAACTGGGCGGCTGATACGCAGATATGTGTGGATGTGGAGAATAAAAACGAGTTTGATTGAACCGGACGGCAGCGGCAACCCGGCCACGGATGAGAATTTGGATAACTCTCCCCTGGATGAGGGCAAAAGCAACATCAACCTGGCGCTTAGGGCTCTTTCCCAAAGATAAAACATGAGTAATAGAGTATTAGTGCAACGATGATTTCAAAACCCGGCCGGGCTATAAATACGATGCCGTGGTTATGAGAGCCAGACTGCCCAACAAATTGGGTTCACCGCTGATTTATACTTATAAAGGCTCCCTCAAAACAATCTATGACTTGAGATCTGCGTCGGAAATCATGCCGCCTGGGCATATCATCTGTTGACCATGGGGCTTTAGATAAATTAGTTTGGGTATGTCGGAAAACGACATTACTTCCCGGGGGGGAGCCGTGACTATTACTTTACCTGCCGATTTCAAGGCCAATCATCCCAAGTTAAATCAAAGGTGCGGCATGCTGCCTGAGCGCAGCGGCAGTGAGGGTTCGCGCCGTTACTGGTTTGGGATGCTACAGATTCATGAAACGGAGAGGCCATGACTGATCAGTCTCGCAAGCTAAGCCTTGTAAGAATACGTAACGACGCGGCCGAGACAAAATCCGTATTCTTTGGCTTTGAGGAATACGCGGATACATTGGCCGGATTGATTGTCAATCCTGAAAACCAAACCCCTCTGGTGATAGGCGTATATGGGCCATGGGGATCAGGCAAGACCACCTTGATGAAGGCAATACAAGGCCGCCTGGACGGCCCAAAGGCAACGGAGTTTGGCGATAAGATCAATGGGGCTGATCAAGGGGCGCGCAACTGCAAAACAGTCTGGTTCCAAGCCTGGAAATACGACAAGGAAAACGAAATTTTAGCGGGGCTTTTGGACGCTATCTTTCAAACCATGAGCCAGGACGATTTTTTCAGCCAGGCCAAGGGGCAGATTGAAAAACTGGCCAAAGGGATTAACAAACTCAAAATACTTGGCTTTGTTTCAAAGCTGGCCTCGGGCGTGGATATTTCGGAATTTTTCAAAGAGCTGGACTATAAAAAGCAACTGGGTTTTTATGATGTCTTTGACCGTTTCCTCAAAGACTTGATCTACACCTACCTAAGTTGGCGCATGAAAGTAACGCCTTCCGACAAACCGGACGACAAAAAAGGGGCCCTGGTCATCTTTATTGACGATCTGGACCGCTGCCCCCAGCCCCGCATTGTCAAGGTGCTGGAAACCATAAAACTATTCATGGACCACAAGGGTTGCGTTTTTGTCATCGGTGCGGCCCAGGACATAATCATCAAGGCTTTGGCTGATAACTACAAGGATGATGCGAACCGTTTCATGGAAAAGATAGTGCAGGTCACCTTCAACCTGCCCAAACTGTCCGAACAAGCATTTTATCCCTACCTGGAAAAGCTGGTTGGCGATCAAGAGGAAATAAAGAGCAACTTAAATTTGATCATCCCGGCGATGGGCGGAAACCCCCGCCAATTGAAACGCTTTATCAATAACCTGAACCTGCGTCACGGGCTCATGCGCAGCAGCGGAATAACCATTAATTTGGGTCCTGTGCTGCATTGGGGCATATTAGAGCACGCTTTCCCCGAGTTCACAGATTTTATTAAAGAGCGGCCCAACAATTTATTCGTCATCAAGGAGCACCTCGAAACCATAGCCCAAGAACTTGGCGACCGCAAATTCTGGAAGGCTGAAGAAGACCGACTTGATAAACTCAAGATCGGTCCATCCCTCAAAAGCTACATACTTAACGAATCCCTGGTGAAAATCATAGATATATTAAAGATAGATCCAACGGAATTCACAAAGCTAATCACCTTTTCCGACATCGTTGAATCTGAAGTCTCCGGGGCCGAAACACCCAAGGAACAGCTTCGTGTCGGCAGCCGCAACAAAACCATGGTGGAGATACTCCCCGGTCGTTTCAAATTTGGGGAAAAACCGAAAAACGATCAAAACTGGCAGGATGATGAGATAAAAGCGCCCTATTGGATCGACCTCTACCTGGTCACCAATGCCAGGTATAAAGCCTTTATCGAAGCCGGTGGCTATGAAACCGAAAAATGGTGGAAAAAGCATGGCGGCTGGGAATGGCGCGAAAAACAAGGAATTATCAGACCGAAACATTGGGATGACGAACGGTTTAACCAGTCTAATCATCCTGTAGTGGGAGTAAGTTGGTTTGAGGCGGCCGCCTTTTGCGCCTGGTTGAGCGAAGCAAGCAAAGATGCTTATGAATACCACCTTCCAAATGAAAGGCAATGGGAACGGGCGGCCCGCGGCACTGACGGACGCGAATACCCTTGGGAAGGCGATTTTGATCCCAATCGTTGCAATACAGAGGAGTCCGGCAAGGGAGGCACAACACGCGTGGATATCTATGAGGACGGCAAAAGCCCGGAAGGCTGTTACGATATGGCGGGCAACGTCTGGGAGTGGACTTCCGACTTTTTTGACAAATATAAAGTTTCATATGTGATCAAAGGCGGCTCGTGGAACAGTACGGCGGAGTACGCCCGCTGCGCCAACCGCGGCAACTACAACCCGGACAATCGTAGCAGCGATGTGGGGTTTCGTTGCGCCAGGACTCCTAAATAATCCTTTGTACTTTTACTCTTTTACCCTTTGGTCTTAACGGAAAAATTTTTTAATTTGAGGATAGGCTAAATTAGATGGCCAAAGAAGTTGACGCAATTACTCAAATTTATGATTTCGTTCTTTGGTTCATCCCCAAGATAGACAAATTTCCGCGAAACCGGCGCTTCGTGCTGGGAGACCGAATAGAAGTGCTGACCCTGGAAATCCTGGAACTTCTGATAGAGGCGGCCTACACCAGGCGCAAGTCAACGCTTTTGCGCACGGCCAATCTGAAGCTGGAAAAACTGCGCTACCTAGTTCGCTTGGCCAAGGATCTGCAAGCGATAAACCTCAAGGCCTATGGGCACGCCGCAAAATTGCTGGATGGTGCGGGGCGTTCCATTGGGGGATGGCTGAAGTACAGCGAAAATGAAAAGCCACAAGCATCTGTTTGAAAAGATAACCAGCTTTGAAAACCTGCTGGAAGCCGCCCGCAAGGCCCAGAAAGGCAAGCGCTTCAAGCCGGCCACGGCCAGATTCAATCTGGATTTGGAAAAAAACCTGCTTAATATACAGGCAGAATTGCATAGCGGCGCCTATCGGCACGGATCATACCAGAACTTTGTAATTCGCGATCCCAAACAGCGCCTTATTAGCGCTGCTCCATACCGGGACCGGGTGGTGCACCACGCATTGTGCAATATAATCGAGCCGCTTTTTGATAAGACATTTATTCATGATTCCTACGCCTGTCGCAAAGGAAAAGGCACTCATGCTGCCATGGAACGCTACAGTAGGTTCGCCCGTAAAAACCGATTCGTGCTCAAATGCGACATCCAAAAATACTTTCAAAGCGTTGACCATGAAATACTTCTAGGCATGTTGTCCAAAAAGATAAGATGCCCCCCCACCATGGCTCTGATAAATGAGATCATCCAATCCAGGGTTGATAACAGCATTGTGCAGTATTTCCTTGGCGATGATCTATTCAGCCCATACCAACGTCTCAGAGGCCTTCCCATCGGAAACCTGACCAGCCAGTTTTTCGGCAATCTCTACCTCAATGGTTTTGACCATTTCATCAAAGAACAGCTGCGGCGCCACCATTATGTGCGCTATGTTGACGACTTTGTGGTTTTCGGCAACAACAGCCAGGAACTACAGGGCGTGAGCGACTGCATGGTCGCATATCTCTCCGGGCTCAGGCTTAGGCTGCACCCGAAAAAATGCCGGGTCTACCGCACTGCGGACGGCGTCAGTTTTTTGGGGTTCCGCATTTTCCCCACCCACAGGCTGTTGGACAAAGGCAATGCACTGCGCATGAGGCGCAAACTCAAACGATGGCAAATAATGTACGCCGATGGTGATATTGATTCAGAATACATACACCCGAGGATTCAAAGTTGGGTGGCCCATGCCTCTTACGGGAACACACATCGGCTTCGCAAACGTTTACTCGAAAAAACCGTGTTTAAACGGGACGAGGCTGAGAACAACGTTGGGCGGCTCGTGGAACAATACGGCGGAGAACGCCCGCTGCGCCAACCGCAACAACAACAACCCGGACAATCGTAACAACAATGTGGGGTTTCGTTGCGCCAGGACTCTTTAACCATTTCCATGCCGGAGCCGGTGTCTTCAAGGAGCCGCCGGGGGTGCAGAGGAAGAGTCCAAGCCTCGATCCGGCGTCGGCAATCTCAGCCGACCGAAACATGAAAAGCCCCGCCTGGGCTGGTAACCGGTTGGGCGAAGGCTCGGGCGGGGCAACTTGCATGTCACCATGGGGGATGACTTCAACTTGATCAGGGGGAATGAAATGGCATCCGAACACAAACGGGCAACCTTGCTGCACCTCTCCGACCTGCATATCCGCAATAACGCCGAAGAGACCCTGGACCGCTCCATGGTGCTTGATCCTCTGTTGGAGCGCATTAAGTATGACTATAGTAAGGGCCTGCGGCCCGAATTGGTCCTGATCAGCGGCGACATCGCCTTTAAGGGCATCAAGGAGGAATACGACCTTGCCTTGCCATTTTTTAAAAAACTGCTCGGCGTCCTGCACTTGAAGAACGACCGCTTGTACATAGCGCCGGGCAACCACGACCTAAACCGCAAGGTTTACCGGCCGAGCGAGATCCCCGCCTACAACACAAACCGCGAAATCAATGAAGAGTTGGCCAATTGCGACTATCGGGCCGATCTGCTCAAGGGCATGCGTGATTACTTCGATTTCATCCAAACCAACTTTCCGCACATGACCAGTGAGCATGGCGATTTGGTGCCGTTTGTTGGTCGGATCAAAATGAATTGCGGCATATATCTTGGACTCGTCGGCCTCAATTCGGCCTGGATGTGCCGGGCGCGTAAAAACGATGAAAGCGACAGTGGTCAAATCGCCATTGGCCAACACCAGATCAAATCCGCATTTGCAGAGTTGGAAGGTAAAGGCGAGATTCAGGCCACCGTGGCCATGTTCCACCACCCCCTGGGCTGGCTGGCCCCCATGGATAGAAGAATCTGCGAAACATACCTGGACCGCACCATAGTTCTGACTGGACATCTACACGAGCCGGGCGGCGGCTATTTTAACGGTTTCAAAACCCAAACGGCCCGTATTCAGGCTGGAGGCGCGTACCTGGGCAGCCCTACGGATTGGCCCAGCCGCTATCACTACATTGGCATTGACCTGAAGCGCCAAAGCTTGCGGCTTGATTTCCGGGCCTTTTCAAAAGCAAAAGGCGAGTGGTTTGTGGATGCCGAGACCGGGGATGATGGGGGAGGGGCGGAGATACCTGTCAATTTTCTTGGATTGGAAAAAACCGCCACAGCCTCAACCGGACCTGTTCATGCACTGCCCGAGTTCCCCCGGCTATACGCCGCCTGGCTCCATGAAAATTTCAGACATCTTGATGCAAAGGGCTTGAATCCATCGGGAAATGCAATTCCCTTGAGGTTGCCGGAGATTTTCATTCCGCTTTATGGAGCGGACCTGGCTAAAGTTGAGCAAAAACTCGAACATCCTGAGCGTTTGAAAAGTCAAACCCATGGCGGCAGGCGGGGAAATCCGCCAGATGAACCCAGAAAAGTTGAAATTGAAATCCTGGCGGCCAGGAATAACGCTTTACTTATTTCAGGCCAAGCAGGCTGCGGAAAGTCCACCTTGCTCAAGCATTTGGCTTACACTATCTCCCCCCGCTCGGACAAGGAACCTGCCTCGCCGGAGCTTGCCGAGTATCTGCCGGTCCTTATTCAGCTAAAGGATTTAAAGGCCTATTGCAGTAAGGACCGCAAAGATTTGGAGCGCACCCGCAGTGTGGGTGATGGCATTGTTGAATGGTATCTGAAAAACAAGTTCAATGGAAACTTAACGCTTGCTGATGTACATGAGTTTGCCAAATGTGGGCGGTTGATGCTTTTAATAGACGGCCTGGATGAAATTGACCAGCCCCTTAGGGATTATGCGGTAAACGCCCTGGCGGATCTGCGCCTGCCCCATGCTGAGAATAAAATCGTCTTAGCCGGCCGCCCTCATGGCCTGGATGGTGCGCCCGGAAGCCGTTTTGCCGATTTTAAAACATCGGTCGAGGAACTTGAAGCCGAGCAAATCAATCTGTTTATCCGTAAGTGGTTTGACATTTTTTACCAAGGCACAACGGGTTTGGGCAAAAAAACCGCGGATGATTTGCTGGGTGATATCAAAGCTCATCCCGCCCTGGAAAAGCTATCCGAAAGCCCGCTGATGCTGACCGCCATCTGCCTGCTTTATTATGATGAAAAGGAGCTGCCAAATCAGCGTGCAGAGCTGTTGAAAAAGTTCATCGACAACCTGATAGCACGGCGTTTTGATGATCGCGAGTCAGTGCTGATTTATCTTAAAACCCTGGCTCATGACATGCATCAAAAAAGGGTGCGTGTCTTGGACAGGGAGCCTGCCATTATGGCGATGACCAAAGATTTGCCGGCTTTGCCTGGTGAAAAAGATCCGGAGTTTAAACTGCGCAAAGAGCGCCTATTCAAATACATAGAACCCCGCTGCGGATTGCTGCTGGAAAGAGCTGGTCAGACCGAATTTTGGCATCTTCTTTTTCAGGAATTTCTGACCGCCCAAATGCTTATGAATATTTCGGAGGATAAACATGCCGCCATCTCCGATTTTTGGAATGACGACTGGTATGAGGAGGTTATCGAACTCTACGTGAGTTATTTAAGCATTGACAACCCGGCAACCGCCAACAGCATCATTGATGACGTAATCCAGGCGGATGACGAATCGCCCTACCGGGCTTGGCGATTGGCGGCCCGCTGCCTGGTTGATTTTCATAAAAGCAGACAGAACCCAGGATTAATCCAGGCAACCAGGGAGCGCCTGAAACTGATCATCCAAAAGCCCCTGGAGGCAGCAACGCTTAATGATGCGGGTGCGTCTCTGGGCTGGTTGGGCGACGACCGGGACCTGGAATCCTTTTCGCCGGTGCATGGGGGGGAATATGAGCTTGAAGACATCGGCAAACGAACCATGGAGGCGTTTGAGATCGGACGCTATCCAGTCACCAACCAGTTTTTCAAGAAGTTCATAAAAGCCAAGGGCTATGAATCCAAGGCATATTGGACCGAACAAGGTCTGAAATGGCTGGAAACAAAACAGGCAACCCGGCCGGAAACCTGGTCGGAGCGTAAATATAGCTGCCCCAACCAGCCGGTGACCGGGGTTTCCTGGTATGAGGCCACAGCATTTTGCAACTGGCTAAACGCAACTGACTCAAAACACTATTACTTCCTGCCTTCGGCAGAGCAGTGGCAGGCTGCCGCGGCAGGAAAAGAACAGCGAAAATTTCCCTGGGGTGATAATTCACCCACCGGCAGATGTAACATTTATGAAAATAAAATCGGGAGCCCATCACCGGTGGGAATATTTGCCGGCGGGCGTACACCCGGGAACAAGGATGACGCAATTTTTGATCTGGCGGGCAACGTGTGGGAGTGGACTTCCAGTCTTTGGGTCAGTGCTAGGGATTCATATGTGATCAAAGGCGGCTCGTGGAGCGGTTCGGCGGAGTACGCCCGCTGCGCCGACCGCGTCAGCTACGACCCGGACGATCGTGACGACGATGTGGGGTTTCGTTGCGCCAGGACTCTTAAATAATCCTTTTTACTTTTACTCTTTTACCCTTTGCTCTTAGCGAAAATTTTTTTAAAATCCGGAATTTTCAGTCTGGCGGGGGCCAAGTGTAATTTTTGTAATTATCAGTATTAGTTAAGGCCTAAAATCGCTAATTGGCCGTAAGGCGGATATTCAAAAGGGTGTATAGAAACAGGTTCTTAATGAAATATTTTAAGCAACCGGTTCAATATCAATTTCCCTGGTTATGGCTCTTTGCTGACCGCAGAACCCATGATCCAACCCATATTTGGCGGATACTCTGCTAAACGATTAAATTGCTTTTCGGATGTGACCCATGTCATCCCAAAAGAATCAGTAAAAAACATCCCGCCTTCATTTCTCAATCGAACCAGGAGGCATAGGGCCAAGGGGCTCATCAGCCCGTTAATATTTAAAATGAAAAATGTAATTTAAAAAAAGTATCCGTTGGTCGTGGGAGAGAACCAAGTACTAAGGACAAAAACAACAGGCACAGCAGAAAAACAAAGGGAGTCAGCTCTTGTGAGCTGACTCTTCAGATTGCTGACAAACCGGGTCGTTTCGACCCGGTTTGTCTATGCCTTGTCTTTTACGGTTTTGGAAATGTTGGGCGGCAATAATTACAAAAAACGGGTCCACGCGGGTTTTTCAGCCTCAATATAGACAAAATAAATAACGAAAAAGGGCTATTACCTCCTTTCCCGGCTAAATAGCGCCCCATAGCCAGGGTGTTTTTTTCATGTTCTGGCAGGCGGCGCAGAGCAGACCCTGTTCCCTGACTTTGGCCAGCCCACTCATGCGGGCATATCGGTGCCCGTGGAGTTGCTTTGAGTCCGCAAAGCTTCGTTCCACGCTTTCTTTCCTGCGCTTGTAAATTTTCTTACCGTGTTCACCGAGTCGGTTGGCATTCACCTTATCAACGTGATCCTGCCAGACGTGACGTGTAATCACCTTGATCTGCCTGGCGCTTTGGGTGCACTGACAAAGCAGTTTGCAGTGCCGAGGTAGCTCGTGGTTGACTTTTTCACTTGCCGCTTCCTGAAGTTATTCTTATTGGCTGATGCTTTGAGGTGAGTAGAATCAGTGTAAAGGGTCTTAGCTCCCACCATCTCACGACAAATGACCAGAAACACTATCTCGTCGAATATGTCCTGGTATATCGTGCTATCGGACAAACGCCGACGGCGATTCTGGCTCAAGGTGGAGGCGTATGGCACCTTCTCCCGAAGACCAAGACCCAAAAACCGGCGATACTCTACGTTGACCCGAATATCCCCGACCAACTGACGCTCACCGCGAACCCCGAAAAGTTAACCAATAAAGAGCATCTTGAATAAAACCACTGGATCTAAAGCAGGACGGCCGTCATCCGGACGGTATAAAGCCCTCACCCGATCACGGATAAAACTAAAATCAACGGCTTTATCTATTTTACGAAGTTGTCCTGCGGAACCAACTCCCCGATGCTCGCAAATTCCAACTCTGTTTGTTTATAACCCTGTTCTTTTAGCATGCCTCATAATAAAAAAAGTCCCCACCGCTAGGCGGGGACTTTGTCAACAGTCTATTGGTGCTGGTTTCCGTATCCGATCATTTATCAACCTGACTTGGTTTATTATTTACCCGCCGCTTGAAATACCAGTAGAACAAAAGGCCCAGGGCCAGGGTGATGGCTGAAGGCAGCCCCCGCCAGGGGTTATCGGCCAGGGAGAATGTCACCATGCCCAGGTTGGCAACGATGAAGATGAGCGGCGTCAGTGGATAGCCCGGCACCTTGAAGGGCGCCTGGCTTGGGTCCTTGCGGCGCAGCACAAAAAGCCCGGCCACTGCCAGGGCCGCTATTAGCGACAAAGTGAAGCCTATATAAAACAAAAGGGCGTTGAAAGAAGCGCTGAGTATCATGACGGCGGCTATGGCGGATTGCAGCCAAATAGCGTTATTGGGCACCCCGGAGCGTGGATCGATGCGTCCCAGGGCTCCCAGAAAAAGTCCGTCGCGCGCCATGGCGTAATAAACCCTGGGGCCGGCCAGGATCATGGCTCCCAAGGCGGATAAAAGGCAGATGCAAATGGCAACACTTAAAATCCCACCTACCCAGGGGCCAAAAAGCGCCTTGGCCGCTACCGCGCCGATCTCTTTGATTCCCGGCATGCCCTCCGGTCCCAGGGCTGCCAAATAAGCTATATTCAGCAACAAATAGAGCAGCACCACCAATCCAGTGCCTGACAACAGGGCGCGGGGCAGGTTGCGGCCGGGATTTTTGATTTCGCCGCCCAGATAAGCGGCCGCGTTGAATCCGGTATAGGCGAATGAAATAAACACCAGGGCAGTGGCCACGGCTCCGGCGCTGGGCGCCTGCGGACCGCTGACGGCCACTGGTTGCCAAGGACTGTCAACCGGCCAGAACCAAAGCCCTGCCACAATCAAGGTTATAAGTATTAGTATCTTAAAAAGGGTCAGGGCGTTTTGCACGCCCAATCCGATGCCTAAACGCCTGGTATGCAGCAGGGTGAAGGCGGCAAGAAAGGCCAGGGCCAACAGGGTTTCAACTGAAATTACCAGGCAACCGGCGCAGAACAAGGGCTCCTGTGGAACCCCGGGAATGATGTGTAAAAGATAACCCGAAGCCGCCATCGCCGAGGCCGCTATGGGGGCGGAAAAACCTACCACCAAGGATATCCAACCCGAGAGAAAAGCCCATAACGGGCCGAAGCTTTCCCGCAGAAATACGTATTCGCCGCCGGCCAGGGGCAGCCGGGCTCCCAATTCGCCATAACTCAAGGCTCCGGTAAAAGTGATGGCTCCGCCTATCAGCCAACAGGCCAAAAGCCACCAGGGATCGTTCAGCATTTGCATTATAAAGCCGCTGGTGGTGAAGATACCCGATCCGACCATGTCGGCTATAATAACGCAGCTTGCTGAAATTAAACCCACCCGCCTGGTCAGTTTAGGCAAATTATTTTTACCTGTTGTTATATTTTCTTTTTTTCCGTTTTCTTGTTTTTGCATGTCCTACTTCCACAGATTATGTAGTGGTCGCCGCAGGTTAAACCTTTTTATCGTTCTGGTCTCGCTGATGAACCCAATTTCTTCGATACAGCGGTAAGCAGTCAGGTGCGCAATGAATAACTTTTACATTAGCCGGCTGCTTATCCGCTAACCCCATATGAACTATTTCTTGTTTGAGGTGAACAATGGCTTGATTGTTTAAACGGGAGCGTCTCTCTGGGCGTAGGCGTTTTTTCAAGTCCAAAGCGGAGTATGCCGTGGACTGCATTCCAGAAGGCCGCCGATTGTTTCACCACCTGATAACGGGTGCGCAAAAGAGCTTATTCCCGCCGGAATCGTTCACCGGGGAAATGGGCTGAGTAGCGCCGAGCCAATCCACTTCGCAAGGCATCGGCCAGGGATCGGGCATGGTGTTTTTCATTCTTTTCTGGTTATGGCTGATCAGTTTGAACCGGCGGGCATCAAGCACCACCGGCCCGATCCCTTTTTGGCGGACCACCGCCACCACCCAGCAGCGCATATTTCCGGTTTCAAGGGAGGCATCGATATTGCCATGGGGCCACAGGCTAACGGCCTTTATCCATTGAGATTCGCCGCCAGCCACCCTGCCTTGCCTGACCATCCGGCCCTCGTCATTCAATGCGTAAAAAAGTCGTAGTCTTCAGGCGCACATAGATATCAACATAGGTCATGGCCTTCCCTCCCGGCTTTGGCCGCTCATTCAGAATGACCATTATCGATCATCGGGAAGGAAGACCACGCTCATAACATCTATGCACCGGGTATCGACCCGCTCATTTACCCGCTTTTTCTGCCGACATCCATCTCGATGGGGCAAAATGGGGTTGGCACTGTGCGGCTCTCGATGGGGGAAAAACCGGCCTGATCCATGGCCCGGGCGATCTCTCCCTTTTCGAACATTTTCACCTGCCCATACAGGGCATGGGTCAGGTTCTCCAGGATCATGCCGGGCGGGCGGGTGTGTTCGTGGGTGATCCCCTCGGCCAGGCTTACGAATACGCCGCCGGGCTTGAGAGTTTGGTGTATCTTCCTCATCAAGGGCCCCAGATCATCGCCCACGAAATTAAGCGTGGCGCTGGCCAAAACCAGGTCATAGCCCTCCCCCAGGGAGTCGCTGGTGTAATCGCCGCCCATGACCGACATCCGGTCCTGCATCTCATATTCGGCGATAAAAGACTCGGTCATCTTAACCACCGAAGGCTGGTCGAACACCACTCCCCTCATGGTTGGGTGCTGGGCAAGGACGGCTATGCACAGCATGCCGGAGCCACCGCCCAGGTCCAACATCCGCTCGAACGAGGAAAACCCCTGGATCTTGGAGATGAGGCCGGCCAGTTTCCGGGCGGGACCGCCCAACTGGTAGTTGGCCATGCTGCGGGCATAGTCCGCCCAGATCGCCTGGTCTCCCATGTCCGGGCTCCCTGGAGGCGGGCCGGACTTGACCAGCGTGGTCATGTCCTGCAAGGCCCCGGAGGACATCCGGTAAATCATGCCGACCATTTCGCCAACATAGGCCGGGCTCTTTTGGCAGAGGGATATCTCGGCCTCGGTGGTGTTGCGGTACAGCCCGTTATTCTTTTCAATGAGTCCCAGGCAGGCCAGGCTGTCCAACATCGCCTCGGTGCTCCCCGGGTGGGTTTCAAGCTCCTGGGCTATTTCCGGGCCCGATCTCGGAGCTGAAAGATGATCGAAAACCCCAAGCTCGATGCCCGTGAGGAGAACCCGGGCCTTTATCCGGCCGCTGAGTATCTCGTATATGGAGCTGGATTCAAGGTCAATGTCAGGCAATTTTCTCATAACAACATCTTTCACTTGGAAGGGTGGCTTGTTTTATGATCCGTTGGCGCATTCTATACCGGGCGGCAGTCTTGAATCGGCCTTGATGCTTGCACTCGAGGCAGATCAACCACACACCGCCCAGGATTCCTCTAATGTAAAAAGGGCCCGACGTACATCAACTGCAAAATGGGCATTTTTTCTTTGCCCACCAATTCCACGATATTGTCAAGCCTACCCTTGATAACTCTCTGGCTGTTTTTAAACCCGGCATTTGCCACCAGGGCTATCGGTGTCTTCCGGTCATAATAAGCGGAAAGTTTCTTAACCATGTCCGGCAAGGTAACCAAATAGTCGGGCATGAAAATCACCAGAGATGTTTGCCTTTCCAACATTGCGTCAAAATCAAAGCACGTTTTATTAAGCCAATCCTCGACATCCGGAACCGTTATAATAACGGACTTGGTGTTTACTCCTTTTGTAACGCTCTTTTGCAGGACGGCGTTGGCGGCATCAAAGGAACTTACGCCGGGAAGCACTATGGGGCAAAGGTCGGCAAATTCCCTCAAAACCCAAGCCCATGGCGAATAGGTCAAGGGGTCGCCCGAATCCAGGATGCACACCTGCTTGCCGTTTTTTATTGCCTGCCGCACCTTGACGGCCGTCTCTTTCCTGGCTTTTTCAGCAGCAAGGAACCGTTCCAACTGCTTTCCGGAAAAGTCATCTGCGCTCTTGCCGTATCCAAACCACTGCCAAGCTCCATTGTCAGAGGGCTTCCAAACCTCTTTGCCTTGCGGCAGGAGTTTGTGATTGAAGCCCTTTTTAAGAAGGTCGGACTTATCTACTATCAAGTCGGATTTTTTTATCAGGTTCACCGTCCGCAATGTAGCCAAGTCGGCGTTGCCGAGAAACAATCCGGCCAAATATAGCCTTCCCTTCTCTTTTTCCGCCCTGGCGCGGCATTGCGGTTTATCCAGGTTGGCGCCAACGAAGACAATGAAATCATTGGGAAGTTTTTGTTTGGCAACGGTTTCGGCAATATTTGCAATCGCACCCCTAACAACCTTTTCCTTATGGATGTCTCCTGCATTGAAAACCAGGGCAATGGGGGTGTCGGAAGCGTACTTTTTCGATAGTTTGGCTAACATGGTGGCAAATTTATTTTTTTTACAATAAATAACCATGGTCGCAAATTTGCTGGCCAGCCTGTCGATTGCATCTTTTTGCCCGGGAGCGTCGTTGGTTGTTATGATGATTGATTTGGCAAGTTCACTGAATGATATATCATCCCGCAAGGCTGCGTTTGCCGCGTGAAACAGGCAAACGCCGGGTTCCACTTTTATGGTGAGATCCTTGAACGCGTTGAGGCACCAAAGCCAATTTCCATAAACCATGGGATCGCCGTGGTCGAGCAAAGCAACCACTTTGTTGGCCTTTACCGCATTCCTGACTGATTTTATAATCCGGTCACGTTTCACGGACTCGTCGGCCAAGTCCTTTTTTTGCAGGCATGATTTCTCACCGGTAACCAGCAATTCCTTACCTGCCAATAAACTGCTGAATTGTTTGGCCAGCATGGAATTGCAAATGATCAGGTGAGCTTTGCGAACAGCCTGTTGCGCACCGACCGTAATTAAATCAGCAGCACCAGGCCCCATGCCGACAAGGTAGATGTTGGGTTGGCTTGCCTTTTCCTTATTCTGAGGCTGCCCACTGGTTTGGGCACTGGCAAGGGAGGTTATCAGAAGCAGGGCAATGGCAATTGCCAATGACAGCGGATTAGTGGCTTTTACTTTCATAAAAAACGTCTCTTTTTATATAGTCATTTCAATTAAAATGTGCGGTGGATGACCAGGCCGCAGCAAAAGCCACGACCTGATTTTTAGCTTGTCTGACGCCTTAACTTAATGAAATTTTTAGATTAAAAGCGGTAAACCAGCTTTACCCCGAACTCCGCAGGTTCACTATAAAGCGTGTAATAACCACCATAGTAACCATAAGAAGTGTAATCGGTGTCAAAGACGTTCTTGCCGTACAGATATACGTCAAAGCGTTCGGTTTCATAGCCCACTCTGACGTTCACGACTTCATAGGGGTCCCTGGAATAATTATTGTTCTTGTCGAAATACATTTTCCCGTAGCCTATTAAATCCGCACGGGCGAAATATCCTTTGGGGTGCCGGTATTGGGCGCCCAGGTTAAAGGTGTACTCGGGGGCGTAGGGATTGTGGTTGCCTTCGTAATCACCTCTGGTGTCACTGAACTCATCGAACTTAATATCCGTATAGCCAACACTTCCGCTTAAGGTGAGCCCTTCCAGGGGAATGGCCCTGACTTCCAGCTCGCAGCCCGTGGCGGAGGCCTTGCCCGCGTTGGTAACGACCTGTGAGGTCTCTGTTGGGACGGATTGACTTACCTGCATGTCATCAATGTTCATATAAAAAACCGCCGCGTTTATCATGAGCCTTTTGTCCAGCAGGGTGTTTTTCACGCCCAATTCATAGGACCAAAGTTTTTCCTCATCATATTTGTAGTATTGCTGATCAGTGGCGTAGGTGTTAAATCCCCCGGATCGGTAGCCCTTGCTGGCACTGACATAGGTCATCACCTGCGGGTTGAAGATATACTCCAGGGCCACCTTGGGTGAGATATCATCCCAGGTGCCATCCAGTTTCGCCCCGCTGATATAGTCTTCAAATTCCATATCCTGGGTTTCGTAACGCAAACCCAGCACCAGCCGCATCTGCCAGGGGAAGAGATAGCTTGCCTGGCCAAAGGCGGCATAGGCGTTCCCCATGGTCTCCCGATCGTTGGTCCGCCTCCTGAAGGGAATGTCGGAATCGACTTTAGCCTTCACCTCATTATCGGTGTCATCATAGTAGAGTCCCGCCAGCCATTTCAGCCTCTCGCCCGAGGAATTCAGGCGTAACTCCTGGGAATAGGTGGTGTATTTATTGTCCTTGTCGTTGTGCTGCAGGGTCGCGGGGCTAAAGTCGTAGTCAGCAGTAAAATCATCGTCAAACACCCGCCGGGTGGTGACGGAGGTCAGCTTAAGCGATTCGGTCAAATCATAGGCTATCTTGAGCGACTGAGCAGAAGAGTTCGCTTTGTTTTTCCCTCTAAAATTGCAGGCCACCTGCCTGTCCGGAAACGGGGGCATCCCAAAAGCAGCGACTCCCGCGCTCCCCAGGGACATGTTGTTGCCGTCGTTGTCGTACTGCAGAATCGAGGCTAACAAAGAGATGTCCAGAGCCTCCACCGGCGTCCAGCGAAGATGGGCCTTGCCATACCAGTGCCTCTTGTCATTGGCCGGTCCGCCCAGGTAGGTGTTGTCGATAAAGCCTTCTTTTTCATACCATTTTCCCGCCAGACCGATGAACAGCTTGTCCTGCACTATGGGGCCCTTGAAGTTGAGGGCGACCTGTCTCTTCTGATCCGTGCCCAGCTCTGCCGAAGCCTTGGCCCGGTATTCGTTTCCCGGTTGTTTGGTTATGATGTTGATGGCGCCTGTTTCGGTGCTCTTGCCGTAAAGGGTTCCCTGGGGCCCCCTGAGCACCTCCACCCGTTCGATGTCAACCAGCGCGTCATCATATCCGCAGGGATTCAAGATGGGAATTCCGTCCATAAACATGCCGGTGGTAACGGTGAAGGTCGTCACTTCGGCGTGCATGCCCCGCATGGAAGGCGTGTTCATCCCATCCACGCCGTTTGAAAAAATCATCAGGTTGGGCACATAGTCGGCTACATCCAGGATCGACTCTATCCCCCTGTCATCAATGGCCAACTCGTCCAACACGGTGACACTGACGGGTACTTCTTGGGCCTTTTCCTCGGTTTTCTGGGCAGTAACCGTGACAGATCCCAACTGGTGATTTTGCTTCTCAGAGTTGTTCTGTTCCGCAGCCGTCCCCGCCCCCATGGCGGTCCCTGAAAAAAGTAACATCAGGGCCATGGTCGGCACGGTCGCCAGCTTATGAAAGCGCTTCATGTCCTAATCTCCGTTCCAAACTGAGTTGCCTTTTGATCACCTGCCATACCAATGGATTACCCAGCGTGGGATCAAAAGGGTTCCAAGTGCTTTGGGATGGGATTAGATCACATGGGATGGGCCGCTGCTGGCAATCCAGTGCTTTTTTCTAGCCCAATCGTCCATTACTGGACAGAAGAGCCGGTTCTACAGCATTGACCGGGCAGGTAACCGAAATATTTTTTAAAGGCCTTGGTAAAATAGCTGGGACTGGAATAGCCCACCGCGCAGGCTGCTTCAGTGACGTTCATCTCCCCTTCTTTCAGGTAAAGCATGGCGGTCTCCAGCCGGCGGTTGCGCAGATAGTCAAAAGGAGTAATGCCGTAGGCGCTGCGAAAGCAGCGGTGCAGTTTGGTGCGGCACATCCCCACCGAACGGGCCAGTTCATTGAGGTCGGGTGTTTTTACTAAATCAACGGCCAGCAGGCTGGCGGCATGGCGGACCCTTTCCAAGTCGCCGCGTCTGAGGCTGGGGGTGTCAATCAGGCGTTTTTTTGGGGCTTGCAGTTGTTCTAGTTTAAGGGCTAAAAATTCCAGGGCCTTGCTCTCCATGAACAGCTTGCGGATCACACCCTGAAACGGGCATTGCAAGGCCTGGTGAATAACCTCTCGCATGGTGGGTGTAATCTCATCCCCCAAATGGATGAATCCCTGGACAGGATTGAACAGGCCGCCCGGCAGACGCTGCTCGTCTTGATCGGCAATTACGGCCAATTGATCAGGTTCCATCAATACGCCTACCCGCACCATCCTTTTGGAATCGATGATTTGACTGAAACTGGCAATGTCGGGGAAGTAATTTACGGCGCTTTGTCCGGATCTGGTGGTTACAGTGGTTGCCCGGCGTTCAAAGCCTATCTGGGCCTCAACCAGGC
This sequence comes from Dethiosulfatarculus sandiegensis, assembly GCF_000931935.2. Classification (GTDB taxonomy): domain Bacteria; phylum Desulfobacterota; class Desulfarculia; order Desulfarculales; family Desulfarculaceae; genus Dethiosulfatarculus; species Dethiosulfatarculus sandiegensis. Next base: position 76,373 of record NZ_AZAC01000020.1, read on the forward strand.
CGGAAAGGCAGCAACCTAATCCCATGGAATCAAATGGCGGCGAATGCTTGAAGACGGTGGGTTGATGCAGCTTAAAATCCGCAATATTTAGCTTCATGCCGCAGGCCAGGCGGAAGGCCTTGATGTCTCCAACGCCCAAGTCTGGAGGAAGTACAACCTGATTGGCCCCCAGGTTTTCGTTCCATCTAGAAGGGGGGAAAACCGTTTTTTCCATGGCATAAGTATCCAAGAGAAGATTCTGCGTCACAGAAGAAGATTTTCTTTTTACTCTCAGCCTTTTGCTGATTGTAAAGAAACTCGGGCCAGGTATTTTCCAAACAACTTGAGCCCCAACTTGAGAGGTTGGCGCCTGGGAAGTGTCCACCCCCTTTAGCCTGGCTGTGATTACACCCCCATACCAACCAGTTGATGATAGATAATATTATGGGTAATTAGACCTGTCAAACTATATTTAGTAGATTATAATTTAAACAGGCAAGGGCCAACCAAAGAGTTATTTTGTCTATAATAATTACTAAATCAATGGATAATATTATTTTCGTCCCTGACTACATCCTGGGGTCAAAATTTGGGTGAAATCAGGGCTGTGAGTGGGGATGTGTGAATTACAGAGCTCGTTTCAGTTTTGACAATTGAAGATCAAGGAAACAGTTTGCTTCCCTGAAGCGTTCCTTTGCCGGATCTTACATGGCTTCGACCTCTTCGGTGAAAGGGGTTTTAGAGCTGCGTTCAGTGTCGGACAAAGCGTAAAATTAATAGAGCGCGGTCTTTAAAGCGCAAACAGTCAGCAACCGCTCTCGTATTGATACAGGCCGGGTTTCAGCTTCTTGCTATCCATCCGCACCCTATCGCGGGGATGGAGCGCTTATGGCGCTTGGAAAAAATCTCCACGAATCACACACAGATAAAGCAGATTGATCCCGCCCACGAACAACGGACAATCAGTTAAGCTACATTTTTGATTTCGAATTCCAATGGGCTGATATGTCCATTGGCACTATGCCTCCTGGTTCGGTTGTAGTCCACCTCAATATACTCAAAGACAGCCTGGCGCATGTTTTTCCTTGTGTCGAATCTTTCCCCGTGGATCAGTTCTACTCTCATGGAATGGAAAAAGGCTCTCGGCACAGGCATTGTCATACGGGTTGCCTTTGCCGTTCATGGAGCAGGTCAGTTTATGTTTTTCGATCGGGGGTTGGTATTTCTTTGAGCAACACTGGCTGCCGCGATCGGAGTGCACGATCACGCCCTTGGGCATGCGCCTGCGCCACAGAGCCATTTG
>NZ_AZAC01000021.1 GCF_000931935.2 Dethiosulfatarculus sandiegensis
GAAAAGTGGGATGGCAAATATTCCACCATCAACCAGTCATGGCGGCGCAATTGGGAGCAGATCAGTCCCTTCCTGTCCTATCCTCACGAAATCCGAAGGGTGATCTACACCACAAACGCCATCGAAAGCTTGAACCGCAGCCTGCGCAAAGCGGTTAAAACCAGGGGCCATTTCCCCAATGATCAGGCCGCCACCAAGCTGCTTTACCTTGCCATCAAAAACCTGGTGGAAAAGTGGAAGAGGCCGCCAAAGGATTGGACCGCTGCCATGAATCAATTCACTATCTTATTTGACGAAAGAATTCGCGCGGTGCAAAATTGAAATCGTAAATCAAATCCGCAATTGGCTCATACACAGAAAACAAGACAGTCTCGCAAAAACTTATCTTTCGCCATTTTTATTTTTCTTTTCAAGAAAGACCGAGAATAAAACTCATGCAAAAAGCCCTCCAGCCACGGGGTTAAACCGTGCGACTGGCCGGGGCTCTCAAACAAGGCCTCAAGACCTTTGCCTGACCACCTCAAAAAGCACCACACCTGCGGCCACCGAGGCGTTTAAGCTCTCCACCGCTGGGGCCAGCGGTAAGGTCGTCAAAAGATCACATTCCTTTAGCAGACGATCCCCCACCCCCTTGTGCTCACTGCCCACCACCAGGGCCAGGGGCATATTCAGATCCAGGTTCCAGGGAGGCTCGGCACCCCTGGTGGCCAGGGCCAGGGCCCAAAGCCCAGCCTTTTTCAATCCTTGCAAGGCCTGGGTGAGGTTGGTGACCCGGCTTACGGCCAGGCGGGAAAGCCCACCCGCCGCGGCCTTGGCCACGGCGGGAGTGAGGGCGCAGGCCCTGTCCTTGGGGATGATCACCCCCTGGGCTCCGACCGCGGCCGCGCTTCTGATGACAGCGCCCAGGTTGTGCGGGTCCTCCAGATGATCGGCCACCACCACCAGGGCCTTGTTTCCGGTCCGGGCCAATTCATCCAAAAGATCCTCAAAAGGCGTGTATTCCTCTTGGGTGAGATAGAGCCCCACTCCCTGATGGGAAGCCCCCTGGGCCAGTTCATCAAGCTTGCGGCGCTCCACCTTTCTGACCTTGACCGCGTTTTTACGGGCCAGGTCCATGATGCGCCCCAGGGCGGGTGATTTGAGCCCCGCTTCAAGCAAAAGTTCGCCAGCCCTGGAAGAGTCCCTTTCCAGGGCCTCGACAACCGCCCTGCGCCCAACTATCAGTCCGGCTTTAGGTTTCACCGGCCTTCTCCCAAAGAGCCCTTGGCAATAATCTCGCAGACCTCTTCTACCGCCTTTTCCAGGTCGTCATTAACAACCCGGTAATCATAAAGCGGAGCCTGCTCCATCTCCAAGGTCACCCTGTCCAGGCGTTTTTTGATCTCTTCTTCGGTCTCGGTTCCCCTTGAACGCAGGCGTTTTTCCAATTCTTCCAGGGAAGGGGGCAGCAAGAAAATCAGGCAGGCGTCTTTAATGCTCTTTCTGATCTGAGCCGCGCCCTTTATCTCAATATCTAAAAAAACATCCTTGCCCTGGTCCATCAGCTCTTCAAGCACCAGGGCGGAGGTGCCGTAATAATTCCCGTAGACTTCCGCGTATTCAGCCATCTCGCCCCGGGCAATACGCTTTTTGAAGTCTTCCACAGAGACAAAGAAATAGTCCTTGCCGTGTTCTTCTCCGGGCCTGGGCTTTCTGGTGGTGACACTCACTGAATAGGCCAGCCGGGGCAGCCTTTGCCTCACCCTTTCACCAACCGTTGACTTGCCGGTGCCCGAAGGGGCTGAGAGTACAAAAATACGTCCCTTTTGACTCATGAATCCTGATCCTCGCCATCAACCAGGGAAAAGGTCTGGTCCTCAAAGTTGGTCTGCTCAAAACGCAGGCTCAAAGTTTCGGTCTGCACAGAACTGAGAATCACGTGGCCGGAATCGGTGAGCACAATGGATCTGGTGCGCCGGCCCTGGGTTGCGTCGACCAGCCTGCGCGCCTGCCTTGCTTCTTCACGCAGCCTTTTCATGGGAGAGCTGGCCGGATTTACTATGGCTAAAACCCGGCGCGCCACCACGGAATTGCCAAACCCCATGTTCAAAAGCTTGCCGCTCACTTTTCCTCTCCTTTGCTCTGTCCTTTGGAAAACTAAAAAACCGCCCCCCTATAAGCGGCTATTCGATATTCTGTATCTGTTCGCGGATACGCTCCAGTTCAGCCTTGATCTCCACCACAAGCTGACCACAGTCCGCGTCCGGGCTCTTGGAGCCCATGGTATTGGCTTCCCGGTTCAACTCCTGGGTCAGAAAATCCAGTTTGCGCCCCACCGGTTCATCCTGAGCCAGAAAAGAACGGAACTGTTTGAGATGGCTGGAGGCCCGGACCTCTTCTTCAGTGATATCGCATTTGTCGGCCATCAGGGCCACTTCAAAGGCCAGGCGCTGGGGATCAAACTCGACGTCTTCGGTAATCTTGGCCACCCGCTCATTGAGCCTTTGCTTATAGTTCTCGACAATCTCCGGGGAGCGCTCCACCACCTGGGCGAACAATCCGGCCAGGGTGTCCAGGCGCTGGTTCAGATCCTGGGCCATGCTCCGACCCTCGGTCTGACGCATGGCGGTGTTCTCTTCCAGAGCCTTTTCCAAAGCGGGCTTTACATCGGCCCAGACAGCCTCCAGATCCGGAGTCTCCTCCTGGGTCTGGATAATGTCCCGATTCTCCAGAAAAGGAGCCAGGCCGGGATCTTCCGTAACTCCCAGTTCCCGCTTAAGCGCCGTGAGCACCTTTTTGTACTCATTTACCAGGGGCTTATTCAAAACCAGGCTCGGTGGAGCTTCCACCACTCCATTGGCCTTGATGCTTAAGTTGACCCTGCCCCTGGCTATGCGGCTGGAGACAAGCTTTTTGATGCGGTCTTCCAGGGCGGTCAAGCTGGGTGGAATGCGGAAATGCAAGTCCAGGTAGCGGGAATTAACAGTTTTAAGTTCAGCCACCCAACTACCTTCTGCCACCGGGTTCTCGCCCCGGCCAAATGCGGTCATGGATTTGGGCAATCTTTTCCTCCTTAGAAATTTTGCTCTTTTAGCTGCCAGAGCAGGCGTTTGCGCACCCTGCCCAAAAAGCCCCTGGTTTTGGGCAAAGCATAATCAGGGTATGTCCAGGGCAGGCAGACATATTCCCCGCATTCAAAAACCAGGGTAAGCTCGGCATGGATTCCCGGTTGTACGAAGATGCGGTGAGGAGCATCCTTTACTGAAGTCAGGACCAGGGAATCAGGGCTCAAAAAACCGGGGTCCAGGTTAACGATGCGTCTGCCCTTTTCAGCCAGATCCTTTTCCAGACTGCCTGTGATACGCTTTATACTAACCAGCCTGTCCGGAAAAACCAAATCCCTAAAACAAACCAGCCGCTTTTTAAGCCCTGGCCCCATCTCGGGTTCATAATATTTGGTCTGATCAAAAGTGTAGGGCTCCGACAAAAAATCCACCGGACCGAACCTGCGGCAAAGCAGATCCACGGCCCCGGCCATGACGCTTAACTTCGCCGCCATGACTCCCATGACCAATTTTCCCTTTTTCATCGTCACCTGCGCCATGGCGGCCCCTTTTTTCACAAGGCCCGAGTCCTTCAACTTGCCTAAACCGCAGGGGATTTGGCAGGTCATGGAAAGGCTTATCCAACAAAATCAACCGCCTTTGGCTGGCCCTGCCTGCCAAAGGCGGTGATTGAACTCAATATCAAATAATACCATCAGGATATTGTCAGGCAAAAATCCAAAAAGTTTTTTTGCCTAGCCGTTGGGCCTGCCCACACTGAAGTAGTCAAAGCCCTCTTCGCTGACCAGCCTGGGAGGATAGATATTACGCAGATCCACCACAACCAGACCTTTCATCACCGACTTAAGCCTGGCCCAGTCCAGGTTGCGGAACTGGTTCCACTCGGTCATCAAAACCAGGCAATCGGCGTCTTGGGCTGTATCATAAGAGTCTTTGCACATCTCAACCCCGGGCATGACCTTTTTGGCCTGCTCCATGGCGGCCGGGTCATAGGCCTTTACATTGGCTCCCTCACTGATCAGGGAGTTTAAAATCTCCGTGGCCGGGGCCTCGCGCATATCATCGGTATTAGGCTTAAAGGCCAGACCCAGGCAGGCGATGTTCTTATCGGCCACATCCCCGTCCATGGCGTCTTTTATCTTTTGGGTCATAATGGCCCTTTGCCTGGCGTTTACCTCCATGACCGATTCCACGATCTGGAAGGTATAGCCTTCTTTCTTAGCCAACTTGGCAATAGCCGCAGTGTCCTTGGGGAAGCAGGACCCGCCAAAACCGGCGCCCGCGTGCAGGAATTTGGGACCGATGCGACCGTCCAAACCCATGCCCTTGGAGACCACGTTCACATTGGCTCCGGTGAGTTCGCAGATATTGGCCATCTCGTTGATAAAGCTGATCTTAGTGGCCAAAAAGGCGTTGGATGCGTATTTGACCAGCTCGGCGGTCTCGATATCGGCGATGACAAAGGGAGTTTCAATGAGGTACAGGGGGCGATACAGATCCCGCATAATAGCCTTGGCGCGCTCGTTTCTGGCGCCGATAACCACCCTGTCAGGGCGCATGAAGTCTTCAATAGCCGAACCCTCACGCAAAAATTCGGGGTTGCTGACCACATCAAACTCAATGTGTTTCTTCTGGTTTTCGTTGATCAGATCTTCCACCACCTGACCGGTGCCCACGGGCACGGTGGATTTGGTGACCACGACTTTATAGTCTTCCATGGTCTCGCCAATGGAGCGGGCCACTTCCCAGACATACTTGAGGTCTGCGGAGCCGTCCTCGCCTTCGGGCGTGCCCACGGCTATAAAGGTCACCAAGGCGTCCTTAAGGCCTTCTTTCAGGTCCGTGGTAAAGGTAAGCCTGCCTTCGCGGCTATTCTTGGTCACCATCTCTTCCAAACCCGGTTCATAAATGGGAACCTGGCCCTGATTCAAGCGGCGAATTTTATCTTCATCATTGTCTATGCAGACTACATTGTTGCCAAACTCGGCGAAGCAAGTGCCCGTGACCAGGCCCACATAGCCCACGCCGACCACGCAAATATTCATTCTAAGTGTATTCCTTTCACGCCCGGCCGTTGCCAAGCCCAAAAAACCGTATTCAAATCATCGTGCGAGATGGCTGTCTCAAGTTTAAAAGCCGGTGTCGCAGTGAGGAACTATACCGTAAAACTGGTAAAAATTCCCGTACCAGGTTCGAACCAATGCGTCGGAAATTTATCTACCCGTAATAGGGGGGAATATGCTTTTCATTCAAATGTCGCCCGTTTGTATTTTTGTCGGGCCTGCCTGGCTGCCAGGGCCAAACCGGCCACCAGCCAGAACATCAGCGACGAGTCGTCACAAAAGAAATCATCGGTCAAGTTGCGCATGGCATAGCCAACCACACTTAAAAAACCCGCCATGGAAAAACAGCTGAGCCAGTTTCCCTTAGCTGGCGGGGAGTTGGGCCACAAGCACCAGACAAGCACCGCGAAAATCAACAAAATGGCAGCAAGGCCCTGTACACCGGTTTGCAAGGCCAGATCCACAAACATGTTGTGGGCATGCCACAAAAGAGGCTGGTGGGTTCTTCTGAACTCGGGGAAGGATTTGGAAAAGCTGTGCCTTCCCAGGCCAATGCCCTGAAAAGGCCTTTGCTTCATCTGTTCATAGGAAAAATGCCAAAGCGTAAGCAGGTCACCGGTGGTGCCTCCCACCTGACCGGGCTCCTCAAAAAGGGCGTCCCAGCTTTCGCCGTGGCGGGAACCCGGCAGGGTGAATAAAACAGCCACCACCAGGAAAAAGCCGATTACCATGATCAGGGCAGCGCGCAGACGTTTTTTACTTAGCAAAAAAAGCCCCAGGCAAGACAAGGCCGTAATAGCCAGCCAGGCTGAACGGCTGTAGGTCATAAAGACCAAAAAGAGGGTAAGCCCAAAGAAAACAGGCCAGGTCACCCAGGGCTTGGGCGCCTTCACCACTCTGGGAGCCAGGAACAGAAACGGCCAGACCGTAACCAAATAGGTGCTCAGGCTGCCATAGCCGTTATGCAGGGAGCCGGCCCTAACCGCATGGGTGGTCAGGCTGCCTCCATCCATAAAAAACATTACGATCCCGGCTACGACCATGATGGCCAATCCGACCAGGAAAGTGCTCCAGAGTTGGCGGGCGTTGTCTTCATTTTCCAGGAAATGAAAACCCGTGTAAAAAATCACCAGGCCCTTCAGCACCTCGGCCCTGAGCTCCCGCAGGGAATAGGCGAAATCCACCGCCCAGATCAGGCTCATTGCGGCGGCCAGGGCATATAAAACCAGGGGCCAAAACAACGGCCCCGGCCTGAAGGTTCTTTGTTTGGAAAAAGAAAGGTCCAGGGCCAAAAAGGCCGCAGCCAGAGCCATGGCTATCTCCCTGGCAGCGGTAACCGCCTCCCAGGGCATGATAATAACCAGGACCAAGAGAAAAATCCTGGCAGCCCGAAAAAAGAGCCCCGGCAGAAGCACCTTGTTTTGAAAGGTCACAGCCAGACTGTTAGCCACTAAAAAGCCCCTTTGCTTTTAACCGGAAGCCTTTTCCAAAAGGGCTCCCAAGGCGACCCAAAGACACAATCCACTAAAATCATTTGATTTTCATGAACCACAATAGGCGGATCACTCAAACCACCCAAACTAAAACCTTGTGGAGTTTTAAACATTTACCAAAATCATCTTTTAGCAAATTCAAGACGGAAAATCCAAGGGTGGTTTTTCCTGCACCCATCTAAACCTTGCATATAATCTGTTTTTTTTAAGCATCTGCCTTATGTTGCAAGGCCTGCAAAAGCCTGCCCGCAGTAACGGCGGAAGTGCCGACCTCGCCCACCACCACACCGGCGGCCAGATTGGCCAGGACCGCCGCGTCGGCCAGGTTAAGGCCGCTCACCATGCCGAGCGTCAGGGTGCTGATCACCGTATCCCCCGCCCCGGTTACGTCAAAAACCCTCTTGGCCGCCGTGGGGATGTGAATCTCTCCCTGGGGCGAAAAAAGGGTCATACCCTTTTCCCCCTGGGTGACGAGTACAGACTCGAAACCATAATCCGAAAGGAGCTTGAGACCGGCTGTTTGCACGCAATTCGGCAAATCCTGACTCACACCGGCTGCCTGGAGCGCCTCCACGTGATTCGGGGTCACCAGGGTGGCTCCTTTGTATAGGGAGATATTCGGCACCTTGGGATCGACCACCCATGGTTTGTCATGCTCTTTGGTGAGCTTGGCCACACAGGAGACGACCTTGGGATTGATCACGCCCTTGGCATAGTCGCTGACAATCACCGCATCAACCTTGGGAAGCACATCCTCCAGGATTCGGCACAGGTTGGCCACTTCCAGGTCGTCCAGGGGCCTTCGGTTCTCCCGATCCACCCTGACCACCTGCTGGCTGTGGGCCACCACCCTGGTCTTAACCGTGGTGGGCCTTTTATTGCATTTCAAAAGGCCAGTGGTCTCACTCTCCAAACCTCCCAACAACTCACATACCTGTTCGGAGGCGTGGTCTGTTCCCACCACTCCGCAGAGCACCGCATTGCCGCCCAGGGCAATGATATTGTGCAGCACATTGGCCGCACCGCCCAACATATGGGTTTCGCTTTCAACCTGAACCACAGGCACCGGGGCCTCGGGCGAGATGCGCCCCACGCTGCCCCAGATAAAACGGTCCAGCATAACATCACCCAAGACCAGAACCCTGGCTTGGGAAAACTTTTCCAAAGCCTCGGCCAGGCGCTCTTCGCTATATTTATAATTCATCTGTATTCCTCATATGTTTCTCGACCTTGGGGGCCAAGGATTCAAGCGCGTTAAGCACCTGATCCAGGCGGATATCGCTTACGTTCCCCCCATTGACCACAATGCTGTAAGGGGCCTGCCAGGGGCTCCACACATCGGTCTTGGTCCTGCCCCATAATATCACCTGGGGGGTTCCCACGCTGGCGGCCAGATGCATGGGCCCGCCTTCGGCGGTGATGAATACCGAGGCCCGTTTGATCATGGCGGTGAATTCCTTAAGGCTCCTGGACCAGTAAACCAAAGGCACCGGTTCTATTCCGGCCAAAAGTTCCCTCACCCACTCACCGTCAGCCGGAGCATGGGTCACCACCACCTTTTCGCCCCGGCTTATAAGCTGCTGCACCAGGTCCCGGTAATTCTCCGAAGGCCAAAGCCGGTCCGGGCGATAGGCCCAGCGGGTGATATTCACGATAACGGGTTCAACCGCTTTGTCAAACCCTTGTTTTTCCAGAAAAGTCTCGACCTTTTCCCCTGACAGGGGGGGAATCGCCACGAAAAGCTCCCCAGGCTCCATATCAAGGCCCAAAGCCTTTAGCATGTAAAAGCAGCGTTTAACCTCATGCATGCCCTCGGGTGGCCAGTCAACCGGTATATTATAATAAAACCCCCATTTTTTCCGCTTTCCCCGGGCTTCGGGTCCCACCCGCCACCTGGCTTTGCTGGCATAGTTGAGCCAGGCCTGGGAAGAGGAAAAACTGGACCTGAAAGATATGGCCAGATCATACTTTTGTTTTCTGATCAAAGACTGCACCCTGGCCAGGCGTAAAAGGGATTCAATTTTGCCGTATTTTTTATGCTTGGCTTTGGGATAGACATAAAGCTCATCCAAGGCCCGATGACCCTTGATCGCCTCCTCGGCGAGGGTGCAGACCAGGGCGGCTATATGCGCGTTGGGAAAGGCCTTCCTAAGGGCATCCAAGGCCGGGGTGGTGCAGATGACATCGCCGATGTTGTCATTTCTGACCACCAGAATCTTTTTTACTGCCGAAGGATCGAAACCACCCGGCTGATCCTTGGGCCCGCCCAATACCAACAGATTATAAAGACCGGATAAAAAAGACAAATCTACCCCTTCATGGCCTTTTCAATGTTCTGGGCGAAGTTATCCCAATTGAAACGTTCCCTGACCAGTTCCCTGCCCTTGACGCCCATTTCCCTGGCCTTTTTGGGCTTTTTCAAAAGGCTTGCCAGGGCCTTGGTCACTTCCTCCACGTCCTTGGGCCGGGTCAGGATGCCTGTGGATTCATCGACCACCTCAGGCACCCCGCCCAAGCGGCTGGCCACCACCGGCAGTTCACAGGCCATGGCCTCGGCAATGGAAAGCCCCAGGGCCTCTTCACCGTGGCTGGGAAACACCGCAATGTCCCCCAGGGCATAAAAGGCGGGCAGGTTCTTGGGGTCCATGAAACCGGCCATTTGCACCCGGTCGCCAAGCCCCATTTCCCTGGCCTTTTTCTCCAGATCCAAACGATAAGGGCCTTCCCCGGCCACCACCATCTTGAGGTTGGGCCATTTCTCCCTTAATGCGGCCATGGCCTCCATGGCGTATTGAATCCCTTTCAGAGGCACCAGCCGCACAGCGCTCACCAGCACCTGGTCTGATTCTTCCAGGCCGAAACTTCTCAACATGTCAGGGTCCGGGGCAACCGGGCGAAAAGAATCCGTATCCACGCCCGGATAGTCAACCCTGACCTCCAGGCCGCTGGCCTTTTCAATCTGGGAGGCGTTAAAGGCGCTCACTGCCCCCAGGTAATCCAGCTTTTTGCCCAGAAAGGTGAAACCGGGGTAAAACTCGGTTCCCCCGCTGTAATACCCTATCCTGGCCTTGCTTCCCCTGGCGGCCCAGAGCACCGGGGCCAAGTCATAGGGTTTGAAGATGAGAATCCGGTCATAGTCGCCTTGCCTTAAATCGGCAACCGCATTTCGGGCAAAGGAAAACCTCTCCATCAGCTTGCGGAACCTGGACCCCCAGTTGGGGTATTCATCCCGGTTTTTATGGTCAAAGGTCTTTACAGTGAGTCCCTGGGCGGCAGAAGGCAAAGGCCTTTGGCTTTTCCCCCCGAAAAAGTGGACCTCATGCCCCTGATCAGCCAGACAGCGCCCCAAACGCCAGGCAATAGTCTCCATGCCTCCGCTTTTGGTGGTGCAGGTCAGGTTATATATGGCCCATTTCAATTGCTTAACTCCTTAATCACGCTGATCATGGTCTGGGCGCGCTGCTCCCAGGTATATTTTCCCGCTGTTTTTTGGCCCCGCTGCCCCAGGCTCGCAGACAGCTCCGGCTTTTCGGCCAAGTTATCCATGGCCAAAGCCAGGGAGTCGGGGTCATCCGGGGTGAACAAAACAGCGTCTTTATCCGGTTCAAGTACAGCCCTGGCCGCGGGTAAATCCGGAGCGATCACCGCGCAACCGGCAGCCAGGTATTCAAAAAGCTTAAGCGGGCTGGTGAACTCGGCTGAGATGCGCATGGCGCCCGCCCCGGGCCAAACCGCGACCCGGGCCCTGGAAAGCAGCTCCCGCACCTGATCCTGACCGGCCTTGGCACGTAAAACCAACCTGTCCTGTACAGAAAGTTTGTCCGCCAGTTCGCTGACCCTTTGCCAATCCCGGCCGTTTTCTTCACCACCTAAAATCTCAAGGCGCGTCTTTCTGGTTTTGGCCAGGGCCCTGAGCAAAAGGTCCACCCCTTTCCAGGGGGCCAGGCTGCCCGCATAGGCCACCAGCCCAGGTTGCCTCCGATTCTCCAAAGGCAGAAAAAAGGCCCGGTCAACCCCGGAGGGAACCAAGGGCAAGGGACCTGATTCCCTCACCATCGGGGCCAAAGCCTCGGCCAGGGGGCTGGATATGGCAGCCACCTTGTCCGCCCCTTTAAGCACCCTTTTTTCCATAGCCTCCAGCCGGGCCAGTTTTTCAGGGTTCATCCCCTCTTCCCGTGCGGTCTGGCTGAAGATCTCATGAGCCTCATATACCAGCCTGAGCCCATGATTTCCGGTGTGAGCCAATAAAAAATCGGCTAATTTCAAATGTCTCACCCAAACCGCATCCACGCCCCGGCCTGCCAGACGCTTAAGCCGGGCCAAGGCGCAGGAGTTATAGACTCCATGATGATTGAAAGGCAGGGCCAGGCCGGGTCCGGTCTGGGCCATGAATACAGGCTCTATCCTTAAATTCGGGACGGACTTCATACCCAGGTCGGCCAACCGGGCCTTAAGCCCCCAAAACCGGCCCACCACAAAATGCACTTCACAGCCTTTTTCAGCCAGTGCTCTCATGGTGGCGGCCCCGGCCCTTACCCTGGGCAGGTCCCTGCCCCAATGCTCAGGATACAGCCAAGCCAGTCTCACGATTCTTTTCCCTTGAGGGAATCCAGCATGACCGAGGCCACAGACAACACCTTTTCCTTATCCAGGGCCCGCATGCAAACCGGGTCCTGACAGGCCTTGGTCAGGCATTTTTCACAAGTCCTCGGTGTCTCCAAAATACGGGAGCCGGGCAATATGGGCCCAATCGTTTTGGCATCGGTGGGGCCGAACAGGGCCAGAACCGGCCTGCCCACCGCCTGGCAAAGGTGCATGGGGCCGGTGTCATTGGTTATCAGAAACTCCACCTGGGCCAGAACCGCGGCGCAAAGCCTCAAGGGCAGGCCCAAGGCGTTCACCACCTCTTTTCCGGAGGCGTTTTGCACCTCTTCAGCCAGGCCGGATTCACCGGCGCTCCCCACCACCAGGCAAGCGGCCTGCTTTTCGGCCAGGCGCCCCGCCACCCAACCGAAATTTGACGCGGGCCAGGTTTTATAGATCTGGGCTGCACCGGGACACAAGGCAACCAGTTTTTTATCCTGAAGGCCCCGATCGGCCAGCCAGGCCCGGCCGGCATAAAGCTCCTCTTCGCTCAAATACACCTGCATGGGCTCAGGGTCGGAATCCGCCCCAACCAAATCGGTTAAATTAAGCCTTTTCTCTATTACATGCTGGCTGGGGTCCGGAACCATGGCGTAGAGCCTCTTAGCTTTATTTTCCCAACCTTGCAGGTTCCAGGCCTGGTCATAGCGCAGAAAAGACAAAAGTTTTCTTACATCGCTGTTGGCATGGAGCACCACCACCCGGCTGTATTTGCGAAAGCAGAGCTTACCCCCCAGGAAAAGACGCACCAAGTCATTGTTGCGATAGGAAAAAAGCTGTTTTATATGGGGATTCCCCTGTAAGAGGGGAAGCCTTTTTTGATGCACCAAAACATCCAGATCAAACTTCCGGCCCAGAACCGATAAGGCGGGGGTGCACAAAAGGGTGTCCCCCAAGGCGGTGGTGCAGACTGCCAGGGCGCGCTCTTTTTTCATGACCCCTGTCCACCAGCCATAGAGGCCGCCTTTTCCATCAACTCGGCCGTACGGCCCACCATATCCTCCAGGCTGGGGAGATCCGGCTCAAAGCGCCCTTTGAACTCCATGGCCCTGGATACGGCCAGGCCCAGATCCTCTATATCGGCCGGGTTTTTGAGTACAAATCCGCTTTTACCGTCAACCACCAGTTCGGAAGCCCCATTTTTGCCGGTGGTGACCACAGGGGTGCCGCAGGCCAGGGCTTCAAGGCAGGCATTGGCGCAAGGGTCATACAAAGTCGGCAGGCACATCACATCGGCCAGGGCCAGAAGCTCCGGCGCATCCGCCCTGCCGCCCAAAAACTCAACCCTTTCCTGAACCCCCTGTCTGGCGGCCAGGGCCTTGTAGCGGCTTATCCTGTCCCTTCCGGCCACTAAAAGCCTGGCTTGCGGAACCTTGGCCAGGGCCCTTATGGCAAAAGAGAGCCCCTTTCGCTCAAAACCGGAGCCCAAGAACAGAATGGTCTTTTCCTTTTCACCCAAACCCAGCTCAGCCCTTTTATCACTGATCTTACCTGGTTGGGAGGCCAAGATATAGGGGGTTTTTTCCACTCCGTTGTAAATGACCGCCACCCGGTCATCGCTTAGGCCAAAGTGTTTTTTCAGCTCCTCCGCCACCAGACGGCTGTTGGCAATGGCCACCTTCAGCTCAGGGGCGGTAAAGGTGCGGCGCTCCAGATCCAGGATCGCCCGGTGCCTTGGCAGCACCTTAAAGGAAAACCGCTTTAAGGCGGATTCATAGGGGGACCTGTGTTCAAGCCAGGCCGCGTGACACCCGTCGCCCGCCCTTAAAAGGGGGCTGCCCGGGACCCGGTCCAGGGAAAGAAAGGTGTCAAGGCCCAAAAGTTCCATCTGCACCCTGGCGGCCACCCCGAAATCCACGGCCTGGGAGCTGGGAGTGCTCTTGTCCACAAAAGCATAGTGCACATTAAGCCCCGGCGGACGATGACCGGTCCAACTGGTGGTCATCACATGGACCTCATGTCCCCTGTCCAAAAGGCCCTTGGCCAGCAAAAGAAGGCTTTTTTCAGCCCCGCCCGCCTGGTCGTATTTGAATCTGATAAGTCCCAGACGCAATGTTCACGTCCTTTCCAAGAGCCGGTCCACCGCCCGGATCACCATTTCAGGAGGCATCTCGGTAAGGCAGCGGCTCACCTTGGAGCCTTGGCAACCGTCCCTGCCGCAAGGACGGCAATCCATATCCAGGGTGACCACCTCGCTTGGCACCTGCCAGGGGCCCCACATTTTTTCCCCGGAGGGTCCGAAAAGCACAACCACCGGAGTGTTGAGACCGGCGGCCATATGCATCGGCGCACTGTCCACCCCGAAAAAAAGCCGGGCCCTTTTTATAAGTGCGCCCAGCAAATAAAGGTCCACCTTGCCCGCCAGATTCAAAAAGGGCGGTTTTTTCATACACTTTAAAATTTGGTGTGCAAAATCCAGCTCCACCTTGTCCGGGGCGCAGGTAAGCACAACAGGAAGCCCGAGCTTTTCAAGATATTCTATTACCTTGGCATTGCCTTCGGCAGTCCAGGTCTTGAACATCCAACGGCTGGTGGGGTGCACCAGGGCGAAACCGCCCGGTTCAAGGTTGTTTTGGGACAGGATTTCATCCGCCCGGGCCTGGGCCACGGAGCCGGGCTCGAACTTGAGCCCCAGGTCTTTTGGGTGCAGCCCCAGTTCCCTGGGCTGCCGCAAAAAAGTCTCGACCACATGATTTTGGGTGCCCCTGGAATTAACCAGCACATGAAAGGCGCGGGAGCGGATGTGTTTTTTTTTCGGCTCAAAACCCACCCTCAGGCGGGCAGAGCTGATCAGGCTTAAAAAGGCCCCCCGGTCACCGCCGGAAAGCTCCATGGAAAGGTCATAGCGCCTTTTCCTGAGCTCCTTTATCATCCTGAGCCTTGCAGCCAACAAATTTCCGTTTTCAGAAGCTTTGCGCTCAAGGGTCACCAGATGATCCACCAGGGGGCTATAGCGCACCATGGCCTCGGTGCCCTGGTTGACCACCATGGTTATGGCAAGGCCGGGAAACCTCTCTTTTAAGGCGGTTAAAACCGGAGTGGTGACAAGAACGTCACCTATATGCCCCAATTTGATAACCAGGGCATTTTTGGGATTTGAGCCAGCAGGTATTTCCACAGCCTAGCCTTCCAGGGATTTGGCCTCTTCAATCAGCATTACCGGAATATCGTTTTCTATCCGGTATTTCAAACGGCAGTCAGAACATATCAGCCAATTTTGGTCTGGGCTGAGCTCAACCTGCCCACGGCATTTGGGGCAGGCCAGAATCTTTAACAATTCCCTATCAATCGCCATTATCCCACCACCTTTTGCAATATGGGGAGCATCTCGCTTACCCAGGCATATTCCAATTCAAGGCCCTTTTGCAAGTCAAAGGCAGGGGTGTAACCCAAAATTTCCCTGGCCGAGGAGGTGTCGGCGCTTGTGTTTCTCACATCGCCTTTGGCCACGGGAAGACGGTTGACCTTTGCCTTTTTGCCGATTATGCCCTCCAAAAGCTCGATCACCCGGTTAACCGAAACCCGCGCCCCTCCGCCGATATTAAAGACCCTGCCCTTGGCCTCAGGCGCCAGGGCGGCGGCCACAGTGGCATCCACCACATCGCTCACAAAAGTGAAGTCCCGCGACTGCTCGCCATCACCAAAAAGGCGTATTTCGGCGCCTTCAATCATGGCCCTGATAAAACGGTGGAAGGCCATATCCGGCCTCTGACGGGGGCCATAGACTGTAAAATAACGCAGGCTGACGGTGTCCAGCCCGAAATTGCGGTGATAAAGGCCCGCCAGATGCTCACCGGCCAACTTGGTGACCCCATAGGGAGAAACCGGCCAACAGGCATTGGACTCATGGGAAGGCAGCTCTTTGCTGTCGCCGTAGACCGAACTGGAACTGGCATAGACCAGGCGCTTTAAACCGGTCTCCATTCCCTTTTCCAAAAGGGCCTGGGTGCTCATGACATTGTTGTGGGTATAGACCTGGAAATTGGATCCCCAGGATTTGCGCACCCCTGCCTGGGCGGCCAGGTGTATCACCACATCCACCTGATCCAAAAGGCGATCCAGGTCAGAGGTGACTATATCCTGTTCCAGAAATTCAAAGGCCTCATGTTCCAGGCTGGTTCTGAGGTTGCCATCTTTAAGCTCGCGGGGATAATAGTCGGTAAAACAATCCACCCCGCACACCCGGTGACCCAGGTCCAGCAGTTTTTCACTAACCTGGGACCCGATGAATCCCGCTACACCAGTCACTAATACCTTCATATATGCTCCACAGGCGGACCGTTCTCCGCAGTGTTTTCTGAAACAAGATCAAGGGCGGCCTTGGCAACCATATCCGGAGTCAAGCCTGTCATGCATTCGGGATCAGGGCATTCGCGCCTGAAACAGGGGCTGCAATCAAGGCCCAGGCGCATTATCTTGTGCCCTTTGCCATGAGGGCCGGTGCGCCAGGGAGCAGTGGGGCCGAAAAGGGCCGTCACCTTGGCTCCGACCGCGCCGGCCAGGTGCATGACGCCTGTATCGGTGGTCACCACGGTATTGGCCAAGGTCATTAAAGCGGCAAGGTGCTTTAAATCGGTATCACCGGCCAAGTCCACAAGCCCACTGCCCAGGTCGGCCATTTCGGCTATCTTTGATGTCACCTGCCGGTCGGCGGCAGATCCGGTCGTAATAAGGCGCAGACCCTTTTGGGATAGGATCTTGGCCAACTCGGCCCAGTGTTCTTCAGGCCAGAGTTTGGATTCCCACTTGGCAACCGGATGCAATACAACCAATGGACCGTTAACATGGCCGATCAGATCCCTGACCCGGGCCAAATCCGCTTCTTGAGGAGCAAGGCCAAATTCTACCTTTTGCGGCCTGGGAACATGCAAAGGCTCAAGGGTGTCCAGATAGCGCTCAAGGGCCGGACGGTCCGGGTCATAGGGCGGCAGGCGATGGTTCAAGGCGCGGGCGGCCAGGGGTTCCTTGCCCCCGCTGAAACCGACCTTTACCTCCGCCCTGGCCAAGGAGACAAAGATAGCACTTTTCAAAAGGCCTTGCAAGTCAAGCACATAGTCGTAACGATCTCTGCGCAGGCGACGCAAAAAGGAGCTAACCACCTGGATATAACCGTTTTTTCCCTTACCGACCAAATAACGGGGAGATATGAGCACCCGGTCCACGGCCGGATGCCCCTGAACCAGTCCCACAGAGGGAGACTCCACCAGCCAGTCCAGTCTGGAGTCGGGCCAGTGTTTCTTTATGGCCATGGCCACGGGCAGAGACTGCACCACATCGCCCAAAGCGGACAGCTTGACGATCAATATCCTTTTCAAGCCCGCTCCTTTGCTTTTTTATGGGCGATAATCCACTCGGCCGCCTGCAAAAGGCCATGGGCAACAAAATCCGGGGTGTGGCTGGGGTCCTCGGCCGGGCCGTCGTCCTGGCCCGTGGTGACCATCAAGGAGGTGCAGCCCGCGGCCAAGCCTGCGGCCACATCCCGCTTTCTGTCACCGATCATATAGGAGGAGCCTAAATCAAGCCCCATATCCTCAGCCGCCCGCAAAAGTAGTCCGGGCAGGGGTTTTCTGCAGCCACAGACCTTGGAAAAGCGGGGGACCTTACCCTCTTTGGGATGATGGGGGCAGACGTAATAGGCGTCCAATGAGGCCCCCTTTTGGGCCAACATCTCATCCAGGGCCCGGTGGACCTGCCCCACCTCTTCCATACCGTATATACCCCGGGCAACCCCGGACTGGTTGGTCACCACCACCAGGGCAAAACCGGCCTGTTTAAGCTTTATAAGTGCCTCGGGCACCTGGGGCAAAAGGTTCAAGTCCTCCACCCGGTGCAAAAAATTAACTTCCCTGTTTATGGTGCCGTCGCGATCCAAGAAAACCGCGGGCCTTTTTGGGTTGCTCAATTCATAACCTCCGGGCCTTTGGCCAAAAGCCCGCGCGCGGCCAGGGCCACGTCTTCGGGACTGATAACGGTAAAGCAGCGCATATCCCTGGGACACACCGGTTTTTTGCAAGGGCTGCAATCAACCGGTTTACACACCAGGGCCGTCCTGGGCCCCTTGGCCGAGGTGGTCACCGGGTTGGTGGAGCCAAACACCGCCACAGTGGGCGCTCCCAGGGCAGCGGCCGCATGCATCAGCCCGCTGTCATTGGTGATAAAAAGATCCAATCTCTCCAACAAGGCCAGGGCCTGACCCAGGCTGGTGGCTCCGGCCAGGTTGAGGGTTTTCAAATCGCCCAGGCCTTGGGAAACCTCTTGACAGGCCTTTTGCTCGCCTTTACTGCCAAACAAAAGCACAGTCTCAAAACCGTCTTGCTCCAAAAGGCGCGCCGCAGCGCTGAAGCGTTCGGCAGGCCAGCATTTGGCCGGGCCAAAGGCAGCGCCGGGTGCAAGCCCCAAAAGCCTGCCTTGGGCTCCCTTTTCGGCCAAAAAATCCCCGGCCCAGAGCCGATCCTGTTCCAAGGGGCAAAGCTCGGGGCAAACCCCTTCCGGTAAAGGAGCCTGATCAATCAGCCCCAGTTGATACAGCACATTCAGGTAATAGGAAGTCTCATGGACTGAGCGATCCTCTTTGGTGCGGGTCACCGGATGGGTTAAAAGCATCTTCCTTGCGTCTGAGTCATAGCCCAAACGCACCGGTATGCGGGCCAGAAAGGCAATCAAGGCCGCCTGAAAGGCGTTTTGAAAAAGCACGGCCCAATCATAGCCGCCCTTTTTAAGCTCGCCCACCAGGGCAAGCCCGCCTTTGAGGCCCTGGTGCCTGGTTTTGGCTTCATACAAAACCACGTTTTTAACCTCAGGGCAAGCCTGGTAAACCGGGGCCACCCAGGGTTTGGCCAGTACATGCACCTCTGCCCGGGGGCAGGACTCGGCCAGGGCCTTTACAGCCGGAAGTGTCATCACCGCGTCCCCCACCCAGTTGGCGCCCCTCACCAGGATGCGCCGCACAGAGGTTTTATCCAAGGGGCGCATCAATTATTCTCCCTGGGCCACTTATGATAAGGCCGGGTCTTCCAGCGCTGGTGCAGCCAGAACCACTGCTCCGGCTTTTGACGTATGATCCCCTCCAGCACCTTGGTGTAGTTCTGGGTGTTTTGCCACACATCCTTGGTTTTGTCGCCTGTCTTCACCAAGGGAACTTCTTCCCCAAAATACACATCAAAAAGCCCGTCATCAGCCCGGTGGCAATAAAAGGGGACCACAGGAGCCTTGGTGCGCAGGGCCAAAAGGGCCAGGCCCTTATTGGTGCAGGCCGGGCGGCCGAAAAAATCCACCCATTCGCCGTCATACCAATCCACATTCTGGTCCAGGAGCACGCCTATGGCCTCTTTTTTCATAAGACCCCGCAGAATGCGGCGGGCGGAGTTGGCCTTGGGCACCACCTCGTGCCCTGTCTTGGTGCGCCAGGAATTCACCAGCCGGTCGGCCGGGGGCCAGTCAATGGGACGCGCCACGACCGCTGCGGGGCCCAGGGCATGCCCAGAGGCTACGCTGGCCCATTCCCAGTTGCCGATATGACCGGTGAGTAAAAGCACTCCGGTTTCACGGAAGCTTTTAAGGCGCTCAGGGGGAAGGCCGTGAAACCTGGTTAAGGAAGCGATCTTTTCCGGGGGATAGGCCAAAAGCTTGGGTATCTCCATGACCACCTTGCCCAAATGGCGATAGCAGTCAAGAGAGGTCTTTGTCACCCATTCCCGGCTTTTTTCCGGAAAGGACTCAGCTATGTTTCTGAGGATTATCTCTCTATGGCGCTGATCCAGCTTAAAGCCCAGACTGCCCAGCCCTTTGCCGAAAAACCTGGCCAGGGGCAAGGGAGGCAAGGCAACCCCCAAAACACCTAATCGCAACAAATGGTAGGCTATATCCAACTACGGGACTCCCAATTCTTGAGCCCCCAGGTCAGGAGACTCTCCAACACCCGGGGTCCTTTTTCAAATTCAAGTTCAAGCCGAGTAACCAGAAGCCCGGCCCCTTGAGGCGTTTCAGGCAGGCGCATGCTGTCCTTTTCACTGGTGACCAGGGCTGTTGCGCCCAAATCTTGGGCCTTTTGCCACAGATCACGCATCTCCGCAGATGTAAAGGGATGATGATCGGAAAAGGCTTCCATGCCCTTAACCTCAAGTCCCAGGGAAACCAGCCCTTGAACAAACGCCTCGGGCTTACCCAGGCCGCAAAAGGCAAAAACAGGCATGCCCGCCAGTTTTTCCTCCGGCAAAAGGTTACCGTTTTCATCGGCCAGGCCCTTTAAACGGTGAACACAACTCAAGACCGGGCCTGTCCCCCAATGGGAGCGCAGCCATTTCCTGGTGTTGGCTGCGGCCTCCGGGTCATCGGCATGGGTCAATACTATGGCCTGAGCCCTCCTTATACTGGTCCAGGGCTCTCTCAACACCCCCCGGGGCAGAATTTTACCATTTCCCAAAGGCTTTCGGGCATCCAGGGTGAGGATATTCAAATCCCGGTGTAGCCTTCGGTGCTGGAACAGATCATCCGCCACCAAAACCCTGGGGCCCAGGGTGAGCAACACCTCCTTGCCGACCAGATACCGGTTGCGCCCCACCGCCACAGGGGTCTTGAGCAGCCGGGCCATCAAGAGGGGCTCATCACCCGCCTGGGAGACGTCCAACAAAGGCTCCCCGCCTTTTGAGACCCAGTTCACCTCATCGGTTGCCTGGCCCTTGTATCCCCTGCTGATCACACATGATTTTAGTCCCAGGCGCTTAAGGGCCCGGACAATCTCCATGACCAGGGGGGTTTTGCCGGTGCCGCCCACAGTCAAATTACCCACACCCACCACAGGCGCTGGCAGCCTGCCCGCTTCAGACAGACCAAGGTCATAGCGCAGGTTTCCCAGGGAGGCCCCAAAGCCGTAAAGCCCGGCGGCCAGGCCCGCAACCAGGCGCAGCCCCTTCAGGGCCGGGGAATCGTCGGTTTCCCCCACTATACGCTGAAAAAGGCTTTCCCCGGTCTTAACGGCCATAGCCCTCACCTGATTGCAAATCCGGCTCTTTATGAGAAGGGTCGGGGTGAATTCCGTCTTTTTCTCTTAAAAGCGCCCCGGCCTCCAGGACAGCTCTTCGCACTGCGCCCTGATGATCCAGGCAAAACCGTCTTGCCCTGCGCCCCATGTCATGGGCCTTTTGCGGATTGGCCAGTATATCCCCCCAAAAAGCGGCCAGTTCATCAGAGTCCTTGACCCTGACTCCGCCCCCGGCCTTGGTGAGCTGCTTAGCCATCTCCAGAAAATTATACGTGTGGGGGCCATAGGCCACCGGAACCCCCTGGGATGCGGGCTCCAAGAGATTGTGCCCGCCAAGGGACTGCCAGGAGCCTCCCACAAAGGCCGCCTCGGCCAGGGCGTAGGCAGCTGCCAGCCTGCCGAGTACATCCAGGATCACCACATCGGCTGCGGCATCGGAATTGTTCAAACTGGCCTGAACGCTCTTCAAGCCCAGTTGCGACGCCTGTTCGAAAACCACCGGCCCTGTATTCACATCCCTCGGCGCCAGGATAAGGGCAAGTTCGGAATGATCCTTTTTAAGGCGGGCAAAGGCCTTTAAACAAGGGCCTTCCTCTCCGGGATGAGTGGAGCCGGCCACCAGCACCTGCCTGCCCAAGAGCCCCATTTCCCGGGCCAGGGTCTGTTTTTCCCCTTGGGTCAAAATCTTTGGCGCGGTGTCGAACTTAAGGTTGCCCCCGACCTTGAGGCGTTTTGGCCGGACCCCCACCTGAGCCATGCGCTCATAGTCAACCCGGGTCTGCAAAAGGATGCGGTCAAAACCGTTCAGCATGCCCCTGGCCAAGGGAGCGAACCGGCGATAGCCCTTGAAGGTGCGGGGACTGACCCTGCCGTTGACCAGCATGCGAGGCACCCCCCGGGCAGCCAAAGACCACTGCCAGTTGGGCCAGATGTCACCCTCCACCAAACAAAACAGCCCCGGATCGATCCTATCGATCAAACGGTCCACCGCCCAGGGCAGATCAAGGGGCCTTACAAGAAGCAGGACCTCGGAATCAGCTCCCAAGGCCTTTTTCGCTACGGAATGCCCCTGGTCAGTTGCCACACTCATAATCAGGGGTCGGCCGGGAAAAGCCTCGCCCAAGGCCTTTAACAAAGGCAGGGCCGAGGCCACCTCACCCACGCTTAAGGCATGGACCCAGATGCCTCCCTTTTCCTGTTTGGGCGGCAGCCAGCCCGACCCCAGGCCCAGGCGAACCTTGGCCAGGCGGCGAAAACGCTTTTGGGCCAGGCGCGGAGCCAAAACCGGAGCCGCGGCTGCCAGGCCCAGGCTTACAAACAGGTTGTAGGCCAGGCGTTTCACTTATCATTCTCCCGGGGAGCGAAACCCTGTTCCAGGGCCATATCCCCGGCCCGGCCGGGAAGTTCGCCGTAATAATAACCCAGGGCGGGTGGTGTTGTTTCGGAAAGTATGCGGTCCGCCGTTTCTATAAGGCGCTCGAAAACCACGCCCCGATCAAGGAGCCTTTGCAGAAACTCCTTTAACACAAAGGCCATTTCCCTGCCCTCCACCTCGCCGTGCAGGGTGAAGACATTGAGTTTTTCCGGCTTCACCAGATCAGCCAGGTATTTGGCCGCGTTATTCCTGGTGACCCCGTTTCTGCCCAGGATCTCGTCCAAGGTGGGCAAGGTGGTGGGTATCTCCAGCAAGGGCAGAGTCTTGTCCTTAAGGCGCGGGAAAAAGGCCCTGACTCCCCTGGTGGTGGAGACATGACGCACGCCTATGTCAAAAAGGGCCTCAAAGGCCTGGTCGGTTATCTGCCAGCCGGGAGAGGCAAAGGTTCCGGGCCAGAAACCGGTTATGTCCTCGAAAAGCCCAAAGGCCAAACCCAACTCCCGGCTTAGCCTGGCCCGGCCCATGCGGCGCAGGCAATCGTGCCAGAACACATGATCCCAGGCATGAATCCCCACCTCATGACCTTCATTGATCAGCCGGTTAGGTAAATTCGGCGCGGCCTTGGCTATGATCGGGCCGGGCAGCAGAAGTCCGTAGAGCATGGTCACCGGGCCATAGGCCGAAGCGGCCCCGGAGCGCATCTGCTTGGCTAAAAAGCCCGGACGGAAAAGCCTTTTCAGGGCCCGGCCGGAATTATCAGGCCCCATGGAAAGAAAATAAGAGGCCTTAACTTTTTTTTCAGCCATCAGGTCGGCCAGGTTGCGCACCCCGTGGATAAACCCGACCTTGGTATCCACATCAACCTTGAGGGTCACCCTGGTTTCGGCCGTTTGGCTAATTTGCGTCTCCAACTGCCTAGTCCCTGGTTTCGGCCACTACATAACGCGGCCTGGACCGCACCTCGCGGTATATGCGGCCCACATATTCACCGATCAACCCCACACAAAGAATCTGCACCCCCACGAACACAAACAGGATGGCAAAAAGGGTGAAAACTCCTTCCACTTCCGGTCCAACCACCAGACGGCGGATAAACAGAAAGAGGCCGAAAAAGACCCCTGCCAGGGCCACCAGCCCGCCGAGAATGCTGACCATCTGGATGGGAAGCACGGAAAAACCGGTCATGAGGTCAAAGTTAAGGCGCAAAAGATCCACCAGCCTGTATTTGGAGCTGCCGGATTGGCGTTCGGCGTGTCCCACCGGTATCTCGGTAACTTCCTTGGCAAAGGTGTTGGCCAGGGCGGGGATGAAGCTGCTGGTCTCCTCACAGCGGTTCATGGCCTCCACCACTTCCCGGCGATAGGCCCTCAGCATACAGCCATAGTCCTTTAAGTCCACGCCCACCACCCGGCTGGTGATGCGGTTGACCAGGTAAGAGGGCAGCTTGCGCAGCCAGGAATCCCTGCGGTTTTCCCGCCAGCCTCCAACCACGTCATAGCCTTCCTCAAGCTTGGCAACCAGTTTAGGCACATCTTCAGGCGGATTCTGCAGATCGGCGTCCAAGGTGGCCACCACCTGGCCGCGCACCCTCTCAAACCCGGCGAAAACCGCCATATGCTGGCCATAGTTGCGGTTGAACCTCACCAGGTGCACGCGATGGGATTTCTTGTGAAAGCTCTCCAGTATATTCCAGGAATCATCTCTGGAGCCGTCATCCACATAGATAACTTCCCAGTCATAACCAGCCTTATCCAGGGTTAAGGTAAGCCTCGCGTGCAGCTCCGCCAGGTTTTCCTCCTCATTGAAAACCGGTATAACCACCGACAGATAAGGGTTGAATTCTTGCTTCAAATCCGCCATCAATACCTCCAGAAGAAACAATTTTCCGGGCTTGCCTTGAGCCAAAGTCAAGACGGGAGCCACCGGCAAAGCAAAAATCGTTTTTTTAGTTCAGGGGCCTGTTGCTGAAAAGCACCTTATCGCCCAGGGTCTTTAACTTGAACAAGAGCAGTCCGGGCACTCCGTGGGCCATTTTATCAAGCCTTTTGTAAGCGCCTATTTCAGCAACCACAAAAACCCTTCGCTTGGGGTTCTGTAAAAAACGCAGAAAATCGGCGTCCTTTTTAATAAACCAATCAGACGTGTCGGAGGTGTGACGCCTGCCGAAATCCAGCTCACCCCAGTTATCAGCCACCAACACTCTTCGCTCACCATAAAACACAGTTCCATGGTAATAATCACCATAATTGGCCAGAATATCGCTTTTGGTCAATACCTGGCGCAAAGGTTTAACCAAACCTTTTACGGAACGGTAGTCATCCAACTGCGGCGCGCCAATGGCAACCACCACCAAAAGGATAAGCAAAACACTTAAAGGCGCGGCCACCGCGTAAATAAGTTTCTTGCGCATAAGGTATATCACCACGGCCAGGGCCGTGGCCAGGCAGGGGCCCACAATCAAAAGTCCGCCTAAGTGATCAAAGGTGATATCCGGATTCAGGGCCGGCACCAAAGGCAGGGCCAGGCCTGCGGCCAGGGCGACCACACTGAGCCCCACCAGCCCCCTGCGCAGGCCCGCCTGGGTTTCCGCGCCGGGTTTCCATCCCTTGACCAAGGCCAGGGCCCGACCCATTAAAAGCCCCAAAGGCGGCAACACCGGCAAGATGTAATGCAGCATCTTGGAACTGGAAATGGAAAGAAAGGAAAAAAACCAGACCGCCCATACAGTTACAAAAAGCCATGAGCGATGGGGGGGCTTTAAAAGATTTGCCTTGCCGGGCCAAAGGGTCTTCAATCCCCATGGGAACAGGGTGACCCAGGGAAACAGGGCGGCGGGTAAAATCGGCAGATAATACCAGACAGGCTCCTGGCGTTGCTGCCGGTCGGTCAAAAGCCTTCCCAGGTGTTCGTCAATAAAGAAAAACTGAAAAAACTCAGGATTAACCAGGCTGACCCATATAACCCAAGGCAGAGTCAACAGGGCGCAGAGCCCCATGGCCTTATAGTCGGCCAGGCGTTTTATCAGATCCCATTCCCGGCTGAGGGCGCAGTAGATAACCACATGCAGGACAACCAGGCCCGGGCCCAAAAGGCCCTTGGATAAAAAGGCCGCGGCCAGGCCCACCCAAAAGGCATAAACCCCGTGTTTAGTTTTCTGCCTTGTCTGCCAGGCTCCGTAAACAGCCAGCACAATGCCGAAGCAAAGCACCATATCCACTAAAAGGACCCTGCTTAACAGCAGAAACATAAGAGATGTGGCCAAAACAGCCCCGCCCCAGAGGCCGGAGCGGGCATCCCATAGGGATCTACCCAATAAAAAACACAAGAGCACAGTTAAGGTGCCAAAAAACATGGGCACAAAACGGGCGCTGGCATCGCTCACCCCGAACAGCTTGAAGCTTATGGCCACCAGCCAATAGGTAAGCGGTGGTTTTTCGAAATATTTTACATAATTAAGATGGGGCGTCACCCAATCGCCGGTAACCAGCATCTCCCGGGCGATCTCTGCGTAGCGGGCTTCGTCTGTTTCATACAGGCTGCGCAGGCCGGGCATGGAAAAAAACAAAACTCCGCACAGGACCAAAAGAAAGCCCATGTAAAGGGCATCTCTCTGCCAGTTGGACGGGGAATTTTTTTTAGCCCGGGGTTTCATCCTTGGCCCCCTGTCTTAAGCTGATCTTTGCCTGTGCCTGTTTCCCAGACCCGGCGGGCGGATTCATTACCAACCAGCATGTAACCGCCCTTGACAGCCAAGACACTTAAGTCGGCTCCATTTTCCAGGCGGTCCCTTAGGGTGACCCTGGTAAAGGCAAAAAAGGGCTTGGCGCTTTGGGCCTTGTTTTTGAGTTTTTCCAGATCATCCACCCGAAACCGTTCCAGATCTTGATCCAGATAATAAAACAAAGATGGCTTCCAAAGGCCATAGGTGACAACCCGGGCCTCATCCGGAATCAGCTTGACCGCTTGGCGGGCAAGCTGCCGGGAGGGGTCCTGCATCACATTGGCCACGTTCGGCAAAAGACCTAGAATCAGGGTGGAGGAAAACAGCATCGCCCCCACGGCGATTCCGGCCACGCTAAAGGCGGGTTTTCCTTTTTTAAGCAGATACCAGCCTGAAAGGCAGATCAACACTCCGGCCATTCCGGCCAGAGGCCAGAATAAAAACAAGGGAGCAGCCTCGGGCAAAGCGTATTCACTGGAATCAGGCCTGATCGAACCCAGAATCTGATCCCAGAACAAAGGCAGCCCAAAGGCAAGGGCCAGCATCACCACCAGCCAGATGGCGCTTACCAATATAAGGCCCCAGGAATAGATCGCCTTGGTGGCTTTTCCCATCTGGCCCGGAAAAACCCTTTTGGCCAGAAAGTGCCCGGCTAAAACTGCGGCAAAGGGGAAACCCGGCAGGATGTAATTGATCTGCTTGGTGGCGGCCAGGGAAAAGACAATCAAGACCCAGACCAGGCAGAGACCTGCGAAAAAGCGCAGCCTTTGCACTTGGTCCGCCTGTTTACCCGCCTTGAAATTCTTTACAAACCCTCCGCCTAAGTCAGCCAGCACCACGGACGAAAAAGGGAAAAGCCCCACCAGGAGCACAGGCAGGTAATACAAAAAACCGCCGCCATGTCCCAACAGAACCTCGGTAAAACGGTTAATGTTCTGAGCCACAAAAAAAGAACGCCAGAAGACCTCGCCGAGTTTCCAGAAAACCAGGCCGTACCAGGGGAGGTTTATGACCACAAAAATCAGGATGCCCCAATGAATGCGGCAGGCTTTCAGAATTTGCCAAAGCCGCCTTTGCCAAAGGGCATAAAAAAAACAAACCGGCAAAACCACAGCCGGAGCCACCGGGCCCTTGGTCAGAAAACCAAAACCCAGGGCAGTCCAGCCCAGCAGATAGAAATTACGGGCTTTTAAGGGTTGTTCACCGCTTTCCACAGCCAGGTGGAAGCAGACCAGGGAAGCTGTGGTGAACAGGGTGAGCAGCATATCAGTCAGGCAGGCCCTGCCCACCAGTAAAAACAAGGGGGTGAATACCGCGGCCACACAGGTGAGCGTAGTCCAGGCAGGGTCTTTCTGAGTGCGTCTGACCAGCCAGGCGGCCAGCAGGAGAACCAAAAAGGCGCTTACGGCCGAGGGCAGCCTGGCCGCCATTTCGCCATCACCGAAAACCGCTCTGGAAGCGGCCATGGCCCAGAATACCAGAATGGGTTTTTCCAGATACAGCCTACCGTTTAGGGTGGGGACCACAAAATCCCCGCTCCTGAACATGGCAGACACACTGGCCGCATATTCACCCTCGTCCCGGTCGGTAAGGGCCATGCTCCCCAAGCAGGAAAACAAGACCGCCAGGCTCAGCACGAGGGCCAGAAGGCCCATCCATGTCCATTTTTTTTCAGACAGTCTGCTCTGCACAATCGGATCCCTGAATCTTTTTTAACAGCCTAAAGCCAAGGGGCAGTCCAACTAAAATACCCAAGATGCTTCCCGCCACCACATCGCTCACATGGTGGGCCGTACCGACCACCCGGCCCAGGGCAACCAGCAAACTGAGCAGATATAAATATGGCCGGGCCTTGGGGAAAACCACTCCCAGCAAGGCGGCCAAGGCAAAGCTGGTGGCAGAGTGGCCGGAAGGAAAGGAGTGAAAGTCACTATCCCAGATCGGGCCTTTGACATCCATGGGCAAAAGCCCGGTGCTGGGCCTGGGCCTTCCCACCAGATGCTTTACAACCTGGGTCAACACCCCGGATATAATAAAGGCCAAAACCCCGTAAAGGGCCACTGGTTTGGCCCACTTGCGGCCTCGCCTCAAACCCCAAAGGCAAAACACCAAAAGGGCGGGAATCTGCAAAGATCCCAACCCGGCGTAATGGGCGAATGTATCCAGGCAAAAGCCGAATCCTGTCTCATTCCAGGTGCGCACCCACTCAAGCACCGGTTCATCAATAGTCGAAGCTGCAAGCAGCAGAAGAAAACCAAGTGCAAAAGGCCATACCTTACGCACCGACCAGGCGGATTTAGGCACCGACTGAAGCCTCCAGTCCCTGATCCACGGTGAACTGCATCTGATGCAGCTTGTGGTAATGCCCCTCGAGTTTCAACAGATCATTGTGGTTGCCCTGCTCCACTATGCGGCCCCCTGCCAGCACCACTATGTTGTCGGCCCTCTGGATGGTGGACAGCCTGTGAGCCACCACAAAGGTGGTGCGGCCCTTCATCAGGTTTTCCAAGGCCTTTTGCACGAAGAGTTCACTTTCCGTATCCAGCGCGCTGGTGGCTTCATCCAGGATCAAAAGCGGCCTGTCGGCCAAAAGCGCCCTGGCAATGGAGAGCCTCTGACGCTGGCCGCCGCTTAAAAGCACCCCGCCCTCGCCAATAATCGTGTCAAACCCCTGAGGCATTTCAGTTATAAAATCCATTGCATAAGCAGCTTCCGCCGCACGGCGGATCT
Organism: Dethiosulfatarculus sandiegensis; assembly: GCF_000931935.2. GTDB lineage: Bacteria > Desulfobacterota > Desulfarculia > Desulfarculales > Desulfarculaceae > Dethiosulfatarculus > Dethiosulfatarculus sandiegensis. The sequence continues at coordinate 28,051 of NZ_AZAC01000021.1, forward strand.
CTTCACCACTGGCGTCGGGGCGGCCATAGGAGATATTCGCCCTTACCGTGTCGTTAAACAAAATAGTTTGCTGGGTTACAATGGCGATCTGGGAGCGCAGACTTTCAAGGGTCGCGTTTTTGATATCCACACCGTCAAAACAGATCGCCCCCTTGGTTGCCTCGTAGAACCTGGGCAAAAGATTCACCAGGGTGGTTTTACCTCCGCCCGAGGTTCCCACCAGGGCCAGGACATCACCCACCGGCACCTTGAGGTTTATATCGTTAAGAACATATTCACCTTTGCGATAAGCAAAGCATAACTCCTTAAACTCTATAGACTTCTGTAAGGGGTCCAGGGTTACGGCGTCGTGGTTGTCATGGATCTCCACCGGCTCATCCAGGATTTTGTACACCCTGACCGCGGCGGCCAGCCCGTTCTGCACGTCGTTGTTAAGCTGAGTGAGCTTTTTCACCGGTTCATAAAGCAGAATCAGGGCGGCTAAAAAGCTGAAAAAAGTTCCCGCAGTGGAATGGCCGTTTATAACACTGTATCCGCCGTAAAGAATGATCCCGGCCACGCCAAGACCACCTAAAAACTCCATAAGGGGGCTTGATATGGCGCGCACCTTGACGTCTTTCATACGCAGGCCGAAAAGCCGCCAGGCATGTTTGCTGAAGCGGCTTATCTCATGTTCTTCCCTGCAAAAGCCTTTTACAATGCGGGCTCCGCTTATGGTCTCGTGCAAAAGCACACTCACATCGGCCATGGTTTCCTGGGAATGGGTGCTGATCTTGCGCAGCTTGCGGCCAAACTTGACGAGCGGCACGCTACACAAGGGGAAGACCGCCAGGGCAAAGATGGCCAAAAACCAATCTCTGTAAAAAAGCACGCACAAAAGGCCGATAATGGTGAAAAGATCTTTAAGCACACCAGTGATAACGTTACTCACCGCACCCTGAATCTGGTTCACATCGTTTGTAATGCGGCTCATCAACTCGCCGGTGGGGGTGCGGTCGTAGTAGCTTAAGGAAAGGCGCTGCAAATGGGAATAAAGCTCTATACGGTAATCGGTGATAATGCGTTGTCCGACCCACTGCATGAGATAGGTCTGCCCGTAGGTGCAGAGTCCCTTGGCGGCATACAGAATGACCAGGGCCAAAGGCACCATAAGCAGCATCTGCTCATCCTGGCGCAGAAAGATATCATCCAACACCGGTTTCACCACATAGGCCATGCCCGAAGTGGAGCCCGCCATGACCACCATCATGGCCATGGCCCAAAAGAGCTTGGTCCAATGTGGCTTTACCTTTTCCAGTAAAAGACGGTAAAGCTGGGCGTCGCCCACGGTCTGTTTCAATTGTTCAATCGCCATATTCCTCTATCATCTCTTTAGCAATAAGGGCAGTGGCCCGGCTGGCGCCGGGGCCTCCCATGCTAAGGCGTATCTCTTGTAAGCCCTCTTTCATTTCCTGTCTGGCCCGGCCGGGTTCAAGCAACTTGAGGGCCTCTTGAGCCAGATTCTCGCCGGTGGCCTCCGCCTGAATCAGTTCCCGGACCACCTCCCTGCCCGCCACCAGGTTGGGCATGGCAATGAACTCCACCTTTACCAGGCTTTTGGCCAGGAAATAATTAATCCACCCTGTTTTGTACACCACAACAAAGGGAGTTCCAACCAGGGCCGCCTCAAGAGTGGCTGTTCCCGAGGCAACTAAAAGCACCTTGGTCTTTTCCATGACCATCCGGGACTTGCCCGGCAAAATGGTGAGCCCTTCTGGAGCCTTATCCAGATACGGCTCGAGTGCCCTGGTCTTGAGCCCGGGCGCAAGCGGTAAAACAAAGCATAGTTCAGGCCTTTTTTGGCGCATTATCCTGGCGGCCTCAAACATCACCGGCAATATCCTGGTGATCTCCGAATGCCTGCTGCCCGGCAATATGCCCACCGGCAGGCAGTTGTCGGGCAGGGGCCAGAAATCTGTTTCCGAGCGGTGGGGCTCTGCCTGGTCCAAAAGAGGATGCCCCACAAAATCAGACCTCAATTCAGGGGCCAGCTCGGACATGAATTTTTCCTCAAAGGGAAAAATAGCCGCCAGGCGATTAACAAACCCAGCCATATCCTTGGCTCTTTTACGACGCCAGGCCCAGACCTGGGGACAGACATAGTAAAGGACCTTGATTCCCAGCTTGGCCGCCGCCTTGCCCAGGCGAAAATTGAAATCCGGAAAATCTATCAGAATCAAAAGATCCGGCCTGGTTTGGGCCAGATGACGCTTCATTTCCCGCAAGGTGCGTAAAATTAGCCCCAACTTGGGCAGCACCTCTACAATCCCCACCAGGGCCAGTTCCTCGGAGCGCTGGACCATCTCCACCCCGGCACCAGCCATGGCCTGCCCCCCCATGCCGCTGAGCCTGATTCCCGGGACTTCCCGCTTTAGGGCAAGGGCCAGTTTAGCGCCCAGAAAATCCCCGGAAGCCTCTCCGGCCACCAGGACCACATGGGAAGGTTTTTCCACCGTTACTCCTCACCCTCGGAGCCTGTCCCCACCCATTTGCGGGAAGACTCTATAAGGGACTGAAAATCTGGCCTGTCGGTGGGCATGCATTTCTGCACCGCCAGGGCGCAGGCAAGAGCCCTTCTGCCGCTTTCGCCTGAGACCCTGGGCTGAACCCTTTTACTCACGCAATTGATAAAGGACTTAAGCTCTTTATCCAGGGGGTCGGCCTTGCCGAAACGGGGGCGGTCGGCCTTGACCTTGGGTTTTTTACCGGGTTTGTACTCAACTCCGTTTACAGCCAGAAGTTTTCTGGACTTGAAATCCAGATGCAGATAGCTGTCCGGCTGGAAAACCCTCATCTTGCGCTCATCTTTCAGCGCCAGGCGGCTGGCCGTCACATTGGCCACGCAACCGCCGGGGAACTCGATCCTGGTGTTCACAATATCCGCGTGCTTACCCAGGACCGGCACTCCCACGGCGCGGATTTCGCTGGGCTCCTCACCCACCAAGGCCAAAATGATATCCAGATCGTGAATCATCAGGTCCAGGGCCACATCCACATCAGTGGCTCTGGCCTTGAAAGGCGCAATGCGGTTGCATTCAATAAACAACGGTTTATGAACCCGATCAAAGAGCTCTTCCACTGCGGGGTTAAAGCGCTCCAGATGCCCCACCTGCAGGATCAGGTCTTTTTCACGAGCGATCCTGACCAGTTCGTCGGCCTCTTCCAGGGTGGTGGTCATGGGCTTTTCGCAGATAACGTCCTTACCCGCTTTGAGAAAGTCCAAGGCCACCTGATGGTGATACACAGTGGGCACAACCACGCTGACGGCCTGGACCTGATCTATGACCCGGGTGTGGTCCGTGTACCAGGGCACCCCGAATTTGGCGGCCACTTTTTCCGCCTGCTCAGGGTCATTGTCAACCACGGCCACCAGCTCGGCCTGCTTCATCGCAGCCAGCTTCTCGGCGTGGAATTTGCCCAGGTAGCCAACTCCCACCACAGCGGCTTTAACTGGTCGTATTTCTTCCATGGATATTTTCCTAAGAATGGGCCAACACGCAAATGTCGGCATTGTCTGCAATTCTGACCATTTCCTCACGATCAAAAACCAAAGTCGATCCGGGCTCGATAACCAGGCAGGTGGCTCCCGCCTGTTTCATGGTTTCTATGGTCGCAGAACCCACACTGGGCAGATCAAATCGCATATCTTGAATGGGCTTCAGGCGCTTGACCACCACTCCACCCTGTTTATGAGTCAACTCACCCGCCCTTTTTATACAGGCGTCGGTGCCTTCCACCGCCTCCACAGCCACGGTCACCTTCCTGTGCACCACCACGCATTGGCCAATATCCAGACTACCCAACTCCCCGGCCAGTTGCCAGCCCACCTGAAGGTCTTCCTCTTCTTCGGGATTGGGGCCTCTTTGGGTGTAAACACCGGCTGAGGCCAGGAGTTCGGGCACCAGCTCATGGCTGGCCAAAACCGAGATGCCTTCATCCTCCAAGACCTTGCAAAAGGTGCGCAGGATGCCGTCATCAGCCATATGGCGCAGTTTATTCAAAAGAGTCATGGCCTTAAAATCCGGCCTTACATCTTTGAACATGCGGGTCTTTTTGACCCCGCCGCACATCACGGCCCTGGTGGCGCCGCTCTGTTTCAGGGCCTTGATCAACTTACCCAGTTGACCAAGCCGGACCCAGGTGATCTCATCCACCTCTGCGGCCAATTCAGCAAGGGTCTCCCCCTTGTGAGCCACGGCAACCACCTTAAGGCCCTTTTTCTTGGCCGCCCGGGCAAAAAGCAGGGGAAACTGCCCCTGCCCGGCGATAATGCCTATGGTTGACTCGGGCATGGTCTAACGAGCCACCCCCCTGGTAGAAGCTTGAATAAACTCCAAAAAGTGACGAACTTCCGGCAGATCTTCCACTTCTTCCCGCACCTTGGGCAAGGCCTCTTTCAAGGTGACATGGGAACGGAATATAATGCGATAGGCCAGTTTCAAGGCCTTTATAGTCTCATCTGAGAATCCGGCCCGCTTAAGGCCTATCTGGTTCAGGCCATGGGTTTTGGCGCGATTGCCTTCGCAAAGGGTGTAAGGAGGCAGATCCTGGGCCACTCCGCTCATGCCGCCCACAAAACAATAGCTGCCGATGCGGGTGAACTGATGCACGGCGGTGAGGCCACCGATTGCGCAGTTGCTTTCCAGGATGCAATGACCGCCCAAGTTGGCCGAGTTGGCCATGATCACATTATTGCCGAGCTGACAATCATGCGCCACATGGCTGTAGGCCATTAAAAGGCAGTTGTCGCCAACCCTGGTGATGCCGCCGCCTTCACCCGTACCCCGGTTTACGGTGACGAATTCCCGGATCATTACATTTGCGCCAACCTCCAGCCGGGTGGATTCTCCCCCGTACTTGAGATCCTGGGGGTCCGTGCCCAGGGAGGCAAAGGGCCAAATGCGGGTCCCCGCACCGATTTTGGCATCCTGTTGAATGTTCACATGATGATCAATTCTGCAATCAGGGCCTATCTCAACCTGCGGGCCAATGTAGGAGTAGGCCCCTATCTGAGCAGTCTCATCCACTTGGGCCTTGGGATCCACCATTGCGGTGGGATGTATACTCATGAGGTTTTCTTTCCTCGGTTTTCTATTTTTCCTGAGAGCCGGTGCCTTTATAAGTCCTGTTTTTATTTACCGGAAGTGACAGCCGCGGTCAGGTCCGCTTGAGCGGCGAGCTGGCCGTCGACCATTGCTTTGCCGGACATCTTCCAGGCCCTGGCCGAGCGATGCACATTGGTGACCTCTAAAATCAACTGATCACCAGGCACAACCGGCCTGCGGAACTTGACTTTATCAATGGACATGAAAAGTATTATTTTACCACGCACGTCAGGCAGGGACTGATACGCCATTACCCCACCGGTCTGGGCCATGGCCTCTATGATCAAAACCCCCGGCATAACCGGCAGATCAGGAAAATGGCCCTGGAAGAAATGCTCTCCGTAGGTCACATTCTTAAGTCCCTTGATGCGTTTCCCCTTTTCCAACTCAAGGATGCGGTCCACCAATAGAAATGGGTACCTATGGGGAAGAAATGTCATAATTTCCTGCAGATCAAAAACCTGTTCGGCCATGAACCGCTCCTTTACTCTTCTTTTTTCCCGGCGTTTGCCTCCAACCGGGCTTCGAGTTTCTTTACACGCTCAAAAAGATCCGGCAAGCGCCTGATCAATGCGCGGGTGCGCAGCCATACCCTGTGAGGCAAATGGGGATAGCCTGCCACCACTTCATTGGACGCAATGGAGTTGGTGACCCCGGTTTTCGCGCCCATCACGGCATTATCACCAATATTCAAGTGTCCCGCCACCCCAACCTGGCCGCCGCACACAACATGACGTCCAAGTTTGGTGGATCCGCTGATGCCCACCTGGGCCACCAATAGGGTGTCCTCGCCGATCACGCAGTTATGGGCCACATGCACCATATTGTCGGTTTTAACCCCACGCTGAATCCAGGTCCGGCCCATGGCGGCGCGGTCTACGGTGTTTAAGGCGCCGAGCTCCACATCATCGTCGATCTGAACGATCCCGATCTGGGGTATCTTGAAATAAGCGTCTCCGTCCGGAGCAAAGCCGTAGCCATCGGCTCCGATCACTGTACCCGCGTGGAGAATACAGCGCTTCCCCACCTGGCAACCCTTATAAATCACCACATTGGGGTATAAAACCGTATCGTCTGAGACCCTTGCACCGGGTCCCACGTAGACTCCGGGGTGCAAAACCACCCGGTTTCCCAAAACAGCTCCATCTCCCACATAGGCGCCGGCATGGATAGAAACATCCTCGCCCAATTGAGCAGTTTCTTCCACCACTGCCCGGGGGTGCACTCCCGATGGTTTATAGGGAACTTTAACGGCAAAGGAAAGGCTCTTGGCAAAGGCAAGGTAGGGATCTTTCACTCTGATTACAGCCAGTCCCTCGGGAACCGTCTGCTCATGAGTTACCAGAATCGCCCCTGCTTTGCATTCATTTAAAAGATGTGCGTATTTGCGATTTGCCAGAAAGCTCAAGTCCTGGGGCCCGGCCTGATCCAAGCCTTTAATCCCGGATATTTCACGGTCAGCGGGCCCGATCAGCTCGCCATCCACCAAACCGGCAAGTTCGGCCAGAGTTATCTTCACTTTTTCTTCTAACCAATCTGATTTTTAATTGACACACGCCGGTTAAAGCCTCTAATGAGGCTTTAACCGGCGGCCGTTGTTCCAGATTTTCGCTTGGGTTATTAAACGTCATCCCGACCTAGGGATGGGCTTTGTCATAGGCGGCGATCACCTGGCTGGTAATATCCACACTGGAAGGATAATACAAGGCAGCCTTGGACTCTGTGATCATGGTGTATTTTCCCTGAGCCCCGATCTGCTTGATGACTTTACCCAAGTTATTCAAAATAGGCCTGAAGGCATCACGCTGAGCCTCCATCATGTCCTGCTTGGCCTCCCGCTGGCGATCCCGCAGCCTGCGAACCTTGCGCTCAAAATCCCTTTCCTTGGCCTGCCTGGCCTCGGGCTTCAGCAGCATGGCTGTGTTTTCCAGCTCTTTTTGCATGGTGCTCACCTCGGTCTGAAGGCTTTTGAGCTCGTTTTCAAAGTCCTGGGCCCGGCGCTGCAACTCGGCCTGAGACCGTTTACCCTGCTTGCACTCGCGGACGCAACGGTTCAAATCCACCACAGCCAGTTTAACCTCGGCCTGGGCAGCAACAGGCACGGACCAGATAAGGGCAGTGGCCAATGCGGCAAACAAAACGGGCAAAATCTTTACTCTCGCCATGAACATCAGGATAATCTCCTTAACTAATTTCGTTTTGGTTTAGAACATACTTCCAATGGTGAATTCCCAGTTGCTGTCCGCTTCACCAGGTTCCGGATCAAGCACATAACCATATTCCAGACGCAAGGGGCCAATGGGAGAGAACCAACGGATTCCCCCACCCACACTGGAACGCAGATCACTTAACTCGTAACCTTGATCCTGGGTCCAGGCGTTACCGGTGTCGTAGAACAAAAGACCCACCAGACCGGCTTTTTTCACCAGCGGGAAACGGAATTCAAGGTTCAGAAGCGCCATGCGCTCACCACCTATGACGTCACCAGTCGCCTCGTCCTTGGGTCCTACGCTCAAGTAGTCGAAACCACGCAGAGTGTTTATACCGCCCAGGAAGAAACGTTCGTAGATGGGCAGAGTGCCGTCGCCATGGGAGGTGACCCAGCCCAGCTTGCCGTGAGTCACAAAAACCGTATCCCAGAACAAGGGGAAGTACCAGCCACTCTCAGCCGTGGCTTTGACAAAGGAGTTGGTCCCCCCCAGGAATCCGCCGGCATATTCCACACCCACGCTGTTGTCCGAACCGTTTGTGGTGTTGAAAGAGTGGTTTCTGGTGTCGCGCCTTACGATGAATTTCACCGAACTGGTTATGTGGTTGCCTTCCTGGTCCTTGATGATGGTGGCTGAATTTTCGCTGACATCACTAACGGTCGCGTCTTCATATTTATAGTAGGCGTAGAACCTGGTTGCGTTAAAGGGAGTGGGGAAGCCAAAGCGGATCCTGCCGCCGATGGATTCCTTGTCATAGCTTGTGTACTCACGCCGCCAGTCATAGATGTCGGCGCCCGCGCTTATGGGGCGGTCAAACAGCCAGGGCTCGGTGAAGCTTAAGGTGTAGCGGGTGGATTTTCCGCCCAAGGCTCCCTTTAACTCCAGACGCTGTCCCCGGCCGAAGAGGTTGGCCTCGGTGATGCTGCCCATGAACATGAGCTTGTCAACCGTGGAGTAGCCCGCGCCCACATTGAACTGGCCGGTGCGCTTCTCCTTGACGTTTACCTTGAGGTCCATCTTGTCCGGGCCGGTTCCCTGCTTGGTGGAGATATGCACATCTTCAAAGAAGTTGAGCTTTCTCAAACGCATATTGGAATTTCTAAGGGCCCGGCTGGAGAAGCGGTCTCCCTCGACCACACTCAGTTCGCGACGGATGACCCGGTCCCTGGTGCGGTCGTTGCCTGTGATGACAATACGTTCAAACCAGACCTTGCGGCCCTTTTTGACGTTGTAGGCAATGTTGACCTCTTTTTTCTCCCGGTCCTCTCTCACCCTGGGCCTGGCCTCCACATAGGCATAGCCCTTGTCCGCATAAAGGTCATTTAAAAAGCCCAGGTCCGCCCGCAGATTGGAACGGTTGAACCATTCACCGGGCTTAACCTTAAGGCCCTTCATCACATCGGCCTGGGGAATAATCATCTCGCCGGTGACCTGAACCGCGCCGATCTTGTAGCGGGGGCCTTCCACGATGTTAAAGGCCACATTCAAGCCGCCTTTTTGACGGGTAATGTCAGGCTCGCCGACTCTGGCATTCAAGTAGCCGTTATTGTAATAGAAATCTGTAAGCTTCTCCCGGTCCTGATCAATCTTGGCCCGATCCAGAAGGTTGTCGTCGGTAAGCCAGGAGAACCAGCCTTCTTCCTTGGTGGTCATCTGTTCGCGCAGGGTGTCGGCCTCAAAGGCTTTGTTGCCGTTAAAGGTGATGGTCTCAATAAAGACCTTGTCACCTTCGTTTATCTTGAAATGCACTCCGCGTTCGCCGGAGGGCAGATCCAGCATCTCCGCCTTGACCTTGACGTCGTAATAACCCTTGTCGTGATACATCTTCACGATCTTGGCCTCGGCTTCCTTGATAAAGCCGGGCTTGATCACACTGAAAGGTTTCAGGCCAATCTTGTCTTGGATGTCTTTATTGTCAAAGACATCGTTGCCGGTAAAGCGGATCTCCCTGAGCATGGGTTTTTCGGTGACTTCGAAGACCACCTCTTTACCGGTGGGAAGATCATTGGTCCTCACCCGCACATTGTCAAAATAGCCCATCTTCCAGATAGCGCGCAGGTCCTCATCCAGCATGAGAGGCGAGAACGGGCCGCCGGGCTTGGTCTTGATAAGCGCCTTTACGGCGTCATCTTCTATACGCTTATTACCCTCGATCTTGACCTCGGCCACTTTTTCCCGGCCCGAAACCTTGGTGGCGACTTCGCGGGACAGGCGATCAGTCAAGTCAGGCAGGGCGCTTAAGCCCGCGCCTTCCACAAATACCGACTGTGGCCTGATCATGCCGAGGACATCCAGAATCTTCACATCCAGGGACACCCGGTTGCCGATCTTGGTCACGGAGCCGTAGACCGCAAAATCCGCGTCAAGGCTTCCGGCCACACGGCGGGCCACGGTCAGGTCAAGGGGCTTTCCTTCTTTCTGAAGGGCCTCGTTAACCTCGGCAGACGCAAGAACATTCACTCCGTCCTTGACAAGACGGGTCTTTAACATGTCCTGCAGGTCAGTCTTCAGACGACTCAAGGGCTGCCTGCTGAAGACATCAAAGGGAAAGACCGCCACCTTGATGGGGTCGGCAGCCCAGACAGCGCCCTGTCCCAAGAGGAACAAGGCCAAAACCAACATCAACACCTTTTTAATCATGCCGCCCCCGATCCGAGTTTGTCAGCCAAGGTAATCCATGGCCCAAGCAAAGCCGCCGCACGGGTCGCGCCAGCCGACATCTCAAAGGCCAAATCCATTAAGAGGCCCGTTTAAGGCCTTTTTACCGTTTTTGCCGGCAAGCGAAAGCGCCTAAGCATTATGGGCACTTCGGCTAACACCGGTCATTACACTTGTAACTCAACTAATAAAAAAAACTCAACTCGGCAGACGTCTTGAACGCCTACCGAACCAGCCTGATTATCCTCTTTTTGACCGGGTCATGCAAACCCAGCTTGAAAAAACAATAAATCACCGACCGGCGACATTCCTTGCGGAATCAAATCGTCAGCAGATCATCCTATTACGCAATGAGGGTTCATCCCAAAATGCCTTGCCCTTTTACAAGGGGCGAAGGGTAAAACAGGCTACTCCGAAACCCGGCCTTGGGCCAGCCGAACCCGCCGGTCCATGAGCCGGGCCAAATTCTCATTATGGGTGGCCACTAAGGTGGTGAGGTTCATTTCCCTGTTTAAGCGAACAAACAACTCATGCACCTTGCCCTCGGTATTCTCATCCAGATTACCGGTGGGCTCATCAGCCAAAAGCAAAGTCGGGCGCATGACCAGGGCCCTGGCCACGGCAACCCGTTGCTGTTCACCACCGCTCATCTCACCGGAACGGTGATTTTCCCGATGGCTGAGCCCCACCTGCTCAAGAAGCTCCCTGGCTTTTTGCCTGGCCTTATTTTTATCCATGCGGCTGATCAAAGCCGGCATCATGGTGTTCTCAAGGGCTGTGAACTCAGGCAAAAGATGGTGGAACTGAAAAACAAACCCCACCTGTTTATTGCGAAAATCCGCCAGCTCAGCTTCGCTGAGACTGAATATATCACAACCGTCCACATAAACCCGGCCCGAGCTTGGCCTGTCCAAGGCCCCGGCCAAGTGCAACAGAGTGGACTTTCCCACTCCGCTGGCCCCCACAATAGCCACGGATTGGCCTTTAGCCACCTCAAGATCCAGATCGCTCAGCACCTGGACCTCTGAATCAGGTCCTTCGTAGGTCTTGCACAGTCGCTTCATTTGAATGAATACTTGATTCTCTGTCAAGTCCTCAGGCTCCCGGCAGGTAATTTTATTATGAAGAGGCTTTTTAGCCAATCCTAAATTCATTCGTAACGCAACGCCTCCACAGGATCTGTCTTACCGGCGTTTCTGGCGGGATACAACGTGGCCAGAAGGCAGATAAGAACTGCGGAGACCGCCACTATGGCCACAATGTGCGGTTCAACCTGCACAGGCATGGTATTCATGGGATACACATTTTTAGGCAGGTCTATAAACTGATAGCGGGACAAAAGCCAACAAAGGCCCAGGCCTCCCCAAAGCCCTAAAAAAGTGCCCCAAAAGCCTACTATGAGGCCTTCTATGGTGAAGATGCGCCTGATACTGGCGGCGGTTGCGCCCATAGCCTTCAATATGGCTATATCCTTACTTTTCTCCATTACCAGCATCACCAGAGAACTGACAATGCCAAAGGCCGCCACCACAACTATCAGAATCAGCACCACGAACATGCCGAATTTTTCCAGTTTAAGCGCGGCAAACAGGCTTTGGTTATTGCTCATCCAGTCTCTGGTGTAGTAGCCCGGCCCCAGCTTGCCGCCCACACTTCTCCCGACCTTTTCGGCCTGGAAAATATCTTTCACCTTAAGGTCCACTCCGTTTACCGCCCCCCCCAGATCCATCAGATCCTGAGCCGCCCTGAGGCTGGTGTAGATTACGCTGGCGTCGTATTGATGCAGGCCGGAATGAAAAAGCCCCACCACCCGAAAGGGTTCGCTTTTGGGGATGCGCCCAACCGGGGTGTCTTCCCCCAAGGGATTAATAATATTAATTACGCTGCCAAGGCCCGCGCCTAGTTGCCTGGCCATGGCCTTACCGATCACCACCCCGGGAATGCCCTCGGGCCAGGGAGGAGTCAGGTCTTTGAAAGAACCGCTTTTAATAGTTTGCTCGATATTCATCACCTTAAGTGCTTTATCCACACTAAGGCCGCGCATAAGTCCGCCTGTGGCCCCGTAATCCGAAACCACCATCACCTGGCCATGCACAAAAGGAGCCGCGGCCACCACCTCCGGATCAGCCAGGCAGGCGGTCATGACCTTATCAAAATCAGTCATGGCCCTGCCCACCCTGTAGACGTGGACATGGGCGTTCTGCCCTAAGATGGCGCGCCTTATCTCAGTTTCAAAGCCGCCCATCACGCTCAACACGACGATCAGGGCAGCCACACCCAGAGCCACTCCGGCCATGGAAAGAAGCGAAATCAGTGAAACAAAGGTCTTTTTACGCCGGGCGCGCAGATAACGCAGGGCGATCAGGACCTCAAACCGCATCAATCGTTCTCTGGCCTGAGCAGGGGGAACAAAATAACCTCTCTGATGCTGGGCTGGTCGGTGAGGAGCATAACCAGTCGGTCTATGCCGATTCCCTCGCCCGCAGTGGGAGGCATGCCGTACTCAAGGGCCCTGACATAGTCTTTATCCATGAACTGGGCTTCCTTGTCCCCGGCCGAACGCTGGGCGGCTTGATCCTCAAAGCGGCCCCTCTGGTCATCCGGGTCATTCAGCTCGCTGAAACCGTTGCCCATCTCGCGACCGGCCACAAAGAACTCGAACCGGTCCACAATATCCGGATCCAGGTCGTTTTTACGACTCAAGGGAGATATCTCCAGGGGATAGCCGGTTACAAAGGTGGGCTGCCAGAGTTTGGGTTCAACCAGCACCTCAAAGAGTTTGTCGAGCGCCTTGCCCAGGCCGTCCTCAGGCTTGAACTGGCCGCCCAGCTCCCTGGCCAGGGCCATGGCCTTTTCCTCGTCAAAGAGCACCTCGGGCGGAGCGCCGCCGATCTCAATGAGGCTGGAACGGAAATCCAGGTTCTGCCAGGGAGGAGTAAGATCGATTTCCTTGCCCTGGTACTCGAACTTCAAGGTCCCCTTAACCGCCTGGGCGCAAAGGCCGATCAGGTCTTCCGTGAAGCTCATGAGGTCTTCATAAGAGGCATAGGCCATATAGAACTCAACCATGGTGAACTCAGGGTTATGCCTCAGGCTGATGCCTTCGTTCCTGAAGTTCCTGTTGAGTTCATAAACCCTTTCCAGACCGCCCACCACCAACCTCTTCAGGTATAGCTCCGGCGCCACCCTCATATACATCTTCATGCCCAGGGCATTATGATAGGTCTCAAAAGGCCGGGCAGTGGCTCCGCCGGGGATCACCTGCATCATGGGGGTCTCCACCTCCATGAAGTTATTCTCGCTGAAGAATGATCTTATGGTGGAGATAATCTTGGAGCGGGCGTGGAATATATCCCTGGTGGTCTGATTCATGATGAGGTCCACATAGCGCTGGCGATAGCGCAGCTCCACATCGGTCAGGCCATGGAATTTTTCCGGCAGGGAGCGATAGCTCTTGGTCACCAGCTGGACCTCTTCCACTTTTATGGTGAGTTCCTGGGTCCTGGTGCGGAAAAGCGGTCCCTTGACTCCGATAATATCGCCGACCTCATATTTTTTAAAGGCCTTGTAGGATTCAGTCCCCACCACATCGCGCTGCACATGGCACTGAATCTCGCCTGTGCGATCCTTTATCTTTAAGAAGGCGGCCTTGCCAAAGGACCTGAGCGCCATAACCCGGCCGGCGACCATGAATTTAGTCTCGGCCATGGCGTCTAACCGGGCCGTGTCCATGCGGTCGTAGCGGGCCCTTAGATCACCGATCTGGTCTCTGGGACGGAAGGTATTCGGGAAAAGAGGCACTCCCAGCTCTTTAAGATCCTCCGCTTTTTTACGGCGCTGACGAATCAAAAAGTTCTCGTCCTTGGAGGCCTGTTCAACATCTTTCTTTTTTGAGCTTTTCTGACCAGAATCCCGGCCCACGGGGAAGCTCCTTTCATCTCCGCTTCCTTGTAATAAAGGTGAAATTCTTTCGGGAAGCGGACTCATTATTCATTCAAACGCAAAACTATTTTGATCTACGGCAGAGCCGGAGATTTGTCAAGGCGGGGCCGAATGGCTCCGCCCGTGGCACAAGATACCACGCTTGGCCCTGTTTTGCCTTGCTTTTCTGGCTGTTTTCATGCCCCTGGCCTGGGCCTTGCGGCTTAATCCCGCACTTGAGTAACATTTTTTTAGAAATATTCTTGACAGAATCAGGGGCTGCCTTCAAAATACGCGCTCAGTTGTGTGGGGCCCGGCTCATTGAGGCCGGGCCCTTATCTTGTGTTTAGATTTCAGAGGCCCGTTGACATATCCAGGTTACCTTAATCCGTACCTCAAAATGTTGAACTGGGAAGAACCTCGAAGGGAAGAGAACAATCATGTTGTGCACCACCACCAGAGAAGGTATGGAATGCGCTTTCATGACTGAAAACGGTTGCAGCTACAATGGCGGCACCTGTCATCCGGCGGTTGAAGCCTGTGAAGGCTGCGCCCGCGCCGTGCAAGTAGGTGACCTTTTCTACTGCACCACCTATCCTGACCCGGCATCCAAATGGCGCTACGGCATCTGCAACTTCGCCACCCATGTCAAGGATCAGAGCGAAGTCAAAGAGGTTAAGCTCAACCCCATCAAAGCGAGCAAGCGCGCCGCTGGCCGCAGATAGCAATACGTATTCGGCCCCATCTTGTAAATGGGATCGTAAACATATTCCAGGCTGGTTCCGGGCAGGGATGCCCTGCCCGGACGCGCAATCCATATCCATACACTTGGCAGCTCCTTTAATCGGAGACATGTTGTGGTGTGTCAAGTCATTATCTCGTCTAACTATTTAAAATCTCTAAAATTATAATTAAAAATCGCTCTTCCTGCGGATTTTCCAAGGATTGAAGCCGTCGCACCGGTTTTCAAGGTTTGTTTTTTTTAGCCGGGCCAAATAAAAAGGGAGGAACAAGCCGAAAGCCTGCCCCTCCCAGTCTCAACCATTTCGATAACTGTCAGACCAGGGCGCCCAGAGCCTCGACCAAACGGTCCATGCCCTTCTCGATCTGGTCCGGGGCGGTCACAAAGCTGAAACGCACGCATTTATCCTGACCAAAGGCCGCGCCGGGAACTGTGGCCACATGGGCCTCTTCCATGAGATAGGCCGAAAGGTCAACCGATCCCTCAATAACCTTGTTCCCGAACTTTTTACCGTAAAATACACTCATATTGGGGAAGGCGTAAAAAGCTCCCTTGGGCGGAGTGCAGCTGACCCCCTCTATCTCCAAAAGCCTCTTTACGATGTAGTCCCGCCTTTGTTCATAAGAGGCGGTCATCTTGGCCACTTCGTCCTGCGGACCGGTAAGGGCGGCCAGGGCGGCCTTTTGGGCCACGGAGTTGGGGTTGGAAGTGGACTGACCCTGCAACTTGGAGCAGGCGGCTATCAAGGACTGAGGGCCGGCCATGTAGCCGATGCGCCAGCCGGTCATGGCATAGGCTTTGGAAACGCCGTTGATGGTTACGGTGTTTTCATAGATTTTGTCGCTTAAACTTGCGGTGGAGACGAACTTGGGACCGTCTGAAAACACGCAGGTTTCATAGATTTCGTCGCTGATCACAAGCACCCCGGCATCGGCGCAGATGGTGGCCAGGGCTTTAATCTCATCAGCTGTGTAAACGCAGCCAATGGGGTTGCTGGGCGAGTTCAGTATCAGGGCCTTGGTGCGGGGGGTGATGGCGGCCTCGAGATCCTTTGGCGTGAGCTTGAAGTCATCCTCTTCCCGGCAATTGACAATAACCGGCTCTCCACCGGCCAAAATCACCATGGGAGGATAGGAGACCCAATAGGGTGCCGGCACCACAACTTCGTCACCGGCATTCAAAAGCGCCTGCAGAACCAGGTAACCGGAATGTTTGGCTCCCACGTTGACCATCACCTGGTCAACGGAATAGTCAAGCCCGTTATCCCTTTTGAATTTTTCCACCACCGCGGCCCGCAACTCGGGGATGCCCGGCACTGCCGTGTAACGGGTGAAGCTCTCATTAATGGCATCGATAGCCGCTTGGCGAATATGAGCCGGAGTGGGGAAATCCGGTTCTCCACCGCCAAAACTGATCACGTCAACACCACTTGCCTTCAACTCGGCCGCCTTGGCTGTAACCGCCAAAGTCGGAGAAGGCTGCACCTTTTTGATCTTTTCACAAAGCTCCATGTTATTCTCCAGGAGAACTGCGTTTTAGTTATCCAAAAAAACAGGATGACGTGCCCGGGACGAACCCTTTAAAAGTCCCCGGCCCCATGGGCAGGCCTCCAGTTGTCAAATCCGGGAAAAAGGCCGTTTTCAGGCATCCGTACAAACTGTCAGGATTAAACCCCTGACAGTATACATAAAAAAGACCCCCCTAAAAATCCACCTGATTTTAAGAAAGGGCCTGAATATTTTCAGTCTTTCTCACTACTGGGGTCAAAGGCCGGCTTTGAAAACTCGCTGGCCGCCTCATCCGGATTGGGGGAATTTAATAGCACCAGATTGCGTAGGTGCATGTAAGTATCTGGATCCATGGAAACAAAGTCAATAGCAGTGCCATCAACCGTGCTTCGGGCGACCTTTCCCTCCATGAACAGCTCAACATCTGAAGCAGGATCATCCACAAGGCGAATAGTGACCGTACATTGTTGCCCTACTGTAAGGGGATGGGATCCAAGTACAAACACGCCTTTGTGGCTCAGATCCCTGGTAGTCAGATCCAACAGTTGAGCCCCGGTCACATTGACGTCGGCCTTGGCCGCAAAATTAACCCTTGTGCGCCGCCTTTTATTTGCCATCTTTAAATCTCCCACTCGAAGCAGGGCTTTTCGGGGCGCCGATTTTCTCGGAGCAGCCCAGCTCCCCCGCAACAAAAAAGGGCCTGATTTCAACAGGGAGCCTTTTTTCAGAGCAGCTCTCCCCAGTGTGCCCAGCCTGGGTTAATCATAGCAAGCGTGGGGCCAACTAACAAGACGTGCCAAGCAAGCAACCACCTCGGGTAATTTATTTTTTTTCCAAATGTCCTACTTTGGAGATTATTTTTAAACGACATTGGCCAACAGGATAAAAAGGGATTTGAAACAAAAACGCCCTGAATCCGGATATCGGCCCTTTTTCAGTTGAAACAGCCAAACTTGTTGACACAAAACTATTTGGGGAGTATGCAAGTCACTTATCCGTCAAAAAATATTTTTTTTTACCAAGCCCGCAGATCAGGGCGGAAATTAAAAAAGGCGGAAAAAAAGTCAAGCTGACCCAAACCCCTTTGCCAAAACAACCATAGGCACTCCAAGGGTTTTTTGTCATGCTTAAAAAACCGATTGCTGGGGGAGCTTCCTTTGGGAGGCTGAGAGTATGCCGGATAGGCCGGTAGAGACCCCTTGAACCTGTTGGATAATCCCAACGCAGGGAAGCAATCCGTGACCCGCATTATATTGAGGGCCGGATTCCCTGAAGGGCCGGTCCTTTTTCTATTGGCCCTTCGGAAAGGAAAAGCATCATGCTGGATGAAGTAACCATCACCAGAGCCATTATCGATCGCTACATGGAAAAGCTCCACGCCAACCTGGACCTGGACGTGGCTATTGTGGGCGGTGGTCCCTCGGGCTTGGTGGCGGGTTATTACCTGGCCAAAAAAGGCTATAACGTCGCCATGTTCGAACGCAAGCTCTCCATCGGAGGCGGCATGTGGGGCGGCGGAATGATGATGAATGAAATTGTTGTGCAGGAAGAAGCCAAGCGCATCCTAGATGAATTCGGCATTCCCTGCCGCGAATATGTGGAAGGCTACTACACGGCCGACAGCGTTGTTTCCACCTCCACTTTAACCTCCAAGGCCACCCTGGCCGGTCTTTCCGTCTTCAACCTGATCACTGTGGAAGACGTTATGGTCCGGGATAACAGGGTCAACGGCCTGGTGATCAACTGGTCTCCCGTTGAGATGGCCGGACTGCACGTGGATCCCCTGACCCTGCGAGCCCGCTATACCATCGACGCCACCGGCCACCCGGCCGAGGTGTTGAACGTGATCTCCAAGAAGGTGGATGCCAAGCTCTCCACCGACACCGGCAAGGTGATCGGCGAGCGTTCCCTGTGGGCCGAAGTGGCCGAGTCCACCACCATCGAGAACACCAAAGAGGCCTTCCCGGGCGTGTACACAGCCGGCATGTGCGCCAACGCGGTCTTTGGCGCCCACCGCATGGGACCTGTCTTTGGCGGCATGCTTTTAAGCGGCGAAAAGGTGGCCCAGGTGCTGGACCGGAAGCTGCAGGAAGAGGACTAAAACTTATCGCTGTTTTGTGACCCCCAGGGGCCCTATGGCAGTTTACGGTAAAACAAGGCTCTGCCCCTTTAGCTGTTCGGCTAAGGGGGCAGAGCCTTGTTTATTAACAATGACCCGTTACTTGATCGCCTGGGAAATGGCCTTTGCGGTCTCTTCCAGGCCTTCGGTCTGGGGTTTTCTCTCGGAAGCGTGCCCCAGGGGCAGGCCGTCGTCATTCATACGGGGAATGACATGCACATGATAATGCATGACAACCTGGCCGGAGGCCTCTCCATTCAGCTGAAGGATGGAGACGCCGTCACAACCCAGGGCGTCCTTGGCCGCCCGGGCCACCTTTTTACTGGTCATGTGAACCGCGGCAAGATCATCGGAAGCAATCTCCAAAAGGTTTTCAGCGTGGTTCTTGGAGATCACCAGGGTGTGCCCCTTGGTTGCCGGGCTGATATCGGCAAAGGCCAGGGTCTTGTCATCCTCATATACCTTGTGGCAGGGGATCTCACCGGCCACGATCTTGCAGAAGAGACAATCATCTTTGGTAATATAACTCATTTATCCACCTCTTTTTGCATTTCAGGGCCGCTGTTGCCCGCGGCCGCGTCAACATCTATTATCTTCATTCCCTGAGCATAGGGTTTGGTCACATATTCACTCACCTGACTTATGCGGTGCACCAAGGAGCCTACCTTGTCCACTTCCCGGGACAACTGTATAAGGCTCTGATACAGGGGGTTTTCCTGAGACGAGGTGCGCAACAGTTTATCTATCATAAGAGTCAAAGTGGTCACCGGCTGGGCCAATTCGTGACACGCGGCCCCTGCCATCTCCAGGGCAGCCTCTCGCCGCTCCATGCCCCTGGACTCGTCCATAACCAGACAGGTTTCCATGCCAATTGCGATCTTGCGCCCCAGGCGGGAAAGAAAATCCGTCTCAAGCCCGGGCTCATACCGCTTAAGAGAGCCGCTTCCCAGGCAAAGCGCCCCCAAAAAATCCCCCCTGGACCAAAGGGGCAAAACTCCCATGGAGGCCGGTTTAGGGCTTTCCGGAAAAAAAGTCTCTATCAGTTCCCTGCCCACCCGGTTGCATAAAAAGGGACGCTCCAAATCCGAGAGAATTATCCTCAAATCCTTTCTGCTGCGCCAAAAACAATTAGCAGGCAGGGGCTTGTTCCGGGGGCCGCCTAAAATGCGCCATAAACGCTTGTGATCCCGGCAAAGGACCACGGTGACGGCCTCCAGATTATAGACCTCGCTTATGGTGCGGCAGAGGTCAGGCAAAAGCTGGTCAAGGCCGTGCCTGCCCAAGAGGAGGAATTCCACCTCGTCCAAGCGCTTCAAAATCTCTTCGTTGCGCTTGGCGTGCCTTAAAAGTTCACCCATTCTGCGGGGCGAAAGCATCGGCCCCCTCCCGAAAAACAATTTGGAAATATGCTCATGCTAGCACAGGGTTTTTAAGGCGGCAACTTAAGGTTGCCGCATGATTTTGACTTGGGAGTACAACTTAAAACGCATATAATAAAACAAAAAAAACAGACCGCTCACGAGCGGCCCGTTAACGGGCTGTTAAAGCGCCCCCGAAAAACCGACGCTTTTCAAACACCCCGGAAAAGTCAGCCCTTTTTGGGCCCCCATTGGGGCAAACAGAGTGCGGGATCGCGAACATCACCCATTAAGCGTAATTTCGGCTGATTGGCAGTAACAAAGTTTGAGTAATCAGCATCCGGTAAAATTCGGGAAGCCTTTGCCGGAAAGATAAAACTGGCCGCCTTTAAACGCGGCCATTCTTTCCTCTTTTTGGATTATCCTTTTAGCCTGCTGCCGCCTCTCGCGCCTTTAAGGCGGCTTTTGGAGATGCTCATGCCCCATGGCGCCGATCCCAGGCCCTTTGACAACACCTGGACACGCTGGTTCTTTACAGTCTGCATCTTATTCATGGTCTACCTGGGCTATCTTCTGGTGGAGCCTTTTCTGGTTCAGATCTTTTTGGCCGTAGTTCTGGTTGTGGCCTTTGCCCCGCTCTACGCCTATTTTGAAAAACTTTTCAAGGGCAAAAGGGCCTTGGCCTCGGCTATGGCCTGCATTGTGATCTTTATCATCCTGGCAGTGCCATTTTTCCTCTTGGCAGGCATAATCACCAGCCAGGCGCTTGACCTTTACAACACAGTGAGCCATATGCTGATCAATGATCAGCTTCAACAAACCGTGCGCGACGGCCTGGGCAGGCTTACGCCTTACCTTGTCGAGCTGGAAGAACGCCTGGGCCTTGAACAGACAGATGTGCTGGAATATGTGGGCGAGTTGGTGCGGGAGGTGAGCAACCTTTTATACGCCAACCTCACCGGGCTGTTGAGGAGAGTCACCAGTCTTCTTATCGGCACGGCCCTGGTGCTTTTTGTCACCTTTTTCCTGCTCATGGACGGCGAGGCCATGGGCGAGAAACTCATTGCCCTCTCTCCCTTGCCCAAGGGTATGAACCAAAAAATCAAATCCGATATTTTAAGCAGCCTGAGGGCCACTTTAAAAGGAACCGTGGTTCTGGCCATGATCCAGGGCCTGGCCGGGGGGATGGGCTTTTATATCTTTGGTGTGCCAAACGCGCTCTTCTGGGGCACGGTTATGGTTTTTGCCTCGGTGGTGCCGTTGATCGGCACGGCCCTGGTCTGGGCCCCGGCCGGAACCTACCTCATTCTCACCGGCCATGTGGCCGGGTCCATAGGCATGATGATCTGGTGCCTTTTGGCAGGCCTCACCTGTGACAATATTCTGAGGCCCCGGCTGATAGCCGGCCAGGCCAACCTCCATCCCTTGCTGACCTTCTTCAGTGTGCTTGGCGGAATAAGCCTGTTCGGGGTGGTGGGGCTTATACTGGGGCCATTGGTTCTGGCCCTTCTGCTCTCCCTGCTCAAGGTTTATCAGCGCTTTTTTGTGGAAGAAAAACCAATAGAAATAAAGCGGAAAGACAAACTCGGCTGAAAGGTAAAATCAAATGGCACGGATATTGGCCATCATCATGGCCGGCGGTAAAGGCGAGAGGTTAAGCCCACTTACCCGAGATCGTTCAAAACCGTCCGTCCCCTTTGGGGGCACCTACCGTTTGGTTGATATAACCTTGAGCAACTGCATCAACAGCGGGATCTATAAAATCATGGTCCTGCCCCAATACAAAAGCCAGTCTCTGGTGGACCACCTGGAGGCGGGCTGGAACATCTTTTCCTTTGCCCTGGGTCATTACCTGCGCATTGTGAGCCCCCAGATGCGCCTGGGAGAATCCTGGTATCGGGGCACGGCGGATTCCGTGCGCCACAATGCCTACCTCCTTGAAAGAGACGAATCCATAAGCGATGTGCTGATCTTAAGCGGCGATCATGTCTGCAAAATGAACTACAACCTGTTTGCCCGCTATCACAAACGCTTTGGGGCGGATGTAACCATAAGCGTGGTCGAGGTGGACAGGGAGCAGGCCAAGGACTATGGAGTGGTGCAGGTCAACCCTGAATTCAGCATTCAGGGATTCATGGAAAAACCATCCAACCCGCCCCCCATCCCGGGGGATGAAGGCCATGCCCTGGCCAGCATGGGGATTTATATTTTCAAAAAAAGAGTGCTTTTAAAAATCCTCAAAGACATGCCGGGCATGGATTTCGGCCATGACATCATTCCCGCCCTGTTGGGGCGTTACAAGGTCAGGGCCTATCCCTACCGGGCCCACAATGTCATCAGCGACTATACCTTTGTGACTAAAAAAAACGGTCAAAGGGTAAAGGTCAGGACCAAGTGCATGCCTGATTCGGGCTACTGGCGGGACGTGGGCAACCTAGACGCCTACTGGAACGCCAATATGGATCTTTGCGGAACCAACCCCTTTTTCAACCTCTATGGCCAATTGTGGCCCATACGCACCTATCAGCGTCAGTTCCCGCCGGCCAAGTTTGTCCATTCCCAGGAAAGTTTCAATTCAACCAGGGTGGGCAAGGCACTGGACTCGCTGGTTGGTCAGGGCTGCATAATCTCGGGCGCAGTGGTCCGCAACTCGGTTCTATCGACCAATGTAGTGGTTCAATCCTGGTCCGAAGTGGATGAAAGCGTGATCATGGACAATGTGATCATAGGCCGCAACTGCCAGGTCAAAAAGGCCATAATAGATAAACAAAACCACCTGCCCCAGGGAGAAAAAATCGGTTTGAATCCCCTTGAGGACAGAAAGCGCTTCAAGGTTACGGAACGTGGAATCACCGTGGTTCCAAAGGGTTATTTCAAACCCTGAAGATTTGGACCTAAGGGTCTTGACTGATTGAGCTTCTTTTCGCCCAAGGCGGGCATCGTTGACACTTCTCCATGGGCAGGTTAGATTTGACCCACCCTGAAAGACTCATTTTGATTGAGTTTGCCGGGTGTTGGATAATTGCACATAAGCCCTTTTCATGGGCTTTAACTCCGGGCACACCCAGGCACACGGAGTTTTACAACCAATACAAGAAAGGTAATAAGCCATGGCCAACGTGGCAGTAGTTTTTCCGGGACAAGGTTCCCAATATGTAGGCATGGGGCAGGCCTTTTGCCAGGCCTCTGCTGAAGCAGCCAAGATCATGACCCAGGCCGAGGAGGCAAGCGGGCTTCCCATTAAAAAGCTTTGCTTTGAAGGCCCCATGGATGAACTAACCCTCACCGTGAACCTGCAGCCCTCGGTGGTGGCGGTGGATCTCATCTGCTGGCAGGCCCTTTTGAAAAAAGGGCTGGAGGTCAAGGCGGTTGCCGGTCACTCCCTGGGCGAGTACCCGGCATTGGTGGCCGCAGGCGCCCTTGATAACGCCAAGTGCATAGAGCTGGCGGCATTAAGGGGCAAACTCATGAACAGGGACGCAGAGGCCAATCCCGGGGCCATGGCCGCGATTATGGGCCTTTCCCCTGAGCAGGTGGCCGAGATCACCGAAGACATAGACGGAGTGGTGCAGCCGGCCAACTATAACTCACCCGCCCAGACTGTAATCACGGGGCTTAGGGAGGCGGTGAAGCAAGCTTCCGACCTGGCCAAGGAAAAAGGCGGCAAGGCCATTCCCCTCAAGGTGAGCGGCGCCTGGCACAGCCCCTTGATGGCAGACGCCAAAAAAGACATGGAACAGGCCATAGAACAGGTTTCTTTTACTGACCCGGCCCGTCTTTTGGCCCCCAACACCACAGGCGCTCCCACCGACCAGGCCGACGAGATCAAGGCTCAATTAAAAGAGCAACTCACCTCGCCGGTGAGATGGGTGCAGACTGTAAACGCACTGATGGACCAGGGTATAGACACCTTTATTGAAGCCGGTCCCAAGACCGTATTGACCGGTCTGATCAAGAAGACCACCAAACAGGTGCGGGTGCTTAACTTTGACACCCCTGAAACCCTGGAAAAGGTACTGGAAGCTCTATAGCCTTTTTAAACAGGAATAACCAGGGCCGGAAGTCAACCCACATCTTGGTTTCCGGCCCTTTAGCCAAGGCTTTTACAATCTGAATTACCCTGCAATTGATGTTGCTTAGATAAAAAATTCCTTCCCAATCGGGTTCTAGCCTCCAAAATAGACCACATAAAAGAGAGGTTTACCCGGTCTTCAGGTTGACCTGAGAGCCGATGGCCGATTATTTTAGCAAATAGGCTAAACACCATGCCCAAGCAGTCCCGGGGACTTTTTGAAATGAAAGACTAAAATGGAAGCGTCTTTTCCGGGGGCAACGCCCTTGGCTCACCCCATCATGACTGTCGGCCGGCTAAAACAGGATGAACCCGCCAGGGAGGATTAACTCATGGCCAGTGACGAGCAAAACAAAAAACCAGGCAAGGCCCGTGACTATGTGGGAACATCCCAGGAAAACGATTTTCTGCGTTCTGTGGACGAGGTGGCTCAACACGATGAGCAACAGATTCAGGAAGATCTGCCCATGGGACAGAGGATCAGGGACCTGCGCCTGGAAAAGGGCTTGTCAATGCTGGATATAGCCAGGCGCACAGGACTGGACCAGGCCTATCTGCATGAAATCGAACAAGGCCGGGTCAATCCTCCTCTCGGCATTCTGGTGAAGCTGGGCAAGGCGCTGGATATGAAAATGGGGGCCTTTATCAGCAGTAAAAGCGACAAGGCCTACAGTGTGGTGCGCAAGGGCCAACGAAGGGCCATGAGCCGCTATCCCGACACACGCCAGACCAGCTATGGTTATTCCTACCACAGTCTGGCCCCGGACAAGGCCAACCGGGCCATGGAACCGGTCATGGTCACCCTTACCGACCAGGGCATGGATGTGGAGCCCTCCAGTCATGAAGGGCAGGAGTTTGTCTTTGTGCTGGAAGGAGAGATGGAGCTGACTATTGGCGGCAAGGTGGAGGTTCTGGGCCCAGGCGACAGCATCTATTATGACTCAACCGAACCCCATGTGTTGAAGCCCCATGGAAAAGGCCCCACCACCATCCTGGCGGTGCTTTACGATGCGGAAAAGTAGCTGAGAAGACAGCAAACAGGACGCCTTGACCAAAAAAAGAAAAGGCGTCTTTAATTATGTCCGGCTTTTTTTAGCAACGGAATTACGCGGGCTTCCACCAGATCGGCCACCTTTTAAGCCCCGCCTTCATTAAAATGACAGTCATCGTAAAAGACCGTGGTGTCTTTGGGTAACAACTCGGCCAGGTCCAGGCAGGGGTATTTCTCCTGCTTGCGCAGGTTTTTCAAAAGACGGTTATACTGATCCATTCCCCGGGCCAGACTGGCGGCGGAATAATACTCACTTCCCCCCTGCCCCCCTTGTAACCCAGCCAAAGCATTTTCTTCTGATAATCAGTCAAGTTTTTCGACCGCAAGGTGGGCTGGGTGAGGAACAGCGCCTTTTTAGCTTGTCTTTTCAACTCGGCCATGATGGTCAGCAGATTGGATTCATATTCTGCCAGGCCCGGCTTCAAATCCGGCAAATGATCAACTATAACGGCCTTGGCCCTGGCCATTCTCCAACGCACAAAAGGATGCACCGGATCAGGCTGTGCGGGCTCCCCCCAACCCAAGGCAGTTTTATGTTTTGCAGCAACTGCACGGCCTTTAAGTTCTTGGGAAAGGAAAAAAACCTGTCCGGATGCACTGAAAAGGCCCGTCTCACCTGGCGCCTTTGATGGCGGCCGCTTTTGAGATAACCGGGGTCGTAATCATGATCCCGTTCCAGGCGCAGTAGAAGATCATTTATTCCCAACAAAAGAATGACCAAGTCTGTTCGGGGATGTTAGGCCAACCTGGAAAATGTGGTCCCTGATGTTGTGCCCGCTCATGCCCGCATTACCAACCCAGGCCGGAAAGCCCTTTTGGCGCAACTTTTCCTGCAATAAAAAGGGCCAGGTCTTTTCCTGATTAAGGGCCAGGCACTCTGTGGTGCTGCCGCCCAGGGCGCACCACGGGAAAGGCGTCTTTTGCCATCTCCCCCGCCCTGAACCCTTGGGAATTGATCTTAAGTTCGGCGCTTTTTTGCAGGCCCGGAAACCCCTTCTCCGGAATCAAAGACACCCGGCTGTGCTTAGGCTGCCAAACACAAAACAAAGGCCCGGAGTTTTTTATGAGCAAGCCATGACCCAATTTAAAAAGGGCAATGCCAACCGCCACACCAGCCAAAACCAGCCCCAACTTGGCAAGCCGTTTCTTCAAACCGGCAAAGAGCATTCCCAAAAACCCATAGGTTTAAGTATGCCCATAGATATTACTAAATTATTTGACTGACGGTCACTCAATGGATTAAAAGGCAGAGATCTGTCCGGTAATCGAACAAGACAGGAAAAGAAAAAAGCTTAAGCTTGAGCCGGTCAGCTCCATGAAAAGTTGCCTGGAAAAAACAAGGTTCCACGCCTTGCCGCAGGCTACAGCCGCCGTCATCCCAAAACATGAGCAGCAACCGCCGAACCGGAACAATTCACCAAACCGAAGCGCAGGCCATGGACGGCCTGCCGGGCGCAAGCCCGAGAAAAAGCCAGGATTCACTCCCGGCTTTTTCCACAAGCCTCAGGCCAGGACGGCCTGGGGCGGACTAAATAACCGGCCTGAGGCGGACACAATAACAGAAAAGATCATATAACCCCAATCAACCTGGCGATCACCAGCCTTTGGATCTCGCTGGTTCCCTCGCCAATGGTTAACAGCTTCTGGTCCCGGAAAAAACGCTCCACATCATATTCCTTCATCAGGCCATAGCCGCCGTGGAGCTGCACCGCCTCGGCAGCCACCCGGCCCATCACCTCTGAGGCAAAGAGCTTGGCCATGGCGGCATGCTTGCTGAAATTCTTGTGCTTGTCCTTTAACCAGCAGGCCTTGTGGAGTAAAAGCCTTGCAGCTTCTATCTCAAGCGCCATATCCGCCAATTTAAAGGCATTAATTTGAAAAGAAGAGATGGCCCTGCCAAACTGCTCCCTTTCCTTGGCATAGCGCATGGCCAGGTCATAAGCTCCCTGGGCCCCGCCCACCCCCATGGCTCCGATGGAGAGTCTGCCTGCGTCAAGGGTCTCAAGCATCTGGTGAAAACCGCTGCCCTTTTTGCCGAGCATGTTTTCCGCGGGCACCCGGCAGTCTTCAAAATAAAGCTCACTGGTGTTGGATCCCCGCCACATCAGCTTTTGGTGCATCTCCCTGGCCTCAAAGCCGGGAGTGCCGAGTTCAACCAAAAAGCAGGTCAGTTCGGGATGTTTATCATCCCTGGTGCCGGTGCGGGCCATTACCGTGACCCCTCGGCTGATGGAAGTGCTGGCATTGGTGATAAAAATCTTGGAACCGTTTATCACCCACTCATTGCCGTCTTTTACAGCCACCGTGGCGGCGCTGCCGGCATCGGAACCCGCGTTGGGTTCAGTTAAGCCAAATCCCCACAGGGCCTTGCCCGTGCAAAGGTCGGGCAGGTATTTTCTTTTCTGCTCTTCATTTCCATAGTAAAAAAGCGGCCCGATACCCAGGGAATTTCCAGCCGCAATGGTGGCGGCGTGGGAACCGTCCACCCGGGCTATCTCCTCCACAGCCAGGATGTAGGAAATATAATCCATGCCTCCGCCGCCATAAGCCTCGTCCACCACTATGCCAAAGAGCCCCAGCTCCCCCATGGCGCGGCAGGTGTCAAGGCTGAACTCCTCCTTTTCATCCAGCTCACCCGCCACTGGTGCTATGACTTCCCGGGCAAAGTCCCGCACGGTTTTACGCAAGATCTCCTGTTCCATGGACAGCTCAAATTCCATCGGCCCCTCCATGCCGGATTCTAAGTTCCTCCTCCCATTGATTCCACCATATATAATCACCTGTAGTCAGGTCAAGATAAGAGGAATTATCATTTACCCGAAATTAAATATGTCAAAAAGAGACAAGGCCTGGGAAAGAAGAGTAAAGGCTTAATTTAAACTAGCACATATTGAATCCGGCGATTGACAAACCGGCCTTTTTTTTTAAAAATGAGAGCAAATAAAAAAACCGGTTCTTTAGGCGCTCATGTTGAATTACCAACTTGCTTAGAGATCAAAAGGGAAGACGGTGTAATTCCGTCGCGGTCCCGCCGCTGTAATCGGGGACAAAAGCCGCTAAAAAGCCACTGGCGAAAAAAATCGTTGGGAAGGCGCGGCGAGTAGGTTGATCCGTAAGTCAGAAGACCTACCGGTTTTGAAGATTTCCGCATATTCGGCGAGGACCGAAGGCGGTGCCCCTTTTTTAAGCGGGTCCGCCTAAAGGCGGTATCCAAAAGGGGTGACCAAGAAGAACGGGTGCAGTCCCCCATGCCTTTAAAAGGCATGGGGGACTTTTGTTTTAATCAACTCACTTATGAAAAGAGCAGGAAGGGAAAATAAAATGAAGAGTATGCGCCTTAGGGCCAAGCTGTTGATCTGTTCAGCGGCAGTCTGTGCCATGGCCCTGGCCACACCAGCCTGGGCCGTGGTGAAAACAACCCAGCCTAGTATGGTTGTCACCGCAACCAGGACCACAGAAGATGTGGCCGAAGTCTCCAGTTCCGTTTCCGTGATTACAGCCAAGGATATTGAAGAAAAAGGCATTACCGATTTTGCCGATGCCTTAAGGGAAACTCCGGGCCTTTGGGTTTATGGCAACGGTCCCTTTGGCGGCCAGACCAGCCTGAGCATCAGGGGAGCCGGGGCAAGCCAGACTTCGATACTCTTGGACGGGGTGCGCATTGCAGATCCCATCTCAACCGATAACTCCTTTAACCTGGGCCTGTACTCAGTCAACGGAATCAGCCAGATAGAGGTGGTGCGCGGTCCCCAGTCCACTCTTTACGGCTCCCAGGCCATGGCCGGCGTGGTCAACCTTATCACTGCCAAGGGCCAGGGCGATCCCAAGGCCTGGTTCTCTTTTGAAGGGGGCTCTCACAAAACCATACTGGGTCAGATGGGGACCAAGGGGCAGATCGAAAACTTGAACTTCAACGTCTCTGCCGCAAGCTTGACCACAGACGGCATCTCCAAGGCCCAGGACACCCAGGAAGACGACGGCTACAAGAGAACCCAGTTGAACGGTCGCATCGGCTGGGAGTTCAGCGACAAGGCCGAACTCTATTTCATCGGTTATTTCAACAATTCAGACATGGATTATGACAGCTTCTATGCCGGCCCCGCAGACTCCCTGGACAGTGAAAAAACAAATTCCTACACCGGCATTCTGGGCTTTGACCAAAAGATCCTTGACTGGTGGGACCACAAAATCACCCTGTCTCAGGGAGAGATCAAAAGGGACTACAGCGACAGCTCGGAGTACAAATCTCTTTTAAATACAGCCAAATGGCAGCACAACCTACATTACAAGAACCTGAACACCCTGACTCTGGGCGTGGACTGGGAAGAAGAAAAAGGCGATTACAACAACCCGCTTTACTTTGACTCTCTTCCTGAAAAATCCACCCACACCACAGGCTTGTTCCTGCAGGACAGGCTGAGCCTTTTTGAGGCCCTTTATATAACCGCCGGCATACGCGCAGACGATCACAGCGAATTCGGCAGCAAGACCACCTATCGCCTGGGCGCGGCTTATCTGCTCAGGAACCTGGGCACCACCTTTAAGGCCAACTACGGCACCGGTTTTAAGGCCCCTTCGCTCTACCAGCTCTACAGCCCCTATGGCAACAAGGATCTGGACCCCGAAGAGAGCACCGGCTGGGACGTTGGTGTGGAGCAGAAGCTCTGGCAGGACAAGATCCGCCTGGGCCTCACCTACTTCCATCTCAAAACAGACGATCTCATCGCCTGGAACTTTGCCACCTGGAAGTACTACAACGTGGACGAAGCCAAGTCCCACGGCATCGAGGCCTTTGCCTCCATTGATGTCTGCCCCTGGCTGACCCTGGACGGCACCTACACCTTAACCGACACCGAGGACGAATCCACAGGCAAGGAACTGATCTACCGCCCCAAGGACAAGGTCAGCTTCGGCGCCAGGATCGCCCCCATGGACAAATTGGTGTTGAGGCTTTACGGCATCTATGTGGGAGATCGCTACACCGACGCCGCCAACACAGAACAGGTGGACGCCTATGTAACGATGAACGCCTCTGCCAGCTACAAGTTGAACGAGGTCTTCACCCTGTTCGGGCGAGTGGTGAACCTGTTTGACGAGGACTATGAAGAGGTCAAGGACTACAGCACCCTGGGCTTCTCAACCTTCTTCGGCATCAGGGCTGAATTCTAAAAAACCATTTTAGGCAATAAAAAACCGGCAACTGTTTGCGCAGTTGCCGGTTTTCCAGCTTGCTGACAAAGTCCTTTTGGACTTTTTCAGAGGGCACTTGGCAAAAACGCGGTTTTACCACGCCGGTATTTTTCAGGCCCGGGATGCGGGATAAGGGTTATACGGGGGCGTCCCCGGGTGGGTTCCTGATCCAGGTGAACCTTGACCCCATAGGCAGTCTCCAAAAGATCTTCACGCAACACTTCCTCGGGCCTGCCCTGGGCCAGGGCGCTGCCCCGGGCCAAAAGCACCAGCCGATCACAGAACATGGAAGACAAATTCAGATCATGACTTACCAGGCATACTGCCCGATGGTTGTATCCACTGAACTCCTCCAAAATCTCCATCACCCTAAGCTGATGGTCCATATCCAGGGCGCTGGTGGGTTCATCCAGCAAAAGAACCTGCGGCTCCGCGGCCAGGGCCCTGGCCAGGGCCAGTCTCTGACGTTCTCCGCCGGAGAGCTGGCCGCACTTGCGCGATGCCAATGAGCTGAGGCCTGTCTCCAAAAGGGCCTTGTTTGCTGCGTCCAGGTCTTTATCATCTTCAAAAAGGTTGCGCCCCATGCGCACATAGCGGCCGCTCAAGGCGGTTTCCAGGGCGGTCATGCCATTGCTGAGCTGGGGGTTCTGGGGAGAAAGCCCCAAGACCTCGGCAACCTTGGGCCGGGGCATTTGCAAGATATCGGCCCCTTTTAACAAAACCCGACCGGTCTTTGCCTTCATCAAGCCGGAGAGTATGCCCAAGAGAGTTGACTTGCCGCTGCCGTTGGGGCCGATGATGCCCAAGATTTCACCGGGGAAAAGTTCAAGTGAAACATCGTTAAATACGGGATTGTCACCATAGGCATAGCCAAGTGACTCTGCCTTGAGCAAGGCCTCTTTGAGTTGAGCTACAGCCATCTGGTGCCCCTTTTGACATAAAGCAGAAGGAAAAAGGGCGCCCCCAGACTGGCGGTGATCACCCCTGCGGGCAGTTGGGCCGGGCTGATAAGGCACCTGGCCACAGTATCTGCCAGCAAAAGAAACAAGGCGCCAAAAAGGCCTGAGGCCGGAAGCAACAGACGATGATCATTCCCCAATGCCATGCGCACCAGATGCGGCGCCATGAGCCCCACAAAACCGATCAGCCCGCCCAAGCAGACCGTGAGCCCGGCTAAAAGGCTGACCGCCACAAAAAGGCTCAGCTTGACTTGGTCCACATTCACTCCCAAGGCGCGGGCGGCCTGTTCACCGGAGTTTATAAGGTTGATCTCCCTGCTTCTGTAAAAGAAAAACCCGCCTACCAACAAAACCGCGGGTAAAAGAAGCCATGACTGTTCCAGGTTGGCCCCGCCCAGGTCTCCGTGCAGCCAGAACATGATGGCATGGAGCTTCTGGTCAGTGGTAATGGAGATCACGAACATGATCACGGCCGTAAAGAACGCGTTTATGATCACCCCTGTGAGGATGAGTCCGCTAGACTCCAGCCTGCCGGACCTTCTACCCATGGTAAGCACCAGGAACATGGCTCCCAGCGCCCCGGCAAAGGCAAAACCGGCCCTGGGATAAAGCCCTGTGAGGCCAATGGAAAGAGCGATTACCGCTCCGGCCGCGGCCCCGCCGGAAACTCCCAGGATAAAAGGCTCGGCCAGGGGATTGCGCAAAAGCCCCTGAAAAACCACCCCGCACATGCTCAAGGAGCCGCCGACCAATATGGCCAAAATCACCCTGGGCAAGCGGAAATTGGTCAGGATTACCTGTTCGGAAGATTTGAGCTCAGCCCCGGCCAGCCAGTTCAGCACCTCGGAGACCCCAATGGAGGCAGTGCCCGAGCTAAGGGCCCAAAGGGTTCCCAAAGCCAACAACAGCAAAAACCCCAGGCATACCCAAAAAACTTTCAGCGGGGTGACCCTCATTTTGTTTCACCCTTTACGGCAAACAAACCGGGATGAACCAGATCCGCCAGGTACAAAAGGCCTTTTCCCAGCCTGGGGCCGGGACGGTCTATGAGGTCGGAATTAATATAAACCACCCTGTAACCCGGCATATCGGAAAGGCCGGGGACATTTTGCCAATAGGACAGCTCACGGGCCAGATTCTGGCCCCTTTCCATGGTGGAGACGATCACCAGACGGGGACGGGCCTGAACCACATACTCCATGCCGAGCCTGGGCCAGACGCCGCTGTCCGCCGGGGCAATGCTTTTTCCACCGGCCATGGCCAAAAGCTTGGCCCCGTATGATCCCGGACCGGCGGTGATCAAGGGTCTGGACCCCACCACCAAAAGGGTGGGAACTTTTTCGATCCCATTGACCTTTTCCCTGACCGCCCTGAAATCCCGCCGCAAGGCGCGGGCCAGTGCAGCCCCTTTTTGAGGGACCCCGCAAACCAGGCCCAGCCTTTCAATGGCTTGAGGCAATGAGGCGGGATCGTGAGGATCCGTGACATATACCGGCACCTTGGCGCGGGCCAGTTTTTCCACCAGCCAGGGCGGATTTCCCTCCCGGTTGGCCAGGACCAGATCAGGAGATAAAGAGACTATCTTCTCCAAGCTGGGAGAGACATAGGACCCCACCCTGGTAATGTTTTTGGCCCGGGGAGGGTAATCGGACCATTCGGTGGCCCCCACGACCTTGTCGCCCAGGCCCAGGGCAAAAAGCACCTCAACTAAGGAAGGAGTCAAAGCCACTATGCGCTGAGGACTTGAAGGGACTTCAACCTTGCGCCCTATTTCATCCTGCACCGAAACAGCCGAACAGGGGATCGCCCACAGGGTCAAAAGCGCAACAACCAGAAAAAAGAAGCCGCAGCTCCCCCCTTTTAACCCGCCAATAAAAAGCATTGCCTTTGAGGTCAAATTATTATGCCAATGAAAGGTCGCGTGATCAGCCATGGATATCCCTTATTGAATACGGCCGGCCCTTTATAAGCCAAAAATAAACTTCACCAGTCCCATCAAGGGGTTCAGCCTGCCTATTCCAGGCTACCCAGCGTATTTTCCCTTGGCAAGGCATAAAAAAACCCCAGTCCGAATCACGGACTGGGGGGACTGCACCCAGCTTTCTTCATCTCCCCAGGGAGAAACACCACCATGATGAGGCAACACTTTTAAAATCCGTTCCTCGCCGGAAAAGGTGGTTTTCTTTACTGACGGCAGGTCTTCTGGCTTCCGGATCACCCCTTGAGCCCGGCCTTCCCGCCTTGCAGAATAAAGCAGTGGCATGGATTTGGGCCCATTGTCCCCGGTTACAGCGGCGGGACCGCGGCGGATTTACACCGCCTTTCCTTTTAATCCTTGTAAAGGCGCCGACATGACTTGTCTATTAATGGGACATCTGTTCTTTGTCAAGCCGAAGCCGGGGCAGGCCCAGCTTTGATCAGGTTAAAGCTATTAGTGCGAATGTCAGATATCTTCCTGATCCAATTCAAAAAGGTCTTCAGGTCCCGAGTCAAGCTCCATGGATTCAGGCTCTATCTCCTCATCTTTGGCTCTTTCCTCATCCGGATTTACCGGCCGTTTAAAAAAGGCCCGGTTTCCCACCTCAACAGGTAATATATTGATCAGTTCCCAGCCAAGGCGTCCCGCCTTGTTTAAAAACTCCACAAAACGGGTTTTGGGGCCAAAGGCCCCTTTATCCTCCCCTACAATAGTCTGCACTTTCCAATCCCGATCCACCCATACACTCATGTACTGCCATTGTTTGATCATGCTTCCTCGCCTCGGAAAATGCCGTATTAAAACATATATATCTTTTAGCTAATCCTGTAACGCCTCAGGGCCTTTCCTTAAAAAAAGCTCGCCGTCTTTTTTACCAAGGTCATAGGCGTCCTGAAGGCCCTGGGGGGAAGTGTCGTCCCACTTGGTTATTCCCACCGGCTTTGAAGGTTGCAAATAGGTGCGCCCCTTATGCCCTTTTAAAAGGCCCGGGGGATAGCGCCTGCTCAATAATACCAGAGCCGGTCCCTCGTTCTGCTTTAAGGCAACCACAGGCACATTGTCCACCAATCCCCCGTCGAGCACCTGATGCCCGTTAAGCCTTATCGGCCCTACAAAAGGGGGGGTGGCGGAACTGGCAATGATCAGTTTAGATGCCTCCTCGGGGGTTTCGCAATCATTCAATTTTTTTACCACCGGTTTAAAGCCCGCCTTAAGGGCCCATTGTGGATGCAGCGGTTTTTTTATGTGCTTTTCCAGGGTATAGCAAAAAAAGCCCATTACAACCGCGCCGATTGCCCCCACCCCCCGGGGAAACCTGGCGGCCAGGACTCTCAGCTCCGGACCTTTTTTAATTTTCTCAAAGACTTCCGGCTCAAAAAGAGTCAATAATCCACTTAAATAAATACCGTAATGAGGGAAAACGGGTTTATTGGAAAATAAATTTTCCAGATACATGTTTTTGGGGTTTTCAGCAAAGGTCTCTTTCATCCGATCCAGGGTTTCCCCGGTCTTCTCGGCCAGGATGACAGCACCCATGCATGCCCCTGCGCTGACTCCGGCCACCACTTTGGGGGCAAGCCCTATTTCCTTGGCGCAGGCATCCCAAAAACCAACCTGCCAAAGGCAACGATTGCCGCCTCCGGCCAGGACCAACGAATGATAAGAAATATGCCTCATCTCAGAAGACTCCATATGCTGATTTAATGCAGACTCAAAAAGATACAGATAGTCCCTCTTTTGTTCAGCGACAACAAATTCCCCCCAAAAGGCGGCCAATAGGCTGCTGGCTGCTGTTTTTTAAGGGACCACCTTTGCGGTAGCGGTCTCCGGTCAGCCTCAATGCCTGACATTTTTTCAGATTCCGGCCTTCCAGGTTTCCCTATTGTATTAGGATAAGCAGCAGGCAAGGTCAACAGTCAAATACGGAACAATGCACACCTCACACCATGCCTGCCCGGCAAAGGCGCGGTCTTTTGACTCACTCAACTTGCTTGTTTAACCCGCCCGCAATCAGGTGTGTCGTTCCCCTGCCCCCAAAAGCCGCAGTTTTTTAGAGTTGCTATTATGAAGCACCCAAAACCAGCCCAATTCTTTATACTAAATAAATGAGCTTTGCATTTATCGTGCGGCTGCCTCAATTAATCAATTATGGCAAAGAGATGCGTTTAAAAAAATGAATGGAATTCATATTACCTGCAAGAGCCGCAACAGGCTTCACCGGCTCCGGCTCCACTTGGGACAAGCAAAGATAACAGTTTTAAATAATTAATTATTTTAAGTGTAAAAAACCTGTAAAAATATTTTTTCCGGCAAGGATCACAGCCTAAAACCCGAGCATGATATTCACTTGCACCTACTCGTTTCAAGGGTTATTGTTCCTGGGAACTGAAACTCTGAGGAAAAACCTATCTCTCAAGTAAAACCAAGGTGTTTTAGAATTTCCCAGAGGATCTTGGCAGGCTGTTGCCGCAAACGGCCCGCGCCAAGCATCGGCTTGAAAAGTCATGCAATTTGAAAATCGTGGCAAAAACCACTTTTTGCCACGATTTGGGATTTTGAGCAGGTTTTAGAGATTTGGTTTGCAACCGGGCCTTGTGATGCCTGGTTCAGGGTAACTGAAAGGTTGTTTGCTTATGGCCGCCGGGTCTTTTCGTTCGAACAAAAAAAGCCTCCAGAAAAAGGTCAAGGGCCTGTTTTCCCGTGCAATGATCAATACCGCCAACCGTGTGGATTTTGTCAATATCATTAACCGGGTTTACCAGTCTGATTCCGCTGAAAAATGGCGGGAGCGTTTTAAGGACATTCCCCCTACCTGGGATTTTCAAGACGAACTCACAGAGCACGCCATTCAATTGACCATAAACCAGGTCAAGAAAGAAGGCACCCAGGTAAGCGAAGAGGAAATAAGAAAAACCCTGCAGGCTATCCGCTGCCGCTATGATCATGACCTGCACCTGAAGGCCGCGCCCGCGCTGACGGTCTTGATGAACCATCTCTTCGCCCCGCCGGATCCGAACCATCCCCTGGCTTCGCCGGACGGCAGGGATTCGGCCCATGTGGACAAGCTGAAGGAATATGTGTCCCAGGGCAAATCTGTCCTGTTTCTCTCCAACCACTCGTCCCATCTGGATGAATTCCTCCTGGTCACGGCCATGTTCCATGCGGACCTGGGGCTGCCCCTGTTTGCGGCGGGGGCCAACATGATGGTCATAAAAAGCCTGGCCAAGGTTTTCTACGCCGCTTCTTATGTGGTGCAGCGCAGGGGAGCCAGCCGGGTGGGGCTCTCCGGGCTTTACAATTTCTGCCGGGCCATCAGTGAAAAAGGCGGCCAGCAGGCAATCTTTTTGGAGGCCTGGCACGGCGGAGCCCGCAGCCGGGAC
The DNA here is from genome assembly GCF_000931935.2 of Dethiosulfatarculus sandiegensis. Classification (GTDB taxonomy): domain Bacteria; phylum Desulfobacterota; class Desulfarculia; order Desulfarculales; family Desulfarculaceae; genus Dethiosulfatarculus; species Dethiosulfatarculus sandiegensis. The sequence continues at coordinate 64,341 of NZ_AZAC01000021.1, forward strand.
GGCTCCATCCGCTACCCCAGGCGGTTGGTCACCTTGAGAGGGGCGCTGGCCAGTGACAAGGACCTGGTGATCCAACCGGTTGCCGTCTCCTATTCAGTGGTGCCCGAGGACCTCTCACTGGCCGCCAGAAAAAGCGGAAAATGTTGGCTCAGGGGCATGGGGCTTTTCCGCACCCTGGCCCAGGCAATCATACATCCCAAAAGCTTTATCTCCCGGGTCAGCAAGGACCTTTACGGCAGGGCCTACGTCACCCTGCCCCCACCGGTGCTCTTAAGTGAACTCAAAGAGGCCCATGCCAAGGATCCGGCCGGGCTCAGCCTGGATGAGTATGTGGCCCTCTACTCCATAGGCGAAATAGCCCGCATCAAAAAGGTCATGGCCAGCCAGCTCACGGCCCGGGCCATTGTTCGCGCCCAAAAGCAGGAGAAAAAAGACCTGCTGGAATGCGCCAAATATGAGCTTGACCTTTTGCGGGAATATCATCTTTCCACTTTTAACCAGGAACCGGACCTGGAGGACTTTATCAGGGACCACACCCTGGAGGAAGTCCTGGCAGACGGGATCAAGACTTTAAAAAAACGCGCGGTCCTCTCCCGCTTTACCAAAGACCAGCACAAACTGCCCAAGGTCCTCTCCCACCCGGGGCTGGCCTTTTACGCCACCCACGGAGACAGGCGCATCTATTCACCCACCGCGGACAAAAACATTGTGGTGGTCGGCGCCAACGACTGGGGCTTTGCCCTGACCTATCTGGTCGGCAACAGAATACTGGAAGAAAAAAAGTATCTGAACGCCAGCCTGACCCTTTACGACTCAAGAAAAGATGTAGCCCGGCAGATGGGGCTCACCCGATGTGCTCCGGGCAGGTTTGAAGAATACCACCTGCCAAAAAACTCCTTTGTCACCTCAGACCCCACCAGCGCCTTTAGAAAGGCCAGCGAGGTGATCCTGGTCTCCAGCCTGGGCAAGCTGGCCGAACAGGCGGAAGCTATCCTGGAAAGTTCTCAGCAAGGCCTTAAGCTGGTGGTCGGCACCTGCGGGTTTGAGCCTGAAACCCACCGCCTGCCCTGCCAGGTGGTTTATGACCTGTTGAAGAAAACCGGGCGCAACGATGTGGAGGTCTATTCCCTGGTGGGCCCGGTAAGGGACGAAGAATTGGTCCAGGGGATTGAATCCACCGGGGTTCTGGCCGGACCGGAGACGGGGTTGAACAAATTGGCGGACCTCTTCAACTGGCCGCCGATCAATGTCATCACCTCCAACGATTGCCTGGGAGTACAGGCCGCCGCCATCCTGGCCGGGATCTACGCCATGTGGGGTCATTACCTGGCCCGACTGGACAAGGTGAAAGGCCCCTCGCGCACCGGCGTGTACATGGCCCGGGCAGCCCAAGAGGCTCAGGAACTGGCCATGGCCCTGGGAGCGGACCAAGAGACCTTTGCCGCCTCAAGTCCCGCCTGGATAGCCAACTTTGTCGCCACCGGACTGAGCCGGGGATACCGCGAGTTTGTGCGCAAGGTGGCCGGGTCAGCCAAAAAGACCTCTCCGCCCAAGGCGGCTCAAAAACTTTGCCAGCAACTTGAGGAACAGGGAGAACCGCCGCTGGCTTACCAGGACCTCTATTCCGCCCATGTCCTGGCCCAAAAACACGGCCTGGACCTGCCGATCCTAAACGAGGCTTTCGAGACCCTTTACGGAGAATAAAAGGCTTAAAACCCCTTGGCAGGCCATCCGCAACCGCCTGTCAAGGGGGGCAAAACCTAAAACAGCCCCAGCCGCCTGCAAACAGACTAAAATTCCTATAACAAAAAAAGGCAATCCGCTTTAAAGAGCCCCTTGCCCGGCTTGGCAAATCCTGACCATGCATGTAATAGTATGTATTACATGACCTCAGCCCGCCCGGCCAAGGCAGGCCTGTCTTAAAAAAACTTCTCTAAAGGCAAAAAGATTGTCTCTGTTTTACATAATTCTTATTGCTGTTTTGGTTTTTCTGGCCCTTTTGCTGGGTCCGCTTTTGTTTGGCAGGCTGTTTATGCCCAAGCTCACCTTAGGCATGTTCCGTCGCTTTGGTAAATGGGGGGCCAAACTCCTGAACCGAATCAAGCCGGATCTGGATCTGAGACTGATGGTTAAGGCCGGGAACCGTTATTTCCGCTCCAAGTTCGCAGCCACTCCCTTTAAACGCAGGGTTTTGTTCATCCCTTTTTGTCTACGCCCCCTTGATTGCCCCACCGAGGTTTCACCGGATGAGGGACTGATCTGCCCGGCAGACTGTCCAGGATGCCCTGTGGGCGAGTTAAAAAAACAGGCCCTTGAAATGGGCTATGGCGCTGTTTACATTGTTCCCAGTTCACGTATGATGAAAGGCAAAGGCCTGCTTCCAAGCGACAAGTTCATAGGCAGGAAGCTTAAAGAACATTCTCCCGGCGCAGCCTTGGGTGTGGTCTGCACCTGGCATTTAAGAAACCGCCTGCTTAAAAACCATTCCGTGGGCAGCAAGGGATTTCCCCCTGAGGGCGACGGCCCCAAATCCGTGGTCCAGGGTGTGCTTCTGGACAGCCGAAACTGCAGGCAGTCCAGTGTGAACATGGAGGATGTGCGCCGGGTGATGGCCATTACGGTAGAGGACCTGTAAAAAGTCTTGCAGACAGCTTGTCGACGCAATCACCCACTTTGTAAAAAGAGGGCGGCATGGCTGAAAAGAGCTCAAAAAAACGGCTCAAATGGCTCGGCATTCTCCCTGCCTTATTGCTGGCCGCCATTTTGGCGCTTGGCTTTATATTTTATCTGAAGCCTGAACTGGCCCTGCCGCTTATCCAGAAAACCCTTGAGAAAAACGACATCACCCTGACCTTTGATTCCCTTGAGGTTAAGGCAGACCCGCCTTCGGCCCAATTCAAAAAGCTAAAGGTAACTTCGAAACAAGGCCTTGATCTGGAACTTGACACCCTTGATCTCAAATTCCGGCCCTCTGCCCTGTGGCAAGGCGGATACTGGTTCAAGCAGGTAACAGCTCGGGATCTGTTCCTTAAAATGGAACAAAATAAATCGTCTCCCGGCCCGCCGGATTTAAGCGGCCTGGCCTGGGTCTTTAAGGCGGCCCGCGCCTCCTGCCAAAACATCAACCTGGATATCAAGGCCGGTGGTTCCGCCTTTTCCCTTGAAAACGGCACACTCACAACCATCCCGGAGACAACCGCCTTAGCCGGGATCACTGTCTTGGGGAAACTATCCTATGCCATGGACCAGATGAGGGTGAAAACCCATATCCAGGGCAAGGGCAAAATAACCGGGGCCAACGCCCTGGCCATGGATCTGGACCTCACAAACCTTGACCTGGACCTACCCTGGCTGAAATCACCAGGCAGGGCCCGGGCCGAACTGAAACTGACCGGTAAAGAGCTTAACCTGCCCAAGCTTGAACTGCATCTGGACAAGGCGGACTTAAACCTGCCCTCCCGGATCGTCCTGAAAACCCAAAAAGCCAAACTCATGGCCGCCCTGGGACTTGATTTAAAAACTAATCTTTTAAGCTTAAGCCTTAAGCAATTTGACCTGCCCGGCCTGGCCCGGGGAAAGGGGCAATTAAGCACAACGTCTCAAAATGAAATCAAGGGCGTCATAACAGGCACGCTTTTGGACACAGCCGGGCTGTTGTCGACTTTACAGCCCCTGTTGCCAAGCCAGACCAGGGAGTTGGCCCTTTCAGGCCCCCTGCCTGTGGAATTTTCCTGGGGTGAAAAACCATATACCAATGGTTTTGCCCTTGAACTACGCCCCAGCCAGACCAGGTTCAAAGGTTTTGGCCTGGATACCGCGCTCAAAGGCCAGCTCTCACTTAAAGGACCTTGGCAAGGGCCGGTGGCGCTTAAAGGAAATGTTTCAATCAAAGGCAATTTCACCCAACACGGCCTTTTAATAAAAGGTTTTGAACTGAACACTCCCCTATCCGGCCTTGCCGCCAGCCCTGAATTACTAGGGTTTGATTTAAAAATTCCCCAAGGCAAGGCTTTTTATCATAAGAAAAACCTGGACCTTGGGGCGGCTTCCCTGAAAGGCCAAATCAAAAAACAAAATCAGGATTGGCAGGCCTCTGATCTGGTCCTCATATGCCCGAAACTCGGAAAATTCACAGGACGCCTTACGTTTGCCAATGAAAAACTGAAAGCCGGCCTGGAGGGGCAAGCCCTCAAGCTCAGCCGGCTTCTACCCTTAACCACGCTTTTTATGGATACTCCCTTGAAAGACTGGAACCCAGAGGGGCTTATTGACCTTAAAGCCGTTTTTACCCGGCAAGGGAAAAGCCCCAAGATCAGCCTGGACCTTTCAGCCGCTTCCCTGGAAACAGCTTCTCCGGACGGAGTATTCATGGCCCAGGGTTTGGGCGGAACTTTGAAAGCAAACCTGAGTTTGAGCAGCTCTCCCCTGGTTGAACTGGAACTTAAACTGAACCAGGGCGAAGCCCTTTGGAAAACCATCTATCTTAACCTGGTTCAAACCCCGATTTACAGTAAGGCAACCAGCCGTATTTCCCCTAAAGGCGATTTCAAGGACACAAGACTTGAAACCCGACTCCAGGATATGGGGGTGCTAAAGGCCAAAGGCGACCTCATGAAACAGGCCAAGGGAACCTTTTCCTTCAACGGCGGTCTTAACCTGGAGAAGCTAAAAATAAACAAGATTTTCAAGACCTTTATCAAAGACCCCCTGGCAGACGCCAACCCGGACCTGGCGCTTTTATCCCCGGATGGAGACGCGGATCTTGAGCTTATACTGAGCGGCTCAGCGAAAAAGGCGGATCTGAAGGGTAGTCTTCGGCTGAAGGATTTTTCCCTTAAGCTGAGCCAGGAGGCCACAGCCCTGAAGGGGCTTAATCTTAATCTGCCCCTGGCTTATAAATGGGGGGAGAAAATAAAACGCGGCTCTAAAAATTATCCTTGGGGCAGCCTGAAAATAGCTTTGCTTGACTTGCCCGGCCTTAAATTGGCCAACCTGGATATGCCTGTCAGATTGCGCCCCAACCTGCTTGAGCTGGGCAAAGGCCTTTCCATGCCGCTTTTCGGCGGCAACCTCCAACTGCGGAAGATAAAAATCAAAGAGCCTCTATCCGCGGATTATAAAGGGCTTCTGGAGGCAAGACTCGACAATCTTGATTTAGCTGAACTGGCTCCGGGTTTGTTACAGGGTTCATTGCAGGGCGCCTGGCGCAAGGCGCGCATCAACACGCAGGAAATGGCTGTCAGGGGAAGCCTTAAAGGCACCCTTTATCAGGGTGAGCTGTTGCTCTCAAATCTAAGGGTCTCGCGGCCTTTCAGCCCGGGCAGGGAGATAGGGCTGAACCTTAAGGTGCGTTCCATGGACTTGAAAGGCCTTTCCCAGGCCCTGGGAGCGGGTATTGTCACCGGCAGGGTTGATCTTGACCTCAACAACCTGCGTCTGGCCTATGGCCAGCCCATAGCCTTTGATTTAAAGGTGCTCTCCCTGCCTGTGCCCGATGTGCCCCAAAAGGTGAGCATCCAGGCGGTAAACTCCATCTCGGTCGTCGGCACCGGCTCCGGGCTCACCGGACTGGGGGTGGATCTCTTCAAAACCTTTATGCAGGAGTTTCCCTACGAAAAAATCGGCTTTTCCTGCTCCCTTAAAAACGATGTCTTCAGTGTGAGGGGGCTGATCAAAGAAAACGGAGTCGAATACCTGGTTAAAAAGCCGCCGTTTCTGGGGATCAATGTGGTGAACAGAAACGAACGCAACCATATCAGCTTCAAAGACATGGCCGATCGCTTAAAAAGGGTGACGGAAAAAAAATAGCCTGATCTGGAAGTATCCGGAAAAGGCATTGTCCTGCAACTAACTGTATCTAAAAGATTTTTCCAGTCTATTTTTCTTTTTCTTCCAACGTTTAAAAGACAAAAAAACATTTTCGTCATGCCCGGGCTTGACAAAAAGTCAAATCGGTAGCAAAGTTGGACCATTATGAAGCCTTTGAATACCAATATTCACAGCCTTGACAGGGCCCACCGCGCAGCAGGGGAAAATTCCCTTTTAAACGCTGGTTTTGTGTTTGCCGACAACATGGGTTGGTGGTGGTGGCGTGCGTCTAAAGGCGGTGGATATGGAGGTGTAGACAGCTAGGCTGAATACAGACTGAATCCAACAACCCACCGCCTTTTGGCGGTGGGTTTTTTTTGTGTTTAACCCGGGAAAAGGACTTGATCATGAGTTTCGCAAGTGCTCTGGCCCCCAAAAAAGCTTCCAGATCCGTTTTGGATGAGATCATCCGTCATAAGCGCCGGGAGCTCTGCAGCCGCTGGCGTGACTCGGATCTGTCCGAACTGGAAGCCAAGGCAAAAGCGGCTCCGGCCTGTAGGGATTTTTTCGGGGCTCTCAAAGCGCAAGCCGGAGAGGCCATTGTTGCCGAGGTGAAAAAAGCAGCCCCCTCGGCCGGAGAGTTGAAACCTCAGGTAAACGCGGCAGACCAGGCCCGCAAATATGCCCAGGGTGGAGCGGCCGCCTTGAGTGTGCTCACGGACAACCGTTACTTTGGCGGCGGGTTGGAAGATCTCAAGGCAGTGCGGGCAGAAGTGGATCTGCCTATCCTGCAGAAGGACTTCATCATCGATCCCCGCCAGATCCTCGAGGCCAAAATCTGCGGGGCCGACGCGATACTGCTTATTGTAAAGGCTCTTGACGACGAGGAACTGCTAAACCTCTACACCCTGGCCAAAAGCCTTGGTCTCACGGCTTTGGTGGAGGTAAACGACCATGAGGAGCTTCAAAGGGCCGTTGCAATCAATCCCAGGCTCATAGGCGTAAACAACCGCAATCTGGCCACCTTGGAGATATCTCTGGGAACCACGGCCCGGCTGAGCCGTCAGGTGAAAAAAGACTGCCTTTTACTCAGCGCCAGCGGGATCAAGGGAGCCGCGGAGATTAAAAACCTTAAGCGGGACGGCGCCGAGGCATTTCTCATCGGCACCAGCCTGATGAAGGCCAAAAACCCGGCCCAGGCCCTGTTCAAAATGAAAATGGCCCTTAAAACCAACCCGGTTAAGTAAAAAAGGAGCGCCGACCATGCAACCCATAGTTCATTACATGGACTCACCATATAACGAATCCGGAGCAATCGATATGTCCCATTCCACGGCTGAATGTAAACAGCCCGCAGACCTGCATGCCCAGCCTGACCCCCAAGGACGATTCGGAAAGCTGGGGGGCAGATTTGTGCCCGAGACCCTTATGCCCGCCCTGGAGGAACTGACCCGGGCCCATGAAGAGGCCAGGCATGATCCCGAATTTCAGGCCGAGCTGAAAGAACTCCTGGCTGATTATGTGGGACGCCCCACTCCTCTTTATGAAGCCAAACGACTGACCCAACATCTGGGCGGAGCCAGAATCTACCTTAAAAGGGAAGACCTGGCTCACACCGGGGCTCACAAGATAAATAACGCCCTGGGCCAGGTGCTTTTGGCCAAACGAATGGGCAAGACCAAGATCATCGCCGAAACCGGCGCGGGTCAGCACGGAGTGGCTACGGCCACGGCGGCGGCGCTTTTGGGCATGGAATGCAAGGTCTTCATGGGCACCCTGGATATTGAACGCCAGGCCCTGAACGTAAAACGCATGCATTACCTGGGTTCCAGCGTGGAACCGGTGAAATCAGGGGCGTGCTCCTTAAAAGACGCGGTTAACGAGGCCCTGCGATATTGGGTGGCCAATGTGGAAGACACCCACTATATCATCGGCTCCGTGGTCGGCCCCCACCCCTACCCCATGCTGGTCAGGGATTTCCAGTCTATTATCGGCAGGGAGGCCAGGGAACAGATCCTGGCCAAAACCGGCCGTCTGCCCCAGTCCCTGGTGGCCTGTGTGGGAGCCGGTTCCAATGCCATGGGCCTGTTCCATGCCTTTTTAAACGATCAGGAAGTGGGCATGGTCGGAGTCGAGGCAGGCGGTCTGGGCCTGGATAGCGGAAAACATGCGGCCAGCATCAGCGCCGGACTCACCGGAGTTCTACACGGGGCCAACAGCTATCTGTTGCAGGACGAGCATGGCCAGGTCATCGAGGCCCACTCAGTGGCCGCGGGCCTGGACTACCCCGGCGTGGGCCCGGAGCACGGGCATCTGCACGATATCGGCCGGGTGGAATACACCTATTCCACAGATGAAGAAGCCCTGGAAGGCTTTCACCTGCTTTCCGCCACCGAAGGCATCCTGCCCGCCCTGGAAAGCTCCCACGCAATCGCGCACTTGAAAAAACTGGCTCCCAAGCTGAACAAAGATGACATGATCATCGTCTGCCTCTCTGGCCGCGGCGACAAAGACGTAGTCCAGATCTCCGGCATGGAGGAGAAATAACAATGACAACTACCTTGCAAAATGCCTTTGACCGGGCAAAAGAGCAGAACAGGGCCGCTTTCATCCCCTTCATCTCCGGCGGACATCCGGATATGACCACCAGCATGCGCATCCTGAAGGCGGTGGAAAAAGGCGGGGCAGACGTTATCGAGGTGGGGATTCCCTTTTCCGACCCTGTTGCGGACGGGCCGGTGATTCAGTCGGCCTCCACTCAGGCCCTGGCCAACGGGGCGACTCCGGCCGGGGTGCTGGAGATGGTGCGCCAGGCCGAAATCTCCTGCCCGGTGGTAATCATGACCTACTTTAACCCCATGCTGCGCATGGGCCTCACCGAGTTTGCCAAACGCGCGGCCCAGGCCGGGGTAAAGGGAGTGATCATCCCGGACCTCACCGCCGATGAAGCGGGCGAATGGTCTCAAGTGGCGGAAGAATACTGCATAGACACTATTTTCCTGGCCGCACCCACCACCCCGGACTCAAGGCTTGAGATCATTACCAAGGCCAGCAAGGGTTTTGTGTATTACGTCTCCACCACCGGTGTGACTGGCAGCGCCATCAACGTCTCCGACGGCCTTTTGGAAGAAATCAAGCGCATCAAAAGAGCCGGCACCCTGCCGGTGGCTGTGGGCTTTGGAGTCTCCACGCCTGAACAGGCCGCGGCCCTGGGCAAGGCAGCCGATGGCGTGATTGTAGGCAGCGCCCTGGTAAAGGCCATTCAACAGGCAAGCACCGCTGATGAACAAATCGAAAGCGCGGAAAAACTCACCAGCGCCATGGCGGCGGCCCTAAAGAACTAAATCTTTTTCTGTTGTCTCCAGGGTGGTCAATCCGGGGAAACCCGGTTTGGCTACCCTTTTTCTTGCCTTTCCCCTTTAAAAAAGCAATATTGTACAGATTCGACCTGACCGGCCCTGACACCTGTTTGGATACTGGACATGATTCTTTAAAAAATGGAGGTCTGCTGCAATTGCCCTCCCCAGGAACCGAGCCAGACCCCAAAAACAGAAAAAGCATTCTCACCCCTTGGGCTGGAGCGGTGCTGTTTCTTTTGTTTTATTTAAGCGTATGGCCACTTTTGTTTCACCTGGTGCTTTTACCCCATGCCTCTTTACAAAAATACGGATTCAGGGTCCTTCACTTTAAGGAAGCCAATTTATTAAACAAAGAAGACAAGGTAGGTTTCCGGAAAAGCTCTGAACTTAGACTCAGCCAGTCAGACGAGTCACTAAAGGCCCTGGCCTTTCTTAAAATCGAAAAATCAGGTTTTTACAGTTTTTTCCTCTCCGGCACAGCCCGGGCCAAACTGGCCGTTAACAACCAAATAATCCTGGAAACACCGGGTGCGCACCAAGGGGGGCTATACCTGGACAAAGGACCCCATTTTATCGAGTTAACCCTGAGCGCAGGGCAGACCAATTCCGGAGCGGATCTCTTACTCAGCCTGCCCGGAAAAGAAAATTTCCAGCTGATTGCAGGCAAAAAACTGGCCTACCTGGACCTGGGCAACGTGGGGCAATGGCTTTTTGTCCTTGATTTTCTGGAAAAAATCGCCTTGCTGGGATTTGGGATCTGTTTCCTGTGGCCTCTTTTCAGGCCGCTAAGCAAATGGATCAAAAACAGAGTTGCAAACTTTCCCAAGACAGCCGCATTGCTTTTAGCCCTGGCATTGTTCTGGATCATTGGTTTTTCGGCCTATTATCCGGTCGAAATCGGAGCCCGCAGGCCTGCGGTGAGGGTGGACGGGTTTAATTATTTTGCCTATCTGCCCAGCCTGATCATTCACAGGGACCTTGGCATGCAAAGCCTTTACCCGGCGGCCAAGGCTTACAAATACCTGCCCGCCTGGGAAAAAGCCCTGAGCCATACCTATACCGGCCTTACCTTTAATCCTGAAACCGGGCGCCATGTGAGTGACCACACCATTGGGGTGAGTCTTATGATCGCTCCTTTTTTCCTGGGAGCCCATTACCTGAGCCTGCTTTTTGATCAACCGGTGGATGGCTTTTCTTCTTTTTATCAATATTCCGTGGGCATGGCCGCCCTTTTCTACACCCTTTTCGGTTTTGCCTTTCTGGCCGCCCTCCTCAGGAAACATTTTTCCCGCAGGACAACCTTTACCCCCTGTATCTGCCTGTTTCTAGGAACTAATCTCTTCAACTATACAGTTAACGAAGTATCATACAGCCATGTGTATTCCTTTGCCCTGGTCGCCTGTTTCATCTATTTCACAGAAAAATGGCATTCTGAGCCAACCATCCGAAACAGCCTGATACTTGGGGGAGTGTGGGGATTGCTTGCCCTGGTGCGCCTGCCCAATCTGATGGTAATCATGTTTCCCTGTTTGTACGGGCTTTACGGCTATCGCAACCTTAAGGAACAGGTTGTCTGGTTATGGCAAAAGCGTTTACAACTGCTTTTGATGGTCCTGCTCTTTGGCCTGGCAATGCTGCCTCAGTTGCTTTTGTGGAAACTCACGGCAGGATCATGGTTGATAAATCCACAGGCCTATGCCGGGCTGCCGGGACTGAACATATGGCAACCCGAGTTGTTAAATGTTCTCTTCTCCGTGGAAAAGGGGGCCTTTTTCTGGTCGCCGATCCTGATCATGTCCCTGTTCGGGCTTTTTTTCATGCCCAGATATCTGCCTCAATGGTTTATTCCCAGCCTTTTATTTTGGGGGGCGGTGACCTGGGTTATCGCCAGTTACTGGCTGTGGACCTATGGTCACAGCTTTGGGCATCGAGGCTTTACAGACGCCTATCCGGTCCTGGCTCTTTCCATGGCAACACTTTTACAACAAGTAGAGTCAAAATCCCGCGCCACCTTGTGGATCACGGGCATCCTTCTTATTGCCCTGGTCTATGTAAACCTTTGTCTGACTGTCCAATATTGGCAAGGCTCCTTGCCCGGACGCAATATGACCTGGGAAATTTTCCAGAAGATCCATTGGTGGCGTTTTTGGTAAGAAAAACCTGAACAACTGTAGTAGTTATCCATATTGTTATGCTTAACAAAAAGCTTGATCTTTACTATCTATCTGTAGGGCCGACTTATATACCCAATAAAATTCAACCTGAATCTAATTCATAAATTTAATTAATTATTTTAATAAGTTGTTTTTTATCTTGTTAATTTGCAAAATCACTAATATATTTCCTACGATTTTGAGCAAATAAAGAGGTCAATTAGGATTCTTTTCCTAACATGGTCAAATGAGCAAAACAAAACTTAAAGCTTTTATATTTAAAAATGTCTTCACAAAAACCACCATCAAAAAGATCATTCCCGGACTTATTTCAATTTTTTAAAATGAAAATCCGAATCATCATAAGCCTTATTTCCTTATCCTCAGTTCTTTTATGGCCCAAGGCAACTCTGGCATCTTCTTTTGCCAACAGTTGGATAACTGCGGTTCACCCGGCCTGGTATCTGCTGGCTGGTGTGGTTTTACTTTTAACTACGATCTTCACCGGTTTTGTGCTTCTGGAAAGGGCAGAGGCAAGAGACACTCTCCTGGCCAAGGAAAGATTAGCGGCCAGGCAGCTTGGCATCATAAAAAATACAGTTCTCAAACACTGGGAACAAAACGGCAGTTTCCCCGAAAACCTGATTGATGTAGGGCTTAGCCCCAGGTTGTGCACCAACCCCTGGGGATTACCCTATAATTATGAACTCCGCAGTGAAGGGTTTGCCATAACCACCCAGATGCCTGACCGGCTGGTTGATTTTCCCAAAATCAACCAATTTTGGTCCCAAAAAGAAAAAGGATGCAGATTTGCCTGCCCGGGCCAAGCCAGTAAAAAGAAACGTTTCTTTTTTAGACGATAATCCTCTTCAGTCCCGGCCTATATCCTGATAGAGCATAAGCGCAGCACTTGCCGCCGCCATGGGGTCGCGGCTGTTTTCGGTATTTGGCAACAACCAAACGGCCCCCTGATTAATCACCTCAACCGCGCCCACAATCCCGCCTGCCTGCTTAAAAAAATAGCCGGTGGGATCGCTCAAGGTTATGGAACTTCCGGCCAGCCGGTTGCTTCCCTTTACCTGAATGGTCTTTACATTACTAAATAAAAGCCCGTTTAAGGCTGTTTCACCAGTGGATCGCGCCATTACCAGACGCCAGGAATTTGTCTTGTCTCCCTGTAAAATGGTGCAGGCCATATTTCCGTGACGTGAAATTTCCCAGGTAAAACTCCCTTTGTTATCGCCCAACAGCGTCTGAATCAACTTTTGCCTCACCCCCAGGGCGCAATTTACCTGCCAGGTTTTACCTTGTTGATTAATCAACTCAAACTGGTAATCCTGCTCAGCGCTGAAGTCCTCATACCCCAAAAAACCCCAGGCGGTTGAATGAGTCCATCCCCTTTGCACATTAGCCGCCTTGTAAGGCCCAAAACTGAAAGATTCTTGAAAATTGAATCCTTGCCTGCCCTTTACCGGCATATGGTCGGCCTTTTGCTTAAACCCCGATTCCAGGGCCATGTGAGCGGGAGTGCATCCCCCAAAAATAAGGCAGGCAAGCACAGTCAAAAGGATGCCTAACATCAAAATGCCACGGTCTTCTCTTTGCATGGGGCCTCCTTTTTTGTCGGGGCGGTCAAGAGACATGAAAAACTCAAACCCTGCCGCAAACCTCTATAAAATCCTCAACCATCCTTTGTCTGGCTGTTTTGATTCTTTTTACAGAATCTTCCCAAGTGTAAACCCATCCCGGGCCCAAACTCCTCAGAAGCTTTTTTTGCTCCGGGCATAGATACCAGGTGCAGACCCAGGGTCTGGCTGCCCGTTCAAGCACACAGCCTGTTTCGCCCAGATAAACACACCCTTGATGCTTATCAAAAAAAAGCTGACCCGAAGGCGGAAGAACCCCGCCAAGACGCCAAAAAACCAAATCTGAAAAATCAGCCCATATCCTGGCCCGATGGCAGCAGGGCTCAACACAGCGGAGACAGGTAACGGCGCACAAGCGATCCAGCAGATTTTTTGTTGCCAGAATTCCATCCTGAATAACATATGACCAAAATCTGGCCCGGGCCAAAGCCCTGTGGTTCTTTTGGCAAAGCATTTTCAGGGTGTCGCCTGCCTCAAACCAGGTTTTACTTTGGCTCCAGGGCGGATATTCAGGCAAAAACTTATCCCTCATTTTTGCTGACCGCATTTGGCCTTTATTTCTTCAGCCAGCTTAAGCAGTTTTTCTTTTTCCTTTTTCCCTTCAAAGCGGGCTGAGGCGTTCCGTATTATAAAAAGCGCCTTTCCAGGTTTTTGAGCCTGGAGCCAGGCTTTTGCTTCCCTGGTTGCATAGGATGCCTTTTGGGGATTAAAAACCGCCGCTTCGGCGTAATAGGCCGCTGCTTTTTCAAAAGCCTTTTTCTTTTCCGCTTCTCTCCCCAGCCAATACATGGCCGATCCCTTGGCGGGCTTTGGATCCTGCTCCCTGGCCAGGGCTTTTCTCTCGGCCCACTCAAGGGTCATTTCAACCTTGTCAGTCTTGACCCCACACCAGAAGAGACCACTCATGGCGCCTACGCCCCGAGGGTTAAGGGAGACAGCCTTTTGAAAGGCCGAGGCGGCCTTCTGAAAATTATCTTGACGATAAAAAGCCCAGCCCAAAAGATCATTGGCCAAATAAGAGCGAGGCCCCTTGAGGACCGCAGTTTCAAACAGTTTAAGATCCAGCTTACCGGTATTAAAAGCGCTTATGGTGTAGTAATGGCGCAGGGCTTTTTCCAGGGCCTGAATCCCGCTTGCCGAGGTGTTTTCCGGCCAGATCGCCTCTAAGATCCCTTCCTTGGGCAGGCCTGGAATCAAACGCCCCAGCCAGTTCAAGAATTCCCGGCTGAAGCCTTTTAGTTTGTTCTCCAGATCCAGATCAAACCAGGGACTCGTCCTTACACCTTTTGCGGCAAAATCCTGAAACTCAAACTTCACCTGCATTTTTCCACTATCAACCCGCATCCTGCCGGAAAGCCAATACCGAACCTTTGTTTTCCTTGCTATCTCAGCCAAAGCGGGCCTTGGCTCGCCTTTATCGCAATATGAATCAAAACCATTCAAGGTGGAAAAAATATTTTTGACGCGCCAACCAAACCAAAACTCTGAAAGACCCGGGTGCATTACAGCCAAATTTCCGGCTAAAAATTGAGCCCACAGGCCCGCCCGCTCCCTTACACCTTCCTCCTGAACCAGAGGAAGAATGATCAACCTATTCTGTAAAGACGCAGATCCGGCGCGTGATGCGGATTTAGGGGCCGCTTGTGCGCATACCGGGAGCAATAAGCTGAGTTGCGCAATAATAAATAAGTTTATTAACAACTTAAGCTTCATAACACTATCCTTGAATAATTAATCACAAACCGCGAAAGTTTTCTTTTGTTTTAGTGTATACAGCCAATATATTTTAAAAATTAAATCATCTAATGGGCCTTCACGAGCCGAGCAGCAAACAAAAAGATAACCCCGACTCACAACCTGATTAGATTAAACATAAACCATATTTATCCATATATTTTTTAAAAGTAAACTCAGAGCAAACGGTTTATCGGCTAAACCACGAACGGTCAATAAACATTCACAACCAAAATCAGCGCTTCCGGCCCAAATCCACCTCCTTCTTCCCGCCTTGGCAGTATATATACAACATATTAATATTCCATAAAAAATTAATCTAAGTAAATATAAGCCCCCAAGTTTAGCAAAGAGATTACCTGAACATATTACAGACAGTAATCTTACTTTTACGAATCACTGCCTGGGAAATTATGCTATAGTACAGTCTTTAAAAAATACCAAGCCTTTGGGGTTGAGCCCAGCAGTAAAAACTGAGACTTATCAGATAAACGAACCTGTTAATGAAGCAGATTATAGAGGCTATGGTTACAAAAAATAACATTTTCTGGATTCTTTCCGGATTAGTCACTCTTCTCCTGGGAACGACCCTATTCCTTGGCTCTCATCTCATTTACGACTCTTTCACGGAAAAATCGCAACAAATTTTCCTGCTTAATTCCCAAAAACAATCCCAAAGCATGGCTGATCATTTAACCCGGGCTCAGGAAAATGCACGTGAAATGATCTGGGACCTGGCCCATGATCCTGAATTCCTTTTTCTTGCCCGTAAGCAAAGATGGACCCAACTGGGTAATAACCTGTTGCGGCTTTACTCGGCGGTGCAGGGATTATTCTTTTATTATTGCCCGGGCCAGGGTCAAATTCTGCTGCCCAAGGCAACCATTCATTACAAATTTCTGGAAAACCTTTTTCCCCTGCTCAGCAGCAACGACAAAGCCGGAGACGATATTTTTTATTTTAAGGTTCAAGGCAACCACCTCATAATCCAAACTCACTCGGTCCACTATGGAGACATACGGCTGGGAACCCTGTTGGCTGTCTGCGACTTGGCCAGGGCCGTCAGTGCATCCAAAACGCCCCATTTGAATACAATTGAGGGTGGTTTTTATCTCTCAGACACCTCGGGCTTTAAACACGCCGTAAAGCAGGATTTTCTATTCACTCCCCAGGAAACCAGGCGGCGGCTGTGCCTGGGCGATCAAACTGAACTGGAAAAGACAACCCTGGAAACCGGCTTCACTCCAGTGCCCGGTTATCCGGACCTGACCTGGTATTCACCCACCAAGGCCCTGGAGCAAAAAAATCAAGCCATGAAAAACAAGATGTTCTTACTGGCCCTGGTTTTCCTTGGGCTTATGCTTATTTGCTGTTTCATGGTCTTCAGAAGCTTCAGCAACAAAGTTACGGACCTGACAACCCAAATCAAAAGCCTGCATTATAAGGGGGGCAAAGGTCATCTCCCATATCCAAGGGGTGTAATGAACGGGCTGGACAATCTGGTGCGGCATTTCAATTCACTATTGCGCAGTCTACAGGCAGAGCAAAGGGAAATGGAACAAACTGCCAGTAAAAAGTTGGATGCCGCCCAAAAAAGGTATGAAATTCTGGTCGAGACCAGCCCCAGCGGACTGTTGTTTATCGATTCACAAAAAAAACCCAACTATGCCAACCCGGCATTCTGCAAAATAAGCGGTTATACCACTGAAGACCTGTCCCGACTGGAGGCGGAAGAACTATTTATAGAGAACAATTTCCCCAAGGGTCGCCTCTTACAGGCCTTGGCCGATTCTCCCCAGGGAAGGGCCGAGCTTAAACTATTATGCAAAAATGGATCCTACGTATGGGTGGAGGTCAGGGTTGTAAGGGTGAGCCGGGAGAAGGGCCCGGCCTATATCGTCAGCCTGGTGGACATTTCCCAGCGAAAAACAGCTCAAAGGGAAGTGGAAAAGGAAAGAGAGCGTCTGTCCCTGATCTTAGACGGCAATCCCATACCCACCTTTGTAATCGGGCCGGATAAAAAGGTTCTTTTTTGGAACAAAGCCTGTCATAACCTGACCAAGGTGCCAAAGGAACGGGTCTTGTCCCAAAAGTTGGATTCCTCAGTCCTTTACGTCAATCCGAAAAAACCGCTTTTGGCCAACCTTGTCCTGGATATGGATCTTAAGGAGCTGGAAAATTGGTACGGGCAACAGGGGATCAAGGCCAGCCCCACAATCCCGGAGGCCTTTGAGGTCACCACAACTCTAATCCTGAAGAAAAAGGAGAGAATCGTATACAACCTTGCGGCCAGGCTGAGGGATAAGGACGGAAACATCCTGGGCGCCATTGAAACACTTCAGGATGTAAGCGAAAGGGAAGAACTTGCCCGGCAATTGGAGCATTCCCAAAAAATGCAGGCAATCGGAACCCTGGCCGGAGGTATGGCCCATGAATTCAACAATATCCTGGCTGCGGTAAAGGGGTACGCCCAACTGCTCTTGAACAAGACGAAATCAGACAGCCAGACCGCCCAATACGCCCGCGAGATAGATAAGGCATGTAAAAGAGCTTCCGGACTGACCACCAACATGCTCACCTTTTCCCGCCACCATAAAAGCGAAAAAAAGCCGGTCATGATAAGCCGGGTCTTGAGCTCTGTGGAAGGGCTTCTGTCCCAAACCCTGGGGCCGAATATCACCCTTGATTTTCGTCTGGAAAAAAATCTGCCCCAGGTGCTGGCCCAGCCTAATCAACTGGAACAGGTTTTTATAAACCTTTTGGTAAACGCAAGAGACGCCATGCCCAAAGGCGGAAGCATAGAAGTTTTTGCCCAAAAGGAAACGATGGACGAAGAATTTTTATGCAGACGGCTGGGGCTTGAACCGGGCGATTATGTAGCTGTCCGGGTGAAGGACAGCGGCACGGGATTTACCCCGGAGGTCAAGCAAAAGATTTTCGAACCGTTTTTCACCACCAAGGAACCGGGCAAGGGAACCGGTTTGGGCCTTTCTATCGCCTACTCCATAATCACCAATTTTGCCGGTTGCCTAAGCTGTGAGTCAAAACCGGAGGAGGGAAGCACTTTTACCATCTTTTTACCCGCTCACTCACAGGCAACTCCAGGGGATGCCGACAAGGAAGAGGTTGTGCACAAAAACAAAACCGGTAAAGGACAATCGATTCTGGTGGTTGACGATGAAAAACAAATCCGCCAAATTTTGAAAGAGATACTAACCACTCAGGGATACACGATCACTACGGCGGAACATGGTAAAGAAGCCCTATACGTATATCGAAATTTTTTAAAAAAAGGCAAGCCCTTTGACCTGGTAATCCTTGATCTGGCCATGCCGGTGATGGACGGCCCCACCTGTTTAAAGGCGCTGCATCAAATACACCCCAAGGTCAAGGTGTTGATCACCACCGGTCATTCAGTCAATTCTCTTAAAGACTCCTCTCAGTTAAGCGGAACCACAGGACTTTTAAATAAGCCTTTCGACCTCTCCCAGTTACTGCAGGCTGTGGAATACGGGCTCAACTACAAACAGATTTTATAAATATTTTCATAGGACCTGACTATCAGAATAATAAACGAAAAAGCAACGCCAGTAGGCACCTTCAAGAAACCATGAAAGGCAATAAGCTCAAAAGGCTAAGGGGCGGTATCTAAACGGGAAACTTTTTTAAAAACCCACACGCCAACCACTCTTTTACCATTACCGTAAAACTAAACAGCACAATGGGTAGTGTCAATAATCTTT
>NZ_AZAC01000022.1 GCF_000931935.2 Dethiosulfatarculus sandiegensis
GTAAGCTCCGCTCCAAGCGCCTTCTCAACCAGGGCCTTCTTCAGCTCTTGGAATATTCCGTTTTCTCCCAACAGGTCTTCGGGCTTCTCATAGCCCTTGAGCAACTCATCAAGCAACTCGTCCTTGGTAGCCATTGTGCGTACTCCTCCGATGAAGGGGTGATTATCTCACAATTGGCTCCATACACGAAATTCCTGACACTCCCGGGAGTTCTCAAAAACACCGACTCTGTCCCAAAGGCTCTGAAGACATACAATCCAGCACTTGTGTGATCAAGCGCCCAATTCCTTTGAAACAGGTCTAATTTGGGTGATACCGACTATAACCAGGATCAACATCGCGATGACCGTCCAGAAGGCGCCGTCGTATGATTTGGTGGCATCAAAGATCCCGCCGAATAGGACGCCTCCCAGCCCGGATAGTCCGCCGCCGAAAAGGGTAAGAATTCCGTAAAGGGCGCCGAGGGATTTGCGGCCGAAACAATCGGCCATGAGTGGCACCCAGGCAGGTACGTTCAAACCGAAGCTGAAGCCGTAAACCATCATGAACGCCAGGTACGAGCCCATGGTTTTCAAGCTCATAGCCCAAAGGAAGCAAAGGCAGATGAGAATCGTGGAGATGATCAACATCTCTTTCTTGCCAAACCGGTCTACCAGGTATCCCGACAAGATTTCGCCGATTACAATCATGATGCCCATGAGCATGAAAACTTTGCCGATCATGGGCCCGGAAACCGCGATGTCCACCCCCGAGGCCGCCGCGATATCCTGGCCAAAGGCACAGGCATTACTGATAAAACCGAGCGAGGGAATCAGGGAAAAAATATAAATGAATATTAAAATCCAAAACACTTTTGTCTTCAGGGCTTCCCTGACCGTCCATGCGGCCTCATCGGATACCGCTGTTAACGGCGTCTCTCCCGTGGCGCCGCTCGTTGCTTCGCCGGCATCGATGCCATCCGGTTTCAAGCCCATGGATTCGGGGTCTTTTCGAACAAGCTGACTGGCCGCCATGCCGGCAAGACCGCAGATAACTGCAAAAACAACATAGGCGTTCCGCCAACCAACGGATGTGCTGAGAAACGGTACTAAAATCCCGGCCACTACCACACCCATTCCTGATCCGGCCAGGACTAACCCAATCGACATGCCGGCCTTTTTTCTGAACCATTTGCGCGCGGTGGTGACATTGGGAACAACCAGGGTGCCGGCCACGCCAAAGCCGGATATTATTGAATAATATAAATATATTTCAATTTGCGCGGACATGCGGGAATGCATGAACATTCCTATTAAAAGTAAAACGCTGCCTCCGAACATTACCCACCGGGCACCGAAACGATCCACCAGCCGCCCCACGAAAACCGCACTCACGGCGTATACCGCCATGTGAAGGGTAAAGGCTCCGCTCACCATGGCGCGGGTCCAGCCAAAATCCGTTAGGATATATGGCATGAACATGCTGAATCCAAAACGGGCTATGGATGAACACAAGGCCACTATGATGCAGCCCGCCAAAACCCACCAGCCATAAAATATCTTTTTGGAATCGCTAGTTAACGTAATAGTTTCCTGGCTGGATGACATGTTTTATCCTTTCCTGTTTTACACCGTGAATAACTAAGTTGTTCTGTTCGCTACTGAAAGGCCCCGGTTCGGCCTAAGTATCTACCTTTTGGGGATTCGTCCCCCTGTCCGAGTGAAGCGGTTATTCGCCGTAGGTCATAAGGCGTTGGCAGCGCAGCCGTTGTCGGGATCATTTGGATGAGTCCCAGCCACGGTGCCGGTCATTTATCCCAAACGGTCATGTCATGACGCTTGGGGAGTTTTTCCGGGCCTGATTCCAGCAGTTGAGTGCGAGTCAGGGCTTCATGCTCAAGCCAGGAGCGGTTCGCCGTTCCAAGCATGAGCCGGGCTGGGCCGTCCCTGAACGCAAGCCGTGACTCTACCCGCCAGGGGAGCAGCCAGCGGTACGGCTTGCCGGTGATGGATTGTTTTCACTTATCGCTGCAAGATCCACTGCTCCCCGGGGCCATGGCGGGGGGAGCTTAGGATCCTGGCCAAGAGATGTTCGCAGGCCGTCTCCGGAATTTCCTCCCCCGGCCTCAGCGACCAATACATCCCGTCTATTTCCAGCACCGGAACCCGGGGCAACACGCCCGTGCGGGCCAGAAGCGGGGGCTCGGACATGGACTTCACCCGGCCTTGGCAGTTCAGCTTCCGCATGGCGCTGTGAAGGTTGTGGTCAATGGCTGCGATGCGGTCCGCATTGTAGTCCCAGATGATGATCTCCAAAGATTGGTCCATGATATTTATGCTCCCTGGCCAGCAAGGCGGCCCGCGCTACCCGCGGATATAGCGTTCCGCCTGCAGGGCGGCGATAGTGCCATCGGCCATGGCGGTCGTGATCTGGCGGTATCTCTTGACGATGACGTCGCCCGCGGCGAAAACCCCGGGGAGATTGGTCTCCATGTCTGCGTTGGTTTTGATGTATCCGCCGTCCAGGTCAAGAATGCCTTGAAAGATGCCTGTGTTGGGCGTCTGGCCGATGAAGCAGAAGATGCCGTCCACCTCTTCAACCCGGGTTTCATGGTTGATTGCGCTTTCAAGGCGGACGCGGCCCTTGCCGCCGGGCAGGGCCTCCACCTCAGCCAGCTTGGTAGAGGTACTGACCTTGATTTTTCCGCTTTGGCGAGCTTTTTCCTGGGTGGATGCGGCGGCGATGCACCGGGGAAAGACCTCGACGATGTGAACGGACTTCACTCCCAGATTGAGTAGGAACAGCGATTCGTCAAAACCACTGTTTCCTCCGCCCATGACGATAACGTCCTTGCCTTTATAGGGTGCGCCGTCACAGACGGAGCAATAGTGCACCCTGGGGAAATCGGTTTTGACCGGGAACGGGATGGGGCGGCGTCCGGTGGCCACGATAACGGCCTTGCCCTGGTAAACTTCGCCCTCGGAGGTCGTGACCTCCTTTATCCGCCCGCCGAAATCAACCACCTCCACCCCGTCAACTTCTTGTATCTCCACCCCCAGCGATTCCACGTGCTCACGGCATTTGTCCATCAACTCTTCCCCGTGGATGCGGGGATAGGAGGGAACGTTCTCCACGGTGTTGGTCCAGTTGACCAGCCCCCCGCACACCTCTTTTTCAAGAATGCATACCGAAAGGTTGGCGCGGGCCGCGTAAATCGCAGCGGTCATTCCGCAGACCCCGCCCCCGACGATGAGGAGGTCATAAGCTCTCGCGCTATGATTCATTTTCTCTTACGCCTTGCTGTAGAAGGCCATGGTTTCGCGGGGATTGAACACGCCGGTCTGTCTGCCTCGCACCTGCCCGCCCTTGACGGCGCACAGGGTGGGCACATGCTCCACACCGGCCATTTTCATTATCTCGGGCTGTTCCTCCGAATCCACGGCGGCCAGGGCGATATCGGGCATCTGCGCCTTGACCTTGGTCAGCACGGTGCGCATCACCTTGCAGTGGGGACACAGCTTTTTATGAAAGATCACCAGGCCTTCATGCGAGGCAATCCAGTCCTTGAACGCGGCTGAATCCAGATTGATCAGTTCGGTATCGGTCATTGCAAACCACCTTGCTAAATTGAAATGGTCAAGCAGGGCCGGCGGCTTCCCGCCGGCCCGCAGCTGTTTACGTAATTACGAGGCGCGCAATTCGGAAATGCGTTCGCGCAACATATCGAAAAGCTCCTTTGCCACCTCCGGATGCTTGTCCAGCACGTTGTGCAACTGGAAGGGGTCTTTCCGGCGATCGTAGAGTTCATCCCTTTCAGGCACCGAAGCGGAACTGCCCGGGGTGCAGGTCCACTGATCCGCTCCGTCCGCGGAAGCTGCCTCCTGATAGCGCTCCTGGGCGTCGCTATTTTCCTGCTTGGCGGCCTCGGCCATCTCCTTTTGCGCGGCGACCTTCTCGTGGAAGATTCCCTTGCCGCCGGTGGCGACCAGATGGTCGCTGTTGACGCTGGCGGCATAGAAGTCCTTGCCCATCTTGTCCGAGTCCCCGCCATTGGGCACCCAGTGGATGTAGCTCCAGTCATCGTTGTAGATTGACCAGGAATATGGATGGTAGCCGGAAATGCAGAAATCGTGGACCTTGTCGGTCTCGCCCCTCAATACGGGCAGCAGGGACTTGCCCTGCATGTCGGGATGGACTCCGATTTCCAGCCAGTCGCACACGGTGGGGGCGATGTCGGGGCTTTGCACATAGGACTTGATCTTCTGGCCGGGTTCTATGCCGGGGCCGCGAACGATGAGCGGAATGTGCGCCAGCTCTTCATACGGCCAGGGCCGGCACTTGCGCATCAGGCCATGTCCGTGCTCGTCATTTCCCAGAGGTTCGCCGTGGTCGGAAACCATGATAACGAGCGTGTTTTCATCCAGGCCGAGGCGGCGCATCGCCTGCATCAGCCGGCCCAGGTTTTTGTCGCACAGTGTCACCAGCTCCGCGTAAAGCATGCGGATGTGATGCAACTGCTCCTCGGTGTAGAGGCCGCCAAGCACATCGGCATACGGCAGGATGATGTCCTTGCCCTTGTAGTCGGGATCATAGGGGCACTTCATATCCGGATCATAGACCGAAGGCGGATCCCAAGGCTCGTGCGGATCGAAGCTGTCCACCCATAGATAGAATTGCTTGTTGCGGTCCACAGTTTCCAGGTACTCGATCGCCTTGCTCATGGTTTTGTGGACGTAGCGGTCTTCCTCGCCGTTCCAGTACTGGCGCTGCCTGAGATAATTGGTGGCTTCGGAAAGGCTGGCCTCGGCGGCCCTTTGGTTGTATCGCTCGGCATAGGCCTTCACCGAATCCTCCTCCACGAAATCCATCACGTTGTAATGGATCAGGGGATCTTTCTCGTAGAAGTAGTCGTCGGCCTCGTGGCCGTGATTGAACCAGACCTTGTCGAAGGCCCGGGTGTAACCGAATTTGGGAAGCCGATACATGGGGCAGTCGAATATCAGGGCGGTATCTATCGGGCGCCCCCAGCAAAGATCGGCTATGGTGGTGTCTTCCGCGGATAGCGGCGTCCAGCCGGCGAAGGGAAGCGTGAAACGTCCGGTATGCATGGCGCGGCGCGCGGGCACCGTGGGCAGGCCCTCGGTGTAGGCATTTTCAAACATGGCCCCCTCGCGGGCCAGGCGGTCCATGTTGGGGGTTTTGATCCATTCGTTGCCGTAGCAGCCCACATAATTGAATTGCAGACTGTCAAACATCACCACGATTACATTCTTGACCATGATTGTCTCGTTCTCCTTTGAGTGCTTATGGTTCACATCAGCAAATTATTTACGACCGTACAATGCGTCGTTTTTTTTCAGCAGGTCGGTGGCCTTCTTGTAAATGCCTTCAGGATCGGCATAGGAACAGTTGGATTTGGCCACTTCCTCCAGCCAGGCCTTGAATAGAACCGGCTGCAAAATGGCGGCGGCCCGCGCTTTTTCATCAGCGGAGGGAAAGAAGAATTTCTGGCCTTCCTTCTTCATAGCGGCTATGTCCCGTTCCACGCCCTTATCAAGCGCCAGCGCTATGGCCCGGGTCATGGCCTCGCCGGTTGTTTCCTCGAAAACCTTCTTGATATCCGCGGGCAGGCTGTCCCACTTGGCTTGGTTCATGCCGAACCAACAGGAACCCGAATCGAAATCGTATAAGGTGGTGTATTTGGTCGCTTCGTTCACCTTGAAAGACCGCATGGGCGGGATGGGGTAAAGAACCCCTTCGGCCATGTTGCGGCTAAGCGCCATGTAAAGATCCGGACCTGGTTGGACCACCGTGTTGGCGTCAAAGGCCTTTGCGACGCTGATTGAAGTCTTTCCGACACAGGCAAGCCGCATGCCCTTCATGTCTTCCACTTTGCGGATCGGCTTGTCCTTGGTGCTGATCTGCAGGGATGCGGTTTGGTGCATGCCAAATATCTTGATCCCCTTGAACTCGTCCTGGATGGCGGGCGTGGTTTTCCAAAGCTCCCAAAAAGCCATGCTCCCCGCCAGCACCGTTGATGATGACATCGGGATTTTGGAAATCACCGTGGAGAGGGGAAAGCGGCCGGGATGCCGGCTTGTGTAGTAGTCGCCGATGTCGACCTGGCCTTTTAGTACGGCGTCACAGATTTCCGCATCGGGGCAAATGGTGTTGCAGTTGTAGTAAGTGATGATCACGCGACCTTTGGTGCGCTGCTTGATCTCCTTGATCCAGGATTTCCAGACAAACTGATATACAGGATGCCTGTCCATGTACTGGGTCGCCATTTTGAGCCGGATCGGTTTTTGGCCCGCCAGGGCGAATGATGCCGTGAGCATGAGCAAACAAGCTGATATTCCCAAAAACAATAGAAACCTTTTCATTCGTAACTCCTTTTTCAGAGGTCAAATCAAAGTGTTGGGAAGGAACAGGGCGATCTGCGGAAAAGCGGTAAGCAGAGCCACCACTAGCAACATGCAACCTACGAAAAGCACTACGTACTTGAATATTTCCGCCATGGGCGCGCCGTCGGGCATTCCCGATATGGCGAAAACCACCAAGCCCATGGGCGGCGTGATCTGGCCCATTTCCATTAGCAAAACCGTCACGACACCGAACCAGATCGGGTCAAAACCCAGAGCTTGGATGGTGGGATAGATGGCGGGAAGGGTCAGAAGAATCATTGGTATTACATTGAGCATGCAGCCCAGGAGGATATACAGAAGAACCACCATGGCGAAGACCAGGTATTTGCTGGTGGTGATTCCTTTGATGACATTGGCAAGTTCGGTGGGAATCTGGGTGGCCGCCATGAAATAGCCGAACAAATTCACACCGATCATGATCAGCATGAGCTTGCTGGTCATGTTAACTGAACTCTTGAGGGCTGCGATAAATCCCTTCCAGGAGAGACGCCGGGTAACCACGGCAAGGGCAAAGGTGCCCGCGGCTCCCACCGCGCCCGCTTCGGTGGGGCTGAAGGCTCCGGCGAGCATGCCGCCCAACACGAAAACCACCAGTCCCAGCATGGGCAGCACACCCTTCAGCGAGCGCAGTTTTTCACTGAGCGGATACTTTTGCCCTATGGGAGCCAGTTCCGGCCGAATGCGCGCCAACATGTAAAGCACTACGCAAAAAAGAGTGGCCAGGAGGATTCCGGGGATAACTCCTGCCATGAAAAGCTTGCCCAGGGATTCTTCCGTGATAATGGCATAGAAAATAAAGCCCACGCTGGGAGGGATGAGGATGCCCAGGGTTCCACCCGAGGCCAGGGCGGCGCAGGCCATCCCGTTGTTGTAATTCCGGCTTTTCATTTCAGGCAGCGCCACGGACGACATAGTCATGGCGGTGGCGAATGAATCGCCGCATATGGCGGCGAAGCCGGCGCAGCCGGCCACGCTGGCGATGGCCAATCCGCCGGGCAAACGCTGCAGCCATTTGGATGCGGCTTCGAACAAATCACTGCTAATCCCTGAATAGAGCGCCAGTTCGCCCATCAGAATGAACAAGGGGACCACCGACATGGTGTAGGACATGGCCGTCTGCGGCGCGCCAAGCCCCATCATCTGCAAGGGGGAGAGATGGTCGGGATTGATGAGCATGAGCCCGACCACGCCGATCAGCATCATGGCGTAGCCGATGGGCATGCGCAGGATAAGTAAAACGATGAGAGCCAGGAAGCCCGTTGATCCGGTAAGCAGGTAGTTCCAGGAAAGAGCGGTATCTTCAAGCAGCCAGGGCAACAGGTAGACCAGCACCGGCAGGCAAAGCCCCAAACAAACGGCCAGGTAACTTCGATTGTCGATACACTCCGCGATTGCCTTTCCAAGGCATTTGATCAAGGCCATGATCAGCAACAGCAGTCCGCCGGCCGCGATAAAATAGAAAGGATATATGGTGATCAGAAATACTTCGGTGAAATGCGGCTGTTCCATGCGTTCCAAGGCTACGGCCAGGACTTCGAACATGAGAAGAGCGATGAGAATGAGGCTTAGCGCCCAGTGAAAAACAAAAAGAAGCCGCTGCAGAAATTTGGGAAAGTGGGGGAAAAAGAAATCCATGTCAATGTGATCATGCCTCAACTGTGGGCCCGCAAGGCTCAAAAATACGAGCATCAGCATGAGCAGCTCTTCGATTTCGATTGTTCCGGAGATGGCCAGATTTGACACTGACCGCAGAATGACATCCAGGGTGATCGGAATAACCATCAATACGAGACAGCCAACGGCCAGGAAAAAAGCCTTGCTGACCAGAAAATCCGTTAGTACGCAGTAACGCCGCCAAAGATTATTGGTGACCATGTTCATTCGTGTACTCCTCTTGGTGCCACTTTGACCGGGCAGATGCGGCGTACCCGGCGGATTGACCAAACTCTGTAGGCTTTGCAGCCTCCTGCGACGAACAGCCCCACATAAAAAACTGGCTCTCGCCGCAGGACGCTTGTATGCTTAAGCAAAGCATGTGCCAAATGGCACTAATTATTAAGTTGCAGTAATTTAAGCTAGTTATCTTGATAGGCGCTAGAATGTTCGTCTTAAAATGATTATATTTTTGGCTTTTGTCCATTTTTTGGACAAGTGTTTGTAAATAAATTGGACAAACCGTGCGCGGTTGCCATGGCAAGACCCGCAAGGTAAAGGGTAGCAGGGCATGCCACTCATCAGTTCCCGATCTCCTCATACCGCTATGACCATAATTGTCCTCCATCATCTCGGCGGCAGGTGCGAAGTCTCTGTTCTGCCCCTGCTTGTGGGGATCAGCGGGATGGAGCTTTCCGAATGCATAAAGGAAATTGGCCGACTCGGCCTGCTTGAAGAGGAAAACAGTTCAGTCGTCTCCATCACTCCAGTGAAACGGTTGCCGAAAAACCTTGTTTCACAGGCGTTGTTGGCATCCACCTTTTTTCCTGAAAATACTGTCGCTTCAGCTCTTTACAGTTACTATAAAAAAGACTTCAAAAGTTTTCTAGGACAAGCGTTGGCTACGCTCAGGACGCTAATTGCAAAGGATAGGCCTCTTGCCATTCGACGAGCCTACGATGCCTTGGCGTACGGCATCTTGAAAATGCGTATTCCACTCACAGACAAGGAGCTGTGTTTCAATTTTATTGATAAGTGCATGCAAATCCAGCGTGACATTCTATGGTTTCCAAGCAATTCAAAGAATCAGATACTACTTTTCTGCAAAATAAAAGGTATGGCGTTTTATGTGGGAGACAAGAGGTCGATAGGCTATATAAATGTATGTATGGGTTCATTAAACCAAAAAACCCGCTCAATCTCAAAGATGAGGCTTTATCATAAAAACATGAAGAACGGTAAAGATGTCATATTGTCTCTGGGGGACAATGATATCATCATGTTGTCTTCGCCTTTTATTGTGCTTTACTCTTTCCTTGAGGCAGACTTTACCACAGCGCTCAATTTTGCATATACCATATTATTTTCCGAAGAAGAGGACTGTGACGCCTGTCTGAATACCACTTTGTATAGTTACGCATCCCTGTGTGCCGTCAATATGGGTAATTATGAGTTAGGCAGCAAAATATTAATTTCGGGAATTAAAAGAATCGAAGAATTAGACAAAAATATTAATACAAATACCTTAAAAGCTTTTTTGGCATATGTTTATATCCTGCAACAACACTATGAGGAAGCGTTGACCATTATTGACGGCCTTCTGGGAATGCATGCTTGGTCGATAATGACCTATGCGGACTTGTGGATATCCAGGGCGCTGGCTTTTTATCATTATAAACGAGGTGAACTAAAAAAATCATATGCCTGTTTTAAAAACCTGCTGCAGGAAAGCAGCTACAGAGGGATCTCCCATTCCAATTATGTGGCTGCCCCTTTCGTGGTTGAGCTTTTAGGCGCGTATTATATTGCTGGATTCCATTCCCCCCAAGAGCTTACCATTCATGAAGAGCTAAAATATGCCATGGCCTCGCCATCAAAGGTGGTAAAAGCAGTTGCGTTACGTGTTGCTGGAGAGGTCCAGGCGCACGATCATGGCTGGAATGATCCGCTAGTCAGCACTTATTTGGGGAAAAGCCTTAGCCTCTTTCGCAGTATTTCCGCTCCGCCGGACATGGCAAAAACCCTTTGCACACTGGCATGCATGTACCAAGCCAAGGGAGAAATGAAGAAGGCGCGTGAAAATGCCGGAGAAGCATGGAGCATCTGCCAACGCTACGGTCAGCCATTTTGGCCTGAAGAACTGAGTTCACTGCTGGCTACATCAATAAAACGCGAAAGCACTCAGCCTGTAAGCTGCTTGGAAATAAGCACGCAGTTGATTGGAAATTTCAAGTCGCAATCAACCTTTAATACCGGCCACAACTTGTTAAACAGCCTGTTTGGGTCGCTTCTTGTTACCTTCGGAGTTGGTACCGGGTGTGTCTTTTACGCAGCCGACAAATCTCTGGAACAAAAACTATCTGTCAACATGGAAAGAAAAAGAGGGGGCAAGACCTTAACTGAAGAGCAAAAAATAGACATCCGAGAAACACTTCAAGAAAAACGGAGCCACGTCAAGGAAAGGGTAATCAACAATGGGGGCATGAATGGATCTTCCTTGTGGGGCAGCACCACTTCACGGGAAAGATATCTTTCTATTAATATATTTGTGGAAGCACAGAATTATGGCACATATATATTTAACGTCTCTGGCAATATGCTGGCACATATTGCTGATTCAATAAATGGTGACTTGATTGACTTTATCGAGAGTTGCCTGTCCGCCCAGATCTGTATCTATATGGCGCAAAAAGATGCATGGCAAGATCGTCTTGAAACATCGAGGAAAATTACCGATCATTCCGAGGAACATACCGATTTCTATTTCCATTCACGTTCTATGAGGGACATCATCGATCGAGTGGACAGACTTGCCAGGAAGGACACCACGGTAATGATTCTCGGTGAATCAGGTGTTGGCAAGGAATTGATCGCAAAGAGATTTCATGACAAAAGCCTTCGAAGCGGAGAATTCATTAGCGTAAATTTGGCTAACATACCTTATGAACTTTTCGAGAGCGAATGTTACGGACACGAGAAAGGAAGTTTTACAGGAGCGAATTATCAAAAGAAAGGCCTTTTTGAGCTCGCGGACAATGGGACGCTATTTATAGACGAAGTAGGAGATATACCACTTTCTCTCCAAGTTAAATTGCTTCGCGTCTTGCAAGACAGACAGTTTATGCGGGTTGGCGGCACAAAACATCTGCATTCAAATTTCCGGCTTATAACTGCAACCAATCGTGATATTAACAGTCTTGTAGAGCATGGTCAGTTCAGGGAAGATCTTTACTATAGGCTGAATGTGGTTTCTATTCGTATCCCGCCCTTGAGAGAGCGCGAGGAAGATATCTTTTTTCTAGCTGATTATTTTCTTCAAATTTACTGTGCGCGCTACCGCATCCCGCAGAAGCATTTAAGTGCTGACATAAAACAAAAAATAAAAGATTATTCTTGGCCGGGAAATGTGCGCCAGCTAAAAAACTACATTGAACGGTATTGCGTGCTTTCCGAAAAAGATCTTCTATTCCCTCCTATGGAGGCCGATGTTCAGCAGCAAGAAATAACACCTTCTTCTACCGAGGCTGTACCGAATCTTTTCGCTGAAAATCCCACTCTTCAAGAACTAGGCGATGCCTATTTCGAATATATTTATACCCAAACAAACGGCACTGTTGGTGGATCCAACGGGATTTCTGCAATTATGGGGATAAGCCGAACTACTGCCTACAATTGGATAGAGCGCCTCGGTCTTAAGAATAAATACAAACGCGTACTACGCCGTTCCTAAATCTGAGGTTGTTTTCAGGTGAAATAAAAAGAAGCTAAACTTCTGAAATATCATCCGGTAACAATTTTCTGTGTGATTCGTAGACATCCTTTCAATGTGGTAGAAAGGATGGATTATGACTCCAGAAGCAAAGAAATGACTGAAATGGATAGAGGTTTTGAACCTCCCCGGTATTTCCGGAGAGCGTTTTGTGTGAGTCAGGCTGCTTTAGCCTGAGGTTTTTGCTTTTGATGATACACCTGCTCCATTTCGACCGGTGGAATATTTCCGATTGGCTCCAGGAGCCTTCGGTTATTGAACCAGTCCACCCAGGCCAAAGTTGCGAATTCCACGGCCTGATGGTTTTTCCAGGGGCCTTGCTTTTTGATAACCTCAGTTTTGTACAATCCGATAATCGGTTCGGCCATAGCATTGTCATAGGAGTCACCCACGCTTCCCGCGCTTGGCTCAATGCCAGCATCAACTAGGCGTTCGGTGTAGCGGATGGAAAGGTATTGGGAGCCGTGATCCGAGTGATGCACCAGAGGGCCAGTGTCCTGCCGGGTGTGAATAGCCTGTTCCAAAGCCGCCAGGGGCAGATCGGTCTTCAGGGAGCCGGACAGCCACCAGCCTACTATCATGCGGGCGAATACGTCGATCACAAAGGCTACATAGGCAAATCCGCGCCAGGTCGAAACATAGGTCAGGTCAGCAATCCACAGCTCGTTGGGACGGCTGGCTGTAAAGTTGCGCTTGACCAGATCGGCAGGCCGCGAAGCTTCATCACCGGAGGTGGTGGTCTTGAACTTCTTGCCCCTGATGGCCCCAGACAGGCCCATATCACGCATCAGACGCTCCACCGTGCAGCGGGCCGCCTCTATGCCTTCCCGGATCAGTTGCCGCCACACCTTGCGAGCACCATAAACACAGAAGTTTTCATCCCACACCCGGCGGATCTCCACCCGTAAATAAGAGTCCCGCTTGGCGCGGGGCGGCAAACGGCCGGGATCAGCCTCACGGGCCTTGTGCTCATAGTAAGTCGACGGGGCGATCGGCAATAAAGCGCAGATCGGCTCGACCCCGCAGATATGACGATGCTCGTCAATAAACCGCACCATCACCTCGGTATGCGGTCGAGCTCCGCCTGGGCGAAAAAAGCCGACGCTTTTCTAAGAATCTCATTGGCCCTTTTAAGCTCGCGATTCTCCCGCTCCAAATCTTTGATCCGCTGCTTCTCCGATGTGGTCCGGCCCTCACGGCTCCCCTGGTCCCGCTCGGTCTGCCTCACCCAGCGCCGCAAGGTCTCACAGGTGCAGCCTATCTTGGGGGCTATCGAACTGATGGCAGACCACTGAGAGCTGTATTCCTCCTGATGCTCAAGCACAAGACGAACCGCCCGCTCCTTTACCTCTTTCGAATATCGCTTACCTTGTTCCATGACCTCATTCTCTCAAACTCTGAGGTCTCCGGTAAACCCAGGGCGGTTCATCATTTGTCAAAACTGAGGAGTGTCAGGAATTTCGTGTATAGAGCCAATTGTGAGATAATCACCCCTTCATCGGAGGAGTACACACAATGGCTGCCAAGGACGAGTTGCTTGATGAGTTGCTCAAGGGCTATGAGAAGCCCGAAGACCTGTTGGGAGAGAACGGAATATTCCAAGAGCTGAAGAAGGCCCTGGTTGAGAAGGCGCTTGGAGCGGAGCTTACGCACCACCTGGGGTGCGAGAAAGGTAAGAAGCCGGAAGCCAAAAGCGGCAACACCCGAAACGGCCACGGCAAAAAGCGGGTGAAGTCAAGCGGTGGCGAAATAGAGTTGTCAGTCCCCCGCGACCGCGACGGCAGCTTCGAACCTCAGTTGATCAAAAAGGGCCGGCGCCATTTCGACGG